>NZ_JAKSXX010000151.1 GCF_022829385.1 Methylobacterium sp. J-070 | reverse complement strand
GCCGGGCTCGATCATCATCGGGCCGCGATCCTCGAGGTTCCACATGGCGTAGGCCACCGCCTCGCCCTTGTCGTTCGAGATCAGCACGCCGTTGCGGCGGCCGGCGATCTCGCCCTTGAAGGGCTCGTAGGCCTTGAACAGGCGGTTCATGATCGCGGTGCCGCGGGTGTCGGTGAGCAGCTCGCCCTGGTAGCCGATCAGGCCGCGGGTCGGGGCGTGGAACACGAGGCGCAGGCGGTCGCCGCCCGAGGGCCGCATCTCCAGCATCTCGGCCTTGCGCTCGGACATCTTCTGGACGACGACGCCCGAGTGCTCCTCGTCGACGTCGATCACCACCTCCTCGATCGGCTCGAGCAGGTTCCCCTCCTCGTCCTTCTCGAAGACGACGCGCGGCCGGGAGACCGCGATCTCGAAGCCCTCGCGGCGCATGGTCTCGATCAGGATCGCGAGCTGCAGCTCGCCCCGGCCGGACACGTAGAACGAGTCCTTGTCGGCCGCCTCCTCGATCTTGAGCGTGACGTTACCCTCGCCCTCCTTGAACAGGCGGTCGCGGATCATCCGGCTCGTGACCTTGTCGCCCTCGGTGCCGGCGAGCGGCGAATCGTTGACGATGAACGACATGGTCACGGTGGGCGGATCGATCGGCTGGGCCTGGATCGGGGTGTCCACCTGCGGGTCGCAGAACGTGTCGGCCACCGTGCCCTTCATCAGGCCGGCGATCGAGACGATGTCGCCCGCCTCGCCGATGTCGATCGGCGCCCGCTCCAGGCCGCGGAAGGCGAGGATCTTCGAGACGCGCCCGGTCTCCACGACCTTGCCGTCGCGCGACAGGACCTTGATCTGCTGGTTCGGCTTCACGGTGCCGGAGGCGATGCGCCCGGTGATGATCCGGCCCAGGAACGGGTTGGCCTCCAGCAGGGTGCCGAGCATCCGAAACGGACCCTCCTCCACCCGGGCCGGGGGCACGTGCTTGAGCACGAGTTCGAACAGCGGCTCCAGCCCCACGGACGGGTCGGCGTCCGGGCTGTCGGCCATCCAGCCGTTGCGGCCCGACCCGTACAGGATCGGGAAGTCGAGCTGGTCGTCGGTGGCATCGAGCGCGGCGAACAGGTCGAACACCTCGTTCACGACCTCGGTGATGCGGGCATCCGGCCGGTCGACCTTGTTGATCGCTACGATCGGACGCAGGCCGATCTTGAGCGCCTTGCCGACCACGAACTTGGTTTGCGGCATCGGCCCCTCGGCGGCATCGACCAGCACGATCACGCCGTCGACCATCGACAGGATGCGCTCGACCTCGCCGCCGAAATCGGCGTGGCCGGGGGTGTCGACGATGTTGATGCGCGTGTCCTTCCAGACCACCGAAGTGGCCTTGGCCAGGATCGTGATGCCACGCTCCTTCTCGAGGTCGTTCGAATCCATCGCCCGCTCCTCGACCCGCTGGTTCTCACGGAAGGTGCCGGATTGCGCCAGCAGCTTGTCGACGAGCGTCGTCTTGCCGTGGTCGACGTGGGCGATGATGGCGATGTTGCGCAGATTCATGGCGGCCCGAAACGGGTTGTGCCGGCTCCCTGGCGGCCGCGCGGCGCGGCCGTCCGCGCCGGTTCAGGTACGGAGTCGTGGTGGTTGCGTCGCAATATAAGGACGCGCGTCCGCCCGCAAGGCCACTGCACGCATGACGGATGCCTCGCGTCCGGATTGAAGTCTCACCGCGAGACCCTTCGGACGGTACTATACGGATCGGCGTCGTGCGCCCGCCGAGTGGCAAAGCGCACCCTAGCGGCAAAGCGCACGCTATATGATGGTGTGATGAAACCGCGGCCGCCTTCGGGAGGTTCTCGCGGCGACGGATGCAACGGACCTGTGCCCGGATCCGGTCTTGATCGTATGTTCGCGCGCGTACGCACCGATTCGGCATCATTCCCGCCAGGGCGCGCTTTCACCGGGAGGACATGATGCGCGCGCTTGAGCCGCGGCTCTTCCCGTATATCTGGCGCTACTCGAAGGGCGAGCAGCTCAAGATCTGCGCCGTCGTCCTGGCGTCGCTGCCCTTCTACTTCGCCTCGCTCGACCTGCCCAAGCGCATCGTCAACGACGCGATCACCGGCAAGGCCTTCACCCACGGCGAGGCGACGACGCCGTTCCTCGAACTCACCGTGCAATGGCCGACAATCCTCGGCGGCGGGACCAGCCGCCTGTTCGAGGGCTTCCAGCTGGACCGGCTCGAGCTGCTGTTCGGCCTCTCGACGCTGTTCCTGTCGCTCGTCCTGATCAACGGCGCCTTCAAGTTCTGGATCAACCTGCAGAAGGGCATCCTCGGCGAGCGCATGCTGCGCCGGCTGCGCTTCCAGCTGTTCTCCCTCATGCTGCGCTTCACGCCGGAGGCGCAGCGGGAGGTGAAGTCGTCCGAGACGGCGACGATCATCCGCGACGAAGTGGAGCCGATCGGCTCCTTCATCGGCGACGCGATCGTGGTGCCGGTGTTCCTGGGCACCCAGGCCGCCACCGCCCTGGCGTTCATCATGATGCAGAACCTGTGGCTCGGCCTGGCCGCCGGCGGCATGGTGGGCGTCCAGATGACCGTGATCCCCCGGCTTCGGCGCGAGATCATCCGCCTCAGCCGGCGCCGCCAGATCGCCTCGCGCAACCTCGCCGGCCGCGTCGCCGAGGTGCTCGACGGGTTGCCGGCGGTCCTGCTCAACGACACGGGCCGCTGGGAGCGGGCCGAGATCGGCGACCGGCTCTACAGCCTCTACGACCTGCGCCTGCGCATCTACCGGCGCAAGTTCGCGGTCAAATACCTCAACAACCTGCTCGCCCAGGTCACGCCGTTCCTGTTCTACGCGATCGGCGGCTACTTCGCCCTCAAGGGCGAGCTCGATATCGGCCAGCTCGTGGCCGTGCTCGCGGCCTACCGGGACCTGCCCCCGCCGCTGAAGGAGCTGATCGACTGGGATCAGCAGCGCCTCGACGTCGAGGTGAAGTACGAGACCGTGGCGGCGCATTTCGGCCCGCAGCGCCTGCGGCCGGCGGAGCCCGAGACGGACGCACCGCCGCCGCTCCTCGGCTCGCCGCTCCGGATCGAAGGCTTGACACTCCGCGATCCGCAGGGCGGCCCGCCGGTGGAGATCGGCGATGCCGAGGTGCCTCTACCGAACCGGATCGCCCTGGTGCCGTCCGGCACGGTGGCGCAGGAATTCGCCCGCGTCCTCGCGGGGCTGCAGACGGCATTGAGTGGCGTGATCCGGATCGGAGACCACGACCTCTCCACGCTGCCGCGCCCGGTCCATGCGCGCCGGATCGCCTACGCGGGCGTGGAGCCGGTCCTGTTCCCCGGGACGGTGCGCGACAACATCCTCTACGGGCTGAAGGTGCGCCCGTTGCGACAGGGCTGCCTCGACCTGAGCAAGATGCAGATCAACGAGGCGGTGAAGACCGGCAACCCGTGCGACAGCATCGACGATCCCTGGATCGACTATCAGCGGCTCGGCGTCCGGGATGCGGAGGAACTCGACGAGCGGCTCCTGGACCTGTTGATCCAGCTCGGTCTCGGCGACGACCTGTATCGGTTCGGCCTCAGCGCGCTCAGCTCGGTGGGTCACGACACGCCGGTGGGCCAGCGCATGATCGCCGCCCGGGAGTACCTGCGCGCGCATTTCGCCGAGAAGGGTCTCGCCGACCTGGTCATCCCGTTCTCCCGCGGCCGCTACAACGAGCAGGCGACCGTGGCGGAGAATCTGCTGTTCGGGGTGCCGCGCGACCCCTCTCTGACCGATCCGCAGCGTCTGGCCGGCACGGCCCTGTTCCGCGAGGCGCTCGAGAAGGTGCAGCTCCTGGAAGAGCTCGACCGCATGGGCGTGGCCATCGCCAGCAATCTCAAGGACATCTTCGCCGACGTGCCGCCCGGCCACCCGCTGTTCCGGCGTTTCTCCCTGATCACCCCGGACGCGCTGCCGGACTACCTGCAACGGCTCGCCCGCCTGCCCGCCGAGGGGCGCCTGAGCGAGGCGGACAGCGTGGCCTTCCTCGCCCTCGCGCTGGCCTACGTCGAGCCGCGGATGCGCTTCGGCCTGCTCAACCCGGGTCTCGCCGCGCGCATCGTCGGCGCGCGGGCCGTCGTGCAGGGGTTCATGCACGGCAAGGATGGATGCGACGTCGAGCCCTACGATCCCAACCGGATCAACCCGCGCAGCACAGTGCTCGACAACCTGCTGTTCGGGCGCATCGACACCGCGCGGATGCACGGCGAGGCGTTGATCCAGCGCGAGGCGCGCGCGGTGTTCCGCCAGTTCGACCTGGAACGGCCGATCCAGCGGCGCGGCCTGGAGAAGGAGGTCGGCAACCGCGGGCAGCTGCTGGCCGAGCGCGTCCGCGTGCGGATCGGCCTCGCCCGCGCCATCATGCGGGATCCCGAGATCCTGATCATCGACCGGGTGGACGAACACCTGGACCGCGGGGTCGACACGCTGCTCGACGTCGCGGACGCCACCCTGCCCCGGGCCAGCCTGGTAGCGAGCCTGTCGGCCGAGGCCGACCCGATGCGCTTCCCCGTGCGCCTTCCGGTCCAGAGCACCAACGCACGCCTGCGCACCGCGGCGGAGTGACATCGGGGGGACACCGGCCGGCGGTTTACAGGCATCCGTCTCCGGCCCAGGATGGTCCCATGCCCACCCTATCGGACGCGATCGAGATCCCGGCCCGGACGACCGGGAGCCTCGCCGGCCTGCCCCGCGTGGTGCCGCCGCACCGGGCGGCGCCGGAGCGCGAGCTGCCGATCCCGGCCTATCTGCGCTCGATCCGGGACAACAGCCTGGAGGGCTTCTCCCGCCGCGCCTTCGAGGAGCCGGTGACCCGCCGGGGCCTGCTCGGACGGTCGAGCTTCGTCCTGAACGACCCGGAGGCGATCCGGCGGGTTCTGGTGGAGAACCAGGCGAACTATGCCCGCACCACCGGGACCACGCGCATCCTGCGCCCGATCCTCGGCGACGGGCTGCTGATCAGCGAGGGTTCCGCGTGGCGTCACCAGCGCCGGACCCTGGCGCCGGCCTTCACCCCGCGGGCGATCGACGGGCTGGTGCCGCACATCGCCGCCGCCGTGGCGGAGGGCTTGGACCAGATCGCCGCCGAGGCCGCGGACGGGCCGGTCGACCTGTTCACGTCCTTCTACCGGCTGGCGCTGGAGATCGCCGGGCGCGCGATGTTCTCGGTGGGCATGGACGTGTACGGGACGGAGCTGCGCGGCTTCGTCGCCGAGTATGCCGAGCGGATGGGCCGGCCGCACCTGCTCGACATCGTGACGCCGCCGGGCTGGCCGGTGCCGCTCGACTGGTCGCGGGCGCGCTTCCGGCGCCGCTGGATCCCGTTCCTCGACCGGATCATCGCGGCCCGCGGGGATGCGGAGCGCGACATCGCCCGCTCGGGCGACCTGCTCGACCTACTGAAGGCCGCCCGCAATCCCGACACGGGCGCCCCATTCACGCCGGACGAGCTGCGCGACCAGGTCGCCACCCTGATCCTCGCCGGCCACGAGACCACGGCCGGCACCCTGTTCTGGGCCGCCTACCTCCTGGCGCTCGCCCCCGAGCTGCAGGAGCGCGTCGCCGCCGAGGCGCGGGGGGCGGACCTGACGGATCCGACCGGCTGCCAGAGCGACGGGCGCCTCCCCCTCACCCGCGCGGTGATCGACGAAACCCTGCGGCTGTACCCCGCGGCCTTCGTGGTCGTCCGCCGGGCCCTCGGTCCGGACAATGTCGCCGGCTACGCGGTGCGCAAGAACGACATCGTGATGGTCAGCCCCTGGGTGCTCCATCGGCACCGGCGCCTGTGGTCGGATCCCGAGGCCTTCGATCCCGGCCGGTTCCTGCCGGACGCGCCGCCTCCGCCCCGCTTCGCCTACATGCCCTTCGGGGCCGGCCCGCGGGTCTGCATCGGCGCGCAGTTCGCCCTGAGCGAGGCGGTGCTGTCGCTGGCCCGGCTGCTGGCGCGGTTCCGGCTGGTCCTGGACGGGCGCGAGCCGGTCCTGCCGCAGGCGGTGGTCACGACCCAGCCGGACCGGCACCCCCGGTTCAGGCTGATCCCGCGGGATCCGGTCGGCCCCCGATCCCGGTGATCGTCGCCGAGATCGCCCGCGGGTCGCGCATCGGCCAGCGGCCGCTCCCCACCTGCGCCAGGAAGTCGTCGAGGAGACGGTTGTAGGCCTCCGGCTCCTCGACCGAGAGGGCGTGGCCGGTATTGGGCAGGATCGCGAGGGCGGCCGAAGGGATCGTCCGCTTCATCATCAGGCTCAGGGCGAGGCAGGGCCAATCCTCGTCGCCGGCAACGATCAGCGTCGGCACGGTGAGCCGGCCCAGCGCGTCCGTCAGATCGTAGAGCGAGGGACGCTCCTTCTGCACGCCGGCCTGCGTGTTGGCCGAGCCGAGCGCCGAATGCTCCGCCAGCATCCGCCTGAACTCGGCATGACCGCGCGGGTCCTTGGTCTCGAACTGGACCCGGGTCGGCCCGACCGCGTAGCGCTCGGCGAAGGCGGCCATGCCGTCGCGGCGCAGAATCTCCGCGGTGGCGTCGGCCTCGGCACGGAACAGGGCCTGCCGTTCGGGCTCGGCGCCGTAGCCGCAGCCGCCGAGGCACAGCGACAGGGCGCGGCCGGAATGGCGCAGGCCGAAATGCAGGGTCGCGAACGCACCCATCGAGATGCCGGCGACATGGGCCTTCGGCGCCCCGATATGGTCGAGGATCGCCAGGATGTCGTCGGCCGCACGCGCCTGCGTGTAGGCCGACACCGCCTCCGGAACGTCGGAGGGCGGGTAGCCCTGGGCGTTGAACGCGATGGCGTGGTAGCGGCGCCCGAAGTGGCGCAACTGCGCCTCGTAGCTGCGGTGGTCGCCGGCAAATTCGTGCACGAAGATCAGCGGCGTTCCGCGCCCGCTCTCCTCGTAATGGAGGCGGACCCCGTCATCCGTCACGGCGCTCGGCATGGCGATCCCTTCACCTCTCCGATGCTGCCGGTGATCCCGGACGGCATCGGCCCCATCTCAGCCCACCGGCATCGCCGGGGCCGCTCGGCGGAGCCCGGGATCCGGAACCTTATCGCGCGCCCCGGACCGGCCCGGTCGGCGGCTCCGGCTCGCCTGCGGCGCGCCGGAGCGGCGGTGCGGCTCACCCGTGCCGACGTCAAGGAAGGGCCGGGCGTCGCGCGGCATCGGTCCCACGCAGGTCCGGAACGCCGCATTGCGCCGAGGGGCCGGCCACACGACGAAGCCGCGCCCGGCTGCCCGGACGCGGCTCGCGATGTGCAGGAGGGTCGCGCGGTCCCGGCCCGGCTCAAGCGGCCTTCTTGGAGGCCGCCTTCGCGCCGCCCTTGTTGGCGGCGACCTCGGCGAGCTTCGCCGCCAGCCTGGCGTCGAGCTTGCCCGCGGCGCCGAGCGGGAGCTCGATGTCGAGGCCGAGCGTCGAGACGCCCTCGCCGCGCTCCAGGGTGACCTTCACCTTGTCGGCTTCCACCGAGACGTGGTTGGCGATCACCGCCAGGATCTCGTCGCGCAGCTGCATCACGAGGTCCGGGCGGCCGGACTCGGCCCGCTCGTGGGCCAGGATCAGCTGCAGACGATCGCGCGCGACCGTGCCGGAATTGCGCTTCTGGAAGATGCCCAGGATGCTCATGCCGCCCTCCGCATGAACAGCTTGTCGAGGAAGGACTTGCGCTCGACCGGCAGGCTCATCGGCACCGCCTCGCCCTTCAGCCGGCGCGCCGCGTCGGCATAGGCCCGCGCCGGGGCGCAGAGCGGGTTGTTGAGGGTGACCGGGCAGCCGAGGTTCGAGGCGCGCAGCACCTCCTGGCTCTCGGGGATGATCGCCAGCAGCGGGATCGACAGGATGTCGAGCACGTCCTCGGTCTTGAGCATGTCGCCGCGGTCGGCCCGCATCGGGTCGTAGCGGGTGAGGATCAGGTGCTTCTCCATCTCCTCGCCCTTCTCCGCCTTGGCGGTCTTGGAATCGAGCAGGCCGATGATCCGGTCGGAGTCGCGCACCGAGGAGACCTCGGGGTTGGTCACCACCACCGCCACGTCGGCGTGGTGCATGGCGAGCTGGGCGCCGCGCTCGATGCCGGCGGGGGAGTCGCAGATGACCCAGTCGAACTTCTCGCGCAGCTCCTCCATGACCCGGGCGACGCCCGCATCGGTGAGCGCGTCCTTGTCGCGGGTCTGCGAGGCCGGCAGCAGGTGCAGGGTGTCGACCCGCTTGTCCTTGATCAGCGCCTGCGGCAGCTTGGCGTCGCCGTTGACCACGTTGATCAGGTCGTAGACGACCCGGCGCTCGGCACCCATGATGAGGTCGAGGTTGCGCAGGCCGACGTCGAAATCGACGACGCACACGCTCTGGCCGCCCTGGGCCAGGGCCGCTCCGAGGGCCGCGGTCGTCGTCGTCTTGCCGACGCCGCCCTTGCCCGATGTGACGACGAGAACCTTTGCCACGCGTCGATCTCCCTTGATCCAGAGCTTGCTAATCCAAGCTTGCCATTCGGATGTTGCCGCCATCGAGCCAGACCTGGGCGGCCTTGCCGCGCAGGGCCGTGCCCATGTCCTCCGCCGTCCGCACGAGGCGGTCGATCCCCAGCAACTCGGGCTCGAACTTGCGGCAGTAGATTCGTGCGCGCGGGTTGCGCGCCGCCCCGGCGATCGCGCGACCGCGCAGGGCGCCGTAGACGTGGATCGAGCCGCCCGCCAGGATCTCGGCCCCCGACGAGACGGAGCCCATCACGGTCACGTCGCCGGTCGGGTTGATGATGCTCTGGCCGGACCGGACCGAGCCCTCGACGGTGATCGAGGTGACCACCTGCGGCTCCGGCTCGGCCGGGACGCTGGGGATCTCGACCCGCTCGGACGGGTGCCCGTTGACGAGGAGCGGCGGAAGGCCGTCCCCGACCACATCGGCGCCCTCGATACCGAGAACCGCGATGCCGCGGGCCTTGAGCTCGCGCATCAGGGTTTCGAGGGCGTCCGGCTCGGGCTTGAGCTGGGCGCAGTCGAGGATGACGGCCCGGCCCTTCAGCAGGGCGGGCGAGCGCTTCAGCGCCGCGTCGAGCCCCGCGAGCCACTCCGGGAGCGGCGGCTCGGGGGAGAGGGCCAGGGCCTTGAAGGCCCGCCCGCGCAGGCTGAGCGGCCGGGGCGGGGACGGAGCCGCCGCGGGGGCGGTGTCCGGATCGATCGGCTCGGGGAGGGTCTCGCTCATGTCCGCCCGTTAAGAGTCCTTACCGGACCATTGACGGCGGGTATGGTTACCGAAGGGTTAAGTTTCTGATCCAGTCGGCAAATTCTGCCGGGATCCTGGTATCGGGGCGGCCCAGGACGGAAGGCGACTGTCGATCACCGGCCCGATCGCCGCCGCGTGGGGCCGGTCCGGCCTCGCGGCAAGCCCCTGACAAAGCTCGCTTGTCCGGATCCGTGTCCCGACCGGCGAAGGATGAGCGCCCCGTCGGAAACCGTTCCTCAGCTGCTGCCGCACGGCCACGAAAGTCACACCGTCGCCGCGACCATGGAGCGACCGGTCCCGGTATTCGCTAGGTAGATCCTCGGTATTCGACCGAACCCGGGATGAGGGCCGCGGCTCTGTACGCCCGATTGACGGCCGCAGCGGCGGCGCCGCTCGCCCGTCGCGGCGAGGCCGGCGTTCACCCCCGCTCGAACAGGCCCAGCTTGATCGCGTCCTCCAGCAGCCGCACCTCCACGGCCTGCCCGCGGAAGGCCGGATCGAGGTCGTCGGCCGCGCGGTAGAGGCCGTCGATCGCCACCAGCTCCGGCTCGAATCTGCGGCACCAGATCCGCGCCGCCGGATTGCCCGCGGCCCCGGCGATGGCCCGCCCGCGGAGCGCGCCGTAGACGTGGATCGAGCCGCCCGCGATCACCTCGGCGCCCGACGCCACGGCGCCCAGCACCGTCACGTCGCCTTCGAGATGGAGCACCGTCTGGCCCGACCGCACCGGCGCGTCGAGGATCAGCGACCGCACCGGATCCTTGGGTTGCGGCTCGGCGGCGGCGGCCTCGCCGGGCGTGGCGACCTCGCCGGCCGGGCGCCCCCCCGACAGGGCCGGCGGCAGACCGGCTCCCAGGATGGCCGGGGGCGCACCCTCCATGCCGAGGATCGCGATGTTGCGGGCGGCGAGGTCCGCGAGCAGCCCGTCGAGATCCTCCCGGGTCAGGCGCAGGCCCCCGAGGTCGAGGATCACCGGCCGGCCGGCGAAGAAGTTGGGCGCGCGCCGGTTCAGCGCATCAAGATCGCCGAGCCACTCAGCCACGGGCGGGACCGGCGCCAGGACGGTGGCCATGAAGGAGCGGCCGCGGAAGCGGATCGGCGGGCGCGCCGGCTCGGATGTCGGCTGGGTCACGGGCGTATTCGTCGTCGCGGACATGTCGTCCGCATCCATGCGGCCACGCCGCGCCGGGGGCAATCCCGCAACGCCCGGTGTGACGCCTTGCCGGCTCCGCAGGCCGGATTCTGTTGTAGAGAGACGGGCCAGCCGAGCCGGACAGCACGTTGACCAGCGCCAGCACCCAAGCTCCCCGCCCCTTCGTCGTCGACGACCTGACCCGGGCCAACCAGCGCCGCGCGGCCGATCCCCGGGCCTCGGTCTGGGTCTCGGCCAACGCCGGCGCGGGCAAGACCAAGGTGCTCACCGACCGCGTGGTGCGCCTGCTGCTCGACGGCGCACCGCCCGGACGGATCCTCTGCCTGACGTTCACCAAGGCGGCGGCCGCCAACATGGCGATCCGGGTCTTCCGCCTGCTCGGGCGCTGGGTGACGCTGGACGACGCCGGCCTCGCCGCCGAACTCGCCGAACTCACGGGCGAGCACGCGGATCCGGAGCGCCTGCGGATGGCGCGGCGGCTCTTCGCCCGGGCGGTGGAGACGCCGGGCGGCCTCAAGATCGAGACGCTGCACGCCCTGTGCGAGCGGCTGCTGCACATGTTCCCGTTCGAGGCGAACGTGCCGGCCCGCTTCGTGGTGCTCGACGAGGCCAAGGCCCGGGAAATCTTCGACATCGAGATGGCCAACGTCCTGGCCGACGCGGTGTCGAACGGCGACACGCCGCTGAGTGCCGCGCTCGCCCGGGTCGCCCCGGAGGCGACGGGCGACACGCTCCGCGCCGCGATCCGCGCGGCGATGCGGGCCCGGAACCTCATCGGTGACAGGGCCGGCCTGGAGGGCGCCTTCGGCCGGCTCCACGCGGCGCTGGGCCTCGCCGCCGAGGAGACCGCCGAGCGGCTGGAAGCGGCGATCCTGGAAGGGGGGCCGGGCCTCGAACCGGCCGATCGGCCGGCTCTGGTCGAGGCGCTCCGAACCGGCAAGGCCAACGACGAGAAGCTCGCCGACGCGCTCGCGGAGGCGGAAGCCGAGCGGGCGCGCTCGGAGGCGGAGCCCGATCGGGCCGAGGCGGTGGCGCTCTACCGCGCGGTGTTCTTCACCCAGAAGGACGAGCCCAAGGCCGACGGCAGCCTCGGGACCAAGAGCGTGCCGGCCACCGCCAAGGCCGCGCTGATCGCCGAGCGCGACCGGCTCGCGCCGCTGTTCGACCGCCTGCGGGCCGCCCGGGCCCATGCGCGGACGCAGGCGCTGTTCCAGCTCGCGGCCGAGATCCATCGCCGGGTCGAGGCGCAGAAGGCGCGCCTCGGCGCCCTCGATTTCGACGACCTGATCCACAAGGCCCTGGACCTCCTCGGCCGGGTCGGTGCCGGCTGGGTCCTGTACAAGCTCGACCGGGGCATCGATCACGTGCTGGTCGACGAGGCGCAGGACACCAACCCGGAGCAATGGGCGATCCTGCGGGCGATCACGCAGGAATTCGCCGCCGGCGAGGGCGCGCGGACCGGCGGCCGCACGCGCTTCGCGGTGGGCGACCCGAAGCAGTCGATCTACGGCTTCCAGGGCGCGGAGCCGCGGGAATTCGCCCTGACGCGGGCCTCCTGGATCGCGGAATCCCGCGCCGCCGGGCTGACCTTCGAGGACGTGCCGCTCACCCTGTCGTTCCGCTCGACCGGCCAGGTGCTGCGGGCCGTCGACGCCGTGTTCGCCCTCGACGCGCACAACGATGGCCTGTCCTTCGAGGACACCGTGCGTCGAACCGTCCACGAGAGCGCGCGACCGGGCGCTCCGGGCGCCGTCGAGCTGTGGCCGATCGCCGAGCCCGAGCCCGCGGCCGAGCCCGATGCCTGGACGGCGCCGGTGGACGCGCCGGAGACCAGCGCCCCCGCGATCGTGACCGCCCGGCGGGTCGCGCAGGCGGTGCGGGACTGGACCACCAGCGGCGATACCGCCGGACGGGTCTGGCGCCCCGGCGACGTGCTGATCCTGGTCCGCAAGCGCGGGCCCGCCTTCGAGGAAGTCATCCGCGCGCTCAAGAATCTGGGCGTGCCCGTGGCCGGGCAGGACCGGCTGGAGGTCTCGGCCCATATCGCGGTGGCCGACCTCGTGGCGGCCGGGCGGGCCGGGCTCCTGCCGGCCGACGACCTCACCCTGGCGACGGCGCTGAAGTCGCCCCTGGTCGGCCTCACGGATGACGACCTGGTGCGGATCGCCGCCCGACGCGGCATCGCCGAGACGCTCGAGGACGCGCTCCACCGCCATGCCGCCACGGGCGATGCGGCGGCGGGCCGCGGGCTGGCCGCGCTGACCGAGTGGATCGCCCTGGCGGGTCGTCACGGGCCGTTCGGGTTCTACGCCCGCCTCCTCGGGCCGCAGGGAGGGCGCGCGAAGCTGGTCGCCCGGCTCGGCGGCGAGGCGGGCGACGCCATCGACGTCTTCCTCGCCGCCGCGGCTCAGGCGGAAACCGGGGAGGATGCCCCCTCCCTCGGCGGCTTCCTGGCGCGCTACCTCGGTGCCGAGGCCGGGCACACGGTCAAGCGCGACCTCGAATCGGGGCGCGACGAGGTCCGGGTCATGACCGTGCACGGGGCGAAGGGCCTCGAAGCGCCGGTGGTGGTGATCCTCGACGGTTGCGAGCCCCTCGGCCGCAACGACCCGCCGCTGCTGCCGCTGGCAGCCGACGGGGCCGCGGTGCCGCCGGTCTGGTCCAGCGGCAAGACCCAGGATTGCGCGGCCATCGACGCGGCCCGCGCGGCCCTGCTCGCCCGGTCGCGGCAGGAGCACAACCGCCTCCTGTACGTGGCCATGACCCGGGCGGCGGACCGGTTGATCGTCGCGCCCTTCCGGGGCCACGAGCGCGAGACCGAGGCCGCGTGGTGCCGGATGGTGCGGATGGGCCTGGAGGCCACCCTCGGCGCCGGGCGGGCGGTCGAGCTGTCCTACGGTCCAGCCACCGTCTGGCAGGACGGCGCGGAGGCGGTCCGCACGCCCGAGATTCGGCCGCCCGCGGAGGCGCCCGCGCCGGAGCCGGACTGGCTGCGGGCACCGGCGCCCCCGGAGCCGGCGCTTCAGACCCTCAGCCCGTCCGACGCGCTCCGGGCGGCGGACGGGGCGCGGGTGCCGCCGCCGCGCCTGGCCGATGCCCAGGCCCGGCGGCGCGGCATCCTGATCCACGCGCTCCTCCAGCACCTGCCCCGGGTCGAGCCGGCGCGCCGGGAGGCGGCCGGGCTCGCCTTCGTGCGGGCGCGGGCGCCGGGGCTGCCCCGACCGGCGTTCTACGGCCTCGTGCGGTCGGTGCTGCGGATCATCGACGATCCGGACCTCGCGCCCCTGTTCGCGCCCGACGCCCGGGCCGAGGTGAGCCTGTCGGGAGAGGTGCGGATCGGCGGTGCGCGGCGCCCCGTCCAGGGTCGCGTCGACCGCTTGTCGGTGACGGCGGACACCGTGCGGATCGCCGATTTCAAGACCGGCCGCCCGCCGGAGGACGATGCCCCGCTTCCACCCGCCGAAGCCGGCCAGATCGCCGTCTACGCCCGGCTGCTCGGCCAGATCTATCCGGGCCGGACCATCCGGCCGATGCTGATCTGGACCTCGGGCCCGGTGATCCGGGTGCTCGGCGCGGACGACATCGCGGCCGCGCTCGAACGCGCCGGGATCGCGGCCTGAGACGTCCGGCGCGGTGAAGGCCGCCCGACATGCGCCAGCGCACATCGAGGCGCACCGGTCCCCACCTGTGCGGCCGGCCGGCGGGCCGGACTTCTTGACCCGGCCCGGGCCCGTCGCCAATTCTGCTCGAACCGTGCGGGCCCCTGCCCGCTCGACGCCGCCCGATGCGCGGCGAATCCCGAAAGGTGACGTGATGGCGACGGTGAAAGTGACCGACGCGAGCTTCGAGCAGGACGTGCTCAAGTCCGCCGAGCCGGTCGTGGTGGATTTCTGGGCGGAGTGGTGCGGCCCCTGTCGCCAGATCGGCCCGGCGCTCGAGGAGATCGCGACCGATCTTCAGGGCAAGGTGAAGATCGCCAAGGTGAATGTCGACGAGAACCCGCAGATCGCCGCCCAGTACGGCATCCGGTCGATCCCGACCCTGCTGCTGTTCAAGAACGGCGAGCGGGTCGACCAGAAGGTCGGCGCCGCCCCGAAGGGCGACCTGTCCCGCTGGATCGGTGCGCAGACCGCCTGAGCCGACCGGCCCGGCGACAAAAGGAAAGCCCGGCCGCGAGGCCGGGCTTTCTCGGTTTCAAGACCCAATTGTTATGAGGCCCCGGGCTTGAGCCCGGGGTCCTTCGTCCGGTCTCAGTACGAGCCGAACTTGTAGTTCAGGCCGGCGCGGATGACGGCGAAGTCGTTGGAGTTGCGCACCGGGACGTTGTTGAACACCGGCACCAGACCGGCGCCCGTGACGAGACCGCCGACCAGCGGCAGACCCGAGTTCCGGCCCTGGTCGAGGTTCACGTACAGGCCTTCGACCTTGAGCGTGACGGCCGAGGAGCGGAAGAAGTTCAGGAACGAGTCGGTGGGCAGGGCGTACTCGATGCCGCCGCCGACGGTCCAGCCGGTGACGAAGCTGCTGCGGCTGCCGGCGAAGTTCTGGAACGCGACGCGCGCGCCCTGGTCGCCCGTGGCGTAGGCGAAGCCGCCGGTGCCGTAGAACAGGACCCGGTCGAAGGCGTAGCCGAGGCGGCCGCGGACCGTGCCGAAGAAGTCGAGCGTGCTCAGCAGGCCGTTGGTGGGCACGAAGGAGCCGAAGGCCGGCCCGACCGCACCGTTGACGAGGTAGCTCTGCCGACGGTTGCCGAAGTCGACATACTGGGCGTCGGCCTCGAAGCCCACGACCACACCGGAGCCCGGCGTGAACTGGTAGTTGTAGCCGATCTGGCCACCACCGGTGAAGCCTTCGTTGTTGTTGCGGCCGTAGGTCAGCGAGGACCCGGTGGCCAGGATGGCCGGAACGAAGGCGCCGGCGGGCGAGATCGCGACCGGGTTGCCCGGGGTCTGCACGAAGCCGTTGGCCTGGTTGGAGCTGGCATCGAAGCCGTAGCCGGCGTTGATACCGAAATAGGCGCCCGTCCAGGTGAACACCGGCACGGGGGTGAACACCGGCGGCGGAGCGCGGCGCGGCAGATCCGCCGCAGTGGCGGCGGCGGTGAGCGCCGTAAACGCTGCAAGAGAGGTGAGAAGCTTCTTCATTACTGTGGTCCCCAGCATTAGCCCGATCGCCTGGGAAATTAAGCGATCGTGCCCGCCGTGGATGTAGCTTAGCTGCCACAGCGCGGGGAAAGCGTAGCCGTGCCGCGAATTCGGTCCGGTCGATTACGGCGAATCGACGGCCTCGGGCGCCCGGAAATCAGACCTCGCCAGATGTTCCGCGGCAATACCGGCTGTCGGCGCCGTGACGGCCGCGCCCATCCGTTGCCGGTCGACTCAGACCGGCGGCGTGTCGTTGGCCGCGAGCACCAGCCCCGCCAGGTAGAGCGATCCGCAGATCAGGATCCGCGGGGGCCGCTCGAAGGCGATGTCCTTCACCAGGGCGAGCGCCGCCTCGATGCTCGGCGCGGCGTAGGTGGAGAGGCCGACGCTCTCGCCGATCCGCGCCACCTCGTCAGCGGGGCGCGCCGCCATCGTCCCGGTGATCGGGACCGCCACGAGGGCGCGCGCCAGGCCCACGAAGTTGCGCAGGAAGCCGTCGGCATCCTTGGTGCCGAGGAGACCCACGATCAGCACCAGGGGCACGTCGCTGCGCTCGCCGAGATCCGCCATCGCGGCGGCGAGGATCCGGCCGCCGTCGATGTTGTGGCCGCCGTCGAGCCACAGCTCGGCACCGGCATCGACCTGCGCGGCGAGGCGCCCCCGGCCGAGACGCTGCAGCCGTCCCGGCCAATCGACCTCGGTGAGCCCCTTCTCCAGCGCCGTCGTGCCGATGTCGCCGAATCCGGCGGCGCGCAGGGCGGTGATGGCCGTGCCGGCATTGACCAGCTGATGGCGGCCGGCGAGCTTGGGGCGCGGCAGGTCGAACAGGTCTGTCTCGTCCTGGTAGACGAGGCGGCCGCGCTCCTCGTGCACGGAGAAATCCTGGTTGCCGACCAGGATCGGCCCGGCCCCGACCGCCTCGGCGCGCCGGCACAGCACCGCATCCGCCTCGGCGTAGTCCTGGGCGGCGATCACGGCCGGGCAGCCGCGCTTGAAGATCCCGGCCTTCTCCGTCGCCACCGACTCGACCGTGTCGCCGAGATACTCGGCGTGGTCGCGCCCGATCGGCGTGACCACCGCGCAGGCCGGCTGGTCGATCACGTTGGTGGCATCGAGCCGGCCGCCGAGGCCGACCTCGAGCAACAGCACGTCGGCCGGGCTCTCCGAGAACAGCAGCAGCGCCGCCGCCGTGGTGATCTCGAACATGGTGATCGGCTCGCCGGCGTTGGCGGTCTCGCAGCGCGAGAACGCGTCGGCCAGGCGGTCCTCGTCGACGAAATGGCCGCCGCCGATGCCGCCGATGCGGATGCGCTCGTGGAAGCGGACGAGGTGCGGCGAGGTGTAGACATGCGCGGCGAGGCCGCCGGCTTCGAGGATCGCCCGCATGAACGCGATGGTCGAGCCCTTGCCGTTCGTCCCGGCCACATGGATGACCGGCGGCAGCCGACGCTCCGGGTGGTTCAGGCGCTTGAGCAGCCGCTCGATCCGGCCGAGCGACAGGTCGATGGTGCGGGGATGCAGCGCCAGGAAGCGCGCCATCAGGGCGTCGGACGAGGCCATCGCGCGGGCCTCAGGCCGCCTCGGGGGCGGCGACCACCGGGTTCGCCTCGGCGGCGTTGGTGAGGAGCTTGCACAGGCGCGTGATCGTCTCCTTGAGCTGGTGGCGGTGGACCACTTGGTCGACCATGCCGTGCTCGCGCAGGTACTCGGCCCGCTGGAACCCGTCCGGCAGCTTCTCCCGGATGGTCTGCTCGATCACCCGGGGGCCGGCGAAGCAGATCAGGGCGCCCGGCTCGGCGAGGTGCACATCGCCCAGCATCGCGTAGGAGGCGGTGACGCCGCCGGTGGTCGGGTTCGTCAGCACCACGATGTAGGGCAGCCGGGCCGCGTTGAGGCGGCGTACCGCCACGGTGGTCCGGGGCATCTGCATGAGCGACAGGATGCCCTCCTGCATCCGGGCGCCGCCCGAGGCCGAGAACAGCACGTAGGGCGTGCGCTTCTCCAGCGCCGTCTCGGCGCCGCGCACGAAGGCCTCGCCCGCCGCCATGCCGAGCGATCCGGCCATGAAGCCGAATTCCTGCGCGGCCAGCACCATCGGCAGGCCGCCGACCCGGCCGAAGCCGATCTTGAACGCGTCCTGCAGCCCGGTCTTGGCGCGCGCCTCCTTGAGCCGGTCGGCGTAGCGCTTCTCGTCGCGGAACTTCAGCGGATCGGGGGCGACCTCGGGCAGGGCCACGTCGATCCAGGTGCCCTCGTCGAACATCATCTTCAGGCGCGCCGGGGCGCCCATCTTCAGGTGGTGCTCGGAACCGGGAATGACCCAGTGGTTGGCCTCCACCTCCTTGTGGAACACCATCTGCCCGGTATCCGGGCACTTGACCCAGAGGTTCTCGGGCGTTTCGCGCTTGAACAGGGTCTTGATCCGGGGGCGCACCACCTCCGAGATCCAGTTCATCGGTTCGACCATCGACTCGCGTCCGTCCGCTTCAAGCCTGCGCTGATATCAGGTTCGGCGTGGCCCGCCGCCAGGGCCGGCCGCTCAGGCGGCCCGCCCGACGCCCGCGACACGTACGCCCTCGGCCAGCTCACGCACCAGGTCCACCACCGCCGGGACGCTCCCGGCCTGGGGCCGGCCGTCGCCGTCGAGCGAGCGCACGAGCGTGTCGACCAGCGCCGAGCCGACCACGACGCCGTCCGCGCCCTCGGCGATGGCCGCCGCATGGGCACCGGTCTTCACGCCGAAGCCGACGACCACGGGCAGGTCGGTGTGGCGCCGGATGCGCGCGACCGCCTCCGAGACCTTGCCGAAATCGGGCGTCGCCGTCCCCGTCACCCCGGTGATCGACACGTAGTAGACGAAGCCCGCCGTATTCGCGAGCACCGCCGGCAGGCGCCGCTCGTCGGTGGTGGGCGTCGCCAGCCGGATGAAGGCCAGCCCCTTGGCCAGGGCCGGCAGGCACAGCTCGGCGTCCTCCTCCGGCGGCAGGTCGACCACGATCAGGCCGTCGACGCCGGCCGACACCGCGTCGTCGAGGAACCGGTCGACGCCGTAGGTGTGGATCGGGTTGTAGTAACCCATCAGAACCACCGGCGTGGTGTCGTTCCCGGCGCGGAAGCGGCGCACGAGGTCGAGCGTGCCGGGCACGGTCTGCTTGGCCTTCAGGGCCCGCAGCCCCGCCGCCTGGATCGCCGGGCCGTCCGCCATCGGGTCGGTGAAGGGCAGGCCGAATTCCAGGATGTCGGCACCGGCGCCGGGCAGCGCCTTCAGGAGTTCCAGGGAGGTCTCGGGATCGGGATCGCCCGCCATCACGTAGGTGACGAGGACGGCCCGGTTCTCCGCGCGGGCGAGGGCGAAGGTGGCGTCGATGCGGCTCGGCATGGTCGGGTGGTTTTCGCGGTGACGGGGCCTCTGGCGGCCCGGGATTGCCTCCGCGCTACACCAAAGGCGCCGGCCCGTGAAGCCGGCGGCGGTCCGGAGGCAGCGGCACGGGCTCCGGGCGCGCTCGCCCCCCCTGCGCGAGGGGCGGTTGCCGCCGCGGCGGCGCCCCGGTAGCGCTCGGGCATGACCGATCCCCGCGTCCCGACACGCCGCTTCGCCGCGTTCCTGTTCGACATGGACGGCACGATCATCAGCTCGATCGCGTCGGCCGAGCGGGCTTGGTCGCGCTGGGCCCGGGCGCACGGCCTCGACGTGGCCGCCTTCCTGCCGACGATCCACGGGGTGCGCTCGGTGGAGACGATCCGGCGCCTCGCCCTGCCCGGCCTCGACCCCGAGGCCGAGGCCGCCGCGATCACCCGGGCCGAGATGGAGGATGTCGGCGACATCGCCGAGATTCCCGGGGCGCGGGCCTTCCTCCGGGCGCTTCCCGGCGAGCGCTGGGCGATCGTCACCTCGGCGCCCCGCGCCCTGGCGGAGCGCCGCCTCGCGGCCGCCGGCATGCCGATGCCCGCCCTGCTGGTCGCCGCCGAGGACGTGGCGCGGGGCAAGCCCGCGCCGGACTGCGTCCTGCTGGCGGCGGAGCGGCTCGGTGTCGCGGCCTCGGACTGCCTGATGTTCGAGGACGCGCCGGCCGGCATCCGGGCCGCCGAGACCGCGGGCGCGGCCGTGATGGTCGTCACCGCGACGCACCGCGAGCCGGCCGTCTCCCGGCATGCCCAGATCCCGGATTACCGGGGGCTTCGCGTCGAGGCCGCCCCGGACGGGATCCGCGTGATCCCGACGGCCTGAGCGAGGCCGTTGACTTTTCCCGCGCCGGACGCGGCAGTATCCGCCCGCGCGATGCCGGATCCGGGAGCCGCCCGCCGATGATTCTGACCGATGGCGCGCCGTCCAACCTCTTCGGGACCGCCGAAGGCCGCCGGCTCGCCGAGGCGCGCACCGACCCGGCCTGGCGCCGGTGGGGTCCGTATCTCAGCGACCGGCAATGGGGCACGGTCCGGGAGGATTACAGCCCGGGCGGCGACGCCTGGGACTACCTGCCGCACGATCACGCCCGGTCCCGGGCCTACCGCTGGGGGGAGGACGGGATCGGCGGCTTCGGCGACCGGCATCTGAACTGGTGCCTGTCCCTCGCCCTGTGGAACGGCCGCGACCCGATCCTGAAGGAGCGCCTGTTCGGCCTGACCAACCAGGAGGGCAACCACGGCGAGGACGTCAAGGAACTCTACTACTACCTCGACGGCGTCCCCACCCACGCGTTCATGCGGATGCTCTACAAATATCCGCAGGGCGAATATCCCTATGGCGGGCTGGTCGCGGAGAATGCCCGGCGCGGTCTCGACGATCCGGAATACGAGCTGCTCGACACCGGCCTGTTCGACGAGGGCCGCTACTTCGATGTCGAGATCGCCTACGCCAAGGCGTCGGCCGACGACATCCTGATGCGCGTCACCGCCACCAACCGCGGGCCGGACCCCGCCGACCTGACGCTGCTGCCGCAGCTCTGGGCGCGCAACACCTGGTCGTGGAAGCAGGGTGTCGCGCGGCCGGAGCTGATGGCCGGATCCGACGGCTCGGTCTGGGCGCGCCATCCCGAGCTGCCGCCGATGCGCTTCTTCGCCGAGGCCGCGACGGACCTGCTGTTCACCGAGAACGAGACGAACACCCACAGGCTGTTCGGCAGCGGCCCCGCGGCGGGCTTCTACAAGGACGGGATCGACCGCTGCGTCGTGGGCGGCGACCCGGACGCGGCCAACAGGCTGTCGGGCACCAAGTGCGCCGCGCGCTTCGACCTGCATCTCGCCCCGGGGGAGACGCGGACCCTGCGGCTGCGCCTGCGCGCCGAGTCCGCGTCGGGCCAGCCCTTCGCGGATTTCGACGCGGTGTTCGCGGAGCGCGCGGCGGAGACGGACGCGTTCTACGCGGCCCTGCAGGCACCCATCGCCGATCCCGAGATGCGGCTCGTCCAGCGGCAGGCGCTGGCCGGCATGCTCTGGTCGAAGCAGCTCTACCATTACGACGTGCGCGAGTGGCTCGCCGGCGACCCGGCCCAGCCCGCCCCCGCGCCCGGTCGGCGGCAGGGGCGCAACGGCGACTGGGCGCACCTGCGCGCCAACGACATCATCTCGATGCCGGACGCCTGGGAATATCCCTGGTTCGCCTCCTGGGACCTCGCCCTTCAGGCGATCGTCTTCGCGCTCATCGATCCCGATTTCGCAAAGGCACAGCTCCTGCTCCTCGTCGACGAGGCCTACGCCCATCCGAACGCGGCGCTTCCGGCCTACGAATGGGGCTTCGGGGACGCCAACCCGCCGGTCCACGCCCTCGCCGCCTGGCGGGTGTTCGAGCTCGACCGCGCGCTCACCGGCACGCCGGACCACGCCTTCCTCAAGCGCATCTTCAACAAGCTGACCCTGAACTTCACCTGGTGGGTCAACCGCAAGGATGCCGACGACCGCAACCTGTTCCAGGGCGGCTTCCTGGGCCTCGACAACATCGGGATCTTCGACCGGTCGAAGCCGGTGGGCGACGGCGCCACCCTCACCCAGTCGGATGCCACCGCCTGGATGGCGACCTACGCGCTCAACCTGATGCGCATCGCCATCGAGCTGGCGCTGCTGGACCCGACCTACGAGGACATGGCGGAGAAGTTCTTCGAGCATTTCCTCCTCATCGCGGCGGCGACCGGCGACGGCGTGTGGGACGAGGCGGACGGCTTCTTCTACGACGTGATCGAGACGAGCGACGGACGGCGCCTGCCGATCCGCGCCCGCACCCTGGTGGGCCTGATCCCGATCCTCGCGGTGGCGACCATCGACGAGTGCGACCTGCAGAGGCTGCCGTCCCTCCGCAACCGCATGGTGTTCTTCCTGAAGAACCGCCCCGACCTCGCCGCTCTGGTCTCGCGCTGGAACGAGCCCGGTCAGGGACAGACCGCCCTGCTCTCGCTGCTGCGCGGGCACCGTCTCAAGGCGCTCCTGCACCGCGCGCTCGACCCGGACGAGTTCCTCTCGGATCACGGCCTGCGCGGCGTCTCCCGGGCCTACGCGGACAAGCCCTTCCGCTTCGCGTGGGGCGGCCACGATCTCGGCCTCGCCTACGAACCCGCGGAATCGCGCTCACGCCTGTTCGGCGGCAACTCGAACTGGCGCGGACCGGTCTGGATGCCGGTGAACTACCTGCTCATCGCCGGGCTGAACCGCTTCCACGACTATTACGGCTCCGACTTCCGCGTGGAGGCGCCCACCGGCTCGGGACGGACCGCGTCCCTCCGCGAGATCGCCCAGCGCCTCGCCCGGGGCCTGATCGGCCTCTCGACCCGGGGGCCGGACGGGCGGCGGCCGGTCTACGGCGACAGCCGGATCGAGCAGGCGGATCCGCATTTCCGCGACCTCGTCCTGTTCTACGAATATTACGACGGCGATACGGGCCGCGGGGTCGGCGCCTCCCACCAGACCGGCTGGTCCGGGCTCGTGGCCCTGCTGATCCAGGAGGCCGCGACCGTGCCGACGCCGGATCCGGGCGAGCCGTGACGGCGGACGCGTCCGGCTATTCCGCGGCCTGTGCCATCCGCATGCGCTGGCTGTGGCCAATCTCGCGCGAGATCGTGGAACGGCGGGCGCTGTAGGCGGCCGAGACCATCGGATAGTCCATCGGCAGGCCCCACTTGGCCTTGTAGGTTTCCGGCGTCAGGCCGCGGATGGTCAGGTGGCGCCGCAACGTCTTGTAGGGCTTTCCGTCCTCGAAGCTGATGAGCGACTCGGGCTGGATCGACGCCAGGATCTGCGCCTCGGTCGCACGCCGGGCCGGCGCTTGCGGCGCCGCGCCGAGCGCCGTGATCGAGCGATGGACCTCGCAGAGCAGGTCCGGCAGGCTGCCGACCGAGACGCTGTTGCGCGCCACGTAGGCGCTCAGGATCTTCGCGGCGAGTCCAACACTCGGCGAGCCGGCGGTCATGGTCGTCTCCTCAGCTAGACTTCATGGTTCCGGGGCACGCGATGTCGGCGCAGGTCCCGATCCCGCCGGCCACTCAGCGCCGGCTCGGCCGAACCACAACCTGGCCGCGCATTGCTCCGGGAATAATCTCTACTTTTGGTAGAGATCATCGGTCAACGCCGCGGCGGTGCGGCGATGTCGATTGCGCTGAGGTGCGACGACGAAGACTCACCGGCCACGCGCCCTGGGATCGCCAGCGACCCGGGCGGGACCGGGCCCGCGGCGGCAGGGCGGCCGATCACGGAGCGGATCTGCGGATGGCCGGTCCGGCGCCCGACGCGGTCCGGCGCGCGGGACCGCGGCCGGATTCAGGACAGCAGGTGGAGCGCCAGGGGCGCCAGGATCGCCGTCAGGAAGGCGTTCAGGCCCATGGCGATGCCCGCGAAGGTGCCGGCGACCTCGCTGACCTGGAAGGCGCGGGCCGTGCCGATGCCGTGGGCGGCGAGCCCCGCCGCGAATCCGCGGGCGCGCATGTCGCTGATCCGCAGAGCGTTCATCATCGGCGTCACCAGGATCGCGCCGATGATGCCGGTGAGGATCACCAGGATGGCGGTGAGCGTCGGATCGCCGCCGAGGGCCTCCGCGATGCCCATCGCGACGCCGGAGGTCACGGATTTCGGCGCCAGCGAGACCACCACCGCATGCGGGATGTCGAGCAGCCGTGCCAGCCCGATCACGACCGCGAGGGTCGTCGCCGCGCCGGCCGCCAGCGCGGTCAGCATGGGCACCAGCGCGCGCATCACGGTCGCCCGCCGCTCGTAGAGCGGCATGGCCAGCACCACGGTTGCGGGCCCGAGGAGGAAGTGCACGAACTGCGCGCCCTCGAAATACGCGGGATAGGGCGTGCCGGACACCGCCAGGACGCTACCGACCAGCACCACCGTGATCAGCACCGGGTTGGCGATCGGGTGCCGTCCGGTCGCGGCGGCGATCCGGTCGGCCAGGACGTAGGCCGTCAGCGTCACCGTCAGCCACAGCAGCGGCGTCTTGGCGAGGTAGACCCAGAGGGAGAAATCGCCGGCCATCGCTCAGGGCTCCCGGTCCGGCCTGCCCCGTTCCACGCGGGCCGCGACGGCGCGGAACACCAGGACGGTGACGAGCAGGGAGAGGGCCGTCGAGACCACCAGCACGAGGGCGAGCTTGATGCCCTGCGCCCGCAGGAGGTCCAGCCGGCCGACGACACCGACGCCGGCCGGCACGAACATCAGCGACAGGTTCATCAGGAGCCCCCGAGCCGTCGACTCGAGGGTGCCGTCAGTGAGCGGCCGCGGCAGGTAGCGCGGCAGCCCGATGCGGGTGTTGTCGCGCAGCAGCAGGAAGACGAACATGAGCCCCATGCCGAGCACCGGTCCCGGGATCGGCACGCCCGCACCGCGGGCCAGGATCTCGCCCAGGAGTTGGGCGAGGAGGATCAGCGCGAGGCTCGCGATCATCGGCCGCCCCTGAAGTCAGGCCGGGCTGTCCTGCTGCCCGCTCCGGCGGGCGGCGGCGACGGCGGCGTCATCGAACCCCAGGAGCCGGCCGAGGCGTTCCACCAGCGCCTCCTCGAATTCGTCGACATGGCCGTCCGCCGCGGCGACCGACCACGCCATCGTCAACAGCTCCTGACGCTCGGATCTGTCGGCCTCGTGGGGGAGCATCTCGACGAGACTGACCACGTCGCGGTTCTCGGCATCCACCGCAGTGGCCCGCTCGATCAGCGCGCGCGCCGCGTCCGGTCCGTCGGCGTAATGGCCCTCCACGAGCCGGGACAGGCGCTCGCTCTCCGACGGGTCCAGGATGCCGTCGACCCGCGCCACATGGACGAGGAGCGCGGTGGCCGCGAGATGCGTGTCGTCCCCGACCTCGCTCTGGCCGACGCCGAGGGCCTCGGCCGCGTAGGCGCGCAGGCGTGCGATCAGGGACATGGTGGCTCCGGCGGATCTGAGACCGCACAGTTCGGCCCGGCGCACCCGGCCGTCAAGGTTGACGCCGCAGGTCGGCGGCGGGCGTGGCGCGGCTGCATCGCTCATGCCACGCTCAGCGGCGCGCCGCCTCCGTCGCGCCGGCCACGAGGGGCGCCAGGATCGCGTCCGCCGCCCGGACGGTGGCGGCACCGGCCTCCGCGGGCGTGCCGGCCCGGAAGGGCGGCGCGGGGGCGTACTCGGCCACGAGCTGGGCGGTCCGGGCGTAGTCCGGGCCGCGCAGGCGGGCGGCCAGGGCCAAGCCGAGGTCGAGTCCCGCCGAGATCCCGGCCGCCGTGACGCGGTTGCGGTCGAAGACGACGCGCTCCGCCACCGGCTCGGCGCCCAGGAGCGGCAGAACCGCGTCGCGCACGCACCAATGCGTGGTGGCGCGGTAGCCGCGCAGCAGGCCGGCGGCGCCGAGGATCAGCGCGCCGGTGCAGACGCTCGCCACCCAGCCGGCCCGGGCGGCACGGTCCCGCAGGAAGTCCAGGAGGACGGGGTTCCGCATCTGCGCCGGCGTGCCGTCGCCGCCGGGCACGAACAGGACGTCGAGATCGTCCGGACAGCGGGCGAAGGTGTCGGTCGCCACGAGGGCGAGGCCGGTATCGCTCGCCACCGGGCCCGCGGTCTCGGCGACGAGATGGAGGCTACCGGGGGCCAGGCCGGCCAGGAGCGCCTGCGGCCCCACGAGGTCCAGGGCGGTCAGCCCCGGGAACAGCAGCATCGCGATGCGGACCGGACGGTCCTGCGGGATCGGGGCGGGCGCCTCGGCCGCCGTCGGGCGCCGCGGCCAGAGCGCGCTCGAAGCCAGCGCGGCGGTTACGAGTGCGCGCCGGCTCGGCCCGGGATTCGTCATAGGGGCCAGGCGGCGTCGCGATAGGCGCTGTCCCAGAACATCCATTCGAGGCGGGTGGCCTGCGCGAAAGCCCGGTGCATCCGCTCCCGCACGGCGGGGGACGCGTCCCGGGCCGCCCGATTTGTGGCGGCGATCATGGCCGCCACCGCGTCGGCGAAATCCGCGCCCGCGTAGGTGTCGATCCAGGCCTGGTACGGGTTGCCGAATTCCGCGCGGGCGACGATGTCGTCGCCCACCGCCTTGTAGATCCAGAAGCAGGGCAGCAGCGCGGCGCAGACCACCTCGAACGGCTCGGCGTAGGCCGTGGCCAGCAGGTAGCAGACGTAGTGGTCGCAGGCCGGTGTGAGCGGCGTGGCGGCGAACGTGTCCGGACCGATCGCGTAGTCGCGGAAGAAGCCGCCGTGCAGCGCGCGCTCCACGACGATCGCCTCCTGGGCGGCCCTGGAGAACTGCACGATCCCGTCCGGCTCCGGCGCCTTCGCGGCGGCGAGGCTGAGCGCCCGGCCGAAGCCGATCAGGTAATGCGCGTCCTGCACGATGTAGTGCCGGAACCGGTCCTGCCGCAGCGTGCCCGCGGCGAGTTCGGCGTTGAACGGCATCGACCGGATCGTCTCGTAGGCCGCGGCGTTGCGTGCCCAGGCCTCCCGGGAGAACGAGCCCGGGCCGCCGTCGCCGGACACGCCGGGCGCTGTCGACCCGGGAGCTGCCGATCCGGGATCCGTCATGCCTCAACCCTGCCGCTGTGCATGGGTCACGGCCACGTGGATCAGCTCGGCCAGCGTGCGCACCCCGAGCTTCTGGCGCATCTGCGAGCAGGCATTGGTCACGGTCTTGTAGCTCACCGACAGGTCGGCCGCGATGGCGCCGTAGGAGCGGCCCTGCGCGAGCCGCGCCAGGATCTGCTGCTCCCGCGGCGTGAGCTGCGATTCCGGCGTGCGGCGGGCGTCGGCCCGGAGCATCGCCACCTCGGTGGCGAGCCGCCGGTCCAGGTAGACCTCGCCGATCCGCACCTTGCCGAAGGCCTCGAACAGCTCGGCCGACGCATGGTCCTTCAGGACGTAGCCGAGCGCCCCCGCCTCCAGCGCCCGGGCGACGATCACCGGATCGTTGTGCATGCTGAAGACCAGGATGCGCGTCTCGGGGGCCACCGCCCGGATCCGCCGGATCAGGCCGAGGCCGGCCATGCCGCTGCCCTGGAAGGTCAGGTCGCAGATCACGACCGGCGGGCGGAGCCTGTGGAAGATGCGGTAGCCGCCCACCACCGTGGTCGCCTCCGCGATGGTCTCGACGCCGGCATCCTCCAGCACGCGTCGACAGCCCTGGAGGACGATCGGATGGTCGTCGATCACGAGAACCGGCAGGCGCGTGGCGGCGGCGTCGATCTGGGAGGCGATGGCGTTCATGCGCTCGGCGCGTTGTTCTCGTCGGCCCGCTCCGGCGGAACGGGGATCGTGATCCGGACGATTGCGCCGGGACCGGCATTGTCAAGGGCGAAGGTGCCCCCCAGCGCCTCGACGCGCTCGCGCATCCCCGACAGACCGAGCCCGGTGCCGTGCTCCGTCGGGATGCCGGTGCCGTTGTCGCGGATCGCGACGGCGAGCGTTCCGTCCGACTCGGTCGCGTCGGCCTCGACCCGGGTCGCGGCGCCGTGGCGCACGGCGTTGGTGGCGCTCTCCTGGACGCAGCGGAAGACGGTCAGGTCGACGAGGTCGCCGTAGCCGCGCGCGAGCCCATCGAAACGGCCGGTGAAGGCGAGGCCGGGATGACGCTGTCCGAACCCGCGCAGGAGCAGGTCGAGGCAGGTGGCGAGCGGCGCCTCGCCGAGCCCGTGCGGGCGCAGGCGGTTCAGCAATTCCCGGTTGACGGTCTGGACCTGGCCGACGATGGCGCTGATCTCGGCCGCCCGGGCGCCGAGCTTCTCGCGGCTGGGTTCGCCCGGCCCCGATGCGATCCGCGCGATCGAGGCGGCGTTGGCCTCCAGGGCGAACAGGCAGGGGCCGAACTCGTCGTGCAGTTCGAGGGCGGTGCGGCGGCGCTCGTCGTCCTGCGCGGTGAGCAATTGCCGGTTGAGGCGTCCGTTGGCGGCGCGGACCTCGCCCAGGGCCTCGGCCACCTTGTTGAAGCGTTCGGCGATCACCGCGAGTTCCTGGGCGCCGGGCGGCTGCAGGCGGGCGGTGTAATCGTGGTGTTCCAGCTGCGTCAGGCCGGCGCCCAGGCGCCGCAGGGGCGCCAGGATGCGGCCGAGGGCGACGTAGAGCGCGATCAGCATGGCGGCGTTGATCGCCAGGGTGGTGAGCGAGAGCGCCCGGGCGTAGCCCCAGATCTCGTCGATCTCGTCCAGGGGCTGCGTGGTGATCTGCGCGGTCCCGAGGCGCCGCCCGTCCACCACGATCGGCACGGCGTGGCGCTCGATCGGCGGCATGATCAGGTCGGCGAACCAGCGCGGCGCCGCGCGCTCCGACCGTTGCGGGAGCGCCGGGTTGCCGACCTGGACCCCGTCGGCGTCCAGCACCGCGACGCGGACGTGCCGCAGGGCCTGGAAGCGCAGGTCCAGGGTCTGGAGGAGCGTGTCGGGCGAGGCGGCGTCGGACAGCCGTATGGTGTCGGCGACCAGGGACTCGACAGTGGCCAGGGAGGCGCGGGTCTCGACCCGCACCGCCGAGCGCGCGTTCAGCACGACCACGCCGCAGGAGATCAGGGCCGCCAGCGCGTCGATCAACAGCACGACGGCGATCAGGCGCGCGCGCGTCGACCAGGTCACCCACGGCCATCGCCCCGCCGAGGGCGCGCGCGGCGCGGATGTCGCAAGCAGGGTCGGGCGGGTCTCCACCGCGAGACGCATAACCGGCGCGCCGCCGAAGTCCATGCCGAGGGTCGGATCGCCGCTGCGGCGCGCCCGATGACGCGCTCGACCGCGCACGGATTCTTAAGCAACGCGCGGATATCCTGTGGATAGCGTGGCCACGACTGGCCGGGAGCGCCGACCGGACCGACATCTTTGCGCCGTATTGCGGCTCCTCTATCGGGGCCGTGTCGGACGACCTTCCGATCTGTGGAGGGAAGCGACCGGTCGTGGGGAGCCCGGTCGCGCGCGTCGTGTATCGTGTCAGAGACCCCGGACCATGATCGATCTCGCCCTGGACGCCTCCGAAACCCGCGCGCACGCGAGTCCGCGGCTTCGGCCCGAGTCGAAGCCCGGGCTGCGCACGGTCCTGGTCGGGATGGCCGGTCTCGGCGCGCTCGGCGGCTTCGCCCTGGCGGCCTCCAGCCTGATGGCCGGCCTCGCCGCCCCTGCCCCCGTGAAGCCTTCACCCATGCAGATGGCCGCGTCCGGCCGGGCGGCCGACTGGCCCGACCTGAAGGACGGGCTGCCCGCCCTGGCCGGACCGGGCGGGACCGCAGCGCTGCCGGCACCCGTGCCGGCGCAGGCCGATCGGCCGGCGGAGCCCGCGGCGTCGGCCGCGCGGATGACCGGCCTGTCCGTTCCGGTCACGCCGTCCGCCGCGCCGGCGCAGGCGGCTGCCGCCACGGCCGCGCCGACCCGCCGCATCCCGGTGCCGACCCCGGTCGTGCCCATAGCGGCCGCCCGTCAGGTGGTTCCCCTGCCTCCGACCCGCGTGGCCGCGCTTCAGCCTCCGCGCGCCTCCGAGACCGTGCGGGCCCGCGAAGGGGCCGAGCCGGCCGCCGCGCCGAAGCCGGTCGCGGCCGCCGCCCAGTCCGAGAAGCCCGCGCGCAAGGCGGTCGCCGCCCACAAGGCGCCGGCGGCGGTGAAGACGGCCGACAGGCCCAGGGGCGGTGCGACCACGGCTGTGGCGCAGGCCGAGCCGGCTGCGGAGGAAACCGAGGTGCTCGGGATCAAGCTTCCGTCCCTGGCCCCCGCCGGACGCAAGCTGAAGGAGAGCGTCGACGCGCTCGGGGAAGCGGTGAAGAACGTCTTCTGAGCAGACGACGCCGCCCCGGCAGCGCGGGTCGCATCCCCGCACCCACGACCTCGGCGCGACGCGCTTATCCGAAACCGCCTTCGTCCTTGCGTCCGGAGCGGGAAGCCGAGGGGCTCCCCGCGTCCGCCTGACGGATTGTCGGTCAGCCGCGGCCGGAGGTGCGGCCGGGCCCGTGGTCGCCCCGCGGCCCGGACCGATCGACCTTGCGCTGATGCTTGCCGGCGCGCGGGCTCGCGAAGCCCTTCGGGCCGCCGGGGGCGCCCTTGCGCTCGGCCGGCCCGGCATCGCCCGCGAGCGCCTCGACCTGGATTTCCGGCGAGCCGTTGCGGGCGAAAGCCTCGGCGAAGCGGGCCGCCGCGTTGCCCCGGATCTCGAACTTGGTCTCGCGGTCGAAGATCCGGATGGCGCCGATCTCCTGGCGGCCGATGCCGCCCCGCCGGGTCAGCATCGGCAGCAGGCGGCGCGGATCGGCATTGTCGCGGCGGCCGAGATTGAGCCGGAACCAGACTGCCGGCCCCATGGCGGCGATCTGCTCGGGGTTCATCGGATCGTAGGGCGGACGCTCGCCGCGCGGTGCGCGCCCCTCGCCCGGATCGCTCACCTCCTCGGGGGCCGGCAGGCGGGTGCGGTAGACCCGGGCCAGCAGCGCGGCCAGCTCCTCCGGGCTCTTGCTCGCCAGCAGCGTCTCGGCGAGGGCGACATCCTCCTCCGCCGGCGGCTCGGCGAAGAGCGGATCGGAGAGCATGCGCTCGCCGTCCAGCCGGCGGATGTCGTCGGCCGACGGCGGCCCGGACCATTCGGGACTGACCTTGGCGATGGCGAACATCTGCTCGGCGCGGCGGCGGCGGGAATTCGGGATCAGCAGCACCGAGGTGCCCTTGCGCCCGGCACGGCCGGTGCGGCCGCTGCGGTGCTGCAGCACCTCGGCGTCGTGCGGCAGATCGGCGTGGATCACGAGGCTCAGGGACGGCAGGTCGATGCCGCGGGCGGCCACGTCGGTGGCGACGCAGACCCGGGCGCGGCCGTCGCGCAGGGCCTGGAGCGCGGCGTTGCGGTCGCCCTGCCCGAGTTCGCCGGAGAGCGCCACCACGGAGAAGCCGCGCTCGGTCAGGTTCGCCTGGAGGTGGCGCACCGCGTTGCGGGTGTTGCAGAAGACCATCGCGGTCTTGGCATCGGCCTCGCGGAGCAGGTTGAGCACGACGTGCTCGGTCTCCCGCGGCATGATCCGCACCGCCCGGTAGGCGATGTCGGCGTGCCCCTTGGTCTCGCCCTTGATCGCCAGGCGCAGGGCGTCGCGCTGATAGCGCTCGGCCAGGGCCTCGATGCCCTTCGGCAGCGTGGCGGAGAACAGGTAGGTGGCCCGCGCCGGCGGCGTGGCCGACAGGATGAACTCGATGTCCTCCCGGAAGCCGAGGTCCAGCATCTCGTCGGCCTCGTCGAGGACCACGGCCCGCAGCGCCGTGGGGTCGAGGTTGCGGCGTTCGAGATGGTCGCGCAGGCGCCCCGGCGTCCCGACGACGATGTGGGTGCCTTCGGCCAGCATCCGGCTCTCCCGGCGCGGATCCATGCCGCCGACGCAGGCGGTCACGCGACCGCCCGCCGGGGCGTAGAGCCACAGCAGCTCGCGCTGCACCTGGAGGGCGAGCTCCCGGGTGGGGGCGATGACCAGGGCGAGCGGCGCCGCCGGCGGCTGCAGCATCTCCTCCGCGCCCATGAGCATGTTGGCCATCGCGAGGCCGTATGCCACGGTCTTGCCGGAGCCGGTCTGCGCGGAGACGAGGAGATCGCGAGAGCCGGCGGCCGCCTCCAGGACTGCGGCCTGAACCGGGGTGGGATCGGCGTAGCCGCGGTCGCTCAAGGCCCGCGCGAGGGGGGCGGGCAAGGTCGGGAAAGGCAAGTGTCGGAAACTCTCAACGGCCGCGCCGCGCCCAGCAGCGCGCCATCGCGCGGCGGAGAGATCAGGCGCCGGACTTTATTCGGGTCCGGGGAATGTAACGCCAAGCGAGCCGACTGACCACTCCCGCCGCAGCATGGGGCGGTTGCGCGCGCCCGATCCGGGATGCGACCATCGGCCGGGCCGGCCTCCCAGTCACATCGGCCGCCCCGGCCCCGCTTCGGTGGCGTCCTGCAGGTCTCGCCATGCATAAGGACCGTGACATGGTCTAGCATCGCCCCTCCCGGGGCCGACGCGGCCTCACCGGAGACCTCCACGATCATGACGGCAGCCCTGCGGGTGGCGACGGCCTGGGCGACGGTTCTCGCCTTCGCGTGGTTCGGCAAGGACTGGCTCAGCGACCTCTCGCAGCCGCTCGTGGCGGCCGGATTGTTCGCATGGCTGCTCGCCGTCATCGTCTGGGCGGCCTTCGGCGTGGTGCACGAGGCGGAGGCGCTGGCCCACAGGCTCGGCGAGCCCCTGGGAACCCTGGTGCTGACGCTCGCCATCGTCGTCATCGAGGTGGCGCTGATCTCCGCCGTGATGCTCTCGGCCAAGGACGTGCCGACGCTGGGCCGGGACACGATGTTCGCGGTCCTGATGATCGTGCTGAACGGCGTGGTCGGCCTCGGGCTCCTGGTCGGCGGCCTGCGCCATCACCAGCAGCGCTACAACCTCCAGGGCGCCTCCGCCTTCCTGTCGGTCATCATCCCGCTCACCACCATCGCGCTGATCATCCCGAACTTCACCAGCTCCACCAGCGACGGCACGCTGACCACCCTCCAGGCCGTGACGTTCTCGGTGTTCACGCTCGCGCTCTACGGCGTGTTCCTGCTGATCCAGACCGGACGCCACAGCGAGTTCTTCGTCGACGCCGAGGATCGCGAGACGGCCGCGCTGGCCGTGCCGGCCGCCGCGGCGTCGGCCGGCGGCATCGCCAAGCCCCTCGGCCTGCTCCTCGCCAACGTCGTGCCGATCGTCATCCTGGCCAAGAGCCTCGCGGTGATCCTCGATCACGGCATCGCGACGCTCGGCGCACCGACCGCCCTCGGCGGCGTGCTGATCGCCGCCATCGTGTTCACCCCCGAGGGGATCTCCGCGCTCAAGGCGGTGGCCCGCAACGAGCTGCAGCGGGCGATCAACCTGTGCCTGGGCGCGGCGACCTCGACGGTGGGCCTCACCGTCCCGGCGATCCTGACCATCGGCCTGCTCACCGGCCAGACCGTGGTGCTCGGCCTCAAGCCCACCGAGATGACCCTGCTCGCGGTGACGCTGATCCTCAGCGCGCTGACCTTCTCGGGCACGCGCACGACCGTGCTGGAGGGCGCGGTGCACCTCGTGCTGTTCTTCGTCTACCTCGTGCTGATCTTCAGCCCCTGAGCCCCGCGCTCAGGCGCCGAACCGCTCGGTGCGGATCAGGCCCGGCGCGACGCCGGCGGCCATGATCAGGTCGGAGGCCGCGGCCACGAACCGGTTCGAGCCGCAGAGGAACACCTTGCCCGGCGGCCCCAGCCGCGCCAGGGCGTCGCCGACGAGGGCCGCGTCGATCCGCCTGCCGCCGGCCTCGCGCGTCGTGGCGAGATGCAGGGACACGTTCGGGTCCGCCGCGGCGAGGGATTCCAGTTCCGCGAGGGCGATCGCCTCCGCGCGGGTGCGGACCGAGTAGATCAGCGCCGCCGGGATCTGCCGCCAGCCCTGTGCCCGCCGCCGCAGCATCGCCAGCAGCGGCACCACGCCGGAGCCGCCGCCCCCCAGGAGCAGCGGGCCGCCGTCGGGACCGTCCCAGGAGAACGAGCCGCCGATCGGCCCGCGCAGCTCGACGTGGTCGCCGACCGCGGCGGCCTGCGAGAACCAGCCCGAGACCTCGCCGTCCGGCAGACCCTCGATCATCAGCTCGAAGGTGCCGCTGCCGTCCTGCGCCGAGGCGATGGAATAGCTGCGCTGCGCCTGATAGCCGTCCTCGGCGGTAAGGCGGACGTCGACGTGCTGCCCGGCCCGGTAGGCGGCCGCGAGGCCGCAGCGCAGCCGGACGCTCGTCACGTGGGGCGTCACGGGCGCGATCGCGACGATCTCGGCCCGATGCCAGCGGAAGACGACGGGCTCAATCACCGATGTAGCGCTGCTCACGCCAGGGGTCCCCGTACATGTGGTAGCCGCGGAGCTCCCAGAAGCCGGCGGTGTCGACGTTGGTGAAGCGCAGGCCCTTCACCCACTTGGCGCTCTTCCAGAAATAGAGGTGCGGCACGAACAGCCGGGCCGGGCCGCCGTGATCCGGATGGATCGGCTGGCCGGCGTAGCGGGTCGCCACGAGGGCGCGTCCGCCCACGAGATCGGCCACCGGCACGTTGGTGGAATAGTCGTCGTAGGATTCCGCCACCAAGAAGTTGGTCGGCGCCGCGATGCCGGCATCCGCCAACAGGTCGTCGAAGCTGACGCCCTCCCAGGTCGTGTCGAACTTCGACCATTTGGTCACGCAGTGGATGTCGCCGGTCCAGGTCGTGCGGGGCAGCGCCTCGAACTCCGCCCAGCTCCACGTCTTGATCGGCCGCGATCCCTCGCGGAGGGTGAACCGCCAGGTGGCCAGGTCGACGGCCGGGTTGGGGCCGATCTGCAGGATCGGGAAGTCGTCGGTGAGATACTGGCCCGGCGGCAGGCGCGCCCCGGTCTCGGGCGGCTGTCTGCGTCCGACGAAGCCCCGTGTCACCATGACGATCGCCGCTCCTCTCGCTGAACCCGGGGTTTGGTGCGGCGGAGCACCTCACGTCAAGCCGGCATGTGCGGCCGAACAAACGCCTCAAAGCTCGGGTGTGCTAGCAGGACTGTGCCGACGTTCGGCACGAATCGCCTGCCTTCAGGGGGAAGTCATGAAGTACCTTCTCGCGACGAGCCTTGTCGTCGGGAGCCTCGCCACCCTCGCCCCGGCCGCCCAGGCCCGCGACGGGATCGGCGCCGGTGGCGCAGCCGCTCTCGGCGTCCTCGGCGGACTCGCGGTCGGCGGAGCCATCGCGTCGGCCAACAACGGCTATTATCCGGGCCGGCCGGTCTACCGCGCCCCGCCGCCGGTCTACGTCGAGGAGGATTACGGCCCGGTCTGCCATATGGAGCGCCGCCGGACCATCGACGCCTACGGCGACGTCTACATCCGCCGCGTCCGCGTCTGCGAGTAAGCGGCGTCCGGGGTCGCCTCGGCGGCGGGCGCCGGCTTCAGGCGCTCGGCGCAGGCGATCCCGCCGAGAACCAGGGCCAGGGCGGCCGCTTCCGTCGCCCCGAACGGCTCACCGACCAGCAGGACGGCGAGACCCGCGCCGAAGATCGGCACGAGGTTCACGAACAGGCCGGCGCGGTTCGGGCCGATCAGCTCGACGCCCCGCATGAAGAAGAGCTGCGCCAGCAGCGACGGCCCGAGCCCGACGAAGGCCACCATGGCCCAGCCCTCCCGATTGGGCCAGACGGCGTGCCCCATCGCCCACTCGACGGCGAGCGGCGGCAGCGAGGTCACGAGGGCGGCGAGCGCCATGGCGGCGAAGAACGTCAGGCCCGGGACCTTCGGGCGGGTCGGCAGGAAGATCGTGTAGCCGGCGTAGAGCAGGCAGGCTCCGAAGACCAAGACGTCGCCGCGGTTGAACGCCAGGGTCGTGAGCACCGACCAGTCGCCGTGGGTGGCGGCGAGGCCGGCGCCGATCAGGGTCAGCACCACGCCCAGCACCTGTCCCGGCGTGACCGGCACCCGGTAGGCCAACCGGTTCAGGACGATCACCAGGACCGGGATCGCCCCCTGGAAAAGGGCGAGGTTGATCGCGCCGGTATGGATTCCCGCCGCGTAGAACAGGCAGTTGAAGGCCGTGTAGCCAAGGCCGCCCATGAGCAGGATGCGCAGCCAGTGCGGCCGCAGCTGCGGCCAGGCCGCGATCAGCCGTCGGCCGGCGATCGGAACGAGCACCAGGCAGGCGACCGTCCAGCGCAAAGTCGTGATGACCTGGGGCGAGACGTGGCCGGGGGCCCAGCGGCTGGTGACCGCGTTGCCGGCCCACAGGAGGGCCGTGACGGTGAGCAGCAGGTAGGCGGGCGCGGCCGGGGACGCCCGGTGCGCGGGCGCGGCCGTCAACGGCGGCGGAACTGGCCGCCGCGCACGGGTGGACGGGGCCCGGAGGAGCGCTCGTCCTTGTGGCGGAACACGAGGCGCCCCTTCTCCAGGTCGTAGGGAGACATCTCCACCGTGACCCGGTCGCCCGCCAGCGTCTTGATGCGGTTCTTCTTCATCTTGCCGGCCGTGTAGGCCACGATCTCGTGGCCCTGGTCGAGCTGCACGCGGTACCGCGCATCCGGCAGGATCTCGACCACGAGACCGTCGAACTGCATCAATTCTTCTTTCGCCATGCACCTTCTCCAGTCGGACCGTCCGGCAGCAGGCGTTCCGGCAATGCGCGTTCGGATGTGTTCAGAGTTCGGGAAACGCCGCAGGGCGCGGATGCGATCCGACGGATCGCCCGCGCCAGCTCAGCAGCAACGCCCGCATGTAGTCGCCGCGAGAACCGGCCGCAAGTCACGGCGGCGAAACCCATCGCGTCATCGACATGAATCGCCGGCTTTCACGGGTCCGCGACGTCGTTGCCGGCGTAATCGAGGCGACCGTCCGGCATCCGTCGCCAGATCCGCAGGCCGATCGGCGGGTCGGTCCGGTCGCCCCGCGGGTCGAAGGTCACCGGCCCGAGAAGCGTATGCGTCGGACCGGCGCGCAGAGCCTCGGCCACCTTGCGCCCCTCGGCAATCCGGCCGGTCTTCGAATCGGCCGTGTGGGCGCGCTCGGCCGCGCGCGCCAGGAGCTCGACGGCGGCGTAAGCCGCGGCCGACACGCTCTCCGCCTCGAGGCTCCGCGGCGGCGGACGGGCGCCGGGCGGCTCGGGCAGGCGCGGCAGATCGGGCGACAGGGTCATCACGGTCCCCTCCCCGGCCGCGCCGGCTGCGGACGGGAAGCCGGGATCCAGGATGCCGTCGCTCGCCACGAGGGTCGCGCCGAGCCCGGCATCGCGCATCGCGTGGAGCAGGGTCGCGGCCTCCGGAGCGAGACCGCCGAAATACACCGCGTCGAGCCGCGCCGCCTTCAGCCGGGCGACGAGGTCGGAGAGGTCGCGCGTGTTGCGGGCGAACCCGTCGAACAGCACCTCCGGGGCACCCGCCTCCTTCAACCGTGCCGCGACCGCGTCGGCGAGGCCGCGGCCGAAGGTCGAACGGTCGTTGAGGATACCGACCCGGCGCCCGGCGAAGGCCTTCGCCAGATGGGCTCCCGCCGCCCGGCCCTGCTGCGCGTCGCTCGGGCGCAGCCGGAACAGGCCCCAGAACCCGCGGCCGGTGAGCGGCGTGTAGCTCGCGCCGGTCGTCACCGTCACGGCCCCCGCCTCCTCGTAGACCGGAGCCGCGGCGGCGACCGCGCCGGATTCGAGCGGCCCGACCACGAGGCGCACCCCGTCGGCGGCGAACTTCCGCGCCACTGCGACGGCCTGCCGGCCGTCGCCGCCATCGTCGGCGGGGATCAGGATCCACCGCGCCCGCCCGCCGGCGGCCCGGTTGAGATCGGCCACCGCCTGCTCGGCGCCCTGCCGAAGACCCAGGCCGAAGGCGGCATCCGGCCCCGTCAGCGGGGCCGACAGCCCGATCCGCACCGGCGCCTGCGCGCAGGCGGGGACGGCGGCGAGAAGGCCCGCGAGGACCGGGAGAATGCGACGCATCATGGCGGCACTCTACGACCGACGGCGCGGGGTCCGGAAGGGCCGCGCCGGGGGGCGGTCGCTCCGGGCTATCGTTGAACCGACCGGGATGCTGATCCGCGCGGAAGCGCTGGCGGGCGGCCGCGATGTGCGGAATAAGGGCGTCGGCCCGGCCCGTCGCCGGGTGTGCCGGGGCGCCCGCGCGTCGCCGACCAAGACCCTCTGGGACGATTGACGATCATGACCTCGCTGTTCGCCGGCATCCAGGACGCGCCGCTCGACCCGATCATGCGCCTGTTCGAGGCCTTCAACGCCGACCCGAGCCCGAAGAAGCTCAACCTCGTGGTCGGCGTGTACACGGATGCGGACGGCAAGGTGCCGCGCCTGCGCGCCGTGCAGGTCGCCGAGAAGCGCTGGATCGAGAAGGGCCTGCCGAAGACCTACCGGCCGATCGAGGGCACGAAGCCGTTCCGCGACGCGGTCCAGGCGCTGCTGTTCGGCGCGGGCGCGCCGATCCTGGCGCAGAACCGGGTCGCGACGCTCCAGAGCATCGGCGGCACCGGCGCCCTGAAGACCGGCGCGGATGTGCTCGCCAAGCTGTATCCGGGCGCGACCGTCGCGGTGAGCGACCCGAGCTGGGAAAACCACAAGGCCCTGTTCACCCAGGCCGGCTTCCCCGTCGTCGATTACCCCTACTTCTCGTCCGAGACCGGCGCGGCCGATTACCCGGCCATGCGCGCTGCCCTGGAGGCTCTGCCGAAGGGCTCGATCGTGGTGCTGCACGCCTGTTGCCACAACCCGACCGGCGCGGATCTCAGCCTGGACGCGTGGCGCGACCTCGTGCCCCTGATGGCCGAGCGCGGCCTGGTCCCGTTCCTCGACATCGCCTACCAGGGTTTCGGCAACGGCCTCGACGCCGACGCCGAGCCGGTGCGCCTGTTCGCGGAATCGGGCCAGGAATTCCTGGTCGCCTCGTCGTTCTCCAAGTCGTTCTCCCTCTACGGCGAGCGCGTCGGCGCGCTGACCATCGTGGCCGAGAACCCGGCCATGAAGACGAAGGTCGAGGCCTTCGCCAAGCGGCTGGTCCGGGCGAGCTACTCGAACCCGCACACGCACGGGGCCGCCATCGTCGAGATCGTGCTCACCGATCCGGAGCTGCGCGCCGACTGGGAGCGGGAACTCGCCGAGATGCGCGACCGGATCCGCGCGATGCGCGAGCGGATGGCCGACAGCCTGCAGCAGCGCCACCCCGAGCGCGGCTTCGACGCCATCAAGGTCCAGAAGGGCATGTTCTCGTACACCGGCCTGAGCCCCGCGGAGGCCACCCGCCTGCGCGAGGAGCACGAGGTCTACGCGTTGGAAACCGGCCGGATCTGCGTGGCCGCGGTCAACACCCACAACATCGACCATGTCATCGACGCGATCGACGCCGTGGTGAAGGGCTGAATCCCGTGGCGGCCCTCAAGCGCGTCTGCCGATTCAATGTCTGGATCAACCCGGTCTTCGACGAGCGGCTGAGGGCCGAGCCCGATATCGACCTGCAGATCGGCGACCTGCAGGGTCCGGAGGGCGCGCTCCGGGCGCTTCTGGAGCAGGCGCACGTCTTCCACGTCTCGCCGGCGCGGGACGAGCTGCCGCGCCGCTGGCACGTGACCGATGCGTTGCTGGCGGAATGCCCGAACCTGCTCGCGGTGTCCTCCGGCGGTGCCGGCTTCGACACCGTGGACGCCGCCGCCTGCACGCGGGCGGGCGTCGCGGTGGTGAATCAGGTGGGGGGCAATGCCCGCTCGGTGGCGGAACTGGCGATCGGCCTGATGCTGGCGGTCTCGCGCAAGATCTGCGTCTCGGACCGGCTCCTCAGGACTCAGCGCGGCTTCTCGCGGGAATCCCTGATGGGGCACGAGATCGGCGGCTCGACCCTCGGGTTGGTCGGGATCGGGCATACCGGCATGGCGGTGGCCAAGATCGCCCGCGGCTTCGACCTGCGGGTCCTCGCCTACGACCCCCTGCTCACGGCCGAGGAGATCCGGGCCCGCGGCGCGGAACCCGTCGACCGGGCCCGGATGCTCGCCGAGTCCGACATCGTGTCCGTCCACTGCCCCCTCGACGACACGACCCGCGGCAGCTTCGACGCCGCGGCCTTCGCGGCGATGAAGCCGGGGGCGCTGTTCATCACCACCGCCCGGGGCGGCATCCACGACGAGGCCGCCCTGGCCGAGGCTCTGACCTCCGGACATCTCGCGGGCGCGGGCCTCGACGTCTGGGCTCCGGAGCCGCCGACCCTCGGCGCGTCCCTGCTCGCGCTCGACACCGTGGTGGCGACCTACCACACCGCCGGCGTCACCCACGAGGCGCGCCGCAATGTGGCGTCCTGGGGCGCCGACCAGATCATCGGCCTGCTGAAGGGCGAGCGGCCGCCGCGGCTGGTCAATCCGGAGGTCTGGCCCGCCGTGCTGGCGCGCCGGGCGCGGCTGTTCGGCTGAACGCCTCGTCTCGACGAGCGCTGCGAACGAGAGCCGGTCCCGATCTCGTTGCGACAGTACAGCAAACGGACATGGCCAGTACGGTCTGGCGCGACAGGCTCCCTCTCCCGTGCGGGACAGGGGACCCGCTTCGGCATGGGCGCAGCCGACAATCCTGTTGCAACCCAATCGGGCACTGCTCTCGGGCTGCGCTCGCTCCTCGGATGTGGCGTTTCCCCGGAGTGCTTCGCTCCGCTCGTACAGACGGCGAAGGGACTAAGGCCGCCTGCTAGTCCGACACCCGCATCCAGCCCAGGCCGGCCTCGGTTCCGGCGGCCGGATGATATTCGCAGCCGACGAAGCCGGCATAGCCGACCTCCTCGAGGGCCGCGAAGATCGGATCGAACGCGATCGTGCCGGTCCCGGGCTCGTGCCGGCCGGGATCGTCGGCGATCTGGACATGGGCGATGAGCGGCGCGTGGGCGCGGATCAGCGCCGCAGGGTCGTGGCCCAGGCAGACGCAGTGATAGGCATCGAACAGCAGCTTGACGTTGTCGCGGCCGATGGTCCGGATGGCGTCGACCGCCACCAGCGGATCGTCGACCACGTAGTTGGCGATGGAGCCCGGGCCGATCGGCTCGACGATCACCGTCATCCCGCGCGCCCTGGCGGCATCGGCCGCGAAGGCCAGGTTGTCGAGGTAGGTGTCCCAAAGGCGCGCCGGCTCGACCCCGTCGGGCCGGACGCCGGCCATCGGGTGGACCATGCGGCAGTCGAGCTGCGCGACGTAGTCGAGGGTCGGCTCGATCGTGGACCGGTAATACGCCACCTTGTCGGGCAGCGCCGCGAAACCCTTCTCGCCCTTGGAGGCGTCGCCCGCCGGAAATCCGGTCTGGACCAGCGGCACGCCAGCCCGTTCGAGCCAGCCCGCCACCTCCCGCGCCGGCGTCGCGAACAGGTTCGGGTGCTCCACCGCCCGAAAGCCCGCCCGGGCCGCCGCGGCGAAGCGTTCGGCCAGCGGCAATTCCGTGAACAGGAAGCCGCAATGGCCGCTCAGTCGGTCCCTGTAGGCACCAAGCTTCATGGGTCAGGCGCTCCTGCCGGTCTCGATCATCGCGCGCATGCGGTCCACCGCGGCGTGCGGGGCGGTCAGGACCGGGACGTCCACCGCCTGCCGCACCGCCTCGGCGGCCCGGGAGGTCGAGAAATGCGCCAGCATGATCGCGTCGCAATCCGCGAGGTCCGGCGCGCGCTCGGCGACCAGCCGGTTGTGGGTCTCGGCATCGCCGGCACGCAGGCGCGCCATGGCGTCGTCCACCAGGATCGTCCGCAGCTGCGCCGGCCGGCCGGACTGCGCCACGAACGCCTCGAACTCGTCGGTCATCGTGCCGACGGAGGGTCCGAAGGTCGCCAGCATGCCGATGCGCTCGCCCTGCGCGATCGCCGCCCGGAACATCGCCTCGTTGGGCTTGAGCACCGGTACCGGCACGGTGTCGATCAGCCGATCGATGGCCGGACCGAAGGCCGAACAGGTGATCAGGATCCCGTCCGCGCCCATGTCGTGGCCGTAGCGGCCGAACCGGACGAAGCGGTCGATCATGCCGTCCGAGATCTCGTCGGGCTCCTTGGCGCGGTCGAGCGACAGGCCGTCGTCCAGGAGATTGACCGTCTCCGCCTCCGGCCAGCGTTCCGCGAAGGCGGCCTGGATCGGCGCCATGGCGACCGGCGTCGCGTGCAGGAGGACGATGCGGGGAGCCATGCTGTGTCTCGGGTTGGGCGCGCCGACCGGGAGGCCGACCGCCGTCGCTCAACGTGTAAGCGATTTCAAACGGGTGGCAAGATAGCGCAGCATCGCCACCGATCCTAGCGTGCGGGCGGCGCCGTGCTGGCGCGGACGATCAGTTCGGCGTCGATCTCGGTAAACTGGACGGTGGGGCGCCCCTGGATCCGGGCGATCAGGTGGTCGCCGGCGGCGTGGCCGATTTCGGCGGAGTGGATGCGGATCGTGGTCAGTGGCGGGTCGAGGAAGGGGGCGAAGTCGGAATCGTTGTGACCGATCACCGAGAGGTCGCCCGGCACCGCCAGTCCGCGGGTCCGGGCCTCGATCATGGCGCCGAAGGCGATCTGGTCGGTGCCGCAAATGATCGCGGTAGGCGGCTCGCCGCCGGCGAGCATCTGGCGGAACCCGTCCCGGCCGCCGCCGATGCCGTAGGAGATCTCGATGTCGTGCTCGGGGGCGAGCCGCAGGCCGCGGGCCGCGAGTGCCTGGACGATGCCGTTGACCCGGGCGCCCCCGCGATCATTGTCCTTGCGAAGGCCCGAGATCACCCCGATCCGGCGGTGGCCGAGGTCCATCAGGTAGTTCGCCGCCCGGGAGGCCGACGCGGCGTTGTCGAAACCGACGCAGGGGCGCTCCCGGGACAGGCTGAAGGTCTGCACCGTCGGGATTCCGGAGCGGGCGATGCGGGCGTGGAGGTCGGGATGGTGGATGTCGCCGACCAGCATCAGCCCGTCGACGCCACGCTCCAGCAGGAAGGTCGCCTCCCGGAGTTCGTCTTCAAGGTCGTAGCCGGCGTTGGCGGCGACGAGGGTGTAGCCCGCCCGCCGCAGCCTGTCCTGGAAGCTCGACAGGACGCGCACGAAGGCCTCGTTCTCGATGTTGGGCACCACCGCGCCCACCGCCATGAATCGGCGGGTCGAGAGTGCCCGGGCGGCGCCGTTGGCGACGAAGCCGAGATCCTGCGCGGCACGGATGACCGCCGCCCGCTTGTCGGCCCGGACGCCGGCGGAGCCGTTCAGAACCCGGGAGACGGTGGCGGTCGAGACGCCCGCGCGACGGGCGACATCCTGCGCCACCGGGCTGCGCGAGGGCGCTTCGAGGATTTGTCCCGGCCGGGTCAGAACAGTAATCGGTCTCTCCTCGCCCACACCGGATCGTCACGGATCCGGCCCCCGTCAAAGGTGCGGCGGGGCCGCCGCCGCGACCATGCGTCGGCAGTATATTGACACCCTCCCGGGCCCCTGGCTATCTGAAAGCGCTTTCAAAAATCCGTCCGCCGCGGCGGTTCTCAGGGAGGACTCGATGGCCACGCTCGACCGGCCGGCTTCCGGGTCGGAGGCCTCCGCGCGCGAGGCGCCGACCGTGGGAGGCGCCGACGCCGCGGCGGCGGGCATCACGGCGCCGCAGGCGATCGTCACCAGCTTGAAGCGCAGCGACGCGGTCACGCCCTACCGGTTCCGCGATCTGCTGGCGCTGGACGATTTCGAGCGCCACGCGCGGCGTCTGCTGCCGCCGATGATCTTCCAGTACGTCTCCGGCGGGGTCGAGACCGGGGCCGCCCTGGCGCACAGCCGGGGCGCCTACGCCGACTACGCGTTCCTGCCGCGGCTGATGCGCGACACCTCGGCGCGGGACACCGCCACCACGCTGTTCGGCCACAGCTACGCGGCGCCCTTCGGGGTCGGGCCGCTGGGCGGGGCCGCCTTCATCGCCTATCGCGGCGACCTCGTCCTGGCCGAGGCGGCCCGGACGATGAACCTGCCGATGTGCCTCAGCGCGTCCTCGTTGATCAAGCTGGAGGACGTCCACGCCCAGAACCCGCAGGCCTGGTTCCAGGGTTACCTGCCGGGCGACCAGACCCGGATCGACCGGCTGCTCGACCGGGTCGCGGCCACCGGGTACCGGACGTTCGTGGTCACCGCCGACACGCCGACGCTGGGCAACCGCGAGCACAACACCCGCAGCGGCTTCTCCATGCCGATCAAGGTCACGCCCAAGGTCGCGTGGCAGAGCGCGACGCACCCGCGCTGGCTCCTCGGCACCGTCGCCCGGACGTTCCTGAAGCACGGGGCGCCGCATTTCGAGAACACCGAGGCCGAGCGCGGGCCGCCGATGATGTCGCAGGGGGCGGTGCGCAACACCATCGCCCGCGACCAGCTCTCCTGGAAGAACCTGGAGGCGATCCGGAAGCGGTGGTCCGGCAACCTCCTGGTCAAGGGGCTGCTCGCCCCCGAGGATGTCGAGATCGCCCGCGACTGCGGCGCCGACGGCGTGATCCTCTCGACCCATGGCGGTCGCCAGCTCGACTACGCCATCGCCCCCCTCGACGTTCTGCCGGAGATCGCGGCGCGGAAGGGCGGCCTCAAGATCATCGTCGACAGCGGCATCCGCCGGGGCACCGACGTGATGAAGGCCCTGGCGCTCGGCGCCGACTTCGTCCTGCTCGGCCGGCCCTTCATGTTCGCCGCCGCCCTGGGCGGCGTGGCGGGCGTGGAACACGCGATGCGGATCCTCAAGGAGGAGCTCAACCGCGACATGGCGCTGATCGGGGTGAATCGCCTGTCGGAGCTGAACCCCGACTTCCTGCGCCGCGTCCCGCGGCGGGGCTGATCCGGAGACCGCCATGCCCCGTCCCGCTCCCCTCGGCCTCGCCTTCGTCGGCTGCTTCACCACCGAGCGGCGCCGGGCGCGCGGCCAGGGCATCGACGTGTACCGGACCGGGGGCGGCCTCGAAGACTGGACGCATCTCGGCCGGGTCGAGGGGCTGACGAACCCGTCCTTCCTGGTCACGGATCCGCAGCGCGGCGTCGTCTACACGGTCCAGGGCGACGGCGAGGCGGCGAGCGCCTTCGCGGCCGCCGCCGACGGCACCCTGCGCGCCCTCGGGAGCGCGGCCACGGGCGGCACCAACAGCGTGCATCAGGCCCTCGACCCGAGCGGGCGCTTCCTGATCGTCGCCAACTACGCCAGCGGCTCGGTCGCCCTGTTGCCGGTCCGCCCGGATGGCGGGCTGGAGCCGGCCTGCCACGTGCTGCCGATGCCGGGCGAGCCGGGTCCGCACCGGACCGAGCAGGCCGGCGCGCACCCGCACCACGTGGTCCTGGCGCCCGAGGGACGCCACGCGATCGTGCCCGACAAGGGCCTCGACCGGGTCTTCGTCCTGGGTCTGGAGGGCGAGCGCCTCGGGATCGCGTCGCAGACCGCGATGCGGCCGGGCGCCGGGCCGCGCCACATCGCGTTCCACCCGGACCGGCCGCTGGCCTTCCTAGTCAACGAGCTGGATTCGAGTATCGCCACCTGTCGCTGGGACGGCACGGCCGGCACGCTGACGCCCCTGCACCTCGTTCCGACGCTGCCGCCGGACTTCTTCGGCGCGAGCACGGCCGCGGCGATCGTGGTCACGCCGGACGGCCGTTTCGTCTACGCGTCGAACCGCGGTCAGGACGGGATCGCGCGCTTCCGGGTGGACGCGGATGCCGGACGGCTCGATCCCGCCGGCTGGACCCAGGCGGGCGGGCGGGACCCGCGCTTCATGACCCTGTCTCCGGATGGGCGACACCTGCTCGTCGCCAACGAGCAGGGCGACAGCCTCGTCGAATTCGCCATCGATCCCGGCAGCGGCGACCTCACCCGCACGGGTTCCCGCCCGAGCCTCAGCCCCTGCACCGTCGCCTTCCTATGATCGAGACGTCCGGACGCGCAGCCATCCCGGCGCGCGGCGCGCAGCGAGCCAGGGGCGCCACGATGACGAAGCATCAGATCGATCCCTCGACTAAGTATCTACAAAACAAAAAATAGCAAAAACGTGAAATACCTGGAGGAAACGCCATGTTCGCCAAACGCTACAGGTTCCTGATCGCGTTCCTGCTGTTCATAGCCGGGATCATCAACTACATGGACCGCGCCGCCCTCGGCGTCGCGGCGCCGTTCGTCAAGCAGGACCTGAACCTTTCGCCCGCCGAACTAGGGGTGATCTTCAGCACGTTCTTCTTCGGCTACGCGCTGTTCGCCTTCGTGGGCGGCCAGCTCGCCGACCGCTACGGGCCGCGCAGCGTCTACAGCTGGGCCGCAACCGCCTGGTCGATCCTGTGCATGCTCACCGGCGCGGTGACCGGCTTCGCCCAGATGTTCGTGGTCCGCGCCCTGTTCGGCTTCGCCGAGGGCCCGATGAACTCGACCACGAACCGGACCATCACCACGTGGTTCCCCCGCGAGGAGACCGCCCGGACCATCGGGTTCACCTTCTCGGGCCAGACCGTGGGCAGCGCCATCGCGGCGCCCGTGGTCGGCCTGCTGGCGATCCAGTACGGCTGGCGGGTGGCGTTCGTGGCCATCGGCGCCGTCGGCCTGCTCTGGGTCGTGGCGTGGCGCCTCCTGATGACCGACAGGCCGCAGGACAATCCCCGGGTCGGGCCGGAGGAGGTCGCCCTCGTGGAGCGCAGCCGGGCGGCGACCCACCTCGCGCCCTCGGACCACGCGCGGTCGCTCAAGGGCTACCTGCTGCTGCCGAGCACCCTCTCGCTCGGGCTGGGCATGTTCGCGGTGAACTACACCCTCTACATCTTCCTCTCGTGGCTCCCGAGCTACCTGACCGACGCCCTGCACATGCCGGTGAAGGAGATGGCGCTGGTGGCGTCGATCCCCTGGGCCTGCGGCTTCGTCGGCTATATCGGCGGGGGCGTGATCGCCGACCTGGTCTACAAGCGCATGGGCGACAAGCTGGCGGCACGGAAGATCACCACGATCGTGCCGCTCGCCATCGCGGGCGTCGCCCTCATCGCGGTCAACGCCGCGACCAGCACCGCCATGGCGGTCTCGCTGATCGCGCTGGCCGTGCTGATGCTGACGAGTTCGGTGCAATCCTGCTGGGCGACGATCCACGAGCTGGTGCCGGAGGCGCGGGTCGGCGCGGTGAGCGGCTTCATCCACCTGCTCAGCAACATCTCGGGCATCATCGGCCCGACCGCCACGGGCTTGGCCGTGCAGTATCTCGGCGGCTACGCCAGTGCCTTCGTCATCGCGGCGCTGATCGCGGCAGCGGGGGTGATCGCCATGACGATCTTCGTACGGCGGCCCCGCAGCCCGGAGGCGGCCGGTCCCCTGAACGCGGCCGAGGCGGCCTGAGCCTGGAGCAGCACCCCATGACCGCCGAGACCGCCCCATCCAAACCCGTCCTCCTGACCGGAGCATCCGGCGCCCTGGGCCGCGTGCTGACCCGGGCGCTCGGCGACCAGGGCTGGACGCTCCGGCTCACCGACCGGGTCCCGTTCCCGGACCCGCTGCCCGAAGGCGCGCGCTTCCAGGTCGCCGACCTGGAGGACGGGCCCGCGATCCTGCGGCTCGCCGAGGGCTGCGGGACGATCCTCCACTTCGGCGGGATCTCGGTGGAGCACCCGTTCGAGACGGTGATCGGGCCGAACATCCGCGGCCTCTATCACGTCTACGAGGCGGCCCGCCGCGAGGCGGCCCGGATGGTGTTCGCCTCGTCGAACCACACCATCGGGTTCCATGAGCGGTCCGCGGTGCTCGACGACGATTGCCGCCACGCCCCGGACGGGTTCTACGGCCTGTCCAAGGCCTACGGCGAGCTGATGGGCGGGCTCTATCGGGACAAGCACGGGGTCGAGAGCGTCTTCCTGCGGATCGGCTCGTGCTTCCCGGAGCCCACCGACGCCCGGATGCTGGCCACGTGGCTGTCCTATGCCGACATGACCCGCCTCGTGATGCGCGCGACCCTGGCGCCGAGCCTCGGGGCGGCGGGCACCGTGGTGATCTGGGGCGCGTCGAACAACAGCCGCATGACCTGGTGGCGGCGGGACGGGCGCGCCGTGATCGGCTGGGCGCCGCAGGACAGCGCCGATGCCCACGCGGCGGCGCTGGAGGGCAAGACCAGCGGCAACGCGATCGTGGAACGCTACCAGGGCGGCGGCTTCACGGGGATCGACTATTCCCGCGGCAAAACGCCGACACGCTGAAGTGACGCGGACGGTTCGACGGACGCTGCCGAGCCAGGCCTCCTCCGGCGGTGCCGCCGCAGCCCCCGGAATGAGGGGGCGGTTGGACGATCGACATATCCGGAACGCGGTCTGACGGATCGTCAGCGCACCCACTTATCGGACGGAACACGGGAACACGGCATGGCCACCGAGCGAACCACGACCCGGCTGAAATGCGCCCTGGTGGTGCGGGGCGCCTTCGACGCCCAGATCGTCCCCGCCTTCGAGGCGGCCGGCGGGCGGACGGCGATCCACTGGGCCCCGACAACCGTCATCATGGCGGCGCTCGAGGCCGGCGAGACCGCCGACGCGGTGCTGGTCCTGTCGGACGCCATGGACCGGCTGATCGCCGCGGGCCGCGTCGAGCCGGAGACCCGGATCGACGCGGTCCGCTCGCACTACGGCATCGCCGTGAAGGCCGGGGCTCCGCATCCCGACATCGCCACCGTCGCGGCGCTGAAGCAGACCCTGACGGCGGCGCGGTCCGTGGCGTATTCCCGCGCGGGCGCCAGCGGGATCTACTTCGCCGGCCTGCTGCCGCGGCTCGGTCTCGCCGAGGCGGTCAACGCCCGGGCGACCATCATCCCGCAGGGCTTCACCGCGGAGAAGCTCGTCTCCGGCGAGGCCGACCTCGCGGTCCAGCAGATCAGCGAGCTGATGGTGGTGCCCGGCATCGAGGTCGTCGCACCCTTCCCGGAGCCGGTGCAGGAGGTGACGACCTTCTCGGCCGCCATCCTGCGCGGTGCGACCGACCGGGACGGCGCCGCGCGCTTCCTCGCCGGCCTGAGGACGCCGGAGGCGGCGCAGGCCTACCGGGCGAGCGGGCTGGAGCCGGCCTTCTGATCCGGACCGAGCGCTCGCGCTAGGGCGCGGCGCCGGCTATACGGACGGACGGCGGCGTCCCGGGCTTCGCGACCGCAAAAAAGTCCTTATGCTCGTGCTGTCCGGACGCTTGCTCCCGTCCGAACGGATCGCGCCAGAACATGCTGAAGACAGCCTTCGTTGCCGCCCGCGACCGTCAGAGGCTGTCGGAGATCGCCACGATCCTGATCGGGTTCGGCGTCACGCGCGTCGTGGACCGGCTCGGCCTGCGCTACCTGCCCCTGCTGCCGCGGCGCCGGCCCCGGGTCGACGTGACGCGCCTGTCCGAACCCGAGCGGCTGCGCCGGGCGATCGAGGCGCTCGGGCCGACCTTCATCAAGTTCGGGCAGGTGCTGGCGAGCCGCCCGGACCTCCTGTCCCCGGCCTGGACGGAAGAGCTGCAGAAGCTCCACAGCCAGGTCGTGCCGGTGCCGTGGGAGCAGATCGGGCCGCAGCTCGAGCAGGATATCGGCGCCCCGCCCAACGAGGTCTTCGCCGAATTCAACACGGATCCGATCGCCTCCGCGTCGATCGCCCAGGTCTACCGGGCGCGCCTGCACACGGGCGAGGACGTGATCGTCAAGGTGCTGCGGCCGAACCTGCGCAAGATCATCGAGGCGGACCTGCGCCTGATGGCGCACGGCGCCCGCATCGTCGAGAACGAGTGGCCCGACATGGCCCGCTACCAGCCCCGCGAGCAGATGCGCCACCTGGCCGACGGGCTGAACGGCGAGCTCGACCTGCTCAATGAGGCGCGCAACTGCGAGCTGCTGGCCCAGATCTTCGAGGACCGCGACGACATCGTCTTCCCGAAGATCCACTGGGAATACTGCTCCGAGCGGGTGCTGGTGCAGGACTTCGTCCACGGCATCCCGCCCAACGACGAGGCGGCGCTGCGCGCGGCCGGCCTCGACAAGAAGCTGCTCGCCCAGAAGGGCACCGACGCCTTCCTGCAGATGGCGCTGATCGAGGGCGTGTTCCACGCCGATCCGCATCCCGGCAACATGTTGGCCATGCCGGGCAACAAGATCGGCTTCATCGATTTCGGCATCATCGGCCGCCTGTCGCAGCGGCGGCGCTCGCAGCTCCTGGTGCTGATCGGCGCGATGCTCAAGCAGGACGCGGACGGCCTGATGGCCGTGCTGCTGGACTGGACCGGCACCAGCAACCCGGACCTCACCCGCCTCCAGGTCTCGGCGCAGTCCTTCGTGGAGAGTCACTCCTCGATCCCGCTCAACCTCGGGCTGGTGCTCACCGACTTCATGAACATGGCCCGCGAGAACGACCTCGCCATGCCCACCGACCTCGCCATCCTGTTCAAGGGCCTGGTCACCGCCGACGGCGTGATGCGCCACCTCGACCCGAACTTCGACCTGTTCGCGGCGGCCGGCCCCACGGTCCGGGCGAGCATGCAGACGCAGTTCTCCCTCGGCGCGCTCAAGCAGAAGGCCGAGGCCCTGGGCGTGGGGCTCTACGGCGCGGCGTCCGAACTGCCGACCCTGATCCACCTGATGCTGGTCCGGCTGAAGCAGGGCCGCGTCACCGTGGAGATCGAGGTGAAGGGCCTCGACAAGGTCACCCGCGGGATCGAGCGCGCCGCCGCGCGGGTGGCGGTGGCCCTGGTGGTGGCCGCCTTCGCGACGCAGCTCGCGCCCCGCCTCATCGACCTGGGCACGCCGGTCTTCGTCTCGATCGGCTTGATTATCTTTGTCCTCGGGATCGGCTGGCTCGTGCTGCTGATGCGAAACAAATAGGGGTCTTTATCCCGGCCTTAGCCGGGAAAGAAAGTTTTCAGCCTCGGGCGAATACATAGCTCGGTTGATTATCCCCGACGCCATGCTAGCGTGAGGCATCTAACGATTCGCTGGGTCGCGGGCAGGATGGGTTGCCAGAAGCGGTCGAAACCGCCGGCCCCCCTCCGCATCCGACATCGCGTCGCCGCACCTCGCGATCGCTGGACCACCGGTGCCGCGCCGCGCAGAGACGGCCCGCCGGGAGAGCGAGGGGGCGGGCGATGAGTGCGGGGCTCGTGGTGCCGAGGATGGACGGTGCGGCGCATCGCCTCGACGCGCTGGAGACGGAGAACATCCGCCTACGCGCCCTGCTGGCGCAGGCCACCGCACAGGTCGATCGGGAGCGGCAGCGCAGCCGACGGCTCGGTCGCATCGTCGAGGCGGCCAGCCGTGTCGAGGCCGGTCGCCTCGCCGCCGAGCGTGCCGAGGCGCCCTCCGCCCTGCAGCCGGCCGGCCTCGGGACCGAGCCGGCGGCCGGACCGCACGCCGCATCGTGGAGTCGGCCGACCAGCTACCCCCAGGTCGCCAACGATTACCTCGAACTCCTCGATCGCGACGGGCGCCTGATCACCGCCAGCGAGGAGGGTCCGGCCCTGTTCGGCGCGCAGGACGAGGCGGAGGTGATCGGCCGCCCGTGGATCGAGGTCTGGAGCCGGGCCGAGGATCGTGCGGCGGTCGCCGCCGCCCTGGTCCGGGCGCGGCTGGGGGAGACCAGCCGCTTCCAGGCGCAGCTGGAGACCGGCGGCGCGGTCCGGTGGTGGGACGTGGCGGTGACCCCGATCGGCGCCACCCCCGGCTGCCCGGAGCGCATCCTCGCGGTCTCGCGCGACATCACCGAGCTGAAGCTGACCGAGGCGCGTCAGACGCTGCTCATGCACGAACTCTCCCACCGAATGAAGAACACCCTGGCGATGGTCCAGGCCGTCGCGGCGCAGACCATGCGCAACGCGGCCTCGCTGGAGGCGGCCGGCGAGGCCCTGTCGGCGCGGCTGCTCGCCCTCGCCCAGGCCCACGACGTGCTCCTCCAGGGCTCCTTCACCAGCGCATCCCTGACGGCGCTGGTTGCGGGGGCGGTGTCGCTGCACGGCGACGGGGTGGCGGGCCGGTTCCGGGTCGCGGGGCCCGAACTCACCCTCGGTCCGCGCCACGGGATGACCCTGGGGCTCATGCTGCACGAGCTCGGGACCAATGCCGCCAAGTACGGGGCGCTCTCGGTGGCGGCAGGCTGCGTCGGGATCACCTGGGCGGTGGTGGACGCCGAGGGCGGCCGAGCCCTCCGGTTCCGCTGGGAGGAGACGGGCGGACCGCCGGTGACCCCGCCGACCCGCACCGGCTTCGGCACCCGCCTGATCGCCCGCAGCCTCGCCCATTGCTTCGGCGGGACCGCCGATCTCACCTACCCGCCGCACGGGGCGGTGCTGACCTTCGAGGCCCCCCTCGACGCAGTGACGGTGGGGTAAGCGGCGCCCGAGCGGATCGCGCGGCCTGATGCGGTGTCCGTTCGTCGGCTTCGGTCGGTGCGCCGGGCCGACCCTGACCCGCACCGCCCCGAAGGCTGCCGACGCCCCGCATCCCCAGTATTCGCGGCGCCGACCCTCGCGCGTCTCCGCATGCCGGCTTATGCTCAAGGCGGACTGGAGTCGCGATGACGAAACCGTTCGATCCGTGGGCCGTCCAGAAAGGGTTGTGGCGCACGTTCGGCTGGGCCATCGCGGAGAATCCGTTCGTGACGCGGGCCGACATCGACGCGATGCATCGCACCTTCGAACAGCAGAGCCTCATGACCCGCCGGGTCAATCCCGCTGCCGCCGACATCCTGAGCGAGATGGCGACCGAGTTTCACCGCGCGGCGATCGAGGCGCTCGTCAAGCGCCAGAATTGAGCGGCGCCGGCTCGGCCATGGCCGTCGTGCTTAGCGGCGGGCGCTCAGACCGCGCCGTCGGCCCGGGCACGCAGCTCCCGCAGGGCCGCCAGCGTCCCGTCGCGGAGCGCCTTGAGGTCGATCAGCGGGGCCGTCAGGTCGTCGCCCGCCTTGGCGGATTCCTCGAGGCCGCGACAGGCCCGGGAGAGCGGCGCACAGCCGAGCATGCCCGCCATCGACACCAGCGTGTGCGCCTCGCGTCCGTAATCGGCCGCCGCGCGGTCCGCCCCCTCGAAAGCCGTCGTGAGGCTCAGGACGAAACGGTCGACGATGCGGACGAGCTTCTCGGTGCCGATCACCGCCGACAGTTCATCGAGCGCATCCTGGTTCACGAGGGCCTCTGACACCGTCCGTCTCCGATCGCGCATCCGCGGCCCGGGAATGGCGCGCGGGCGGAGCGCGCCCTCGCCGGGATCGCGCGGCTTCGATGGCATCGCTGCACCGATTTGTTTAGCAAAGATTGGCGAGGGCGGCGAGCTTCCCCAGAACATCCGGCTTCTTCGCCGCCGCATCAAAATCTCTTCGGCGCGAATACGGGTGTTTCGACGAGACTTTCACGCCAGGGTTGCATCGTCACGCCGTCTGATGTCTGTAATTCCCGGCGGGGCCCGCCGTGGGCCGGGTGGTCACGTCGGCGCAGTCGGCTTAGGGATTCCCGCGGACCGACGGGGTCCCGTCGGAGGAAGCCGCGCCGTGCCGGACCGGGAATTGCCGTGACGGCCTACAGCCTGCGTGCCCGGCTGCTCGCCCTATGGGTGCTGCTGCTGGTCTCGGCGGCCGCGACCGCCTACCTGATGCTGGGCGTCTACGACCAGTCGACCGGCGTCCAGGTCGCCCAGTCGGACGTGGCGGTCGGCCGGGCCTGCCGCGAGATCACCGACCGCTACGCAGCCCTGGTCCGCCTCCGCGGGGGCAGCGGCGCCGAGGGCGACCTCGGCGGCGCGGTGGAGGCGGCGCTCGGCGGCGCCCCGGGCATCGAGGGCGGGATCTGGAGCGCCGCGGATGGCTCGCTCGCCTACGCCTACCCCACCTACGAGGGGACCGGCCGGAAGACCGACCTCCCGGCTGCCGAGCAGGACACGATCGCCGCCCTCAACGCGCAGGTCCTGCGCGTCGACCACGCGGTCTCGCTCCGCCGGCCGAGCCGCACGCAGGTGCTCCTGCTCCAGGGCTGCCCGCTGCGCGGGCCCGAGCCGGGCCTGACCGCCTGGGCCATGGGGCGCGCCCGCGTCAACGATGGCCCCACCTACACGCGTTTCGTGGCGGGCCTCGGCTTCCTGGCCGTGACCGTGCTCGGGTCGGCGGCCTTCCTCGGGTGGTTCCTGTACGGGTTCTCCGGCCGCATCGCCCGGCTCGAAGCCGCGCTGGCGGCACCGCGGCCGGACGGCGAGGACCTGCCCCGCCTCGACCGGACCGGCGAGCCCGAGCTCGACCGCCTGGTCGAGGCCCTCAATGCGGCGGGCGGGCGTCTGCGGGAGGCCCGGACGCGGGCCGGGGCCGCCGAGCGCCTGGCCGCGGTCGGACGGCTGGCGGCGAGCATCGCCCACGAGATCCGCAACCCGATCGCCGCGATGCGGCTCAAGGCCGAGAATGCGCTCGTCAGCGGCGATCCCGGGCGCGCCGCGACCGCCCTGGAGGCGGTCCTCGGTCAGATCGCCCGGGTCGACACGCTGCTGCGGGACCTGCTCAACCTGACCCAGGCGCGCCCGCTCCACCGGAATCCGACCGCGGTGGCGCCGCTGCTCGCGGAATGCGCGCGGCTGCAGGAGGATTTCGCCCGCGTCCACGCGGTGGGGATCACCGTCGCGGCCGAGGGGCTGCCCGCAGCGGACCACCCGCATATCGACCGGGCGCAGGTCGCCCGTGCCCTGGACAATCTCCTGCTGAACGCGCTCCAGCACACGCCGCCGGGGGGCCGCGTCCGGCTCGGCGCCGCGCGGGTCACGGCCGACGGCACCGTACGGCTGCACCTGCGCGTCAGCGACACGGGTCCCGGGATCGACGCCGCCATCCGCGCCACGGTGTTCGAACCCTTCGTCACCGGCCGGCCGGACGGGACCGGGCTCGGTCTCGCCATCGTGCGCGAGATCGCCCTGGCGCATCGCGGCGCAGTCGGGCTGGTGGAGGACGCGACCGAGACCACCTTCCTGCTGGATTTGCCATGGCGACCATCCTGATCGTCGACGACGATAGGGCCCTCCGCGAGGGGCTCGCCGAGACCGTGGCCGACCTCGGACACACGCCGCTGCCGGCGGCGTCCGGCTCGGAGGCCCTGGCGCGCCTGCGCGAGACCCCGGTGGCGGCGGTGCTCCTCGATCTGCGGATGCCCGGGGACCTCGACGGCATGGCCACGCTGGAGCGGATCTGCACGCTGCCGGACCGGCCGCCCGTGACCGTGCTGACCGCCTTCGCGAGCCCGGCCAACACGATCGAGGCGATGCGCCTGGGCGCGCACGACCACCTGACCAAGCCGATCGGCCGCGCCGATCTCGCCGCCGCCCTCGACGCGATGCTGGGATCCGCACCGCCGGACGCCGCCGGCCCGGCCGCCCCGACCGGCCATCCGGGTCTCGTCGGCTCCAGCGCCGGCATGCGGCGGGTCCAGAAGACCATCGGCCTCGTCGCCGACACCGCCTCCACCATCCTGATCCAGGGCGAGACCGGCACCGGCAAGGAGGAGGTGGCGCGGGCGCTGCACGCCTACTCGCGGCGGCGGGCCCGGCCGTTCATCCCGGTGAACTGCGCGGCGATCCCCGGGGATCAGCTGGAGAGCGAGCTCTTCGGGCATGTCCGGGGCGCGTTTCCCGGGTCGGCCGCGGACCGCGCCGGCGCCTTCCATCAGGCCGAGGGCGGCACGCTGTTCCTGGATGAGATCGGCGACATGCCCGCCCCCATGCAGGCCAAGATCCTGCGGGTGATCCAGGATTGCATCGTGACGCCGCTGGGCGGCCGGCCTGCGCGGATCGACGTCCGGCTGGTCGCCGCCACGCACCGCGACCTGCCGGCGCTGGTGGCCGACGGCCGGTTCCGCGCCGACCTGTATTACCGTTTCGCGGTCGTGCCGATCACCCTGCCGCCCCTGCGGGAACGGCTGGCCGACATCGTCCCGCTCGCCGAGCACTTCCTCGCACCCTCGGGCAAGCGCCTGAGCGGAGCCGGCGCATCCCGGCTGCTGGCCCATGAATGGCCGGGCAACGTCCGCGAACTGCGCAATGTCGTGGAGCGCGCCGCCATGCTGGTGCGCGGCGGCGTGATCGCGGGCGACGACATCGACCTGCCGGCGCCGCGCCCGGACCGGCGGACCGGTGACGAGACACCTGAGGACTGGCTGTCCGGCGACCTGCCCGGTGCCGTAGCCCGCCTGGAGCGGACCATGATTGCCGCGGCGCTGCGGGAGGCCGAGGGCAACAGGGCCCGGGCCGCGCGCCGCCTCGGCATCCAGCGGCAGCTCCTCTACGCGAAGATCGAGCGCTACGGACTGGGCGCGCCGGGCTCGGATTTGTCGGAAGACACGACAAGTGATGTCGGAAATCCCGACGCTTCGGCGGCCTCCGACGAGGCCTAGCGGGCCCGCGACGCGAAGAACCGCGCGGCGGCCGCCCGAGCCCCCGGCCGGGCGGGAACCGATCGCCAACGCGGGCGTCGAGCCTCGCGGCGCGCGGTCCGGCTGAGGGCTAGGCGCGCCGCCTTTCGGGGACGCGACTCACGATGGACAGGGTGACGGCAGCCGCATCGGGCCGGACCGGGAGCAGCGCGGCCACCTCGAGCCGAGCCCTGCGCGGCCTCGACGCGCTCAACTTCTTCCTGGCCGACGTGCGCGACGGGCTCGGCCCGTACCTCGCCATCTACCTCATCGCGGTGCGCGGGCCGGACCAGGGCTGGAACGAGGCCACCGTCGGTGTCGTGATGACCGTGGCGGGCATCCTCGGCCTCCTCGCCCAGACACCGGCGGGCGCACTCATCGACGCCACCAGCCACAAGCGCGCCATCGTGATCGGCGGCGCCATCGCGGTGACGGCGAGCTGCCTCGTCCTGCCGTTCATCTCGAACTTCTACCTCGTGACCGCGACCCAGTCGGTCGCCCATGTCGCCGGCACGATCTTCCCGCCCGCGCTCGCCGCCATCACCCTCGGCCTCGTCGGGCCGAAGATGTTCGCCAAGCGGATCGGCCGCAACGAGGGCTTCAACCATGCCGGCAACGCCGTTTCTGCGGCGGTGGCGGGCGGCCTCGCCTACTTCTTCGGGCCGATCGTGGTGTTCTGGCTCATGGGCGTGCTGGCGGCCTGCTCCATCGGCGCCATGCTGCTGGTGCCGGCCGAGGCCATCGACAACGATCTCGCCCGCGGCATGACCGAGGACGAGGCGCAGACGCAGGAGAAGCCCTCGGGTCTCGCGACCCTCCTGCAGAACCGGTCTCTGCTGCTGTTCGCGATACTCTGCGCGATCTTCCACCTCGCCAATGCGGCGATGCTGACCTCGGTGGGCCAGTTCCTCACCCACCTGTCCGGCAAGGACCACGCGACCTCGCTGATCGCGGTCTGCATCGTGGCGGCTCAGTGCGTCATGGTGCCGGTGGCGATCTTCGTGGGCGCCAAGGCCGATGTCATCGGCCGCAAGCCGATCTTCCTCGCCGCCTTCGGCGTGCTCGCGGTGCGCGGCGTGCTCTACACGCTCTCGGACAACCCGTTCTGGCTCGTGGGCGTCCAGCTGCTCGACGGGATCGGCGCGGGCGTCTACGGGGCGCTGTTCCCGATCGTGGTGGCCGACCTCACCCGCGGCGGCGGCCGCTTCAATGCCGCTCAGGGCGCCGTGGCCACCGCGCAGGGGATCGGCGCCTCGCTCAGCGCCACGCTCGCCGGCGTGATCATCGTCTCGGCCGGCTATGCCACGGCGTTCCTGGCGCTGGCGGCCATCGCGGCTCTGGGCTTCGTGCTGTATCTCGCGCTGATGCCCGAGACCCGGGGCGCCGCCGGCAGCGGCGAGCCGGAGAGCGGCGCCGGCGTTCCGCCCGCGGTGCCGGCGAACGCCTAGGCGTCCGGGATCAAGGCAGCTTGGGGCGGCGCCCCTCACCGGCGCACGTCTCGCCCCAGGATCAGGAATCCGGGTTCGGCGCGGTCACCTCTGTCGGCGCTTCGATCGCAGGCGTTGCCCCGAGGTCGCGGTCCCGCGCTCCAGCCCGCTCAGGACAATGCGGGCCGCACCGGCTCCGCCTGCAGGACGGCGGCGAGCGGCCCGGCCGCCGATGGCTCGGGCGGAGCCTTGCGCGAGACGTAGTAGAGGTCGATCGCGCGCCAGAACGCGCCCTGCTCCTCGACCGAGCGTCGGGCGAGGGACGTCTCGAGCATCGACATCGCGGCCCGTGCGGGCTCGCTCCGCTCGAGTTCCTCGCGCAGGCCGGAAAGATGCGGCATGGGGCTTACCTCCGAGCGGACGGCGATCGGATGTAACGTCCGAGGTCGCGTAACGATCCGCTGCGAGCGCCGTCCCGGCACCCTGCATGATCCTTGCCTCGTGCCGGGGCGAGGCTACCATCGCCCGTCGAGTCCGACTCGCTCTCCCCTCAACCGTCGAGGATCACCGATGTTCTCAAGCCGAAGCGGCGCGGCCCACACCTCCCGCGGAGCGATCTTCGCGCTGGCCCTGGCCACCGGATTCGGGGCGGGCCCGCTCCTTGCCAAAGAGATGCCGGAGGCCGGCACGGCTGCGGCGGCGAAGAAGCCGAACGTCGTGATCCTCGCCACCGGCGGCACCATCGCGGGCGCCGGCGCGGATGCCGCCAACAGCGCCACCTACACCGCCGCCAAGGTGCCGGTGGACAAGCTGATCGCCGCCGTGCCGCAGATGAGCACCATCGCCAATGTCCGCGGCGAGCAGGTCTTCCAGATCGCTTCCGAGAGCTTCACGGACGCGCAGCTCGTCCAGCTCGGCAAGCGCGTGTCTCAACTGCTGAAGCAGGATGACGTCGACGGCGTGGTCGTCACCCACGGTACCGACACACTCGAAGAGACGTCGTTCTTCCTCGACCTCGTGGTGAAGAGCGACAAGCCGATCGTGGTGGTCGGCTCGATGCGGCCCTCCACGGCGATCTCGGCGGACGGCGCCCTCAACCTCCTCGACGCGGTCACGGTGGCGGCCAGCAAGGAGGCGGTGGGCAAGGGCGTGATGGTGACGATGAACGACACCATCCAGTCGGGCCGCGATGTGAACAAGCGGACCAACGTCGTGCCGAGCGCCTTCTTCAGCCAGTGGGGGCCGCTGGGCATGGTGGTCGAGGGCAAGACCTACTTCGTCCGCTCCCTCGCGAAGCGGCACAACACGAGTTCCGAGTTCGACATCGACCAGATCGACAGCCTGCCGCTGGTGGGCATCGTCTACGGCTCGGGCAACATGATCCCCGGCGTCTACGACGCGGAGGTCCAGGCCGGCGCCAAGGCGATCGTCAACGCCGGCACCGGCAACGGCTCGGTGGCGGGCTACCTCGTGGACAAGCTCAAGGACATCCGCTCCAAGGGCACGCTCGTGATCCGCTCCTCGCGGGTGCCGGACGGCTTCGTCCTGCGCAACGCCGAGCAGCCCGACGACACCTACGACTGGGTGGTCGCCCACGACCTGAACCCCGCCAAGGCCAAGATCCTGGCGGCCGTGGCGCTCACCAAGACGAGCGACACCAAGGAGCTGCAGCGGATCTTCTGGGAGTATTGAGCCGGTTCGAGTCCCCCCTCCCCCTCTGCGGGGGAGAGGGGCCCCTGCGTCAGCAGGGGTCGGGAGAGGGGAACCCGGGTTCAGGTTGAGGCGCGACTGGCGGGGCGGGCAAAGCCATGTCCTGCACCGTTGCTCCCCTCTCCCGACTCCCTTCGGGGGCCACCCTCCCCCGCACAGGGGGGAGGGAGCGCGCGTGTCAGTTGCGCAGCGGCCAGGTTACATCCCGCAGCGCACCCCTTAGATACTCGCATGCGCCGAGCGGGGCCGAATGCGTCCCCGTCCGTCCGCATCGAGCCTGGAGGAACCAGCATGACCGAGCTTCACCCCGAGGTCGCGGCGGTCACCGAGCGGGTGGTGGCGCGCTCCCGCGAGCCCCGGCGCGCCTATCTCGACCTGATCGCCCGCGAGCGCGACGCGGGGGTCCGGCGCGGCAAGCTCGCCTGCGGCAACCTCGCCCACGGCTTCGCGGCCTCCGGCGAGGACAAGGCGGCGATCCGCGACGAGCGGACGGTGATGAACATCGGCATCGTCACCGCCTACAACGACATGCTCTCGGCGCATCAGCCCTACGGGCGCTATCCGGACCAGATCAAGCTGTTCGCCCGGGAGCGCGGCGCCACCGCCCAGGTGGCGGGCGGCACGCCGGCCATGTGCGATGGCGTCACCCAGGGCCAGATCGGCATGGAGCTGTCGCTGTTCTCCCGGGACACGATCGCCCTCTCCACCGCGGTGGCGCTGAGCCACGGGATGTTCGACGGCGCGGCGCTTCTCGGCATCTGCGACAAGATCGTGCCGGGGCTGCTGATCGGGGCGCTGCGCTTCGGCCATCTGCCGACGATCCTGATCCCGGCCGGGCCGATGCCCTCGGGCCTCGCCAACAAGGAGAAGCAGCGCATCCGCCAGCTCTACGCCGAGGGCAAGGTCGGCCGAGCGGAGCTCCTCGAATCCGAGTCGGCCTCCTACCACGCGGCCGGCACCTGCACGTTCTACGGCACCGCCAACTCGAACCAGATGATGATGGACATGATGGGCCTGCACATGCCGGGCGCGTCCTTCATCAATCCCGGCACGAAGCTGCGGCAGGCCGTGACCAGGGCGGCGATCCACCGGCTCACGGAGATCGGAGCCGCGGGCAACGACTATCGGCCGCTCGGCCTGTGCGTCGACGAGAAGGCGATCATCAACGCCGCGGTCGGCCTTCTCGCCACCGGCGGCTCGACCAACCACGCGATCCACCTTCCGGCCATCGCCCGGGCCGCCGGCATCGTAATCGACTGGGAGGACATCGACCGGCTCTCCAGCGCCGTGCCGCTGATCGCCCGGGTCTACCCGAACGGCGCCGGCGACGTGAACCACTTCCACGCCGCGGGCGGCATGAGCTTCGTGATGGCCGCCCTGCTCGATGCCGGCATGCTGCACGACGACATCCTGACGGTGGCGGGCCAGTCGCTCCGCGACCACGCCCGCGACCCGAAGCTCGCCGGCGAGGAGCTGGTCTTCGAGGACGCGGTCGCCGAGAGCCTGGACGACACGATGCTGCGCCGGCCCGCCGACCCGTTCCAGCCGGACGGCGGCATGCGGCTGGTGAAGGGCAATCTCGGCCGGGCGACCTTCAAGACCAGCGCCGTCGAGGCGCAGCGCCGGACCATCGAGGCGCCGGCCCGGGTCTTCTCCGACCAGGACGAGGTGCTGAAGGCGTTCAAGGCCGGTGAGCTGGAGCGGGACGTCGTGGTGGTGGTCCGGTTCCAGGGCCCGAAGGCCAACGGCATGCCGGAGCTGCACAAGCTCACCCCGCCGCTCGGCGTCCTGCAGGACCGCGGCCACAAGGTCGCCCTGGTGACCGACGGGCGCATGTCGGGGGCGTCCGGCAAGGTCCCGGCCGCGATCCACCTGAGCCCGGAGGCGCTCGGCGGCGGCCCGATCGGGCGGATCCGCGACGGCGACATCGTCCGCCTCAGCGCCGCCGACGGGCTGCTCGAGGTGCTGGTGGACGACGCGGAACTGGCCGCCCGCCCGGTCGCGGAGGCGCCGGAGCCGGCGCAGGGCACCGGGCGCGAGCTGTTCGCGTTCATGCGCCAGGGGGCCGATACGGCGGAGCGCGGCGCCTCGGCGATGCTCGCCGCCGCCGGCCTCTGACATCCAAGAGGAGGTGCCGACCATGAACGATCTGACCAGCATCGACGCGCTGATGCGCTCCGTGCCCGTCATTCCGGTCCTGGTGATCGACGACGTGGCGCAGGCCCGGCCCATCGCCAACGCCCTGGTGAAGGGCGGGCTGACCGCCCTGGAGGTCACCCTGCGCACCCCGGCGGCCCTCGAGGTGATCCGGGAGATGACCCGGGTCGAGGGTGCGGTGGTCGGGGCCGGGACGGTGCTCAACCCCCGCGATCTCGAGAACGCGCTGGCGGCGGGAGCCGAATTCATCGTCTCACCCGGCCTGACGGATCCCCTGACGGATGCCGCCAAGGCCAACGGCGTGCCCTACCTGCCGGGCATCGCCACCGCGGCCGACATCATGCGCGGCCTCGATCACGGGCTCGACCGGTTCAAGTTCTTTCCGGCCGAGGCTGCGGGCGGCATCAAGGCGCTGAAGGCGCACGCGGCGGTGTTCGGCGCGGTGCGGTTCTGCCCGACGGGCGGTATCACCGAGGCGAGCGCCCCGGACTGGCTGGCGATCCCGTCGGTGCTCTGCGTCGGCGGCAGCTGGGTGGTCAAGCCCGGCGTGCCGGATCCCGCGTCGATCGAGACGGCGGCCCGGGCGGCCGCGGGGCTGAGGAAGACGGCGTAGGTCGCCTGTACGGGCTCCCCCTCCCCCGCAGAGGGGGGAGTGCGGGTAGCGGACGCGGCTTGCCTCACTCCGCCGGCAGGGGCTCGCGCCGTTCCCGGGGGGTGAACACCCCACCCTCCGGCTCCAGGGCGATGCGCCGGTCGTGGAACGCCGCCAGCGTCGACCGGTGGCCGATCGACACGATCGTCGTCCCGGGCAGCCGCTCCCGCAGCATCCGGTAGAGCGCCGCCTCGGACGGCTCGTCGAGCGAGGCCGTCGCCTCGTCGAGGAACAGCCATTCCGGCTTGGCCAGGACCGCCCGGGCGACGGCGAGCCGCTGCTGCTCGCCCCCCGACAGCCGCCGCTCCCAGGTGTCGGTCTGGTCGAGCAGGTCGACGAGGTGGGGGAGCTGAGCGGCCGTCAGCGCCTCGCGGATCGCCGCGTCCGAGAACTGGTCGGTGGTGTTCGGATAGACCACCGCGCCGCGCAGCGTCCCCTGCGGGATGTAGGGCCGCTGCGGCAGCACCAGCGCCGATTGCCCGGCGGGCACGTCGATCCGGCCCTTGCCGAACGGCCAGATCCCGGCGATCGCCCGGAACAGCGTCGACTTGCCCGAGCCCGAGGGCCCGGTCATCAGGGTCGCCTGTCCGCGGGGTAGCGTCAGCGTGTCGGCGGTGACGATCGTGCGCCCGTCCGGAAGCGCCAGCGCCAGACCGCGCGCGGTCACGTCGCCGGTGCTCTCGTTGCCCTGGACCAGCCCGTAGCCCGCCCTCTCGAGCGCCTCAGCCTTGGTCATGGCCCGGCGGAAGGAGCCGAGGCGGTTGGTGTTGGCCTTGTAGGCGGCGAGCGTCGTGTAGGAATCCACGAAGAAGGACAGCGAGCTCTGCACCTGTCCGAAGGCCTGCGAGGTCTGCTGGAGGGCGCCGAGGGTGATCTTCTTGGCAAAGAATGAGGGCGCCGCCAGCACCATCGGGAAGATCACGCTCGCCTGCCGGTAGCTGAACGTGAAGGCGATCAGCTTGATGCGGCGGAAGATGATGCCGACGTAGTTGTCGATGACGCTGTGGAACAGCGTCGCCAGCCGCGACGCCTCCGCGCGCTCGCCGCGCAGCAGCGCGATCTGCTCGGAATAGATGCGGTTGCGGGCCAGCGCGAAGCGGAAGTTCGCCTCGACCTGCTCCTGCCGGAAGTCGAGCCCGATCAGCGGCCGGCCGATCAGGTGGGTGAGCCACGTGCCCACCACCGCGTAGGCGATCACCAGCCAGACCAGGAAGCCCGGGATCACCGCGTCGGTGAACGGCACGACGAAGTCCCGGGACAGGCTCCAGAGGATCACGATGAACGAGACGAGCTGCGCCGCCTGGCTGAGCAGCCGGATCGACAGGGTCGTGGTCTGCACGATGAAGCTGTTGACGTCGGCCTGGATGCGCTGATCCGGGTTGTCGGCCTCCTCGTCGGTGAACGGGATCCGGTAGTGGGTGCCGTTGCCGAGCCAGCGCTCGTACAGGCTGTGCGTCAGCCACGTGCGCCAGCGGATCAGCAGCGAGGAATCCACGAACAGGTCGAACATGCCGATGGCGATGTTCAGCGTGGCCAGCGGCACGAACACCCAGAGCAGCTGATACCAGAAGGCGTTCGCGTCGTATTCCTGCAGGGAGTTGTAGATGTCTCGGTAGAAGAAGTTGAACCGGAGGGTGAGCGCCACGTCGGCGAAATTGACGAAGATCGACAGGGCGACGAGGTTGCGGCCGATCCGCCCCTCCGTGCTGCCGAACCAGCGGAACAGCCCGATCTCCTTCGTGGGCTTGTCGCGGTTGGCGAAATACGGGTCGGCGATGTTGGTGATCGCCCGGATCGGCTCGACATACGAGATGCCGAGGACGATGGCGGCGAACACCACCGCGCCGGTGGCGGCGAAGGCCGGAGGGAGAAGCGCCGCGATCACCGGCGGCAGCAGGCCCATGGCGGCGATCGTCTTCGATCCGGCGAGCAGCAGGTAGCCGACGCCGTAGACCGAGACGAACACCTTCAGGTAGGCCGAGATGCCGTTGGAGGCGACCAGGATGCCCGCAAGGGCGAAGCCGGCCAGCGACACGTAGAGCGGGGGACTCGGGATTCCGGGGAACGCCAGCAGGATCAGCGCGGCCACGGCCGTGAGCACCGCCTGGATTCCCAGCCCGGTCCTGAGTGCTGCCACGCGTCGATCTCCCATCCGTCCGCGCCCGGCAGGGGGCGGAACCCGACGGCCTTGGCCCCGGGTGATGGCGAGATAAGGGCACCTGCCCCGCGCTGTCGCGTGAAACTTTCGTCACGCCCGCACCGTGCGGCGATTTACACCGGCCGGACGCTCACCAGTTCCACTCCTCGAAACCCGGCTCGCGGCAGTGATAGCCGATCGGGCATTGCGGGTTGTCGCGGGTCGGCACGAAGCGCAATTCGGCGATCTCCGAGCCGGCGCACTGGCCCGGCCCGCTGACGAAACGCTCCGGAACGCCGCCGGTCCCGATCACCACGTCGCGCTCCCCCTTCACCAGGGCCATCGCCTCGGCGCAGGTCATGCGCGGGGTCAGCGACCCGCGCGGCGACCGCGACTGCGCGAACGCGGCGGCCCCGGTCGCGATCGCGACAAGGTGAGAGCACAGCAGAGCGAGGGCCAGCGGCCTCATCGAGAACGGGTTCCAGCACGCGCCCGGGAAGAAAGTCCGCGGGCATCGCACCATCCTGCACAAGCCGGCGCCCGAGACTGTCACCGGAATGCGCCACCGGGCGGCTTTCGCCGCGCGTCCGCCGCAATCGGCGGATTATGAGGGGTCCGGGACCGCCGCGTCGGGCCGCCCTTCCGGGGTGCGCCGCCCCGCGCGGACGGCCTCGGTTCGCCCGCCCGACCGGCCGCCCGGCACGCGTCTCCGGGACGCGGCGTGCCGGAGACGCGTGCCGGAGCCAAGGGACCCCACCGATGTCCGCTCTCTCGATCCTCGACGTCTCGGCGGTGCGCGCCGCACCCATGTCGCGCGAGCCCTACGCCTACACGCTCGGCAGCAACGTCCTCAATCCGGATGCGATCGACGCGATCCGCCGCGACTTTCCCGACATCGCCAAGCCCGGCTACCTCACGGTGGACGAAGTCGCCCTGAAGGGCCGCTTCAAGGCCCTGATCGAGGAACTGGAGACCGATGCGTTCTCGGCGATTCTCGGCGAGAAGTTCGGCATCGACCTCGTCTCCTGTCCCCGGCTCACCACGATCATGCGGCGCAGCCAGCTCAAATACGGCTCGATCCACACGGACGGCCCGTCCAAGGTGCTGACGCTCCTCGTCTACATGAACGACGCCTGGGACGCCCCGGCCGCCGGCCGCCTGCGGGTCCTGTACGACGGCCGCAACTACGAGCCGTTCGCCGTCGAGGTGCCTCCCACGATGGGCACGATGTTCGCGTTCCTGCGGGCCGACAATTCCTGGCACGGCCACGAGCCGTTCGAGGGCGAGCGGCGGGTCGTCCAGGTGGCGTGGCTCAAGGATGCGTCGGAACTGGCGCGCAAGCGCAAGCGCAACCGCACGGCCCAGTTCCTGAAGGGGATCTTCGGCCGCTAGGATCTGATGGCGAGGAGCGCCTGCGCGGAGCCGGCGTCACCGCCGGGCGCCGGCGTTCCGAGCGTATGGCGGGGGGTGGGGGATGGGAGCCTTGGTGCTGGCGGATCCGGGCGGCGGGACGCGTTCCGGCTCCAGGCGCCGCTACGCCGTGCCGGCGCTTCTCGTCGCCGGCTGGGTCGGCCTGTTCGCCTATAGCGCCGCCTATCTCACCGAGGACATGCCGTTCCGCAATCAGGCGGCCGGCACCGGCCAGTCCAGCGATCCGTCGCCGGTCCAGCAGACGGCACGCCGGGTCGTTCTGCTCGACGCCCCCGTCCGCGACGCTCCGGACGCGCCTCCCGCAGCTCGGCCGGCACCGGCCGTCCCGACGACCGCCCCGGCCCAGCGCCCCGCTCGGGCCCCGGCCCCACCGAGCGCCGAGTATGTCGGGATCTGGGGGCCGACGCCGGATGCCTGCGGGTCCGGGACGCGGCGGCGCGGCTACATCCCGGCGACGATCACCCCGGACCGCGCCCGGGCGGGCCACACGCTCTGCGCCTTCCACGATCTGCGCCGCACGGGGAACGCCTGGGTCGCCTCGGCCGAGTGCCGGGACCGGCGGCGACACTGGTCCTCGCTGGTCCGCCTGACGGTGGACGGCGACCGCCTGACCTGGTCGAGCGGCAGGGGCACCGCGACCTATGTCCGCTGCAGCCGTCGCCCGGGCGAAGACGGTTCCCGATAGGGGCATTCGGCTGGCTCCGTCGTCTCCCGCGCGGACCGCGGCCGGCGATCCTCGGCCCCCGCGATCGGCCTCACGCCGCCGGTCCGGTGTCCAGCCCCTCGGCCGCCCGCAGGACGATCCGCGCAGCCGCCCGGCTCGGGGTGTCGGCCTCGGGCAGGCGCATGCGGTCGTCGATCCTGGCGAGCGCGGCGAGTTGCGCATCACGCATCGCCCCGCCTGCCAGCAGGGGTAGGAGCGCCTGCGCGAGCGAGGCCGGGGCGCACGCCGCCTGGACGAATTCCGGCACGGCGTTCTCCCCGAGGATCAGGTTCGGCAGCACGATGGTGGAGACCTGGATGAGCCGGCGGGCGACGAGCTCTTCGGCGCGCGAGACCTTGTAGGCGACGACCATCGGCACGCCCGCGAGCGCCAGTTCCAGCGTCACCGTGCCGGAGGCGGCCAGCGCGGCCCGGGCCCCGCGGAAGGCGGCGTATTTCGGCCCTTCGCCGGTCAGGATCCGGACCGGGACGGGCCAGTCCAGCGCCAGCCGCTCGATCAGGGCCCGGTGGCGGGTCACCGCCGGCAGCATGACCTCGACCTCGACGACGCGGGAGATCTGCTCCAGCGTCCGCCCGAACACCGGCATCAGGCGGTCGATCTCGGCGCGGCGCGAGCCCGGCAGGACCACGAGGCTGTAGGGCACCGCCTCCCGCCGCAGGACTTCGGACCCGCAGGGACGCAAGTCCGGGAAGCGCTCGATCAGCGGATGGCCGACATAGGTGCAGGGCGGTCCGCCGAGCCGCCGATGCGCGTCCGGCTCGAAGGGCAGCAGCGCCATCACGTGGTCGATGAACGGGCGCATGCCCTTGGCCCGCCACGGCCGCCACGCCCAGACGCTGGGCGAGACGTAGTCGACGATCGGGATGCCCGGCGCCGCCTTGCGCACCCGGCGCGCGACCGCGTGGGTGAAGCCGGGGCTGTCGATGATCACCAGCACGTCCGGCCGGGCCCGCACCGCGGCGTCCACGGTCTGGCGGATCCGCCGCAGGAGCGTCCGGGCCCGGGCGAGGACCGGCAGGTAGCCCATGACGGCCACGTCATCGAGGGGGAACAGGGAGGTAAGCCCCTCCTCCGCCATGGCCTCGCCGCCGACGCCCGCGAAGGTCGCCCCCGGCGCCGCCGCCCGCAGCGCCCGCATCAGCTTGGCGCCGAGCTGGTCGCCGGAATCCTCGCCGGCCACGAGCCAGATGGTGCGCGGCCGGGCAGCCGTCACGGGGCGCCCCCGTACCCGACCACGAACAGGCCGAGGCGGTCCGCCTCCGCGGCGGTGGCGGCCCGGTCGATCACCAGGGTCCCGCCGGCCTCAAGCGCTAGGCCGACGCAGCCGGCCCGGGCGGCGTTGCGCACCGTGCGCGGCCCGACGGCCGGCAGGTCGACCCGCAGGTCCTGGCCGAGCTTGGGCGCCTTGACCAGCACGGTGGCGGGGAGCGCCCGCCCCCAGCCGAACGGCCGGCGGCCGAGGGCTCGCCCGCGGGCGAGCATCCGGTCGGTGCCCTCCGGACCCTCGACGGCGATGACCCGGTCGCCCGCCGCCATCACGGCCTGCCCGAGATCGTAGGGTGAGAGCGCGGCCAGTACGGCGCGACCGGTGCGGATCGAGGCGGCCGCCGCCGGATCGGGCACCCGCCGGCCGATCGGACCGTCCGGGCAGAGCAGGTCCGGCGCCGCTTCGTGGACGCCGACGACCCGGTGGCCCTCCTCCTCGACGAGGGCCAAAGCGGCGCGCAGGAGGCGGTCGTCACCGCCGCCCGCGATGGCGCGCAGGGCCTCGCGGTTGCGCAGGGCCGCGCCGGCATTGAGGATCGCGGCCGGGCTCGGACGGGAAACCCCGCCGGCCGGCACGACCACGGCCGGGCCCCAGCGGCGCAGCAGCTTCAGCGTGGCGGCGAGGTCCAGGAGATCGACGGTGGCGTCGGCGCTCCCGCGCAGGGCCCGATCGGTGAAGCCGCGCAGCGCGATCACGCGGAACGGCCGGCGCGACCGGCGCAGGGACTCGGCGACGAGTTCCGGCAGGCGCCCGGCTCCCGCGATCAGCACGAGGGCCTCGCCGGGCCCGGGATCCGCCTTCGCCACCGCACGCCCCGCTCAGGCGGCGCTGATCGGGGTCGGGATCTCGCGCGGCGTGCAGACCGAGCGCTTGCCGCCGCTGCGGATGAAGTCGAGGATCTCCCGCACCGCCGCGTGGGACTCGAAGGTCGCCGCCACGTCCTCCACGCGCTCCATCAGCGTGCCCTCGGGGGCGAAGAGCAGCCGGTAGGCGCGCCGGAGGGCGTGGATATCCTCCCGGGCGAAGCCGCGCCGCTGCAGCCCGATGATGTTGAGCCCCGACAGGTAGGCCCGGTTGCCGAGCACCATCCCGTAGGGGATGCAGTCGTTCTCCAGGCCCGAGAGGCCGCCCACGAAGGCGTGCGCGCCGACCCGGGCGAACTGGATCACGGCGGCGCCGCCGCCGAGGATCGCGTAGTCCCCGACCGAGCAATGGCCCGCCAGCATCACGTTGTTGGAGAAGATCACGTGGTCGCCGACCCGGCAGTCGTGACCGACATGCGAATTCGCCAGGAAGGTGCAGTGATCGCCCACCGCGGTCTCCAGGCCGCCGCCGCTGGTCCCGGGATTCATGGTGACGCCCTCGCGGATCAGGCAATCGGAGCCGATCGTGAGGGTCGAGGCCTCGCCCCGGTACTTGAGGTCCTGCGGCTGGTGGCCGATCGAGGCGAACGGGAAGATCCGGGTGCGGGGGCCGACCGTCGTCCGGCCCGCCAGGACGACGTGGCTGACGAGTTCGCACTCCCGGCCGAGGACCACCTCCGGACCGACATGGCAGAACGGGCCGATCCGGGTCCCGTCGCCGATCTCGGCGCCCGACTCGATGACGGCGCTCGGGTGGATCAGGGGATCGCTCACTCGGTCACCAGCATGGCGCCGATCTCGGCTTCGGCGACCAGCGTCCCGTCGACCCGGGCCTCGCCGCGGAACCACCACATGGTCCGGCGGTGATTGATCTTCTTCATGTGGAAGCGCACCTGGTCGCCGGGCGTGACCGGCCTGCGGAACTTGCACTTGTCGATGGTCATGAAGAACACCTGCTTGGTGCGCAGCTCGTCGGTCCGGATGTGGCGGCAGCAGATCGCGCCGGCCGTCTGCGCCATGCCCTCGATCAGCAGCACCCCGGGGAAGACCGGCAGCCCCGGAAAATGGCCCATGAACTGCGGCTCGTTGGCGGTGACGTTCTTGATCCCCACGCAGGATTCGTCGCGGTCGATCTCGACGATGCGGTCGACCATGAGGAACGGGTAGCGGTGCGGCAGCAGTTCCAGCAATGTCTGGATATCGGCTATGCCCAGCTCCTCGCCGGTCTCGCGCGCCGCCTCACTCATCAGATCCCGCACCTCGACTGGCCGCCCGCGGCGACCTCACCTCCGGCCGCCGGCGGCGGACAGACCGCCCTCTTCGGAAGAAATCGCCGGAAGCGCAAGACCTTCCGCAGGTTTGGACGGCCGCGGGCCGCGGCGATGCCCCGCACCGCCGACGGGCCGTCTCAGGCCTCCTCGTCGCCCGGCGCCTTGGCGGAGCGCTCGGCCAGGCGGGCCAGCGTGGTCAGTTCGCGGAACCACGCCCGCACCGGCTTGGCGGGCGTTCCGCCCCAGCGGCTGCCGGGCGGAACGTCCCGGTTGACGTTGGAGGAGCCGGCGATCTGCGACCCGCGGCCGATCCGCAGGTGGCCGACGACGCCGACCTGCCCGCCCAGGACGACATAGTCCTCGAGCGTCGTCGAGCCCGAGATGCCGACCCCCGACACGATCACGCAATGACGCCCGATCACCACATTGTGGGCGATCTGCACGAGGTTATCGATCTTGGTGCCCTCGCCGATCACCGTGTCGCGCGAGGCGCCCCGGTCGATCGTGGTGTTGGCGCCGATCTCGACATCGTCCTGGACGATCACCCGGCCGACCTGCGGCACCTTGAGATGGGTGGCGCCCATGGCGAAGCCGAACCCGTCCTGGCCGAGCCGCGCCCCGGGGTGCAGGATCACGCGGTTCCCGAGCAGCGCGTGGCTCAGCGTCGTCCCGGCGCCGATCGCGCAGTCGCGCCCGATGCGCACGCCGGGGCCGACGACCGCGTTGGGGCCGATCACCGTGCCGGCGCCGATCTCGGCCGCCGGGCCGATCACCGCCCCGGGATCGACCGTGACGCCCTCCTCCAGCCGGGCCTCCGGATGGACATGGGCGCCGGGGGCGATCCCGCGGGCGGCGAATTGCGAGCCGGGGCGCAGCGCGTCCGGATGCAGTCGGCCGAGCAGCGCCGCGTAGCCGCGGTAGGGGTCGCGGCTGACGAGGGAGACGGTGCCGTCCGGGCAGCGCGCGGCGAAGCGGGGCGAGATCAGGCAGGCGCCCGCCCGCGTCGTGGCGAGGGCATCGCCGTAGCGGGCGTTGTCCATGTAGGCGAGGTGGTTCGGCCCGGCGCTCTCAAGCGGCGCAGCGCCGGTCAGCCGCCGCTCCGGATCCGCCCCGTTCGGAAGCGGAGCTCCGGCGGCGGCCGCGATCTCGGCCAGGGTCAGGCCGACGGCGGCCGAGAAGAAAACGGGATCTGACATGCTCTCCACCGCGCCGGCCGGGTCGACCCGGCCGGCGCGATGTCTATCAGAAGCGCGAGCCGCCGGAGAAGCGGAACGCCTGGGTCTGATCCTTGCCGATGGACCCGTACTTGCCGAGGATCGGGACGAACACCTTCTGGCCCTCGTCCTTGCTCAGCGCGTAGGCGTAGTCGAACCGGATCGGGCCGAGCGGCGAGTTCCACAGGATGGACGCGCCGACCGAGGAGCGGATCGCCGCGGTGTCGCGGACGTTCACGCATTCCGGCTCCACGCCGATGGTGAAGGCCGAGAAGTTGCAGCGGCCGGTCTGCGGCGAGGTGCCGTTGATGAAGCCGTCGCCGTTCACGTCGAAGGCGCGCTTGCTGTGATAGCCGAACAGCGTGCCGGCATCGGCGAACAGCGCGCCCTTCAGGCCCAGATCGCGCGGGACCCCGGGGAGCGGGAACTGCACTTCGACGGTGCCGCCGATATAGGTCGAGCCGCCGATCGCGTTCGAGCGGGCGTCGGCGATGCCGACGTCGCGCGGACCGATGCCGTTCGGCGCGAAGCCGCGGACCAGCGACGGACCGAGGAAGAACTCGTCGGTGACGCGCAGCGACTTGCCGTCGATCGACTCGATGTGACCGCCCTGGAAGCGGACGAACCCGACCACGTCCTCGAAGATCTCCTTGTAGTACCGCGCGTCGGCGGTGACGCGGAAGAACTTCGAGTCGCCGCCCAGGCCGGCCACATCGGGCTTCAGCTCGGCGTAGAGGCCGTTCCGGGGGGCGCCGACCACGTCGAGGGTCGAGTAGGCGAGCGTCAGGCCTGCCAGCGAGGTGAGCGTGTTGCCCTCGGAGCCCTTGATGGCGATCGAGGCCTCGCCGTCGTAGGCGCAGCTCGGATAGAGCGCCTGGCCGCCGATGTTGCGGCCCGTGTTCGGGTCGATCGTGCCCGCCGCGTAGGTGGCGGTGTAGCCGGGGATCGGGACCGAGCAGTCGTCGTAGGGGCGCTTGAGCGTGTTCGGGACCTTCAGCTCGGTGTTGTACAGCGAATAGCGCAGCGTCACGCCGAACTCCTCGGTGATCGGCAGGCCCAGCCGGAGCTGGCCGCCATACACCGTGGTCTCGTAGCGCGAGTACCGGGTCAGGTCGGAGTACTTGTAGAAGGCGTCGAAGCCGGCGGCGAGCCGGTAGCCGAGGAAGTACGGCTCGGTGAACGAGAAGTCGACGCCGCGCGAGTACTGGCCGCCGGTGCCGGCGAGGCGGACATACTGGCCGCGTCCGAGGAAGTTGGACTCGGAGACCGAGACCTCGCCGATGATGCCGTCCTGGGTGGAGTAGCCGCCCGCCACCGAGAACGAACCCGTGGGCTGATCCTCGACATCGATGTTGATCACCACCCGGTCCGGTGCGGAGCCCGGCTCGTTGGAGAAGCGCACCTTCTTGAAGAAGCCCAGGCCGTTGAGGCGGCGCTCGGCGCGGTCGGTGAGCACGCGGTTGTAGGCGTCGCCCTCGGCGATATCGAGCTCGCGGCGGATGACGTAGTCGCGGGTGCGGGTGTTGCCGCGGATGTTGATGCGTTCGACGTAGACGTGCGGGCCGTCCTCGACCACGAAGCCGAGGGAGACCTGGTGGCTCGCCGGGTCGCGCTGACCGGTCGGGCGGACCTGCGCGAACGGATAGCCGGCGCGGTTCACCTCGCGGGTGACGTTGTTGAGCGTCTTCTCGACGTCGTCGGCGTTGTACACGTCACCGATCGCGGCGGCGACGTTGCCGTCGAGCCGGCTGGTGTCGAGGCCCGGCAGACGCGTGTCGACCGAGACCGCTCCGACCCGGTACTGCTCGCCCTCGTTCACCGTGACGGTGATGACGTAGCCGGAGGTCTCGCCCTCGACGTAGCGCGCGTCGGCGCTGACCACCTGGAAGTCGGCGTAACCGTTCTTCAGGTAGTAGCGCCGGACCTGGTCGAGGTCGCTGGTGATGCGGTCGGGATCGTACACGTCCGAGGTCTTGATGAACGACAGGAAGTTCATCTCCGAGGAGCTCATCAGCCCCTTCAGCGTCCGCTCGGAATAGGCGTTGTTCCCGACGAAGTTGATCGAGATGATGCCGGTCTTGTCGCCCTCGTCGACCTGGTAGATCACGTCGACGCGGCCGTTGGGCAGGTCGACGGTGCGGTAGGTCACCTTGGCGGTGCCGCGTCCGAAGCGCTTGTAGACGTCGCGGATGCGCGCGAGGTCGGCGTTGATGATCGCTTCGCTGTACGGGCCGCGGGCCTTGGCCTCGACCACGCCCTCGAGGGTGGCCTTCTCGATCTTCTTGTTGCCCTCGAAGACCACGCGGTTGATCAGGTTGTTCTCGCGGACGGTGACCACCGTGCGGCCGCCGGACTGCGCAACGCGCACGTCCGAGAACATGCCGCTCGCCAGCAGGTTGCGCCGCGCCTCCTCGCTCGAGCCGGACGCCGTACCGGTCACGTAGGACCGGATCGTGTCCGCATCGACGCGCTGGTTGCCCTGGACGACGATCTGCTGCGCCTGGGCGGCTCCGCTGAGGACGACGCCAAGACCAGCAGTGACTAGGACGATGGTTTTCCGCACCGACTTACGTCGGGGCTTCCCCGTCAACGACATCATGCAATCGCCCGTTTCTGTTCTGGTCGCGGGGGTTAGCCCGTCACAGGCGACCGTTGATCGGCCGTCCCGTCACCTGGTCCAAGCGTGGCTTCGGTCCAAGCGTAGCTCTTAGCGGGATTCCCCTGCCAAGCAAACGCGCGGGAGGCCATCGTCAGGGGATTTTGGGGGGTCGTGGCCTTCGCGCCACTTAACGCTGCACAAAGGCTGCGGGCAAACCGCAGATCTTAGTGAATCAGCCGTAAAAGCTTGCGCCCGAAGCGATTTTCATCGCCGCGAACGGTGCCGTTAACCGCGTTTTAACCGAAATCCACGCCGACGCCGCGACCCCGGGCAGGCGCTGCCGGGGCGGGATCGCGGCAGCAATGGGGCATCCTTTCCGGTGGAAGCCGGACGGGATGCCGGCCGGTCCGCAACCAACCCGGATCAGGTGTTCCGCCAGGACGCCCCGAGGTTGAGGATATCGTTCCACGCGGCGAACAGCATCAGCATCAGCACGAGGGCGAGGCCGATCCGGAAGCCGATCTCCTGGGCGCGCTCGCTGAGCGGCCGGCCGCGCACCACCTCGAAGGCGTAGAACAGCAGGTGGCCGCCATCGAGCAGCGGCACCGGGAAGAGGTTCAGGAGGCCGATCGAGACGGAGAGCAGCGCGATGAGCCCGACGAGGCCGCCGACGCCGCCGTTCTTGGCGACTTCGCCCGAGACGCGGGCGATCCCGATCGGGCCGGAGAGCTGGTCGGCGGATTCACGGCCGGTGACGAGCTTGCCGAGATACGAGAAGGTGCGCTCGACGACGAAGTAGGTCTCCTTCACGCCGAGGTTCAGGGAGTCGAGCGCCCCGTAGCGCACGAGCCGCGCCTCCGAGCCCGCCGGAGAGCGGATGCCGAGGCGGCCGATCCGATGACGGCCGAAGGGCGTCTTCTCCTCGTAGGTGGCGGGCGTCGCCTGGATGGTGATCGCCTGGGCGTCGCGCTCCACCGTGAAGGTCAGGGGCGTGCCGGCGCTGCCCGTCACGGTGCGGTACATGGCGTTGAAGTCGCCGATCGTCTCGCCGTCGATGGCGGTGATGACGTCGCCCGGCTGGAAGCCCGCCTGGGCGGCGACGCTGTTCGGCTCCACCGAGGATACCCGGGCGGGGAGCTCGTAGCGGCCGCCGAGCCAGATCGCCCCGGCGAACAGCAGGATCGCCAGGATGAAGTTCGCCACGGGCCCGGCCGCCACGATGGCGGCGCGCTTGCCCACGGGCTGGGTCGGGAAGCTGATCGCCCGCTCCTGCGGGCTCATCCGGGCGACCGTCTCGGGATCGGGCATGCTGGCGCCGTTGGCGTCGCCGTGGAACTTGACGTAGCCGCCGAGCGGGATGGCGCAGAGCTTCCAGCGGGTGCCGCGCCGGTCGTTGAAGCCGAACAGCTCCGGCCCGAAGCCCAGCGAGAAGGCGTGCACGCCGACGCCGCACCAGCGTCCGACCAGGAAGTGGCCCATCTCGTGGACGAAGACCACGACGGTGAGCACGAACAGGAAGGGGATCACCGCGCCGAAGAAGCCGCCGGCGGTCCCGCCCATCGCGTTGAGGAAGTCCATGAGCCGTTTCCTGGCCGTTCCCGCCGGCATTCCAGGCCGGACATCCGACCGGTTTAGCAGATCGGGGCGGCCAACTGCCAACGCAATCCTGCGCCCCACCCGCGAAGGTCGCACGGCGGCGTGCCCGGGAACCCGGTCGGGGGCGGCGGGGACGATGCCATCCCCGCAATCCTCACATCCACGCCCCCCGGGTCAGTGACCGCCCCCGCCGCCGGCGGCCTGCGGGCGGCGGACCAGCGGAACCGCGCAGGCCATGGCCAGGAACAGCACGGTCAGGGCGAGGAACACGTCTTCGAAGGCCATCACCAGCCCCTGCGTCCGCACCGTGTTGGTCATGGCCTTGAGCGCCATGTCCGGCGCAGCGCTGCCGAAGGCGCCGAAACCGCGCTGCAGCGTGTCGAGGCGCTCCAGGGCGGAGTTGCTGGCCCAGGTGAAGCGCTCGTGCAGCCGGGCGAGGTGCAGGTCCCACCGGTCGTTAAGCAGCGTGTTGATCAGGGCGAGGCCGACCGCGCCGCCGAGGTTGCGCGTGAGGTTGTAGAGGCCGGAGGCGTTCTTCATCCGCGCCGGCGGCAGGGTGCCCAGGGCGATGTTGTTGATCGGGATCATGCACAGCATCAGCGAGCAGCCGCGCAGCACCTGCGGCAGCAGCAGCTCCCAGAAGTCCCAGTCCTTGGTCAGGCCGGTGACGATCCAAGTGCCGCCGGCGAAGCCCGCGAAGCCGATCCCCATCATGAGGCGCGGATCGACCTTGCCGGAGAGCCGGCCGGCGATCGGGGCGGTGGCGAACATGCACAGGCCGGAGACGAACATCGTCTCGCCGATCATCAGCGCCGAGTAGCCCCGCACCCGGGCGAGGTAGACCGGGTAGATGTAGGTCAGCCCGTAGAGCCCGATGCCCAGCACGAAGCTCGCCACGCAGCCGCTGGCGAAGTTGCGGTCGGAGAAGGCGCGCAGGTCGACGATCGGCTGCGCGGCCGTGAAGGCGCGCCAGAAGAACAGCAGCCCCGATGCGGCGCAGACGACCGCGCAGGCGAACACCGCCTCGTCCTGCAGCCAGTCGTGGTTCGGCCCCTCCTCGAGGACGTATTCGAGGCAGCCGAGGAAGCCCGCCATGAAGGCGAGGCCCGCCCAGTCGAAGGACTTGATCAGGCCGTAATTCGGCTTGTCGAAATCGACCAGCATCCATGTCGAGACCGTCACGAAGATGCCGGGCACGACGTTGATCAGGAACAGCCAGTGCCACGACATCAAATCGGTGAGATAGCCGCCGACCGTCGGCCCGATGGTCGGCGCCAGCGTCGCCACGAGGCCGATCATCGGCGACACGATCGTCCGCTTCGAGGGCGGGAAGATCGTGAAGGCCGCGGCGAACACGGTGGGGATCATGCCGCCGCCGATGAAGCCCTGGAGCGCCCGCCAGACGATCATCTCGCCGATGGACGAGGAGGTCGCGCACATCAGGCTCATGGCGGTGAACCCGCCCGCCGAGATCGCGAACATCCACCGCGTCGAGAGGACCCGCGAGAGCGTGCCCGAGAGCGGGATCGAGATGACCTCGGCGATGAGGTAGCTGGTCTGGACCCAGGGGATCTCGTCGCCGGAGGCCGAGAGGCCGGCCTGGATCTCGTTGAGGGAGGCCGAGACGATCTGGATGTCCAGGATCGCCATGAACATCCCGAACACCATGCAGAGGAACGCGATCAGCCGGCGGCGATCCATCGGCGGATCGGCCGCGCGGGCCGGCGTCCCGACCAAATCGGCGGTCGTCGCCACGGCGCGCCTCAGCGGCTCGCGGTGCTGACCGGCCGCTCGGCGGCGGCCCGGTCGAGGACGGAGCGGTCCACGCCCGTGCGGGTGTCGACCCGCACCACCGCCGAGAGGCCGGGCCGCAGCAGCCCCGCGCGGGCGACGTCCTCCGAGACGCGGACCCGGACCGGCAGGCGCTGGACGATCTTGGTGAAGTTGCCGGTGGCGTTGTCCGGCGGGAGCAGGCTGAAGACGGAGCCCGAGGCCGGCGAGAACGATTCCACGACCCCCTGGATCTCGCGATCCGGATAGGCGTCCACCGTCACCGAGACCGGCTGCCCGGGGCGCATGCGCTCCACCTGCGTCTCCTTGAAGTTCGCGTCGATACGCACGCTCTGCAGCGGCACGAGGGCGGCGATGCGCGTTCCCGGCGCCACGTAGGCGCCCGCCTCCACGGCCTTGTTGCCCACCACGCCGTCGAACGGCGCGCGGATCACCGCGAATTCGAGGTCGCGCCGGGCCCGGTCGACGGCGGTGCGCAGCTCGGCCGCGAGACTCTCCGCCTCGCGCCGCTGCGCCTGCAGCACGTCGACATTGGCGCGGGCCGCCAGAAGGCCGGCCTCCATGCCCTTGACCGACGCCTCGGTCCGGTCGCGGTCGGCGCGTGTCTGGTCGATCCGCGACTTGGCGACGTAATCCGCCTGCATCTGCGTCGACCGGACGAAATCCGCCTGCGCACGGATGGCATCGGCCCGCGTCGCGTCCAGCTGCGCGGCGGCCTGGGCGACCTGCGCCTGCGCCGCCTCGACCTGCCGGCCGATGCGCGCGATGGTGCTCTCCTGCGTGGCCACCTTGTCCTGGGCCGCCTGGAGGGCGAGGCGATAGTCGCCGTCGTCGAGCTTGGCGATCACGTCGCCCTTCTTCACCGCGGCGCCGTTCACCACCGGCACGGATTCGAGATAGCCCGAGATCTTCGCGGCCAGCACCGAAATATCGGCCTGCACGTAGGCGTCGTCCGTCGCGACGAAGAACCGCCCGACGCTCCACCAGTGCCACGCTTGATAGCCACCGAAGCCGAGGGCAGCCGCGAGAAGCCCCAGGACGATCACCCGCCTCAGCGGCCGCGTCCGTCCGGCGCGTGCGGCCGGGCCGGGCTGCCCCGCGGCCGGCTTGTCACCCGGCGGTGCCGGTGCGACCGGCGCGGCGGACTCGGCCCGCTCCTCCGCGACGGCGTCGAAGCCGCGGGGGGATCGGTCTGCGTCCTCACGGAGGGACATGCGGGCGCCTCAAGTGGAATGACCGAACCGTTCGGTCAATGCACGCGACGCGTCTTGACGTGCGTCGGGATGAGTCTCAGGATAGATTGACCGAACGGTTCGGTCAAGCGGAGCGGGACGATGGTGGCGGGGGCGACGCTGGAGCGGAATCCGGTCCAGCACGAAAGCGACAAGAGGCGACAGATCCTGGACGGCGCCCGGACGGTGTTCCTGTCCGCGGGCTTCGACGGCGCCAGCATGGGCGAGATCGCCCGAGCCGCCGGGGTCTCGAAGGGCACGCTGTACGTCTACTTCGACAGCAAGGAGGCGCTGTTCGAGGCGCTGACCGTCCAGGAGAAGACCAGCCTCGCCGAGGCGCTGTTCACCCTCGATGCTGATGATCCGGACGTGCCGGGCGTGCTGACCCGGCTCGGCACGAGCTTCCTCACCGAGATGTGCCGGCCGGAGCACGTCTCGCTGCTGCGCATGGTGATCGGCGCGAGCGAGAAGTTCCCCCGCTTCGGGCAGGTCTACTACGAGGCGGGGCCGGCCTGCGGCGTCGAGCGCCTGTCGCGCTATCTCGACGCCCAGGTTCAGTCGGGTCGGCTGCGGATCGCCGATACCGAGCTCGCCGCCCGACAGTTCCTGCATCTGTGCCAGGCCGGTCTGCTGACCCGGCTGCTCTTCGGCGCGGGCGGCAGCGCCCATGAGGCCGACCGGCGATACCAGATCGACGAGGCGGTGCGGATGTTCCTGGCCGGCTACGGTCCGCCGCGCTGAGCCGCCGCCCTCACCCGGCGGCGCGCAGGTCCGGCAGCGCCTCGGCGCTCCAGACCCGGACATGGGCGTCGATGGCGAGCGCCTCGTCGACATCGGCCGGCGCGGTCCGGTACGGGCCGGCGAAATGCGCGCAGGCCCGTTCGACCAAGTCGCTGATCCCGTAGAAGCCGATCCGGCCGGCGATGAAGGCGGCCACCGCGATCTCGTTGGCGGCGTTCATCACGGTCGGCGCGGCCCCGCCGGCCGCGAGGGCCGCCCGCGCGATCCGCAGGCACGGGAACCTGTCCTCGTCCGCCGCCTCGAAGGTGAGCGCGCCGAGCTTCACGAGGTCCAGCGGCCGGCCCCGCGCGATGGTCAGCCGGTCGCCGAGCCCCAGGCAGTGCGAGATCGGCACGCGCATGTCGGGCAGCGCCAATTCGGCGGTGACCGCCCCGTCGATCCAGTAGACCATCCCGTGGATCACCGATTGCGGGTGCACGACGACGTCGAGGCGCTCCGGCTCGATCCCGAACAGGTGGTGCGCCTCGATGAGTTCGAGACCCTTGTTCATCAGGCTGGCCGAATCGATGTTGATCTTCATGCCCATCGACCAGGTCGGATGGGCGGCGGCCTCCGTGGCGGAGGCGGCGGCGATCCGCTCGCGGGTCCAGGTGCGGAACGGGCCGCCCGAGGCGGTGATCATCAGGGTGCGGACGTCCGCGAGCGGCCGGCCGGCGAGGGCCTGGCTGAGCGCGTCGTGCTCGGAATCCATCGGCAGGATGGTGGCGCCGTAGCGCGCGGCGTCGCGCATGAAGGCGTCGCCGGCGCAGACGAGGCTCTCCTTGTTGGCGAGCGCCACCGTCCGCCCGAGGCGCAGCGCCGCGTGGGTCGACTTCAACCCGGCCGCCCCGCTCACCGCCGCCACCACGATGTCGGCGTCCCGGGCGACCGCCTCCATGACGGCCCCGTCCCCCGCCCCGTTGGGGATGCCCGAGCCCGACAGGGCTTCGGCCAGCGCCGGGCCGGCGGATGCGTCGGCGAGCGCCGCGTAGCCGGCGTTCAGCGCGCGCGCCATCTGCGCCAGGGCGACCGGATCCTTGCCCCCCACCAGCGCGCCGGCGCGAAACCGGTCGGCATGCTGGGCGAGCAGGTCGGCGGTGGAGCGCCCGATCGAGCCGGTGGCGCCGAAGACGCTGACGATCTGGGTCATGGGTCCAACTCCCTCGTCGTCACGCGATCAGACCGCCCCCGCGCAGGGCGAGATAGACCGCCGCCAGCACGGCGACGGCGAAGAATCCGTCGAGCCGGTCCATGACGCCGCCATGGCCCGGGATGATCTTTCCGGAATCCTTCACGCCGTAGCGGCGCTTGAGACCGGACTCGATGAGATCGCCCGCCTGGCTCAGGACGGAGGCGAGCGCGCTCACGCCAGCCACCACCGGCAGAGAGGCGGCGCTCGGGAGCGGCATCCCGGCGAGGTCGGCCAGGACCGGCACCAGCGTCCCGGCCACGACCGCGCCGAGCAGCCCGCCGAGCGCGCCCGACCACGTCTTGTTGGGCGAGACCCGCGGCATCAGCTTCGGCCCGCCGATCTTCCGGCCGGCGAAATAGGCGGCGATGTCGGTCGACCAGACCACCGCGAACATCCAGGCCGGGCCGACGAGACCGATGCCGGGGTCGTCGCGCAGGGCCACGGGCACCGCCGCGATCGCCGCCGCCCCGAGCAGGCCGACGAGGGCCCGGAGCCGCCCGCCCGCCGTCCGGGCGACCGTGGCGCAGGCCGCGGCGCCGAGCAGCAGCACGGCGATGCAGGCGGGCGCCGGGGCTCCCCCGCGCTCGCAGAGCAGCAGGGCGCCGAGCGTCGCCGCGCCCAGCGCGATCAGCACCTCCCGCGGCTCGGTGCGGCTCATCACCATCCACTCGGCGAAGCCCACGATGCCGGCGGCGAGCCAGATCCCGGCGAATGCCCATCCGCCATAGACGAGGGCTGCGAGCACGCCGCCCCCGAGCACGAGGCCCGAGGCGACGCGCAGCCACAGCTCGCGCCGGCCCGAAGGACGCGCAGCCGGTGCGGCGGCGGAACTCACGCGCGGTCCGGCCGTCGCCTCAAACCTGCATGATCTCTTTCTCCTTGGTGGCCAGCACGCCGTCGATCTCGGCGATGAACTGGTCGGTCGCCTTCTGCACGTCGGCGGCCTGGCGCTTCTCGTCGTCCTCCGAGATGGCGCTGTCCTTCAGGAGCTTCTTGAGGTGGTCGAGCCCGTCCCGCCGGACATGGCGTACGGCGACGCGGGCCTCCTCGGTGTACTTGTGGGCGACCTTGACCATCTCCTTGCGGCGCTGCTCGTTCATCTCGGGGATGCGGAGCCGGATGGTCTGCCCCTCGGTCTGCGGGTTGAGACCGAGGTCGGATTCGCGGATCGCCTTCTCGACGGCCGTGACCATGCTGCGGTCCCAGACGGAGATCGACAGGAGCCGGGGCTCCGGCACGCTGACGGTGGCGACCTGGGCCATCGGCATCATGGAGCCGTAGGCATCGACCTGGATCGGATCGACCAGCGACGGCGTGGCGCGCCCGGTGCGCAGCGATCCGAGATCCTTGGAGAGCGAGGCGACCGCGCCCTGCATCCGGCGCTTGATGTCGTTGAGGTCGAATTCCGGTGTGGCCATGATGGTCGTCCCGACACGTCTGACGTTGTCTTGAGCCCGGCGTGGGCAGTCGCGGCCTCAATGGACGAATTTTTTCAGGGCCGCAAACATCCCTGCACCCCGGGGATACGCGTCCGCCGGGTGCGCCCCGTCAGGGGACCACGAGCGTCGAGGGCGCCTCGCCCGACAGGATCGCGGCGATCGAGCTCGGCGGGTGCAGCGAGCCGACCACGATCGTGAGGCGGCTTTCCCGGGCCAGCGCGAAGGCGGCCGTATCCATCACCTTGAGATCGCGGGCGATGGCGTCGTCGTGGGTGATGCGGTCGTACCGGGTCGCGCTCGGGTCGGTCTTGGGATCGGCCGAGTAGACCCCGTCGACCTGCGTCGCCTTCAGCACCGCGTCGCAGCGCAGCTCCGCGGCGCGCAGGACGGCGGCGGTGTCGGTGGTGAAGAACGGGTTCCCGGTGCCGCCGGCGAGGACGACCACCTGCCCCTTGTCGAGGTGATGCAGCGCCGGCTGGCGGGCGTAGGTCTCGCAGATGGTCGGCATCGACACCGCCGACATGGTGCGGGCCTGGACGCCTGCGGCGTTCAGCGCGGTCTCGATGGCCAGCGAGTTCATCACGGTGGCCATCATGCCCAGCGAATCCCCGGTCGCCCGGTCGATCCAGCCGGCGGCCGAGATCCGCGCCCCGCGGATCATGTTGCCGCCGCCCACCACGATGGCGACCTCGGCCCCGACCTCGATGGTGCGGGCGATGTCCTCGGCAAAGCGCGCGAGCGTCGGAGGATGCAACCAGTAGCCGTCCGGCGCCGCAAGCGCCTCCCCCGACAGCTTCACGAGGATACGGCGAAACGGCGTCGCTTCCGGCATGTCGGTTCCCGGCTCCATTCCGCGTCGCGCGAACGGGGAGGCTTCTACGTCAACGACGGGAGCGCCGTCGAGGGGCGTCGGTCATCGGACCGGGTTCGGCGGTCGGGGCGACACGCGATCGACGTGCAGTCCTGGCAAAGCGGATGTGGCGAGGCGGACTCGGCAAGACGGCCTCGGGAAAGCAGCCGCCCGGGACGCGCATGCGAATCGCACTGGTGATCAATCGGGATTCCGGCGGCATCGCCTCGGGCGTGGCGCCGGAGGCGATCCGGGCGCGGATCGCCGCGGCGGGACTCGAGGCCTTGGGTGAGGCCGATCCCGCGGCACCGCTTCCGGCGCGGATCGCGGCCGCGGTGGCCGAGCCGGGCATCGACGCGGTGGTGGTGGCCGGCGGCGACGGCACGGTGGCCTGCGCGGCCGAAGCGCTTGTCGGAGGCGCGACACCCCTCGGGATCCTGCCGCTCGGCACGATGAATCTGCTCGCCCGGGATCTCGGCCTGCCGCTCGACCTCGACGGCGCGGTCGCCAACCTCGTTCAGGGGACCCCGCGCCGGATCGACGTCGGAACCGTCAACGGACGCACCTTCGTGATCAACTCGGTGCTCGGCATGCCGGCGCGGGTGGCGCGCCACCGCGAGGCGCACCGGCGCCAACACGCCCTGCGGACGCTGCTGCGCTGGGGAGTCGGGCTGATCCGCCATCTCGGCCGGTACCCCCGGATCACCGTGACCGGGACGATCGACGGCACCGACCGGCGGCTTGGCGCGCGGCTGATGGCGGTGGTGGTCGGCGACTATGTCGAGCGGCCCGGTCAGCTCCTGCTGCGGGCCCCGGTCGATGGCGGCCAGCTCACGCTCTATGTCCTCGCCAATTTATCGGCGTGGCGAAGCCTGCGCCTCGCGCTGGGCTTCGCCCTCGGGGACTGGCGCCGCCTTCCCGACGTGGAACGGATGCCGGTGAGCGAGCTGACGATCGCGACCCATCGCCGGGCCCTGCGGGTGATGAATGACGGCGAGGTGCTGCTGATCCCTTCGCCGCTGCGCTACGGGATCCGCCGACGGGCGCTGCCGGTGATCGTGCCCCGGCCGGCGGACGCGGCGACGGGCGCATGAGGCGGATCAGCCACATCTCGGACCTTCATTTCGGCCGCACCGATCCGGCCGTGGTCGAGGCTCTGATCGACGAGCTGAACGCGGACGCCCCGGACCTGATCGTCGCCTCGGGCGACTTCACCATGGCGGCGCGCCCGGCGGAATTCGCGCAGGCCCGCGCGTTCCTGGCCCGCCTGGCGCGGCCGTGGATCGGCGTGCCGGGCAACCACGACATCTCGCCCTACCGCCTGGTGGAGCGCTTCACCCGGCCGTTCGCGCGCTACAGGCACGCCATCGCGGCCGAGACCGAACCCAGCTTCCAGGATGACGAGATCGGCGTGGTCTGCCTCAACACGGTGCGGCGCTGGGCGCCCGAGCGGGACTGGTCGCAGGGCATGATCCGCCGAAGCCAGATCGCCCGGACGGAGGCGCGTCTCGGCGCAATGCCCAGCCACCTGTTCAAGATCGTGGTCGGCCACCATCCGTTCATGCCGCCGCCCTGGGACGCCGAGGCCCGGCTCGTCGGCCGCGCCGACTTGGCGCTGGCGGCCTTCCGCCGCTGCGGCGTCGGCCTGACGCTCGCAGGCCACCTGCACCGCCACTACGCGCGCTTCGCGGGCCTCGACGGTCCTGCGGCGAACGCGGTGGATCGCGGGGTGATGCGCGGCTGCCGCGGCCAGCTCCTGGCGGTCCAGGCCGGCTCGGCGACCTCGACGCGTCTGCGGGGTAACGAACCCAACGCGTACAACCGCATCACCGTGGCCAACGGCTGCGCCACCATCGTGGTCCGGATCTGGAACGGATGCGCCTGGGTGGATGCGGCGCCGGCATGACGGAAGCCGTCACGCCGGCGCCCGTTCTCAGCTGCCGGTCAGGACGCCGACGGCGCCGAGGACGGTCATGACTAGACCGGACGCGAACACGCCGATCATCAGGTAGGAGAAGGGTTTCAAAGCCATGAGCACGATGTAGCGCAGTGCCGCGAAACCGGGTGTGCGCCGCAACACGGTTCGGATTGGAACCCGTCGGCGGGGCTGGAAATGGAAAGCCCCGCCCGGCTTGTGCCGGACGGGGCTTGGCGCGGTGCGGCCCGGCGCGCCGGGCGATCGCATTCGATCCTCAGGCGCGGCCGGCCTGCTGGGCCACCTCGGTGGCGAAGTCGGGCCCGTCTTCCTTCTCGATGCCCTCGCCGAGGGCGTAGCGGACGAAGCCCGTCAGCGCCACCGGACCGCCGACCTTGCCGGAGGCCTCCTTGAGGACCTGGCTGATGGTCTTGGAGCCGTCGTGCACGAAGGGCTGCTCCAGGAGGGTGACCTCCTTGTAGTAGCTCTTCAAGCCGCTCTCGATGATCTTGGCGAGCACATGGTCCGGCTTGCCGGCGTTCTTCTCGCGCAGAATGTTCGACTCGCGCTCCACCGTGGCGGCGTCGACACCCGAGGCGTCCAGCGCGACCGGGTTCGTGGCGGCGACGTGCATGGCGATCTGACGGCCGAGCGCCGACAGGGCGTCAACGTCACCCTCGGACTCGAGGGCCACGAGCACGCCGATCTTGCCGAGACCGTCGGAGATCTGGTTGTGCACGTAGGAGGCGATCACGCCCTTCTTCACCTCGAGCTTGGCGACCCGGCGCAGGTTCATGTTCTCGCCGATCGTGGCGATCAGCGCCTGCAGCTTCTCGGCGATGGTCTCGGTGCCGCCCGGGAAATGGGCGGCCTGGAGACCCTCCAGCGTGCCGTCGGTGTTCAGCGCGATCTTGGCGGCCTCGCGGACGAAGGCCTGGAAGGCGTCGTTGCGGGCGACGAAGTCGGTCTCGGAGTTCACCTCGACCACCGCGGCGTGGTGGCCGGCGGACTCGACGGCGACCAGACCCTCGGCGGCGACGCGGCCGGCCTTCTTGGCGGCCTTGGCGAGGCCCTTCTTGCGCAGCCAATCGATCGCGGCCTCGATATCGCCCTGCGTCTCGTTGAGCGCGCCCTTGCAATCCATCATGCCGGCGCCGGTCTTCTCCCGGAGCTCCTTCACCATCGCGGCGGTGATGTTGGCCATGGCGGTCCCTTTCGTACGGTCTGGATGAGAGAGGCCCGGCGCGCGGGTGAGCGGCCGGGCCCGGTATGCCGGATCCGCGACGGCCCGATGACAGGGCCGCCGCAACGTCCCCGATGGATCAGACCGCCGCGGCGGCCTCGACGAAGCCGCGCGCCTGCGAGACCCACGAATCGCGGTCGATGCGGCCGTTGAGCTTCAGGTCGGCATCGACCTTGGCGACGTCCTCGGGCGTCATCGCGGCGATCTGCCAGTAGTGGTAGATCCCGGCGTCGTTCAGCTTCTGCACGATCTGCGGGCCGGCGCCGTGGAGCTTGGTCAGGTCGTCCGGCGCGCCGCGCGGGGCGGCGAGCAGCTCGAAATGCTCGGTCGTCTCGGCGAGCATCGCCACGTCGGCCGGGTCGAGGGCGTCGGACTCGACCGAGACGGCCGCGTCGTCGTTGGCCGGCAGCTCCTCGGCCATCGGCTCCTCGGAGGCACCGAGATCCATGCCGGACGAGCCCTGGGCCCGCGAGATGCCGTCGATGGCGGCCTTGGCGATCAGGTCGCAGTAGAGCGCGATGGCGCGGCCGGCATCGTCGTTGGCCGGGACGATGTGGGTGATGCCGTCCGGGTTGCAGTTGGTGTCGACGATGGCGGCCACCGGGATCCCGAGGCGGTTGGCCTCCTTGATCGCCAGCTGCTCCTTGTTGGTGTCGATCACGAACAGCAGGTCGGGCACGCCGCCCATGTCCTTGATGCCGCCGAGCGCCTTCTCGAGCTTCTCCTTCTCACGGGAGAGCATCAGGCGCTCCTTCTTGGTCAGGCCCGGGCCGCCGGTCTCCAGCGTCTCGGTGACCTTGCGCAGGCGCGAGATCGAGCCCGAGATCGTCTTCCAGTTGGTGAGCATGCCGCCCAGCCAGCGGGAGTTGACGTAGTACTGGGCCGAGCGCTTGGCGGCATCGGCGATCGTGTCGGCCGCCTGGCGCTTGGTTCCGACGAACAGCACGCGGCCGCCCTTGGCGACGGTGTCGCTCACCGCCTGCAGCGCCTGGTGCATCGCCGGCACGGTCTGGGCGAGGTCGATGATGTGGATGTTGTTGCGCGTACCGAAGATGTACGGCTGCATCTTCGGGTTCCAGCGGTGGGACTGGTGACCGAAATGGGCGCCCGCTTCGAGGAGCTGACGCATAGAGAAATCGACGGCCATGATTCTTGTACGCTCCGGTTAGATCCGCCGCGGAGGGATGCAGCCGTCCGAGGACTCGGACGGCCACCGGAAGACGCCTCATTCAGGCATGAGGCCGGCTCCGCGTGTGGGATGGGCCGGCGCTTAGCAGAGGGCGGGGTCGGAAGCAAGGCTTCGCGGGGAGACCGCAAGCAGGTCCAAGAACGTGGGGCCGCTTCGCGGCGGAACCTCGTGCTCGATCCCGGGTCGCATTCCGCTGGCGCTGCATGCGCCCAAGAGAGGGCGTCGCGCTTTCAGCGGAACCGCCACCCTTCCCGGACAGGTGCAGCGAAGCGGAACCCCATCCGGGACCGAGCACAGGAACAGCCGCGCCAGCGGCGCCGTCTCTCAGTCAGAGCCTTTGACGGACGGCGCGTTCGACACTCCGACATTCGCCCGGACCCTCCGGGAGAAGGCCACGGTCTCTCCAGAGCAGGCGGAGGGCTGGGCCGATGCCACGGCGGAGGCGTTGCAGGGCGATCCGGTCACCAGAGCGGATCTGCGCGCCGCGCTGGCGGATATACGGTCCGAGATCGGGCTCTGCATTGACAGGCGCGCAGCCCGGATCACCCGCCCGCGAACACGGCGGCCACATCGGCGGCCGTCATCACTCGGTAGGCCCCCGCGGCCAGATCCGCCGGCAGGTCGAGCCCGCCGACCCGGTCCCGGTGCAGCGCGGTCACGTGGTTGCCCACGGCGGCGAACATCCGGCGGACCTGATGGTAGCGCCCCTCCATCAGCGTCACCGCGCAGTGCGTGTCATCCTCGACATCGAGCCGCACCGGCAGCAGCGGCCGCGCCTCGCCCTCCAGCAGCAGCGTGCCCGAGGCGAACACCGCCGCCTCGCTCCCCGCCAGCGGCCTATCCAGGGTGACGCGGTAGCGCTTCGCCACCTGGGCCTTCGGACTGATGATCCGGTGCAGGAGCGCGCCGTCGTCCGTGAGCAGCAGCAGGCCCGAGGTCTCCTTGTCGAGCCGGCCGACCGTGGAAAGTGGCGGCTCGCGGCGGCGCCAGCGCTCCGGCAGCAGCCCGTAGACCAGCGGCCCGGCCTCCTTGTGCGAGCAGGTCACGCCCAGCGGCTTGTGCAGCATCAGGCACAGGCCGGGCAGCGGATCGAGCGCGGCACCGTCGATCGTCAGGCGGTCCGGCAGATCCGGGTCGAGGGCGATCCGGTCGCCGGCATCGCCCAGATCCGCGCCGTCCAGGCGGAGCGCGCCCGCGCGGGCGAGGCCCTGGATCTCGCGGCGCGAGCCGTAGCCGAGATTGGCGAGCAGCTTGTCGAGCCGCACCGAGCGCGCCGCGCTCACCGGCGCGCCTCGTAGACCCGGTAGCCGCCCGCCTGCGCCGAAACGGCCACGGACCGGAACGTCTCGCGCAGGACGGCCTCGTAGGGCAGGTGCGCGTTGGCCACGAGCCAGAGCGTCCCGCCCGGCCGCAGCACCTCGGAAGCCCGGGCGATGAAGGCCCGGCCGAGGGACGGGTCCTCGGCACCGCCCGCATGGAACGGCGGATTGGTGACGACGAAGTCGAGGGGGTCCGGCACGATGCCGGGCGCGCGGACATCCGCCCAGTGGATCGTGGCCCTCGGGTCGGCGACGTTGCGGCGCGCCATCTCGACGGCCCGGCGGTCGATCTCCACCAGCGTCATCGCGGTCACGGCCTCCGAGCCGAGAACCGCCCGGGACAGGATCCCGAGGCCGCAGCCGAGATCCGCGCCCCGACCCTTGAGGGGCGGCAGTTTGGCCAGGAGCAGCGCCGTGCCGGGATCGAGCCGGTCCCAGGAGAAGATCCCGGGCTGCGTGCACAGGGCGAGGTTGTCGACGTGGCGGGGGCTGCCCTCGTCGATCGCCTCGGCCAGCCCGGCCAGGGCCGGCGGCCGCTGTGTCGTGCAGATCCGGTGGTGTCGGCGCGGCTGGTCGGCGGCGGCACAGCCGAACGTCGTCAATTCCTTGGCCAGGCGGGTGCCGCCCCGGTCCTTCGGCGCCAGGGCGACCATGCGGCCGCCCGGCCCCAGGGCGCGCAGTACCTGCGCGAGCACGTAGCGCCGCTCCACCGTGCCGGGCGGCGCCAGCACGGTGGCGACGTCGAGGCTGTTCTCGGACAGATCCTCGAGCCGGGTCGCACCGGGGATCAGGGGGGAAACCTGGACGGCGTCACCGGGGACCTCGGCAAGGTCCGTCGGCGGCAGGCCGTAGACGGCATGTCGCATGAATGATTCGGGAGTTGGAGAGCCGGCTTCGGAACGCGAATCCGTGGCGGTGCGGGCGGGACCCGCGCCCGACTCGGATCATCCGGGGGAACGGCCCGTTTTATACCGGAACCGGTCCGGAAGCCCAGCCTGCCGCCGCCGCTTCGACGCGCCGGCCGGTCAGCCCCGGGGGAATTCGAGCCCCATCTCGCGGTAGCGCGCCGGATCGTCCGCCCAGTTCTCCCGGACCTTCACGTGCAGGAACAGATGGACCTTGGCGTCGGCCGCCTCGGCGATCCCGATCCGGGCCGCCTGCCCGATCGCCTTGATGGTCTGGCCTCCCTTGCCGAGCACGATGGAACGCTGGCTTTCCCGTTCGACGAAGATCGTCTGCTCGATCCGGACCGACCCGTCGGGCCGGATCTGCCACTGGTCGGTCTCGACCGTGGAGCGATAGGGAAGCTCTTCGTGCAGCCGGTCGTAGATCTTCTCCCGGGTGATCTCGGCGGCGAGCATGCGCAGGGGCGCGTCCGAGACCTGGTCCTCCGGATAGAGCCATGGCCCCGCCGGCATCCGGGCGGCGAGCGCCCGGCGCAGGTCGCCGACGCCGTCGCCCTTCAGCGCCGAGATCATGAAGGTCTCGGCGAACGGCGAGGCCGCATTGAGCTTGGCGGCGAGGTCGAGGAGACGCTCGCGCGGGATCAGGTCGATCTTGTTGAGGATCAGCATCTTCTCGCGCTTCACCTCCCCGAGGCGGCTCAGGATCGCCTGAACCTCCTCGTCCATGCCCTTGCGCGCGTCGACCAGGAGGCAGACCGCGTCGGCGTCGGCGGCGCCGCTCCAGGCCGAATGCACCATCGCCCGGTCGAGCCGGCGCTTCGGCGCGAAGATGCCCGGGGTGTCGACCAGGATGACCTGGGCGGAGCCCTCGATCAGGATGCCGCGCACCAGCGCCCGGGTCGTCTGCACCTTGCGCGAGACGATCGAGACCTTCGTGCCGACGAGGCTGTTCAGGAGCGTCGACTTGCCGGCATTCGGCACGCCGATCAGCGCCACGAAGCCCGCCCGGGCGTCGGCCGGCATTCCGGGAAGGGCGGACGGGTCGTTCGCGGCCCCCGGGGCCGGTCCCGCATCCTGATCGTGCTCGGTCATGGTGTCTCCGTCGGCCCCACCTCCGGCAGGGTCCCGATCCCCTCCCGCGCCATCAGCGCCTGCGCGGCCGCCTGTTCGGCGATCCGCTTCGATGTACCCTCGCCGACGCCGGGCTCAAGGCCCTGGACCTGAACGGCGATGCGGAACCGCGGGGCATGGTCGGGCCCGGTGCGCTCCACCACCGCGTATGTGGGGATCGGCAGGGCCCGCCCCATCGCCCATTCCTGCAGGGCCGACTTGGCATCGCGGCCCCGCGAGGCCGCCGTCGGCTCGCCCGGATGGAAATGCGCCTCGACCACCGCCCGGGCGGCGTCGAACCCCGCGTCGAGGTAGATCGCACCGAGGATCGCCTCGCAGACGTCGGCCAGGATGGTCTGGTTGCGGCGGCCGCCGCCCATCACCTCGCCCTGGCCGAGGATCAGGTGCGGCCCGACCTCCCAGGCGGCGGCCACGACCGCGCAGGTCTCGCGGCGGACGAGGGCGGCCAGCCGCCGGGAGAGATCGCCCTCGTCGGCCTCGGGAAATGCGGCGTAGAGCCGGTCCGCCACCGCGAGTCCGAGCACGCGGTCGCCGAGGAATTCCAGCCGCTGATAGCTGCCGCCGCGGCCGGCGGCCTTGCTGGTATGGGTCAGGGCGCGGGTGAGGAGTTCCGGGTCGGCGAAGCGGTATCCGATCCGCTCCTCCAGCGCGCTCAGGGGCGGCCGCGGCTTGTGGGCCCGGCGCCCCCGCGCTGAGGTCCGCGACTGGGCGGCGTCGTCCAAGTCCGAACCGGTCAATGGATCGTCGAGAACAGGCGCGTCCAGCGGACATGGGCCGGCCAGTTCCAGACCTGCCACGCCGGCGTGCCCTCGTCGATCGAGAAGAAGATCATCTCGGCGCGGCCCACGAGGTTGGCGAAGGGCACGTAGCCGACGCTGGCAAGGTCACGCGAATCGGTGGAGTTGTCGCGGTTGTCGCCCATCATGAAGAAGTGCCCGGGAGGGACCGTGTAGAGCTCGGTCTTGTCCCAGAAGCCGTTGTCGCCGTCGCGCTCGATCACCCGGTGGACGACGCCGTTGGGCAGCGTCTCCATGTACTGCGGCACCTTGGTGGCCTGGCCGTAGGGATCCGTCGTCTCGTAATCGGTGATCCGCTCGCGCTTGACCGCCTTGCCGTTGATGTTGAGCACGCCGTCGATCATCTGGATCTTGTCGCCCGGCAGGCCGATCACCCGCTTGATGTAGTCGGTCGCGTTGTCCTTGGGCAGCTTGAACACCGCGATGTCGCCGCGCTTCGGCTCGGCCCCCCAGATCCGGCCGTCGGCCTGCATCGGAATATATTCCGACAGCGGCAGCGAGTACTTCGAGTAGCCGTAGGAGTATTTCGAGACGAACAGGTAGTCGCCGATCAGCAGCGTCGGCACGAGCGAGCCGGAGGGGATGTTGAACGGCTGGAACAGCAGGGTGCGCACCACCAGGGCGATGAGGAGCGCCTGGATGCCGACCTTCAGCGTCTCGCGGATGCTGGCCCAAGTGCCGGTCTCGGCGGGTTTCCTGAGCGGCTTGCCGTCGTAATCCACGCGCGCGTCCCGTCTTCGGTTGAGGTTCCGTCGCCTGCCGCCAGCGGGGCGCGGCCCCGCCGCGCGCGGCTCTCAGATGTGCGGTTGTCCCGAGGAATGCGCCGCAATCGTGTCCGCTGTGAGCGGCGGTCTAGACCAAGCGCGAGCCCCCCGCAACGCGCGACCGTGGCCGGCTAATCCCGGACCGCGTCCTCAAACGGCGATCGCGGCCGGTAGCGCCTCGATGATCACGAAGGCTTGTGCCATCGGCGGATCGTCCGTGAGGCTCACGTGCAGGCGCGCCGCGTGCCCCTCCGGCAGCAGCGCGGCGAGGCGCTCGGCCGCGCCGCCGGTCAGCCGCAGGGTGGGCTGGCCGGAGGGCAGGTTCACGATTTCCATGTCGCGCCAGAACACGCCGGCGGCGAGCCCCGTGCCGAGCGCCTTGGCGCAAGCCTCCTTGGCGGCGAAGCGCCGGGCGTAGCCCTCCGCGCGGGCGGCCCGCCGGTCGCAGCGCGCCCGCTCCCCCTCGGTGAAGACCCGGTGGGTGAAGCGCTCGCCGTGCCGCTCCAGGGTCCGGGCGATCCGGCGGATGTCGCAGAGGTCCGAGCCGATCCCGACGATCATGGGTGCCGCGCCCGATCCATCGCGGACCGCATGTCGCGCACGGCCTGGGCGAGCCCCACGAAGATCGCGTCGGCGATCAGCGCGTGGCCGATATTCAGTTCCCGGATCTGCGGCAGGGCGGCCACCGGTCCGACGCTGCCGAGGGTCAGTCCGTGACCGGCATGGATCTCCAGGCCGAGGCCGGTCCCGTGCTCGGCCGCGCGCCGGATGCGGCCCAGCTCGTGCGCGGTGCGCGCCGCATCGCCCGCGAGAGCTGCCTCGCAGTAGCTGCCGGTGTGCAGCTCGACCACGGGCGCGCCGAGCGCACGGGCGGCGTCCATCACCGCGGGCTCCGGCTCGACGAACAGCGAGACGCGGATGCCCGCCTCCGCCAGAGCCCGGATCCGCGGCGCGAGGTGGTCGCGGCCGCCGACGATGTCGAGGCCGCCCTCGGTGGTGCGCTCCTCCCGCTTCTCCGGCACGAGGCAGGCGGCATGGGGCCGGGTCGCCAGGGCGATCCGCACCATCTCGTCGGTGGCGGCCATCTCGAAGTTGAGCGGCACCGAGAGGTCGCGCTTCAGCGCCGCGATGTCCGCGTCGCGGATGTGGCGCCGGTCCTCGCGCAGATGCGCGGTGATGCCGTCGGCGCCCGCCTCGGCCGCGAGCAGCGCGGCCCGCACCGGATCGGGATAGGGGCCGCCGCGGGCGTTGCGCACGGTGGCGACGTGGTCGATGTTGACGCCGAGGCGCAGCGTTTCGGAACTCATCCGTTCGTTCGTCCCCATGTCGACGCGATCCGGCTGATTGGCGCGACGGGTTCGGAGGGCGCGGGGCGCGCCGGACTCCGGAGGCTGCGATATGCTGGCGTTCGCGCGCTCCGACAAGACAGGGGGCGGGATGGCGGACCGTCGCGCGGCGAGCCCTGCGCCGGGTCCGGGTGGCACTCCGCCGGCGTCGCAGGCGCCCGGGAAACGGCGTCGCGGTCCCTCCTGAACCGCCCCTGTCCCGGACGGGGGGCGAGGGCGGAACCTGGTCCGGAATCCGGGACGAGACCAAACCGCCTCGCGGCTCCATGCCCAAACCGCTTCGACTTGCCATCCCGGCAAAAACACTCTATCGGCCGCCCCTCGCGTTCGCTCCGGCCGGGGGCTGAACGGACGGTGCCGCATGCGGCATGGGGCTCCTGCAAAGAGTCCGTCGTCCGGTGTCTCCGCCTTCGATCAACCGCTCGGGCCTGAAAATCGGCTCGAAGGGCTTGGCGCCGAGCGTCACGCGAGATGAACCGGCCCGAACCAGTCGCCTCCGGGCGGCCGGGCTCCTTTTGACGCTGAAAGGCCCGATATGCCTCTCTATGAGCATGTGCTCTTGGCCCGGCAGGACGTGACGTCCCAGCAGGTCGAGACGATGATCGACACCTACAAGGGTGTGATCGAGCAGAACGGTGGCCGTCTCGAGAAGATCGAGATGTGGGGCGTGAAGTCCCTCGCCTACCGGATCAAGAAGAACCGCAAGGCGCATTTCGCTCTCCTCAACATCGACGCCCCCCCGGCCGCCATCGCCGAGATGGAGCGCCAGATGCAGATCTCCGAGGACGTGCTGCGCTTCATGACCGTCCGGGTCGAGGAGCTCGACTCCGAGCCGTCTGCCATGATGCAGAAGCGCGACCGCGACGATCGCAAGGACCGCGAGCGCGGCCGGCGTCGCGATGACGAGGGCTTCGGCGGCGGTGGCGGCTTCGGCGGCGACCGTGGTGACCGCGGCGACCGCGGCGAGCGCAGCTTCGGCGGGGAGGGCTAACCCATGGCTTTCGGTGCTGGTGCGGGCGGCGGACGCCGTCCCTTCTTCCGTCGTCGCAAGACTTGCCCGTTCTCCGGTGCGAATGCGCCGAAGATCGACTTCAAGGACGTCAAGCTCCTGTCCCGCTACGTGTCGGAGCGCGGCAAGATCGTGCCGTCGCGGATCACCGCGGTCTCGGCCAAGAAGCAGCGCGAACTCGCCCAGGCGATCAAGCGCGCCCGCTTCCTCGGCCTGCTGCCCTACGTGATCAAGTAGGCCGTCCAAGCCTGCCGGCCCGGCATCAGCCCGGGCCGGCCTTCTCGCAGAGGGCGGCCCGCGCCGCCCGATCGTTGGGGCGCGTCGCCGCCTCTAACCCTGCCGCAGCGGCAGCGGGACAGCGGATTTCATGGCACAGCATATCGGCATCGGTATCGGCGCGGGCCTCGTCTCGGCACTCCTGTTCGGGGTGCTTCTGAAGGCGACCCCGCTGGCGATCCTGCTCTACCTCGTGTCGCCGCTCCCGATCCTGATCGTGGGCCTCGGCTGGAGCCGCAAAGCCGCGCTCGCCGCGGTGGTGACCGGAAGCCTCGCGCTTGCCCTGGTGATCGCGCCCTTCATGGGGCTCGCCTACGGCGCCTACATCGCCGTGCCGGCGTGGTGGCTCGCCTACCTGGCGCTGCTCGGGCGCGAGACGCCGGCCGGCCTCGAATGGTATCCGACGGGACGCCTCCTCGGCTGGATCGCCGCCACGGCCGCCCTCGCCTTCATCGCCATCGCGGTCCTGTCCTCGCCGAACCACGCCGCCTTCGACGCGCAGCTGCGCGGGCTGGCCCAGACGCTGGTGCAGGCCCGCATGCCGGCGGGCCGGGCGACGGTCGACGCCCGCTCCGACGCGACACCGGCGGACCGGGACGAGGCCGCCCGAGACGAAGGCGGCCGGGCGACGGCCGCCGATCCGGCGGCATCTGCGCAGGCTGCCGATCCGGCCGAGGTCACCCGGACCGAGATGGCCGACGCCCTGGCGCGGGTAATCCCGGCCTTCGCCACCAACGGGCTGGCGCTGCTCCTGACCTTCTATCTCTGGGCTTCGGCGCGGATCGTGACGATCTCCGGCCGCCTGCCCCGGCCCTGGCCCGACATCCCGGCGACCGCCATGCCGCGCACGACGCTGGCGACCCTCGCGGCGGCGATCCTGATGTGCTTCGCCCCCGGCTACGTCGGGGTCTTCGGCGTCGCCCTGGTCGGCGGCTTCAGCGCGGCCTTCGCGCTCCAGGGCCTTGCCGCCTTCCACGACCGCTCGCGCGGCCGGCCCGGGCGCGCCCTCATGCTGTTCGGCATGTACCTGATTCTGTTCGTGACCCAGGGCATCGCTCTGGTCGCCCTCACCCTGTTCGGCCTCGCCGACACAGCCCTCGACCGCCGTCGTCCGAAGGACCATCCGGCGCCGTGAAACCCCGGCCGCAGCGGCCGACCACCTGAAGGAGAAAGACCATGGAAGTGATCCTGCTCGAGCGCGTGGCCAAGCTCGGCCAGATGGGCGAGACCGTGAACGTCCGCCCCGGCTTCGCCCGCAACTTCCTGCTCGCCCGCGGTAAGGCGCTGCGCGCGACGGACGCCAACAAGAAGCACTTCGAGTCCCAGCGCGCCCAGCTCGAGGCCCGCAACCTCGACCGCAAGAAGGACGCCGAGGCCGTCGCCGAGAAGCTGAACGGCCAGAGCTTCGTCCTGATCCGCCAGTCGGGCGAGAGCGGCGTGCTGTACGGCTCGGTCTCGACCCGCGACCTCGCCGAGGTCGTGGCCAAGGACGGCTTCACGGTGGATCGCGGCCAGTTCATCCTGAACCAGCCGATCAAGACCCTGGGCCTTCACGCCGTCCCGGTGATCCTGCACCCCGAGGTCGAGGTCCAGATCACCGTCAACGTCGCCCGCAGCCCCGAGGAGGCCGAGCGCCAGGCCCGCGGCGAGTCCGTGACAGAGCGCGAGGCGTTCAACCTCGACGACCTCGGCCTGGAAGTCGGCATGGCGCTAGCCGATGCCGGCGAGGGTGCCGACGACCGCGGCTGATCTTCGGCTCTCTGGCCCGACCGGCTTGGGAGCCGGTCGGGGGCGCGGACGAGATCCCGGGCCGCGTCGCGGTCTGTGGTGCGCGGAGTCTGGTTCGGGGCGCGCCGCGATGCCGCCCCGGCGAGGATCGCCACGATCCCTGTATACCGGTGAACATTGGGGATGATCCGCCCCGCGGCTTGACACGTTCCAGTTTTGTTCCAGCATGGACGCCCGCTGCTCGCGAGAGTCGGCGGGCGTCCGTTTGTTCGGGGTTTCCCGGGGGAAGCCGGGCGTCGGCTAAGCTTCGGTAACCATACCGGGGCCAAGGTCTTGCGGTGTGATCCTGGTGCGCCCGCCGCGGCGCCTGATACGGAGTCGTCCGCCGATGGCCCTGCCCAATGCGCTCACGGCCAAGCTCGAAGCGGTCCAGGCCGAGTACCGCGTTGCCCCGCACAACATCGACGCGGAGCAGGCGCTGCTCGGCGCGATCCTGGTGAACAACGACGCCTATTACCGGGTGTCGGACTTCCTCCTCCCCGAGCATTTCATGGAGGACGCCCACCAGCAGATCTTCACTGTGGCGGGCTCGCTGATCCGGGCGGGCAAGCTCGCCACGCCCATCACCATGAAGACCTACCTGGGCGACGCCGATTTCGGCGGCCAGACGGTGATGCAGTACCTCGCCCGGCTCGCCGCCGACGCCACCACGGTGATCAACGCCGGAGATTACGGCCGCACCATCTACGACCTGGCCATCCGCCGCCGACTGATCACCATCGGCGAGGATTTGGTGAACGGCGCCTACGAGGCGCCCGTGGAGCAGGCGCCCCGCGACCAGATCGAGGAGACGGAGCGGCGGCTCTACGAGTTGGCGGAGGCGGGGCGGTACGACGGTGGCTTCCAGAAGTTCTCGGACGCGCTCACCGCCGCGGTCGACATGGCCGCCAAGGCCTACCAGCGCGACGGCAAGCTCTCGGGCATCGCCACCGGCCTCACGGATCTCGACGCCAAGATGGGCGGCCTGCAGGCCTCCGATCTGATCATCCTCGCGGGGCGCCCGGCCATGGGCAAGACCTCGCTGGTGACCAACATCGCCTTCAACATCGCCAAGGCGTATCGCGGCGAGAAGCAGCCCGACGGCACGACCAAGACGGTGAACGGCGGCATCGTCGGGTTCTTCTCGCTCGAGATGTCGGCCGAGCAGCTCGCCACCCGCATCATCGCCGAGCAGTCGGGGGTGCCTTCCTACAAGATCCGCCGCGGCGACATCCGGCCGGAGGATTTCTACAAGATCACCGACGCCGCCCGGGACATGCAGACGATCCCGTTCTACATCGATCAGAGCGGCGGCATCTCGATCGCGCAGCTGTCCGCCCGGGCCCGGCGCCTCAAGCGCCAGAAGGGCCTGGACCTGCTGATCGTCGACTATCTCCAGCTGCTCTCGGGCTCCGGGAAGCGCAGCGACAACCGCGTGCAGGAGATGACCGAGATCACCACCGGCATGAAGGCCCTGGCCAAAGAGTTGGCGGTGCCGGTGATCGCCCTGTCGCAGCTCTCCCGCCAGGTCGAGAACCGCGACGACAAGCGCCCGCAGCTCTCCGACCTGCGCGAATCGGGCTCCATCGAGCAGGACGCCGACGTGGTGATGTTCGTGTTCCGCGAGGAATATTACGTCGGCAACAAGAAGCCCCGGGAGGGCACCGAGGAGTTCTTCGCCTGGGAGGCCGAGATGCAGCGCGTCCACGGCAAGGCCGAGGTGATCCTCGGCAAGCAGCGCCACGGCCCCACCGGTACGGTGGAGCTGCAATTCGACGCCAACATCACCCGGTTCTCGAACCTTGCGCAGACGGACCGGATCCCCGAGCAGATCTGATAGGATCCGGTCCGTTCGCGGTCGATGGGCTGATCGTGCCGGCCGCGTCATCGCGCGCGGATCGAGGCCGCGGGCGAGACCGGACTCGACGAAGACGCATTCCCGGCGGCTTGTCCCTACGACCCGGTGACCATCCTGATGCGGCCTATCGCGTGGCCACCCGCCGACCGGACCTGACCGTCCGGGCCGGCATCACGCCGGCGCGAACCATCGCCGCACCCGGCCGTTGTGCGAGGACGAGTGTCCCGCCGCGGCAGGAACGATGATGACCGAGCCGACCCCTCCGAGGATGCCGTACTGGCACGTCTACACCGACGCGGAGGGGGTGAGCCGCCAGGCGCTGTTCCACATCGAGCGATTCACCTTCGAGGGGATCAATCCCCAGACCGCGCCGCAATGGAACGACAAGATGGATCCCGCGCCGTCGGTGGTGACCTTCACGGTCCTGCCGGTCGGATGGGTCGGCGATTGGCACGAGAACCCGCGCCCGCAATGGATCGCGATCCTGTCCGGCCGCTGGTTCGTCGAGACCATGGACGGCCACCGGGTCGAGATGGGCCCGGGCGAGCTGATGATGGGCGAGGACCAGAACACCCGGGAGCGGAATGGGCGGAAGGGCCATCTCTCGGGGACGGTGGGCGACGAGCCGTGCACGATGATCGTCACGGGACTTCAGGTCGAGCCGACCGTGAACCGCCCCGGTCGCTTCAAGTAGGGGCGGCGCCATGGACGGCTTCGAGCTGACCCAGCCGCGCTTCAAGGCCTACGTGCTGCCGAACGCGCCGCTGGAAAAACTCGCCGACGGCTTCCGCTGGACCGAGGGGCCGGTCTGGTTCGGCGATCGGGACGCGCTGCTGTTCTCGGACCTGCCGAACAACCGCGTCCTGCGCTGGTCGGACCGGGGCGGCCTCAGCGTGTTTCGCGAGGGGGGCGATTTCGAGAACGGCCACGCCCGCGACCGGCAGGGGCGGCTGCTCTCCTGCTCGCATCGCGGCCGACGGATCCACCGGACCGAACTCGACGGGCGGGTGACCGGCCTGGTGGAGCGCTACCGCGACCGGCGGCTCAACTCGCCCAACGACATCGTCTGCAAGTCGGACGGCACGATCTGGTTCTCCGACCCGCCCTACGGCATCCAGACCGACTACGAGGGCGGCAAGCAGGAGTCGGAGCTGCCCGCCGCGGTCTACCGGTTCGACCCGCGCGACGGCGCGCTGCGGGTGGTGGCAGACGACTTCCAGGGGCCGAACGGCCTGTGCTTCTCCCCGGACGAGCGCAGGCTCTACATCGTCGAGACCGGCCTCCAATTCGCCCCGGACCCCCTCCAGCACGTCCGGGTCTTCGACGTGGCCGAGGACGGCAGCCTGTCCGGCGGCGCCGTGTTCTGCACGATTGCGCCGGGCAACGCCGACGGTATCCGCTGCGACGAGCACGGCAATCTCTGGTCGAGCGCCGGCGACGGAATCCACTGCATCGATCCCGGCGGCGAACTCGTCGGCAAGATCCTGGTGCCCTCGACCGTGGCCAACCTCGCCTTCGGCGGCCGCAACGACAGCCGCCTCTTCCTCTGCGCGTCGCAGGCGCTCTACGCGATCTACGTGAACGTGCGCGGCGCGCGGCTGCTATGAGCGGCGTCCGCGCGATCGCGGGTTTCGGCCGCACCGTCTCGGATCTCGGGGCGACGGAAGCCTTCTACCGGGACGGGCTGGGCTTCGCGCGGCTCGCACCGCCGGAGCCCCTCCCGCCCGCGCAGGCGGAGGCCATGGGGCTCGCGGATCGTCGGGCGACACAATTGCGGATGCAGCTCGGCGCGCAGACCGTGACGTTCCTGGCGGTCGATCCGCCCGGCCTCCCCGCCCCGGCCGATCCGGTGGCGACGGACCCGTTCTTCCAGCACCTCGCGATCCCGGTGCGCAGCATGGACGCCGCGATGGCGCAGCTCGCCCGGGCCGGGCCCAAGCCGATCAGCCGCGGCGGTCCGCAGGCCCTGCCGGCCTCATCGGGAGGCGTCACCGCCTGGAAGTTCCGCGACCCGGACGGGCATCCCCTGGAGCTGATCTTCTTTCCGGATGGTCCCCCGGCGGAGCGGTGGCGCGCCGCGCCGGGCCTCTTTCTGGGCATCGACCACTCGGCGATCACCGTGACGGATCTCGACGCCGCCCTGGCGTTCCTCACCGGGCCCCTCGGTCTCAGGGTGGCGCAACGCGGCCTGAACCAGGGAGCCGAGCAGGGACGCCTCGACGGCGTTGACGATCCTGAGGTCGACGTGATCGCCCTGGAACCGCCCGCGGCGGAGCCGCACGTGGAAGTGCTGCACTATCGGAGACCGGCGGCCCGGCGTCCCTCCCCGTCCGTCTTCGGTCCGGGCGACACGGCCACCACACGCTTCGTGTTCGCGGTCGCCGATACGGACAATCTGTTGCGGGTGCTCCGCGAGGCCGGATGCGCACCGCACGGTTCCGCGGACGGCGCAGCCACCTATTGCGCCGGGCCGGACGGACACGGGTTCCTATTCCTGCGGGACAGCCCGTGATCGCCTGAACCACGTCCTGCACTTGACGCGCCGGCCCTCGGGCGTCCAATCCCGCGGCCCCGGAGGTCAGACCGATGCCGCTCCTCGCCCTGCCCTTTCCGGCCATCGATCCGGTGGCGCTCGCGATCGGGCCGATCACGATCAAATGGTACGCCCTCGCCTACATCGCCGGCCTGATCGGCGGGTGGTTCTACGCGCGCCGCCTCGTCATGGCCGACCGCCTGTGGGGCGTGGTCAAGCGCCCGCAAGTCGTCGACATCGACGACCTCGTCGTCTGGGTCGCGCTGGGCGTCGTGCTGGGCGGCCGGATCGGGTACGTGCTGTTCTACAATCTCCCGATGTACATCGCCGACCCGATGGAGATCCTGGCGATCCGCAACGGCGGCATGTCGTTCCACGGCGGTTTCCTCGGGGCGATCCTGGCCTTCCTGCTGTTCGCCCGGGCCAAGAAGCTCAACGGCTACACCCTCCTCGACATCGGCGCCGTGGTCGTGCCGATCGGACTGTTCTTCGGACGCATCGCCAATTTCGTGAACGGCGAGCTCTGGGGCCGCCCGGCGCCGGACTTCCCCTACGCCATCGTGTTCCCGAGCGGCGGGCCCCTGCCGCGCCATCCGAGCCAGCTCTACGAGGCGGCGACCGAGGGCCTCCTGCTGTTCATCGTGATGGCGATCAGCGTCCACAGGTTCGGCTTCCGCAAGCCGGGGCTGCTCGGCGGCATCTTCGTGCTCGGCTACGCGCTCGCCCGGACGTTCTGCGAGTTCTTCCGCGAGCCGGATCGCCAGCTCGGCTTCCTGTTCGGCGACAATCTCGGGCCCATGGGCGGCGGCGTGACCATGGGCATGCTGCTCTGCGTGCCGATGATGGTCATCGGCCTCACCTACATCGTCCTGGCCGCGACCGGCCGGACGCGGCCGCGCCACCCCGTGGAGACCCCGGCCTCCGAGGCGGCGCGCAAGGCGGCCGTCGAGGCGTGACGCCCCTCGGGACCGAGATCGCCGCGCTGATCCGCCAGAACGGGCCGATCGGCATCGACCGCTACATGGCGCTCTGCCTCGGCCATCCTGTCCACGGCTATTACCGCACCCGCGACCCCCTCGGCGTGCGGGGCGACTTCACCACGGCGCCCGAGATCAGCCAGATGTTCGGCGAGCTGATCGGCGCCTGGACGGCCTACGTCCACGGGCTGATGGGCCAGCCGGATCCGCTGCTCGTGGTGGAACTCGGGCCCGGCCGCGGCACCCTGATGGCCGACGCCCTGCGGGCGCTCCGTGCGGCGGCGCCCGGGCTGCGCGTCGTGCCGCACCTCGTCGAGACCAGCCCGGTGCTGCGGGCCGCGCAGGCGCGTGCGCTCCCGGGCACCGGGGCGGTATGGCATGACGGGATCGAGACCCTGTCCCCGGGTCGAGCGGTCGTCCTGGCCAATGAATTCTTCGACTGCCTGCCCGTGCGTCAGTTCGCGCGGCGGCCGACGGGCTGGCACGAGCGCCAGGTCGGCCTGGACCCGGACGGCGGCCTCGCCTTCGGCCTGTCGCCGGAGCCGACGCCGGGCCTCGACGCGGACGGCCTGGACGGCACCCTGATGAGCGTTCCGGCGGCCGGCCTCGGGCTGATCCGCACGCTGGCGCGGCGCCTGTGCGCCTCCGGCGGCGTCCTGCTGGCCATCGATTACGGTCACGCGCGTCCCGGCTTCGGCGACACCCTGCAGGCGCTGTCGGGGCACGCCTTCGCCGATCCGCTGGCCGCGCCCGGCACGGCGGACCTGACGCACCACGTCGACTTCGCGGCCCTCGCCCGGGCCGCGCGCGCCGAAGGGGCAGCGGTCCGTGGACCTGTGGAGCAACGGGATTTCCTGTTCGCCCTCGGCCTCGGTGCCCGCGCGGAGCGCCTGAAGGCCCGTGCCTCCGGGGCTCAGGCCGCGGAGATCGATGCGGCGGTCGCCCGGCTCACCGACCCGGCCGCACGCGGGATGGGCGGCCTGTTCAAGGTTCTGGCGGTGAGCGGCCCGACCGTCGGGCCGCTCCCGGGGTTTCCGGACGCCTGAGGCGTCCGATGCGGCGCGCAGGGCCGATCCGGCGAACGGGATCGGTCAGCCGAAGGAGCCGAAGCCGGAATCCGTCTGGCTCTGCGGCTGCGGCCTGGGCGGCGCGGGCGGGTTCGGATCGTTCCGATCCAGGGCCGCCGGCTCGCCCGTGACCGGGTGGGCGGGCGCGCTCGTGGTCCGGGGCTGGTCGGCCTCGGTCGGCTCGGTCAGGGCGTCGGTCTCGATCCCTCGTGACATCGCGATCCTTCTCGGAGGGAAGCCGGGCTCGGCTCCATTTTGCATTGCAACAAGAATCTGACGCCCGGACGACATCGTCAAGGGGGCGGCCGTGCGCTATCGCAGCGCGACAGGAACACCGCTCGAGGGGCGACCGTGACCGCAGGCATGTCGATCGAGGCGCCGGAACTCTCCGCGCACCCGGAGTTGCGCCACGCCTTCTTCACCCGGGCCGGGGGCGTCTCGGACGGTCTCTACGCCGCGCTCAACGGGGGGATCGGTTCCCGGGATGACCCGGAGCGCGTCGCGGAGAATCGGTCGCGGATGTGCGCTCATCTCGGCCTGGGCTCTGATCGCCTCGTCAGCCCGTACCAGGTCCATTCGGCCGATGTCGTCACCGTGACGGGACCCATCCCGGTCGCGGATCGCCCGAGAGCCGACGCCATGGTGACGGGCGTTGCCGGCCTCGCGCTGGGGATCGCCACGGCCGATTGCGGGCCGATCCTGTTCGCCGATCCCGCGGCGGGCGTCGTCGGGGCCGCGCATGCGGGCTGGAAAGGGGCACTGACCGGCGTGATCGGCGCGACCGTGGCGGCCCTGGAGGCGCTCGGCGCGCGACGCCACCGGATCGTGGCCGTCCTCGGCCCGACGATCGCGCAGGCCTCCTACGAGGTGGGCCCGGATTTCATCGCGCGGTTCCGGTCGGAGGCACCCGGGCTGGAGCGGTTCCTCGGCCCGGGGGTGCGGCCCGACTATGCCCAGTTCGATCTCCCGGGCTTCATCCTGGCCCGCCTCGCGGAGGCCGAGGTCGGCACGGCGGCAGCGCTGAACCTCTGCACCTATGCCGACCCGGAGCGGTTCTACAGCTATCGGCGCGCCACCCACCGCGGCGAGAGCGATTACGGGCGCCTGATCTCCGCCATCGCGATCGTCCCCTGAACCGGCCGGATCGGACGCCGGGAAGGGGGGTGCGACACTTTGTCAACGCGCCGGGGCAGGAAAAAGCGTGGCCGCAATCGAACCTTGACCATTCGAGCGCGTTGTGGGGTCAAGGTGCCGGGGAAAACGGCGGGTTGCCATAAGGGGCCGCGATGAGCGGTCGGCGACACCGCGGAGCATAAAGCAACCCTGGAACCGCTGGAACGCAGCCAGATCCGCGTTCCGTGAACGACCCGCGAGACGGGCGGCACGGAACCACCAGTGAGGACCAGACCATGAAATCCCTGTTCCGTGCCACCACGGCCCTCGTGGGCGTCGCCCTCGCCGGCTCCGCCTTTGCCGCCGACCTGCCGCGCCGGGCTGCCCCGCCGCCGGTGTTCACCCCGGTGCCGGTGTTCACCTGGACCGGCGCCTACTTCGGTATCAACGCCGGCTACGCGTTCGACGCCAGCAGCCGCAGCAACGGCTCGGCCTTCGGC
>NZ_JAKSXX010000124.1 GCF_022829385.1 Methylobacterium sp. J-070 | reverse complement strand
ACGAGGGTGCCGGGAACGTCCGCCAGCGCGGCCCGGATGACCTCCTCGGTCCCGTCCGTCGATCCGGTGTCGACGATCACCCAATGATCGATGATCGGCCGAACGGACTCGAGACACCGGCGGATGACGTGCGCCTCGTTCTTGACGATCATCGAAAGGCAGATCGTCTGACCGGTGCTGTTCATGAGATTCCGGCTCAAGATGTGCTTCAACGCGGGCTGCGTTTCAATCGCGTGTCTAGCGTTTTTCGAGCGAGACCGCAAAGCACTTAAGCTTCATGCTCAATGATATTTAACAAAAAGCCCGAATTTACCCCAGCAGAATTAGATATTATTAGTATCATAAGTCTATAAACTCGGTTTCGACCATATATAATAGGATCTATATCGATTTTAATCTTTCTCTACCGAGACATTGCTTGAACGAACTCGCGACAACCGGCCCTCCGGGGGGCCCGATCCCAGGCCGGTCCGCAGACGACATAGGCGGCCCTGGGGCGGCCCTCGAACAGGCGCTACGTCTGCCAGGCCGGCACGTATTCGGAACGGTATCCCGACGCGCCGATGCCCCAGATCGGGTCGACCATGTTGCGCAGCGCCACCCGCGCGAGACTGCTGATCTGCGCCCGACGCTCGGCTTCGATGTCGGGCTGCTGGAGAACGTCCAGCCAGGCGTGCAGGCAGACGCGGGATTGGTTCAGCTGGAACGCGTTCAGCGCATATTCGTGCTTCAATCCATAGGTGTAGATCCAGGTCGACACGAACAACGCGTCGGTCGGCATGTCCGTGGGAAGACCGTCCCGCGCATACTGCAGAGCGCGGGCGTAGTCGCCGGCCGCGCTGCAGATCCGGCTGGCGCCATACCGTGCCTCCGCCCGTTCCGGGCAGACGGCGATGGCCCGGTCATACAGCGCCAGGATCGCGTCCCCGGGCTCGTTCAAGCGTTCCATGAGACCGGCGGCGTTGAGCAGGCTGACGTAGATCTCCTGGTTCCAGAACCCGAGTTCGGCACGTCTCAGATAATGGTGCAGCGCCTCCCGGTCCGCGCCGCAATCGCGATAGCACTGCGCGAGGTAGAACGTGTACCGGGCGCAGAGAAGCGGATCTTGCTCCGTGGCAAGCGCCCTCTCGAGGGTTTCGAGATCGCGCCTGAAGGTTCCCGGGTCCCGGTGGCGTGCGCCGTCCAGGCCGCGTCGCATCGAGAGCGGAAGCATGTCCACCCAGGATACATCGTCGCACGTCAGGAATTCGTGCAGGACGCCCCGATAATACCAGTTATGTTCGCGGCTCACCATCTGTGTCCGCCAGTACTGAATAGATTTATCGAGGATCGTGATCGCATAGCCCGGCGCATCGAGGTGCGGCATCACGAAACCCGCCGGGATGATCAGCTCGTCATCGGCATCGATGATCAGGGCGTAATCGCCGTGCGGCCGCGCCAGTTCGAGCGCCTCGCCCCGGTTGGCGGCGAAATCGACCCAGGGGCGGTTCACGAGGGTGCCGGGGACGTCCGCCAGCGCGGCCCGGATGACCTCCCCGGTCCCGTCCGTCGATCCGGTGTCGACGATCACCCAATGATCGATGATCGGCCGAACGGACTCGAGACACCGGCGGATGACGTGCGCCTCGTTCTTGACGATCATCGAAAGGCAGATCGTCTGACCAGAATGATTCATCACAGGGTAGCCTTGCCCGGTCGGAGCTACGACGTACGGAGAGCCACTGGAGGCTTCTATCGGTGCTTTGAGGGCGCCGCAAAAGACGCCGCCATGAGTCCGATGTCGAGGATAGCAGTATTTCAGTCAATTATATTGTCACGTTTCCTGATTTACACTTCTATATTCGATCGCAAAATTTCATTTCTGTTCCCCAGAAAGGAATTTTAAGAGCTTTGTATTGCCCGCCAGAGCTCGACGGGTCGGCTTGGGGATCATACCGGCAATTTTAGAAAAGGATGTTTTGGCCTGCCGCTAAGCTGATCGCCACGACGGTGCCGTCGATTCGGGCTCCGACAGGGCCCGGATCCGGCAGGCCGGCTCGGTGAGAGCGGGGCTTGTATCGAGGTTCCGCGATCGGCCAACGCCCCCCCCGGCGGCGCAGGGCCCGCCGCGCCGAGGCGCGACCGGCGGCGGATGCGTCCCCGCTGCCGGAGGGATGCAGTTGACCGCGATTCCCCGACACGAGATGCTTCCGGAGGCATCGCGCCCATCGATCGAGCCGCACACAGGCGAACAGGCGTTTCGCGCGCAGAGGGCCGCCATGGCAGAGTCTCACGACCTCGCGGATCGCCTCGTGCGGCTTGAGGCGGACAACGCCCGCCTGCGCCGCCTCTTGGATGAGGCCGGGCTGCCCGGCGGCCTTCGCCATGGCCTGCGCGACACCGTGGCGATGCTGCGGGCGGTGCTGCGCCTGTCGGCCGAGACCGCGGAGAGCGTCGACAGCTACGCGACCCATCTCGAGGGGCGCCTGGACGCCATCGCGCGGGTCCGCGTCTCGGCGGACACGTTCGGGGAGGTCAACCTGCACACGTTGATCTCGGACGAGCTGATGATCCACCTGATCCGCGAGGGCGAGCAGGCGGAGCTGTTCGGACCGCCGATACGGCTCAAGCCCAAGGCGGCGCAGCTCGTTGCCCTCGCGGTCCACGAACTCTCGAGCAACGCCGTCGAGCACGGGGTCTTCGGCCTCGCCGGGGGCGAGGTCGAAGTGGCGTGGTCCGTCGCGGGCGACGCCGCCGGAGTGCCCGCCGACCTGACGCTCACCTGGAAGGAGACGGGCGGTTCCGGCATCGCCCCGCCGACCCGACAGGGCTTCGGCATGCAGGTCTTGAGGGACATGCTGAGCTACGAACTCGGCGCCCGCGTGGCCCTCGCGTTCGAACCCGACGGCCTGCGCTGCGCCGTCCGCTTCCCCCTCGTCCCGCGGGTGGGCCACTTGGCCGAGGAGAGCGGAGTGGAGGAGAGCGGCGAGCCGGGCTGAGGCGACCGCCGGCGCCGGGTCACCCCAGGGCCCGCGAGGCCTCGCGCACCTGACGCGTGGCACGGTCGACCTGCAGGCTCGCCTGCGCGATGGTGTCCATGCCGGCCGAGATCGCCGCGACGCCCTGCGAGGCGGTGTGCATGCTGCCGGACATCTCCCGGGTCACCGCCGACTGCTCCTCGACCGCGGCCGCGATGGCGGACGACACCGCGTTGAGCGTCGCGATGGTGCCCTGGATGGCACCGATGGCATCGACGGCCTCGTGCGTCGCCGCTTGCGTCGAAGCGATCTGCCCGCGGATCCGGTCCGTCGCCCGGCCGGTCTGCTCGGCGAGCGTCTTCACTTCGCTCGCCACCACCGCGAAGCCGCGTCCCGCCTCGCCGGCGCGGGCGGCTTCGATCGTGGCGTTGAGCGCCAGCAGGTTGGTCTGGGCCGCGATGCCGGAGATCAGCCCGACCACGTCGCCGATCTGCGTGGCCTGCTCGCTGAGGCCCGCGACGATGCGCCCGGTCCGCTGCGCCTGATCGACAGCCTGACCGGCGATGCCCGCCGCGTGGGACACCTGCTGGCTGATCTCGTCGACCGAGTCGGAGAGCTGCCCCGTGCCCGACGCCACGGACCGGATGTCGTCCGAGACCCGGCCCACCGTGGCGGCCGCCTCGCCCGTCTGCCGCGTGACGTCCGCCACGGCACGACCGATCGCGTCGAGATCGTCGCCGATCGAACGCTGGGTGTCCGCCCGGCGCTGCCGCTCGCCGACCTGCGCGGTGATGTCGGTGGCGAATTTCACCACGCGGATCGGCCGACCATCGGCGTCGGTGATCGGATTGTAGGTGGCCTGGATCCAGACCTCCCGGCCGCCCTTGGCGATGCGCCTGTACTCGCCGGACTGGTACTCGCCGCGCGCGAGCGCCGCCCAGAACGCGCGATAGGGTTCGCCCAGACGCTCGGTCTCGTCGACGAACAGGCCGTGGTGGCGTCCGACGATCTCGTCGAGGCGGTATCCAACCGCATCGAGGAAGTTCGGATTGGCGCTGACGACGGTGCCGTCGAGGGCGAACGCGATCACCGCCTGCGACCGGTGCAGGGCGGTGATCTGCCCTTCGAGATCAAGCGCGCGCAGCTTGTGCGCCGTGATATCGGTGGCGAACTTGACGATCTTGGACGGCCTGCCCGCCGCGTCAAGGACGGGGTTGTAGGTGGCCTGGATCCAGACCTCGCGGCCGCCCTTCGCGATGCGCTTGTACTCGGCCGTCTGGAACTCGCCGTTCCGCAGCCGCTCCCAGAACTGCCGATAGGCCTCGCTGTCCCGCTGGGCCGGTTCCACGAACAGGCCGTGGTGGCGGCCGCGGATCTCGTCCAGCGTGTAGCCCATCGCCGCCAGGAAGTTGCGGTTGGCATCGAGGATCGTGCCATCCAGCGCGAACTCGATCGTGGCGAGGGATCGGCTCAGCGCATCCAGCTTTGCGGTCTGGTCCCTGCGACCCTTCAGGCGCGCGAACATCAATTGCTCCGAGTATTTCGCAGGAAAAAGCGGCCTCAGTACCCGCCGCTTCAGATGTGTCGGCCCTTCAAGGTCGGCGCGGATATTTATAAATTATCTTTTTGGACTATACCGCCGACCAAGGAGGCTCGTCTTTCGAAATAGCCGCTTTCGTCTTGAACAACAGTTAAGGGCGCCGGCCCTCATCAGCCCACACATCACATCTGCGCGAACGCCCCTACAGCGATACGTTGTAATTCGCTCTGTAATGCCAAGATTCTCAGGCTTGGAGCGGAGATTGGATTACTTTGGGTTGCATAGCCGCCAGCCCGCGTCACAACGTCCTAATCGCCGCGGCGCCGACCTCACCGTGACGGACGAGGTCCGGATCCGCCGGAGCATCCACGCCACCGATGCCGGACGGCTGACCAACCCGATGCAGTGCCGCGGCCGGGTCGAGGGCGACGTCGCACGGGCGATCGGCGCCGCGCACTATGACGATTTCCGCATCGACGGCGCCGACGCTGTTCGCCCTCGACATCCCGGGCGCCCTGCCGGGGGGCCTGCTCAACGTGATCCTGGTCCTGTTCCTGGTGGCGCTGTTCGACGCCACCGGCACGCTGATGGGCGTGGCGAGCCGGGCAGGGCTGCTCACCGCGGGCCGGATGCCCCGGCTCGACCGGGCGCTGATGGCCGATCCGGCATCGGTCTTCGTGGGCTCGCTGCTCGGCACGTCGAGCGCGACCGCCTACCTGGAGAGCGCCTCCGGCGTCGAGGAAGGCGGCCGCACCGGGCTCACCGCCGCGATCGTCGCGGTGCTGTTCCTCGCCTGCCTGTTCCTCGCGCCGCTGGCCGCCGCGGTCCCGCCCTACGCCACCGCACCGGCCCTGTTCTACGGGGCCTGCCTCATGCTGCGGGACCTGGCGGCCCTCGACCGGGACGATCGCACCGAGGCGGTCCCCGCCTGCGTCACGGCGCTGCCCATGCCGTTCACCGACTCGATCGCGACCGGCATCGCCTGCGGATTCATCGTCCACGCGGCGCTGAAGCTGCCGGCCGGCCGGGCCCGCGAGGTGAAGCCGGTCGTGTGGGTGATCGCGGCCGTGTTCCTGTACAAGCTCGCCGCGACGGGCGGGGCGCATCGACGGGTCGGTGCGGCCGGCCAAGCCCGTCGGGCGGACCCGGGATCAGGCGGCGATGACCTTCGCCGCTTCACGGGACGGAACCGGCAGGGCGACGGTGAAGCAGGCGCCGCTGCGGTCGCGCCGGTTGGCGGCCGTTACGGTGCCCCCCATCGCCTCGACGAAGCCGCGCGCGATGGCGAGGCCCAGTCCGGTGCCGGCCCGGACCCTGTCGCCCTTGCGAACGCGGTAGAACTTGTCGAACACCCGCTCGATGTCGGCCTCCGGCAGACCCTCGCCCTCGTCCAGCACCCGGATGTACAGCCGGGCGCCCTCGCGCAGGCCCCGCACCGTCACGGTCGAGCCCGCGGGCGCGTACTTGGCGGCGTTGTCGAGCAGGTTGACCAGAACCTGCTCGAACAGGACCGGATCGAGGTCGAGCGGCGGCAGGTCCGGCGCGACCTCCACCACCACGCGGTGGTCGGCCAGGATCGCCCGGGTCCGTCGGAGGGCCGTGTCGACCGTTTCCGCGACGTCCTGGGCGGAGAGGTTCGGCGTCACCGCGCCGGCCTCCAGGCGGGTCATGTCGAGGAGGTTGGCGATGAACCGGTTGAGCCGCTCCGCCTCGCCGATGATGGTTCCGAGCAGGTCCGCCTTCGCGTCGGGCGCCAGGGCCGCGTCGAGGTCGCGCAGCGTGCTGGCGGCGCCCAGGACCGAGGCCAGCGGCGTGCGCAGGTCGTGGCTGATCGAGGTGAGCAGCGCCTGCCGCAGCCGGTCGGTCTCGACGGCGCGCTCGGCCCGGTCGAGATCCTCGACGAGCCGCACCCGCTCGATGGCGAGCGCGCCCATGTCGGTCAGGGCGTCGAGCAGCCGGCGACCCTCCGGCGACAGGATCGGACCGGGCCCGTCCGCGTCGAGGCCGATCACCCCGATCGTGCCGCGTCCGGTGCGCATCGGCAGGAACAGGCGCTTGGCCCCCGGCAGCGTGTCGGCGCCGCGGCCGGCCGGCCTGTCGTTGTCGAAGGCCCATTGGGCCGCCGCCACGTCGGCCTCGTCGAGCCGGTCCTCGGGCGGATAGCCGGCCATCACCGTGATGGCCTCGCCTTCGGGGAGGAGGAGGACCACGCGGACCTTCAGCATCGCCGCGACCTGCGCGCTGGTGGCCCAGAGCACGTCGTCGAGGGTGCCGCAGGCGGCGAGCTTCCGGGAGAAGCCGAACAGCCGCTCCGTGGCGCGGGCGCGCCCCTGGCTCACCACCGCCACGCGGCGGGCATGGGAGGCGAGGTTCGAGACCAGCACGGCCACGAGCGTGAACAGCAGGAAGGCGGCGACGTTGGTCGGATCGGCGATCGTGAGGGTGTAGACCGGCGGCAGGAAGAAGAAGTTGTAGGCGAGCGAGGCCGCCACGACCGAGACCAGGGCGGGGCCCAGCCCCCACCGCACGGCGACCGCCACCACGGCGGTGAGCAGGAACAGGTCGGCGTTCTCGACCCCCGCATAGGGCTGCGCCAGGATCGCGCTGCCCAGCCCGACCGCGATCGCCACCAGGGCGCCGATATAGGGGCGCAGGTGAATGCCGGAGCGCGGCGCGGCCGTGGCGATCGCGCGGCGCGGCTGCCTGTCGGCCGGCACCGCTTCCCCCGGCACCACGTGCACGCTGATGGCGCCGCTGTCGCGCAGGAGGTCGTGAACCACCGAGCCGTGCAGGAGCTCGAACAGCCACGACCGGTTCGCCTTGCCCACGACGATGTGGTTCACGTTGGCCGCGCGGGCGTAGGCCAGGGCATCGTCGGCGATCCGGCGGCCGCCCGGGAGGGTGACGGCGTCGCCCCCGAGCCGGTCGGCCAGCCGCAGGGCCTCGGCGATCCGGTCGCGCTCCGCCTCGCTCAGGGCAGCCGCGCGGGCGCCCTCGATGGAGAGCGCCGTCCAGGGGGCGTGCAGCCGGTCGGCAAGGCGCTTGGTGTAGCGGACGAGCCCGGCCGAGCGGGGATCCTCGTTCACGCAGACCAGCACGCGCTCGCCGGCCGCCCACGGCCCGGCGATGGCGTTGGCCCGCATGTGGCCGAGCAGCTCGTCGTCGACCCGGTCGGCGGTGCGTCGCAGCGCCAGCTCGCGGAGCGCCGTGAGGTTGCCGCGGGAGAAGTAGTGCTTCAGCGCCCGCTCGGCGTTGGTCGGGAGGTAGACCTTGCCGTCCTTCAGGCGCTGGATCAGGTCGTCGGGGTTGAGGTCCACCACCTCGATGTCGTCGGCCCGGTCGAGCACGCCGTCCGGCACCGTCTCGCGCACCCGGATCCGGGTGATCGAGGCCACCACGTCGTTGAGGCTCTCCACGTGCTGGATGTTGAGGGTCGTCAGGACGTCGATGCCGGCGTCGAGCAGTTCCTCGACATCCTGGTAGCGCTTGGGGTGGCGCGAGCCCGGCGCGTTGGTGTGGGCGAGTTCGTCGACCAGAGCCAGGGCCGGCCGGCGGGCGAGCAGCGCGTCGAGGTCCATCTCGTCGAGGGTGGCGCCGTGATACGGCACCGGCCGGCGGGGAATGGTCTCGAAACCGTCGAGCAGCGCCTCGGTCTCGGCCCGCCCGTGCGTCTCGACGACCCCGACCACCACATCGGTTCCGGCCCGCAGCCGGGCGCGCCCGATGGTCAGCATCTCGTAGGTCTTGCCGACCCCCGGAGCGGCGCCGAGGAAGACCTTGAGCCGGCCGCGCGTCCGCTCCTCCCGGCGCGCCGCGTCGAGCAGGGCGTCGGGGGACGGGCGGTTCGGGTCGCGGCTGGTCTCCGGCATGAACCCACTATAGCGCCGCTCAGGGGCGGACGAGATCCTCGAGGGCGAGGTTCAGCGCCAGGACGTTGACGCGCGGCTCGCCGAGGATGCCGAGCGTGCGCCCCTCGATGCGGGAGGCCACGAGCGCGCGCAGTCGGTCCTCGGGGATCTTGCGGGCCCTGGCGACCCGGGGCACCTGGAAGTCGGCGGCCTCCGGCGAGATGTCCGGGTCGAGGCCGGATCCGCTGGTGGTCACGAGGTCGACCGGCACCGGGACGGTCGCGTTCTCCGCCTTCAGGGCGTCGAGGTCGCCCTTGACCCGCTCGGCGAGCGCCGCGCTCGTGGGCCCGAGGTTCGAGCCCGAGGAGTTCGCCGCGTTGTAGGGCGCCGGCACGGTCTTGGAGGCGTCGGCGGGATCGGGCGCGGTGGTGGCCGAGGGCCGCCCGTGGAAGTAGCCGGGGCCCGCGAAGGTCTGCCCGATCAGGCTGGAGCCGACGACCGTGCCGTCGCGCTCGATCAGGCTCCCGGCGGCCCTGGCGGGGAAGATCGCCCCGGCGAGGCCGGTCATGGCGAGGGGGTAGGCGAGCCCGGTGATCACCGTCAGCGCGGTGAGCAGGACCAGGGCGGGGCGAAGCTGTCTGAGCATGGCGGATCTCCGGGGAACCGGTTCAGGCGAGGTGCAGGGCGGTGACGGCGAGGTCGATGGCCTTGATGCCGACGAACGGCACGAGGACGCCGCCGAGGCCGTAGATCAGGAGGTTGCGCCGCAGCAGCGCGGCCGCGCCGACGGCCCGGTAGGTCACCCCGCGCAGGGCCAGCGGGATCAGCGCGACGATGATCAGCGCGTTGAAGATGATCGCCGACAGGATCGCGCTCTGCGGCGAGGCCAGATGCATGACGTTGAGCGCCTGGAGCTGCGGGTAGAGGCCCAGGAACATCGCGGGGATGATCGCGAAGTACTTGGCGACGTCGTTGGCGATCGAGAAGGTCGTCAGCGCGCCGCGGGTCATCAGCAGCTGCTTGCCGATGCCGACGATCTCGATGAGCTTGGTCGGGTCGCTGTCGAGGTCGACCATGTTGCCGGCCTCGCGGGCCGCCACCGTGCCGGTGTTCATGGCGACGCCGACATCGGCCTGGGCCAGCGCCGGGGCGTCGTTGGTGCCGTCGCCGCACATGGCGACGAGCTTGCCCTCGGCCTGCTCCCTGCGGATCAGCGCCAGCTTGTCCTCCGGGGTCGCCTGGGCGAGGAAGTCGTCGACGCCCGCCTCGGCGGCGATCGCCGCCGCCGTCATCGGGTTGTCGCCGGTGATCATCACCGTGCGGATGCCCATCCGGCGCAGCTCCGCGAAGCGCTCCCGGATGCCGCCCTTCACGATGTCCTTGAGGTAGACGACGCCGAGCAGCCGGCCGTCGCGGGCGACCGCGAGGGGCGTGCCGCCGGCCTTGGCGATCGTCTCCGCGACGGCGCGGATCTCGCCGACCGCCTGCGTCTCCGGAGCCGGCGCGAAGGCGAGCGCCGCGTTCGAGCCGCGGCTCACCGCGGGCTGTTCGGCGAGCGAGGCGATCACCGCCTCCACCGCGCCCTTGCGGATCGAGGCGCCGTCGAGGTCGACGCCGGACATCCGGGACTGGGCGGTGAACGGCACGAAGGTGGCGTTGAGCGCGGCCATGTCGCGGGCGCGGATGCCGTACTTCTCCTTGGCGAGCACCACGATCGAGCGGCCCTCAGGGGTCTCGTCGGCCAGCGAGGCGAGCTGCGCCGCGTCGGCGAGTTCCTGCGCGCTGATGCCCGAGACCGGGCGGAACTCGGTGGCCTGCCGGTTGCCGAGGGTGATGGTGCCGGTCTTGTCCAGGAGCAGGGTGTCGACGTCGCCCGCCGCCTCGACGGCGCGGCCCGACATGGCGAGGACGTTGAAGCGCACCAGCCGGTCCATGCCGGCGATGCCGATCGCCGAGAGCAGGGCGCCGATCGTCGTTGGGATCAGGGTGACGAACAGGGCGACCAGCACGATCACCGGGATCGCGCCGCCGGCGTAGCTGGCGAAGCTCGGGATCGACGCCACCGCGAAGACGAACACGAGGGTCAGGCCGGCGAGCAGGATGTTGAGGGCGATCTCGTTCGGCGTCTTCTGCCGGGACGCGCCCTCGACCAGCGCGATCATCCGGTCGACGAAGGTCGAGCCGGCGGCCGCGGTGATGCGGACCTTGATGACGTCGGAGAGGACCTGCGTGCCGCCGGTGACCGCCGAGCGGTCGCCGCCGGATTCGCGGATCACCGGGGCGGACTCGCCCGTGATCGCCGCCTCGTTCACCGAGGCCACGCCGGCGATCACCTCGCCGTCGGAGGGGATCAGGTCGCCGGCCTCGACCAGGACGACGTCGCCGACCTTGAGTTCGGTCCCCGGCACCGTCTCGTAGCTGCCGCCCGGGCCCTTCAGGCGCTTGGCGGTCATCTCGGTGCGGGTGCGCCGCAGGCTGTCGGCCTGGGCCTTGCCGCGCCCCTCGGCGAGCGCCTCGGCGAAATTGGCGAAGATCAGGGTGAACCACAGCCAGAGGATGATCTGGCCCGAGAACGCGAGGTCGTGCCCCCCGGTGACGAGGTCGCGGGCGAACAGCACGGTGGTCAGCGCGGCCACGACCTCGACGACGAACATGACCGGGTTGCGGATCATGGCGCGCGGGTCGAGCTTCCGCAGCGAGCCGAGGAGGGCCGGCCCGACCAGGGCGGCGCTGAACAGGGATGACGTCTGACGAGACATGGGAGATGTCCGAAGGGGTGAGGGAGCCCGGCGCGGCGCGCCGGGCGCTGCCGGGGTCAGGGGAAGACGGTGCCGGCGGTCAGCGCGATCGCCGCCAGGAGGGCGAAGCCGCCGAGCAGCACGACGCCGAGGAGCGCCAGCACCAGGTCGGAGGTCCGGATCGGCTGTCCCCGGCCGGGGCGCTGCGGCGGCCGGTGCAGCACGAGGTGGTGGCGCGCCGGGCGCCGGCCGGGGAGGGCGCGCGGCATGTCAGCCCCCCGTCGCGAAGGTCTGGCCGGCCGCGCCCGCGAGGTGCTCGACGACCGGACCCAGGGCCAGCGACGGGAAGAACGTCAGGCCGCCGATGATCAGGATCACGCCGACGAGCAGCCCGACGAACAGGCCGCCATGGGTCGGGAACGTGCCCGCGGAGGCCGGGACCGTCTTCTTGGCCGCGAGCGAGCCGGCGATGGCGAGCACCGGGATCTTCACGAAGAACCGCCCGACCAGCATGCCGATGGCGAGCGTGCTGTTGTAGAACAGCGTGTTGGCCGTGAGCCCGCCGAAGGCCGAGCCGTTGTTGGCCGCCGCCGACGTGTAGGCGTAGAGGATCTCGGTGAAGCCGTGGGGCCCGGCATTGGCGGGACCGGCGAGCCCCGCCGGCAGCACGGTGGCGAGCGCCGTGAAGCCCAGCATCATCAGCGGCAGGCAGAGGATGCCGAGCATCGCCATCTTCACCTCCTTCGCCTCGATCTTCTTGCCGAGGTATTCGGGGGTACGGCCGACCATGAGGCCCGCCACGAAGATCGCCACGATCACGAAGATCAGCATGCCGTAGAGGCCGGCGCCGACGCCGCCGATGACGATCTCGCCGAGCTGCATGTTGATCAGCGGCACGAGGCCGCCGAGCGCCGTGAACGAATCGTGCATGGCGTTGACGGCGCCGCAGGAGGCCGCGGTGGTGATCACCGCGAACAGCGCCGAGGCGGCGATGCCGAAGCGGGTCTCCTTGCCCTCCATGTTGCCGCCGGTGAGACCGAGGCTGTTCAGGACCGAGCTGCCGTTGGCCTCGGCCCAGTAGGTGACGATCACGCCGGCCAGGAACAGCACGCCCATAGCGCCCAGGATCGCCCAGCCCTGACGCTCGTCGCCGACCATCCGGCCGAAGACGTTGGTGAGGGCGGCGCCGATCACGAAGATCGAGACCATCTGGACGAAGTTCGACAGGGCGGTGGGGTTCTCGAACGGGTGCGCGGCGTTGGCGTTGAAGAAGCCGCCGCCGTTGGTGCCGAGCATCTTGATCGCCACCTGGCTGGCCACCGGCCCCAGCGCGATCGTCTGATGGGCGCCCTCCAGCGTCGTGGCGTCGACGTAGGCGCCTAGCGTCTGCGGAATCCCCTGCCAGACCAGGAACAGCGTGTAGGGGATACAGATCGGCAGCAGCACGTAGAGGGTCGCGCGGGTGACATCGACCCAGAACGACCCGATGGTGCCGGTCGAAGCCCGCGCGAACCCGCGGATCAGCGCGACAGCGACGGCGATGCCGGTGGCCGCCGACAGGAAGTTCTGGTGGGTCAGCCCCAGCATCTGGGTCAGGTACGAGAGCGTGGTCTCGCCGCCGTAGGACTGCCAGTTGGTGTTGGTGATGAAGCTGGCCGACGTGTTGAACGCGAGGTCGGGCGCCACCGCGGCCTGATCGGCCGGGTTGAGCGGCAGGACGGCCTGCAGGCGCAGGATCGCGTAGAGCACCGCGAAGCCCAGCACGTGGAACAGGATGACCGCGCCCGTATAGGCGAGCCAGTGCTGCTCCTGGCGGGCGTCGATGCCGGACACGCGGTAGAGCCCGCGCTCGACGGGACCGAGCACGGGCGAAAGGAGGGTGCGCTCGCCGGTGAAGACGCGGGTCATGTACGACCCGAGGGGCTTCACGAGCGCCAGAACGACCGCGCCGTACAGCGCGATCTGGATCCAGCCGTTGAGGGTCATGGGAGGGGGTCCGTCTGGGCCGCTCAGAACCGCTCGGGGCGGACGAGGGCGTAGGTGAGGTAGACGAGGAGGCCGGCGGTCACGAGGGCGCCGAGGGCGAGGTCGACGGTCATGGCGGCCTCCTCAGAGCCGCCAGCACAGGGCGGCGTAGCCGGCCGAGGCGGCGAAGAAGGCGAGCGCCGCCGCGAGGAAGATGATGTCGAGCATGGTGGTCGGGTCCGGTTCGGCGGACCGGCCGCGGGGATCCGCTGCCGGCCTTGGCCAGCCGGGACGATGGCCTGGAACCGCGTTAGGGTTCGAGACAGGCGCGGGCCGGACTCCATAAGGAGCGCATTAGGATCGGCGACCCGCGCGCGCGCGCCGGACGGGTCCGCGGGCGGGGCGACCGGACCGGTGCCGCACGATCGCGTCGTCGAATTGGCGCGCGGCGCCGCGACGGCCGGGAGGCTCGCGCCTGCCGGCTCGCTCAATCGGGACCGATCTGACGCGCGGGTCGGGCGTTCAGCTTCCCGGCAGATCGTGGACGGCGTCGAAGAAGAACTCTTTCCAGCTTGTCGGCTTCTGCTTGATGTAGCCGGCACGGGAGAAGAACTGGGCGGCCGGAAGCAGATTGCTCGGGGCTGCGGAGAAGACCATGCCGGGCCGCGCGATGAGGCTGGCGAGCGCGTCCGCCGTGATGCTCTCCTTGTTGATCTCGAGATAGATGCCCGCCGCCGCGCGCTTGTCCTTCTCGATGAACGCGATCGCATCCTTGATGGCGCCGACGAACGCCGTGATGATCTTGGGGTTGGCGTCGTGGAACGCCGTCGTGCTGTAGACGCAGCCGTTCGTCAGCGGGCCGCCCATCACGGCGACGGAATCGAGGACCTCGTGGACGCCGGGCATCGCCAGTTCCTGGTCCTGGTAGGGCGGCTGCGAGAAATGCGCGGTGACGCCGTTGTTCCTGTTCTGGAGCGCGATCATCGCGTCGGGATGCCCCATGCCGACCGTCATGGCGTTGAACCGGTCGAGCGCCCCGGCGCCGAACTGCTTCTCCACGGCGATCCCCAGCACAACGGGCTGCGTCCCGACCCGGATGGTCGGGACGGCGATCCGGTCGGCCGGCCCGAAATCGGCGAGGGTCTTCACGTCGGGATTGTTGGTGACGAGCTTCATCGGCAGCGCGCCGGTCGCCGCGACGCCGCGGACCCGGCCGCCGGTCTTGCCCCACATGATCAGCATGTTGGGGCCGCCGCTGATGACCATGTCGACGCCGCCCGAGAGCAGCGCGTCGTTGCTGGCGCCGCCGTTGGTCAGGCGCGTCCACGTCACCTTCAGGTTGTCGATCCCCGCGGCCTTGGCGTGCGTCTCCACGAGGCCGAGCTTCTCGGCGATCACGGCGGGCAGATACGACAGGCCGGGCTGCTTGGCGATGCGCAGCTCGCTCGCCTCGGCCCGCGCGGCGCCCGACCGGAGCAGAGGCGCTCCGAAGGCGGCGGCCGAGAGGCCGGCCTGGAGAAGCGTCCGCCGGGTGGAGCCGTATCGGTCTGTCAGGGTGTCGCCGGAACGCATGCGGTCCTCATCGAGGAAGAATGATCGAGCCGGCCACGCCGGCCGAGTGGCGCGCGGACGCTACTGCATGAGGTTCAGGTCGGGTAGCCGGATGCTGTATTCCGATGAGACGACGGCATCGGATTCGTGTGTGCAGAGCGCGGGTTTCGCCCCGCCGCTCCGCGCCCGGGCCGGGGCGTGAACGCGGAAGGGCCGACTTGCCGCACGGGACAAGCCGACCCTTCCATCACGCGTCACGGGCTCATCGTCCGTGGTCGGCGCGGCCGGGCAGCCCTGCGGCTGTCCGGCCCGCCGTCACGTCACGCCCGGCTCAGGAGCAGCCGGTGGTGCTCCCGCAGGTGTCGCACTTCAGGCAGGTGCCGTTGCGGACCAGCGTGAAGTTCGCGCATTCGGGGCAGGCCTCCCCGACATAGCCCTTCATCTTCGCCTCGGCGCGACGGTCGGCGACGCTCCGCTCCGCCTTGGCGAAGGGCAGGGTGTCGGCGATCGTCTCGGCCTGGCCGGCGATGGCCGGCTCCGCCTTCAGCGCCGTCGAGCCGCGGATCGCGTGGACCGTGCCGCCCGCCGGCGTCGACTGGCCGGCGCTGGCCGCCCCGACGCCGACCGTACCGCCGGCCGGGCCGCCCTGGATCAGGGTGAGCCGATCGGCCGAGCCGCGGAGCAGGCCGCGCGAGACCACCGAGGCGGCGGCCGCGGGCTTGCTGCCCTCCCGGGTCGTGTCGCCGGCCTCGCCGCCGCCGATCACCGTGCCGCCGATCTCGGCGGGGCTGACATGGGCGAGGTCGGCGCGGCCGAGATACGAGACCGCCAGCTCCCGGAACACGTAGTCGAGGAGCGAGGTCGCGTTCTTGATCGCGTCGTTGCCCTGCACGAAGCCGGCCGGCTCGAACCGGGTGAAGGTAAACGCCTCGACATACTCCTCCAGCGGCACGCCGTACTGGAGGCCGAGCGAGATCGCGATGGCGAAGTTGTTCATCAGGCTCCGGAAGGTCGCGCCCTCCTTGTGCATGTCGATGAAGATCTCGCCGAGGCGGCCGTCGTCGTATTCGCCGGTGCGGAGGTAGACCTTGTGGCCGCCCACCACCGCCTTCTGGGTGTAGCCCTTCCGGCGGGCCGGAAGCTTCTCGCGGGAGCGTATGTGCTCGACCCGCTCGATCACCCGCTCGACGATCTTCTCCGCGACCTGGGCGGCGCGGGCGGCGGCGGGGGCCTGCAGCACCGCCTCCAGGGCGTCGTCGGCCTCGTCGTCCTCGTCGGCGATGAGGGCGGCGTTGAGCGGCTGCGACAGCTTCGAGCCGTCGCGGTAGAGGGCGTTCGCCTTCAGCGCCAGGGTCCAGGACAGGCGGTAGGCCGCCTTGCAATCCTCCACCGTGGCGTCGTTGGGCATGTTGATGGTCTTGGAGATCGCCCCCGAGATGAACGGCTGGGCCGCCGCCATCATGCGGATGTGGCTCTCCACCGACAGGTAGCGCTTGCCGATGCGGCCGCATGGGTTGGCGCAGTCGAACACCGGGTAGTGCTCGGGCTTGAGGCCCGGCGCGCCCTCCAGCGTCATCGCCCCGCAGATATGGGTGTTGGCGACCTCGATGTCCTTCTTCGAGAAGCCCAGGAACGGCAGCAGCTCGAAGGTCGGGTCCGACAGCTTCTCCGCCGGGACCTTGAGGGTCTGGGTGAGGAAGTCGTCGCCGAGGGTCCAGCGGTTGAACACGAACTTGATGTCGAAGGCCGACTTCAGCCCCTTCTCCACCGCGGCGATCTTGTCGTCGGTGAAGCCCCTGGCGCGCAGGGTCGTCGGGTTGATCGCCGGCGCCTGACCCATGGAGCCGTGGCCGACCGCGTAGGCCTCGATCTCGGCGATCTCGGATTCCCGGTAGCCCAGCGCCCGCAGGGCGTCCGGCGCCGCCTGGTTGATGATCTTGAAGTAGCCGCCGCCGGCGAGCTTCTTGAACTTCACCAGGGCGAAGTCCGGCTCGATGCCGGTGGTGTCGCAATCCATGACCAAGCCGATCGTGCCGGTGGGCGCGATGACGGTGGTCTGGGCGTTGCGGTAGCCGTGGGTCTCGCCGAGCTGCAGCGCCCGGTCCCAGGCCGCGCGGGCATGGGCGCCGAGATCGACCTGCGGGATGTTGGCGTGGTCCAGCGGCACCGGGGCGATGCTCAGGAACTCGTAGCCCTCGGCCTCGCCGTGGGCGGCGCGCCGGTGGTTGCGGATCACCTTCAGCATCGCGTCGGCGTTGTCGTCGTAGGCCGGGAACGCGCCGAGCTCGGCCGCCATCTCGGCCGAGGTGGCGTAGGCCACGCCGGTCATGATCGCGGTGAGCGCGCCGGCCAGGGCCCGGCCCTCATGCGAGTCGTAGGGAAGGCCCATGGTCATCAGCAGGCCGCCGATATTGGCGTAGCCGAGGCCCAGCGTCCGGTAGCGGTAGGACAGTTCCGCGATCTCCTTCGACGGGAACTGCGCCATCATCACGGAGATCTCGAGCACGACCGTCCAGAGGCGGTTGAGGTGCTCGAACGCCTCGACGTCGAAGCGCTTGGTCTGCCGGTCGTACATCGTCAGCAGGTTGGCCGAGGCCAGATTGCAGGCGGTGTCGTCCAGGAACATGTACTCGGAGCACGGGTTCGAGGCCCGGATCCGGCCGCCCTGCGGGCAGGTGTGCCAGTCGTTCATCGTGGTGTTGAAGTGCAGGCCCGGGTCGGCCGAGGCCCAGGCGGCCTCGCCGATCTTCTCCCACAGGTCGCGGGCCTTCAGGGTCTTGGCGGTCTTGCCGGTGGTGCGCTGGGTCAGATGCCAGTCGGCGTCGGCATCGACCGCCCGCAGGAAGTCGTCCGTGAGCGAGACCGAGTTGTTCGAGTTCTGGCCGGCGACCGTGAGATAGGCCTCGGAATCCCAGTCGGTGTCGTAGACCGGGAAGTCGATCTTGGTGAAGCCCTGGCGGGCGAACTGGACGACGCGCTTGATGTAGGCGTCCGGCACCGAGGCCTTCCGGGCCGCCCGGATCTCGCGCTTCAGGGCCGGGTTGCGCTCCGGATCGAAGCAGGCGTCGCCCTCGGCCTCGCACTGGGTGCAGGCCTTCATGACCAGGCCGAGATGCTTGGACACGACCTTGGAGCCGGTCACCAGGGCGGCGACCTTCTGCTCCTCCTTGACCTTCCAGTCGATGAAGGCCTCGATGTCCGGGTGGTCGATGTCGACGATCACCATCTTGGCGGCCCGGCGCGTGGTGCCGCCCGACTTGATCGCGCCGGCCGCCCGGTCGCCGATCTTCAGGAACGACATCAGGCCCGACGACTTGCCGCCGCCACCCAGCTTCTCGTTCTCGCCGCGCAGGGCGGAGAAGTTCGAGCCGGTGCCGGAGCCGTACTTGAACAGGCGCGCCTCGCGGACCCACAGGTCCATGATGCCGCCCTCGTTGACGAGGTCGTCCTGCACGCCCTGGATGAAGCAGGCATGCGGCTGCGGGTGCTCGTAGCTGGAGGCCGACCGGGTCAGCGCGCCGGTGCGATAGTCGCAGTAGAAGTGGCCCTGGCTCGGGCCGTCGATCCCGTAGGCCCAGTGCAGGCCGGTGTTGAACCATTGCGGCGAGTTCGGCGCCACCATCTGCCGGGTCAGCATGTAGCGCAGCTCGTCGAGGAACGCCGACGCGTCGTCCTCGGACGAGAAGTAGCCGCCCTTCCAGCCCCAGTAGGTCCAGCAGCCCGCCAGACGGTCGAACACCTGCGTGGCCGAGGTCTCGGAGCCGAGGCGCTCCTCCTCGGGCAGCTCGGCGAGCGCGGCCTCGTCGGCGACCGAACGCCACAGGAAGGACGGGACGTCGTTCTCCTCGATCTTCCTCAGACGGGCCGGAACGCCCGCCTTGCGGAAATACTTCTGCGCCAGCACGTCGCTGGCGACCTGGCTCCAGCTCTCCGGCACGTCGATGCCGTCGAGGCGGAACACCACCGAGCCGTCGGGATTGCGGATCTCGCTCAGGGCCTTCCGGAACGGGATACCGGCATAGGGCGATTGTCCGGCCGTTGTGTAGCGACGCTCGAACCGCATGAAACACACCTCTCCCGTCAGGACACGGAGGTCCCGGCCCCGCTGGACGCGGGGTCTTGGCCCGATGATGGGGTCGCGTCCGCCCGCCCCCGGAAACCGGGAACGCGGCGATACTGCGAACATGAAATAGGGTCGGTCGAACCTGCCGAGACGCACCACAGGGGCGGCGCGACCGATGCAGGACGATACCGCCGTGAAGGCCCTCACGTCAACAAGTGGTGTTCGTCCGCCGAGTTCCCCGCTAGATGTTGTGCCAGCCGCCAAAAGCCTGTGGATATCCCCGGTGGCTGGGATAAGTCCTCTTCCGACCGCCGGGATTCGGCGCGGAAAAATTTTCGATCCACACCTACAGGTAGAGGCACTTTACCGCGGTCCGCGACGAGTCGCCGGCCGTCCCGGGTAGGCGTTGCCGTGCGGCGACAGGGTCGACCGGCGACTGGACTCGGGGGCGCGCGGTCACCATAACGACGCCACGATGCGCCCCCGCGGCGCGGCACGATACCGGGACCGGCGATGGCGCTGAAGGACACTCTGCTGCGCGTCTTCACGTGGTGGAACGGGCAGACCGTCTCGCTGGCGCTCCAGACCGCGCGCACCGGCATCTACGTCGGCGAGGACGAGCACGGGAACAAATACTACAAGGCGGAAGGCGCCCTGATCGACCGGTCCGTCGGCTCGGAGCGGCGCTGGGTCGTCTACAACGGCTATGCCGACGCCTCGAAGGTGCCCCCCGGCTGGCGCGGCTGGCTCTGCCACAACGTCGCGCTGGCCCCGAGCGAGGAGGCCTATCAGCCGCGCGCCTGGGAGAAGCGGCATGTCGAGAACCAGACCGGCACGGCCAACGCCTACCGGCCGCAGGGCTCGCAGCTGTCCTGGGGTCAGCGGCCGGCAGCCACCGGCGACTACGTCTCCTGGACCCCGGGCGAGTAGCGCAGGCCGCCGGCGCCCTTTTGCCGCCACCGTTGCGGTGTTGATGGCGGATCGATCCCGACCGTCCGCCGCGCAACTGGACGCGCGGCCGGCCACCCTCGTCTAGGGGCCCGAGCCTTGAGCCGCATCACCGCCCTCGTCCGCCGCGCGCTCGCCCCGGGCCTCGCGCTCGCCCTGTGCGCGAGCCCGGCCGCCGCCGACAAGATCAAGAACCCGACCGCCGTGTTCTCCGGGCTCGACAAGATCACCGGCCGGATCGTGTCGTTCGAGGTGGCGGTGGACGAGACCGTCCAGTTCGGCGCCCTGCAGCTCACCCCGCGGGTCTGCTACACGCGTCCGCCCACCGAGAGCGCCAAGACCACGGCGTTCCTCGAGGTCGACGAGGTGACCCTCGACAACAAGTACCGCCGGATCTTCACCGGGTGGATGTTCGCGTCGAGCCCCGGGCTGCACGCCATCGAGCACCCGATCTACGACGTGTGGCTGGTCGACTGCAAAGGCGGCAGCGACGTGATCGCCGAGGCCAAGGAGCAGGAGGACGTCCCGGCCCTCGCGGCCAAGCCCGAGAAGGCCAAGCGGGCCGGCAAGGACGCCACCAAGACCGCCCAGCAGATCAACGCCGCCGGCCAGGTGGACGTCGAGGCGCCCCGCGGCGTGCCGGTGCAGCCGCGCCAGAAGCCCTCGCGCAAGTTCTTCCCGTCGAACGAGGGACCCGCGCCCGCGCCCCCGCCGGTGCAGCAGCAGCCGCAGAACCTGTTCGACGCGCTGTTCCGCTAGGGCGCTTCCTGTCCGATGCGGATCACGAAGGGCGACGCGCTCTCCTTCCCCTAGCGGCGAGGGGCGGCGCGCCCAAACCGTCAGGCGCGTGATCCCATTCAAACCGGAGAGGCTCCGGACGCTCGACGCGCGCGTTGCGATGCAATCGGGTATGCGCTAGTCGCCGGCGCCCAGCGCTTCGAGCACCTGCGCGCCCCGCACCGAACCGTCACCGGGCCAGACGTGCCAGTCGGCGGGCTCGTCGAGGGCCAGGGCGAGCCGCCGCTTGTAGACGTGCCGCGGCAGCTCCTCGGCGCCGAACTGCGCGAGGTGGTCGGTGACGAACTGCGTGTCGGCGAGCCGGTAGCGCCCGGCGCGGAGGCGGCCCATCAGGTGGACGAGCGCGACCTTCGAGGCGTCGCGGACCTCGTGGAACATGCTCTCGCCGAAGAAGGCCGCCCCGAGCGAGACGCCGTACAGGCCGCCGACGAGCCGCCCGTCCGCGCCCGCGTACACCTCCACGGTGTGGACGTGGCCGAGGTCGAACAGCGCGCCGTAGAGGTCGCGGATGCGGCCGTTGATCCAGGTCCGCTCGCTGTCCCGGCGCGGCGCGGCGCAGCCGTCGATCACGCTGCCGAAATCCGTGTCGGAGCGGACCACGAACTGGTCGGACCGCACCGTCCGGGCGAGGCGCCGGGAGACGCGGAATCCGTCGAGGGGGAGGACGCCGCGGGCCTTCGGCTCGACCCAGTAGAGCGTCGGGTCCTCGGCGTCCTCGGCCATCGGGAAGATGCCCGCCGCATAGGCCTTCAGCAGGATCTCGGGGGTGATGTCCACGCGGGCGGAATCGTGCATGGGGCAAGTGTCGCGCGGTGCCGGGCCAAATGCCAGAGCCGGCACCGGCCGCCATCGCCGCAAGGGCGGCAGAGCCTGTCCAGCTTCGGGACCGCGGTGGGGAGGCGGTCCCGAGCAGCCGCCTCATCATCCCGAGGCGATGGCGAGACGCACAGGCATCCCGGGATGCGGTCGAGGGTCGGAAAGACGGGTCGACCCGGAGCTCGGTCTCCCGCTGGCCTCAGACCTTCATGCCGCCCGCGTCCAGGAAGTGCTCCAGCCAGTGGATATCGTAGAGACCGTTCTGCACGTCCGCGTTGCGGACCAGGGTCCGGAACAGCGGGAGCGTCGTGTCGATCCCGTCGATGACGAACTCGTCCAGCGCCCGGCGCAGGCGCATCAGGCACTCGTTGCGGGTGCGGCCGTGGACGATCAGCTTACCGATCAGCGAATCGTAGTTCGGCGGGATCCGGTAGCCCTGGAAGGCCGCCGAGTCGACCCGGACGCCGAGACCGCCCGGTGTGTGGTAATGGGTGATCTCGCCCGGTGACGGCCGGAAGGTCTCCGGGTGCTCGGCGTTGATCCGGCACTCGATGGCATGGCCCTCGACCTTGATGTCCGATTGCGACACCGAGAGCACGCCGCCGGAGGCGACCTGGATCTGCTCGATCACGAGATCGATGCCGGTGATCATCTCGGTGACCGGATGCTCGACCTGGATCCGGGTGTTCATCTCGATGAAGTAGAACCGCCCATCCTCGTACAGGAACTCGACGGTGCCGGCGCCGAGATAGCCGAGCTCCTTCATGGCGTTGGCGCAGATGCCGCCGATCTCGGCGCGCATCGACTCGTTGAGCGCCGGGGACCCGCCTTCCTCCCAGACCTTCTGGTGGCGGCGCTGCAGCGAGCAGTCGCGCTCGGCCAGGTGGACGGCGCCGCCGCGGCCGTCGCCCAGCACCTGGACCTCGATGTGGCGGGGCTTCTCCAGGTACTTCTCGAGATAGACCGCGTCGTCGCCGAAGGCGGCCTTGGCCTCGGACCGGGCCATGCCGATCGCCTGCTCCAGCTCGGTCTCGGAGCGCGCCACCTTCATGCCGCGCCCGCCGCCGCCGGCCGCCGCCTTGACCAGCACCGGATAGCCGATCTCGGCCGCGACCCGTTTGGCCGCGTCGATGTCCTCGACCCCCCCCTCCGAGCCGGGGACGCACGGGATGCCGAGCTTGACCGCCGTCCGCTTGGCCTCAATCTTGTCGCCCATGGTGCGGATGTGCTGCGCCTTCGGGCCGATGAAGCCGATCTGGTGATGCGCCAGCACCTCGGCGAAGCGGGCGTTCTCCGACAGGAACCCGTATCCGGGATGCACCGCGTCCGCCCCGGTGATCTCGCAGGCGGCGATGATCGACGGGATGTTGAGGTAGCTGTCGCGGGCCGCGGGCGGCCCGATGCAGACGCTCTCGTCGGCGAGCCGCACGTGCATGGCATCGGCGTCCGCCGTCGAGTGGACCGCCACCGTGGCGATCCCGAGCTCCTTCGCGGCCCGGAGGATGCGCAGGGCGATCTCGCCGCGGTTCGCGATCAGGATCTTGTCGAACATCGAACCCGTTAGGGCGTCCTGACGGTCCCGGACCGCGCAGGAGGCTCTATCCTCTTGTTATGCGGCGTCTTCCAGGACTGAGCGGAGCCCGGCGGACGTCCTAGCTGATGACGAGCAGGGCCTCGCCGAACTCCACCGGCTGGCCGTCCTCCACGAAGATGGCCGTGACCGTGCCGGCCCGCGGCGCCACGATCTCGTTGAAGGTCTTCATCGCCTCGATGAGGAGCAGCTTTTCGCCGGCCGCGACCTTCGAACCGATGTCGATGAAGGCCTTGGCCTCCGGCGAGGGGCGGAGATAGGCCGTCCCGACCATCGGCGACGGCACGCTGCCGGGCTGCGACCGGGCCGGCTCGGCGGGCGCCAGCGCGGAGGGCGCCGCCTGGGGCGCCGGCGGGGCCGCGGCCGGCACCGGGGCCGCCGCGACCTGGACGCTCACGGGTTCGAGCCGCCGCGCGACGCGGATGCGCAGGTCGCCCTTCTCGACCTCGATCTCGGACAGACCGGTCTCGGTGACGAGGTTGGCGAGCTCGCGCACGAGCTCGGGATCGATGGCATCGTTCTTTGGCATCCGGCCCACTTCGTATCGCGGCGCGCCGGCCCGTCCATCCGGGTCGGCACTGGACCGCGGCCCTGCGGCTGGCGGCTCTTAGACGAAGGCGCCCCGGCGCGACAAGGCCGCGCAGGACGCCTCCCGTGAGGCAACGTCTCCGCCCGTCCGATCAGCAGGAGGCGTGGCCGCACTGGCGCACGTCGGCGATGGTCTTGCGCATCGGCTCGACGCCCACGGCGCCGGGGATGACCTCGTCGCCGATGATGAAGGCCGGGGTGCCCGACAGGCCGAGCCGGTCGCCGAGGCCCCGGTTCTCGCTGAGGGCGGTCTTCACCTCGGGGGAGGCCATGTCCTTCTGCAGCTTGGCGGTGTCGACCCCCAGGTCCTTGGCGACCTGGATGGCCCGGGCTCCGTTCACCCGTCCCTTCGTCTCCAGCAGCTTCTGGTGGAACTCGAACAGCTTATCACCCTTGAGCTGCTGGCGCACCGCGACCGCGACCTGGCTGGCCTCCAGCGATTCCGGCCCGAGCACCGGGAAATCCTTGATCACCACGCGCAGCTTGGGATCCGACTTGATCAGCGCCTGGACGTCGCCCAGCGCCTTGCGGCAGTAGCCGCAATTGTAGTCGAAGAACTCGACCATCGTGATGTCGCCGGAGGGATTGCCCGCGACCACGTCGTGCGGGCCGTTGAGGAGCGCATCGCGTGACTCCTTGAGGGCGGCCGCCTGGGCGAGGCGCTGCGTCTCGGTCTGCTGCTTCTCGGCCTCGGCGAGGGCCTCCTGGAGCACCTCGGGATGCTTGATCAGGTAGTCCTTGACGATCGCCTCGATGCCGGCGCGCTGCGCATCCGTGAACGGCGCCGCGGGGGGTTGCGCGGTCTGCGCGAGCGCCGGAGCGGCGGCCAGGCCGAGCACCAGGGCCAGAGCGGGCAGGGAGCGGATGAGCGGCATGGATCCTCGCTTGCGCGGCAAGCCGGCCCGCGCGTGGCGCGAGCGGTAGACGGTGGGTTAGGCGTTTTCGCGGCGTCCGGTCAAATCCCGCGCCTCCCCGGCCGACGGGGCCGGACCGCCGGGCACCGCGCTCGGTTCCAGCATGTGCGGTGCGAAGGGGACCATGCGCCTGACGTCCGGTTGAGGCGCGGGCCGGGAGGGTCTACCCCCGGATCGTCGGCCTGCCGGCCGCGCTCAGGGCAGAGAAGCACCGCATGACCCGGATCTCCCGGCGGGCCGCCGCCGTGCAGCCGTTCCTCGCCATGGATGTCATGGCCGCCGCCGCCGCCAAGGCGCGGGCCGGCACCGACGTCGTGCGGATGGAGGTCGGCCAGCCCTCGGCCCCCGCCCCCGCCCCGGTGATCGCGGCGGCGCAGGCGGCGCTCGCCGCCGGGCGCGTGCCCTACACGGAGGCGCTCGGCCTCCCGGCCCTGCGCGCGCGGATCGCCCGGGACTACGCGGAGCGGCACGGCGTCACAGTCGGCCCGGAGCGGGTGGTGATCACCACCGGCTCCTCGGCCGGCTTCGTCCTGGCCTTCATGAGCCTGTTCGACGCCGGGTCCCGGGTCGCGGTGCCCCAGCCGGGATATCCGGCCTATCGCAGCATCCTGGCGGCCCTCGACCTCGTGCCGGCGCCGATGGTCCTGCGCGCCGAGGACCGCTTCGCACCAACGGCCGCCCTCCTGCGCGAGACCCACGCCCGCACGCCCGTGGCCGGGGCGCTGGTGATGAGCCCCGCCAACCCGTCCGGGACCGTGATCACCGAAGCCGCCCTGGCGGATCTCTGCGCCGCGGCGCGCGCCCTGAACCTGCCGCTGATCTCGGACGAGATCTACCACGGCCTCAGCTACGGCGAGCCCACCGTGACGGCCCTGCGCTTCGACCCCGACGCGGTGGTGATCAACTCGTTCTCGAAGTACCATTGCATGACCGGCTGGCGCGTCGGCTGGATGGTCGTGCCGGAGGTGCTGGTGCGGCCGGTCGAGCGCCTCGCGCAGAACCTCTACATCTCGGCGCCCTACCTCTCGCAGGTCGGCGCCCTGGCAGCCCTCGACGCCGCGGACGACCTCGACGCCGTGCGCGACGGCTACGCGCGCAACCGCGCGATCCTGCTCGACGCGCTGCCGGGCCTCGGCCTCGGGCGCGTCCACCCGGCCGACGGCGCCTTCTACCTCTACGCGGACGTGGCGAACCTCACCGACGACGCCTCCGACTTCTGCCGGCGGATGCTCGACGAGGCGCACGTGGCGGCGACGCCGGGCCTCGACTTCGACCCGGAACAGGGCCACCACCACGTCCGGTTCTCGTTCGCCGGCTCGGAGGCCGAGTGCCGCGAGGCGGTGTCGCGGCTCCGGGCCTGGCTGCGCTGACGCTCAGGCCGCCGCCACCGGCACCAGGGCGTCGACCGCTTCCGGCAGCTGCGCGAAATGCTCGATGACCCGGTCGGGTCCCAGTTCGCCCACCGGGCGGTCGGTATAGCCGAAGGTCACCGCGACCACCGGAATGCCCGCGGCCTTGGCGGTGTCGATGTCGGTCCGGGAATCGCCGACCATCACGGCCCGGGCCGGATCGCCCCCGGCCCGGGCGATGGTGTCGGTGAGATGGCGCGGGTCGGGCTTGTAGTGCGGGAACGTATCGCGCCCGCAGATCGCCGCGAAGCGGTGGCCGATGCCGAGGATCCGCAGCAGGTCCACCGACTGTCCCTCGTACTTGTTGGTGCAGACCGCAAGCCGGAAGCCCGCCGCCTCCAGCGCGTCGAGGGCCTCGACCACCCCCGGGTAGAGGTGCGACGTGTCGGCCAGATGGTCGCCGTAATGCGCGATGAAGGCGTCGAACAGGCGATCGTGATCCTCCGCCGAGAGGGCCCGGCCCTCCGCTTCGAAGCCGCGCCGGATCAGCGCCTTGGCGCCGGCACCGATCAATCCCCGCGCCTGGGACAGCGGCAGCTCGGCCAGTCCCTCGCGCTTCATCAGCACGTTGAGCGTCCCGATGAGGTCGCCCGCGGTCTCCGCGAGGGTCCCGTCCAGGTCGAACACCGCGATCGGCGGGGGTGGCGTCGGTTCGGCGGACATGTCGGGGCGGCTCCTGCTGAGTCCGGTCTCGCTAACGGCGCGCAGGACCGGGAGCAAGCCGCCGGCGCGCGGGCCGCCCGCCCGCCGGGATCGGCCTTCAATCCGGCCCGATAGCGGGAGGCCGCGCCCCAGACTCGCCCGAAAGCGCAGCGAAAGGCTGCGTGCATCTGCCCAGCGTGCACCGGCTCAGCGTGCACCTGCCCAGCGTGCACCTGCCATCGGGATCCACGATGAAACTGTCCCTCGCTCTTCTGGCCGCCTGCGGCGCGCTCAACGCCCTGCCGGCCGCCGCGGCCTCCTACGAGTTCGTGCCCGCGCCGCAGACCGACCTGAACCGGATGTACCGGGTCGACAAGGTGACGGGCGAGGTGACCTCCTGCCAGTACGGGCTCCAGGAATCGGCCGCCAGCATCGGTCAGACGGTCTGCTTCGGCCCCGGGGAGGGCGCGGGGTCCCAGCCCCCGTCGGAATACGGGCTGGTGGCCAGCCGCCACACCCGCGAGTCCGGCGTCTTCCGGGTGAACTACCGCACCGGCGAGATGAGCATCTGCTTCGTGCGGAAGGAACAGGTCGTCTGCACCCAGCAGGGCAAGCCCGGCGCCGACGGCGCGTCCGAGGCGCCGCTCAGCGGGTCGGCCTTCGGCCGAGGCGGAACCGGCGCCACGCCGTCACAGGGCGGACGACCGTGACGCGGCTTTCTCGGCACGGGCGTTCCGGTCGGACCTCTCCCATGCTAGGGGCCGGCCGGACTCAGACGAATGACGGACTGCCCAGGATGCGCGCTCCCTCGATCCACCTCGCCGACCGGGCCCGAGAGCGGTGAGCGGGCCGGACCTGCGCCGAGCCGCGGCCGCCCGCGCCCTGGATCTCGTCGAGCCCGGCATGCGGCTCGGCCTCGGCACCGGCTCGACCGCGGCGGCCTTCGTGGCGCTGCTCGGCGAGCGGGTCCGCGGCGGCCTCGACATCGTCGGCGTCCCGACCTCGGAGGCGACCCGGGCCCAGGCCGAAGGCCTCGGCATCCGGCTCGCCACCCTCGACGCGCAGCCGGAGCTCGACCTCACGATCGACGGGGCCGACGAGGTCGATCCGCAGCTGCGCCTGATCAAGGGCGGCGGCGCGGCGCTCCTGCGCGAGAAGATCGTGGCCTTCGCCAGCCGTCGGATGGTGGTGATCGCGGACGGAGCCAAGCGCGTCGAGACCCTCGGAGCCTTCCCCCTGCCGATCGAGGTGAACCCGTTCGGCCTCACCGCCACGCACCGGGCGGTGGAGGCCGCCGTCGCGCGGACCGGCTGCGCCGGCGCGGTCCGGCTGCGGCTCCGGCCCGACGGCGGCCCCGTGGTCACCGACGGCGGCCATCACATCCTGGACGCGCATCTCGGCCGGATCCCGGATCCGGAATCCCTCGGCGCCGCGCTCTGGGCGGTGCCGGGGGTCGTCGAGCACGGCCTGTTCCTGGGCATCGCCGACGCGGCGATCCTGGCGACCGCGCGCGACGGATCGGCGGACATCACAATCCTCGGCAGCCTGACCTGAGGGGCCGCACGCCCCGCAGACCATCCTCGCAAGAAAGCCCAGCATGTCCCGACGCCTCATCGCCGCGCTCGGCCTCGCCCTGCTCGCGCTCCCCCACGCGGCCTCGGCCCAGGCGAACAGGCCCGCGGCCGCCAAGCCCGCGGCGGTGAAGCCGGCGGCGCAGCCGAGCACGCCGGCCGCCAACGCCCCGGCCGCCGCCTACTCCCAGAGTCATCTGGCGCTCGCCCGCGAGGTGATGCTCAGCTCGGGCATCGCCCGCTCGTTCGACTCGGTGCTGCCGGCCTTCGCGGACCAGATCCGCAAGCAGGCGGTGACCCGGCCGGAGCTCGCCAAGGATCTCGACGAGGTGCTGGCCTCGCTCCAGCCGGAGATGGAGCTGCAGAAGCAGCGCATGATCGATATCGCGGCCCGCACCTACGCGGCCAAGTTCTCGGAGGCGGAACTGAAGGAGATCGCCACCTTCTTCCGCTCGCCCGCCGGAAAGCACTACGTCGAGGCCCAGCCGCAGCTCCTCGACGAGATGGTGCAGGAGATGCAGGACTGGACCCAGGAGGTCTCCGAATACGTGATGGTCCGCGTCCGCGCCGAGATGGGCAAGCGCGGGCACCAGATGCAGTGACGGCCGCCGCCGTCTCGGGCGGTCCGCCGTGATGGCACCCGCGGGCGCGGCCGGCCGCCTCTACGCGGCGGGCGGAATCCTCCTGGCGATCCTGCCGCTCGCGATGGTGCTGGCTAACAGGTCGAGCCCGGCGGTGGTCGGGCTGGCGGCGCTCGCGTTCCTCTCCGGCCGCTGGATCGAGGAGCGCGCCGCGCTCCGGGGGCGCCTCCTCGGGCCCCTCGCGAGCCCCCTGGCGGGGGCCGCCCTGGCGTTCCTCGGATGGGGCGCGATCTCCCTGGCCTGGAGCCCGTTCCCGGCCGCATCGCTGCGGGTCCTCGGCGAGTTCCTGCCGACCCTGGCGGCCGCCTACCTGCTGGCCTGCCTCGCGCCGGACCGGATCCCGGCTTTCGCCCCCCGCCTGGCGGCGGTGGCGATCGGCCTGGCGGGCCTCGTCATCGCGGTGGATCTCGCGTCCGACCTGGCCCTGGAGCGGGCGCTGGGGCGCCGGGTGGCCGCCTTCGTGCACAACCGGCCGGCGCTCACCCTCGATCTGCTGGCGGGCCCGCTGGCGCTGGTCCTGTGGCGGAGGCGCCATCGCGGTCTCGCCGCGGGGGTTCTGGCCTTCGCGGCGCTCGGCGTGCTGCGCGCCATCAGCGGGGCCGCGCAGCTCGGTCTCCTGGCGGGCGCCGCGATGTTCGCCGCGGCCCGGCTGCTGCCGCTGCGGGCCGGGATCGGGCTCGCGGGCCTCGGCCTCGGCCTCGCGGTCGCCCTCGCCCCCGTCGAGGGCGACCTCCTCGCCCGCGCCATGCCGGAGGCCGCGCACGAGCGCCTGGTGCAGTCGTCCTCGCGGGCGCGCGTCGCCATCGCGCGGAGCTTCGGGGCGGTGGTGGCGGCCGATCCCTGGCGGGGGGCCGGCTACGGCACGAGCGCGCGCTTTTCCGAGACGCCGGTGGCGCGGACGGTCCCGCCCGAGATGCGGATCCTCCTCGGGGTCGGGCACCCGCACAACAGCTTCCTGCAGGTCTGGGCCGAACTCGGGCTGCCGGGCGCGATCCTCGCCACCCTCGCGCTGATGCTGATGCTCGCCCGCATCGCCCGGCTGCCGCAGCCGGACCGGGCGGCGGCGCTCGGTCTCGTCGCCTGCGCGGCGGCGATCGCCTGCGTCGAGCACAACGGCTGGGCCGCGTGGTGGACGGCGGGGCTCGGCGCTGCCATCACCTGGATGCGCGCGGCCCCATCGGCCGGCGCGATCGACAGATCCGAGATGGACGGTCCCGCATGAGCGCGTACGACGTCGACCTCTTCGTCATCGGCGGCGGATCGGGGGGCGTCCGGGCGGCGCGGATCGCGGCCGGCTACGGCGCGCGGGTGATGCTCGCCGAGGAATACCGGGTCGGGGGCACCTGCGTGATCCGCGGCTGCGTGCCGAAGAAGCTGATGGTGTATGCCGGCCGCTTCGCCGACGAGTTCGAGGACGCCGCGGGCTTCGGCTGGAGCGTGGAGAAGCCCCGCTTCGACTGGGGCACGCTCAAGCGCCGCCGCGACGCCGAGGTCACCCGGCTCGAAGGCATCTACGACGCCAACCTGATCCGCGCCGGCGTCGAGATCGTTCCGGAGCGCGCCGTGATCGAGGATCCGCAGACGGTCCGCCTGGTCAAAACCGGCCGGACGATCCGGGCCGAGCGGATCCTGGTGGCGGTCGGCGCGCATCCGGTGAAGGAACCGGACGTTCCCGGGATCGAGCTGGCGATCACCTCCAACGAGGTGTTCGAGCTGGAGAGCCTGCCGGAGCGGATCCTGGTGATCGGCGGCGGCTACATCGCGGTGGAGTTCGCCGGCGTGTTCGCGGCGCTCGGCAGCAACACGACCCTGCTGCACCGGGGCGACAGGCTGCTGCGCGGGTTCGACGACGAGGTCCGCGACGCCCTGGCGGAGGCCTACCGTCACCGGATGGACCTGCGCCTCGGGCGGACCCTGCGGCGCATCGAGAGCCGGGACGGGGGCCTGCGCGCGCAACTCGACGACGGCACGGAGATCGACGCCGACCAGATCCTCGTCGCCACGGGACGGCGACCGAATGTCGCCGGCCTCGGGCTCGAACGGGTCGGCATCGAGACCGACGCCGCGGGCGCCATCCCGGTCGACGCCTATTCGCAGACCCGGGTCCCGTCGATCTACGCGGTCGGCGACGTGACCAACCGCGCCAACCTGACCCCGGTAGCGATCCGCGAGGGCCACGCCTTCGCCGACACGGTCTTCGGCGGGAAGCCGGCCTGCGTCGATCACCGCCTGATTCCCACGGCGGTGTTCTCCACCCCCGAGATCGGCGTGGTCGGCCACAGCGAGGCGGGGGCGCGGGAGGCCTACGGCCAGATCGACGTCTACAAGGCGCGCTTCCGCCCCATGAAGGCGACGCTGTCCGGCCGCGAGGAACGGATCTTCATGAAGGTGCTGGTCGACCGCGCCAGCGACCGGGTCGTGGGCGTCCACATCTTCGGACACGACGCCGGCGAGGTCATCCAGGCGGTCGGCATCGCCGTGACGATGGGCGCCACCAAGGCCGATTTCGACCGCACGATCGCGGTCCACCCGACGGCGGCCGAGGAACTCGTGACGATGCGCGTCCCGGAGGTCACCAAGCATCCGGTCGGCGTCGGCTGAGGGCTCCGCGCGGTCCGGGCCTCGACGCGGTGCCCGGCCGAGCCATATCAGGGGCATGGGCAAGCAGGGCGCGGGCAAGGGCAGCGGCGGCGACGACGCACATGCGCGGCGACAGGCGGTCATCGACGGCCTGCTGGCGGACGCGCTGCGTCCGGCCGTTCACCGGCCGCCGAGCCAAGACGCCCTGGCCGCCGATATCCGCCAGGCCATCGACCGACTGCTCGCCAAGGCCGAGTCCCAGCGCAGCCGCTGCCTCACCTACGACGACCTGGAGGAGGCGCTGCCGCCCCGGGACGTCTCCGCGGAGGATCTGGAGGCGATCTTCTGGATCCTCGCCGAGCACGGGATCGAGGTGGAGGACGGCGAGGCCTGACGCCGGGGCGCGTCTGCCCCGGGCTTCCGGCACTCGCAACACGGCGGGAACCTCTCTATAAGCCGCGCTTCGCGCACGGAGCGCGGTCGCACGAAAGGTGCGTGGAGAGAGGTCATGGGCGAGCGTTGGACACCGAAGAGCTGGAGACACCTGCCGATCGAGCAGGTCCCCGCCTATCCGGACGCCGCCGCCCTCAGCGCCGTCGAGACGCAGATCGCGAGCTTTCCGCCGCTGGTTTTTGCCGGTGAGGCGCGCAAGCTGAAGGCCGCGCTCGCGCGCGTCGCCGCCGGCGAAGCCTTCCTGCTTCAGGGCGGCGACTGCGCCGAGAGCTTCGACGAGCACTCCGCCGACAACATCCGCGACTTCTTCCGGGTGTTCCTGCAGATGGCGATGGTGCTGACCTTCGCGGGCGGCTCGCCGGTGGTGAAGGTCGGGCGCATCGCCGGGCAATTCGCCAAGCCGCGCTCCTCGCCGACCGAGACGCTCGACGGCGTCAGCCTGCCGAGCTACCGCGGCGACATCGTCAACGGCATCGGCTTCACCGAGGATGCGCGCATCCCCGACCCGCGCCGTCAGCTCGAGGCCTACCGCCAGTCGGCCGCGACTCTCAACCTGCTGCGCGCCTTCGCCACCGGCGGCTACGCCAACCTGGAGAACGCGCATCGCTGGATGCTGGGCTTCGTGAAGGATTCGCCGCAATCCTCGCGCTACCAGGACGTCGCCGGCCGGATGACCGACGCCCTCGCGTTCATGCGGGCGATCGGCATCAACCCGGAGACCCATCCGGAGGTGCGCACCACCGACTTCTACACCAGCCACGAGGCCCTGCTGCTGGGCTACGAGGAGGCGATGACCCGCGTCGATTCGACCACCGGCGACTGGTACGCGACCTCCGGCCACATGCTGTGGATCGGCGACCGGACCCGGCAGCCGGACCACGCCCATGTGGAATACGCCCGCGGCATCGAGAACCCGATCGGCCTGAAGTGCGGCCCCTCCATGAAGGCCGACGGCCTGATCCGGCTGATCGACCTGCTCAACCCGAAGAACGAGCCGGGACGGCTCAGCCTGATCTGCCGGTTCGGGGCCGAGAAGGTCGGTGAGCACCTGCCCGGCCTGATCCGCGCCGTCGAGCGGGAAGGGCGCAAGGTGGTGTGGATCTGCGATCCGATGCACGGCAACACCGTGGCGGCGGGCCGCTACAAGACCCGGCCGTTCGAGCGGGTGATGCAGGAGATCGAGGGCTTCTTCGGCGTCCACCGGGCAGAGGGCACGATCGCCGGCGGCATCCACCTGGAGATGACCGGCAAGGACGTGACCGAGTGCACCGGCGGCGCCCGGGCGCTGACGGCCGACGACCTGCAGGACCGCTACCACACCTACTGCGATCCGCGCCTCAACGCCGAGCAGGCCCTGGAGGTGGCGTTCCGCACGGCCGAGCTGGTCAAGGCCGAGCGCAGCCACGTCGAGCGCCCGCGCCTCGACGCCGCGGAGTAGGGCAGGGGATCGCGGGGCGGGGCAAGGCGCCGGATCGGTGCCCGGCCCCGCCTTGAACTCGGCTCACGCGTGGGCGGGCTCGGGACGGCCGGACCATCGCCCCCGGAAGCACCGTCCGGTCGTGCCTCACACGCCCCTGCGCACCGCGATCCGCGCCTCGATCGTATCCCAGACCGCCGCCGACAGGTCGGGGCCGCCCAGCCGCTGGATCGCCCGGATGCCGGTGGGGGAAGTCACGTTGATCTCGGTGAGGTGACCGTCGATCACGTCGATCCCCACCAGGATCAGCCCGCGTCGCGCGAGCTCCGGACCGATCGTGGCGCAGATCTCGCGCTCGCGCTCGGTCAGCTCCGAGGCCGAGGCGGCGCCCCCGCGGACCATGTTGGAGCGGATGTCGCCCGCCGCCGGCACGCGGTTGACCGCCCCCATGGCGACGCCGTCCACCAGGATGATGCGCTTGTCGCCCTCGGTGACCCGGTCGAGATAGCGCTGCACCACCCAGGCCTCCCGGAAGGTCGTGGCGAACAGGTCGAACATCGAGCCGAAATTCGGATCCTTCTCGGTGACCTTGAACACCGCCGCGCCGCCGTGCCCGTGCAGCGGCTTCATCGCCACGGTGCCGTGCTCCAGGCGGAAGGCCTCGATCTCCGCCTTGTCGCGGCTGATCAGGGTCGGCGGCATCAGCTCGGGGAAGTCGAGGACGAACAGCTTCTCCGGCGCGTTGCGCACCTCGAAGGGGTTGTTGACGACGAGCGTGTCCGGGTGGATCCGCTCCAGCATGTGGGTGGCCGTGATGTAGGCCATGTCGAAGGGCGGATCCTGACGCATCAGCACCACGTCCGCCTCGGCGAGGTCGATGCGCTCCGGCGGCGATAGGGTGAAGTGCGCGCCCTCCACATCCCGGACGGTGAGCCGCTCGACCCGGGCGGTCACGCGCCGGCCCTGCATCGAGAGCCGGTCCGGCGTGTAGTAGACGAGGGTGTGACCCCGCCGCTGGGCTTCCAGCAGCAGGGCGAAGGTGGTGTCCCCTGCGATCCGGATGTTCTGGATCGGGTCCATCTGAACCGCGACGGTCAGGCTCATCCGAAACGCCCCTCGCCCGCGGCGGGATTCCCGAGCAAATCCGGTCTCAATCGTCCGACAGCGACTTGCTGCCGGTGCGCTTGTCGTAATCGCCGATCGCCGCGCGGCATTCGGGCGACAGGCGCTTGCGGTTGCGCGTCATGCAGCGGTCCGCGTCCTGGCTGTTCGGATCGACGCCGGCGCAGAGCCGGAAATAGTCGTTCGCGCAGCCGAGTTGCAGACCCTGATCGTCGCGTTGGGCGTAGGCCGGGCCGGCGGTGAGCGCAACCAGCGCCAGGGCCGACACAGCCAGCCCGCGGCGGGAGGAGCGCAGGGATCGTTCCGGAACCAGTCGCATTCAGCGGTGTCCTCAAATCTCGGTCGGGCGGAGAACCGACGCGGCGGTCCCCCCTCCACCCGCTTCCGGCATATCGGTCGAGCCGGGCGGTAGGCAAGCGCCGCAGGTCCGCGCCGGTTCCACCGTGAGGCGCGGGGCGGCAACGCTTCGCACCGGTGTGGCGTGCGGGCCGCAGGGGCGGGGATCGCGGCGACCTCGTCGCGGCGAGAAAAAGGCCCCGTCCGCGATCGGACAGGGCCTCAAGTCAAAGGGAGGAAACGCCCGCCATGGGCAAACCCGGCGTCGCAATTCGCGCGCCAACTGCCCGACGGTGGCCATCGGAAGCCGGCCGGACGGAAACAGTCCGTTAACCACCCCGTGATGGATTGCACCCGTAGCCCTTGCCGCCGCCCTTCCCGGGCCCGGGCCGGAAGCTCGGATTCGCCGACAGGAGCCGGAGACCATGACCGTCATCAAGCCGCAGGAGCCGGGCCACGCGCCGCAATCCGAGACGGCGGCCGATCCGCAGCGCGAGTCGGCCGCGGCCGCCTCTAGGTCCGTGATCCCGTTCCCGGGCGCCGAGGCGCGCCGGACGCGCCGGATCCCCTGCGCGAGCGAGCGGCGCGGCGAGATCCTGCTGTTCCTCGGCGTGCGTTACGAGCGCCTCGCTTCCTGAACGCGTCCCGGGCCATGCCCGACCGGCCGCTCCACGACACCGACGGTGTGTCCATGCCAGTCCCGGACCGCCCGCCGCACGGCCGTCGCCGGCACACGGCCCGTCTTCTGCCCACGGGTGCGGCTCTGGCCCTCCTCGCCGCCTGCACGCAGACCGGCGACTTCGGCCGGCCGCGCACCGGCGTCTGGAACGGCCTCATCGACACGACGGGCAGCTTCAGCACCCATGACCGCGGCCGATTGCTGCTCGATTCGGGACTGACCGACGACGAGCAGGCCCTGCGCGACCGCGCGTGGCGATTCGTCCAGCCCGCCAGCACCTTCGCGGCCTTCCAGGACCTCGTCCTCGGTCTCGCGAGCGCCCACGCGATGCCGCCGGCCTGGCGCTTCGACGAGGTCGGAGCCTATTACGCCGCCCTGACCGCCGAACCGTCCCGCTCGCCGGTCTCCCGCTACCGGGCGCTCGGCGACGACGCCACGGCGGATGCCCGGCTGATCCCGATCTTCACCGCGCTCGCCGCCCGGGTGATCGACGCGGATGCCGCGCGCCTGCGCAGCCTGCCCTTCGCCAAGACCCTCGACGATGCCGACGTGCGGCGGGCCGCCCAGCGGGTGGCCGAGAATCGCTGCCTGATCGCCTGGGTGCGGGTCGAGGCCGGCCTGCGGCTCGCGCGCTACCGGTTCGCCCTGGAGCACCTCTTCGCCGAGGCGCCGGCACCGGAGGCCGTCGCGGCCGAGCGGTCCCTGGCGATGCTCGCCGCCCGCCGCAACCTGCTGGACCCGCTCCTGCCGCCGGATGCGGCGGCACGATGCGGCCTCGAGCCCCTGGCGCTGCCGGTCGCCCAGGCCGCCGGGCCGCTCGTCGTGAAGGATTGAGCGGGCGCTACCGCCCGGCGCCCCTGGCACCCGGATCCTTGGCCGCCGGATCCTTGGCCGCCGGATCCTTGCCCGGCGGTTCGTCCGCCGGCGTGTCGGTGGTGCAGGAGACCGCCTGGACGGCGGCGTTGGCGGCGGGCCGCTGGCTCGGCAGGCCGGCGATCACCCGCACCACCACGACGCCGCGCGTGTCCGGCGCGACGATGCGCACGTCGCGGCTCGGGTCGTTCTCGTCGTCCTCGGCCAGCGCCTCGTCGTACTGGGCGCGGGTGAGGATCACGAGGTCGAGGGCGCCGCGCACCGCGGCCTGGTCGGTGACCGCGTAAAAGGCCCCGCGGCGGCCATGCGCGGCGAGCGACAGCGACAGCGGCCCGGTGCGGGCCGAGACGCGCATCGGCCCGTCCGCGAGATCGTAGGCGCAGACGCCGACCGCCACCGCCGGGTCCGGGATCGGCAGCCAGGCCTCGGGCGGGGAGGGGTCGTCGCCGGTCGCCACCGTGTAGATCGGTTGCGGATGATCCAGGCTCTCGCTGGCGCGGGCGCGCGAGACGGCGTCCTTCTCCGACAGGGCCGGGATCGCCAGGACCGCCACGACGTGGACGATGCCGGCCAGCACGAGGCCGACCAGCGTGGCGTAGACGAAGCGCAGGGTCACGCGGCGCATCCCAGGCGGGTGATCGCCGGAATCGTGCTCCGGTCGAGGGATCCGACGCTCGCGGCCACCGGGGTGTCGTAGAGGCGCAGGGCCAGCCGCACCGGCCCGCTCGCCCGGGGGCTCGGCAGCCAGTTCCCGGGCTGAACGTCGGGCGCCAGCACCACCGCGAACCGCCCGTCGGCGCTGCGCAGCACCTCCGTGGAGGTGAAGCCCTCGCGCAGGGCCGGACGGCCCGGCGCGCGCGGACCTCGGCCTGCGACGGTGAGGGTCCAGGCGCGGGCCGGGGGGGTCCCGCCGCCGATCCGGTAGGTGCAGGTGGCGTCGAGCGCCTGACCCGCATCGTCCGATGCCGCGGTCAGCAGGAGGCCTTCGCCCACCGCCAGGGGGATCTCGCCCCGGCGGGCGTTGACCGCTCGGGTGTAGGGGTCGGCGCTTGCGGCGCCGGCCCGGGGCCACGCCGTCCAGGCGCCGACCTGCACGCCGCCGAACGGGTAGCCGCCGCTCGTCGCCCAATCGGCGCTGGCGAGGCCGAGCAGGCCACCGAGCGCCAGGCTATAGGCCACCAGCCCGGCGATCGAACCCTTGCGCCACAGGCGGGCGGCGAGCCGCCCCGTCCCGCTCCGGGCTCCGCGCGGCACGGGCTCGGATCCGCCGGCCGCCATCGGGCGGCCGACCCCCTGGGAAAACGTGAGCTTCATGCGCTCACCGCACCTCGATGAAGCCGCCGACGGACCGCGTGCCCTCGGCGAGCGCGCGCGGCGCCGCGGATGATCCGGCCGCGGCCCGGTCGCCCGGCTTGCGCTCGACCTTGCGCGGCTCGCCCGCCGATCCCGACACCGAACCCGCGCCCGGCGCGCGCTCGACCGTGCGGAACAGGCCGTTCAGGCCGCTGATCACCTCGAAGGAGCGCCGCGAGAGCTTGCCGTAGGCGCTGGCGCCGGGGTCGGTCGGGGCCGTCGGTCCGCCGGAGGCCTGCTGCTGGGCGGCGCGCGGGCTGTCCTTGAGGCCGGGCAGGCCCTTGATCTCGATGCCCTGGTGGGCCGGCTCCATCACGTCGTGCCAGGTCTGGGCCGGCAGCGATCCGCCGGTGAGCTTGTTGGTCGAGGTGTGGTCGTCGTTCCCGAACCACACGGCGCCGACGTAATTGCCGGTGTAGCCCACGAACCACGCGTCCCGGTAGGCGTTCGTGGTCCCGGACTTGCCCGCGACCTTCACGCCTTCGAGCTGGGCCCGTTTGCCGGTCCC
>NZ_JAKSXX010000111.1 GCF_022829385.1 Methylobacterium sp. J-070 | reverse complement strand
TGGCTGGCATAGTCGGGCGGTGAATTCGCGCCCTGCCAGATCATCAGTCCGACCGCAGATGTCAGCATCAAGCCGACACTGACAATCAGGACGTAGAGGGCCGGTCTGCCGCGCTTACCCTGGCGGCTATCCTGCCCAGAGGTGTGCTCTGACACTCATAAACCTCGCTCACCCGCGCCATTGCGAGCGTAATGAGGAACATATGCGATGACTGAAAGTTCTGGCCTGCGACCTCAAGGATAATTGAGAGAAATCCATCGGCATCGAAAATCCAACAAATGTTTATACCGGGATCTTTATAGCCCCGGATCCTGTTAAGTTGGCGCCGCATCCGGTCGGCGCGGAGGTCTAATGTACAATCCGTTTTTCTCTTCGTTCATGCTCGTGATCGAAGCTCAGCGGGTGATCGAGTTGCGGCTGGTTCGTCTCGCCTGGGGTGGCCGCGAGGGCCGGGCCGAGATGCAGTCGATGGTGACCGAGAAGGTGCATGCTGCGGGCGAGGCGATGACGACGCTGATGTTCGGCGGCTCGCCTGAAACCGTCATCGCCCGCTACCGCGAGCATGTCGCCCTCAATATCAAGCGCCTGAGGGATGCTTGAACCCGAACCCTGACCGCAAGCCTAACTCGTAATTCGGAGATCACACCAGACCGCTGCCGGCCCGCGGAAATTCGACGAGCCGGCGCACGTCCTCGTCCCACAGCGCGAGTCTGAGGCAGCGCACGCTCTCGCGCAGGGTCAGGCGGCTTACCGTCCCGAGGGTCGCGTGCCCATCAATGCAGGCCTGGAGACGATAGTTCGGGATACGACTGTTGAGGTGGTGGACGTGGTGCAGCCCAACGTTGCCGGTGAACCACTGCAACACGGCCGGTAGGACGTAGTACGAGCTACCACCCAGGGCTGCGCCGTGATGGTTCCAATTGTCTGCGTCCTCCCAGACCGTATTTTCGTACTGGTGCTGAACGTAGAACAACCAGCCCCCGATCCAGGCCGCCACGCATACGGTCGGCAGCAGGGCTGCCAGGACGGGGCCGAGCCCTACCGCCAGGGCGAGCGCTGAGACTACTGCCACCAGTGCCAGGTCGAGCGCGACCACATCTCGCCACGTGCTGCGCCAAGGCAGCCCAACTCCGAAAGGCATGCGCTGCAGCAGGAGGAAATTGAGCGGCGAGCCTAGCCCAATGAGCAGGAACGGGTTGCGGTACAGCCTGTAGCGCAGCCGTCCCCACCGCGGCAGAGCGAGGTACTCGCGCACCGTTAGGGTCGTGATATCTCCGATGCCGCGCCGGCTGAGGTCGCCCGCCGAGGCGTGGTGGAGGGCGTGGGCTCGTTTCCAGCTGTCGTAGGGGGTCAGCGTCAGCAGGCTGAGGGCGCGACCGACACCGTCGTTGAGGGCGTGACTGGGCAGGAACGAGCCGTGCCCACAATCGTGTTGGATGATGAACAGGCGCACGAGCAAGCCGCCTGCCAGAACGCTCAGAGGCGGGACGACCCACCCGTAGCCGGTCGTGGCACCCACGATCATGGCGGCGCATAGGGCGAGGTAGGGCAGCCCGGTATTCGCGAGCTGGAACAGCGCGCTACGGACGATCGGCGCGCGGTAGGCGGCGCAGTGACGGGCGATGTCGCGAGCGCAAGAGGCGGCCTCGCCCGCCGGGTGGCGAGCGACGTACACCGGGAGGGCTTCGCCGTGCTCGGGAGCTACAGGCATCGGCATCGTAGCCCTCGCATCTCCAGACCGCCCTGTGTCAGCGGCTGGTAGCCCGCTCGGCCTTGGCTTGCTCGCCGAACTCGGCTGCGGCGTCCTGGCACCCAGGGGATATCTGGCCGATCTTCCGTCGGAAGCAGGCTTCAACTGCGGAGGTATCATCGCCAGACTCGGGGCAAAGACGGCGATAGTCGGCCGTGCACGATGCGCGCAGCGCCGTCTCCGCCGGCCCCATCTGACGTCCTGCC
>NZ_JAKSXX010000110.1 GCF_022829385.1 Methylobacterium sp. J-070 | reverse complement strand
CAGGCTGATCCGCGCCGGCTCGCCCCGGTCCACCGCGCACTCGGCCGCGTACGACTGGCAGAACGTCACCCAGGCGGCGATCGGCTTGGCCTCACCCTGAAGACGCGCCCCGACCTCGTTCGGAAGGCTCGCCAGGGTCTGCGCGGCGAGCCCGGTCGCGAGGCCCGCGACCCCGAGGGCCGCCAGGGCGAGGACGGTCGCGGTGCGCCGACCGCGGGAGAGCCGACGCGATGCGGAGCCCGAAACCAGACCCAGCATCTTGGAAACCGCGGACCGCATCGCCGTGACCCAACCGTTAAGCTCTCGTTAACGAAAGCTCTCACGCCGGGGGCCCGGCGGCAATCCGCCGATTAACAAAAGGTTAACGTTGTGGGCAACGCGGATAAGCGGCGTTCCCGTCGGCCCTGTGGCCCGGATCCCCGGAGGGCAGCGAAAACCCGCACGCACCGCCGTAGTCCCGGCAGAACGTTGCCCGCCCGGGGATGCAGATCCGCGCGAACCAGACCGAGCGGCGGCGCGCCCCGTTGCACCGCTCGGTTGCGCACGACATACTCACGGCAAGACGCGCAAGAGTGGGCACCAAGCCCGCCAAGGGTGTCGCCGGGAGTGGAAACGTGGCTCAGGGACCGGGAGAGCGCCGCCATCTGTGCGGCATCCGGACGGCCTGGACGGACGCGGCCTCGGCCGCCGACGCGGTGTCGGACGTCGCCCGGGCCGTGGCCGATGCCGCGCTGTCTCAGATCGTCGTGTTCTTCTCCGCGGATTACGACGCCGAGATTCTGGCCGGCGAACTTGCGGCCCGCTTCCCCGGCGTGCCGGTGGCCGGGTGCTCCATGTCGGGCGGCATCGCGCCGGCCGCCGGCCTGGATCGCGGGCTCGTCGCCATCGCGTTCCCGGTCGCGCGGTTCCGCATCGTCTCCACGGTGCTCGACGCCATCGACCATCTCGACGTGGAGCGGACCGCCTCGGCGGTGCGCGCCCTCCGCCGGACCCTGGACCCCCAGGACCGGTGCCGCGACGCAGACCCCGGGGCGGAGGGCCGCCGCTTCGCGCTGTCCCTGATCGACGGCCTTGCCAACGCTGAGGAGACGGTGATCTCGGCCATCGCCTGGGCGCTCGACGGCATCCCGATCGTCGGCGGCTCGGCCGGCGACGACCTGCGCTTCCGGGACGCGGTGCTGCTCCACGGCGGCCGGATCCATCGCAACGCCGCCGTTCTCGTGGTGGTCGAGACGGACTTCGCCGTGGAGATCTTCAAGAGCGACAATTTCGAGCCGACGCAGACCAAGTTCGTGGTCACAGCCTCGGACGGCGAGCGCCGCACCGTGCACGAATTGAACGCCGAGCCGGCGGCCCGGGAGTACGCCATGGCGATCGGCCTCGACCCCGAGGGCCTGTCGCCGATGAGCTTCGCCGCCTACCCGCTCGCCGTGAAGGTCGGCGGCGAGTATTTCTGCCGCTCGATCCGGCGGATGAACGAGGACGGCTCGCTGAGCTTCTTCTGCGCGGTGGACGAGGGCGTGGTGCTCACCCTGGCCGAGCCCCGCGACATCGTCGCCTCGACCCGAACCGAGCTGGCGCGCCTCGACGCGCTGCTCGGCGGTGTCGACCTGATCATCGGATTCGAGTGCGTGCTGCGCCGCCTCGACGCCGAGAGCCGGCAGGTCCGCCAGGGGATCACCGACCTCTATCGCCGCTACAACGTCGTCGGGTTCGAGACCTTCGGCGAGCAATACCGGGCGATGCACCTGAACCAGACCTTCACGGGCATCGCCATCGGCCGGACCCTCGCCGACGGCGCGTCCGCGGCCCCGGTCGCGTCATGACGCTGCACCCGAAGGGCCTCCAGACCGACGCGTCCCTGCACCGGCGGATCGAGAAGCTCGAGCGGATCAACGCCGCGCTGATGTCCCATGTGGAGCGCTCCATGGATCAGCGGGGCAGCGCCTACTCGCTGTTCCAGACCGCGATCATGCTGGAGGGCCGGGTCCGCACCCGCACCGAGGAGCTGACCGGGCTGATGCACCGGCTGGAGCGCTCCAACGAGGCGCTGGCGATCGCCAAGGAGGAGGCCGAGACCGCCAACCGCTCCAAGACCCGGTTCCTGGCGGCGGCGAGCCACGACCTGCTGCAGCCGGTCAACGCCGCCCGCCTGTCGATCTCGGCACTCACGGACCTCGACGTGCCGCCGGAGGCCCGCACGATCGCCGGGCAGGTCGAGCGCGGGCTGCAGACCATCGAGGACCTGATCAAGACCCTCCTCGACATCTCCAAGCTCGATGCCGGCATCGTCCGGCCGCAGCTGCAGCCGATCTTCCTCCCCGACCTGCTGGCGGAACTGGCGGAGAGCTTCAAGCCGTTCGCCGAGCGCAAGAACCTGCGCCTCTCCGTGCGCTGCCCGGACCTCGCCGCCATCAGCGACGTGGTGCTCCTGAGGCGCATCCTGCAGAACCTCGTCTCGAACGCGGTGCGGTACACGCGCACGGGCGGGATCGTCCTGGCGGCGCGGCCCCGGGACGGCGGCGTTCGGGTGGAGGTCACCGATACCGGCTGCGGCATCGCCCCCGAGGATCGGGATCTGGTCTTCGACGAGTTCTTCCGCGGCGGCACCCGGACGGGCGCCAGCGACGAACCGGGGCTCGGGCTCGGGCTGTCGATCGTCCGCCGGATGGCCCAGGCGCTCGATCATCCCCTGACCCTGCGCTCGCGGCCCGGGCACGGCACGCGGGTCGCGCTGGCGCTGCCGGTGAGCGCCGTCCCGGCCGCCGCGGCGCCCCCCGCCCCGGTGGCGACCCGGCTCTCGGGGGCGCATGTCCTGGTGGTGGAGAACGACGCCTCCACGGCCGACGCCCTGGCGCGCCTCCTGCAGAACTGGGACGCCCGGGTCTCGACCTTCCGGGACCTCGCCGGGGTGCGGGCCGCCATCGAGGCCGGCGCCGCGCCCCCGGACATCCTGGTGCTCGACTACCACCTGGACGACGGCGCCTGCGGGCTCGCCGTGGCGGCGTATTTCTCCGCCTTGCGGGGCGCGCCGCTCCCGGTGATCGTCACCACCGCCGACCATACCGGCGCGGTCGAGGCGCAGGTGGCGGCGACCGGCGCCGAGCTCGTGCGCAAGCCGATCAAGCCGGCCCAGCTCCGCTCGCTGCTCACCTACATGCTGGCGTGACCGATCCCGGCGTGGGCCGACCTGTCGAGGTGCGGCACGGCGGCGATCGCGCCCGTCCCCGGGGACGCCGTCCCCGACGCAACGGAGCAATGTCGGGTTGAATGGGATCACGCGCTCGACGGTCTGGGCGCGCATCCCCTCACCTTTGCGGGGAGGGGTCAGGGGGTGGTGCCGGATGCGGCTCGGCGGTGCCGTCTGCACCACCCCCACCTCCACCTCCGCCCCGCAAGGGGCAGGAGCGCGCGTCGCGCTTCGTGATCCGCATCGGATGGGAAACGCGCCAGCCTCGGGCATCGGCGTAGCGTTTCATCCGGCACCGCGCCCCAGTCCGGGACGGGTGAGCGGCCGCGCGCGCATCACCGTCACGCCGGGATCCGCCCGCGCCGTGACATAGGACACACCGCGCCCCTCGACGGGCCGCGGCTCCTGGGCGACAGGGAACCGCATCCCGCGGTGCATCCTGCGCCCGGATGTCCCCAGAGATCGACGTCACGGGCCCTCCGGACGCCGCAGGAGCGCGCGTGATCATGGCGCAAGTCCCGACCGGTCCGGGCTCCGCCGCGCCGGGCAGCACCCATGACGGCCTGCCGCCCCGCGAGCGCGTCTTCGCCATGGCGGCGATCGCGCTCGCCATGACCATGGCGGTGCTCGACGGGGCGATCGTCAACGTGGCGCTGCCCGTCATGGCCAAGGACCTCGCGGTCAGGCCGGCCGACGCGATCTTCGTGGTCAACGCCTACCAGATCGCCGTCACCGCGAGCCTCCTGCCCTTTGCGGCGCTCGGCGACATCTTCGGCTTCCGAAAGGTGTACCTGCCGGGGCTGGCCGTCTTCGTCGCCGCCTCGCTCGCCTGCGCGGTCGCCCCGAGCCTGCCCCTGCTGATCGCAGCCCGCATCGTCCAGGGCCTCGGCGCCGCGGCGATCATGAGCGTCAACATCGGCTTCGTGCGCTTCATCTACCCGCACCGGATGATCGGCCAGGGGGTGGCCAACGTCGCCCTGGTGGTGGCCGTCGCCTCGGCGGCCGGCCCCACCGTGGCGGCCGCGATCCTCTCGGTGGCGACCTGGCCCTGGCTGTTCCTGGTCAACATCCCGGTGGGCCTGCTGGCCCTGGCGGTGGCGTCCCGCACCCTGCCGGCGACGCCGGCGAGCGGACGGCCCTTCGATCTCGTGAGCGCCGTCCTGAACGCGCTGACCTTCGGCCTGCTCATCATCGGCATCGACGGCCTGGGCGATCCGGACGGCCGGCGGGTCGCCGCCGCGGAACTCGTGGGCGCCCTCGTGATCGGCGCGGCCTTCGTCCGGCGACAGATCCGGCTGCCCGCGCCGCTGCTGCCGGTGGACCTGCTGCGGATCCCGGCCTTCGCCCTGTCGATGGCGACCTCCGTCGCATCCTTCTGTGCCCAGATGATCTCCTACGTGGCGCTGCCGTTCTACTTCCAGGACGTGCTGCACCTGTCCAGCACGCAGACCGGCTTCCTGCTCACGCCCTGGCCGATCGCCGTGGCGGCGATGGCGCCGGTCTCCGGGCGCCTCGCCGACCGCTACCCGCCCGGCATCCTCGGCGGGATCGGTCTGGCCATGCTGGCGTCCGGCCTCGTCTGCATGACCCTGCTGCCGGACGCCCCCGCCACCCTCGACATCGTCTGGCGCCTGACCCTGTGCGGTCTCGGTTTCGGGCTGTTCCAGTCGCCGAACAACAAGGTCATCGTCACCTCCGCGCCGCGCGAGCGGGCCGGGGGTGCGAGCGGGATGCAGTCGACGGCGCGGCTCACCGGCCAGTCCCTCGGCGCCGCGCTGGTGGCGGTGATCTTCGGCCTGACCCACGGGCTCGGCCCGGAGCGGGCCGTGACCCTGTCGCTGTCCTGTGCGGTCGCCCTCGCGGTCGTCGGCGGCTGCGCCAGCGTCCTGAGGCGGAGCCGGAGCGGCTAGAGCGCTCGCTGAGACGCGCTCTCCGACGACCCGGGACCGCTTCGTCGGAGAGCGCTCGAGACAGGACCGGCGTGCCACCGACCGGGCGGGCACGCGTTGACGCAATGGATCACGTACGGGAGAGCGCCATGGATCTCGATCTCACCGGCCGGAAGGCCCTCGTCACCGGCTCGACCGTCGGCATCGGCTACGCCATCGCCAGGGAACTCTGCGACCTCGGCGCCGAGGTCGGCATCAACGGCCGCACCCCCGAGCGCGTCGAGGCCGCGCTGGCGAAGCTCCGGGGGGAAGCGAAATCCGGCCGCGCCTTCGCGGCTCCGGGCGACGTCTCCACCGCCGAGGGTGTCGATGCCCTGGTCCGGGCCCTGCCAGCGGTGGACATCCTGGTCAACAACACCGGGATCTTCGAGCCGAAGCCGTTCTTCGAGATCCCGGACGCCGACTGGCAGCGCTTCTTCGACGTCAACGTGATGAGCGGCGTGCGCCTGTCCCGCGCCTACGCGTCCGGCATGGCGGAGCGCGGCTGGGGCCGGGTGATCTTCATCTCAAGCGAGTCGGGCATCAACACGCCGACCGAGATGGTCCATTACGGGATGACCAAGACTGCCCAGCTGGCGATCTCCCGCGGCCTCGCCCAGACGGTGGCCGGCTCAGGCGTGACCGTGAACAGCGTGCTCCCGGGCCCGACCCTGTCCGAGGGCGTGGCGGAGTTCATGACGCAGATGGCCGGCGGACAGGCCGACGCCGACCTCGACGCCATGGGGCGGGCGTTCGTCGCCGAGCACCGTCCGTCCTCGCTCATCCGGCGCCTCGCGCGGGTGGAGGAGGTGGCGAACCTCGTCGCGTATCTCTGCAGCCCCGCGGCGAGCGCCACCACCGGGTCGGCGGTGCGCGTGGACGGGGGCGTCCTACAGGGCCTGGCCTGAACGACCAGGCCGACCGGACGATCCCCGGATCGAGGCCGGGGACGCCAGTTCGAGACAGGCCCGCGCGGCGCAGCCCGGAATCCGAAGCCGCCGGCACGCTCCCGATCGAGACGGGCCAGCCCGCCTCATCCGAGGGCACCTGCGGCTCTGGATTCCGGGCTCCCGCCTGCGGCGACCCTCGACACGATGGCGCCCGTCGGTTCCGACAGGCGGAGCGCCGACGCTCCTAGAGCCGACGTCCCGGGCGACGCGCCGGGCCTGGCTCTAGGGTGCGATCAGGCCTTCAGGTGGGCCGCGAGGTGCTTGTTCATCTCGAACATCGAGCACTTGTCCTTGCCGAAGACTTTCTTGAGCTTGTCGTCGGCCATGATCTCGCGCTTGTTCTCGGGATTCTGAAGGTTGTGCTTCTTGATGTAATCCCAAACCTTGCTGACCACCTCGCCACGCGGGAGCGGGCTGGTGCCGACGATCGCGCCGAGGTCGGCCGAGGGCTTCAGCGGCTGCTGCAGGGCGTTCGGCTTCGTGCCGGCGGCCTTCGGGGCGGCGGGCTTCGCAGCCTTGGCCGGAGCGGCCTTCGCCTCGGGCTTCGTGGTCTTGGCCGCCTTCGGTGCAGCCTTCTCGGTCTTCGTGGCCATAAACTTCCTCCGGTTCTCGGGCCGCAGGCCAGGGCATGATCGCCCCGCGGCCGAGCCAGCATAGCAGCAACTAAGCGGTGCCGCCGCCGTTCCAAGGGGAAATTGCCTCTGCGGCGCTCTCATCCACAAGGCAGGCGCGGAAATCCACGCTGGAAGCCGCCGGTCGGCGCGGTCCGAAAGATTATTGGCCGGATCCGCGGGCGCGAAACCTGCTCTTAACAATCCTGCGCCTGAAGTACAGGCATGTTTGCTCCAGCCCTCACCCTCGCGCTGCTGCTCGCCACCGGCCTCGTCATGGCGCTGGGGCTCGGCGTTCGTGCGGAGCCGGCTGCTACCGGGCCGGAACCGGGACGCGGCCTGCTCTGAGGCCGGCGGGATTGCCCCTCGCCTCGGCCCGGTGCATCTGCCGGGGCGCATGACCGACCCGATCCTCCCCGCGGCTCTCGAGAGCACCGCCCACGTGGTCCAGGTGGCGCTGAGCCCCGTGTTCCTGCTGTCCGGGATCGCGACGCTGCTCAACGTCTTCGGCGCCCGGCTTGCCCGCGTGGCGGACCAGGCCGAGCGTGTCTCGAGCCTGCTCGCCGGTGCGGGGGATGCGGAGCGGCGCCTGCTGGGCCGCCGCCTCGACCGGCTGCACCTGCGCTCGCTCGCCCTCGACGCCGCCGTGTTCCTGGCCGCCCTCGGCGGCGTCGCGACCTGCGGGTCGGTGCTGACGCTGTTCGTCGGAGCCCTGCGCGACAGCACGGTGGCCACCCTGCTGTTCGGCCTGTTCGGATCCGCGATCCTGTGCACGCTGTGCGCCCTCGTGGCCTTCGGCATCGAGATGCTGCTCGCCAACCGCGCGGTCCGCGACCGGATCAACGAACGGCGCGCCGATGCCGGGATGCCGGCCGATGTCTGACGCGTAATCGAGGGCCGGGACCGGGCGCCCCGACCCGAAGCCTGCGGAACCTGCGTCGGCCGACCCGCTTAGTCCGCAGGGACACCGACATGCCGTCCCGCCGCGTCCATCACCCGGGAGTGCGTATGCCGACGGACCTGCCCACCGAGCGCGCCGTGAGGAAACCCGGCAGCCTGGAACTCGACCCCGCCGGACCCGGGATCGCCATCGACGAGACCAGCCGGCTGATCGCCTCCAACAAGGTCGAGGGAACGGCGGTCTACGACCGGAGCGGCCGCCACCTCGGTGCCGTCCACAATTTCATGGTCGACAAGATCTCGGGACAGGTCGCCTACGCGGTGCTGGCCTTCGGCGGCTTCCTGGGGCTCGGCGAGAACCACCATCCGCTGCCCTGGAAGGCGCTGACCTACAGCACCGAGCTGGGCGGCTACGTGATCGACATCGACCCGGCCGGCCTCGCTGGAGCGCCCAGCCACGGAGCGGGCGAGGACGGGTTCGCCGACCCGACCTATGGCGGGCGGATCGAGGGCTTCTACGGCGGACGGGCGCCGACGGCCTGACGGGCCGCGTCGCCGCCTCCCGAGCCGGGGCGACGTGCGCCCCGGGCCCGTTCCGCTGGAACTTGCCTCTAGAACTTGCCGCCGAGGCCGACGCTGCCGCCCGGAGAGAGCATCGGGCCCATGGCACCGCCGCTGCCGCTGCCGCCCACCGCGGCGTTGCCGCCGTCGAGGTCCTCGCGGCGGATCCGCCTGTCGCCCGCGTCCGCCGAGCGCGTCCCGGTGCCGGCACTCTTGGGGATGGCGAGCTGCCTCGTCGGCGCGGTCTGGAGCGGCTGGCCGTCGGCATCGACCCCCGCATTGCGCGCCTCGCGATTGGGCAGGGAGCTCCGCAGAGAGGGCGGCGGCCCGACCTGCGTATCCGGCATCACGCCGCCGCCCCCGCCCAGGGCCTGGCAACCCGCCATCAGGCCGGCCAGCACGGTGGCGAGCACGAATCCGCGCGCCGCGGCGCTTTTCGACGGGGGAAGGGGCGACATCGTATGGTCCTCGCAAGGGGCCGCGGTGCTGTCCGCGGCTCGCATGGGCTTTAATCCGCTCTCTACGCTGGCGATGCGGCGAAAACCAGACAGAGCTGCGGCCGACCGTCCGGCCCGTGGCGGCCCGAACCTTGCGGCCTGGACCAGTGGGTCCATAACTTCGCCCAGGTCCTGCGCCACGACCGCTGACCGCGGGCGGCCTCCTGCCGATGGCGGACCTCAACCCGGCCGACTCGGTCGCGGTCGCGTCGGCGTACCGGCCTGACCCGACCCTTCCTCAGAGGACGAAGCGTGTTCAGAACCATCCGGATGATCGCGGCCGTGTCGCTCGCCCTGTGGGCATCGGGAGCCGCGGCGCAGGTCCAGCCCGGCGGAAGCGAGGGCGCGTCCGGCCAGCCGCAGGCCCCGGCCGCCGCGCCGTCTCCGAACACCCAAGCCGCGCCCCAGTCTCTCGCGCCCCCCTCCGCCGCCGCGCCCGCTACCCCGCCGGCCGCCCCGGTGACGCCGATCCCGGCGCCGCAGGCCCAGCAGCAGGGCACCCCGGCGACGGTCCTCGACACGCAGGACTACGAGAGCCTGCTCGGCCGCAGCGTGCGCAGTGCCGGAGGCGACGAACTCGGGCGCGTCATCGACATCATCATCGACAAGGACGGCCATCCCCGGGCCGCGATCATCGATTTCGGCGGCTTCCTCGGCGTCGGCACCCGGAAGATCGCGGTGGATTGGCGCGCCCTGCGCTTCGCCGCCGACGGCGGCAAGGAGCGGAAACTGTCCGTGGCACTGACGCGCAACCAAGTCCGTGTCTCGCCCGAGTACAAGGCCGGCGAGCCGATCGTGGTTCTCGGCCCGGCGAGTCCGGCCGCCCCCGCCGCCGAGGGTGACCAGGCGGCGAGCCCGGCCGCCGCAGCGCCGGCCGGCATCGCCCCCTCCGGGACGCAGCCGGCTCCTGCCGCGCCCGCCGCGACTGCCCCGGCCGCGCCCGCCACCCCTCCGGAGAAGGCGCCGGATAAATGACGGTGGCCCGATTGAAGGTCAGACCCGCCGCCGCCGCCCGCGAGCGCGAGGTGTCCCGGCAGGATCCCCGGTCCCGTCCCGTCCGCCTGAAGGATCCGGCGATGGAGCGCCCGCGCGATCCGGCGCCGCCGGCCGGAACCGCCTCCGGGCGCGCGATCACGGCGGCGAGCCGCCACGGCCTCGACGCCTTCGCGTTCTTCGTCGCCAACCTGCAGACCGGCTTCGGGCCGTTCCTGGCGGTCTATTTCTCGCAGGCCAAATGGACCCAGTCCGACATCGGCTTCGCCCTGACCGTCGGCAGCCTCGTCGCGCTCCTCGGGCAGGTGCCCGGGGGGGCGTTCGTCGACGTGGTGCGCTCGAAGCGCTTCGCCGCCGCGGTGGCGGTCCTCGGCATCTCGGGGAGCGCCTTCGCCCTGGCGGTCTGGCCGAGCTTTCTGGTCGTCCTCCTGGCGATGGCGATCCATTCCGCGGCCAGCTGCGTGCTGACGCCGGCCATCGCGGCGATCAGCATCGGCCTCGTCGGGCGCGCCCGGGCGGGCGAGCGCCTCGGCCGCAACGCGAGCTTCGCGGCGCTCGGCAACGCCCTGGGCGCCGCCGGGATGGGCGCCATCGGCTACTACCTCTCGAACGGCGCGGTGTTCTACCTGACGGCCGCCCTCGTCGTGCCGACGATCATCGCCCTCGCCCGCATCCGGGCCCAGGACATCGATCCGGGGGTGTTGCGCGAGGCGCCGCCGGCCGAGGCGTCGCCGCCTTCTGGACAAGAGGGGGTGCGGGCGCTGCTGACCAACCGCGGGCTGCTGTCCTTCTCGGCCTGCATGGTGCTGTTCTTCCTCGCCAACGCCGCGATGCTGCCGCTGGTGGGCAGCGTCCTGACCCTGCGGGCGAGCGAGACCGCGACCGCCCTCGTCGCGGCCTGCATCATGGTCCCGCAGGCGGTCCTGGCCGTCAGCGCCCCCGCGGTCGGCCGGGCGGCGGAGCGGTTCGGCCGCTACCCCGTGCTGCTGTTCGGCTTCGCCGCGCTCCCCGTCCGGGGCCTCCTGCTCGCCTATACGACGAACCCCTACGGCCTGGTCGTCATCCAGGTCCTCGACGGGATCTCGGCCTCGGTCCTCGGCGTGATGGTGCCCCTCATCGTCTCGGACCTCACCCGTGGAACCGGGCGCTTCAACCTGGCCCTAGGGGCCGTGGGCACCGCAATGGGCATCGGCGCCGCCCTCTCGACCTCGCTGGCCGGGATTATGGCCGACCGTCTCGGCAGCCACAGCGCCTTCCTGGGTCTGGCCGTCGTGGGCTTCGCGGCCTTCATGCTGGTGGCGCTGATCATGCCGGAGACGCGTCAGGCGGAGCCCGCGGCCTGACCGGCCGCGGCATCGGATTCGCTTGCATGTTTCCGCGCCGCTCAAGCGGCGTTCACATTGTCCAGGTAAAAGCGCATCGCGAGTGCAGTCGGGTGAAACATATGGCAACGCTCTCGCGTTGCCGCTGCGGGTCAGACTGCGCCCGCGTTGCACTCCGCCTCGGCCTGTAAGCCAAAGCCGCGCGAATACGGAATGGTCACCGCGATGGAAGAGCTGCACCGATACGCCGACAGGCCCTTCGCCTTCGTCGGCCGGTATCTCCGCCGCCGCTGGCTGCCGCACTTGGTCATCCTGGTTTCCGTGCTGGGCGCCGTCGGCTTCTCGGTCTCCACCGACTATGCCCTCAAGGGCGTGGTCGATGCCCTGACCAAGGGGCCGGGCCCGGGCAACACCCTGATCTGGAGCGCGCTGACGGTCCTGATCGCCTTCATCGCCGCCGACAACATGCTCTGGCGCGTGGCGGCGCTGACGGGCGCCTTCACCTTCGTAGGCATCACCGGCGACATCCGGCGCGACCTGTTCCGGCACCTGACCGGCCACTCCCCGACCTTCTTCTCCGACCGGCAGCCCGGCACCCTTGCATCGCGCATCACGGCGACCTCGAACGCGATCTTCACGGTCGAGAACATGTTCGTGTTCAACGTGATGCCGCCGACCGTCGCGGCCTTCGGGTCGATCGGCTACATCGCCACGGTCAACGGCACCATGGCGGCCATCTTGGCCGGCGTCTTCGCCGCGGTCGTCGTGCTGATGTTCAAGATGGCCTCGGCCGGCAAGCCGCTCCACCACGACTTCGCCGCCAAGGCTGCGTCCGTCGACGGCGAGATGGTCGACCTCGTCGGCAACATGTCGCTCGTGCGGGCCTTCTCGGCGTTCAAGCGCGAGGGTCAGCGCTTCGAGGGCACCATCGCCACCGAGATGCGGGCCCGCCGCTCGTCGCTCCTCTACCTGGAGAAGCTGCGCATCGTCCACGCGGTGCTCACCGTTCTCGCCGTCTTCGGCCTGCTCTACTGGGCGATCCAGATGTGGGAGGCCAAGGAGGCGACCAACGGCCAGGTCGTCCTTGTCTGCACCCTCGGCATCCGCATCCTCGCCGCCACCCGCGATCTGGCGGTGGCGCTGGTGGACGCGACGCAGCACACCGCCCGCCTGTCCGAGGCCCTGCACACGCTGCTCCAGCCCCACGACCTCGTCGACCATCCGGAAGCCGAGCCGCTCACCGGCCAGGGCGCGAAGATCGAGTTCGAGCACGTCGCCTTCAGCTACCCGGACGGGCGCCCGGTCTTCACCGATTTCGACCTCGTGATCGAGCCGGGTCAGCGCGTCGGCCTGGTGGGCAAGTCGGGCGGCGGCAAGTCGACCCTGTTCTCGCTGATCCAGCGCTTCTACGACGTGCAGAGCGGCGCGATCCGCATCAACGGCCAGGACATCGACCGGGTGACCCAGGAGTCCCTGCGCGAGGCGATCACGGTCGTGCCGCAGGACGTGTCGATGTTCCACCGGTCCTTGCGCGAGAACATCCGCTACGGGCGGCCCGACGCCACCGACGAGGACGTCTGGAAGGCCGCCGAGGCGGCCCACTGCACCGACTTCATCCAGGCCCTGCCGGAGGGGTTCGACACGATGGTCGGCGACCGCGGCGTCAAGCTCTCGGGGGGCCAGCGCCAGCGCATCGCCATCGCGCGGGCCATCCTCAAGAACTCGCCGATCCTGCTCCTCGACGAGGCGACCTCGGCGCTGGACGCCGAATCCGAGCAGGCGATCCGTCACGCCCTGGCGAACCTCATGAAGGGCCGCACCGTCATCGCCATCGCGCACCGGTTGTCGACCCTGCAGGATTTCGATCGGATCGTCGTGCTGGAGGGCGGCCGCATCGCCCAGGACGGTTCGCCCGACAAGCTGACCCATCTCGACGGCTTCTTCCGGGAGCTGATGAAGAAGGAATCCATGGGCACGGCGCTCGCCGCCGCCTGAGCGGGACTCGTCGCGCGACGCATCCGCGGGACCCGCGCTGGTCCGCCTCGGGACCGCGCGCGCGGCTCTACCGGCCGGGCTGCGGTCCGGCTGACGGGACGTCCGGTGCGTCGCGCGCGCATCGGTCAGGACGCCGCCGCCCGCCGGCCCGGACCGGTGCCGATCGGCGGTCCCGCGCGCAAAGACCGGACCTGAACTTGCATCACCCGAGGCGTCGCAGACCGGTCCGGTTCCGACGCCGCCCGACGCCCGAGCCCCGACCGTGCCCGACCTCGCCCTCGTCATCCGGGAGATCTCCGAGGAGATGGCCCAGCGCACCGACCGGGGCGCGGTCGCCGACTACATCCCCGAACTGGCCCGGGTCGACCCGAACCGGTTCGGCATCGCGGTGATCGACGCCGAGGGCCGCGTTTGCGCGGGCGGCGACAGCGAGACGCCGTTCTCGATCCAGAGCGTGTCGAAGGTGTTCACGCTCACCCTGGCGCTCGGCATGGTCGGCGACCGGCTGTGGAAGCGGGTCGGCCGCGAGCCTTCGGGCAACCCGTTCAACTCGATCGTCCAGCTGGAGCGCGAGCGCGGGGTGCCGCGCAATCCGTTCATCAACGCCGGCGCCATCGCGGTGACCGACGTGATCCTCTCGGGCCACGAGCCCCGGGAGGCGCTGGGCGAGATCCTGCGGTTCATGCAGTTCCTGGCCCAGGACCCGACGATCACGATCGACGAGCGGGTGGCGGCCTCGGAGAAGCGCACCGGCTACCGCAATACCGCGCTCGCCAACTACATGAAGTCGTTCGGGGTCCTCGACAATCCGGTCGACTACACCCTGGGCGTCTACTTCCACCACTGCGCCATCGCGATGAACTGCCGCCAGCTTGCCATGGCGGGCCGGTTCCTCGCCCATAACGGCCGCAATCCCTCGACCGGGCACAACGTCGTCTCGGTCGAGCGGGCGCGGCGCATCAACGCGATCATGCTGACCTGCGGCCACTACGACGGCTCGGGGGAATTCGCCTATCGGGTCGGCCTGCCGGGCAAGAGCGGCGTCGGCGGCAGCATCCTGGCGGTGGCCCCCGGCAAGGCCTCGATCGCGGTCTGGTCGCCGGGGCTCGACGCGGCGGGCAATTCCCATCTCGGCCGGGTCGCCCTGGAGCGCCTGACCCAGCGCATGGGCTGGTCGGTGTTCGGGGCCTGAAGGCGACGCCCGCTCTCAGTGGGCGACCGTGACCGCCTAATTCGCGCCGACGGCCTTCCGGAGGCTGCGCAGGATCGCGAACAGGTTGGTGGCGGTCGGGTTGCCGGACGGGCCGAGCATCCGCATCAGGCTCTCGGAGGTCGAACCCGTCTCCTGCGCCAGCTGCTCGAACCCGAGCGTGGCGTTGACGCAGTCGCGCAGCAGCGCCTTCCCGCTCTCCGCCTCCCCTGCCAACAACAGTTCGACGGCCTCCGTCAGAAGCGCGGCGCGGAACACCGGGTCGCGGTCGGCCCGGGCCTTCACGGTTTCTCTGAAGCTGCGCGTCAGAGCCATCACGCCTCCTTGCGGCTCTTGTACGCAGCCCAATACCCGCGCGCCTTGGTGATGTCGCTCTGCTGTCGGCGCCTGGTCCCGCCACAGAGCAGAAGGATCAGGGTGTTTCCTACCCCGACCGAATTAGAGGCGAACGCCTGGCCCCCGGTCGATCCTGTACTCCTCGACCCCGCCGCCGACCGTCCTGGCGGTGGACAGATTACCCTGTTCCAGCCGCACCAGAGCGACGGCGAGCTTGGCAGCCGCCTGAGCATCCAGATCGTCGAACCATTCGGCGAAAGGGCTCCGTCCGTGATCGTCGAGGAACTCCCGAACTCTCATCCGATGGTACCGTACAGGCAACCTTCATCGCCAGCCTGATCGTCCGACCCCGGACCGACTCGGATGAGATCGCCGCTACCGTACGCCATCGCGCTCTTGCAGGCGTGGCGGTTCCGCGGCAGTGGCCAACGGACAGGCGCGACGATCGGGCATGGAGGGACGTTGGCGGATGGCGACGACACGGATCGCGGAACCTCAAGGAGCCATCCTCGATCCCGGCGCTATCCTGTCCCGCCTCGACCGTCTGCCGCCGACCCGCACGATCTGGCGCCTCGTGGCTCTGCTCGGCCTCGGCTTCTTCTTCGAACTCTACGACCTGCTGTTCACCGGCTACGTCGCCCCGGGGCTCGTGAAGGCCGGGATCCTCACGCCGACCACCCCCGGGCTGTTCGGCGCCAGCGGCGTCGCCAGTTTCGTCGCGGCGCTCTTCACCGGCCTGTTCATCGGCACGCTCCTCTGCGGCTGGCTGGCCGACCGGTTCGGCCGCCGGGCGATCTTCACGTGGTCGCTCCTGTCCTACACGGCCGCCAACGTCGTGATGGCCTGCCAGACCGAGGCGTTCGGGCTCAACCTCTGGCGGCTGATCGCCGGGATCGGGCTCGGCCTGGAGATGGTGACCATCGGCAGCTACCTCTCGGAACTGGTGCCGAAGGCGATCCGCGGCCGCGCCTTCGCGTTGTGCCAGGGCATCGGCTTCACCGCCGTGCCGGTAGTGGCGTTCCTGTCCTACCTGCTGATCCCGGTGCAGCCGCTGGGCATCGACGGCTGGCGCTGGGTCGTGCTGATCGGCGCCTCCGCGGCGATCGGGGTCTGGTGGATGCGCGCGGGCCTGCCCGAGAGCCCGCGCTGGCTGGTCGAGCGCGGGCGGCTCGCGGAGGCGGAGGCGGTCCTGCGGCGTCTCGAAGGGCGGATCGCCGCCGAGTACGGCCGCCCCCTGCCGCCGCCGGCCGCACCGGATCCCGTGCAGCGGCGCGGCGCGTTCGGCGACCTGTGGGTGCCGCCGTACCGCCGTCGGGCGCTGATGATGGCGGGGTTCAACGTGTTCCAGACGGTCGGCTTCTACGGCTTCGCCAACTGGGTGCCGACCCTGCTGGTGGCGCAGGGCATCACCATCACGTCGAGCCTCGCCTACACGGCGCTGATCGCCCTCGCCGCCCCGGTCGGGCCGCTGATCGGGCTCATCATCGCCGACCGGTTCGAGCGCAAGCACGTCATCGTGGCCGCCGCCCTGGTCTACATCGCCTGCGGGCTGAGCTTCGCGCAGACCCGGGACGTCGGCGCCATCGTCGCCCTGGGAATCGGCCTGACGCTCGCTTCCAATGTCATGTCGTACAGCTTCCACGCCTATCAGGCGGAGCTGTTCCCCACGGGCATCCGGGCCCGGGCGGTGGGGTTCGTCTATTCCTGGAGCCGCTTCTCGGCGATCTTCACGGGCTTCGTGATCGCCTTCGTGCTGCGCGAGACCGGCACCCCGGGCGTGTTCCTGTTCATCTCCGCGGCGATGCTGGCCGCCGGGCTCCTGGTCGGGCTGCTCGGCCCCCGCACCCGCGACGTGGCCCTGGAGAAGATCGCGGGGTGAGGCGCGCCTCAGCGCTCGCGCGAATCGTGCTAGCCTCACGGCATGGTCGCACAGCCGAAGCCCCGGATGACGGTCGACGAGTTCCTGGTCTGGGCCGCGGGCCGACCGGGGCGCTACGAGCTGGTCGACGGCGAAGTCTTCGCGATGTCGCCGGAGCGGGCGCGGCACGGCTTGGTGAAGTACGCGGCTCAGACAGCCCTGAATCGGGCGATCGAGCAGGCCGGGCTCTCCTGCCACATGATGCCGGACGGGATGACGGTCCGCATCGATGCGACGACGACGTTCGAGCCGGACGCCCTCGTCTATGGCGGGCCGCCGATCGACCTCGACGCGGTCGAGGTACCGGACCCGGTCATCGTTGTGGAGGTGCTCTCGCCGGGAACCAAGTCCGTCGATACCGGAACCAAGCTGATCGGCTATTTCCGGGTCACGAGCCTATGCCACTATCTGATCCTCGATCCGGTCAACCGCATCGTCATTCATTATCGTCGCGGCGAAGGCGGCTTGATCGAGACCCGTATCGCGACCGAGGGACGTCTCGATCTGAGCCCACCCGGACTGACCCTGCCGGTCGCCGAACTGTTCGCCGATCTGCCGCCCCCCGCAGAGCCCGCGGCTTGATCGGATCCGAGGCGGATGCCACAGCGGCGCGAACGCGAACCAGGACGCCCGCATGACAACCTCCCTCGATCTCCTCGTGCTCGGCAACGCCATCGTCGACGTGATCGCCCGCGCGGACGACGCCTTCCTGGCCGAGCAGGGCGTCGCCAAGGGCGCCATGCAGCTCATCGACGAGGCGCGGGCCGAGACGCTGTTCCACGCCATGGGGCCGGGGACGATCGTGTCGGGGGGCTCCGGCGCCAACACGGCGGTCGGCGCGGCCCTGCTCGGCGCCCGGACCGGTTTCGTCGGCAAGGTCCGGGACGACGCGCTCGGCGGCCAGTTCAGCCACGACCTGAAGGCCACCGGCGTCGGCTTCACCGTTCCGGCGGCGAGCGAGGGGCCGGCCACGGCCCGCTGCCTCATCCTGGTGACGCCGGACGGCGAGCGCACCATGAGCACCTATCTCGGCGCCTGCCAGGGGCTGTCCCCCGCCGATGTCGAGCCCGCGCTCGTGAGCTCCGCCCGGGTCGTCTACCTCGAAGGCTACCTCTGGGATCCGCCCGCCGCCAAGGACGCGTTCCGCAAGGCGGCCCAGGTCGCCCATCAGGCCGGCAACGCCGTCGCGCTGACCCTGTCGGACGCGTTCTGCGTCGGCCGCTACCGCGACGAATTCCTGGGCCTCATCCGCGACGGCAGCATCGACATCCTGTTCGCCAACATCGGCGAGCTCCAGAGCCTCTACCAGACCGACGATCCCGAGGCCGCCGTGGCGGCCCTGCGCGACGAGCGCAACGCCCGGGGCCGGCACCTGCTCGGCCTCGTGACCCGCTCGGCCGACGGCGCCCTGGTGGTGCAGGGCGGGGAGGTCCGCGCCGTCGCGGCGAGCCCGGTGGAGACGGTGGTCGACACGACGGGGGCCGGCGACCTGTTCGCCGCCGGGTTCCTGGCCGGGCACGCCCGGGGTCTCGACAACGTCACCAGCGCGCGCCTGGGCACGCTCGCGGCCGCCGAGGTGATCCAGCACATCGGCGCCCGCCCGCAGGCCGACCTCGTCAGCCTCGCGAAGGCGCACGGGCTGCTCTGAGCCGGCCCCGCGGGCGGCCCGGCCGGTTCAGGCCGCCCGCACGGTCGCGGGAAGCGCGTCACCTCGGCCTTGAGATGCTCGGAATGGAGCGACAGCTCCGAGGCGGCGGTGAGGACCTGCTCCGCCGCCGCTCCGGTCTCCTTCGCGGCGCCGGCCACGCCGGCGATGTTGGTGGTGACCTCGCCCGCACCCTGCGCGGCCTGCGTGACGTTGCGGACGATCTCCCGCGTCGCGGTGCCCTGCTGCTCGACCGCGCCGGCGATCCGGGTCGCCACGGTGCTGATGTCCTGGATCCGGCCGCCGATGCGGCCGATGGCCGACACGGCATCGCCGGTTGAGGCCTGGATCTGCGCGACGTGGCCGCCGATCTCCTCGGTCGCCCGCGCGGTCTGGCCCGCCAGTTCCTTCACCTCGGCCGCCACCACGGCGAAGCCACGGCCGGCGTCGCCGGCCCGGGCCGCCTCGATGGTGGCGTTCAGCGCCAGGAGGTTCGTCTGCTCGGCGATGGTCGAGATCAGGGTCACGACGTTGCCGATCCGGGCCGCCGCCCCGCTGAGATCCTGCACCAGATGGGCGGTGGCCTCCGCGTCCGCGACGGCGGCCTGGGTGAGCGTGGCCGAATTCGAGACCTGACGGCCGATCTCCTGGACCGAGGCGCCGAGCTGCTCGGCCGCCGCCGCCGCGGTGTTGACGTTGGCGGCGGCCAGTTCGGCCGCGCTGGCCACCCGCATGGACCGGTCGGTGGTGCCGGAGGCCGCGTCCGTCATGGTCGTCGCCGTGCCCTGCAGGCGGGCGGCGGCCGCCGACACCGTGCCGATGATGCCGCCGACCGCGCCCTCGAAGGCGTCGGCGATCTGGTGCATGCCGCTCCGGCGCTGCGCCTCGGCACTGGCGCGGGACCGCGCGGCTTCGCCTTCGAGGGTCCGGGCCCGGATCAGGCCGTCCTTGAAGACCTGGACGGAGGCCGCCATGGCACCGACCTCGTCTTGGCGCTCGGAACCGGCGACCACGACATCGAGGTCGTCGGCGGCGAGCCGCCGCATGACGGCGGCCATGGACCGGATCGGCCACGCCACGTGGCGCCAGACCCACCAGACAGCGGCGCCGGTCGTGACCACGCCGGCGATCGACAGCGCGACGGTGACCCACCAGGCCGTCCGGAACGCCTCCTCGGCGCGCCGGACCGAGGCATTCGTACCCTCGGCGTTCACCTTCGCCAGGTCTCCCAGGGCCTCGAAGGTCGCCACCAGCGGCGGACGCGCCGGCGCAATGGCGCCGCGGGCCGCTGTCCGGTCCCCGCGGGCGAGAGCGGCCATGATCGCCGCGCGCGCCGCCAGATAGGCCTTCCAGCGGCCCTCGAGCATGTCCCACAGCGCGGTCTCGCGGGGCGACCCGACCAGAGCCCGGTATTGGCCGAACCGTTCCGGGATGATCCGATCCATCTCGACGAACTCGCCGTCGAGGTCCCGGTTCTCGCCCTCATCCACCGCGACCACTTTGCGGATCGTTGTGGTATGGTAGCGCAAAACCAGAAATTGAATCTCGTTGAGCTTGGCGTCTTTCACCATCCAGACGTCCCGGGTCTCGACGGCGGAATCGTTGATCGCGTGGATTTGTATCAAATTCCCGACAGAACTGATCAAAAACAGAATAAATCCGATTAATGACGGCATTACCAGTCGGAAAGTTATATTTCTCTTGAAACTCATCGTGCTCACCACCATGATTCGTCATGACGGAGATTACACGCGTCGCCGATGTTCAGCCTTAAGACGGCACTTTTCGTCCGGATAATTTCGCGTTGCAGTCCGGCATCGCGCGCATGGGTCGCCGGTTCAGGGCTGCAGGAGCACCTTGCCCACCGCGGCCCGCCGGGTCAGCAGGCCGAAGGCCTCGGGGAACGCAGCCAGCGGGTAGACGCCGTGCACCTGCGCGGTGAGCTTGCCCGCGGCGACCCAATCGAGGAGCCGGCGCTGGTCGGCCCGGTGCGCCTCCGGATCGCGGTCGAGGAAGGCGCCCCAGTGGACGCCCTGCACGTCGAGTTCCTTCAGGAGCATCAGGTTGAGCGGCAGCCGCGGGATGCCGCCCGCCGCGAAGCCGATGACCAGGTAGCGTCCGCGCCAGCCGAGCGCCCGCAGGGCCGGCTCCGCGTAGGCGTCGCCGACCGCGTCGTAGACCACGTCGACCCCGCCGGGGCCGGTGATCTGGCGCAGCGCGTCCTTGAGGGTCGCGGGATCGTACACGAGGCCCGCCTCGGCCCCGTGGGCGCGGGCGACGGCGAGCTTCGCCTCCGAGGAGGCGCAGGCGATCACCCGGGCGCCCATCAGCCGCCCCAGTTCCACGGCGGCGAGACCGACGCCCCCGGAGGCGCCGAGCACGGCGAGCCACTCGCCGGGCCTCAGGCGCGCCCGGTTGGCGAGCGCGTGGAGCGACGTGCCGTAGGTGATGGTGAGCCCGGCCGCCTGTTCGTCCGGCACCCCGTCCGGCACCGGCGTGAGCCGGGCGGCATCGACGGCGATCCGCTCGGCACAGCAGCCGTGGCCGGCATGGACGATGACCCTGTCGCCGACCGCGACGCCCGCGGCCCCCTCCCCCAGGGCCTCGACCACGCCGACGCCCTCGCCGCCCGGCGAGAACGGCAGCGGCGGCTTCACCTGATAGCGCCCGGCCACGATCAGCGTGTCGAAGAAGTTGAGGGCCGCGAGCCGGATCCGCACCAGCGCCTGCCCGGGCCCCGGGACCGGATCGGGCAGGTCCACGATCGCGAGGTGTTCCGGCCCTTCGAGCTTCGTGCACAGCAGCGCCCGCATCACGGTCGTCCTCCCGTTCGGTTTGATCCTGTTCAGGCCCGGACCGGCCGCGCGGTCAAGCCGTCGCGCACATTGCCTGGGGTCGGGCCGACCCGGTCGGTTGAAGTCTCGCAAGGCTCTCGAACCGGAGCCGAGGGACCGGCCGACGGCCCGGTGGGCGGCGCCTCGGACGGGATTGGTGCCGGCGTCCGTCGGACGTTGCCCGAAACCCCGGAACCCGCCTCAGTGGCGGCTGCGCGGCACCTCGTGAACAGGGCGGGACGGCATGTCCGCAGAGCGAAGCGTCGCGGGCACCCGGCCGGAACCGGGCACGCGTCGAGCGCGACAGCCGCGCCCTCAATGCGCCTCCTGCCAGTTCCCCGCCGCCTTGGCCTCCACCACCAGCGGCACGCGTAAGGTCAGCGCGGGAGCCGGCGCCTCCTCCATCACCGAGGCGATCACCGGGATCGCCGTCTCCACCTCGTCCTCGGCGACCTCGAAGACCAGCTCGTCGTGCACCTGCAGCAGCATCCGGGCGCCGAGCTTCCTGGCGGCCAGGGCCGGCTCCATCCGGGTCATGGCCCGGCGGATGATGTCGGCGGCCGAGCCCTGGATCGGCGCGTTGATCGCCTGCCGCTCGACGCTGGCGCGCTCGGACGGGTTGTTGGAGCGGATCTGCGGGTAGTGGCAGACCCGGCCGAACAGGGTGGTGACGTAGCCCTTGTCGCGGCAGCTGCGCTTGGTCGTGTCGATGTAGTCGCGGATCCCCGGGAACTGCTCGAAATACTGCTTGATGAACGCCGAGGCCTCCTCGCGGCCGATGCCGAGCCGGTCGGCCAGCCCGAAGGCCGAGATGCCGTAGATGATGCCGAAATTGATGGTCTTGGCCCGGCGCCGCAGGTCGGCGGTCATCTCCTTGAGCGGCACGCCGAACATCGCGCTAGCTGTCGCCGCGTGGATGTCGATCCCGTCCTCGAACGCCTTCCGGAGTTCCGGGATGTCGGCCATGTGGGCGAGCAGCCGCAATTCGATCTGCGAGTAATCCGCCGAGATCAGCCGGTTGCCGGGCGCCGCCACGAAGGCCCGGCGGATGCGCCGGCCCTCCTCGGTGCGGATCGGGATGTTCTGCAGGTTCGGCTCGGAGGAGGACAGCCGCCCGGTGGTGGTCGCCGCCAGCGAGAACGAGGTGTGGACCCGGGCGGTCTCGCGGTCGGCGTGGGTCTGGAGCGAGTCGGTGTAGGTGGATTTCAGCTTCGAGAGCTGCCGCCACTCCAGGATCTTTTTGGGGAGTTCGTGCCCGGCCTGGGCCAGTTCCTCCAGCAGGGTCGCGGGCGTCGCCCACTGGCCCGAGGGGGTCTTCTTGGCCCCCGGCAGGCCCATCTTGCCGAACAGGATGTCGCCGATCTGCTTCGGCGAGCCGACGGAGAACTTCTCCCCGGCATCCTCCTGGATCTCCTCCTCCAGGCGCACCAGGATCTGCGAGAAGTCGCCCGAGAGCCGGCTCAGCATCTCCCGGTCGACCCGGATGCCGCGCTGCTCCATCCGGGCGATCACCGGCAGCAGCGGCCGCTCCAGGGTCTCGTAGACCGCCACCCGGTGCTCGGCCACGAGGCGCGGCTTCATCATCCGCCACAGGCGCAGCGTCACGTCCGCGTCCTCGGCCGCGTAGGCGGTGGCCTTGTCGATGGCGACCCGGTCGAAGCTGACCTTGTTGCGGCCGGTGCCGGCCACGTCCGAGAAGGTGATCGGCTGGTGGCCGAGATGGCGGCGGGCGAGCTCGTCCATGCCGTGGCCGCCCTTGCCGGCGTCGAGCACGTAGGAGATCAGCATCGTGTCGTCGAACGGCGCGATCTCGATGCCGTAGCGGGCGAGCACGACCCAGTCGTATTTCAGGTTCTGGCCGACCTTCAACACGCCCGGGTTCTCCAGGAGCGGCTTCAGCCGGGCGATCGCCTGGTCCAGCGGGATCTGGCCCGGCACCGGCTCGGCGACGTCCGAGGCCGCGGCGCCCTCCCCGAACAGGTCGGTGGCGTCGGCCTGCACCTTGGCGGCCTGGAGATGCGCCAGCGGGATGTAGCAGGCCCGGCCGGTGGACACCGCCAGAGAGACGCCGACGAGGCCGGCCCTGTGGGCGTCGAGGGCGTCGGTCTCGGTGTCGACCGCGATCACCCCGGCCTCCTCGGCCTCGGCAATCCAGGCGTCGAGCTGCTCCAGGCTGGCGACGGTCTCGTAGGCGGCGGTGTCGAAGGGCGCCACCGCCTCGGCGGCGCGCGCCGCCACCACGTTGCCGGGGGTCGCCTCGACCGGCGCCCGGGGCTTGGCCGGCGCGTCCGGCAGGTCGAGATCGGCGAAGGGGTCGATCTCGCCGCCCTCGGGCGGGGCGGCGCCCGGCGGCCGCTCGGTCCCGGCCGCCGCGGTCTCGGGATCCTGCGGAACGCTGTCGCCGAAGAACGGCACCGCGTCGCTGCCGCCCGCGCCGTTGGCGTAGCCATGGGGACGGGCGCCCGGCAGGAGCCGCGGATCGGGCTTCACCGCTTCCGGATCCACGTGCAGCATCTGGGCGATGCGGCGGGTGAGCGTGTTGAATTCCATCGCCTTCAGGAAGCCGACGAGTTTTTCGGGATCGGGCTTGGGGACCGTCAGCTCGTCCAGCGCCACCGGGACCGGCACGTCCTCCATCAGCGCCACCAGCCTGCGCGAAAGCTTGGCCTGGTCGACGTTGGCCAGCAGGGTCTCCCGGCGCTTGGGCTGCTTGATCTCGCCCGCCCGCTCCAGCAGCGCCTCCAGGCTGCCGAACTCCTTGATCAGCGCCGCTGCGGTCTTCAGGCCGATGCCCGGCACGCCCGGCACGTTGTCGGAGGTATCGCCGATCAGCGCCAGGGCGTCGCCGATCTGGTTCGGCTGCAGGCCCTCCCACTTGGCGACGATGGCGTCGACGTCGAGGTTGCGCTCGGGCCGGTAGCCGGCCTTGCCCTTGGCGCCGGACTCGAAATCGTAGAACCGCACCTGCGGCCCGACGAGCTGCATCAGGTCCTTGTCGGAGGAGACGATGATGACGCCCGCGCCCCGCGCCTCGGCCTGGCGGGTATAGGTGGCGATGAGGTCGTCGGCCTCGTAGCGCTCCAGCTCCACGGCATGCAGGCCGAAGGCCCGCACCGCGTCGCGCATCAGCGGCATCTGGCGCTTGAGGTCGTCCGGGGCATCGGGGCGGTGGCCCTTGTAGTCGGGGAACATCTCCTTGCGGAACGAGCCCTCGGACTTGTCGAAGACGATGCCGAGATGGGACGGCATCGTGCCGGCGGCGCCCTCTTGGAGGAACTGGGCGATCTTCGTGCAGAACAGCCGCACGGCGCCGGTGGGCAGTCCGTCGGAGGGCCGCGAATTGTACTTCTGATCCTGGTTGATCGACTGGAAATAGGCCCGGAAGATGAACGACGAGCCGTCGACCAGGATCACCTGATCGCCCGGGCCGACCTTCTTGGGACTGGCGGCGGCGGTCTCGACGGTCATGGGCGCAGGCGTCTCGGGGCGATCAGGGGTCGGGCGCGCGGTCCAGCTCGACGCGGCAGGCCGAGACGAGGACGGGCAGCTCGTGGTGGACGGTGAGCCAGACGATGTCCAGGGTCACCCGATGGTAGCTGTGGCGATAGACGTTGCCCGCATCCGCGATCTGTCGCCACGGCACCGCCGGATGCCGAGCTTTCATCTCGGCGCTCAATCGACGGCTCGCCTCCGAAACGATTTCCAGGCAGCGCACGACCGCGAAGTGGGTGCGCTCGTCCGCTTCGAACGTCTCAAACGTGAACCCAGCCACGAAGCGGGCGACGCGCTGCGCGTTGACGATGATGTCGGAGCAGGCGGTCCGCTCGCGCTCAGAAGGCGAAAACGGCATCGCGCTCGGCCCGCGTGCGGACCCGATCCTTCAGGGCCGCCCGGTTCGCCACGTCTATCCGGATCGGAAACAGATCCTCGATGAAGTGGCAGAGTCCGACATAGCCATAGACACCGCCGACGACGGGCGCATCGATCTCGATCATCACATCGAGATCACTGTCGGCCTGCTCTTCCCCGCGGGCGACCGAGCCGAACAGCGCCGCATGGATCACCCCGCGGCGGCGCAGCTCCGCCTCGTTGGCGCGCAGGATATCGAGGGCGGCGAGCTTATCCATGGTGGCGGGACCGGGGTGGGAATCGGCGTCCGCGATCATAGCAGAACCGCGGGGTTGGCGGATCACGCCGCGAGTTCCCGGCCCAAGGCCTCCACCCGGCGCAGGTCGTCCACGAAGGCCGCGTAGGCCTCCGCCTTCGCCTCGTCGGGCAGGCGCAGCAGATAGGACGGGTGGACCGTGATGAAGCCCTGAAAGCGGTTGTCGAACCGCTCGAACCGGAACGGGCCCCGCGCCCGGGTGATCGGGACCGCCTTGCCGGTCAACGCCAGCACCGCGGTCGCGCCGAGGGCCACGACCAGTTTCGGGGCGACGAAGTCCAGTTCCCGGTCGAGCCACCAGCGATAGTGGCTGACCTCGCCGGCGGTGGGCTTCTGGTGGATACGGCGCTTGCCGCGCTCCTCGAACTTGAAGTGCTTGACCGCATTGGTCAGGTAGCTCGACCCGCGGTCGATCCCGGCCTCCGCCATAGCCCGGGCGAGGAGTTGCCCCGCCGGCCCCACGAAGGGGCGGCCCTGCCGATCCTCCTGGTCGCCGGGCTGCTCGCCGACGAACGCGATGGTCGCGCCGGCCGGTCCCTCGCCGAGCACCGCCTGGGTGGCGCCGGGCACGAGCGGCTCGGTCCGCCGGATGATGGCGTTGAGCGCGTCGAGGGACTTCGGATCCTGGTCGGCCATCGCGGCGACGGCGCGGGCGGGTTCGCGGCGTGTCGGCATGGTCGGCGCCCTCTCGATCATCGCGTCGGTGCGCCCGGCCGCCGCCCGCACCAGGGCGGGGATCGCGGCGGTCTCGGGCATGTTGCGCCAGTACTTCTTGGGCATCTCGGCCCGCATCGCCTTGAGGTTGGTGCGGGCCGGGTTGAACGTGCTCTCGTAGTAGGTCTGCCAGCCGGCCTCGAACCCGTCGCCCTCAGGGAGCTGCGCGCGGTCGCCGGGCGGTCCGAAGGTCAGGGTCTCGGTGTCCCAATGCGCCGACCCGTCGGGCGTCAGGATCGACCAGCGCATCCCGCGGAAGCGGGCCACGAAGAACGGCGCCGCCGCCGCCAGGATGTGGTGGTCGGGCTCGAACCACGCGACGTAGTGCTCGCCCTCCGGACCCTCGGCCCGGCGGAAGCGCAGGAAGGCGTGCATCTTGTGGAGGTCGCGCCCGATCGCCTTCGCCATCCGGTGGAGACGGTGGACCAGGGGATCGCTGCCCACCTCCATCAGGTGCCGCTCGCCGCGGCAGACCCGCCAGATCAGGGCGTAGAGCAGGCCGTAACGCTCGGGATCCCGGTGCGGGATGACCTGCGGGATCAGGGCCGCGACGGGCTTCGGCAGGGCCAGGGGCGCGGTGGTGGCGTGCTCCGCGTCGCCGCCGAACAGGCCGGGCGAACCCGTCACCGACCACGACACCGCCTCGGGCGGAACGCCCAGCGCCACGAGGCTCCGGACGGCGGTGCGGAAACCGTCGAGATCGGCGCCGGGGCGTAAGGAGATGGCGCGCGGCATCCGCGCCTCCCCTCCCCCCTCTGCGGGGGAGGGTGGGCCCTGCGTCAGCAGGGGTCGGGAGAGGGGAGCGACGTTGCCGGAGAGGCCGCGACCGGTATCAGAACCTGCACCCTCGCTCCCCTCTCCCCCCCTGCTGCCCAGGGTACCCTCCCCCACAGTGGGGGGAGGGAGAGGCGCGTCTCCGAGCCTCATCAGAACAGGCTCAGCTGCGTCGCCGGCTCGACCAGCCGGGCTCGCAGGTCGAGGCGATCCGTGAGCCCCACCGGCCGATGGTCGGCGGCGACGAGGAACGGCCGCGCCCGCTTCAACCCCGAGGTCAGCCGCGCGACGTCGTCGAGCCGGAGGGTCGCGTGGCGGCGCGCCGTGATGATCTTGTCCACGGCCCGGGCGCCGAGACCCGGCACCCGCAGAAGCCATTCCCGGTCGGCCTTGTTCACGTCGACGGGGAATTTCTCGCGGTGCTTGAGCGCCCAGGCGAGCTTCGGGTCGATGTCGAGGGCCAGCATGCCGCCCTCGGCGGCGTCGGCGACCTCGTCGGGGGTGAACTCGTAGTACCGCAGCAGCCAGTCGGCCTGGTAGAGCCGGTGCTCGCGCTGGAGCGGCGGTGCCTTCGGCGGCAGGATCGCCGAGCCGTCGGGGATCGGGCTGAAGGCCGAATAGTAGACCCGCTTCAGGCCGACGCTGCCGTAGAGCAGCGCACTCTTGCGGATCAGCGCCTCGTCGGTGGTCGCGTCCGCCCCGACGATCACCTGCGTCGAGTGGCCGGCGGGCGAGAAGCGCCGCTTCTCGGCCTTCGCCTGGACGATGCGCTCGCCGATCTGCGCCATCGCGCCCTGGATCGCGGCGCCGTCCTTCTCGGGGGCGAGGCGCTCCAGGCTGGCCTCGGTGGGCAGCTCCACGTTGATCGAGAGCCGGTCGGCGTAGAGGCCTGCCTCCTCGATCAGCCAGGGGCTCGCCTCGGGGATCGACTTCAGGTGGATGTAGCCGGCGAAGCCGTGGTCGCGCCGGAGCGACTTCGCCACCCGGGTCAGGAGCTCCATCGTGTGGTCCGGCGACTTGATGATGCCGGAGGACAGGAACAGGCCTTCGATGTAGTTGCGCCGGTAGAAGTTCAGGGTGAGGTTCACGACCTCCTCGACGGTGAACTTCGCCCGCCGCACGTTCGAGGAGCGCCGGTTGATGCAGTAGGCGCAGTCGAACAGGCACCAGTTGGTCAGCAGGATCTTCAGGAGCGAGACGCAGCGCCCGTCCGGCGTGTAGGCGTGGCAGATGCCGGCGCCCGTGGTGGACCCAAGGCCGTCCTTGCTGGCCGCGCGCTTGGGCGCCGCCGACGACGCGCAGGATGCATCGTACTTCGCGGCATCCGCCAGGATGCGCAGCTTCTTGGCCAGGGACTCGTCCATCGAACAGACAATGAACGACGGGGAGGAAGGTGCAAGGCCGACCGCCGCTTTGCCCCGGGCCGCGATGCCGCACCCGTCACGCCGGCTCCTCCGGATCGGTGTCGACCACCCGGCGCGCCAGCGTGTAGGGGAAGCCCGCCCGGGCCAGAGCGGCGAGATCCCGGTCGCGATATGCGGCCCGCTGGTCCGGCCGGCGATGCGGCCCGAGCCGCCGACGCTTGGCATAGGCCCGCGCGGCCTGATCGTCGATCGCCTCCGCCTCCCCGTCGGGAAGCGCCACGCGCTCCGCCAGCATGGCCGCCTCGACCACGTCGCGCGGGACGCCCTTGGCGGCGAGTTTGGCCGAGACCCCGCGGCTCGACGTGCCGCGACGGCGCAGGGTCGCGAGGCGGGTATCGGCGAAGCGGGCATCGTCCACGAGGCCGGCCGAGACCGCCCGCGCCACCGTCGCCGCGACGAGGTCCGCGAACACCTCGGGATCCTCGCCCCGGGCGCGGGCGCGCTTCTGGACCCGGCGGGCCAGGGTCCGGCGCAGCATCTCGGTCGAAGCGCTGTAGCGCTCCAGATAATGGAGGGCGGCACGCTCCAGCCAGGCCGCACTCACCGGCCCGGGCGGCTTGACCTCCCGGTCGCGGCGTTGTGGCGCGGATCCTGCAACGATTGGAGGTTTCACCGGTTCTTCACGATCTCGACAGGATTGCGTTCCATGACGTCTGTATGGAACGCGCGCAACGCGACAGGCTCGGTCATGGCCCGAACCATCGTCCTTCGCCCGACCGACCCCTCGGCCCGGGGCGGAGACACCTCCGCGCCGCGGCGGATGTCCTGATGCGGCGCGAGTGGCTCCTGGTCCTCGTGGCGCTGGGCCTCGCCGCGGCCGCGGCGGCGATCGTCTACCTCTCGCGTCCGAACACCCTCACGGTGGCGGTGGGACCGCAGGACGGGCCCGAGGCGGCCCTGATCGAGGCCTATGCCGGCGCCCTCGACCGGGCACGGGAGGATGTGCGCCTCAAGGTCGTCCGCTACGGCGACGTCCGCGACAGCGCCCTGGCGCTCCAGCGCAACAAGGCCGACCTCGCGGTGGTCCGTCCGGACGTGTTCCTGCCCGAGAACGGCCTGACCCTGGCGATCCTGCATGACGAGGCCCTGATCATCGCGGCTCCGGACTCGGCCGACATCGACGACATCCCCGCGCTGGCGCGCAAGCGCCTCGGCATCGTCGTGCGGCACAGCGCCGATCTGCCGTTCCTGGCGAACCTGCTCTCCTTCTACGACCTCCAGTCGGTCAGCCCGGACGCGGACGCGCCGGGGGATGGCCAGACGGCCGCCGAATCGGAGGCCGCCGCCGGCCACGTCGCCGTGGTCCCGCTCAAGATCACCGATGTGACCGCCGCGCTCACCGAGAAGCGCGTCGACGCGGTCGCGGTGATCGGCAGCCCCGCCTCGAAGACGGCGGCCGCCATGGTGCGGGCGGTCGAGCAGGGCTCGCCGGAGCACAAGATCGGCTTCGTCTCGATCCCGGACGGCGACGCGATCCTGCAGCGCTTTCCCGAGCTGCAGGCCGTGACCATCCCGGCGGGGACCTTCGGCGGCCGCCCGAAGCGGCCCGACGAGGAGGTCAAGACCGTGGGCGCCTCCTACCGCCTCATGGCGCGGGGCACGGTGAGCCGGGTCGCGGTCGCCTCGGCGACCCAGCACCTGTTCGAGTGGCGCTCGCGGCTCGCCTCGGCGGCGCCGGTGGCCAAGCTGATGAAGGCGCCGGACTTCGACACGACGGTGGCGGCGACCTCCGCGCGCCTCCCCAACCACCCCGGTGCGGTGGATTACTTCGAGCGCGAGCAGCAGACCTTCCTCGATCGCTACGAGGACTATATCTACCTGTTCGCCTTCTTCGGCGGCACGATCGGTTCGGGCATCGCCTGGATCGGGCAGCGGCTCGCCCGCAAGCGCCGGGAGCGCGTCGACTTCGTCCTGGACCGCCTGCTCGACATCATGCGCGAGGTGCGCGCCGCCACGAGCAGCGCCGAGCTGGACGCCATGACCCTGGAGACCGACGGGCTGGTGGCCGACGTGGTCTGCTACGCCCGGGAACGCAGCATCGACGCCCGCACGGTCAGCGCCCTGATCCTGGCGGTGGACGGGGTCCACGCGGCGATCGCCGATGCGCGCCGGCAGACGGGCGAGGCCGAGCTCCGGACCGCCAAGCGCAACCGGACGGCGCGGCTTCTGGCCCTCGATCTCCCGGCGGCCGAGTAGTGTCCGGACCGGCGCAAGACGCCCGCAGCACCCGGGGTATCGCCGCATGGCTGGCGGCGTAGGCATATCATGCTAACGGGAGCCATGTTCGATCCCGTCGCCGCCCTCAACACGGTCCTGGAGAACCTCGACCGCGAGGCCCGCGAGCCGACCAAGCTCCGGGCCGCCCTGGTGCCGCAGCTGCGCCAGGTGATCGAGGACGGCCACCGCGCCGCCGAGGCGCAGCTCTTGGAGGACCGCAACGGCCTGCGCTGCGCCCAGGCGCTCTCGAACCTCACCGACGCGGTGGTCCGGACGATCCACGACGCCGTGGTCTGGCGGCTCTACCCCAACGACAACCCCTCCACCGGCGAGCAGCTCGCCGTGGTCGCCACCGGCGGCTACGGACGGGGCACGATGGCGCCGGGCTCGGACATCGATCTGCTGTTCCTGCTGCCCTACAAGCAGACCGCGTGGTCGGAGAGCGTCGTCGAGGGGATGCTCTACGTCCTGTGGGACCTGAAGCTGAAGGTCGGCCACGCCACCCGCTCCGTGGAGGAGTGCCTGCGCGAGGCGCGGGCCGACATGACGATCCGCACGTCCCTCCTGGAAGCCCGATACCTGTTCGGCACGCGCACGCTCTACGAGGAGTTGGTGACGCGCTTCGACGCCGAGCTCGTGGTCGGTTCGGCGTCCGAGTTCGTGGAGGCGAAGCTGCGGGAGCGGGACCTGCGCGTCTCGAAGGCCGGGACCTCCCGCTACCTGGTCGAGCCCAACGTCAAGGACGGCAAGGGCGGCCTGCGCGACCTGAACACGCTGTTCTGGATCGCCAAGTACACCTACCGGGTCCGCGACCAGATCGAACTCATCAGTGCCGGCCTGTTCACGCCGGAGGAATACGCGCTGTTCGAGCGCTGCGAGGAGTTCCTGTGGCGGGTGCGCTGCCACATGCACTTCGTCACCAAGCGGGCGGAGGAGCGCCTGTCCTTCGGCCTGCAGCCCAGGATCGCCGAGCGCTTCGGCTACGAGGCCCGGGGCGGCCTCTCGGGCGTCGAACGCTTCATGAAGGCCTATTTCCGCATCGCCAAGGACGTGGGCGACCTCACCGCCATCGTCTGCGCGGAACTCGAGGCGCGCCACGCCAAGCGCACGCCGGTGCTCGACCGCTGGATCGGCCGGTTCCGCGACCGCTTCCGGGCCACCGCCATCGAGGCGGAGGATTTCTGGATCGACCACGGGCGGGTGAACCTGCGCGCGGAGGACGCCTTCGAGCGGGACCCGGTGAACCTCATCCGCCTGTTCTGGCTCGCGGACCGGCACAACCTCGCCATCCACCCGGACGCCAAGCGGCTGGCCAGCCGCTCCCTGCGCCTCGTCAACCCGTCGCTGCGCGGGGACACGGAGGCCAACCGGCTGTTCCTCGACATCCTCACCTCCCGGAACGCCCCGGAGGAGGCTCTCCGCGAGATGAACGAGGCGGGGGTGCTCGGCCGCTTCATCCCGGATTTCGGCCGCATCGTCGCGATGATGCAGTTCAACATGTACCACCACTTCACGGTGGACGAGCACCTGCTGCGCACGGTCGGCGTGCTGGCCGACATCGAATCGGGCCGCGCGCAGGAGACCTACCCGCTGGTCTCGCGCCTCGTGCACACCATCCACAACCGCACCGCGCTCTACGTGGCGATCCTGCTGCACGACATCGCCAAGGGCCGGCCGGACGACCATTCGATCGCCGGCGCCGCCATCGCCGAGAAGCTTTGCCCCCGCTTCGGCCTGAGCCAGGCCGAGACCGAGACCGTGCGCTGGCTGGTCGAGCACCACCTGCTCATGTCCATGACCGCGCAGAGCCGCGACCTCTCGGACGCCAAGACGATCGAGCGCTTCGCCGCCAGCGTGCAAAGCCTGGAGCGGCTGAAGCTCCTGACCATCCTGACGGTCGCCGACATCACCGCGGTGGGTCCCGGGGTCTGGACGGCCTGGAAGGGCACCCTGGTCCGCACCCTGTACGACGAGACCGAGGTCTACCTCTCGGGGGGCCATTCCGAGATCGCGCGGACCGACCGGGTCCGCCTGGTCCAGATGGGCCTGCGCGAGCGGTTGCCAGGCTGGGCCTCGGACGAGTTCGACGCCTACGCGGCCCGGCACGGGCAGGCCTACTGGCTCAAGGTGGAGGGCGCGCGCCTTCTCAAGAACGCGATGTTCCTGCGCGAGGCGCTGGGCGACGGCCGCACCAGCGCCACCGACGTGGGCCTCGACCCGGTCCGCGGCGTCACCGAGATCACGATCTACTCCCCCGACCACCCGCGCCTGCTCGCCATCGTCACCGGGGCCTGCGCGGCGGCCGGCAGCAACATCGTCGACGCGCAGATCTTCACAACGACCGACGGGTTCGCCCTCGACACGATCTTCATCTCCCGGGCCTTCGAGCGCGACGAGGACGAATTGCGCCGGACCCGGCGCATCACGGCGGCCATCGAGCGGGCGCTGAAGGGCGAGATCCGCATCGCCGACCTCGTCGCCGACAAGCATCCCGCGACCAGCGCCCGCGCCAAGATGTTCCCGGTGCCCCCGGACGTGACGATCGACAACGCCCTGTCGAGCCGGGAGACCGTCGTGGAGGTCACGGGCCTCGACCGCCCCGGCCTGCTCTACGAGCTCACCACCGCGTTCGGCCGGCTGTCGCTGAACATCACCTCGGCGCACGTGGCGACCTTCGGCGAGCGGGCCGTGGACGTCTTCTACGTCACCGACCTCACCGGGACGCGGGTGACGCAGCCCGACCGGCAGGCCGCGATCCGCAGCGCCGTGATGGAGGTCTTCGCCGGGGACGTCGCCGCCCTCAAGGCCGAGGGGCTGGAGGCGCTCGTCGCCGCGCCGCCGCCCCGGGAAGCGTGACGGCCGGGTTGATTTCGGGCGCGCCTGGCCAGATATCAGCGCCGGTCCCGAAGGCCCCGAGCAACCCCGCCCCGACGACTGAATCGCGATGACGAGCAACGACATGCCCCAGGACGACCCGCGCCAGACCACGGTTGAAGCCGGTGCCGGCGCCGCGCAGGACGCCGCGCCGAACGGCCAGGGCGCCGAGGCGGCATCCGTCGATCCCATCGCCGAGACGCTCGCGCTGCTCACCGCCGAGCGCGACGAGCTGAAGGATCGGACCCTGCGCACGCTCGCCGAGATGGAGAACCTGCGCCGCCGGACCGAGCGGGAGGTGGCGGATGCCCGGACCTACGCGGTCACCAACTTCGCCCGGGACGTGCTCAACGTCGCCGACAACATCCGCCGCGCCCTCGACAGCGTCCCCGCCGACGCGCGGGCGAACGCCGAGGGTGCGCTGAAGGGCCTGATCGACGGAATTGACCTCACCGAGCGCGACCTCGCCAAGACGCTCGAGCGCCACGGCGTGAAGATCGTCCAGCCGGAGGGCCAGAAGTTCGACCCGAACCGCCATCAGGCGATGTTCGAGGTGCCCAATCCCGAGGTGCCCGCCGGCACCGTCGTGCAGGTCGTGCAGGCGGGCTACGTGATCGGCGAGCGCGTCCTGCGCCCCGCCGTGGTCGGCGTCGCCAAGGGCGGCCCGAAGGCGGCGGCCAGCCCGGCCGACGCCGCCTGACCGGGCCGGCGGCGCGCCCGGGGGTCCCGATCGCGTCGCCGCACGCTCCACGACCGGAGGACGCGACCTGGCCTCGCCGGGCTCCGATCTTCCAACCCGTCTCCCTCGGGACGAGCGGCTGGGTGGAACGCCCGCGCGACGCGGTCGCACGGCCCTGTCGTGCGCAATGGCGCGGCCGCGCGCGCCGGCCGGACCGGCCTCCAGTTCGGCGGAGAGCCCCTACTCGCAGGGCAGCGCCGTGGCGAAGTCGGAGATGAACTGCGCCGTCTGACGGGTCCGGTCCGGCGCGCGCGGATCGCGGGCGACGGCGCCCGCCTCGATCTGGAGACGCCGGTGGCAGGCGCAGCTCGTCAGGATGCCGGAACTCGGTTCGGCCGAGCAGGCGTCGTGGTGCGCGCAGGCCAGATCCAGCGCGTCGATCGGCGGGTAGCCGGGACCGCGGTTCCCCGGTCCGCAGAAGTTGCCGTAAATCAGGAAGGCGCCCCGGCCGTCCGGCCCCGGCGGGACGAGTTCCTGCGCCCGCACGGGCGCCTGGACGGCGGCGAGTCCGAGGGCGAGGACCACCGTCGCGGCGATAGGCGGGCGGGAAGCGTTCACGGCCGATCCTGTCGGAGATGCATCCGGGCGCCGCGCGGCGACGCGCGCGCGGCATTTGGCACCGACCATCCCGACCAGCCGTGCAACGGCACCGCCGGCCCATGGATTCCCGGCGCCGAACGTCGCGCATAGCGACCCAGCCGGGCCACGTCGTCAAGATCCGACTTGATCAATATTGTCTAAATTCGGTACTCCACACCCGACCGGACCGGGAGGAGGCCATAATCCTGTTTGCCGGCATCATAATACGCGGGAACGCTGGCACTGTAGTATGACGCTGCGGTAAATCCGGAGCCTACTTCGGCGGACACGGCGCCGGAGGTCGGATCGCCTTGGCCCGCGCTCCCGGTTTCGAAGGCGCAGCTGGTGGTCAGGACCGGGCACGAGCGCTTCCGATCGGCGGCCGGCGGGCGCGACGGGTCCGGCCGCCCGGCCGCGGCGTGGAGTAGCGCGGCGTGGCGCGATGCTGTCCCGCGAGGCCTCGTCGGCGGAGCGGCCGGATCGCGGCGTCAGAGGGCCATCAGAAGCAGGCCGACGACGGTCACCGAGAGGATGAGGCAGAGCGCGAGATCGAGGATCGGGGCTCCGCCGCAACGGGGTGCCGGTCGGGTCGACGGGCCGCCGGTCTCGGACACGGCGATCACGCCCCCATCTCTCCGCGCCGGGTGGGGAGCGCAGCCGTTCTGATGATCCGCAGGACGCGGGCGGGCGCGACGGCCCCCGAGGGTGCCGCCGCCCCGTCCGAGGGGACGACGGGTGCGGCGGCCTGCGGCGCCCCCGACGCGCCGACGCGGTGGACCGTATCTGCGACGGCGATCCCGAGGGCGGGCAGTGCGAGCGCGGCGGCGACGCACAGGATGCGCCCGAGCCGCGGCATGGCTTGACCCCGCGCGATACGACGGGGGCACGGCGCCGCCAGGGTGAGGGGCGGCAGCGCGTCCGCGACGAGGATGCGCGTCTCGACCTTCATGACATCGGCTCCAAGGTGTACGTGGGAAAATTGACCACGCAGACGAACTACGTGTGCAGAAATCCCACGTCAACGCCGAAACCGCGGTCCGAGGTGCGCCCGCGCACGGTGTGGGATTGTCTCCCACGACCCTTGCTATAACGATGCCCGCATGTCCCAGACCGCCGATACACCGCCGGACGGCGCCAGCTTGCACGCGCCGCTGGCGCGGCTGCTTCGTCCGCTCGTGCGACTGCTGGTGGCGCGGGGCATCACCTTCCCGGCCCTCGCCGACCTGCTGCGGGAACTCTACGTGAACGTCGCCGAATACGACTTCGCGCTCGCCGGCAAGGAGCAGACGGACAGCCGCGTCTCCCTGCTCACCGGCATCCACCGCAAGGAGGTGCGGCGGCTGCGCGGAGCCGGGGCCCCGGTGAGCGTCGTGCCGGCGGTGGTCTCGCGCACGAGCCGGATCATCGCCCGCTGGATCGCCGACCCGGCCTTCACCGATCCGCAGGGCCATCCCCTGCCCCTGCCGCGGGCCGCCGAGGGCAGCGCGCCTTCTTTCGAAGCCCTGGTCTCGGGCGTCACACGGGATCTCCGGCCCCGGGCGGTGCTGGACGAGTGGCTCGACCGCGGGCTGGCCTTCACGGATGCGCAGGACCGGATCGTGCTGGCCGAGGCCGCCTACGTGCCCCGCGGCGACGGCGCGGAGGGACCGCAGCTCTATTACTTCGGCCGCAACCTGCACGACCACATCGCGGCGAGCGTGGCCAACATCGTCGGCGCGGCGCCGCGGTTCCTCGAACGGGCCGTCCATTACGACGGCCTGTCGAAGGATCTCGCGGCCAGGCTCGAGTCGCGGGCGCGCGAGATCGCCATGGAGGCCCTGCAGCAGGCCAACCGCGAGGCGCACGCCGCCTGTGCGGACGATCCGGGCGGCGATCACCGCTGGAACTTCGGCCTCTACGTCTACACGGAGGCCGCGCCGCCAGCCCGGCCCCCGGGCGGGCGCTGAGAGGCCGGCCGGTGCGATCCTCACCGAACCGCCGGTTCGTCCTGCGCCTGCTCGCGGGCGCCGCAACGCTGCTGCCGGGCGCCGTCCGGCCGCAGGAGGCGCCGCGCGACCAGGGTATCGGCGGCACCGGCATGATGCGGACCGACGAGCCCCGGAACGGGCCGCCCGGCGAGGGCGACCGCGGCATCGGCGGTACCGGCGTGATCGGCACGATCCGCCGCTTCGGTTCGATCATCGTCAACGACCTGCGCATCGCCTACCCCCCGGAGGTCGAGGTGCGGATCGACGGCGCGGCCGCGCGGGCCGCGGACCTGAAGATCGGACAGGTGGTCCAAGTCGTCGCGCGGCCGGACGGCGGCGGCCTCGCCACCGGTCGCATCGACGTGACGAGCGAGGTCGTCGGTCCCGTCGAGTCGATTGCGCCCGGGCGGATGGTGGTGCTCGGCCAGCGCGTCCTGACCGCAGGCCTTCCCGGCGACTGGAAGCCGGGCCTGCGGGTCGCGGTCAGCGGCCTGCGGCGGCCGGACGACGTGATCGTGGCGAGCCTGATCGAGCCGCGGGGATCCGGGCCGGACCGCGTCGCCGGGCCGGTGCGGCGGAGCGCGGGCGGCCTCAGCATCGGCGGGCTCCGGCTGAGCGGCGCCGAGGCGCTGCCGACCGGCAGGCGCGCCCTCGTGACCGGCACGGCGGCGGACGGGCTCCTCACGGTGACCGACGCCGCTCAGGTGGGCCTGCCGTTCCCGCCGGGCCTGAAGCGGGTCTCCATCGAGGCCTATATCGGCCGCGCCGGCGCCGGGCTGGAGGTCGGCGGCGGCTACGCCGTGACGGGTCTTCCGGGCGCGACGGTGCCGCGGGCCGGGAGCGTGCGGGCGGTGCTGACCGCGGCGGTCGCGCGGGGCGGCGACCTGACGGTGGAGCGTCTGCGGATCGAGAACCGCATCGCGCCCGAGCCGCCGCAGCCGGACGCGCCGCGGTTGGAGCGGGAGCGCGACCGCCTGGACCTGCGCAACCTGCCCGACGAGTCGCCCGGACGCTTCGGCGCGGAGCCCGGCGGACGGCCGGGGGGCCTGCGCGAGGAGCGGGGACAGGCGATCGATACCCGGCCCGGCGCCGGCGGCCTGACCGGTCTGGAAGGCAGGGGCGGGTTCGGCGCGCCGCGGGGCGGCGCGCCCGGCGGCCCGGGCGGCCTGCCCCCCGGACCCGGCGGCTTCGGGGGACCAGCCGGTACCCCCGGCGGCTTTGGCGGTGGTCCCGGGGCCGGCCCGGGGGGCTTCGGCGGTCCAGGGGGCTTCGGCGGGCCCGGCGGCGGCCGGCGCTGAAGCGTTCTCTATCGGATTTAAATCACGAAGCGCGACGCGCTCCCCTCCCCCTTGCGGGGAGGCGTTGGAGGTGGGGGTGGTGCAGACGCCACCGCCGAGCCCCATCCGGCACCACCCCCTCCCCTGACCCCTCCCCGCAAGAGGGAGGGGATGCGCGCCCAGACCGTCCGGCACGTGATCCCATCCAACCCGACAATGCTCCGCGTGCCGGCCGACGCGGTCGCCCGTCGAAGGCTCGTCCGCGACCGTCTTGGTTTGCCCGGCGGGGATCCCGGTCGGCGCCACCGCTCCCGACGTCGCGCGAGCACGTCGCGGCGCGCAGGGTGACGAGGCCGAACGACCAGGCGGTCGCGCCCGGCCGGACTTGCGGGGCGCACGCGATGCGGCTTGGCGCGGGCGATGGTGAGGGGCATGACGGGCTCCGGCGGGCGAGAGGGATCGTCCCGCCATCCTGTCCGACCGCCCCGCGTCCGGCATCCCGCTCCTTCTGCCGAATTCGCCGGACCGGGCGGCGGATCTCACGAGTGCGCCATGGCTTCGAGCAACACCGACCACATCCATGTCGGACAGGACGGATGGCTGTTCCTCAAGACCGGGACGAACGACGTCCTCGGCCAGTACGAGCGGCCGGAGGAGACGGCGGAACTGATCTGGCACTGGCGGAGCCTCGTGGCGACCCGCGAGCGCCGCCTGCGCGCCATGGGCATCCTGTACCGCCACGTCGTCGCCCCGGAGAAGCTGATGATCTACGACCATCGGCTCGACGGGATCACGATCCGGCCGACCGCCTCGCCGGCCTACCGGCTGCTCCACGGCGAGCCCCCCCTCGGCCGCCTCCGGCGCGCCGTCGGCCTCTACGCGGCCTGGCGGCGGCGGAGGCGGTGGCGGCGGACCTGCGTCGACTTGGTGACGCCGATGCGGGCGCAACGCGACACGGCCGACCTCTACTGCCGCACCGACACCCACTGGTCCTTCGACGGCTGCTACCTCGCCTACGCGGAGATCTGCCGGGCGCTGGGCGCCGAGCCCCGGGAGGACCTCCGCGATCGGCCGTCCTTCGAGACCGACCACGACGGCGACCTGGGGAGCGCCTTCGATCCGCCCCGCCGGGCGCGCTCGCGCACCGTTCTGATGCAGCGGGACGCGGTGCGGCGCTACGGCAGCCCGATCGTCGAGGCCCGGGAGAAGGCCGGCCTGCTGCACACGCTGCATGTCGGCGCCCACGTGGTCTACGGCAACGACAGGGCCACCGATCCCCGACGGCTGGCGCTGTTCGGCGATTCCTTCTCGCACGTCATGCCGTACATGCTGACCATCATGCTGGCGGAGACGTTCCGCGAGGTGCACTTCATCTGGAGCACCTCGCTCGACTGGGCGTATATCGAGCGGGTCAGGCCCGACATCGTCGTCACCGAGGTGGCCGAGCGCTTCATGGTCCAGCTGCCCGACGACACCTTCTCGGTGGAGCGCTACGCGCAGGAGCGGTTCGGCGCCGAACTCGCGGCCGCGCCCGCCTGAGCGCCGCCGGCGGCCGAGCCGGGTTCAGGCCTGCAGCTTGGCCATCAGCGCGTCCGACAGGGCGAAGTTGACGTAGACGTGCTGGACGTCGTCCTGGTCCTCGATCACCTCGACGAGGCGGATCAGCTTCTCGCCGGTCTCGTCGTCCACGTCGATCGTGTTCTGCGCCTTCCAGATCAAGCCGGTGCGGCTCGGCTCGCCGAAACGAGCCTCCAGCGCCTTGGCGACCTCGCCGTAGGCCTCCTGCGCGCAGACGACCTCGTGGCCGTCCTCGCCGGAGCTGACGTCGTCGGCGCCGGCCTCGATGGCGGCCTCCAGCATCGTGTCGGCATCGGCGACCTTGGTGGGGAAGGCGATCACGCCGACGCGGTCGAACATGAAGGCCACGGCGCCGGTCTCGGCGAGGCTCCCGCCGGACTTGGTGAAGGCCGAGCGCACGTCCGAGGCGGTGCGGTTGCGGTTGTCGGTCTGCGCCTCGACGATCAGCGCGGCGCCGCCGGGGCCGTAGCCCTCGTAGCGGATGTCCTCGTAGTGCTCGCCGTCCGCCCCGGCGGCCTTCTTGATGGCGCGCTCGATGTTGTCCTTGGGCATGTTCTCGGCGCGGGCCGCGATGATCGCCGCGCGCAGCCGCGGGTTCATCGCCGGGTCCGGCGTGCCCAGCTTGGCCGCCACGGTGATCTCGCGGGCGAGCTTGCCGAACACCTTCGAGCGGACCGCGTCCACCCGGCCCTTCCGGTGCATGATGTTCTTGAACTGCGAATGGCCTGCCATGGCGTGTGAGACTTTGTTCGTTGGCGAGGGCGGGCGTCCGGGACCCCGCCGTCGCGGCTGTGAGGTCGCCGCGTTATAGGCCGCCGCCTTCCGGCGAGGCAACGCGATCGCGATCACCGGCCGGCGGCGGCGCCGGTCATCCCGATCGCGCGAGCACGGAAAGATCCCCGGTGACGGGCGTTGGCCGGGGACGCCTGTCACGTGGAGCATCGATGTCGAACCGGAATGGACGCGGCGGGACAGTGATGGTGACGGGCGCCAGCGCCGGCGTCGGCCGGGCGGTGGCGCACGAATTCGCCCGGCACGGATGGAACGTCGGGCTCATCGCCCGGGGCGAGGCTGGGCTCTCCGGCACGATCCGCGACGTCGAGCGCGCCGGCGGCCGGGCCCGCGCCTTCGCGGTCGACGTGGCCGACGCGGACGCCGTCTCGCGCGCCGCCGATGCGCTGGCGCAGGCCTTCGGCGGCATCGACGTCTGGGTCAACAACGCGATGGTGACGATCTACGCGCCCGTCCAGGAGACGAGCCCGGAGGAGTTCCGGCGCGCCACCGAGGTGACCTATCTCGGCCAGGTGCACGGCACCCTGGCGGCGCTCCGCCACATGGTCCCGCGGGACCGGGGCACGGTCGTCCATATCGGCTCGGCCCTCGCCTACCGGTCGATCCCGCTGCAGGCGACCTACTGCGCCGCCAAGGCGGCGGTGCGCGGCTTCGTCGACTCCCTGCGCAGCGAGTTGCTCCACGACGGCAGCCGGGTGCGTCTGACGATGATTCAGCTCCCGGCGGTCAACACGCCGCAGTTCGACTGGGCCCGCTCGCGGCTGCCGCGCAAGCTCGAGCCGGTGCCGCCGATCTACCAGCCCGAGGCCATCGCCCGCCACGTGTACCGGGCGGCGCACGAGGCGCCGCGGGAATTGTGGATCGGTGCCTCGGCCTGGAAGGCCATCGTGGGCAACATGCTGATTCCGGGCTGGATCGACGGCTACCTCGCCCGGCATGGCTATCGTGGGGAGATGACCAGCGTGCAGGCGCAGAAGAACCGTCCCGACAACCTCTACCATCCGGTCGACACCGATCCCGGGGCGCATGGCCGCTTCGACGCCCGGTCGACCGCCCACGTGGCGGCCGCCGACCCGCGCTGGCTCAAACTTGGGATCGCGGCGGCGCTCGGCGTGGTAGCCGGCACGATGCTGTTCGCCACCGAGGCGCAGGGGCGGAGCGAGGGACGCAGCGAGGCGCGCATTCCGCGCCGGCAGAGCGGCCGTTAGGGTCCCCTCCCCGGTCGACACCCGCCCGCCATTGCGAACCCGGGCGTCCTGCGGGGCGCGCCGGATCGGACTTCGCCACGTTTCCTGTCCCTGGAGGATCGAATGCCGAACGCGACCCGTCGCGACCTCGTCCGCGGAGCACTCGCCGGTGGCGTCGCCCTAGGTCTCGTCGACGGCGCGCGGGGCACGGCACGCCTCGGCGATCCGCAGGCGCCGGGTTTCTACCGCATGCGCCTCGGTACCTGCGAGGTCACGATCCTCAACGACGGCGCCCGGAGCTTCCCGATGCCGGACCGCTTCGTACGCAACGTCCCCCGGGACGAGGCGCTGGGCGCCGCCCAGGCGGCCTACATGCCGCCCGGGCAGGTCACGGTGCCGTTCAACCCGACCTTGATCAACACCGGCGCGAAGCTGGTCCTGATCGACACCGGCAACGGGCCCGTGCCCGGGGCGCCGGTGGGTCGCCTGAAGGCCAACCTCGCGGCCGCCGGGGTTGCGCCCGAGGACGTCGATCTCGTGCTGATCTCGCACCTTCACCCCGATCACACGAACGGGCTCAAGACCGCCGACGGCACGCCGGCCTTCCCGAAGGCCGAGATCCGGGCGGCGGCGGTCGACTGGGCCTTCTGGATGAACGACGACAACATGGCCAAGGCCGCCGACGCGATCACGCAGGCCTACTTCGCCAACACCCGCCGGGTGCTCGGCGACCTGAGGGACCGGATCGGCACCTTCGCGTGGGACGAGGAGGTCGCACCGGGGATCACGGCGCTCGCCGCCCCCGGGCACACGCCGGGCCACACCGCTTTCGCGGTGGCCTCCGGCTCGGACCGCCTGCTGGTCCAGTCCGATGTGACCAACATCCCGGCCTTCTTCCTGCAGCACCCGGACTGGCACGTGATGTACGATCACGATGCCGATCAGGCGCAGGCGACGCGCCACCGCTTCTACGACATGGCCGCGTCCGAGAAGGCCCTCGTGGTGGGCTACCACTTCCCGTTCCCGTCGCTCGGCCATGTGGAGCGCGACGGCCCGGGTTACCGGCTGGTGCCGATCGCCTGGAACGCCGCGCCCTGATCGTCCTGCGTCCCGTGCCACCGGATGAGGCCGGCAAGGTCCACGACCCCGCCCGGCCATTCGCGCCCCGCGATGTGCCGGTGCGGGCGCCCCGGCTCGCCGAGATCGGAGATCGCCGAGAAGGCGCCGTCGAGCTGGTGGCCCTCGGTGTAGCGGCTCCGGGTCGCCAGGACCGGCAGGCCCGCGGCCCGGGCCGATGCGATGCCGGCGGCGGAATCCTCGAAGGCCACCGCCTCCGACGCCGGGATCCCGAGGCGGGCCAGCGCCAGCAGGAATACGTCCGGCGCGGGCTTCTTGCGGTCCGCCTCGTCGCCGGCCGCGATCACGTCGAAGGGCGTGGCGTCCGGCGGGAAATTGACGGCGAGAAGCCGGTCGACGTTGGGCCGGCTCGTGGTGGTGGCCACGGCGAGGCGGATCCCGGCCGCCCGCGCCTCGCGGATCAGCCGGGCGATCCCGGGCCGCAGCCTCAGGCCGCTCTCCGCCACGAGCGTGCCGTAGGCGAGGGTCTTTCGGGCGTGAATCTCCGGCGCCAGGGCGTGGAGCGCTTCGGCCTCGGCCGCGTGCTGCGTGTCGATGTAGTGGGCGAGCCGCTCCTTGCCGCCCATGACGGTGAGCAGGTCCGCGTAGAGCGCCGCGTCCCAGCTCCAGGACAGGCCGAGATCCGCGAAGGCCCGGTTGAACGCCTGCCGGTGCAGGTCCTCGGTCTCCGCCAGCGTCCCGTCGACGTCGAAGATCAGCGCCCTCAGCACGACAGATCGCGGCCGGAGGCGCCCTCCGCGCCGGCCCGGATCGCCGCGATGCGCTCGGCGTAGGCCTCCGGACCGCCGCCGAAGACGGCGTTGCCGGCCACGAAGGTGTCGGCGCCGGCGCGGCTCGCGACCCGCACGGTCTCGGGATCGATGCCGCCGTCGACTTGGATGCGGATGTCGCGGCCGGCCACCATCGCCCGGACCCGCGCCACCGAGTCCATGGTGCTGCGCAGGAAGCTCTGGCCGCCGAAGCCGGGATTGACCGTCATCACCAGCACGAGATCGACGAGGTCGAGCACCGGCTCCACCATCGCGGCCGGGGTGCCCGGGTTGATCGCCACGCCGGCCCGCTTGCCGAGATCGCGGATGGTCTGCAGCGAGCGGTGGATATGCGGCCCGGCCTCGGCGTGGACCGTGATCCCGTCGGCACCGGCCTGCGCGAAGGCCGCGAGATACGGATCGGCCGGGGCGATCATCAGATGCACGTCGAAGAACTTTTCGGAGTGCGGGCGCAGCGCTTTCACCACCGGCGGTCCGAAGGTGATGTTGGGCACGAAATGGCCGTCCATCACGTCGAGGTGGATCCAGTCGGCGCCGGCCGCGGCCACGGCGCGGGTCTCCTCGGCGAGCCTCGAGAAGTCGGCGGAGAGGATCGAGGGGGCAATGACGGGTGGGAGCATCACGGATCCTTCGATGGTTTGACCCCGGCGGTGTTCGGCGCGCAGGATCGGCGTTCCGGGTCGATCCAACGGATCCCTCCGAGGCTCAGGCCAGCCGCCGGCGGCGCTCGACGAACTGCATGATCATCGGCGTCAGGATCAGCTGCATGGCGAGATCGAGCTTGCCGCCCGGGATCACGATGGAATTCGCCCGGCTCATGAAGCTGTCGTGGATCATCGAGACCAGATACGAAAAGTCGATCCCCTTCGGGTCCTTGAAGCGGATGACCACCATCGACTCGTCGGCGGTGGGGATCCAGCGGGCGATGAACGGGTTCGAGGTGTCGACGGTCGGAACCCGCTGGAAGTTGATGTCGGTGAACGAGAATTGCGGGCAGATGGTCTGCACGTAATCGGGCATCCGCCGCAGGATCACGTCGGTAACCGCCTCGGTGGAGTAGCCGCGGAACGAGCGGTCCCGGTGCAGCTTCTGGATCCATTCGAGGTTGATCACCGGCACGACGCCGATCTTCAGGTCGGCGTAGCGGGCGATGTCGACCTCGGCGTCGGCCACGCAGCCGTGCAGGCCCTCGTAGAACAGCAGGTCCGAATCCGGCGGGAACGCCTCCCAGGCGGAGAAGCTGCCCTCCGGGATGCCGTAGGCCTGCGCGTCGTGGGCATCGTGCGCGTAGTGGCGGGTCCGGCCGGCGCCGGATTCCGCGTAGCTGCGGAACACCGCCTCGAGCTCCGGCAGGAGATTCGCCTTCGGGGCGAAATGGGACAGCGTCGGCTCGCGCGCCATCATCGCCCGCATCGTATCCCGGTCGTAGGCGTGGAAGCCGTCGCCCTCGATGAACACGGCGCTCACATCCTCGCGGCGGAAGATCTGCTCGAAGGTGTTGCGGACCGAGGTGGTGCCGGCCCCGGAGGAGCCGGTCACCGAGATGATGGGGTGCCGCGCCGACATGCGTTTTTCGACTTTGCGTTGGACCCTAGGACCGCATCAGGCCGCGCTGGCCGAAGAGCGGCGAGCGGCCGGCATCGGGCTTGCCGCCCGCATAATAGGCGGCGACGCATTCCACCTCCTCGGTCGAGCCGCAGACCAGCGGCGCGCGCTCGTGGATGCCGGTGGCGACGAGGTCGAGGATGCGGGTCTGGCCGTCGGTGGCGGCACCCCCGGCCTGCTCGACCAGCATCGCCACCGGGGCGACCTCGTAGAGCAGCCGCAGGCGACCGCGGGCGTAGTTCTTCCGGGCGTCGCCCGGGTACAGGAACACGCCGCCCCGGGTCAGCACGCGCTGGATGTCGGCCACCAGGGAGGCGAGCCAGCGCATGTTGTAGTCCTTGTCCCGGGGCCCCTCGGTGCCGCGCTGGCAATCCTCGATGTAGGCCTTCACCGGCGCATCCCAGTGGCGGGCGTTCGAGGCGTTGATGGCGAATTCCTTGGTGGCGGCCGGCACCGCCATGGCCTGGCCCGTCAGCCGGAACCGGCCCTCGGCCCTATCCAGCACGTAGGATTGGGTGCCCTGCCCGAGCGTCAGGATCAGCGCGGTGGCCGGGCCGTAGGTCACGAAGCCCGCGGCGATCTGCGTCGAGCCGGGCGTCGTGAACGAGGCGAGCGGGTTGCCCGGATCCTTGATCGACGGCCGGATGCCGAAGATCATCCCCACCGCCATGTTCACGCCGATGTTGGACGAGCCGTCGAGCGGGTCGATGGCGACCGCGAGGGGCGCGTCCGGGTTCAGCCGCATCACCTCCTCGGCCTCCTCGGAGGCCACTTCGGCGACGGGTGCGCCCCGCAGGGCCGCGGTGACGCTCTCGTGGGCGATCACGTCCAGCGCCTTCTGGACGTCGCCGTCGCTGTTGTGCTCGCCCGCCGCCGCGAGGTCGCCGCCGAGCGCGCCGCGCCCGATCCGCTCGCTGATCTCCACCGCCGAGCGCGCCACCGCGGCGATCACCGCGGCGGCGTCCTTCAGCGCCGGGTCGGACTCCACGGCCTGAGCCAGGCAGGTGTCGAGAGGCGTCCCGATCGCCGCTGAATTTGCCATCGGCCTGTCTCTCCTGCTCGGATCCCGCCCGCCGGGATCGCGCGTTCCGCGCCGGGTCTGTAGCGGCCTCTCGGCGACCATGATAGCGGGCCGCGCCCCCCGGTCGACAGGAACCCGAGACGCCACGCTCAAGATTTCTGCCGGATCTTGTGCCATAGGACAGAAAAACGAGACCTCCGCCATGCGCAACCTCTCCCTCAAGCAGCTTCAGGCGGTGGCGGCGGTGGCCCGCCTCGGCACCATGACCCGGGCCGCGCAGGAGCTGAACGTCACCTCGGCCGCGCTCTACGCGCGCATCCGCCAGCTCGAGGAGGAGGCGGGGCTGCTGCTGTTCGACCGGACGCCGGGGGGTCTCAAGCCGACCGATGCCGGGCGCGAGATGCTCTGGGCGATCGACAGCATCAACACCGTGCTGGAGACCTGCACCGACCGGCTGCGGACCCTGCGCGGCGCCGAGGGCGGCCGGGTGGCGCTCGGCGTCGTCTCCACCGCCAAGTATTTCGCCCCGCAGGTGATCGCCGGCTTCGTCAAGAAGCATCCGGGCGTCGAGATCAGCCTGTCGGTGCGCAACCGCGGCCAGACGGTCGAGGCCCTGCGCGGCTACGAGATCGACTTCGCCCTGATGGGCCGCCCGCCGCGGGACTTCCCGATCGAGGCCGCCACCTTCGGCCCGCACCCGATCGTGCTGATCGCGGCCCCGGACCATCCCCTGGCGGGGCGGCAGAACCTCGACCGCGAGGACCTGGCCGACCAGCCGTTCTTCCTGCGCGAGGAGGGCTCGGGCACCCGGATGGTGTTCGAGGAGTTCATGAGCGGCGTGCTGGTGAAGCGGGCGCCGCTGGAGATCGACACCGGCTCGAACGAGACCATCAAGCAGGCGGTGATGGCCGGGCTGGGCATCGCCCTGCTGTCGGTCCATTCGGTCGCGGCCGAGCTGGACGGGGGCCGTCTCGTGCTCCTCGACGTCAAGGGCCTGCCGATCCGGCGCGACTGGTACGCGGTCCGGCGCGCCGACAAGGTGCTGGGGCCGGCGGCCTCCGCGGTCTGGTCCTACCTGATGTCCGAGGGCGCCCGCAGCCTGCCGGGCGTCGCGCAGAGCCGGCTCGTCCTGCCGGGGGCCAAGCCGTGACCCCCGCCGGGATCGTCGTCGCGGGCGCCGGTCAGGCCGGCTTCCAGCTCGCCGCCTCCCTGCGCGAGGGCGGCTTCAGGGACCCGATCACCCTGGTGGGCGACGAGGCCGCCCTGCCCTATCAGCGGCCGCCGTTGTCGAAGGCCTACCTCGCCGGCAAGGCCGAGCAGGACGGCCTGTTCCTGCGCCAGCCCGGCTTCTTCGCCGAGCACGCCATCACGCACCGGCCTGGGATCCGCGCGGTGGCGATCGACCGGGCCGGACGGTGTCTGCGCCTCTCGGACGGTCAAGACCTCGCCTACGACCACCTCGTCATCGCCACCGGTGCCCGCAACCGACCGCTGCCGGTCCCCGGCGCCGACCTCGCGGGCGTGCGCCAGTTGCGCGGCCTTGCGGACGCCGATGCGCTCAGGGCCGACCTCGCCGCCGCCCGGGCGATCGTCGTGGTGGGGGCCGGCTTCATCGGGCTCGAATTCGCCGCCGTCGCGGCCGGGCGCGGTCTGCCGGTGACGGTGATCGAGGCCGCCGAGCGGCCCATGGCCCGGGCGGTCTCGCCGGAGATGGGGGACTACTTCCGCGGCGCCCAGGAGGCGATGGGCGTGCGCTTCGCCTTCGGGGCCGGCGTGACGGCGGTCCTCGGGCGCGACGGCCGCGCCGCCGGCGTCGCCCTGGCCGATGGACGGGAGCTGCCCGCCGACCTCGTCCTCGTCGGTATCGGCGTGCTGCCGAACCGGGAACTCGCCGTGGAGGCGGGCCTGCCGGCGGGGGACGGGGTGCGGGTCGACGCGTTCCTGGCGACCCCCGATCCGGCCGTCTCGGCGATCGGCGACTGTGCCAGGTTCCCGAGCCCCTTCGCCCGCGGGCTCACGGCCGACGGCACGGTGCGGATCGAGTCCGTGCAGAACGCCATCGACCAGGGCCGCTGCCTCGCCGCGCGCCTCAACGGGAAGCCCGCGGCCTACGGCGCGCTTCCCTGGTTCTGGAGCGACCAGGGCCCGCACAAGCTGCAGATCGCCGGCCTGTCGGGACCCGGCGACGCCGGCGTGGTCCGCGGCTCCGGCCAGGCCTTCTCGGTCTTCCGTTTCCGTGACGGCGCCTTGAGCGCCGTGGAATCCGTCGACCGGGCGGGCGACCACATGATCGCCCGGCGCCTGCTCGCCGCCGGAACGCCGCTGACGCCGGGTCAGGCGGCCGATCCCGATTTCGATCTCAAGGCGCTGGCGCTGCAGCGGCCCTGAGCGTCCGCTCAGCCCGGGAACGCGACCGGCGTCGGCTTCTGCCGCAGGGCGAGGGCGGTGCCGATCCCGAGCGCCAGGATGGTGACGGCGCAGGCGGCGAGCGCACCGAACTGGCCGAGCCGGATCAGGGCCTGCCCCAGCACCGCGACGCCGAGGGCCTGCCCGCAGAAGAACGAGAAGGCGTGGAGCGCCACCGCGGAGGCGCGGGCGGTGGGCGCCACCTCGGTGACCTGGGTCTGATAGGTGTTGTGCAGCATGTAGAAGCCGAGGCCCATGGTGGTGAGCGCGGCGCAGTCGACCTGCCACGAGCCCGCGAGCCCGACCACGGTGAGCGACACGCCGCAGATCAGGCCGCCGCCCACGAGCATGCGCGGCAGGCCGAGCAGGCGCACCAGCAGACCCACCAGGGCCGAGTAGAGCAGGCCGCCGACCGCGAAGCCCGCCAGCACGAGGCCCGCCTCGCGCGGGCCGCCCTCCCCGCGCGCCTCGATCAGCGGGGCGAGGTGCGGGAACACGCCGAAGATCGCGATGGCCTCGATGAACACCGCCGAGAACAGCACCCGCGCCCGGGGATTGGCCAGGATCGTCCGATAGCGCGTCATGGCCTCGCCGAAGGCCGGGCGGCGGGCGGGGGCCCGGCCGGCGCGGTCGAAGCCGAACACGGTCGCCGCGCAGGCGCAGGCCGCCACCGCCGCGGTGACGGCGAAGACGCCGCGCCAGCCGATCGCGGCTTCGATCAGGCCCGCGAAGGTCGAGCCCGAGAGCTGGCCCAGGATCACCGCGACCAGGAACCGCCCGATCGCCACCTGGCGCCGGTCCATCGGCACCCGGTCGCCGAGCAGCGCCAGGGAGAGCGGGATGCAGCCACCCGCCGCCGCGCCCGCCACCATCCGCAGGCCGAACAGGCTGCCGATATCGGGGGCCATGCTGCACAGCGTGAGCGCGGCGGCGAGCACCGCGAGGCAGGTGCTCATCACCCGCTCCTTGCCCAGCGCGTCGCCGACCGGCCCGAGGACGGGCTGGATGAACGCGTAGGGCAGCGCGAAGGCGGTGGAGAGGAGAGCTACCGTGTGGGCGTCGCTCCCGAGGTCCCGGGCGAGGACGCCGACGAGGGGCTCGACCGAGCGGAGCGCGAAGGTGCTGCCGAACCCCGCGCAGGCCAGCACGACGATCAGGCGCGGGATCGACGGGGCCGGCGGTCCGGCGATGGCAGCCGCGGGCGCGAGAGCCGGCTCTGTGCTGTCGGTCATGGAGGACGCTTCGCGACGCGGACGGATCGGTCCTGCGGCATCGCATCTCCGCGGCCGGAGCGGAACCCCGCCGGGCGACAGATCAGTGCGCGTAGAACGCGGGGTCCGGGTTGTCGCTCGGGTGGGCGAACGCCCAGCGCAGGGCGGAGGAGAGCGGCACGTTGTAGGTCAGGCCGCGCGGCGGCACCGGCTTCAGGAACCAGCGGTCGTAGATCGTCATGATCTCGGGGCTCCGATAGAGGTCGGCGGTCGCCCGGTCGACCACCGCCTTGAAGGCCGGGTCGTCCTTGCGCAGCATGATCCCGTAGGGCTCCGGGTTCGACAGGGTCTCCTGGCTGACCACGTAGGCGGCGGGATCCTTGGACTGGGCCGCCACGACGCTGAGCTGCACGTCGTCCATGACGAAGGCCGTCGCCCGGCCGGTCTCCACGAGCAGGAAGCCCTCCGGCACGTCCTTCGCGGCGATCACCGTGATGCCGAGCTTGCGCTCGTTGTTGGCCTTGATCAGCATCAGGATGTTGGTCGAGCCGGCCACCGACGAGACGGTCTTGCCGCGCAGATCGTCCAGGCCGGCGATGCTCTGGTCCTTCTTCGAGACGAAGCGGGTCGCCGTCAGGAAGTGGGTGTTGGTGAAGTCGACCTGCTTCTTGCGGTCGGCATTGTTGGTGGTCGTCCCGCATTCGAGATCGATCGTCCCGTTGGTCATCAGCGGGATGCGGGAGGACGAATTGACGAACTCCATCCCGACCGCGAGGCCGGGCATCTGCAATTCGCGCTTCACCGCGTCGGCGATCTTCAGGCAGATGTCGACCGCGAAGCCGACGACCTTCTGGTTCTCGTCGAGATAGCTGAACGGGGTCGCGGTATCGCGCACGCCCAGGACAAGCCTGTTGTTGTCCCTGACCTTCTTGAGCGTGCCGGTCAGCGCGTCGGCTTCGGCCGGTGCGCCGAGGGGCAGCGTGAGCGCGAGCACGGCAAGGAGCGGGGTGAGCAGACGCATGGGCTGGCTTGATCCGATCGGCGCGCCGACGCAGTCGGCCGGACGGGTCCGGCGGGGCCCGAGCGCGCTGGGACCAGGCTCCGCGACGCCCCCAGCAAGAGTCCGGCCGCGAAAGCGCCGGTCATGCGAACGGCATCCAATACCTCTGCCGTTTCAACCGTTTGCCCAGTCGGACCGCGGTTCTTTGCAAGTCTCACCGCGATGCGTCGGGACGGAGCACCGGCAGCGCCTTGAGTGCGTCGGCCGCATAGTCGAGGAAGGCGCCGACCCGGGGCGGCCGGAAGCCCTGGCTCGGGGTGACGAGCTGGACCGGCACGGGCGGCGGCTCGTGGGCGGCGAGCAGGCGCACGAGACGGCCCGCCGCGATGTCGTCGGCCGCCTGATAAGACAGGACCCGCGCGATGCCGTGTCCGGCCCGGGCGGCGACCAGCGACGCCTCCACCTCGTTGACGATCAGGCGCGGCGCGAGGCGCACGCGGTTCGCGCCGAAGCGCCATTCCCGGATGCCCGAGCGGACGATGCCCAGGATCGTGTCGTGCTCGGCGAGCTCGGCCGGCGAACCCGGCGTGCCCCGGGCGGCGAGATAGGCGGGGCTCGCCACCACGATCTGGCGGACCTGTCCGACCCGGCGCGCCACGAGGCGCGATTCCGCGAGCTGCCCGATCCGGAGGGCGACGTCGATGCCCTCGTCCACGAGGTCGAGGTTGCGGTCCGCCAGAACGAGTTCGACCTGCGTCTCCGGAAAGGTGTCCAAGAACCCCGACACGACCGGCGCCACGTGCTTGCGCCCGAACAGCACGGGGGCGGTGACCCGCACCAGCCCGCGCACGCCCGCGCCCGACGCCCCCGAGACGGCCGCGTCGTAGCCGGTGAGCAGGGAGCGGGCCCGCTCGGCCAACTCCAGGCCGGCGGGCGTGGGCGCGAGCCGCCGGGTCGTCCGCTCGACGAGGCGCGCGCCGGCCCGCCCCTCCAGGCTCGCGAGGGCCCGCGTCGCAGCGGCGGCGGAGCGGCGCATCCGGCGGGCGGCACCGGCGAGACTTCCGGCATCGATGATCGCCACGAAGACGGCGAGTTCGTCCAGCCGATCCATCGATTGCTGCGCGCATTGAAATTCTGACGGTCAGAGTTTCGGGATTTCCGCGGCGTTCTGCAAGGACGACATTCGGGTCGCAACCGGAGATCCCCACGATGACCACCCCCGATCTCACCCTCTACGGCCTGCGGCTGTCGGGGCATTCGCACCGCGCGGAACTGTTCCTGTCGCTGCTGGGCCTGCCCTATCGCTTCGTCGAGGTCGCGGGCGCGGCCCAGCGGGAGGCGCCGGCGTTCCGGCGCCTGAACCCCCTCGGCCAGGTCCCGGTCCTGACGGACGGCGCAACGGTGATCCCGGACAGCAACGCGATCCTGGTCTATCTCGCCGCGCGCTACGCGCCGGAGGCGGGCTGGATGCCGGCCGATCCGGTCGGCGCCGCGCAGGTCCAGCGCTGGCTGTCCATCGCGGCCGGCGAAGTCCGGGCCGGCCCCGCGCACGCCCGGCTCATGGTGGTGTTCGGCGCGGCCGGCGACCGGTCCGCCGTCCACGCGACGGCGGCGCGGATCCTCGCCTTCATGGATGCGCACCTGGCCGACCGCCCGTACCTCGCCGCCGACCGGCCGACGCTCGCCGACATCGCCTGCTATTCCTACGTGGCGCACGCCCCCGAGGGCGGCGTCCCGCTCGAACCCTATCCGGCCGTGCGGGCCTGGATCGCGCGGGTCCAGGCGCTCCCGGGCTTCACCCCGATGCCGGCGCCCCCCAGTCCCGAACAGGCGTGAGGTTCGTCATGGCCAGCTTCCACACCGACGAGATCGCCGCCCAAGGCCGCGCCGGTCACGTCCTCGGCGACACGCCTGCGATCCGTCCCTTCATGCCCGAGCAGCACCGCACGTTCTTCGCGGGGCTGCCGTATCTCCTGGTGGGCGCCGTGGACGAGGCCGGAGCCCCCGTCGCGACGATGCTGACGGGACAACCCGGCTTCGTGCAGGCCCCCGACGCGACCCACCTCGCCATCGCGGCGGCGCCGGACCCCGCGGATCCGGTGGATCAAGCCCTCCGGCCGGGCGCCGAGGTCGGGATCCTGGGCATCGACTTCGCGACCCGGCGGCGCAACCGGGCCAACGGCCGCGTCGTGCGCCGCGATTCGGCCGGCCTGACCGTCGCGGTGGCCCAGAGCTTCGGCAACTGCCCGCAATATATCCAGCGGCGCACCGCCGAGCCCCTCCAGCGACCGCCGGGCATGATCGAACCCCTCACGGGGCTCGACCCGGACGCGGCGACGCTGATCCGCGGCGCCGACACCCTGTTCGTGGCGAGCCGCGCCCGGGACGGGCTTGCGGACGGGGGCGCCGACATCTCGCACCGCGGCGGCCGCCCGGGCTTCGTCCGGCTCCGGGGCGACGTGCTGACGATCCCGGACTTTTCCGGCAACCGCTACTTCAACACGCTGGGCAACCTGATCGGGGAGCCCCGGGCGGCGCTGCTGTTCCTCGATTTCGCGCGCGGCGATCTCCTGGTCCTGCGGGGCCGCGCCGCCATCGACTGGTCCGGCCTGGACGCGACCGGCCTGGCGGGGGCGCAGCGCACGTGGTCGTTCACGGTGGAGGGGGGCTGGCGACGGCGGGCCGCCGTCGCCCTGCTCTGGAGCAGCCCGGAGCCGGCCCCGCAGCTCGCCCGGACGGGCGTCTGGGACGGGGACGGCTGAGCGCCGCTCAGGCCGGCCCGGCCTGGGCCGCCGCCGCGGCCTCGTGCGCCGCGGCGAGCTGCGCATCCGCGGCCGCGACCGTCCGGGAGGCGGGTCGGGACCGGATGCGCTCGACATAGGCCGTCAGGACCGGCGCGGGATCGACGAGGCCGAAGCCCATGGTCCAGCCGAGGGCGCCGCCCCACAGGACGTCGGCGGCGCTGAAGCGCTCGCCGAGCAGGTACGGGCCCGGGGTCAGCGCCTCGGTCACCCGGGCGATCACGCTGTCGTAGTCGGCATAGGCCGACATGCCGCGCGGGCCCGGCTCCCGCTTCAGGTAGCGGTCGATCACCGCCGGCTCGTAGCAGGACCCGTAGAACACCATCCAGCGCAGGTAGGCAGCGCGGGCGGGATCGGTCGGCGCCGGGGCGAGGCCGGCCTCCGGGAACAGGTCGGCGAGGTAGAGATAGACCGCGGCCTGCTCGGTCACCACGGCCTCGCCGTGGCGGATCGCCGGCACCTTCGCCATCGGGTTGATGGCGCGGTAGGCATCCTGGAGATGCTCGCCGGCGCGCATGTTGAGCGCGTGCAGGCGGTAGGGGACACCCAGCTCCTCGAGCAGCACGCGCACCCCCGACGAGCGCGTGTTGGGTGAATGATAAAACTCGATATCGGTTTTGTTCGCCATACTGTCCTCACCAGTATTGCCGATTCGCGCCGCGGCACGCTCATACCGCGCGGTGGCCGGGTCAACCGCCGTCCCGCCGATCCCGGCCCCACGGACCGGAATCGCGGCAGGCGCGTTGGGCGATTGTGCGTTGCCGCGCGTTGGGGTCCCGGCCAGCGCGACGCGAGCCGGAGTGCGAGTTTCCGATGGCGAAGATTCTGTTGGTCGAGGATCACGAGGAGATCTGGGATTTCCTCTCCCGCCGCCTCAAGCGGCGCGGCTACGAGGTGATCCTGGCGCATGACGGCGAGGCCGGCGTCCGTCAGGCCCGGTCGGGCCAGCCCGACGTCATCCTGCTCGACATGAACCTCCCGATCCTCGACGGCTGGTCGGTGGCCCGTACGCTGAAATCCGGTCCCGACACCCGGGCGATCCCGATCATCGCGCTCACCGCCCACGCGATGTCCGGGGACCGGGACAAGGCGATCCAGGCCGGCTGCGACGACTACCACCCGAAGCCGGTCGACTTCTCGAAGCTGCTCAGCCAGATCAGCGCCGCCCTGGGCGAGACCGCGCAGGCCAGCTGACATGCCGGACGCCTCCGCCGCCCCTTCCCACGCCGCGCGAGCGGCCACCGCCAGATCCCAGCCGAGTGGAGCGTCTCGTTGAGCGAGGATCCCGTCACAGCCCAGCGCCTGCGGGAGGGCCTGCCGGTCTTCGTCGCGCTGGCCTCGCTCCTCCTGGTCGTGTCGACGATGGCGGCCCTGTATCTCGGGCGCGAGATCCTGGTGCCGGTGACGCTGGCGATCCTTCTCAGCTTCGTCCTGGTGCCGGCGGTCCGAATGCTCCGCCGGCTCCGGGTGCCCCGGGCCCCGGCGGTGCTGCTGGTGGTGGTGATCGTGTTCGGTGCCCTGTTCGGGATCGGCAGCCTCATCGCCAACGAGGCGTCCCAGCTCGCCTCAGACCTGCCGCGCTACACCCAGGTGATGCGCTCGAAGATCAAGGACCTGCGGGGGGCGACGGCCGGGACCGGCACGCTCTCGCGCATCGTCGACATGGTGCAGGACCTCAGCGCGACCCTGCAGCCGCCTCCGGCCGCGGAGGTCCGGGGCGAGCCGGGCTCGCGCACGCACCCGCTCACCGTGGAACTCACGCCCGCCCGCGCGAGCGTGGTCGACACGCTGCAGACCTTCGCGGGGCCGCTGCTTCACCCCCTGGCGACCACCGGCCTGATCCTGATCTTCACGATCTTCATCCTGCTCCAGCGCGAGGACCTGCGGAACCGGGCGATCAAGCTGGCCGGCGGCTCGGGCGACCTGCGCCGCACCACCGCGGCGATCGACGATGCCACCAGCCGGCTCAGCCGCTTCTTCCTGGCGCAGCTCGCCCTCAACATCGCCTTCGGCCTCGTGATCGGCCTCGGCCTCTGGATCATCGGCGTGCCCAGCCCGACCCTGTTCGGCGTCCTGGCGGCGATCCTGCGCTTTGTGCCGTATATCGGGGCCGCGATCAGCGCGTTGCTGCCGCTGATCCTCGCCGCCGCGGTCGATCCCGGCTGGAGCATGGTGATCGCCACCGCGGCCCTGTTCCTGGTGGTCGAGCCGATCTGCGGGCACGTGATCGAGCCGCTGCTTTACGGCCACTCCACCGGCCTCTCGCCGATCGCCGTCATCCTGGCGGCGACGATCTGGACGTTCCTGTGGGGCCCGATCGGCCTCGTGCTCGCCACACCGCTCACCGTCTGCCTCGTGGTCCTCGGGCGGCACGTGGAGCGGCTCTGGTATCTCGACGTCCTGCTGGGCGACCAGCCCGCCCTGTCGCCTCCGGAGATCTTCTATCAGCGCATGCTCGCGGGCGACCCCATCGAGGCCGTCGACCAGGGGTGGCAGTTCCTGAAGGAGCGCGCCCTCGTCACCTACTACGACGAGGTCGCCCTGGCCGGCCTGCTCCTTGCCCAGGAGGATCTCTCGCGCGGCACCCTGGACCGGGACCGTCAGGAGGAGGTCGGCACCGCGATCCGCACGGTGGTGGACCATCTCGGCACCGCGCCGGTCGCGCGGCGGAGCCGGCGGGGGTCCGGCCGCGGACCCGACACCGAGACCGCCGCCGCCCTGGCGGCCATCGGGCCCGACCGGCAGGTGGCGGGCATCGTCCTCGGCCGCGACGACCTCGCGCCGAGCTGGCGGAGCGAGACGCCGGTCCTGTGCGTATCGAGCCGCGGCCCGTTCGACGAGGCGGCGACGCTGATGCTGAGCCAGATCCTCGCCCGGCACGGCCTCGCCTCGCAGATCCTGTCGATGGCGGCGATCCGGGCCGGCGAGCGTCCCGAGCATCCGGAGGGGCTCGCGCTGATCTGCTTCTCCTACCTGGAGCCGGTGAGCCTGTCGCAGATCCGCTTCACGGTCCGGCAGGCCCGGGCGGCGGTGCCGGGCGTGCAGATCCTCGTCGGCTTCTGGCGGGAGCGCGACCCGGCGACCCTGGACCGCCTGCGCCGGGCGACGTCCGCAGACATCCTGGTGACTTCGCTCAACGAGGCGCTCTCGGCGGTCCTGAACGCCTGCCGCGAGCCGTCTCCGGCGCGGCATCTCCCGGCGCCGACCGCCGCGCTTCCCGGTCCGGTTCAGACGGCGGCTGCATGATGCCGTCGACGCTCCCCGAGGTGGCCGGCAGGCCCGCCGGCCGCGCGACCGCGCGGCTCCGGTCGCTGAGTGGCGCTCGACCGAACCGGGTGCCGGTCCGGCACAGGCGCGCGCGTCGGCACGAAGGCCGGGGTCCGTTTCCCGGGGCGGTGCCGCCGGGACCGGCTCCGCGCGGGTTTGCCGAAGGCGGCCCCCGGCGCCTGCGCGGTGACCCGATGTTCATCGATGGCTTGGGCGGAGGACGCGTCGGCCTGCCGACGCAAGTCCGCCACCCTTCGCGCGCGCCGGACGGGCGCGGCCGCGCGTCGAGAGCTTCCGCGGCCTGGACGGTGAAGACCGCCTCGTATGCCTGAGACTCCAGAAACCCCGCCGGTCGGTCCGGGTCCGCAGGTCAGGGACGGCGCGCCGAGCGACATCACCGACCGCAAGAGCGACATCTTCTTCGCCGCCGTCGAGACGACGCGGATGCCGATGATCGTCACCGATCCGCGCCAGCCGGACAACCCGATCATCTTCGCCAACCGGGCCTTCCTGGCGATGACCGGCTACGCGCCCGAGGAGCTGATCGGCCGCAACTGCCGCTTCCTGCAGGGCCCCGATACCGACCGCGGGACGGTGGCGCAGGTCCGCGCGGCGATCGCCGAGAAGCGGGACTTCGCCACCGAGATCCTGAACTACCGAAAGAACGGCTCGACCTTCTGGAACGCCCTGTTCGTCGCCCCGGTCTACAATGCCGACGGCGACGTCGTGTATTATTTCAGCTCCCAGCTCGACGTCTCCCGTCGGCGCGACGCCGAGGACGCCCTCGGTCAGGCCCAGAAGATGGAGGCGCTCGGCCAGCTCACCGGCGGCATCGCGCACGATTTCAACAACCTGCTGCAGGTGATCGTCGGCTACGTCGACATCCTGGCCGCCGGGCTGGAGAAGCCGGATGCCGACCGCGCCCGGCTCGGGCGCGCCACCGAGAACATCCGGCAGGCCGCGGAGCGCGCGACGACGCTGACGCAGCAGCTGCTGGCCTTCGCCCGCAAGCAGCGGCTGGAGGGGCGTGCCGTCAATCTCAACGCCCTTGTGAAGGGCATGGGCGAGATGGTCGCCCGCTCCGTGGGCGAGGCCGTGAAGGTCGAACTCGATCTCGCCGAGGACCTCTGGAACTGCCGCGTGGACCCGACCCAGGCCGAGGTCGCGATCCTGAACGTGCTGATCAACGCCCGCGACGCCATGCCGGAGGGCGGCACCGTGCGGATCATCACCGAGAACAGCGAGGTCGCCGCCGACCGGGAGATCGGCCCGCTGCGCGACGGCCGCTACGTCAGCATCGCCATCCGGGATTCCGGCAGCGGGATGCCGCCCGCCGTGCTGGCCCGGGTGATGGATCCGTTCTTCACCACCAAGGAGGAGGGCAAGGGGACCGGCCTCGGCCTGTCGATGGTCTACGGCTTCGCCAAGCAGTCGGGCGGCGCCGCGCAGATCGCGTCGACGGTGGGTGCGGGCACGACCGTGCGCCTGTCCTTCCCGGCCACCGACGGCGACGTCAGGGCCCCCGCCAAGGCCCAGCCCCGGGCCGTGGACCGGCACGGGACCGAGACGGTCCTGATCGTCGACGACCGCGAGGACGTGGCCGAGCTGGCCCGCACCATCCTGCGGGATTTCGGCTACACCACGCTGACGGCCGGCAACGGCCGCGAGGCCCTGGAGATCCTGGATTCGACCGGGCGGGTCGACCTGCTGTTCACCGACATGATCATGCCGGGGGGCATGAACGGCGTGCTGCTCGCCCGCGAGGCCCGCCGCCGCCGGCCCGGGCTGAAGGTCCTGCTGGCCACCGGCTACGCGGAGGCGAGCCTGGAGCGAACCGATATCGGCGGCTCGGAGTTTGATCTCCTGAACAAGCCCTACCGGCGCACGGAGCTGGTCCGCCGCGTGCGGGCCATCCTCGACGGGCCGACCGGGGCGGGCTGAACCACGGGAGACCGGCGATGTCGCAGGGCGACAAGTCGAAATACACCGACAAGCAGAAGCGCAAGGCGGAGCACATCGCCGAGTCCTACGAGGCGCGGGGTGTGCCGGAGCAGGAGGCCGAGGCCCGGGCCTGGGCCACGGTCAACAAGGACGACGGCGGGGGAAAGAAGCCCGGCGGCTCGGGCCGGGGCAAGACCACCGGGCATCCGGCGGCCCACAAGGGCGGGGCGACCGGGGGCAAGGCCTCCGCCGGCCGGACCGCGGAGGCGCGCTCGGCCTCCGCCAGGAAGGCCGCGGCGACCCGGAAGGCGAATGCCGCGGCGCGCGCGTGAGCGGTGAGATACCGCTGGACGTCTTCCACCGGTTTCCCGGGTCTGGAAGGGGTTGGCGTCGCGAGGGGCGGCATTCGGGTCGGAATGGCCGCGCGGCGGACGTCGCGGCAGAGCCCCGCCAAGCCGCGCCCGTGCAGAGCCTCGGCGCGTGGCCCGGAACTGTCCCGGTTACGGGCGGTTCCCCGCTCCTAGGGCGATCGGCGCCCTGAGGTGCATCGTGCGCGACCGCGGGCCTGTCTCACGCCGTCAGTTGCTCCAGTCCGGAGGCGTTGCCGCCGCCGGCACCGTGTTCGGGGTCGGAGGCGCCGCAGGCGTGGAGACGACCTCCGACAGGCCGGTCGCCGCCCCGAGCGGCCGGCGCCCGACCACCCTCGATCCCGATTACTTCAAGGGCATGTACGCCACCGAGTCCGATCCCTGGAAATTCGCCACGAGCCCCTACGAGCGCGACAAGTACGCGGCGACGCTGGCCGCCCTGCCGCGCGCCCACTACGCGTCCGCTCTGGACGTGGGATGCTCCATCGGCGTTTTCACCCATCAGCTCTGCCCGCGCTGCGACGCGCTGATCGGGCTCGACGTGGTTCCCTCCGTGCTGGACGCCGCGCGGGCGCGCTGCGCCGATTGTCCGAACGCGCACTTCATGCTGGCGGCCGTTCCCGGCACGTGGCCGGAGGGGCGGTTCGACCTCGTCGTGATCTCGGAGGTGGCCTACTACCTCGACCGCGCCGACTTGGCGCGCCTCGTCGCGCGGGTCGAGGGCGCCGTCCTGCCGGAGGCGGACATCGTGCTCGTCCACTGGCTTGGCGTCACGCACTACCCGCTCTCCGGCGACGATGCGGCCGAGGGCTTCATCGCGGGCGCACGCGGCTTCGCCCGGGTGCAGGCCCAGTCGAGAACCGCCGAATATCGCCTCGACGTGCTGCGCGTGACCCAGCCGGCCTCGTCGTCCGGCCGGTGATCACCTCCGCCCGTGGGTGCGGGAGACGGCGTACAGCGCCAGGCCGAGGAGCAGCACCCCGAGACCGCCGAGCGACTGGATGGGGCGCGCGGCGACCAGGTAGGCCAGCATGAACAGGGTGACGCCGAGGAAGATCGTCGGCGTGACGGGGTAGCCCCAGGCGCGATAGGGCCGCGGCAGGTCCGGCCGCGTGATCCGCAGCTTGATCAGCCCGAGCACCGCCAGGAACGAGCACAGGATCAGGCCGAACTGGATGAATTCCAGGACCGCCTCGTAGCTCTGCGTGAGGAGCAGGAGGCTGGCCACGCCACACTGCAGGAGGATCGCGGCCCTGGGCACCCCGCCGCGGGTGCGTCGGGCGAACAGGCGCAGGAGCGGCACATCCTCGCCCATCGTGGCGGTGACGCTCGGGCCGATCCACATCATCGCGCCGACGCTCGGGATCAGGCCGACGCAGATCATCGCGCCGACGACACGGCCGCCCTCCGCGCCGAAGACGTGCCGCCCGCTGATCATGGCGACATCGATCCGTCCGGCGAGTTCGTCGAGCGGCGTGGTGTAGAGGAACACCGCGTTCAGCCCGACATAGAGCACGATCACGAGGCCCGTCCCGAGCAGCAGGGCCCGGGGCAGGCTGTAGCGCGGATCGGCCAGGTCGCCGGCGATGTAGGTCGCGGCGTTCCAGCCCGAATAGGCGTACATCACGAAGACGAGGCTCACGGCGAAGCCGGCGGTGAAGACCTGTGCCGGATCGAAGGCGCTCGGCGCGAAGCTGATGGGCGGCCCGCCCCCGGTGGCGAGGCCGGCGGCGATGAAGGCCACGATGAGCAAAAGCTTCAGCAGCGTCGCGCCGACCTGGAACGTCTCCCCCAGGCGGCCGCCCCTCAGGCGGATGGCGGTGACGCTCCAGATGAGCGCCAGCCCGAGCGGGAACGGCGGGGCCGCCGGGTGGAAGGCCTTGGCGTATTGTCCGAACGCCATCGCGGCCAGCGCCACCGGCGCCGCGAAGCCCACGGTGGCCGAGAGCCAGCCCGCCATGAAGCCGAGGGCCGGACCGTAGGCGCGCGTGAGGAAGTTGTACTCGCCGCTCGATCGGGGAAACATCGTGGCGAGTTCGGCGTAGCTGAAGGCTCCGCAGAGGGCGACCAGCCCACCGATGCTCCAGAGCAGCAGCAGCCCGAAGCCCGACCGGATGTCGGTCACCTGGAACCCCAAGCTGGTGAACACCCCGACGCCGATCATGTCGGCCACCACGAGGGCCGTCGCCGCCGGCGTCGCCACACCCTTGATCGCGGGGTCGGTCGTGACTCTATCCACCCTTGCCTGTGTCTGGGGCCCGGGACGCCCGACGGCACGCCCGAAAGCCTCGATCGTGACGCTACTCGGGAGAACACGACTCTGTTCCGGCTTCTCGTGCTCTCAACGCGCGACCAAGGGCCGCCAGGCACCAGAACAGGTCCGTGGATCGGCAGAGGGCGTCGACCGGACAGTCAAGCTTGAGACGAAGCTGCCGACGGTTCTGGGTGCCGGTAAAGATCGATGCCCGCTTCCGCGAAAGACATCGCTTGAAGAAGGCGGTGTATTCGGACGGAAAGCGGGACCCGGCCGAAGGCCGGCTACCTATCTCTCGTGCGCGATCTGCGGATGCTGCCACCCGGTCGCCACGGCTGGGCGGATCGCCAATAGCCGGCACGCTGTGCCAGCTCTCAACCCTGCACCGCGCCCCCCGCCCGTCCCTCGACCAGCTTGACCAGCGTGTGCAGCATCCGGTTCGCTGGGGTCGGGATGCCCAGAGCCGCCCCCCGGCGCACCACATAGCCGTTGAGATGGTCGATCTCGCTCGGTCGGCCCCGCGCGAGGTCCTGGGCGGTGGACGAGCGCTGATCGGCCATGCTGACGCTCAGGCTCAGCACCGTGGCGAGGATGTCGTCCGGGACGGTCACCCCCGAGGCTTCCGCCACCGCGACGCATTCCTGCACCACGTCGGTCATCGACGCGACCACGCCCTCGCCCTGCACCAGACGGCCGTAGGGAAGCTGGGTCAGCGCCGAGAGGGCGTTGTAGGCGCAATTGAGGATCAGCTTGCCCCAGAGCGCGTCCAGGGCGCGCGCCGAGACCGTGGTGGGGATGCCGGCCGCCGCGAACGCGGCGGCGATCCGGTCGCTCGCCTCGGATGCGCCGAGGATCAGGTCGCCCCGGCCGTTGTGCCGGACATGGCCCGGCCCGGCCATCGCGGTGGCGACGTAGACCGCCACCGGCACGACCGGCCGCTCCAGGACGGCCGCGAGGCGCTCGGCGTTGTCGACGCCGTTCTGCAGGCTGAGGATCGTCGCGTGCCGGCCAAGATGCGGCGCCATCAGCGCGCCGGCCGTTTCGGTATCGCCCGACTTGACGCAGACCAGCACCAGATCGGCGCCGGCGACCCCGCTTCCCTCCGTCGTCGCCCGCACGGGGAGCGCGTCGGTCCCGGCCGCGCTGTCCAGCACCAGCCCGGCCGACCGGACGGCCGCGACCAGGGCGGGACGCCCGATCAGCGTCACCGCGTGGCCGGCTCGCGCCAGGAGGAACCCGTAATAGCAGCCGACCGCGCCGGCCCCCACCACCGCGACGTTCAAGGTGGCTGCGCTCATCGCGGCGCCGCCGCCGCGCGCTCGGGACGGAACGGGGCCGCCCCGACATGGTCGAGGAGCGCCTGGGCCGGGTGGCGGAGCCGCACGCCGTCCACGAGCTTGGCCTGGGACCGGCAGGAATAGCCGTCGGCCAGGAGGGTGCAGCCGGGCGATTGGGCGACGTGGCGGGCCCAACTCAGGCCGTAGATCGCCTCGGAGGTGCCGCGGTGGCGCGCCTCGTGGCCGTAGGTCCCGGCCATGCCGCAGCAGCCGGCCGCCGGCACGTCGAGGCGCAGGCCGAGATGGGCGAACACGGCCTGCCAGTCCCGCACGGCGCCGGGCGCGTTGGTTCGCTCGGTGCAGTGCGGCAGCAGCCGCATGGTCCCCCCGCCCTGCCGGGGCGTGATCCGGTCGAGCCGGGCCGCCAGCCATTCCTGCAGGAGATGGACCTTCGGCAGATCCTCCCCGAGCACCTCGGCGTATTCCGCGCGGTAGGTCAGCGTCATCGACGGATCGATCCCGACCAGGGGCAGTCCCTGTCGGCCCAGGTCCCGCAGCATCGCGGCGTTGGACCGGGCCGCCGCGGTGAACCGGGCGAGGAACCCGTGCACGTGCAACGGCTTGCCGTTCGGCCGGTAGGGCACCAGCCAGGGCCTGAAGCCGAGGGCGATCAGGAGCGCGCAGCTATCGGCCACCACCTCCGCGTCGAAGTGGCTGGTGAAGGCATCCTGCACCACCAGCACCGCCGCCTCGCGCGCCTGCGGGTCCAGCCGCGCCAGGACCTCGGGCGTCGCCACGGCGACGCCGAGACCCGCCAGCCGCGCCTTGAGATCGACCTCCGACAGGGCCGGGATCTCGACCAGTCCGGCCTTGGCCAGGAGCAGGCGGGCCAGCGGATTGGTCAGGCACAGGTTGCTCAGGCGCGGCATCCGGGCGGCCAGGGGCAGCAGCGGTTCGAGCGCCGCCACCAAATGGTCCTTCAGGGGCCGCGCGTAGCGCATGTGGTAGAGCGCCAGGAACTTCGCCCGGAACGCCGGCACGTCGACCTTGATCGGGCAGGACCCCGTGCAGGACTTGCAGGCGAGGCAGCCGTCCATCGCCTCCTTCACGGCATGGGAGAAGTCCTCGGTCCGGGAGCGCGGCCGGAGGCCGCTCCGCAGCGTCGCGGCGAGGTCGCGGAACCATCCGGCGCGCTGGCGCCTCAGCGCGGCGCTCGGGTCGACGCCCTCCGCGGCCGCGCGGCGCAGCCACTCGCGCATCAGCGAGGCGCGGCCCTTGGGCGAGTGCCGCCGCTCCCGGGTCGCCTTCCAGGACGGGCACATGGCCTCGTCCGTGTCGAAGCTGAAGCAGGCGCCGTTGCCGTTGCAGTGCAGCGCCGCGTCGAAATCCTGCCGGACCGGCGCCGGGATCGAGCGGTCCTGCGCGCCCCGGCGCGGCACCCCGTCGATCCGGGTGAGCGCGCCGCCCCGGGCCGAGGCGATCTTGCCCGGGTTCATCCGGTCGCCCGGGTCGAAGGCGCGCTTGACCGCCTCCAGCGCCGGCATCAGCGGCCCGAAGGTCGCGGGCACGAATTCGGAGCGGAAGCCCTTGCCGTGCTCGCCCCAGAGCAGGCCGCCGTATCGGGCGGTGAGCGCGACCACGCCCTCCGTGACCTCGCGGATCAGGCGGTCCTGGTCCGGATCCTTCAGATCGATGGCCGGGCGGACATGGAGCACGCCGGCGTCGACGTGGCCGAACATGCCGTAGCGCAGCCCCTTGGCGTCGAGGAGCGCCCGGAACTCGGCGATGAAGTCGGCGAGCCGCTCCGGCGGCACCGCCGTGTCCTCCACGAACGGGATCGGCCGGGCATCGCCCTTGGCGGCGCCGAGCAGGCCGACCGCCTTCTTGCGCATGGTCCAGAGCGTCTCGATCGCCGCGCCCCGGGCGATGGTGAAGCCGAGGCGTCTGGTGTCGGTGCCGCGCTCGGCCTCCAGCATCGCGGTGAGCCGTCCGAGGGCGGCCTCCACGTCGCCGGCATCGTCGCCGACGAACTCCACCAGGTTGATCCCGTCCACCGGGCGCCCGACCGGATCCTCGGGGAAGAACGCCCGCACCTCGGCCCAGATCGGATCCTGGCGGGCGAGCGCCAGGACGGTGGAATCGATGGTCTCCACCGAGGCGGCGCCGAACGGCAGCAGGGCCTGCGCATCGCGGAGCGCCGCGTCGAAGTCGACATAGGAGAGCGCCACCAGCACGGAGGCCTTCGGGACCGGCAGCACGGCGAGCCGCGCCTCGGCGATCAGCGCCAGCGTCCCCTCCGAGCCGCAGAGCACGCTCTTGAGATCGAACCGGCCGGCTTCGTCGCGCAGGTGCGCGAGGTCGTAGCCGGTCAGGCAGCGGTTGAGCTTGGGGAAGCGCTCGGCGATCAGCGCGGCGTTCTCGGTGACGACGGCTTCGACGGTGCGGTGGATCTCTCCGACCCGGTCGTTGCGTCCCTTGGCGGCCTCGAGGCCGGCCGCGTCGAGGGGCTCCGCGGTCCAGACCGTGCCGTCGGCGAGGACGCAGGTCAGCGCCAGGACGTGGTCCCGGGTCTTGCCGTAGAGGCAGGAGCCCTGCCCGCACGCATCGGTGGAGATCATGCCCCCGATCGTGGCGCGGTTCGAGGTCGAGAGCTCGGGCGCGAAGAACAGGCCGTGGGCGGCCAGCGCCCGGTTGAGCTGGTCCTTCACCACGCCCGGCTCGACCCGGACGGTGCGGCCCGCGACGTCGATCTCCAGGATGCGGTTCATGTGCCGCGAGGTGTCGACCACGAGGCCGTGGCCGAGCGACTGGCCGTTGGTGCCGGTGGCCCCGCCGCGGGGGCGGATCACGATCTCGGCGAAGCGCGGATCGTCCAGGAGCTTGGCGATCCGCACGAGGTCGTCGCGGGTCCGCGGGAACGCCACGGCCCCCGGCTCGACCTGGTAGATCGAGTTGTCGGTGGCGAAGACGGTGCGGTCGGCCTCCGACGCGCTCAAGTCACCCTCGAAACCGCGCACGCGCAGCTCGGCGATGGCCGCCTCGTAGAGCGGTACGGCCTCGGTGTGGCGGGTCAGGACCGGGATCATTCACGCCTTCTACACCGCACGGATGGCGAGGGAAGATCGGCGGTTCCGGTGAGACGGTCGCACCTCACCCTCCGTCGACCTGATGGGCGCCGGTGACGACGCGCCCCACTGCGCACTGGCATCCGGCTTGCCACGCGGCGGCGATAGCGGGAACGGATGCCCATGAACGCGAGCGTCGAACGGGTCAGGGATGCCCTGGCCGAACTGATCAAGGCGGCCCTCATCTCCGACGACGACAGGAGCCTCGCCTGCCGGGAGGCGGGTCGGGACAAGCTCGCCGCGCTGGCGGCCGACCCGCCCGAGGCCGGGAGCCTGCGCATGGACGGGGCCTGGACGCTGGCGATCCAGGAGGCCGAGACGCCGGAGCTGGCGCCCGAGGAAGGCCAGGTGAACCTGACGCTGCCGCGCGCCAGCCCGTTCGGCCTCGACGAGATCCTGGCCACCGGGTTCGACGTGGATCTGGCGGTCGACCGCATCCGGAAATCGGCCTCCACCGGCTGATCGCACCTGTTGAGGACGCCCGCCGCGCCGTTGCCGCGGGGCGGGCGGAACCCCATCTTCGCGGTTCGGAACCGAATCAGCGGTCCGGCGCCCGCGCGGTCGCACATCGCTCCGAGAACCCTCCGGCACCCCCTTTTGGCACGACGCAGCAGCGCAGAGGCGGCCGAACCCGCCGCTCCCCCGCCCCTCCCCACCCGTGAGCAGATCCTCGCCTTCGTGGCCGAATCGAAGGAGCGCGTCGGCAAGCGGGAGATCGCCAAGGCGTTCGGCATCACGGGCGCCGCCAAGATCGACCTGAAGCGCATCCTCAAGGAGATCGAGGCGGAGGGCGCCCTCGACCGCGGGCGCGGCGGGCTCGCGCCGGCGGGCCATCTGCCCCCGGTGGTCCTGGCCGACATCCGCTCCCGGGACCGCCACGGCGATTTCCTCGCGGTTCCGGTGGAATGGACCGGCTCGGGCAAGCCGCCCGCCATCGTGCTCGGCCAGCCGCGGGGCCCGCGCAAGGGCAGCCGCCCGGCCGCCGGGATCGGCGACCGCGCCCTGATCCGCGTCGAACGCGACGTCGAGGGCGGCTATACGGGACGGGTCGTCAAGGTCATCGGCAAGAACAAGGCCGAGGTGATCGGCGTCTACCGGACCGGCGCGCAGGGCGGCCGGATCGTGCCGGTGGAGAAGCGCTCCCAGGGCCGCGAGATCCTGATCCCGCCCGGCGAGGAGGGTCAGGCCCGCGACGGCGACCTCGTCAGCGTCTCCCTGGAGCGCGAGACCCGCTTCGGCCTGCCGCGGGGCCGGATCAAGGAGCGGCTCGGCGCCCTGGGCTCCGAGAAGGCGGTGAGCCTGATCGCGCTTCACCTGCACAACATCCCGCACGTCTTCTCGGAGGCGACCCTGGCCGAGGCGGATGCCGCCGAGGCGGCCGCCCTGGCGGGCCGGGAGGATTGGCGCGACCGGCCGCTCCTGACCATCGACCCGCCGGACGCCAAGGACCACGACGACGCCGTCATGGCCGAGGCCGATCCCGACCCGGCCAATCCGGGCGGCTTCATCCTCACCGTCGCCATCGCGGACGTGGCCGCCTACGTCCGCCCCGGTTCGAGCCTCGACCGCGAGGCCTTGGAGCGGGGCAACTCGGTCTACTTCCCCGATCGGGTGGTGCCGATGCTGCCGGAGCGGATCTCGAACGACCTGTGCTCGCTCCGCGAGGGCGAGGACCGGCCGGCGCTCGCGGTGCGCATGGTCATCTCTGCGGACGGCGAGAAGCGCCGCCACGGCTTCCACCGGGTGATGATGCGCTCCCGCGCCAAGCTCGCCTACGCGCAGGCGCAGGCCGCCATCGACGGGCAGCCGGACACCACCACCGGGCCGCTTCTGGAGGCGGCGCTCCGCCCGCTCTGGGCGGCCTACGCGGCCCTGCGCACGGCCCGGGACCGCCGCGGGCCCCTCGCCCTCGACCTGCCCGAGCGCAAGGTCCTCCTGAGCCCGGAGGGCGCGGTGGACCGGGTGATCGTGCCGGAGCGCCTCGACGCGCACCGGCTGATCGAGGAGTTCATGATCCAGGCGAACGTCGCCTCCGCCGAGACCCTCGAACAGGCCCGCCAGCCGCTGATCTACCGGGTTCACGACGAGCCCGCCCAGGAGAAGATGCGGGCGCTGGGCGAGGTCCTGGCCTCGGTGGGCATCAAGCTGCCGAAGGAAGGGGCGCTGCGCCCGGCCCTGTTCAACCGCATCCTCGCCATGGCGGCCGAGACCGAGCACGGCGTCTTCCTCAACGAGGTGATCCTGCGCAGCCAGGCGCAGGCCGTCTACGCCGCCGACAACCTCGGGCATTTCGGCCTGAACCTGCGCCGCTACGCCCACTTCACCTCGCCGATCCGTCGCTACGCCGACCTGATCGTCCACCGGGCGCTGATCACCGCCTGCAAGCTCGGCACCGACGGGCTCAGCCCCGACATATCGGCCGGCGAACTCGGGCAGATCGGCGAGCAGATCTCGGCGGCCGAGCGCCGCGCCATGGCGGCCGAGCGCGAGACGATCGACCGGCTGATCGCCCACCACCTCGCCGACCAGGTCGGGGCGACCTTCGCGGGCCAGATCGCGGGCGTGACCCGGGCCGGCCTGTTCATCAAGCTCGACGGGACCGGGGCCGACGGGTTCGTGCCGATCTCGCAGCTCGGAGCCGACTATTTCCGCCACGAGGAGGGCCGCCACGCCCTCGTGGGCGAACGGACGGGCGAGACGTTCCGGCTCGGCGACCGGGTCGAGGTCCGCCTGGTCGAGGCCGCCCCGGTGGCGGGCGCGCTCCGGTTCGAGCTGCTCAGCGAGGGCAAGACCCGCTCCGGCGCCCGGAGGACCGGCCCGGGTCCGAAGTCCGAAGGCCGGCCCTTCAAGGCCGCGCCGCCCGGTCGCCCCGCCGGCATTCGCAACGCCGGGTCGCGTCACCGCGGCTCGCGCCGCTGAACCAAGCGGTGTAGAGCCTGGACATGGCCGCCGACGCGATCCCCCAGCGCACCCGCCTCGTTCCCGCGATGGCCCGGGGCTTCATCGGCCACTGCCCGCATTGCGGGCAGGGCCGGATCTTTGGGCGCTTCCTCAAGGTCCGGCCGGATTGCGAGGTCTGCGGCCTGGAACTGCACCACCACCGGGCCGACGACCTGCCGCCCTACGCGGTGATCTTCATCGTCGGCCACATCGTCGGCTACCTGATCCTCGAGACCGAGAACGCCTACGAGGTACCCCTCTGGGTCGAGATGGGCGTGTGGCCGGTGGTCACGCTGGCGATGGCCCTGGCGCTGCTCCAGCCGGTGAAGGGCGCGGTCGTCGGGCTGCAATACGCCCTTGGCATGCAAGGCTTCGCCACGTTACCGGGGGCCCGCCCCGTCCCGGGGCCGGAGGAGACCCGCCTTGCCGGAGCCGCAGCAGGAATCGGAGATCGCGATCACCCCTGAGCGGAAGCCCGCCGCGGCGCGCCTGCGCCCCCGGGACGCCGCCACCCTGATCCTGCTCGACCGGCGCGGAAAGGGCGCCCCGAAGGTGCTGATGGGCCGGCGCAACCCCAACCTCGCCTTCATGCCGGGGAAGTTCGTCTTTCCGGGCGGCCGGATCGAGCTCGGGGACCGCCACATGCCGGTGGCCGGGGCGCTCCCCGACTACGCGGAGGCGGCGCTCACCCGGCAGGTCTCCCGGCCGCCGCACCATCTCGGCCGGGCGCTCGCGCTCGCCGCCATCCGCGAGACCTACGAGGAGACCGGCCTTCTGCTCGGCACGCGCGAGCACGGCGCCCCCGAGGACGCTCCGGCGGGCTGGGAGGGCTTCGCCCGGCACGGTGTCCTGCCGGATCTGGAAGCGCTCCATCTCGTGGCCCGGGCGATCACGCCGCCCAAGCGCGTGCGCCGCTTCGACACGCGCTTCTTCGCCGTCGACCGGCGCCTGGTGGCGGCCGAGGAGCCGGGGCGGGTCAGCGCCGACGCCGAGTTCACCGAACTCGCCTGGGTCCGGCTCGACGCCGCGCGGGCGCTCGACCTGCCCTACATCACCCGCGCCGTCCTGGACGACCTGGAGGCGCAGATCGCCGCCGATTTCGCCCCCCACCGGATGATCCCCTTTCACTTCGAGCGCTACGGCCGCCGCGAGCGAATCCCCCTGTGAGTCGTCTGGAGGAACTGGGGCGGGACGCGCGGCGGGGGATCCGGTCGGAGGATGTGGCGGCGATCTCGGCCGCCATCACCTGCGTCACCGTGGTGGGAATCGGGCTGAGCCTGTCGATCCCCCTGCTGTCGATCGAGCTGGAGCGACGCGGCGCGTCGAGCACGCTGATCGGGCTGAACACCGCGGTGGCGGGCATCGCCAGCATCGCCACGGTGCCGTTCGTGCCGCGTCTCGCCGCGCGGATCGGCGTCGCGCCGCTGCTCGGTCTGGCGCTCGTCGTCGGAGCGATCAGCCTCGCGCTGTTCCCGCTCCTGCCCGGCATCGCCCTGTGGTTCCCCCTGCGCTTCGTCTTCTCGATGACGCTCGGGGCGCTGTTCGTGCTCTCCGAGTACTGGATCAACGCCGCCGCCCCGCCGGAGCGCCGCGGTCTCGTGATGGGCATCTACGCCACCGTGCTGGCGGCGGGTTTCGCGGTCGGGCCGCTCCTCCTGGCGCTGGTCGGGACCACGGGGCTGGCGCCCTACGCCACGGGGGCGATCCTCATGCTGGCGGGCGGGCTGCCGATCGCGATGGCGCGGGGCCTGTCGCCGACGATCGCGGCGGGCTCCGGGCTCGGCATCCGCGGCTACCTCCGGCTGGCGCCCGGCGCGCTGGCGGCGGCCCTCGCCTACGGGGCGGTGGAGACCGGCATCTTCGCGATCCTGCCGCTCTACGGCCTGCGCCTCGGCTACGACGCCCAGGGCGCGGCCGGCCTCGTCAGCCTGGTCGCGCTCGGCAACGTGCTGTTCCAGATCCCGTTCGGCTGGCTCGCCGACCGGCTCGACCGCGGCGCGGTGCTGCTCGGCGCGGGCCTGGCGGGCGCCGCCGGCTCGGCCCTGATCCCCCTGGCGGCCGGCAGCCCGGTGGCGTTCGGCCTGCTGCTCCTCGTCTGGGGCGGCATCACCGGCACCCTCTACACGGTCGGCCTCACGATGCTGGGCGACCGGACGCGGCCGAGCGACCTCGCGGGCGCCAACGCGGCCTTCGTGGTGCTCTACAACGTCGGCCTGATGCTGGGGCCGCCGGTGATCGGCGGCGGGCTCGACCTCGTGCCGCCGCACGGCTTCGCGCTGGCGCTGCTCGCCCTGTTCCTGGCCTTCGCCGGGTGGCTCGCCGTCACGGAACGGGCGGGCGCCCGCTCTTGACCTGCCCGGCCCGATCGGGCATTCACCCGCCCGTATTCGGCCGGGCCCTCCCGGCCATTTGCGTTTCGCTCACGCGGAATGCCGCACCCTGCAGGAGCGCCGCGCCATGGCCAAGGCCGTCACCGTCAAGATCAAGCTCGTCTCCACCGCCGACACCGGCTACTTCTACGTCACGAAGAAGAACTCCCGCACGCAGACCGAGAAGCTGACGATGCGCAAGTACGACCCGGTCGCGCGCAAGCACGTCGACTTCAAGGAAACCAAGATCAAGTAACCGCCGGCCCCACAGGGTCCGACACGATCGTGGAAGCCGCCTTCGCCGAGGCGGCTTTTCTCGTTCGAGGCCCCTCGCGCGGAGACCGGGCGCGGCGCCCCGGCGGTGAGTAGCGGGACGTCGGGCGCCGCGCACCGAAGCCGTCGCCGGGAAGCTTTCCGGGACGGCGCTCTCGTGAGCGTTTTCTATCCGTTGCGGATCACGAAGCGCGACGCGCGCTCCTCCCCCTTGCTGGGTGGGGATTCGCGCCCAGACCGTCAGGCGCGTGATCCCATTCAAACCGAGAATGCCCTATCGTCCGGGGGGCGCACCGTCGACGAACCGCGCGATGTCGTCCGCGACCGGGGCCTGCAGGCTGAACGGGAAGCTGATCGACCACGCGACCTGCGCGTGACCCAGGCCCGGGTAGATGTGCATCTCCGGGTCGTTCTGGGCAGCCCGCAGTCGGTCGGCCAGCGCCACCGTGCCGGACGGCTTGACGTCCAGATCGGCCGCACCCGTGAGCAGCAGCATGGCGGGATGTCCGCCTGCGGCATGGTTGATCGGCTGCAGGGCGGGATCGCTGCCGGCGAAGACAGCCTTGTCCAACGGGTCGGTCAGCGCCGAAACCGCATAGGGTCCCGACAAGCCGACGATACCGGAAAGCGCGACCGGGCTGGATCCGGCCTGCTCGAGCCACGTCCCGTCCAGCCCCAGCATCGCGGCGGCCCAGGCGCCGGACGAATGTCCCGCCACCACGACGCGGTGGGGATCGGCCCCGAAGGCCCCGGCGTTCGCGATGGCCCAGGAGACCGCGGCGGCGCTGTCGGACAGGATGTCCGACAGGCCCGCGGTCGGGAAGTGACGATAGTCCGGGATGACCGTGACGAAGCCCCTGCGCGCCAGGGCGGCGCCGACATAGGCGAACGCGTCCTTGGTCCCGTACCGCCATCCGCCGCCGTACAGGAAGACCACCATGGGGCGGGGCCCGTCCGCGGCCGGCCGATAGACGTCGGCCCGATGCGGGCTGCCGGGGGCGTAGACGAGGTCCTTCTGCACGCGGACCTCGACGGGGGCGAGCAGGTTCAGGATCGCCAGGGTCGCGCCGACCAGCCTGTCCGACAGATAGCTCAACATGGGCCTTTCCTCTCCGGTCTTCGACGCCCGGCCGGGCGCGAGCGCGGGTCGGCAGTGCCGCGGTCGCGTCGGCCGGCCCGCCTCCTGACCGGATTCCGCTCGGGCCGGGCGAGGCCCACCCGGCGGAGGCCGTGCCTCACATCCAGCCCGCCGCGGCGAGCATGATCCCGGAGCCGAGGGGATGCGCCCCGTCCGGCAGCGCCGCCGGTGCGCGCCGCACGGCGTGGAGGAGGTCGCGCAGGGCGCGCGCGAGGGGTTCCTGCGTCTCGGGTGAGCCGAGGTTGTGATCGGCACCCGGCACCACGATCACCGGCGCGCCGAGGCGTTCGTCGGCCCGGCCGGGAAAGCGTCCGAGATGCCGGCGCACGGCGACCAGGCCGGGATCGCCAGCGCTATAGAGCAGGCGGATCTCGGCACCCCGGCGCCGGAGTGCCGCGATGCGCCGGGCGACGGACCCGGCCCGGGCTCCGGGCTGCCACACCCGGCGGACGCGCCGGAGCGCCGAAACCGCGCCCCGTCGGGCCAGGACGCCGGCGATCGCCCGCACGGCGATCTTCCCGGACAGCAGGCGTCGCCACGTCGCGCCCTGCTTGAGGAGCGCCGCGTAGGTGTGGGCGCTTCCGAAGGTCTGGCGGATGACGCGGTCGAGGTCCTGATCCGGGTCCCAATCGAAGCAGTAGAGATTGATCAGGAGTGCCCCGTCGATGCGGGGGTCCCGGCAGAGGGCGTGGAACGCCGCGTAGGCGCCGCTGCAGCCGCCGACCAGCACGAGCGGACCGCCCGTCTCGGCGACGTGGTCGACGAGCGCGACGATGTCGGCGTATCCGTCCGGCGCGAAGAGCGGCCTGCGGTCGTCCGGCCGGTCCTCGCTGTCGCCGATTCCCCGCAGATCGAAGCGGAAGGAGACGACGCCTTCGGCCGCGAGGCTGCGGGCGAGGGTCGTGGTCTGGCGTCCCCAGCCGGAATGCACCGTCATGCCGGTCGACACGAAGAGCACCGCGGGGGCCGCGGAGCCCGGCCGGAGCGGCCCGCACCGGATCCCGAACAGGCCCGGGACGGACTGGACCGAATCCTCCACCCAGTCGGATCCCGCCAGCCGTGCCGGAGGCAGGACCGGCGGGAAGGCCGCGGACATCGCCATGTCCTTCGCCGCGAAGGCCGCGACGCGGCCGAAATCCGCCTCCGGGACGCTCGCGAAGATCGGATCGCCGACGAGCTGGGCGAGGCCCGGGAACGGTCCCGCGGTCACGGCGCAGCCGAGGGCGCCGAGGCGGGCGGCCAGCGCCTTGGTGTCGGGGGCGAGGAGCAGGACGCGGGACGCGGGAGGCCGCTCGATCCGCGTGAGGTTCAGGTCGGCGAGGTCGGCGAGGAAGGCGGCTTCCAGGCAAAACCCGCCGACTTCGAGACGATCCGCCGCCTGCGGCGGGACCGAGCCGTCCGGCAGACGGTCGATCGTCCGGGCGCGCAGCCGCATCTCGCGCAGGTAGGCGCGGCCGCTGGCGACCGGCGCCAGCAGGACCAGGCGGTCCACCGGTTCCGCCTCGGCCGCCAGCGCCGCGAAGGTGGCACCGAGGCGAAGGCCGACGAGGACGACCTCGACGACCCCGGCCGTCTCGCGCAGCCAGCGGACGGCTCGGCGGATCGCCGCGACGCAGTCGCCGACCCGCGCCGCTCCGGGATCGGCCGAGTCGCCCTCCCCGGGGTAGTCGAAGCGCAGCGTCGGGCAGCCCGCGGCCGCGAGTTGGCCGGCCAGCGCCCGCCAGGGCCGGTGGGCCGCCATCTGCTCGAATCCGTGCGCCCCGCAGAGGACCACGCCGCGCCGCCCCACCGCCGGATGGAACCAGCCGAACAGGCCGTCGAACGTCACCGGGGCGGGCTCGAACGGCTTTCCGGACCGCCGGGTCTCGGGTCTCACCTCACGCGTCATGACCGAAATCCACGATCTCGTTGCTGTTGATCGCGCGGACGCTGCCGCGCGGGAGCCGGGCACAGCCCGGGAAGGCGATGACCCGCGTCGTCCCCGGCGCGAGGTGCAGGTAATTGTCGTCGGGCTGCGCTTGGGGGACGTTTACCTGCACCCCGCGCGCGAGGCGTTCCGTAGCGATCCGCAGCCCGGGGCCGGCGGCCGTCACCACGGCCTCGGCGCGCAGGCCCACCGCCTCCCGGGCGATCGGGCCGTCCCCGGGAAAGTGGAAGCTCTCGGCGACGACTGCCCCGTCCGGGCCGGTCAGCCGGGCGTGGGCGACGTCGTGGATGCGCGGTCCGAACCGGTAGCTGTCGGCGGCGTCGAGGAACCGGCCGAGCAGCGCGGCGGACGACAGCGTCAGACCGGACCGGGGGTCGAGCACGAGGCCCCGCTCGGCCCGGGCCGCGACCCGGCCGCCGGCATCGCACAGGGTCAGTTCCAGGGTCAGCGCCCGGACCGCGTCCGTCTCGTTGAGGACGTGAAGGTGCAGCCCGTCGAGGCCCTCGTCGGTGATGGCGAGCTGCACGGGGCGGAACGCGCGCCTGAGGGCGTACCAGGCCGATTTCGGACGCCCGGTCCAGTCGAGGACGCCCCAGCCCGCCCCCGGCGCGAGGTCGCTCAGGGACAGGACCAGTCCCCCCGCCGTCGGCGAACGCGGCCTGCGCCACTCCGCGAAGGTCGCCTCCATCACCTCGGCCACGGCCGCGCGCCCGAGTTCGAGGTAGCGCTCCGGATCGCCGGCGCGCAGCGCGGCCGGATCGACCCCGTAGAGCAGGCCGACATAGTGGTCGCGCACGTCCTCGAAATCCCACTCGGCGCCCCGGTCGCGGGGGATGCCGGCGGCCCAGCGCGGATCGCCCGGCCCCGCGGGACCGGCGGTCCCGGGCTCGGGCGGGTTGGCGAAGGCGAGGCACTCGCTGGCAAATCCCACCTCCGCCCGGCGGGCATCCGCGAGGGGGCGGCGATAGGCGCCGACGCCGAAGTAATGGGTGCAGCCCTCGCGGGGCCCGAACGGCATCGCGCCGCCGGACGGCGAATTGGGCACCACCACGAGGTCGGGGCGCAGCGCCGCCGCCAGCGTCGGCAGCGTCGTCGCGCAGAAGGCATCGGCCCAGACGGCGCGCGGGGCGCCGAGCATCGCGGCCTGCTGCCAGACCTCGCTGCCGCCGCAGAGGACGCTGAGCGACGGCGCGGTCTGCGTGCGGTCGAGGAACGCCGTCACCTCGCGGCTCAGGCGGCCGGCGAAGTCGGGATCGTCGTGCGGGTAGTCGAAATTCGCCAGCATCAGGTCCTGCCAGACCAGGATGCCGAGTTCGTCGCACAGGTCGAAGACGTCCGACGCCGGGTAGAGCGTGGTTCCGGGCACGCGCAGCATGTTCATCCCGGCCTCGCGGGCGCGGGCGAGCCGCGCACTTGTGTCGTCGGCACCGAGCCCGACGAGGTCCGGCGGCGTCCAGATGGCGCCGCGGCAGAAGACCGGCACGCCGTTGACCGCCAGCGACAGGCCGTCCTCGAAGGGCCGCGCCAGCGATACGGTCCGGAAACCGACCCGGCCGAGATCGACCGGCGCGCCGTCGACGCGCGCCGACACCGGGTGGAGATGCGGCGTCCCATGGGTGTGCGGCCACCAAGGTGCGATGCCCGGGAGGGCCAGTTCGCCCGAAAATAGACCGGGCTCGATCTCGGCGAGCGGCGCTTCGCGCCCGCCGCAGACGAGCACGACGGCGGAGGCGCCCCCGTCGATCCGCAGGCGCGCAGCCAGACGGCCGGTCTCCCCGTCGAGGGAGGCGCGCAGGTCGGCCGCCGCGGGTCCGGGACGGACGGCCTCCAGCGTCACAGGCCCGTAGGGGCCGACGAGATCGATCTCCGGGCACCAGCCCGGCATGAACCCGAGAAGGCTGGTGCGCACGTGGCGCAGCGATCCGGGGGTGATCATGCGCGGGCGCCAGCGTCCGCGCCGGGCCGGGCGGTCGAGTTCCGCACGCAGGGACCGGAAGCAGAGGGCGAGATCGGCCTCCGCGCCGAGGTCGGCCTCCACGGTCTGCGGCTCGAACATCGAGCGGGAGGTCAGGACCGGCACGCCGTCGAGCCAGATTTCGGCCAGGGTCGCCAGGCCCTCGAAGCGCAGGCGGAACCGTCCGGGGCCGGCGAGGCGGGTCCGATACCAGACGTCGCGGTCGTGGATCGGCTCGGGGGCCGTCTCGGTCCAGCGGCCGGCCGCACGCAGGGCCGATGCGGCAGTGCCGGGCACGGAGGCCGGGATCCAGCCGGTCACCCGGTCGAGGTCGCCGGGGCCCGCGCAGGCCCCGGGCTGCGTCATCGCCAGGCACCAGGGCCCCGGCGGGGCCTGCGGCACCCGGCCTTCGACGCTGCGGATGCGGGCCATCGCTCGACCTAGGGCACCAGCGCCCGGTCGAGCGACGCGAAGACGCGCTCGTAGGTCGCGGCCAAGCGGTCGAGGCGGGGCGCCAACCCGTCGGCATTGCGGCGATGGAAGGCGCGGGCGAGCTGGAACTGGAAGGCCTTCGCCTCCCGGCTCAGGTCGGCGGCGACCTCGGCGACGGCCGCGAAGGTGCCGGCGCCCTGCGCCTCGAGCCAGGCGAGGTGGCTCGCCAGCATCTCGAAATTCGCACCGAGCTGGCGCGTCGTGTTGAACGCGTAGGCGTGGAACACGCTGAGCGGCTGGACGACCAAACCGCCGGCGGTCGCCGCGAGGGCGTCGCGGAAGGCCAGCACCGGGTTGCGCCGCGGCGCCCGGGCGCGGTGCCGCACCAGCAGCTCGCGGGCGGCGCCCGGCAGGTCGGCCGGGCTCAGGGGCGGCGCCACCGCCTTCACGAACTCGGCGTAGGGAGGCAGCGTCGACGGGCCGAAGATCCCGGCATAATCGGCCCCCGAGAGCCGGAAGCGGCCCGCATTGTGGAGGTAGTCGAGCTCGCCGGAAGCCGGATCGAGGGCCAGGATGCCGATCGTCGTCTTGGCGTGCTCCCGGCCGTAGGTCGTCCCGTGCGTGTCGGGCAGGTGGATGGCGTCGACCTCGACCAGCACGGGCCGGCCCGCCTTCGCCTGGATCAGGGCCTGCGCCTCGATCCCCGCATAGACCGCCAGCTCCAGCACCTCCAGGCCGTAGAGACGCTCGATGTCGCCCGGCGGCGGCTTGAAGAAGGTGAACTGGTCGCCCTCGAAATCCTGGCGCAGGGTGAAGCCCAGCATGGCCTCCGGCGCGAGGCCGCGGCCGTGCAGCAGCTCGATCCAGAGATCCACGTAGCAGTTCGTCTCCGGCCAATCCCGGTCGGGATCGTGGAGCCGATGCGGGACGTGGACCCCCGCGGCCCCGAGTCCCGGCGGAAGGCGGAGGGCGGCGGTCACCGCCTCAGCCCCACAGCGCGGCGCGCACGGCCTCGGGCCAGGCGGCGAGGTCGAGTCCGTGGTGGCGCAGCAGCGCCAGGGTGATCCGCTCCAGTCCGAAGCCCACGCAGGCCGTGTGGGCGACCTCGCCGTCGGCCTGACGCAGCTCCCAGGTGCTGCCGAAATGGTCCTGGTGGTAGTTGAAGCTGAGGCAGGCGGTCGGCTTCTCGACGCTGTTGACCGGGACGTTCAGCTCGAACTTGAGCCCTTGCGCCCGCTGGTTGTTGGCGAGCATCCGACCGGCCCGCCCGAAGAACGGGTCGTTGGCGGCGTCGATGGCGACCGGCAGGCCGAGGTCGCGCATCATGGCCGTGCCGCGTTCGAGCCAGGATTCGCGGAACGCCAGCACCTGCTCGGGGCTGCCCATGCGGACGTACTCGCGCATCCGGAAGAGCTGCATCCGGGTCGGCTCGAGGGAGGGCTCGCGCCGGAAGCAGTAGGATTGCAGGTCGAACAGCCGGCCCCCGGCGGGGAGCGCGCCGCGGGCGGCGGCGACGGGATAGAGGGGGTAGCACGCGGCCGGCGTCAAGACGACGTCGGTGGCCTCCTGCTGGCCCGTCCAGTCGCGCCCGGCCTCGACGCAGGCGAGGATCTCGGCATGGCCCGCGGAATCACCGCAGAAGCTGTGGACGGTGCCCGCGAGGTTCGGGAAGCCCTTGAGGTAGCCGCTCCGCTCGAAGGCCGGTCGGCTCATGCCGGGCGGGAAGCGCATCACCTCGGCGCCGTCCGCCGCGCCCAGGCGGGTGATCAGCCGGTCGAGGGCCTCGACGACGCTCTCGAACGCACCGCTGCGGCCGTAGAGGCCGTCGACCCCGGTGCGGATCAGCAGACCGTGGTCGAACAGCCGGTCCAGGAAGGTCGGACCACCGGCCGGCTCCTCGTCGGGCAGGACTTCGACGGTGGGGGAGGAGAAGGATTCCATCACGCGCTCATGAGCTGGCCGCTGCTCTTCTGCACGAGCAGGAGCTTGGCGGTGTTGGCGAGGATGCGGTCGTTGCCGATCATCAGCGGCGCCGAGAGGACGTCGCGCAGCGGTCGGCCCAGGCTGAAGGGCGTGTCGTTCTTGTATCCGGCGAGCCCGACGATCGACAGCGCGCGCCGCACGATGTCGACGGCCATGTCGGAGACGGTGACCTTCAGGTTGTTGAGCATCACGCAGAAGCCGAGGGAGCCGATCGTGTCGGCGTCGCCGTGCGCGTCCTCGAAGCGGCGCAGCGCCGCCACGATCGTGCCGCGCATCGCCTGGTGAGCGTTGGAGACCTCGGCCAGGCGCAGGGCCGTGGGCGGGACCTGGCCGGGCCGGCGGCGCGCCTCGGCCTGCACGAAGGCGCGGGCGCGGTCGACGGCGTAGCTCGCGATCCCGTACCAGACGCTGCTCCACAGCAGGTGGGACGAGGCCAGCATCGACTGGGCCGCGATCTCCGCGAAGGGCTTCGGCAGGATCTGCTCGACGGGCACGTCCCGGGCTTCCAGCCGGAAACCGTCGCTGCACGTGCCCCGCATGCCCAGCGTGTCCCAGTCGCCCGTGCGGACCAGCGAGATCTGGTCGGCCATGAGCGCCACGAGCACCTGATCGGACGTCGCCGCCTCCGGGTGGCGCCGGGCGGTCGCGAGGATCAGGTCGGCCTGTGCGCCGTAGGAGATCACCGACGCGTCCTTGCCGAGGGCGAAGACCTCGCCGCTGGTCTCCACCGCGCAGAGGCTGTTGCGCAGGTCGCCGCCGATGCCGGCTTCCGTGGTCGAGGACGCCACGAGCAGCTGCTCGCGGGCGATCCGCTCCATCAGCCGGCAGTGCCAGGCGCTGTCGAGGCCGTGGGTGACGAGGCTCGACACCTTGATGTGGTGCATCGCGAAGACCATCGCGGCCGCGCTGCAGGCCTGGCCGAGCGTGCTGCAGACCTCCGCGATCTGCGACAGCCCGGCTCCCTCGCCGCCGAACTGGCCCGGGATCTGAAGGCCCAGAAGGCGCTCGGCCTTCAGGGCGGCGACCGCCTCCGCGGGGAAGCGGCCCTCGCGATCGACGGCGTCGGCGTGGCACGCCGCCACCGCCGCCGCCCGATCGGCGCGCGCGGCCAGGGTGGTCATGCGGCGTCCCGACAGATCAGGGTGGAGACGGCCTCGCGGATCGCCCGGATCGTCGCGAACGACTTGCGGTTCAGGAGGCTGTCGGGGAATTCGACGTCGAACCGCTCCTCGAGCGCCAGCATCAGCTGCACCGAGCCGAAGGAGTCCAGTCCCATGTCGAAGAGGCTGTCATCCTCGGAGAGCCGATCGGCTTTTCCGGCGAAAGCTTCATTCGATCCGAGAACCTCGCGGATGTCCTGTGTGATGTCCAAGGCGGAACTCCTACGTTCAGTCATCCGTACACTATTGAGCCGGGCAGCCGGAGGTCAAATAGTCTATTTGTTAATAGTAAATCCGCCGGCCGTGCCCGCCGCTGGAATGACGGTCCAGGGGCGACGCTCCGCACCGCGCCAGCCAGCCCATATTGGGCGACAGTACCTTTCCAATGACTTTCCAATCAGAAATTCGGATTGTTTCAGCCCGGACTTGTGGAGAACATCGATCGTCTCCGAGGGATATCGCCTGGTATCCAGGCTCCGCGAGGACACTGCATTTAGGAAGATTCCCGAGATTTCGTGACTCGGCGGATCCGGATCCGCCATGGTGGCCCCGCCTCGCCCGGACCGGGCGGGCGATGTCCCGCGAGCGGCCGGCGCGCCATGATTTACAATCTGCAGATCCTGCGTGCCCTCGCGGCCTACCTCGTATTCCTGACGCATTTCGGCCAGTACGCGGGGCCGGTCCTGCCGAAACCGGATATCCTGACCTTCGGCGCCTTTGGCGTGGACGTCTTCTTCGTCCTGTCCGGCTTCATCATGTTCGTGAGCACCCGAGGACGCGGCGAGAGCGCCGGCGCGTTCCTGCTGCGGCGGGCGGTGCGCGTGGTGCCGGTCTACTGGCTCGTCACCGTCGGTCTCGCCCTCATCGCGATGACCGGCCTGAAGCCCATCGGCATCGTCGAACTACGGCCGGAATACTTGGTGCAGTCGTTGCTGTTCCTGCCGTTCTCGCGGGGCGGCTACGTCGAGCCGCTGGTCTCGGTCGGCTGGACGCTCAACTACGAGATGTTCTTCTACACTATCTTCGCCGGGCTGATGCTGGTGCCGACGCTGGCCCAGAGGGCGCTGGCCGCCGGGGCGATCTTCCTCGGGCTGGCGCTTCTCGGGCTTTTGCCCCTGCCAGGCCTCTACTGGGCGTTCTACACGAAACCGATCGTGCTTGAGTTCGCCGCCGGCATCGGGCTCGGCTACGCCTATCTGCGCCTCCCCGCCCCGGGCCCCGACTTTCCGACCCGGCGCGTGGCGGGGGCGGCTGTCGCGGCAGCCGGCCTGCTCGTCCTCGGCGGCCAGGCTGCCGCCGATCTCTACGACGTCGCGGCCGAACCGGCCGGCTTTGTCCGGCCCCTGGTCTGGGGTTCGGCCGCGGCCCTGATCGTCGGCGCGATGCTGCTGCTGGAGCGGGCCGGCCTCACGCTGCGCTCGCGCTGGCTGCTCGCGCAGGGCAATGCCAGCTACGCGTTCTATCTGGTCCACAATCTGCTGCTGCACACCACCGCGAAGGTGGCCTCGTCGCTGCCGGTTCCGGGCCCCGTTCGGCTCGCGCTGATCCTAGTGGCCGCGTTCGCGGCCTCGGCATGGATCGGGGACCTGCTCCACCGGCAGGTGGAGGCGCCGCTGAGCGCCGCTCTACGCCGCCGCCTCGATCGGCGGCCGGCGGCGGCGCCCGTACCGGGTGCTCTGACGCGATAGTAACGACCCTGAGCTGGTCAGCGCCGCGGACCCGTATCGGCGCGGCCGCGCGGGACGGGGGCGTTTCTCCACGGCCGGGCGCGGAGGCCAGTTGCGCGAACGCACGCCCCGGGCCGCGGGCTCCGGCAAGGCGTTGCCGGGGCCGGAACGCATTGAAGTTAAGGTTAACATTGAGATTGAATTAATTCTATCTAAGCGCTTTTCCCGACTTCCGGATATTATCGCTGCACTGCATCTTACGTATTGACGTCTTTTTTATGTGTGCGAGCTCTACTGTCGCCGAGTGGGTAGTGCACTCACCGCCGACGTCAGACCGGCAGGGCGAACTGCGATCGACCGGGCCCTGCGCACCGACGAGGAAGCTGCGATGCGTGTCGCGATTGTACACGACTGGTTGTATGTGGTCGGAGGCGCCGAGCGGGTCCTGGAGCAGTTGCTCAGGATCTATCCCGGCGCGGACGTGTTCGCGCTGTTCGACTTCCTGCCGGAGGCGGATCGGGTGCGCCTCGGCTACGCGCACGCCCAGACCAGCTTCCTCCAGCGCATGCCCTTCGCGCGGACGCGGCACCGCAGCTACCTGCCGCTGATGCCGCTCGCCATCGAGCAGTTCGACCTGTCGGCCTACGACCTCGTGATCTCCAGCAGCTACGCGGTGGCCAAGGGTGTCCTCACCGGGCCCGACCAGCTGCACATCTCCTACGTCCACTCGCCCATGCGCTACGCCTGGGACATGCAGCACACCTACCTCCGGGAGAGCGGCTGCGACGCCGGGATCAAGAGCGTGCTCGCCCGCCTGGTCCTGCACCGGATGCGCGTGTGGGACTTCCGCACGGCGGCCGGACCGAACGCCATCGTGGCCAACTCGGCCTTCGTGGCCCGGCGCATCAAGAAGGTCTACGGCCGCAGCTCGGAGGTGATCCATCCGCCGATCACGCTGTCGAGCGAACGCTTCGACGGGCCGCGGGGGAACCACTTCCTCGTCGCGAGCCGGCTCGTTCCCTACAAGAACGTCGAGGCGGTGGTGCGCGCCTTCGCGCTGCTTCCGGACCTTCAGCTCGTCGTGGCCGGCACCGGTCCGGACGCCACGCATCTGCGGGAGATCGCCGGCCCCAACGTGTCGTTCGCCGGCTTCGTCTCCGACGACGGGCTGCGCCACCTCATGGCCACCGCCCGCGCCTTCATCTTCGCCGCGGAGGAGGATTTCGGCATCATCGTGCTGGAGGCCTCCTCGGAGGGCACGCCGGTGCTCGCGCTCGGCCGCGGAGGGGCGCGGGAGACGGTCCAGGTGCGGGGACCGCAGCGCACCGGGATGTTCTTCGACGCGCCCGAGCCCGAGGCCGTGGCGACCTGCGTGCGGCGGTTCATCCAGCAGGAGGGCCACTTCACCCGCGAGGCCTGCCGGGCGCAGGCCGAGATGTTCTCGGCCGAGACGTTCCGGCTGCGGTTCTCGCGCTTCGTGGAGGAGCAGATGGCCCTGCACCGGGCCGCCTGCGAGACCCGGCCGCGCATCCTTCCCCGCCTCGAAGCTGTGGGCTGAGGACCATGTCCATGTCGCTCGTGACTGTCGATCTGGCCGACCGGTCGCCGGCCCGCGTTGTGCCGCACCAAGCCGCCCCCCAGGACAAGGAGCGCGGCGGGGTCTTCGCCGCGCCCCTTGCCCGGATCTGGCGCCGCCGCACCCTGTTCGCCGCGGTGTTCGCGCTGGTCCTCGGCCTCGCGGTCACCGCGCTGATGCTGATCCCGCCGCAATACGTGGCGAGCGGCTCGGTGATCGTGGCGGAGGCCGAACCCGGCGCCCACAACGCCTCGATGGCCTGGATCCAGAAGATCGGCGACCCCGCCGACATCGAGAGCCAGATCCTGGTGATCCGCTCCCCCCGGCTGCTGCGCCTCGCGATCGAGGACGGCCTCGCCGCCCACGTGCTGGCCGAGTGCCGCTATGCCGCCACGGGCGGCCGACCCGAGCGGATCACCGAGAAGAAGGCCGCGGCCTGCGTGAAGCTCACGACGGACCGCGACGCCCTCGTGGAGTATCTGCAGAAGCGCTACGCGGTCACCAGCTCCGGCCGGTCGCGCATCATCACCATCGGCTACAGGTCGCCCCTGCCCGAGACGGCGCAGACGATGGCCAACGCGCTGATCAACGCCTTCCTGGAGGACCAGCGCGAGGCCCAGGCCTCGAGCCGTAAGGCCGCGGCCGATTGGCTGCACACCGAGATCAACCAGCTCGACGAGTCGATCCGCGCGGACGAGACCCGGATCCAGACCTTCCGGCGGCGCAAGGGGCTGCTGAAGGGCGCCAGCGCGCCGATCAGCGCCGAGCGCCTCACCAACATCAGCCATCAGCTCGCCAACGCCGAGGCCGCGAAGGCGGACGCCGCCGCACGCCTGGGCGAGATCGAGAACAAGGGGGCCGGCGGCTACGAGAGCGCCCCCGCGGTGCTCGCCAGCCCGACCATCGGGGCGCTCAAGCAGCAGCTCAGCGGCGTCAGCGCGCAGCTCGCCAACCAGAGCACCCTTCTCGGCGCCAACCACCCGGCGATCAAGGCGCTGATGACCGAGCGGGCGAGCCTGCGCGCGCGCATCGAGCAGGAGATCGGCAACGTCGCGCAGGGCCTTCGGAAAACCTTCGAGGCGTCGAGCACGCTCGCCAAGGCGCTGCGCGCGCAGCTCGAGACCGCCAAGACCGAGGCGGCGGCCGCCATGGACGACGAGGCCTCGATCGAGGGCATGGTGCGCAACGCCGAGATCAAGCGCAACCGCTACGCCGATCTGGTGAAGCGGACGGGCGAGCTGGAGACCGAGCGGCGCATCCTCACCGGAAGCACGCGGCTGGTCAGCCTCGCCGAGCTGCCGCAGGAGCCGTTCTCGCCCAAGGCGGTACCGTTCATCGGCGGCGGGATCGTCCTCGCGGGGGTGCTGGCGGCGGCGGCGGCGCTGCTGCGCGACGTCACCGACCGGCGGGTCCGCACCTCGGCGCAGCTGATGGCCGGCACCGGCGCCCCGGTCTTCGCCCAGCTGCCGTGCCTGGAAGCTCCGGGGCTCGTCGGCCGGCTCGCCGATCGCCCGCGGGAACTCCGGCTGTCCGAGGCCCTGGCGCGGGCACGGGTCGACCCGACGATGCAGACGGTGCTGCGCAACCTGCACGCCCATCTCGTCCTGGCGGGGGGAAGCGCCTCCCGGGCCATCCTGGTCACCTCGTCGAAGCCCCGCGAGGGCAAGTCCTTCACGGCCTTCGCGATGGCCGGCATCGGCGCCGCCAACGGACGCCGCGTGCTCCTGGTCGAGTGCGACCTGCGCCGGCCGAACTTCGAGGCGTCCCTCGGCCTCGGGCGGAGCCCGGGACTTGGCGGGGTGCTCCGCGGGGAAGTCGGCCCGGCGGAGGCCGTCGTCTCGGCCGGCCGCTTCGACGTGATCCCGGCCGGGACGCCGACCGCGGATTCGACCGAGCTGCTGATGAGCGACCGCATGGTCGACTTCATCGCCTGGAGCCGCCGCTACGACCTCGTCCTGTTCGACACGCCGCCGACGAGCCTTCTGATGGACGCCTCGCTGCTCGCCCGCCACGTGGACGGCGTGCTCTGCTGCGCGCGCTACGGCCGCTCGCAGCTCTCGGACATCGTCGAGACCGTGGCGAACCTGCGCCGGGCGGGCGGCGTCGTGCTCGGCATCGCCATGACGATGGTCAGGCCGGGCCGGCAATCGACCTACGACGTGATGCCGCTTCCCGAGCCCCGCCGCGCCGAGGCGGTCCGATGACCGGCGTTCTGCCGGCCGAGGCGCTCTCCGAGCGGGCAACCGTGGACGGAAGCCGCGTCGCTCGGCCCGGGCACGGCGCCCGTCCCCGCGTCCTGTTCGTGAGCCACACCGGCACGATGTCGGGGGCGGAACTCGTCCTGCGCGACGCGGTCCGCCCCTGGCCCGGCTCGACCGCCTTCCTGTTCGAGGATGGCGCCTTCACCGACGTCCTGCGGGGCCTGGGCCTGGAGATCCGCCTGGCGCGCCGGGGCACCGGACTGTCGGGCCTGCGCCGGGACGCGTCGCCCCTGCGTGCCCTTCCGATGCTCGGCCGGCTCGGCGGCCTGGCCCTCGAGCTGGCGCGCGCCGCCCGCGCCTGCGACGTCGTCTACGCCAACTCGCAGAAGGCGTTCCTGCTGGCGGCGATCCCCGCACGGATCGTCGGGCGCCCGATCATCTGGCACCTCCACGACATCCTCGACGGCGCGCATTTCGGCTGGGCCCAGCGCACGCTGCAGGCGCGCCTCGCCAACCTCTGCGCGGCCCGGGTGATCGTGCCGTCGCAGGCCGCCGCGGACGCGTTCTGGCAGGCCGGCGGGCGGCCGTCCCTGGTGACGCTCGTGCCGAACGGCCTCGACCTCGACCGCGATCCCCGCACGCCCGAAGCGTTGCGGGCGGAGCTCGGCCTACCCGCCGGGCCGCTCATCGGCGTGTTCAGTCGCCTCGCGCCCTGGAAGGGGCAGGATGTGGTGATCGAGGCACTGGCGCGGCTGCCCGATGTCCGCTGCATCGTGGTCGGCGCGCCGCTTTTCGGCGAGGACGCGTACGCGGCGCACCTGCGGGACCTCGCAGCCGCGCGCGGCGTGGCGGACCGGGTGCTGTTCCTCGGCCAGCGCGGGGACGTGCCCAGGCTGATGCAGGCGGTGGACGCGGTGGTGCACCCCTCGATCGACCCCGAGCCGTTCGGCCGGACCCTCGTCGAGGCGATGCTGGCCGGCGTGCCGGTGGTCGCCACCGATGCGGGGGCCTCCGCGGAGATCCTCGACGGCGGCGCGGCCGGCACCCTCGTGCCGCCGCGGCAGCCGGATCGCCTCGCCGCCGCCCTCGCGGAGCTGCTCGCGAAGCCGGGCGCGGTCGCCGCGCGCACCCGCCTCGCCCGGGACCGGGCGCTGTCCCGCTACGGGGCGGCCCGGATGCAGCGCGATCTCGCCACGCTCATCAACCACGTCGCCGCCCGCGCCTGACGGGCCGGCGATCCCTCCCGACCGATCGCTCGCCGAGCGGTCCCGCGCAACGATCGGAGCCGTCAGAGTCGCCATGCCGCGCGTCCTCGTGAACATGCCCAGCCAGCATGCCGGCCGGCCCTCGGGGGTCGCCCTCGTCGCCTTCCGGGTCATGGCCGGGCTGATCGAGCGCGGCACGGTCTCGGTGGTTCTGCGCTCGCCCTGGACCCGTGAACAGCTGCCCGCGTCGATCCGCGACCGGATCGCGGTCGTCACGGTGCCGCGTCCGCGGGTCATGCTCCTCGACGTCCTGCGGCAGGCCATCACCGTCCCACGGCTGTGCCGGGCCCTGGCCATCGACGTGGTGCTGAACGTCGATCCCTACGGCGCGGCCTTCGGCGGCCGCGTGCGGGTCAGCGTGGTCCACGATCTCTACTTCCGAACGATGCCCGGCCGGGCTCGCACCCGCGAGGCCCTGACCACGGATCCGATCTTCCGGCTGGTCCTCGGGAAGAGCGCCCGGATCATCGCGGTCTCGGAGACGACGCGGCACGACCTCGGCCGCTTCTATCCCTCCCTCCGGGATCGGACTCAGACCGTGCCGTCCGCGGCGATGCTCGACCCCGCGGCGACCGATCCCGGATCCGAGCTCCCCGCCGGGCCCTACGTGCTGGCGGTCGGCAACGCCCTCTACAACAAGAATTTCGCCACGCTGGCCCGGGCCGTGGCCACGCTGGCGCGTCCCGGGCTCGGCATCGTTCACGTGGGCGAGGACCCGGACGAGGCGATCGCCGCCGCCCTCGGCGACGCGCCGGTCCGGCTGACCCGCCTGTCGCGGATCGGCGACGGCCGGCTCGCCGACCTCTACCGGGGCGCCCTGTGCCTGTGCGTGCCGTCCTTCGCCGAGGGGTTCTGCCTGCCGGTGCTGGAGGCGCAGGCGCTCGGCTGCCCGGTGGTCTGTTCGGACCGGTCGGCGACCCCCGAGATCGCCGGCGCGGGCGCCCTGACCTTCGATCCCGACGACGCCGCGGCCCTGGCCGCGTGCCTGCGCCGCCTCCTCGACGAGCCCGGCCTGCGGGGCGCGTTGATCGCCCGCGGTCACGACAATGCCCGCCGGTACGACTGGGCCGAGACCGCCCGCCGCTACGAGGCCCTGCTCCTCGGCGCCCTCCGGGATGCCGCGGGCGCGAACGACGCCCGGGAGGTGCCGCATGCGCATCCTGCACCTTAGCTCGCTCTATCCGCCCGAGCAGGTCGGCGGCGCCGAGCTGATGGTCGAGACCCTGGCGCGGAGCCAGGCCGGCCTCGGCCACGCCGTCGCGGTCGCCTGCGCGTCGCGCCAGGCCGAAGCGCCGCGCCTGCAGGACGGCGTCACGGTCTATCGGAGCGGCTACGGGACGCCGTTCCACATCCTCGACTGGCCGGAGCGCGGGCGCCTCGACCGCCTCCGCTACAAGCTCGCGACGCAGTGGAACCGGTCCACGCTCGCCCGGATGGCGGACGCGGTCAAGGACTTCGCCCCCGACCTCGTGAACACGCACTCGATCTCCGAGCTGTCGCCGGGGGTGTGGCCGATGCTCCGGCGGCTCGGGGTGCCGGTGGTGCATACGCTGCACGACTTCACCAGCCTCTGCACCAACGGCGCGATGGCGCGCCACGGCGAGGCCTGCGCCGGGCAGCACCTGAAGTGCCGGGTCTATGCGGGGCCGCACCGGCACTGCCAGCGGGCGGTGACGGCGGTCGCCGCGGTGGGCACCGACATCCTGGACCGCCACGTCGACGCCGGCTTCTTCGGCACGGTCCCGGCGGCGCTGCGCCGGGTGATCTGGAACCCGATCCCCCCGGGGCCGCCGCCGAACCGACCTCCGCGCGCGCCCGGCGCGCCGGTGACGTTCGGGTATCTCGGCCGCATCGAGCCTTCCAAGGGCAGCGACGTGCTGCTCGACGCCTGCCGGAGGCTGCCGGCGCAGGGCTGGCGGCTCGCCGTCGCCGGCCGGGCCGTGGACGGACTCGACCGCTACCGCGCCCTGGCAGATGGGCTGCCGGTGTCCTTCGTGGGCTACGCCGAGCGCGACGCCTTCCTGGACGGCATCGACTGTCTCGTGGTCCCCCCGGTCTGGCCGGAGCCCTTCGGCCGGACGGTGGCGGAAGCCTATGGCCGGGGCGTGCCGGTGATCGGCACGGCCGTCGGCGGGATCGGCGAGCAGGTCGGATACGGCCCCTGGCTCGTGCCGCCCGGCGACGCCCCCGCGCTCGCGGCCGCCATGGCCCGGATCGTCGCCGAACCCGGCCGGCTCGCGGAGGGGCTCGACCGGGCCGCCGTGATCCGCGCGGAAACCGATCCGGCCGCGGTCGCGGCCGCCTATCTCGACCTCTACGCCGCGACCCGCGGCGCGGCCTGTCCGGACCCCGTCCCTGCGCGCCCGGCGCGCCAGCACCTCAGCGAGTGCCGCCCATGATCGCCCCTTCCCTGCCCCAGGCCTATGCCCGCCTCCTGCCCGGGGCGCCGGCCCCGGCGGCGCGCGCCGCGCCGGCCGACGCGGCCGCCCTGCGCGCATCCACGACGCCCCTGCGGATCCTGCACCTCAGCGCCCTCTACCCGCCCTACATCGTCGGCGGCGCCGAGCGCTCGGTGGAGCACCTCGCCGAGGAGCTGGCGGCGGCGGGCCACACGGTGGCGGCGGCCTGCATCGCGCGGGAGCCGGAGCCGAAATCCGTGCGCGGCGGCGTCACCGTCTACCGCATGGCGCACCACAACGACTTCTGGCTGGAGGACTGGCCCAAGGCGACCCGGTTCGGACGAGCCTGGGCGAAGCTCAAGCAGCAGTGGAACTTCGCCATCGCGGCCGAGTTCGGCCGCGTCCTCGACGATTTCCGGCCCGACATCGTCAACACGCACTCGCTCCTCGACGTCTCGACCCTGGTCTGGCGCGAGGCGGCCAAGCGCGGGATCCCCATCGTCCACACGGTCTGCGAGTACGACCTGATCTGCGGCAACGCCGCGATGTTCCGGGACGGCAAGCCGTGCGAGCGCTGGCACCTGGGCTGCAAGGTCGTCAACGCGGGCAAGCAGATCACCAACCGGTCGGTGGACGCGGTCGTCAGCGTCGGCACCGAGATCCTGAAGACCCACGTCGCCCACGGCCTGTTCACCCACCTCGCGCCGGAGCGGCGCCGGGTGATCTACTATTCGTGCACGGTCCCGGGGGGCGACCCGGAGGCGCGGCGGCGGATCGACCGGACCGGCAAGCCCATGACCTTCGGCTATCTCGGCCGGATCAACACCGAGAAGGGGGTCGGCACGCTGGTCGACGCATTCCGGCGGATCGGCCCCGGCGACTGGCGCTGCCTCGTCGCCGGCAACGCGATGGACGACTCGATCGAGCGCTTCACGGCGCAGGCCCAGGGCCTGCCGATCGAATTCGTCGGCTGGGCCAAGCCTGTCGACTTCCTGAGCGAGATCGATGTCCTCGTCGTGCCCTCGTTCTGGGCCGAGCCCTCGCCGCGGACGATCTACGAGGCCTACACGATGGGGGTCCCGGTGATCGGCGCGGCGTCGGGGGGGATCCCCGAGCTGATCGGCGAGGACAACGCCGACTGGCTGTTCACGCCGGGCGACGATGCCGACCTCGCCGCGCGCCTGCAGGCGGTGATCGCCCGGGGCCGCGGCGACCTGCCGGACGAGCGCGCCTTCCAGCACGTCATCCGCGAATCGACCTCCGAGCGCGTCGCCGAGAAGTATCTGGACCTCTACGCCGAGCTCGTCGCCGAGCGCCGGGCGGCCCGTCCGTGAGCGTCGGCGCACCGATCCTGACCGAGGCCGCGGCGGCGGCGGATGCCTCCGAGATCACCCCCGGCCTGGCGTTGGGCGCGGACGTGGCGGGCCGCTCCTTCGACGCGGCGCGCTGGGTCGCGCTCGCCTCCGTGGGCAACGTCGTCCTGAGCTTCGGGGTTTTCCTCGTGCTCGCCCGTCTGATCGGACCCGCGGAGTTCGGGATGGTGGCGATCGCCGCCGTCTTCATCGACATCCTGCAGATCGTCGCGCGCTGCGGCCTGCCGGACGCGGTGGTGCAGCGGGCCGACTACGACGAGGCCTTCGCCGCCACCGCCTTCTGGGTGATGCTGGCGGCCGGCACCCTCTGGGCCGCCGCGCTGATCGCCCTCTCGGGCCCGATCGCCTGGATGTTCGATCTGCCGGAACTGCGCCCGGTCCTGTGCGCCCTCTCCGCCTGCTTCGTGATCACCGCCGCGGGGGCCATCCACGAGGCCCGCCTCCAGCGCAGCTTCGGCTTCCGCAAGCTCGCCCTGCGGGCGCTGGGCGCCAACATCCTCGGCGGCGCGGCCGCCCTGGCGCTGGCGACCTCCGGCTACGGCGTCTGGAGCCTCGTGGTGCAGCGCCTCGTCGCCGCCACGGCGACCACGCTCCTCACCTGGGCGGCGTCCCGCTGGATCCCGGCCCGGCGCCTGGACCTCGCGGCCGCGCGCACGCAGATCGCCTTCGGCTCGCGGGTGTTCTGCACCTACCTGCTGCTCGTGGCGTCGATCCGCAGCCAGGAGGTGATCGCCGCCTATTTCCTGTCGGCCGCCGATGTCGGCTACCTGCGCCTCGCATGGCGCTGCATCGACCTCGTGAGCCAAGTTGCGGTCATCCCGCTGACGACGGTCGGCCTGACCACCTATGCACGGCTCCAGGACCAGCCGGCGGAGCTCGCGGCCACCTTCTACGACTTCACCGCGGCCTCGGCGTTCCTGGCGGTCCCCGCCTTCTTCGGCATGGCGGCCGTCGCCCCGACGCTGATCCCGTTCCTGTTCGGCGACCAGTGGCACGACGCGGCGCCGGTGCTGCGGATGCTGGCGTTCCTGGCGCCCGAGTTCGTCGCCACATCGATGCTGTGGATGATCTTCACGGCGCTCGGGCAGACCGGCACGGCCCTGCGTCTGGCGGGTGTGCAATTCGCCCTCGGCGCGGTGGCGGCCGTCCTGACCGCGCCGCTGGGGCTGGCGACGCTGGCGGTCGGGCACGTGGTGCGGGCCTACCTGTTCTCGCCCGTGATCGTGGCCAAGGTCGGAGGCCTCGTCCCGGTCGGCAACCGGCACCTCGCCCGCGTGCTGCTGCCGGTGACGGCCTGCGCGGCGGTGATGGCCGGCCTCGTCCTGCTGATCCAGGGACCGATCCACGACGTCCTCGGAGACCGGCTCGGCCTGTTCGCCGCGGTGGCGATCGGCGTCCTCGCCTATGCCGGGCTGGCCCAGGTCCTGATGCGGGATACGCTCCGCACCGCCCTCGGCTTCTTCCTGCGCCGCTCCGCCTGATCTGCACCCTCCGCCAACCTTTGCGCGCCAGGATGGAGGCGGCAGCCCGCTGCGACGGCACCGCACGCGTTCGAACGGATCGGGACCATGACGGGACAGACGATGGCGACGGGGGAGCGGGTGCGGGCGCCGTCCGTCGCGGCCGACGGCGCGACGGTGTTCCTGCTCGGTGCCGCCCTGCAGTTCAACGTGCTGACGTCGAGCTTCGGGCTGCCGTTCCAGCGGCTGTCCGATCTCCTGCCCTTCCTCCTCATTCCCTGGTTCGGACTGCGCCGCGCCGTCGTGGCGGAAGCCCTGCGCAACGTCGCGCCGCTCGGCGCGATTGTCGGCCTGATCGCCGCCTCCCTGGTGCTGAAGGCGCAGACGCTGGCGGGTGACATCTACCTGACGCTCGTCCTGCTGCTCTACGTCGTCCAGGCGTTCATCCTGCTGGTGATGTTCCGCGACCGGCGCCTCGAGAACGCGTTCTGCATCGGCCTGCTCGCCGGCTTCCTCGGCTCCCTGGCGGTCCTGCTGCTGGCCTCGACGGGCGTCGACCTGGAGCGGTTCGGCCTCGCGGTGCCCACGGACGGCCTCGACGAAGAGCTGAAGCTCTTCTTCCAGGACAAGCTGGGCGGCCTCTGGATCTCCGGCAACGAGACCGGCCACGTCTTCGCCCTGGCCGGGGTCGCCGCGCTGCTGCTGAGCCTGCGCTACCGCATGAAGGCGATCTATCTCGTCTATTTCGTCGCCCTGCTGGCGAGTTTCCCGCTGACCAACAACCGCGCCGGCCTGTTCATGCCGCTTCTGTTCCTGGCCGTGCTGATGCGGCGGAACCTGACCGCGCCCGCGGTCCTGACGGGGCTGGGCATCCTGGGGGGCCTGCTCATCGCGTGGTCGATGACCGGCGAGATTCCCCTGCCCGGGACCCTGGCGCAGGCGATCGAGCGGCGCTTCGCCGAGGACACCAACGTCTCCAGCAACGTCGACGAGCGGTTCCTGTCGGGGGTCTCCGCCCTCCAGCTCGTCGTCACCTATCCGTTCGGCGTCGGCGAGGTCGCCCGGCGCGAGGAGCTCCAGGCGCTCACCGGCCTCGTGACACCGCACAACGGCTTCGTCTCCCTGGCCCTGCAGAGCGGCGTCGCGATCCTCGTGCTCCTCGTCGCCGGGCTGGTCCGGATCCTCCTGGCGCCCGGTGCCGCGGGCCCCCTGCTGACCTACACCGCCCTGTTCCTCATCCCGTCGCTGATGTTCGAGGAACTCTCGGTCAATCAGTACGTCCTGTTCTCCATGGCGCTGGTCATCGCCTCGCTGGCGATCCCGCGCGCTGTCGCGGACGGTGCCGGGCCGCGCTGAGGCCGGCAGGGCTTCGCACCCGGCCCCGCGGCGACGGGGGCCGTATTCAGCGCAGTCACTAGGCGTCCTGCGCGATGATACCCCGGACGGCGTCGAGCATCCGCGCCCGGGCGTAGGGCTTGCGCAGGAAGCAGGCGCGGCTCGGCACGTCGCCGGGCATCGGCTCGATCCTGCCGGACGTCATGATGATGCCCACGCCCGGCCAGCGCCGGTCGACGCAGGCCGCCAGGACGATCCCGTCGAACCCGCTGCGCAGATCGATATCCGTGATCACGACGCGGATATTGTCGATATTCTCCAGGGCACACACGGCATCTGCAGCGTTGCAGACATCCACGGCGTCATATCCGGCAACCTCCAGCAACTCGACGGCTGCCATACGCTCGATGACTTCATCTTCCACGATCAGTACGGTCGGCTTCCGCCGAACCGGCGAATGTGAGACTGGATGCATGGCCGAAATTTCCCAGCCGGGACCGCTTTGCAGCCCATGAACTATGAAACTCCTGCTTCGATCAAGCTACTATTGGTTGCAAATTTCCAATCAATACATCTTTGGATCGCATTCGGCTGCCGTCCGGTGGAGTAAGGCGCTGCGGCTATTGTGTTTTTGACGGAACTGTGATTTTTATACAGCTTCCGCTCGAAGAACTCAGAGTTTTTAACTTGAGTTGTTGCGTCGAATGCAATATAGGTTGCGCATAGCCCGGAGCCGGGCACAGGGGAGCGTCGATCTCGCCTCGCAGATGATCGAGGCTTCCAGCGTCAATGAGGCGATCGAGGTCGCCAGCCGCGCCATGGGCACGTTCCTGGCGGACGTCCCCGGGGTGGGCATCCTCACCGACGCCGTCGCGGGCGGCCTCGTCTGGTCTTCCAGGCGAAACATGCCGCCGGTGTCGGAACCCGATCTCCTGCGCCCCTGACGCGATCGACCCATGCCCGCCGTCAGGCCGTTCCCGAGCCGGGCAATGCAGGATCCAGGGTCCGCGCGAGCGACCGGGCGATCGCCACCAGGGCGGTGACGATGGGCGTGGACGGCTCCCGGCGGGGGGCGACGAGGCCGATCGTGTGCTCCAGGTCCGGGGCGGTGATCGGGATGGCGCGTACGCCCTCCATGGGCCCGAGGGCGTCGACCAGGATCTCCGGCATGATCGAGGCCCAGCGCAGGGTGCGCACGTGGGTCAGCAGCACGATCATCGAGTTGGATTCGAGGGTGGCGGCGGGATCCGCCCCCGCCTCCCGGATCTGCTGGTCGATGATCCGCCGGTTCTGCATGTTCGGCGTGAGCAGGCAGAGCGGCAGGCTGCAGGTCTCGGCCCAGGTGACGCTGGCGCGTCCGTCGAACGGGCCGCCGATGGCCGTCACCAGCCGGTAGCGCTCCCGGTAGAGCGGCACCGACACCACCCGCCCCAGCGGCTCGTTGTCGAGGTAGGTGAGGCCGGCATCCGCCTCAAGGTTCTCGATCAGCGAGAAGATGTCCGTCGAGGTCGCGGATTCCACGGAGAGCCGCACGTCCGGATGGCGCTCGCGGTACGGCGTGGTCAGGTGCACGATCATCGGCAGCGCCGTGGGGATCGCGGCGATGCGCAGGTGGCCGGTCAGGCCGCGGCGCAGGCCGGTGACCTCCTCGTGCATCGCCCGGGCGTCGGCCACGATGCGCCGGGCCCATTCCAGCACCCGCTCGCCCTCCGGGGTGAAGCCCTGGAAGCGCGAGCCGCGCAGCACGAGCTGCACGCCGAAGCGGTTCTCGAGCTGCTTCACGCCCGCCGAGAGCGTCTGCTGGGTCACCCCGCAGGTCTCGGCGGCGTGGCCGAAATGCTGCTCGCGGGCCAGCGCGAGCAGGAAGTCCAGCTTGTCGATCACGACGGAGGGCTCCCGGCACGGCGAGGCTCGGAAAACCTAGCGACCCGCCGTGCCGCCCACAACCGGCCGTCCCGTCTCACCGGAACAGGATGAAGGCCTTCGACAGGGTGATGCCGATGCCCCAGACGATCGGGATGCCGACCACCGCCCAGGCCAGGGCGGCACCGAGGTCGAACCCGCCGCGGCCGATGCCGAAGGAGCCCGACGGACCCGAGGCCGTGGCGCCCGCCCGGACGTCGAGGGCGGCGCGCTCGGAATCCGACATGAACCAGCGGCTGGCCAGCGGCCGGACCAGCAGGTTGCAGACGAACCCGACCGCCAGGAACCCCGCGAGCACGTACATGGTCCGGCCGTAGAGATCGGCGCCCTGGACTCCGGCTGCCGCCTGGGCCTCGCGGATCTTGGTGACCACGAAGGGCCCGACGATGCCGGCGGTCGACCACGCGGTGAGCAGGCGCCCGTGGATGGCCCCCACGAACTGCGTGCCGAACACGTCGGCGAGGTAGGCCGGGATCGTCGCGAAGCCGCCGCCGTACATCGACAGGATCACGCAGAAGATCCCGACGAACAGCGCCTGCGAGCCGATCCCCGCCGCCCAGGGCGCGGCCGCGTAGAGCAGGCCGCCCAGCGCGAAGAAGGTCGCGTAGGTGAGCTTGCGGCCGATCCGGTCCGACATCGAGGCCCAGAAGAACCGGCCCAGGATGTTGAACAGCGACAGCAGGCCGACGAAGCCCGCCGCGATCGCCGCGACCTGCGCCTTCTGGCCGCCATCGAGGGCGGCGAAGCCGGTGCCCGGCAACCCGATCAGCGATCCGCCGAAGATCTCCTGGAGCATCGGCGAGGCCAGCGCCAGCACGCCGATCCCGGCCGACACGTTGAGGCAGAGGACGAGCCAGATCATCCAGAACTGGAAGGTCTTGTGCGCATCGCGCAGGTGGACGTGCCCCGAGGCGATCATGGCGTTCTTGGCGGCGGGCGCCGTCCATCCGTCCGGGCGCCAGCCCGCGGGGGGGACCCGGTAACCGAAGGCGCCGCCCAGCATGAACACGAGATAGCCCACGCCCATCACCGCGAGCGTCTGCCAGACGCCGGCCGAGTCGGCGCTCCGGAACGTCTTGATCAGGCCGTCGGCGAGGGGCGAGCCGATCATCGCGCCGCCGCCGAAACCCATGATCGCCATGCCGGTGGCCATGCCGCGGCGGTCGGGAAACCACTTGATCAGCGTCGAGACCGGCGAGATGTAGCCGAGGCCGAGGCCGATGCCGCCGATCAGGCCCAGGCCGAGCCAGACCAGCCAGAGCTGGTGAAGGTAGACGCCGAACGCGCCGATCAGGAAGCCGCCCCCCCAGCACAGGGCGGCGGCGATGCCGGCCTTGCGCGGCCCGGCGCGCTCCAGCCAGCCGCCGAACAGGGCGGCCGACAGGCCGAGCACGACGATGCCGATCGAGAAGATCGTGACGAGGTCGCTGACGCGCCAGTCGCAGGTGGTGGTGAACAGGGCCGTCATCACGCCCATGTCGGGGCAGGCGGCGGGGGCGGGCTGGCCGACCGAGAGCGCCCGGCTCAGCGGCAGCCAGAACACCGACAGGCCGTAGGCCATGCCGATGCAGAGATGGATCGCGAGCGCCGCGGGCGGCACCAGCCATCGGTTGAAGCCCGGCTTGGCGATGATCCGCTCGCGCGACAACACATTCGGCTTCACATCAGGCGCGACCGCGCCCGCGACTCCGGCTCCCATGATGAACTCCTCCACGGCGGCCACGTACGCGGGCCACTCGGCCGGGGAAGATGCGCGATTTGTGTGCAGTGTGCCAGCGCGCAGATCGAGACGTGGACACATTTAATCCCGTCCTGCGCATTCTGCATACGCTTCTGGGATAGATGTGGTCTCATCCCCGACGCCGGCCATCCGCGCGGACAAGTCGCTTGCTAGCGCCCTGCCAGCCAGCCCGTCATCTCGGGGGCTTCGCGGCGGCAGCCGGGATCCCAGCGCATGGATAGGCCAAGCCTTTGCACTAGCGACGTTTTCCGCCGGCTTCGGCTCTGGCGCCCCGGAATCACGGTGCAGGCGGCTTCGGGTCCTCCCGAACCGGAACGTAGCCCGTCAGCCCGCGTCGCTCGCGCCCTCGCCGAGCTTCTGCGGATCGCGGGTCGCCGGACGCACCGGACTCTCGGCCTGCGGTTCGGCGCCGAGCATCGCCCGCTGCACCAGGATGTCGGCCCGGTCGCCCATCTCGGGCAAGGCGGCCTCGAGCTTCGAGACCATCTTGGGCGTCCAGAACGCCACGATGTGCTTGTGCACCCCCGCCACCGCCTCCTCCTCCGGATAGGACCGGAAGAAGCTCGCGATCTGGTTGGCCATGCGGAGGAGCTTGTCCTCCTGTCTGACAGCGCTCATCGCCTCACTCCGCCGCGTCGAGCGCGGTATCCTGGGAATTGGCGATGCGCGTCAGCGAGAAATCCTCCTCGTAGAACTTCGCCTGCCAGTCGGAGGGCCGGTTGGTCCGCCGGACCTGCACCGCCGTCACCTTGTACTCGGGGCAGTTGGTCGCCCAGTCCGAGTAGTCGGTGGTGATGACGTTGGCGCCGGTCTTGGCGTGGTGGAAGGTGGTGTAGACCACGCCGGGCTGCATCCGCTCCGAGACCCTGGCCTTCAGGGCGATGTCGCCCGAGCGGCTCTCCAGCGAGACGAGGTCGCCGTCGACGATGCCGCGCAGCTCCGCGTCGAACGGGTGGATCTCCAGCACGTCCTCCTCGTGCCAGCGCGAGTTCTCGGTGCGCCGCGTCTGCGCGCCGACATTGTACTGGGACAGGATCCGGCCCGTGGTCAGGATCAGCGGGAACTTCGCCCCCGTGCGCTCCTCGGTGGCGACGAACTCGGTGATCATGAACCGGCCCTTGCCGCGGACGAAGCGGTCCACGTGCATCATCGGCGTGCCGAGCGGCGCCTTCTCGTTGCAGGGCCACTGCACCGAGCCCAGCTCGTCGAGCTTGGCGTAGGAGACGCCGGTGAAGCTCGGCGTCAGCGACGCGATCTCGTCCATGATCTCGGACGGGTGGCTGTACTCCATCTTGTAGCCCAGCGCGTTCGAGAGCAGCACCGTACCTTCCCAGTCGCCGTAGCCGCCGAGCGGCGCCATGACCTTGCGGACCCGCGAGATCCGGCGCTCGGCGTTGGTGAAGGTCCCGTCCTTCTCCAGGAACGAGGCGCCCGGCAGGAAGACGTGGGCGTACTTGGCGGTCTCGTTGAGGAACAGATCCTGGATGACGATGCACTCCATCGCCATCAGGCCCGAGGTGACGTGGTGCGTGTCGGGGTCGGACTGGGCGATGTCCTCGCCCTGGATGTACATGCCCTTGAAGCCGCCCTCGACGGCCTCGTCGAGCATGTTGGTGATGCGCAGGCCCGGCGCGCCGTCCAGCTTGGCGCCCCAGAGGGCCTCGAAGCTCTCGCGGGTGGCATCGTCCGAGACGTGGCGGTAGCCGGTGAGCTCGTGCGGGAACGAGCCCATGTCGCAAGAGCCCTGGACGTTGTTCTGGCCGCGCAGCGGGTTCACGCCGGCCCCGAGCTTGCCGATGTTGCCGGTGGCCATGGCGATGTTGGCCATGCCCATGACCATGGTCGAGCCCTGGCTGTGCTCGGTGACGCCCAGCCCGTAATAGATGCCGGCCGCGCCGCCCGTGGCGTAGAGGCGGGCCGCCGCGCGGACCTCCGCCGGGTCGAGGCCGGTGAATTGCTGCTGGTTCTCCGGGGAGTGCCGGTCCTCGGCGATGAACCGGGCCCAGGACTCGAACTCGGCGAGGTCGCAGCGCTCGCGGACATAGGCCTCGTCGACCAGCCCCTCGGTGACGATCACGTGCGCCAGCGAGTTGATGAAGGCGACGTTAGAGCCGGGCTTCAGCGGCAGGTGATAGTCGGCCTTGATGTGGGGCGATTTCACCAAATCGATCTTGCGCGGATCCGCCACGATGAGCTTCGCACCCTCGCGGAGGCGCCGCTTCATCCGCGACCCGAAGACCGGGTGGCCGTCGGTCGGGTTGGCGCCGATCACCAGGATCACGTCGGACTGCTCGACCGACTTGAAGTCCTGGGTGCCGGCCGAGGTGCCGAGCGTCGACATCAGGCCGTAGCCGGTGGGCGAATGGCAGACCCGGGCGCAGGTGTCGACGTTGTTGTTGCCGAAGGCGGCACGCACCAGCTTCTGGACGAGGTAGGCCTCCTCGTTGGTGCAGCGCGACGAGGTGATGCCCCCGACCGAGTCTTTTCCGTATTGCGCCTGGATGCGCTTGAACTCGGAGGCCGCGCGGTCGATCGCCTCCTCCCAGGAGACCTCGCGCCACGGATCCGTGATCTTCTCGCGGATCATCGGCTTGGTGATGCGGTCCTTGTGGGTGGCGTAGCCGTAGGCGAAGCGGCCCTTCACGCAGCTATGGCCCTCGTTGGCCTTGCCGCCCTTGTAGGGGACCATGCGGACGACGCGCTCGCCCTGCATCTCGGCCTTGAACGAGCAGCCGACGCCGCAATACGCGCAGGTCGTCACCTCCGCGTGCTCGGGCTGGCCGAACTCGTGGATCGACTTCTCCTGGAGGGTCGCGGTCGGGCAGGCCTGCACGCAGGCGCCGCAGGACACGCACTCCGACTCGAAGAAGTTGGTCGGGCCGGCCGCCACGCGGCTGTCGAAGCCGCGGCCCGCGATGGTCAGCGCGAAGGTGCCCTGCACCTCCTCGCAGGCGCGGACGCAGCGGTTGCAGACGATGCACTTCGACGGGTCGTAGGTGAAGTACGGGTTCGACTCGTCCTTCGGCAGGTACTTCTCGGCACTCGGCGCGACGTGGTTGTCGCCGTCGTAGCCGTAGCGCACGTCGCGCAGGCCGACGACGCCGGCCATGTCCTGCAGCTCGCAATCGCCGTTGGCCGCGCAGGTCAGGCAGGTCAGCGGGTGGTCGGAGATGTAGAGCTCCATCACGCCCTTGCGGAGCTTGTGGAGCCTGTCGTTCTGCGTGTGCACCACCATGCCGTTCTCGGCCGGGGTCGTGCAGGACGCGGGTGTGCCGCGCCGTCCCTCGATCTCCACGAGGCACAGCCGGCAGGAGCCGAAGGGCTCCAGCGAATCCGTGGCGCAGAGCTTCGGGATCTGGGTGCCGGCGTGCATCGCCGCCGCCATCACCGAGGTGCCGGCCGGAACCGTGACCTCCATGCCGTCGATCGTCAGGGTGACGGTCTGCTCCGCCACGCGGATCGGCGTGCCGTAGTCGATCTCCTTGATCAGGCCCATCGACGCCTCCTCACTCGGCCGCGGCCGGCAGATCGCCGGCGCGCCTGAAATCCTCGGGAAAGTGGGTGATCGCGCTCATCACGGGCATCGGCGTGAGCCCGCCCATGGCGCAGAGCGACCCGTCGGTCATGACCTCGCAGAGGTCCTCGACCAGCTTCAGGTTCGCCTCCGGCCGGATGCCGGCGATCACCTTGTCCATCGTCTCGACGCCCCGCGTCGCGCCGATCCGGCACGGGGTGCACTTGCCGCACGATTCGGTCGCGCAGAACTCGAAGGCGAACCGGGCCTGGGCGGCCATGTCGACGGTGTCGTCGAACACCACGATGCCGCCGTGGCCGACGAGGCCCTTCTTGGCCGCCATCGCTTCGTAATCCAGCGGCGTGTCGAGCATGTGATCGGGGAAGTAGGCCCCGAGCGGCCCGCCGACCTGCACGGCCCGGACCGGCCGCCCCGAACGGGTGCCGCCGCCGAAATCCTCGATCACCTGCCGCAGGGTGATGCCGAAGGCGATCTCGATCAGGCCGCCATGCTTGATGTTGCCGGCGAGCTGGATCGGCAGGGTGCCGAGGGAGCGGCCCATGCCGTAATCGGCGTAGGCCTTGGCGCCGTTCTCCAGGATCCACGGCACGGCCGTGAAGGTCATGACGTTGTTGACCAGTGTCGGCTTGCCGAGGAAGCCCTTCAGCGCCGGGATCGGCGGCTTGGCGCGCACGATGCCCCGCTTGCCTTCCAGACTCTCCAGCAACGAGGTCTCCTCGCCGCAGATATAGGCGCCGGCGCCCAGCCGCACTTCAAGGTGAAAGCTCTTGCCCGAGCCCAGGATGTCGTCGCCGAGCACGCCGGCCTCGATGCCGTTGGCGATGGCCTCCTTGAGGATCGCAAACGCCTGCGGATACTCGGAGCGCAGGTAGATGTAGCCGCGGGTGGCGCCGGTCGCCACGGCCGCGATGGTCATGCCCTCGATGAGGTTGAAGGGATCGCCCTCCATCATCATCCGGTCGGCGAAGGTGCCGGAATCGCCCTCGTCGGCGTTGCAGACCACGTACTTCTGGTCCGCCTTGGCGAGCATCACGGTGTTCCACTTGATGCCGGCCGGGAAGCCGGCACCGCCCCGGCCGCGCAGACCGGAATCGCGCACCGCCGCGACGATACCCTCGGCATCGAGCTTCAGCGCCGCCTCCAGGCCGCGGTAGCCGCCATGGGCCCGGTAATCCGCGACGGAGACCGGGTCGATCACGCCGCAGCGGTGGAAGGTCAGGCGCTGCTGCCGGGCGAGGTAGGGGATCTTCTCGGGGTCGCCGAGGCGCAGGGGATGGTCGCCGCCGGTGGCGAGGTCGGCCTCCAGCAGGGCGTCGACGTCCTCCAGCTTCACCGGGCCGTAGGCGATGCGCCCCTCGGGCGTGCCGACCTCGACCATCGGCTCCAGCCAGGTCAGGCCGCGGGAGCCGGTGCGCACGATGGTGACGTCGAGGCCGCGGCGCTCGGCGCCGGCGAACAGGGCGCGGGCGACCTTGTTGGCGCCGAGCCCGATCGCGACGGCGTCGCGGGGAACGTAGAGCGTGACGCTCACTGGCGCACCTCCGTGAGGGCAGCTTCGAGGGCGTCGGCGGTCAGGTGCGCGACGGGCTCACCGTCCACCAGCGCGGCGGGGCCGTTGGCGCAGAGGCCGAGGCAGTAGACCGGCTCCACCGTGGCGTTGCCGTCGGCGGTTGTCTCGTGCCAGCCGCAGCCGAGGCGGCCGAGGATCTCCCGGTGGAGCTTGTCCGAGCCCATGGCCTGGCAGGCCTCGGCCCGGCACAGCTTCACCTCATGGCGGCCCGCGGGGTGGGCGCGGAAGTCGTGGTAGAAGGTGATGCAGCCGTGCACCTCGGCGCGCGACAGGTTCAGCGCGTCCGCGATCAGCGGGACCGCGCCGGAATCCACGTAGCCGAACGTCTCCTGCAGGGCATGCAGGATCGGCAGCGTGGCCCCTTCGAGATGGGTGTGTTCGGCGATGATCCCGGTAGCGCGGTCGGCGCTCCAGGGCTCGTGACGCGCCATGGTTTCCAGCCCAGTCTGTTCCTGTTCTAATGCGAAGAGGAACAGAAATGCCGGTTGGCTTCAATCGCGCAGTCCGGTTGCTCGACAAAGGACGTCTGTCGATCTGTCACCGGAGATCATGGGCTCGAAGGCGAGCCGTTAAGATATTGTCCGGGCTTGCGTTTTCAGCTCACCGCAGCGCTCGTATTTTCTTGTGTGCGCCGCAACATAAATTTGTGCCCTGCAAGAAATTGCATGTCTGTCCGTCGGCTGATGGTGCAACCGCACCGTCGTCGCGTCGCCCCGCTGCCATCGACGGGGCGCGATCCCACGGTCCTCGGACGGATCAGAACTCCATTTCCAGCTCTTCGATCTCGTCCGGCTCGTCGGCGGCGGCCTCGGCCCACTCGATCATCAGCGGCCAGTGCAGGATCGTGTCGCGATAGGCGGCGGCCCGGGGCGGCAGCGCGACATCGTAGGTGCGGAAGCGGGTGCAGACCGGGGCGAACATGGCGTCCGCCAGGCACGGGCGATCACCGAACAGGTAGGGCCCCTCGTAGCGGTCCAGGCAATCGTCGAAGATCGTGCAGAGGCGCTCGATATCGGCCTTCGCGCCGTTGAACACGGGGAAAGCGGGGTGGAAGGCGCGCAAATTCATCGGCAGGGCCGATCGCAGGTTGACGAAGCCCGAATGCATCTCGCCGGAGATCGAGCGGCAATGGGCACGCTCCGCCAGGGGTTCGGGCAGCAGGCCGGCCTTAGGGAAGGTCTCGCCGAGATACTCGGCGATGGCGAGCGTGTCCCAGACGACCACGTCGCCGTGGCGCAGGCGCGGGACCAGGAAGGACGGCGACAGGTGGAGCAATTCCGCCCGGCTGCCGGCATCCGTGCCGGAGAGGACCTCGGTCTGGAAGTCGAGCCCTGTCATCCGGCAGATCAGCCAGCCCCGCAGGGACCACGAGGAGTAGTTGCGGCTCGAGATGGTGAGCGTAGCGGCCGTCATCGTCCTGCCCCGGGCGCGTCGCCGATCAAGCGGTCAGCGATGCCCGATCCAAGACTCGTGCCGATGGGCGGGCGAATCATCGCTGAACCCGATTCTACTCCCGTCGCAGGAGCGCCGCGACCTCTGCCTCTTCGGACGGCGACAGAGTCGGAGCCGGCACCGCCGGGCGACGGCGGGCGAGGCGCCAGAGGCCCAGGCCGCCCAGAAGGACCGCGAGCACCGGGGTCAGCCACAGCAGCAGGGTGTGCAGGGCGAAGACCGGGCGCAGCAGCACGAACTCGCCGTAGCGGTCGACGACGTAGTTCAGGACGGCCGGATCGCTGTCGCCTTTCTGCAGGCGCTCGCGGACGATGAGGCGCAGATCCTTGGCGAGCGGCGCGTCGGAATCGTCGATCGACTGGTTCTGGCAGACGAGGCAGCGCAGCTCGGACGAGATCTCCCGGGCGCGGTGCTCGAGGGCGGGATCCCTCAGCACCTCGTCGGGCTGGACGGCGCAGGCGGGGGTGACGATCGCTGCGAGAAGCAGGAGCGCCGCGCCGAGCCGAATGTGCGCGCGCCCTCCCTCCCCTGCGGGGGCGGGTATCCTGCGCAGCAGGGGGGGAGAGGGGAGCGCCATCGCAGGTACGGTCGCGCCCGATGGGAGAGTCGCGGTGGCCGTCATCGCCGCCATCACTCGGCCGGCACGGCGTTGGGGATCGGCCGCGCCTTCGCCTTGGCGGGGACGCCCACCCGCATCCGGCGGTCGGTGAGCGAGAGACCGCCGCCCAGCGCCATCACCACCGCCCCGAGCCAGATCAGCAGCACCAGGGGCTTGTAGTACAGCCGCAGGCCGACGCCGCCGTCCTGGCCCATCTCGCCGAGACTGGCGTAGACCTGGCTCGCGCCGATGGTCAGCAGGCCGGATTCGGTCACCGCCATCTTGCGGCTCGGGTAGAAGCGCTTGCCGGTCTCGACCTGGCCGACCTCGTCGCCGGCGCGGGTCCGGATCGTCAGGGAGGCGGCGGCCTCCTCGTAGTTCGGGCCCTGGCGGGGTCCGACGCGATCGAGGGTCGCCGTGTAGGGTCCCGCCGTCAGGCTCTGCCCGGGCTTGAGCGTCCCCAGCCCCTCGGTGGCCCAGCCCTGGGCGGCGATGCCCAGCACCACGATCCCGACGCCGGCATGGGCGAGCGCGGTGCCCCAGGCGGAGCGCGGCAGGCCGAGGGCACGCCGCCCGATCTGACCGAGCGAGCGGGTCCGGCTCGCGCCGTAGCCGCGGGCGCGGGCGACGATCTCCAGGGCCGAGCCGATCAGCAGGTAGGCGCCGAGACCGATCCCCAGCGGCGCCATGACGGGGCCGCCCCAGGTGAGGGCCAGCACGGCGAAGCCGATCACCAGGGCGACGGCCAGCGCGGCGAACAGGCGCTGGGCGGCGGCGAGCACGTCGCCGCGCTTCCAGGCGAGCGCCTGGCCGAACGGCACGATCAGCAGCAGCGGGATCGCCAGCGGCACGAAGGTCGAATTGAAGAAGGGCGGCCCGACCGTGATCTTCTCCCCCGTCAGCATCTCCAGGAGCAGCGGGTAGAGGGTGCCCACCAGCACGGTGGCGCAGCCCGCGACCAGGAACAGGTTGTTGAGGACGAGAGAGCCCTCCCGGGAGATCGGCGCGAACAGGCCGCCCTGCCGGAGCAGGGGCGCCCGCCACGCGAACAGCGTGAGCGAGCCGCCGATGAACAGCACCAGGATCGCCAGGATGAAGACGCCGCGGGTCGGGTCCGTGGCGAAGGAATGCACCGAGGTGATCACGCCCGAGCGGACCAGGAAGGTGCCGATCAGCGACAGCGAGAAGGTCAGGATGGCGAGCAGCACCGTCCAGACCTTCAGGGCGTCGCGCTTCTCCATCACCACCGTGGAGTGCAGCAGCGCCGTGCCGGCGATCCAGGGCATCAGGGAGGCGTTCTCGACGGGATCCCAGAACCACCAGCCGCCCCAGCCGAGCTCGTAATAGGCCCAGTAGGACCCCATCGCGATGCCCAAAGTCAGGAAGCACCACGCGGTCAGCGTCCAGGGCCGCACCGCCCGGGCCCAGACGGCGTCGATGCGCCCGTCGATCAGCGCCGCCACCGCGAAGGCGAAGCTGATCGAGAAGCCGACATAGCCGATGTAGAGGAGCGGCGGGTGGATCGCGAGGCCGGGATCCTGCAGCAGCGGGTTGAGGTCGTTGCCCTCCAGCGGCGCCGGGATCACGCGGCTGAACGGGTTCGAGGTCGTGATGATGAACAGCACGAACACGACGGTGATCAGCCCCTGGACGCCGAGCGTGTTGGCGCGCAGGCGCGGCGGCACGGCGTTCTTCGCCGCCGCCACGCAGGCGCCGAACAGGGTCAGGATCAGGACCCAGAGGAGCATCGAGCCCTCGTGGTTCCCCCAGACGCCGGAGATCTTGTAGATCAGCGGCTTCTGCGTGTGCGAGTTCTCGACGACGTTCTGGACCGAGAAGTCGGAGGTGACGTGCGCGTAGGTGAGCGCCGCGAAGGCGAACAGCACGCACGCGAAGGCGCCGAGCGCGGCCTGTGAGGCGATCTGGCGGAGCGCCGGGTCGCCCGAGCGGGCGGCCCAGATCGGCATCACCGTCTGGACCAGGGAGATCGCCAGCGCGAGCGCGAGCGCGAAATGGCCGGTCTCGACGATCATGGGGTGTCTCTCACCGCTCGCTGCGCGCACCGAGCGTGCTGTCGGTCGAGGCGGTGGCGGGCTTCGGCGCGGGGCCGCCCGTGCCGGGGCCGCCCTTGTTCGGGCCGCCCTCCTGCCAGCGTCCCTGCGCCTTCAGCGCGTCGGCCACCTCGCGGGGCATGTAGGATTCGTCGTGCTTGGCCAGCACGGTGTCGGCGCGGAACACGCCGCCCGGCTCCAGGACGCCCTCGGCGACCACGCCCTGCCCTTCCCGGAACAGGTCCGGGAGCAGGCCCTTGTACTGGACCGCGACGGTGGCGTTCGTGTCGGTCACGGCGAAATCCACGCTCTGGTCGGGCCCGCGCCGGAGCGAGCCGTCCTTCACGAGGCCGCCGAGTCGCAGGCGCGTGCCCGGCGCGATATTCTGCTGGGCGATGTCGGAGGGCGAGCGGAAGAACACGATGGATCCGCTCATGGCGAACAGGATCAGGCCCACGGCCAGCGCCAGCACGCTGCCGCAGGCGGCGATCAGGATCAGGCGGCGACTCTTACGCGTCACGATGCGTCCACCCCGCGATCCGGCGGGCGGAGATCCGCCCAGACCCGAACCGTTCTCGTTCTAGCTTTCCAGGGTGTCGGCTCCGCGGGGGCGCGGGTCAAGGGCGGCAGCCGGGACCGATTGTCGTATGGGCCCCGTGCGATGGCGGCAGCCTCATCCGGAACGGGTTCAGGGAGCCGGCTTCGGAGGCAGGTCGAGCTCCCGGGCGAGCCCGTCGAGTCGCGCCACCGCTTCGCCGTTGGCAGCGAGCGCCATCCGGGCGCGATCGAGAACCTTGATCGCCTGATCGCGGTCGCCCAAGGCATTGTAGGAGCGCACGAGGCGCAGCCACTCGTCCGGTGTGCCGCCCCGGGCGGCCAGGCGCCTGTCGAGGCCCTCGACCATGCCGCGGATCGCCGTGTCGCGCTCCGCCTGCGGCAGGGCGCGCACGGCCGCCATCGCGGCCTCGGTCTCGGCCTGGGCCGCGGGTCCGGCCTGACCGGGATCGGCCGGCTGGGCCTGCGCGCCGCCCGGATCGAGGCCGACGGCCCGGCCGCCCGCCTCCACCTGGGCAAGACCCTGTGGATCGCCCGCCAGCGCGACGCGGGCCCGGGCCAGGGCCGCCGCCGCCTGATCGCGCTCGCCCAGCACGGTCCGGGAGCGCACGAGCCGCAGCCACTCGTCGGGGGTGCCGCCGCCGCCCTTGAGCCGGGCATCGAGTCCGTCGACCATGCCGCGGATCGCCGCCTGCTGCTCCGCCGGAATCTGCGGAGCCGCCTGGGGCAGTGCCTGAGGGGGTGGCGGCTCGCCCTTGAGGCGGGCCAGGGTCTGGCGCACGACGCCGAGCCAGGGCGCGTCCGGCGGGCCGGCGGCCTCGAGGGTTGTGAGCTGGCGGATCGCCTCGCCGGTGTCGCCGGCCTGCTCGGCCGCCCGGGCGAGGTAGAAGCGGGGCTTGGGCGCGTTCGGATCCTGGGCCTGCGCCTTGTCGAACAGCGCCTTGGCCTCGGGCGAGACGGTGCCGTTGGCGGCCGCCGTGAGGGCCTCCCCCTGATCGGCGAGGAGGTCGGCGGTCTCGCCCTTCAGGCGGGCGATGTTCCCGTAGGCCCGGGCGGCGGCGTCGAAGCGGCCGGTGCGCATGTAGACCGGGGCGAGCACCGCCCAGCCGCGGGCATCGTTGGGATCCCGGGCGAGCCGCGCCTCGATCTGGCCGACCGCCTTCGCCAGCTCGTCGGCGCCGCCGCGGGCGGCCTGCCGGTCGGCCTCGGTCTGGGCGGGCAGCTCCGGCGAGCCGTAGAGCCCGTAGGCGATCAGCGCCACCAGCGGGATGGTGGAGACCGCGAAGGCCGAGGCGGCCCGGCGCCGGCGCAGGCGCGGCTCGGCCGGGCGCGCGGCCTCGGCCAGATCGTCATCCTCGGCCTCGCGCTGCGCCTCGCGGCTCGCCCGGAGCAGGCGGCGGGCCGCCTCGGCCTTGGCGGTCTCGGCCTCGTCCGGGGCGATCAGGCCGCGCTCCAGGTCACGTCCGATCTCGGCGATCTGGTCCTCGTAGAAGGCGGTCTCGGTGGCGAGCCCGGTCCCGCCCGCCTCGCCGGCGGGTACGGCGGCGCGGCGCGACAGCGGCCAGAGCAGGCCGAGCACGGCTGCCGCGGTCAGGGCCGCCAGGATGAACCAGATCGCCGTCATCGAACCTTCGCCAGCGGGCCCGACCGGCCCGCGCCTCCCCAGGCCATGTGGAGCCGGCGGCGGGACGCCACGACGCCTCCCGACGGCGGCACGGTGTCACGCAACTCCCGCACGATGACAAGGGGCGGGTCTCCGGGCAGGCCGGGCCGGATCCGGGGGGCGTCAGTGGCTGGCCGCCCCCACCGGCGCATCCCCCGGCACCTCCAGCACCGCCCGCAGGCCGCCCAGGGCCGCCTCCTCCAGCGTGAAGCGCCCCCGGTACAGGGTCGCGAGATCCGCCACGATGGACAGGCCGAGACCGGAGCCGGGCTTCGACTCGTCGAGCCGCCGGCCCCGGCCGAGCACGGCCTGTCGCGCCTCCGGCGGCAGGCCGGGCCCGTCATCCTCGATGGCGACGACGAGGTGCGGATAATCGTCCTTGGCCACGGCCTCGGCCCGGATCGCCACGCGGGCATGGGCCCATTTCGACGCGTTGTCGACGAGGTTGCCGACCATTTCCTCGAAGTCCTGGCGTTCGCCCCGGAAGCGCAGGCCCGGGGGCACGTGCACGTCGTAGGCGATGTCCTTGTCGCGGTAGATCTTCCCGAAGGTGCGCACGAGGCCGGCGAGCGCCGGCTCGACCTCCGTGGAGGTGCCCAGCGTCCCGGCGAGCGCCGCGGCCCGCGCCCGGTCGAGGTGGTAGTTCACCTGGTCGCGCATCACCGCGGCCTGCTCGCGGATCTTGTGGGCGAGGTCCTCGGGGGCGTCCGAGGCGCCGACCTCGTTGACGATGATCGAGAGGGGCGTCTTCAGGGCGTGGGCGAGGTTGCCGACCTGGGTGCGGGCCCGCTCCAGGATCTCGCGATTGGTCTCGATCAGGAGATTCACCTCGCCGGTGAGCGGGGCGATGTCGCGCGGATAGGTGCCGGTGATGCGGTCGGCCTCGCCCCGGCGGACCGCGCCCAAGGCCGCGCGCATCTTCTTAAGCGGCGCGAGGCCGAACCGGATCTGCAGCAGGGTGGTGAGCGCCAGCGACAGGCCGAGCAGGCCGAAGGTGATGGTCAGCGAGTTCCGGAACCGGTCGACGTCGTTGACGATCTCGTCCGCCGGGCCGGCCACGCGGACCGTGTAGCGGCCGTCCTCGCCGAGATCGACGTCGCGCTCCATGATCCGCAGCAGCCGCCCGTCCTGGCCCTTGCCGTAGCCCTGGCGGATCTGCCCGACCCCGACCTTGCCGTCCGAATCCGTCGCCGGCGGCAGCGGCACCCCGACGAGGGACCGGGAGGTGCGCACGTCCCGGGGCTTCGCGTCGGGCTTGCCGACCTGCCAGTACCAGCCCGACAGCGGCAGGTCGAAGCGCGGATCGCCGAGCGAGAAGGTCCGGCTCTCGGGATCGTTGGGCGAGACGAGGTCGGTGGCGAGGTTGTTGGTGAAGACCAGGAGCCGGCTGTCGAAGGACCGCTCGGTGTTCTCGCGGTAGAGGGTCGTGAGGATCCAGGCCGCGATCAGCAGGATCGCGGAACTCGACAGGAACGCCGACACGGCGAGCCGCACCGCGATGGAGCGGCGGCGCAGGGAGAAGAGGCCGATGAGGTCGGTCATGGGTTTGTCGCGCGCTCAGACCGGCGCCGGCGCATCGTAGAACACGTCGCCCCGCATCAGCGGCCGCGCGGTGCGGAAGAACGAGCCGCGCTCCGCCCGCCAGCCTTCGCCGTCGCGCGAAACGGCGGCGTCGGCGGTGAGGATGCCCGACGGCATGCCGACCCGCAGGGCGGCGTCGCCGGTGGGGCGGGCGGACTCGTGGACGAGGCTGCCCTCGAGCCGGGCGGCGACGGCGAGGCACAGGGTGGCGGTGAGCGGCAGGGCCTGGTGCGGCACGCCGTTGGAGATCACCCGCGCCGTCAGGTCGACATCCGCGGCGCGGATCGGCGCCCCGGACAGGCTGCCGGAGTCCTGCGGCGGGGCGACGAGGCCGACGAAGGGCACGTGGACGATGCGGGCCGCCGCATCGAGATCCGGCGCGATGCCCATCGCCACGGAGCCGGCCCGGCGGATCCGCGCCAGCCGGTCGAGGAGGCCGGGCACCGCCTCCAGGGCGGCGGGCAGCTCCACGCCGGTGAGGCCGAGATCGGCGGCGCGGACGAACACGCAGGCATTAGCCGCATCCACCAGCGAGACCTCCACCGGGCCGAGGCCGGGCACGTCGAGGCTCTGGCGGACGGCGCCGGTGGGCAGCAGCCGGCCGGTGGTGGCACCGCCCGGATCGATGAAGTCGAGGCGGATCGGTGCGCCGGTGCCGGTGACGCCGGGGATCGCGAGGTCGCCGCGGTAGACGGTCCGGCCGTCCCGCGCGGCGAAGCTCGCCGCGATCAGCTTGCGCGTGTTGGTGTTGTAGATCCGCAGATGAACGGGGCCGTCGGGAACCGCCACGAGCCCCTCGTCCACGGCGAACGGCCCGACCGCCGCGAGCATGTTGCCGCAATTGCCCGACAGGTCGATGCGGCCCTCGCGGACCACCACCTGCACGAAGGTGTAGTCGATGTCTGCGTCCGGCCGCGCCGAGCGCTCCACGACGCAGATCTTCGAGACCGACGAGACGCCCCCGCCCATGCCGTTGAGCTGGCGCCCGAACGGGTCCGGGCTGTCCATGGCGGAGAGGAAGGCCGGCTCCCAGGCGGCGAGGTCCCCCGGCACGTCCCGGCGGAGCAGAATCAGCGCCTTGCTGGTGCCGCCGCGCATGAACACGGCCGGCAGCCAGCCGGGCACCGGGCGGGCGGTCATACTCGCGCCGGCGGCTGGTTGGGATCGACCAGATAGCCGAGGCCGCGCACCGTCTGGATCAGGTCCACCGCGAGCTTCTTGCGGAGCCGCCCGACGAACACCTCGATGGTGTTCGAGTCCCGGTCGAAATCCTGGTCGTAGAGGTGCTCGGTCAGCTCGGCCCGGGAGACCACCCGGCCGGTATGGTGCATCAGGTAGGACAGCAGCCGGTATTCGTGGCTCGTCAGCTTCACCTGCGCGCCGTCGACGAAGACCTTGCCGGAGCGGGTGTCGAGGGTGACGGGGCCGCAGGCGATCTGGCTGGTGGCGTGCCCGGCGGCCCGGCGCAGGAGCGCGCGGACCCGGGCCATCAGCTCCTCCATGTGGAACGGCTTGGTGACGTAGTCGTCGGCGCCCGCGTCGAAGCCGTCGACCTTGTCGGACCAGCGGTCCCGGGCGGTCAGGATGATCACCGGCGTCTTCACCCCGGCCCGCCGCCATTTCTGCAGCACCGTGACGCCGTCCGCCTTGGGCAGACCCATGTCCAGGATGATGGCGTCGTAGGGCTCGCTCTCGCCGAGATAGCCGCCCTCCTCGCCGTCATAGGCCTTGTCGGCGACGTAGCCGGCCTCCTCCAGCGCGGCCACGACCTGCCGGTTGATGTCCTTGTCATCCTCCACGACGAGCAGACGCACGGCTCACTCCCCTCCGAGACGATTTCGGCGCCCGCTCAATACTGTCCAGCCACGCTGCCGGTGCGCGCGTCGACGATCACGTGCACGAAATGACCGTCCCGGCGCAAGGCGGTGAGCATGTAGACCAGCGTGTCGTCGTAGCGGCAGAGGCTCGCCCGCTGGATCTCGGCCCGGGGGATCACCGCGCGGGCCGCGCGGATCGCCGCCACCGGCGGGATCACCCGCCGCTCGCCGACCTCCTCGCGCATGTCGGCGGGGGACAGGCAGGCCTCGACGCGCACCGGCGGCGGACTCGGGACGGCGCCCGTCTGCGGCGCCGGCCCGTCGTCGGCCATGGAGCCGAGGCCGCCCGCGGCGAGGGCCGCGGCGGTCAGGCCGATGGCGACGAGGGCGATGGCGTAGCGCATTGGCGAGAGATGTGGGCCGGGGGCACTGAATGCGCCCTGAATGCGCAGCTTGCATCGCCGCGCGGCGGGCCCACCCGGCGCGCGGGCGAAAGGGGTTGCGAACGATCGGAACGCGGTCGGCATCGTGCCGGCATTACGGGCGAGGCGCCCCCCGGTTCCACCGCGCGGATGGTTGCCCCCAGTCACGGCGGCCCGGGCCCGCGCACCGCTGCGGATCCGGCGTCGCGACACCCGGCGGCCGGCCCGGATTCCTCCGCCACGGCCGCCTGCGCGGCCGGGGCGGCGGTGCCGGCCCGGGGGAACCAGCTGCGAAGGCCGAGCTGCGTTCCCGCGTGGAGCGCAACCGACAGGGCCGCCGCGCCCGACAGGCTCAGCCAGAGGCGGTCGAGGACCCGGTTGCGGCGCAGGCTCATCTCACCCTCCCACGATCAGCGTCCAGAGCGCCCGCAGGGCGGGGATCCGCTCCGCGAGCCACGCGGTCTGGTCCGAGAACCAGTGCGCCGCCGCCGCGGCGGCGACGAAGGCCAGCACCGTCGCGTGCTTGAGCCGGCGGAGGTAGCGGCGGATCGCCCGCCGCTCGACGTGCTCGTCGACCAGTTCGTCCAGCGCGGCCAGGCGCGGCTCGGTCTGACGCGCGAACCACGCGTGCCAGTAGGGCGGGAAGCGGATCGTCCGCGTCCGCCCCCCGAGGGGCGTGCCGGATCCGGCCTCGTCGTCGGGGGGCGCGGCGGCGGACTTGCGGGACGGTGTGCGGATCAGGGTCATGGCCGTCCTCCCGTCCCTCCGGCGGCCGGACCGGATGTGCGGTCGCGCCCGGCAATGAACCTCAGCCGTGCCGCTGGGCCGGCCTGCGGGCGTCCCGGTCCCGCAACTGCTCCAGCGCCGGGGCGAGGACGTTGGCGGCGCTCGCCTGCGGATCGAGCGGCAGCGCCCGGAAGATCCGGGCCGCGACACCCTCGGCGGCGCCCGCGGTCCGGACGACGTGGGCGGGCGCGGTGGCGAGGACGTGCCGGGCGCCGGCGGCGACCACCGCGGCGCCGAGATCGACGCTGACGGTCCGCCCCTTGGCGGCGCCGGCCACGGCGTTCTGGCCATACGCGGCCCCCGCCCGGATCGCGGCCTCGACCCGGTCCCGGGTCAGCACCGAGGCGGCCCAGGGGGCGACCCGGGCGATGCCGGCCGTCACCGCCGTGGCGGCGAGCGGGACGAGCACCGCCGAGACCGGCTGCAGCAGGGCGACCAGCCAGTCGCCCCACGGCACGCTCACGGCGCCCGCGGCACTCTCGCCGGCCGCCCGCACCGGCACCAGCAGGGCTGAGAACGGGAGGGCGGCGCAGGCGAGGGCGAGCCCCGCGCGGATGCGGTGCGTCATGGCTGATCTCCGGGTGATACATGCGCGGCAGACCCGGCCGGCTCGGGAACGTCTGCGGCGGGCGCGGCCCGGCGCGGGCCGAGGGCTCCGGCTGCGGGCGTCGCCGGGGCGTCACCGCTCCGGAGGGCGGCCAGCGCCCGGGCCGCCCAGGCGAGCCGGCTGGGCAGCGCCACGATGCCGGGCCGCTCGAAGCGCCGGCACACCGCCTCGGTGGCGGCCCGGAGGGTTGCGGCCTGCCGCAGGGCGGCGAGCGCCGCGGCCTCGGTGCCGCGCAGCTCCGCGCAGAGGTAGCCGTAGCTCGCCTCCGGGTCGGCCGGATCGAGGGCGTGCGCCCGACACCAGGCCTCCATGGCCCTGCGCCGCGGGCCGGTCCACTGGGCGAGTCCCCAGCCCCCGCGCGAGCCGGCGACCGCGGGGGCGATCTCCTGAAGGTCGCGGAACCCGCCGCTCTCGTGCCCGAGATTGCCCAGGAGGCCCGCCGCCTGGATGTCGCTCAGCCCGAGATCGCCCATCAGGCGGGGTCCGAGGCGGCGGCATTCGGCGGCGAAGAAGTCGCCCGGCGTCGGCCTCCGTTCCGGATTCCGCATGCGCACGCTCCGCTCGATGGCCGGCCGTTCGCCGCCGGGCTATGGGCACCGCCGGGACCCGGCTCTCGGGCGACGGCGCGGATGGGCTGAGCGATGGGACGCGGACAGGACCGGCCGCTGGTGTTCATCGGCGACTCGATCACCGCCGCCTGGGGCGTCGCCCGGGCCGAGACCTTCGGGCGGCACGGCTTCCTGGCCCTGGGCGTACCGGGTCAGACGAGCGGGCAGATCCGGGCCCGCTTCCTGCGGGACACGGTGGGCGCCCGGGGCGTCCACCTGCTCTGCGGGATCAACGACATCGCCGAGGTCGACGGCCCGGTCTCCGACGCGGCGATCCGCGAGAACATCCTCGCCATGGGGCGCCTCGCCTTCGAGGCCGGGCTGCCGCTGTGGATCGGCACCGTGATGCCGAGCGACTTCTGGGGCTGGCGGCCCGAATTGAAGCCGGTGGCGCGCATCCGCGCGCTGAACGCGTGGCTGCGCGCGACCTGCGCGGCGGGGTCCGCGCGCCTCGTGGATTATCATGCGCCGCTCGCCACCGAGGCCGGGGCGCTCCGGCGGGCGCTGACCGATGACGGCATCCACCTCAATGCGGCGGGCTACGCGGCGATCGAGCCGGTGATGCTGGCGGCGCTGGATGCGGGGTGAGGGCTGGGGCCGCGCCCGATGGGGACGCATGCCTGCCGCCGCAATCCGGGCCGCCAGAGCCAGCCCGTCGTTCCGGGGCGCCCGATCAAGGCCGCCGCGATGACGTCACGCAGCGGCCCGCGCGGCGGTCGCCAGCGGTGTCCCGTCGGAGCGCTGGTAGTGCCACACGCGCCAGCGGCCGGCCGCGTCCGAGACGGCCAGGCAGGTGTCGTCGGCCGCCGTCACGAGGTCGGCCCGGGTCGGCAGCGCGAGCTTGCCCGCGTCGTGGACGAGCCGGGCGCCGCCGGCGAAGCGCACGAGCCGCTCCCGGTCGGGCACCCCGCCGAAGCTCGTGATCGTCGCCGTCCCGGTGACGAGGACCCGCCGCGTGCCGGTGCCGCCGAGGTCCGTGGTCGCGGCGGCGGCCAGGGTGGTCTCCGCGGAGGCGAAGTCGACCCCCCCGGTCTTCGCCGAGGCGGTGAGCGCCGTGGCGTAGGCGGCCCCGTCCGCCGAGACCTTCAGGCTGAAATCGTCGCTCCCGAGAAGGCCGAGCAGCGCGCGGGCCGCGTATCCGGTCTCGAGGACCAGCGCGGCGTCCCGGGCGGCGGCCTTCTTGTTGATGCAGATCCGCATGTCGCCGGAGCCGGGCGTGGCGTCGTCCCAGGTCAGCAGCGCCGCGTCCGACTTCACGGCGAGGCGGTTGGTGGAATCCGCATCGGTGTTGATCCCGAGGCGGCTCACGCTCTGGATCGCGGCGAGCGCCCGGCGGAAGCTCGTCCAGGCCGCGCCGTCGAACACGTAGAGGTCGGCCTCGTCGATCAGGTAGGCGAACCAGCCGGCCCGCGGCACCGACCCGAGCCAGACGCCGTCGGCGTAGCGCACCACCTGGCCGCCCAGCCCCGCCCAGGCGCCTCCCGGACTGCCCGCGACCACGAGGTAGCGGTCGCCCTCGGCCGGGCTCGGCGGCGGCGCGGTGAGGTCCTTGTCCAGGCAGGCGAGCTGGACCAGGGCATCGAGGAGGCCGAGGGCCTCGTTGTGGGTGACGTGCTTCTGGGCCTGGCCCGCGGCGATCAGCGGCAGGCCGAGACGGGGCGTAACGTCGGACATGGGGCGGCTCCCGAGAATTCAGGCCGAGCGGACGGGGATGCGGGCGCGGTGGGCCGGCCCGGGGCCCGCGACGGTGCCGAGCTGCGCCACGGCCAGGTCGAGGCTCCGCTGCGGACCGCCGAAATCCTGCGCCTCGTCGGCGTAGAGGATTTGCTGGGTCTCGGCCCGGAGCGTGCGCAGGGGCGCGCCGGAGGCCGAGAACAGCGTCACGGCGTAGGCCTCGGCCTCGTCGAGGGGGATCTCGGCGGGCTCCCAGGCGTCGCCGTCGCGACGGGCGCGGCGGATCCAGGAGAGCCGTACGCCCTCCGTCCCCCGGCGCGCCCGAAGGTGGACGGGACGCAACGGCCGCAGCGCCGCGACCCCGGCGGTGGCGGCGAGTTCCGCGAAGGCCGGATCGCCCGGATCGCGGTCCGCCGGCCCGATCCGGTAGCGGAAGGCGCGCCCGGCCTCGTCGAGGCGCGCGACCAGGGGGACCACCGCACCGTCGTCCAGCCGCACGATCAGGCTGCCCGCCGGGGTGGAACGCCCCGCCGCCGCCTCGCTGCCCGCGAGCCCGCGCAGGAAGCCCGACAGGCGGTAGGTGTCGGGGCCGGTCAACACGGCGTCCGCCGCGCCGAGCAGCTCCACGGTGCCGTCGGGCCCGATCAGGGCGAACAGGTTGCCGCCCGCCAGCAGCGCGGCCTCGCCGATGGCGGCCAGCGTCCCGCCCCGGCGCAGGGTGACGTCGAGATGCGCGCCCCGCTGGATCCGCCACAGCGGCCCGGCGGGCAGCGGCGACAGGGTCGTCCCGAGGCAGGCGGGGTAATCGACGTGGCCGTGCAGGCCGAGGGGCCCCGCCCCCTCGGCGCGCCAGACCGCGACGGCCCCCGGCCAGGGCTCGGCCGCCACCGCGCAGTATTGCAGGACCGTGGGGCTGCCGCGGTCCACCGGCAGGTCGAGGGCGAGCGCCAGGGGCTGTCCCGGAAACACCGGGGCCGGCACCGCCGGCTGGGCCGGGCTGCGGGCGAGCATCCGCCCCGGCCCGCCCCGGGGCGGCACGCCGCTCGCCTCGATCCGCCGGCCGGTGGGGGCATCGTCGATCCGGTCGATCCGGCGCAGCACCGCGCCGCCGGGGAGGTCGACCGGCACCGCCAGGAGGTCGCCGGGCTCCAGCTCGACCCGGCGGGGGCTCACGGTGAAGACCGCGCTGTCGCGGGCCGCGATGGCGCGGTCGAGGATCGCCTCGGCCAGCCCGTCGCCGGTCTCCCGGCGGGTGACGATCGCCGCCTCGATCCGGGTCTCGCGCCGCCGCGCCCCCGCGGGCCGCACCGCCGCCGCGGTGGCGCGGCGGTATTCCGGGCTCTCGGCCTCGGTGATGCCGAGCTCCACGGAGCGCGGCAGGGCGCTCTCCTCGGCGCGGACCTGGCGGAGCACCGGCCGCTCCTCCGAGAGCCGGACGAGGTCGGCCTCGGCGAGCACCACGGGCCTGTCGCGGCGCGGACCGCGCAGGCGCAGGCGACCGGCCACCGCCGAGACGTCGAGGCCGTAGACCTGAGCCAGGGTCTCCAGGGCGCCGCGCGCCGTGAGCGGCCGGTCCACGACGTAGCCGTCGAGGAAGGCGGCGGCCTCAACCGAGACGGCGGCGTCGAAGCCGAACTCCGCCAGGATCTTCAGCACCAGCAGGTCGAGGTCGCAGCCCTCGATCCGGCCCGTGACCCAGTGGCCGATGCGCCAGTTGGCCGTGTCGGCCCAGACCCCGCGCACCGTCGGGAAGGCGGGGAACGGCCGCGCGTCCCAGGCCCAGACGAAGACCCTCTCGGGGTCGACCATCCGGCCGGCATAGACCGGCGAGACCGGGTTGTCGGCGTCCCGGAAGCCCTCCGCCGCCGGGTCGAACCGGGCGAGGATCGCCTCCAGCCCGCGGAGCTGGATCAGCTCGTCCCGCAGGCCGCGGGAATGCGGCGGGTACGCGCCTTCGGGGGATTTCGGATCCGGGAAGACGTTGGGCCCGTTCGTGCCCTTGTCCACCGCCGGCACGCCGACCTCGGTGAACCAGACCGGCTTCCCCATGGGAACCCAGGCGGTGCTGCGCGTCTCGACGCCGCCGTCGCGCTCCACGTGCGGGTTCGACCACCACGCCACGAGGTCCTTCGCCCGGAAGATCCACGGCTTGCCGGCGACGCCGTCCGTGATCGGGCGGCGATCCTGGGCGGCGCGGCCGGCCGCATCGGCGTAGTACCAGTCGTAGGCCTCCCCCGACGCGCCGCGGGCCTTGAGGTAGGCCCTGTCGGCGATGTCGCCCGCCACCGCGAGGTCGGCATGCTCCGGCGCGTCGCGCCAGTCGGAGACCGGCGGATACCAGTCGATGCCGACCGCCGCGATGTTGCCGTCCGCGAACAGGTCGTCCAGGGGGAAACGGACGGTAGCGCCGCCGTCGCGGACATGGGCGCCGTACTCGGTCCAGTCCGCGCCGTAGACCAGGGCGACGCCCGGGCCGAGGCGCGCGCGCAGGGCGGCGGCGAGGCTGCGGAGCGCCGCCACCGCCGGGTATCCGTCGGCGCCGCGCACCCGGGTGAGGCCGACGAGCTCGCTGCCGATGACGAAGCCCGCGAGCGGCACCCCGGAGGCCGCCCAGCGCGCCGCGAGGTCGGCGTAGTGCAGCACCGCGGCGCCGTATCCGGCGAAGAACGCCGCGACCTGGGCGGCGGCGGCGTCGGTCCCGTCCGGGCTGCCCGGCAGGCCCGGCGCCGGATCGCAGGTGATGTGCCCGCGCCAGGGATAGGGCGGCTGGGTCGCGCCGGGGGCGCGGGGATCGGGGAGCCCGCTGCCGGCGGGCACGTCCATCATCACGAACGGGTAGAGCAGCACCTCCAGGCCGCGGCGCGCCAGCTCGGCCACCAGCCGGGTCAGCCCGGCATCGGCCGGCGTGCCGCCATAGGCCGGCGTGCCGTCCGGCAGGGTCGAGACGACCTCGGCCTCGGCCCGGGCGATCCCCGCCACGGACCAGTCCTCCGGCTTCGCGCGCTTGCGGGGGGTCTCGACCTTGGGCACCACCCGGCAGGACCAGGCCCGCAGGTCGGTGCCGAACCACGTCGCCACGACGGCGACCCGGCGCAGGTTCGGGCACAGGGCCTGCAGCGCGTCCAGCGACGCGATGACGTCGGTGGTGCGCTGGAGCTGATGCCGGTTGGCCGCCTCTGTCCGGCCCAGGCCCAGATCGACGGTGACGCGGTCCGGATCGAGGGCGAACTCCCCGGCCCCGGGGATCAGGTCGACGGCGCGGACCCGGCCGAACAGGCCGTTGACCGGGCGGATCACCTCGAAGGCGAATTGCGGGATGCGGTTGCCGAAATCGGCGAGCGGCAGGTGCTCGAACACCACGTAGGCGAGGCCGCGATAGGCCGGCGCGTTCTCCGCCCCCTCCTTGGCGACGATCAGCGGGTCGGGCTCCTGCGCGGGGCCGCCCGTGTGGACCCGGATCGTGAGGCCGACCTGGTCGATCTCCCGTCCGTCGGCCCAGATCCTGCGGACGCAGGCGATCTCGCCCTCGCACAGCCCGACCGCGAGGTTGGCGTAGTAGGCGTAGCGGGTCGTGACGGTCCTCTGGCCGCCCATGCCCTTGGCGGGCGTCGCGGCGCGGGCCACGCTGGTGTTGGCGACCTCAAGCGGACGCGTCGCCCAGATCAGGGTGCCGCCGATCCGGGCCCTGCCATAGACCCGGGGAATCGGGTCGCCCTCGGTGGAGGTCACGCCGGCCACGTCGGCGAGGCGCGGCCCCTCGACGAAGCGCGTGTGCGGCCCCGAGCCGGACAGGGCCCCGCCCAGCGCCGAGCCCGCGGCCGCGCCGAGCCCTTGCCCGACCACGGCGCCGATCGGACCGCCGAGCGCGGTGCCGACCGCGGCACCGGCCGAGGACAGGATCAGGGTCGCCATGGCGGGCTCCGGGATGATCGAGCGCGGCAGCGATTGCGGAGATATACAAGTTTTTGTATATCCGGCCGATCCGCGCGGACGGTGTGGTGCTCAGGCGTGACTCGGCAGCCCGAAGGCGTGGTGTTCCGCGGGAACGCGCTCGATGACCTGCGCGCCTTCCCTCAGGATGCCCGGCGCGCTGCCGGCTATCAGATCGACCGCGTTCAGTCCGGTCGGGATCCCGAGGACTGGAAGCCCATGCGGTCCATCGGTCCGGGCGTCCGGGAGATCCGCATCCGTGAACCGGAGGTGCGTTCCGCGTCATCTCCCTGGCGAAATTCCCGGAGGCGGTCTTCGTCCTCCATCGCTTCCGCAAGACCACACGGAGGACGGCATCGGCCGACATTGCCCTGGCGAAGCAACGCCATGCCGACCTCGTTCGGGAGTTGAAATCATGACGGGCACGAGCTTCGACAGCGTGTGGGATGCCGTTGAGGACACGCCGGCCGAGGCGGCGCACATGCGCATCCGCTCGGCGTTGATGATGGCCCTGCACGATCACATCGAGCGGACGGGTCTGAGCCAAGCCCAGGCCGCGAAGATCCTCGGCATCACGCAACCGCGCGTCTCAGACCTGATGCGCGGCAAGATCGACCTGTTCGCCATCGACTCGCTGGTCTCGATGCTCGCCGCCGCCGGGCTGCAGGTCGAGCTCCGCGTGGCCGCGGCCGCCTGAGGCGGAGTCCGGAAACCGGAACACCCCCGTCAGGTGGCGCCGCCACCAGCGGGTCAGCGCCACCTCGGTGACGGCGGCCCCGTCATGGGCGTGGATCATGGCGCCGTCGCCGGTGGCGAGGGCGCAGTGGCGGGCCGGAAGGTGGCGGCGGAAGGCGAAGAGCAGCACGTCGCCCGCCCGGGGCACCGCGTCGGCGAGGGAGCCCGGCACCGGCACGAGGTGGCGGGACGCCGCCTCGGTGAGCGGGTCGCTGCCGGGAGCGGCGGATTCGGCCCACGCGCCGGTGTAGGGCGGGACCGCCTCGGGCTCGGTCCCGTAGAGCCCGCGCCAGACCCCGCGCAGCAGCCCGAGGCAGTCGCAGCCGACCCCGCGCAGCGAGGCCTGGTGGCGGTAGGGCGTCCCCAGCCACAGCCGGGCCTCGCCGAGCGCCGCCGCGCCGATATCCCGCCGCATCGCGCTCATCGGAACAGGCTCCCGCCGTCGAGGACGGGCCCCGAGCCCGGCACCGCCCGCGCCACCGCGTCGTTGCCGGGCATGTGCGGGAAGCCCTGGAAGTTCGCCGCGTTGGCGAAGCGGTCCCGGCAGGTGGCGAGGCGCTTGTCGCAGCCCGCCGTCAGCGTGAAGCCGTCCCCGGGCGCCACGGGCCGGGGCGGCACGGTCCAGAGCTCGATCAGGCCGCCGAGCTGGAGCCGGACGTCCGCCGCGTGCCCGGCATTGGCACCGTCGGTCCAGGTCAGCCGGCCGCCGGTGAACAGGCCGTCGGCGAAGGCGCCCGCCAGCACCGCCGCGAGCGTCGCGGGCTCCGGGAGCGCGGTCACACGGCCGGTCGTGCGCCAGGGTGCGAGCTCGACCCGGCAGCGGGCATCCCCGAGGTCGGCGCCGCAGGTGGCCCGGTAGGTTCGCCCGCGCTCGGCGTCGAGCTGGTGCGTGAGGCCGCGCAGCTCCGCCACGAAGGCGTCGCCCTCGCGGCGCACCTCGCCGATCGTGGCGAGGTCGATCAGCAGCCGGGTCTCGGGCCGGTTCCAATCGACCAGCCAGGTCTCCACCGCGGCGCCGTCGTAGAGGCCGCCGGCGATGTCGGCCTCGGTCAGGCCGAAGCTGCTGAGCGCGCCCGCCACGTCGCCGCCCGAGACGGCGAAACCCAGCTCCGCGACGGCCTCGGCGGCCTCCAGCCCGGTCCGGGCTTCGTGGACGAGACCCGAGACGGTCAGGTCGCGGTCGTGGTCGGTGAAGCCGAGGGCGACCCCGTCCCGCCGCCGCAAGGACCAGCAGCGGCACAGGGTGGTCATGCCCCCCGCGAGATGGGCCGCGAAGGCCGCCGGGATGTCGCGCATGGCTCCCTCCTCAGGGCACGATCTCGACGAGCGGCACCTTCGGGATCTCGCCCGCCGTGAAGGCCGCGAGATCGATGGTCAGGTCGTCGGTGTCGAAGCGGACCGGCACGTCGAAGGCGAAGCCCGCCGTCACGACGGCGCCCGGTGCCGGGACGTGGCCGGGCGAGAAGGCGACGAGCCCCGTGGCGGCGTCGCACGCGAAGGCGTCGGGCCCGACCTCCCGGCCGCCGACCGCCACCCGGACGCTGCCCGCCACCGGCTTGGCGATCCGGCGCCGGTAGGGTGCGAAGCCGCTGCCGTAGGTCTTCACCAGCGGGAAGACCGCGGTGGCGCCGTCGCCGATGCCGAGGCGCTGGTCGAGGGGGCCGGTCGCCCGTCCCGGCGGCCCCGAGCGGCCATCGACCCGGTCGCGGAACCGGAAGCCGTAGAGCCGGCCGCGCCGCTCCTCGAAGAAGACCAGCACGGCGTGGAGCGCGTCGAGGCCGCGCAGGCCGAAGCCGGCATCGTAGCGGCGGCGGGAATCGGCCCAGCGGCCGTTCCGGTGCTCCCGGCCGGAGGCCAGGGTCACGATCTCGGTGAGCCGCTGCGGCCCGCCGCTCGCGCGCAGCGAGACGTCGAGGGGAAACAGCACCTCGTGGAAGTCGTCGGCCATGGTGCGAGCCCTCGAGTCGCCGCGTGCTGTCGTCGCGTCGGCCATCCGGGCCAGCCGGACGCCGCGCAGCGTCGGGGAACGCCGACGCTGCCGGACCGGGGCATCCGGAAAAAGCCTTTCGGAAAGATCCGAAAATTTGAAAACGCCGTTTATCGACAAACCGGGGCGGCTGGCCAAAGATCATCGGCGACGACGCGGACGAATTCCGGGTCATTCGGCCCCGGAACAACTCGATCGCGCGCGCCGAAAATGCCCGCCGCGTCGCCGTCCTGCCAGGGAAACCTTCCGATGACCGCCATCCCCCAGCCTCTGCACCCGTCATCCTCGGTCCTCGACATCCGCCGCGTCGCCGGACGCATCGGCGCCGAGATCCGCGGCCTCGCGCTCTCGGACGGGCTCGACGCCGCCACCGTCACGGCGCTCCGCGCGGCGCTGGTGACCCACAAGGTCGTGTTCTTCCGCGACCAGAGCCTCGACGAGGCGGGCCAGGAGGCGTTCGGCCGGCTGCTCGGCGACCTCGTCCCGCACCCGACCGTCCCGCCGCTCGCCGGCACGGCGGGCGTCCTCGACCTCGACGGCAGCCGGGGCGAGCGGGCGAGTTCCTGGCACACCGACGTGACCTTCGTGCCGGCCTACCCGGCGATCTCGATCCTGCGCGCCGTGACGGTGCCCCCCTTCGGCGGCGACACGCTCTGGGCCAATACGGCCGCGGCCTACGCGGAGCTGCCCGAGCCCCTGCGCGATCTCGCCGACCGGCTCTGGGCGCTGCACTCGAACGTCTACGACTACGTGGGCGGGCGCGTGACCGTCTCGGAGGAAGGCCGGCGGCGCCACGAGGAGGTGTTCACCCGGACCGTGTTCGAGACCGAGCATCCGCTGGTCCACGTGCATCCGGAGAGCGGCGAGCGCTCGCTGATCGTCGGGCACTTCATCCAGCGCCTCCTGGGACTCACGACGGCGGATTCGCAGCACCTGCTGGCGATCTTCCACGACCACGCCACCCGGCCGGAGAACACGGTGCGCTGGACCTGGCGGGCGGGCGACGTGGCGATCTGGGACAACCGGGCGACGGTGCACCGCGCGGTGGACGATTACGGCGACCAGCCCCGGGTGGTCCGCCGGGTGACGATCCAGGGCGTCGCCCCGGTGAGCGTCGACGGCCGCCGCAGCCGGGCGCGGGAGACGGAGGCGCGCAGGGCGGCGTGAGAAGCACCGGACTTGGCGGGCGCGCTCCCTCCCCCCTCTGCGGGGAAGGGAGCGCCGCGGAAGCGTTCGCTATGGCCAACGCGTGGCCCCGCGTCCGGCACGGGTTCCCGGGCTCACGTCGCCCGCTGCCCCCGCGCCACCGCCCGGGCGAGGCTCGCGGTCACCTGCGCCTCGGACCGGCGGAACGCCCCCGGATCGGGCGTCGCGATGGTGACGTTCACCGAGACCGGGCGCGCCGACGCCCCGCCGGCGGCGACGCCGAGGCGCCCGTCCGGGCCACGGGCGAGGGGCAGGATCGCCTCCGGGCCGGCCTCGCCCATGAGCCCGGTGCCGCCGGCCATGGGGAAGTAGGTCGGCGCGGCCACGACCCCGCCCGCCGCGAAGGGCTGGACCCGCCCGCCCCGGAACACCCCGCCGCGGGCATAGCCGTCCTCGGAGCCGGAGCCCGCTCCCAGTACGGCGTTCACGAGGCCGCCGATCCCGGACCGGATCGGCCCGGCCGCCGCCCGGGCCGCCGCGCCGGCGAGGCGGGACCCGATCGTGCCCAGCACCCCGTCGAGGCTGCGCCCCGAGGCGGCGCCCCGGGTGAGCGCCGTGTCGAGGCTGCGGCCGAAATTCTGCGCCAGCCGGTCGAGGGTCTCGAGCTGCTTGATCCGCGCGTCGCCCGCGATGTCGGATTCGGTCTCGGCCATCGGGATGCCTCAGCGCGGATCGGGATAGGCGGCGAGCAGCCGCTCGAAGGCGGCGCGGGTCATGGGCTCCGGCCCGGCGCGCCGGCCGAGCGCCGCCGCGAACTCCCGCGGCGTCGCCGCCCAGAAGGCGGCGGGGCTCCAGCGCAGGATTCCGAGGCCGAGCGCGAGGGCATCGTCCCAGGGGAAGCCGGCGGGGTTTCGAGCCGTCTCCGGTTGCGATGCGGGCGGAGGCGGCTCTACGGAGGGTTTGCCGGGCCCGGCGCCTCCCCGAAGGCCGCCGCCAGCACCTCGCCGAGGGCCGCCGACACGGCGTCGAGCCCGCCCGCGAGCGGCATCCGCGCCACAGCCGCGTCGTCGATGTCGTGGCCGCCGCCGCGCAGGGCGACGCCGAGCAGCGCGATCAGGTCCCGGGCCGAGACGCGCCCGCCTGCGAAGCGCCCGGCGAGGCCCGTCAGGTCGCCGACCTGGAGCGCCGCCTCCAGCTCGGCCAGCGCGCCGAGGGTCAGGCAGAGGGTGTAGCGCCGCCCACTCAGCACGAGCGGCACCTCCCCGCGGATCCGGTTGGCCATGGCGTCAGGCCGCCGCGAAGCCGAGCGCGCCCGCCGAATCCAGGCTGACGTCGAAGGTGACCTCGCTGGCGTGATCGCCCCGGTATTCGAGGCTCGCGATCTGGAACGGCCCCTCCAGGATCCCGAAGGCCGGCACCACGATCTGGAAGGTCTCGATCGCCCCGTCGAAGAAGATCTGCCGCAGGCGCGCGTCCGAGGCCTGATCGCGGAACACCCCCGATCCGGAGATCGCGGCCCGGCGCACGCCGGCGCCGGCGAGCAGCTCGCGCCAGCGGCCGGCGGAATCGGCGTTGGTGACGTCCACGGTCTCGGCGTTCAGCGTGATCTGGCGGCTGCGCAGGCCCGCCACGGCCACGAAGCCGCCCGCGCCGTCCCCGGCCCGGAGCAGCAGGTCCTTGCCCTTCTGCGCGCCCATCGGCTTCCTCCTGCCTCGTTGCCATCGAACGTCGTGCCGCGTCGTAGCCCACGCGTGCCCTGTCCCGGACAGGTGGAGCGGCAGCAGAACCTGATCCGGGATCCGGCACGGATCCATCGGAGACCGGGCACGGCGGGCGCCGCGGCTCCCCCCTCCGCGGGGGCGAATGGCCCCCAAAGGGGGTCGGGAGCAGGCCAGCACGACAGGTCAGGATGTCTCGCCCGTCGCGACCGATCCGGAAGCCCGGTCCCCTCTCCGACCTTCGCTCACGCGAAGGCCACCCTCCCCTGCAGAGCGGGGAGGGAAGGCGCGTGTCGGACCTGTCCTGCCGAACCTCGGCCGGACCTATGCGCACATCGGAGGGAAAGGCAGGTCGGATCCGACGCCCCTACCATCAAAAAGTCTCGGTGACGGCCTCGAGGGCGAGGCTGGCCCGCGCCTCTCCGGTCCGGGTATCGCGGTGGGCCCTGATGGCGCGCACTCGCAGGGTGACGAGCCGGCAGCCCGTCAGCGGCATCGCCTCGTCCGCGAGCAGCGCCGCCATGCGCTCGGCGGCGTCGAGGGCGGTGCGCACCGAGCCCGCCCGGGCGATCGCCACGATCTCGTGGTTGTGGCGGTGGCGCACGGCGCCGTCGACGGAATCGTCCTGGATCCCGGCGTCGCCGAACAGGGCGTAGACCGGGACCGAGCCCCGCGGGGGCTCGTCGTAGAGGCGCACCCGACCGCCGAGCAGCGCCGCGAGGGCGGCATCGGCCGAGAAGCGGGCGATCAGGCCGGCGCGGAGCGCCAGAAGCGGGCTGGGATCGGTCACGGCAGGTTCTCGCGAGGCAGTTCCTCGACGTGGCAGACGCGGTCGCGGCCCCGCGCATCGGGTTCGGTCACGGCGCGGATCGCGAAGCGCCGGGGGCCGGCGGCCAGCCGCATCGTCGCGTCGAGGTCGGTCCGGCTCCGGAGGGTGACACGGTAGGCGGCCAGGGTGTCGGTCCGGCCGCCGGCCGGGCGGTCGACGACGCCGGCCGGCGCCAGGGCGCCCCACAGGACCGGGCCGGCCACGTAGCGGCGGAGCACGCCGCCGAAGCCATCGGGCTCCTCCAGGGGCCGTTCGAGGACGAAGCGGCGGCAGCGGGCGCCGAGCGGCGGCCGGGGCTGTGTCGCCATGGGACGGGCTCCGGGGATCGAGGGGCGCGGGATCACAGCCGCATCCGGCGGAAGGGCGCGGCGAGGTCGGCGGCGTCGGCGTCCGGTTCGTCGCCGCGATGCTCGTAGCGGGCGGCGGCGAGCCGCAGGATCGCGAGGCGCAGCGGCGGCGGCAGCGGCGGTCCATCGCCGCCGTAGCCCGCCGCCACCTCGATCAGGATGGTGCGGCCGGCGGGGTCCGGCGCCTCCGGATCGACCAGCAGGCACGGCGCCTCCACCGGGTCCGGGCCCAGGCGCACGAGGCCCTCGGCGAGGACCGCGACGCTGCCGTCGGCCGCCGCGAACCCCGCACGGACGAGGGCCACCAGCGGGCTGAGCGGCAGGGGCAGCCGCCCCCCGGGCGGCCAGCCGGGCAGCGCGATCCGGTAGCGGCCCGGGACCAGGATCCGGCGGGTCTCGATCTCCAGGCTGGCGCGGACCGCCGTGATCAGAGCCTGGAGCAGGCCGTCCTCGGTACCCCCGTCGTCGGAATCGACGCGCAGGTAGCCGCGCAGGTCGGCGACGCTCACCGGCTCGACGGCGGAGGCGTCGATGCGTAACGGGATCATCGCGCGTCCCTCTCGAATGGTGGTCTGATGCCGATCTCGATGCGACGCCTGGCGGCCTGCACCGTCCTGGCGGCGGGTCCGTCGCTCGCGAGCCTGCCAGCTCGGGCGATCGTGGGCGGCGCGGACTCGCCCGCGGGCGGCGCCGTGATGGTCCTGTCGTCGAAGGGCGGCGTCTGCACCGGCGTGGTGCTCACCGACGACACGGTGCTCACCGCCGGCCATTGCGCCGCCGACGCGCCGGAACTCCGTGTCCATTTCCGCGACGCCGCCGGCGCCCCGGTCCTCGTGGAGGTGGCGGGCCGCGCCGTGCATCCGGGCTACGACGCGGGCGCGGCGGCGGCCCGGCGGCGCTCCATCGACCTCGCGCTGCTGCGCACCGCGACGCCGCTGCCGCCGCGCTTCGCCCCGGTGACGCTCGGCGCCGCGTCCCCGAAGGCGGGCGAGACCCTGACCCTGTCGGGCTACGGCGCCGCCAGGCCCGGCGACCCGCGCTCCACCGGCACCCACCGCAGCATCGACCTGCCGGTGATCGAGCCCTACGGGCCGAGCCGCATCCTGGTCTGGCTGAAGGGCGCCGGCGGCGGCGCCTGCCAGGGCGATTCCGGCGGCCCGATCGCCGGGCCGGACGGGGCCGTCCGGGCGCTCGCCGCCTGGGTCGGGGGCGCCTGCGGCGGCCTCACGCAGGGGGTCCTGATCGGGCCGCAGCACGGCTGGATCGACCGGGTGCTGGAGGGCTGGGGCCGGAGCGCGCGTTGGACGCCGTAGAGTCGGCCGGATCCGCAGGGAACCTCAGCTTGGCCGGGTCATTGCCTTGCTCTAGGCTCACGCGCCGACGCACCCTCGATCCGGCGTCCCCACTCGCGCCGACGGCGCCCCCCCGGAGTGCCCGATGTCCCCTCGCCCGATCCGCAAGGCCGGCCTGCGCGCGCGTCTCCGCGGAGGCGTCGGAGGCGGCCTCATCGGCGCGGCGCTGCTCGGGGCGCTGGCCGGCCTGCTTCCGGCCCCCGCGGCGGCGGTGATCAACGGCACCACCACCCGCGACCCCAACGGCGCGCGCAGCTTCGTGGTGCGCATCGAGAGCACGGAGGGCGAGATCTGCTCGGGCACGCTGATCGCCCCCGATCTCGTGCTCAGCGCCGCCCATTGCGTGATGCGACCGGCCGGCTACACGGTGATCAGCGTCGACCGCGGCTTCCGCCAGCACCGGACCCAGGTGATCGCCGCCACGATGCACCCCGACTTCGTGCCCGGCACGACGCCGGAGGAGCAGCCCGGCGTCGATCTGGCGCTCCTCAAGCTCGAAGCGCCCCTCGGCGCCGATTATGCGCCCCTCGACCCGCGGGGCGCCGCCTCGATCGAAACCGGCGCGCCGGTCGACATCGCGGGCTTCGGCGTCGTGGCCGAGAACCGGCGCGGCTCGGCGCGGGTCCTGCGGCTGGCGCATCTCGTCTCCATCGGCTCGTTGCAGGTCGCCAATCGGGTGACCGTGGTGACCGACCGCCAGCGCATGGCCGAGACCTCCGGAGCGGGCGCGTGCCTGGGCGATTCCGGCGGCCCGATCCTCGCCGGCGGCCCCGGGGGCTACCGGATCGTCGGCGTGGTGAGCTGGTCGAGCGGCGCCCTCCAGCAGGGGGCCCGCCGGACCGCCTGCGGCGGCTTCACCGCGGTGACGCCGGTGGCCGAGCATGCCGGCTGGATCTCGGCGCGCTCGGCGGAGCTGGCCCGGATCCCAGTGAGCGACGCCCTGCCGCGGGGCAACCGGCCCGTCTGGACGGCGCGTACCCGACGCCGCTAGCGCGCCCGCCGCGGCGGCGGAATCCGGCTCGGCGCAAGAGCGCGTGGCATCAAGGACTTGGAGCCGCCCGGCCCTTCGCCATCCCGCAGATCCTGCGCGCCTGCGGGAACCTGAAGCCCCATCGGCACTTTCGCATCCGAACCTTTCAGGCTCACGGAGCGACACCATGGCCGACGCCGGCACCCGCAATACCCCCCGGTCGCACAAGACCCGCAACAACACGGATTCGAACGCCAAGAAGGTCTCGATCGACGCCCTCAACGCCCGGTTGGCGGACGGCATCGACCTCGCCCTGTCGATCAAGCAGGCCCACTGGAACCTCAAGGGCCCGCAGTTCATCGGCGTCCACGAGATGCTCGACGGGTTCCGCACCGAGCTCGACGAGTTCAACGACAGCGTCGCCGAGCGTGCGGTTCAGCTGGGCGCCACGGCCTTCGGCTCGACCCAGGTGGTCGCCGAGCACACCAAGCTTCCGGCGTACCCGACCGGCATCTACGCGATCGCCGACCACATCGCCGCGCTGATCGACAGCTACGCCGCCTACGCCAACGCGGTGCGCGAGAACATCGACGAGACCGACGAGGCGGGCGATCCCGACACCGCCGACCTCTTCACCGAGATCTCCCGGGCGGTGGACAAGCATCTCTGGTTCCTGGAGGCCCACGTGCAGGAGCCCACCGGCACCCTGCGCGACGGCAACCCGGGGCGCTGAGAGCGCTCACCGCCGGCGGCCCGCTCGGGTTTGTCCCGATGGGCTGCCGGCCCAGGATTTTCCGGCGGCGCCGCGCAGCAGGTTCGGCGGCGCCCACCCCCCGACTGCGCCACGATGTAACGACATCGCGGGGACGGCATGCCTGGCCCCCTCCCGGTCGGGGCGCGATCTGGGTGTGGAACCGGCAGGGTCAGGAAGGCCGCGCCGTCCCGGCCCTGAGGGAGGCGGCGCCTCCGCACAGACCCGATCCCTCACCCGGTTCCCTGCGAGAGCAGACCTCTCCCGCACCGGAGAGGGGACCCGCTCGGTCGGCCCGATGTCTCAGCCGAACTTCACCAGCTTGATCGCGTCGAAGTCCTGCACCCCGCCGCCGACGCGCTTGGTGGTGTAGAACAGCACGTAGGGCTTGGCCGAGTACGGGTCGCGCAGCACGCGCATGCCGGTGCGGTCCACCACCACGTAGCCCCGGCGGAAATCGCCGAAGGCCAGCGACAGGCTGTCCTTGGCCAGATCCGGCATCGCCTCGGCCTCCGTGACGGGGAAGCCGATCAGCGTCGCCGCCCGGCCGGCGGCGAGCGGCGGCTGCCAGAGGTAGTTGCCCTCCGCGTCCTTGAACTTCCGGATCGCGCTCTGGGTGCGCCGATTCATCACGAAGCCGGCGTTCTGCCGGTAGGCGGCCCGCAGGCCGTAGATCAGGTCGAACAGCACGTCCCCCGGACTGGCCGGCGGGAAGGCGCCGGCCACCCCCGTGGCGACGAAGCCGAGCTTGCCCGGCGCCCAGGCGGCATTGGCGACCGTGTCGTAGCTGAGGAAGCCGCGCGGGCGGCTGGCGCCGTTGCCGGTGACGAAGGCGACGCCCTCCTGCTCGGCGAAGGCGGTCTCGACCTCGGCCGACAGCCACGCGTCGAGGTCCACCACGGCGTCGTCCAGCAGCGTCTGCGTGGCGGCCGGCATCGCGTAGAGTTCCATGGCGGGGAGCGCGATCTCCGTCAGGGCCGGCGCGGCGGTCTCGGGGCGCGGCGCGGTCTCGGCCGCCCAGCCGGTGACCGGAGCGCCCACCGAGACCGCGCGCTTGTACTGGGCGCCCGAGATCTGCTGCACGCTGGCGATCGATCGGATCGGCGAGACCTGGCCGAGCCGCATCAGCACGGTGCGCTCGATCGTGTCGGGCACGAGGTAGCCGCCGTCCGGCCCCGAGCCGGCCGAGAGCGCCTTGGCCTCCAGGCGCTTGAGGCCGGCGCTCTCGCCGGCCCGGACGTAGAGGTCGAAGGCGGCCTTATGCTCGTGGGCGGCCGCATCCACCCGGGGCTGCGGCTGCCCGAGCGGCGGTCGGGCCTGCGCCAGGCTGATCCGGTCGAGGCGGGTGCGGGCGGCGTCGAGGGCGGCGTCGATCCGGGCGAGCTTCTCCTCCGTGAGCACGTCGACGCCGAGGCGGCCCTCGATCTGGCCGATGCGGGTGTCGTTCGTCTCCTTGAACGCCGCGAAGGCGGCGGCGAGTTCGTCGAGCGCCGACCGGGCGGAGCCGCCCTCGGGCCGGGCGGCCTTGTTCTCCAGGTCGGGCGAGCCGCACCCGCTCTCGGGGAAAGCGCCCTTGGTCTCCAGGACGGGACGGGCGATCGGGGTCTGGGCGTGCATCGGGGGCCTCGTCGGCGGGGGTGGGAACGTCAGGGCCGGGCGGCCGGCGGCAGCCGGACGGCGGGTCTCGGAAGGCGCGCTGGCGCGATCCGCCGGGCGAGGCCACGGATCTCGTCGGCCAGGGTGTCGGGCTCCGGGCTCGCCCGGGCCCCCGGCTGCAGCGGGAAGGTCACGAGCGAGATCTCCCAGAGGTCGACCTGGTGGAGCCTGCGCTCGCCGCCGGGGCCCTTGCGGGCCAGCACCGTGCGGAAGCCGATCGACAGCCCGTCGAGGCCGCCCCCGCGCATCAGGGCGTCGATCTCCCGGGCGCGCTGCACCGCGAGGTTGAGCTGGCCTTCCGCGAACAGGCCGCGGGCATCCTCGCGCAGATACAGCCAGCGGCCGATCGGCTCGGCGGGATCGTGCTGGAACAGCAGACGCACGCCGGCCGGCCCGCGCCGGGCGAGACTGGCCGAGAACGCGCCCGGCACCACCACGTCGCGCCCGAGATCGGGCACGCCGAAGACGCTGGCATAGCCGGTGAAATGGCCGTCCATGGCGGGATCCTCGGGCGTGGGGCGGGTCTGCGACGGTGCCACGCCCACGTTCCCGTCCGGGGAGCGGCGCCCGCGTCACCAGGGGTCGGTTGAGGGGGAGAACACAGGCGGCCCAGGTAGGAGCGCCGGTCAGCCAGCCCCTCCCGCGGTCTCAGGGGGGTAGCCCACGGCCTCGCGCTTCTCCGCCACCGACAGGAAGTCCGCGGCCTGGATCCGGCGCCACAGGGATTCGCGCTCGCCGGCGAGCGCCTCGATCCGGTCGAGGTCCGGCTCCAGATCGACCGGCCCGAAGGCGGGCTCCAGCCAGGTGGACAGAGCCTGGGCGGTGCGGGCCGCCAGCGGGATCAGGGTCTGGCGGTAGAGGGCCCGGTTGGCCTCGGCGTAGTTGGCGTGGGTATTGTCCCCCGACAGGCCGAGCAGCAGCGGCGGGACCCCGAACGCCAGGGCGATCTCCCGGGCCGCCGCGTTCTTCGCCTCGACGAAGTCCATGTCCCGGGGCGACAGTGCGAGCGGCTTCCAGTCGAGGCCACCCTCCAGCAGCAGAGGCCGTCCGGCATTGGCCGCGCCCTGGTAGTTCGCCTCCAGCTCCGCCTTCAGGCGGTCGAACTGCGCCTCGGAGAGCGCCGCCCCGGCGAAGACCAGGGCTCCGGAGGGCCGGGCGGCGTTGTCGAGGAGCGCCTTGTTCCAGCCGCTCGCGGCGTTGTGGATGTCGAGCGCGGTGGCGGCCGCCTCGATGGGGGCGAGGCCGCCGATGTCGTCCTCCGGGTGGAACAGGGCCAGCGCCAGGATCGGCGCCACCTCGGCGGCACCCGGCGGCGGCAGGTCGAACCGGCGGCTGCGGCCGCCCGCCGCGTACACGTAGGCGGCCGGCCAGCCGTCGGGGCCCGGCAGCGTCCGCATCCGGCCCGGCCGCAGGGCCTGGAGGGCCGCGACCCGTCCGTCGAGCGTCACCGCCTCCAGGTAGGCCGTGCCCGTGAGCAGGAGGTCGGCGTACAGCGTCTCCAGGAGATGCGTGCCGCTCTCCCGGGGGTTCGGCCGGGCGAGCAGCGCCAGCAGGTCCCCGGCCCGCTCGGTCCCCGGCCCGGTGGCGATCAGCGGCAGGCTCGCGGCACTCTCGGCGACGAGCCGCACCGCCCGGTGGACCACCGGGTTGCCCTGGTAGCCGGCCCGGGCCAGCGCGGCCGGGTCGCGGGGCGTCCAGCTGGCCCGCCCCTCCGCGTAGAGGGCGAAGGACGGGACCGTGGCGGCCTTGGTGGCCAGCCCGGGCGCGGGGGCATCGGCGGCGCGGCGGGCGAGCCGCGCCAGGCGTTCGAGGACAGTCGACATGGCGGTGCGTTCCTGAGCTATGGTCGTGCGATGCAGCCCCGGTCCCCTCGGCGGTTCCGCGCGGCCCGGTGCGGGGGCTTCGCCGCCGCGCTCCTCGCCGCGCCCCTCGCCGCCACCCCTTTCGGCCCCGCGCTCGTCGCGGTCGCGGCTCGGGCCGGGGACGCGGCCGGCCCCGTTTGGCCGGAGCCGGACGGCACCCTCGTGCTGGCGCGGCCCTTCGGCCGGTCGGAGATCAGCCTGCGCCTGGCGCGCCGCGTCGCCGGGGCGGTGGATACCCTGACGTGGGACGGCGTCACCTTCCTGGCCGACACGGAACCGGCGGACGCCCTGCAGGCGCGCGCGGCCCTCGGATCCGGGTCCGGCCGCCGCCGGGTGAGCGAGGCCGGCGGCCCGCAGGCCGCGGAACCGGCCGCACGCCGGCTCCGCGCGCTGCGGTCCGGGCGGAGCTGGGCCGAGACCGAGACGCGCCTGGCCTGGGATCCTCCGGAGACTGGGGCGGCCGCCGACGTGATCCTGCACAAGCGGGTCGCCCTCGGCTTGCCGGGCCTCGGCAACGCCGTCGAGGTGCAGGCGCGGTTCGTGCTCCCCGGGCCCGCCGCCGCGGCGCGGTTCGAGCCCCTGACGCTGGCGGTGCCGGCGGAATTCTCCGAGGCCTGGCGCTTCGACCCCGCCACCGGCGCGCTCAGCCGCCGCGCCGCGGCCCCCGGCGAGGAGCCGGCCCCCGTGGTCCTGGCGACGCCCGAGGGCTCGCACGCCCTGGCAGTCTGGAGCCCCGACCCGCCCGCCCAGGAGCCCGATGCCCCCCGCCCGCGCTTCACCGTCCGGCCGGGGCCGGGGGCGACCCGCCTGGGTTGCGCCGTCCGGATCGCCGAGGCCGCGGCCGGCAACCACGATTTCGCCTGCTACGCCCTGGTCGGGACCCTGGCGGACGTCCGCAGCGCCCTGCGCACCCTGACCGCCCCCGAGTGATGCGGGCCCGACGTCCGACAAACTGGTGAATCTCTACCGTTCGCCGCGGCGCCGTGGCCGGTCCGCCACAGATTGGCTCAAGAAATTGTGTATACAGGATTCAGTTCGTTCCAGAGACCACGAACCGACTTCCGGCGCGTCCCTCGCAGGGGCGCGCCGCATTGTTTTCGGCCTCCCTCAGAGGCGTCGGATCCGCGGCTCCGCCCGGGTCTCCAGCATCAGGTGCGTGAGCGCCCAGACCAGGGCATCGAGCCGGTCCGGCGATCCCCCGCCCGACAGGCCGTCCGGCCCGAAATCGCAGAGCTCGTCCTCGAGCGCCGGGAACGCCCCGACATGGTGGACGAGCCCGCGGGCGTAGAGGAGCGAGACCGGCTCGGCCCGCAGGTACTTGCCGCGGGTCGCGTGGACGCGGGTCACCGGCACGGCGGGGTCGCACTGGGCGAGCACCGCGGCGGCCATCTCGCCCCCCTGGTTGACCTCGACCACGAGGGCGTCGGCCGCCAACCGGTGGTAGAGCGCCAGCGCGGTCCCGGCCCAGGCCTGCGGGGTCGCCCGGGCGAGGCTCGCATCGGCCAGCACGTAGGCGCGCCCACCGGCACGCCCGGCGGCCACGATCCCGCAGGCATCCGAGCGCGCCCCCGCGGTCGCGGGCGGATCCACCGCCACGACGATCCGGGCCAGCTCCGGCGCGGCGGCGACCCGGGCCGCCTCCAGGGCGCCGCGCTCCCACAGGGCATCGTCCCGGTCGGCGACGAGCTCGCCGTCGAGTTCCTGGCGGCCGAGCCGGGTGCCGGCGTAGCGCCCGACCACCCGCTCCAGGAAATCCGGTGCGAGGTGGTGGGCGTTGTCGTGGGTCCGGGCGCGGCTCACCACGGTGCGCGTATCGGCGAGGAGGCGCCGGATCAGCGGCACCGGGCGGGGCGTCGTGGTGACGAGGTTCCGCGGGCGGGCGCCGAGGCGCAGTCCGAATTGCAGCATGTCGAAGGCCACCTCGGGCCGGCGCCACTTCGCAGCCTCGTCGCACCACGCGGCGCCGAATTGCGGGCCGCGGAGGGCGTCCGGCTCCTCCGCCGAGAAGGCGAACGCGACCGCGCCGTTGGCCCATTCGAGGCGGCGACGGCTCGGCGACCAGGCCGGGCGGCCGCGACCGCGCCGGGGCAGTCCGAGGAGTCCCGACGGACCCTCGACCATCACGTCGCGGACGTCGTGGTGGGTCTCGCCCACCAGCGCGATGCGCCCGACCGGCTCGGGGGTGAAGGCCGGATCGCCCCGGGCCAGGGCGTCGACCCATTCGGCACCGGTGCGGGTCTTGCCGCTGCCGCGGCCGCCGATCACCGCCCAGGTGGTCCAGGGCTCGGCATCCGCCGGCGGAAGCTGGTCGGGCCGGGCCTGATGCAGCCAGTCGCCGGCGAGGATCCGGAGCAGCTCCGGCGGCAGGGTCTCGAGGAAGTCAGGCAGACGCCCGGCCGCCGACAAAGCCAGCATAGCGTCGCGCGATGTCCGCGCGCAGGGCGGGCAGGTCGGGTTCGGTATCGCCATCGCCCCCCTCCCCCTCCGGACACCGGGCGCCGTCGGCCGCCAGCGCCTCGACCAGCCGCGTGAGCCCGGCGAGGTCGCGCAGCACCCGGGCGGAGTCGCGCAAAGCCGCCCCCTCGCCGCTCAGCGCCGCGTCGAAGGCGGCGATCTGCCGGGCGATGTGGGCGCGCAGATGCGCCCGCAGGATCGCCGGGTCGGTCGCCGCCCCGTGGTCAATGCGCGGAGCGCCCGCGGGCGGGCGTTGCAGCTTCGACAGGGCCGAGACCATCGTCTTCGCCGGAAGCCGGCCGAGGCCGAGGACCTCGGTGACATCGGCGGGATCGAGGCCCGGTGCGCAGAGCACACGGACCAGGGCCGCCTGGCGCTCCGCCGGCCAGCGCCCGATCGCCAGCCGCGGCGACCCGCACGGCGGCCGGGGCCACCCGGCCCGGGTGTTCCAGGTCCGGATCGTGCCCGGGCTGATGCCGAGGCGGGCGCCGATCGCGTCGAAGGTGAGGTCGGTCTCGCGCAGGAGCCGCAGGGCTTCCGCCCGCCGGTCCGCCGGGTGGGCGCTGACTGGCCACATCGGCGTCTCTCCGCACACGTCTCGACCGTGCCTGGGTGATAGCCGATCAGCGGGACGGTGTCAAGCTATAATTCCTATTTTCCGGACCAGATAGGATTTATGGCAGAGCGCGGCCGGCCCGGCCGCCGACCTCCGTGTGGCCGCAGGCGCGGGACCGGTGGATGGCGATCCTGAAGGCATCCGAAGACCGGAACGGCCGTTCGGTCGACACGTTGACCGGCGCCATCCGCACGCAGGCATCTCGTCTCACGCAGTTCGTCAGAGCGAATCGAGTACAGAATGGTCGGTGAGCCACCAGGGTCCGGAGCGGTCGAACCGCTGGACGTCGGTGCCGCGGGGGATCCCGGGGTGCGCCCGGCGCCGGGCGCCGCGGAGGCCGCCGCCCTGAGCGACAGCTTCAGGCAGTTCGCCGACGTCGTGCCGCTGATGATGTGGCGGTCGGACGAGAACGGCCACGCGATCCACCACAACGAGTGTTGGCTGCAATTCACCGGCCGCCCCCTGGAAGAGGAACTCGGCCTCGGCTGGCGCAGCGGGCTGCATCCGGAGGATTTCGAGCGGCACGCCAAGATCGTCGCCGGCGCCTTCGAGAGGCGGGCGCCGTTCACCGTCGAGTTCCGCCTGCGGCGGCACGACGGCGTCTACCGCTGGCTGCTCGACACGGCGCGGCCCCTCGTGGAGGACGGACGGTTCCTGGGCTTTCTCGGCTCCTGCTTCGACATCACCGACCGCAAGCACGCGGAGGAGCACATCGAGCACGCGCTGGCCGAGAAGGAGACCCTGCTGGCCGAGGTCTACCACCGGGTGCGCAACAATCTGCAGGTGATGGTCAGCCTGATCGGCCTCTACGGCCGTGCGGCGCCGGATGCCTGCCGCGGCAGCTTCGAGGCCCTCGGCCAGCGGGTCCGGGCGATCGCGCTGGTGCAGCAGCACCTGCACGAGGCGCCCCACATCGCGTCCATCGACCTCAAGGACTACCTGTACCGCCTCGCCTCCGGCCTCGGACAGTTACGGCGGGCCGGGCGGATCAGCGTCCAGGTCGGCGGCAACGGGAACGGCCTCGTCGAGCCGCGCACCGCCAACGCGCTGGGCATGATCGTCGCGGAGATCGTGGCCGAGTGCCTGGACGCCACCGCCGAGCACATCGCCTGCTCCATCACCATCGACATGGAGGCCGCCTTCGGTGAGCCGCTGCGGCTGTCGATCGTCTCCGGCGTGAGCGAGATGGCGGCCTCCGGCCGGTCGAACGTGCCGAAACTCGGGCCCCGGCTCATCGCCGCCTATGCGGCCCAGGCGGAGATCGCCGTCACGGGCGATGCCAGCCCGGGCGATCCCCTGCGGCTGAGCCTGCCGCCGGCGCGTCCCGCCGCCCCGTAGCCCCCCGCGGCGCCCGGCCCCGTCGCCAGGACGCTGCGGCCGGCCTATACAGCGTCGTTCCGAAAGGTGGCTGCCGGTTTTCGGATCCCGACGCGACCCGCGGACGAACCGAACGCAGACCATTCCGGACCCGGCCCAGCATGCTTCCCCCGATCGACACCATCATCGACAATTTCGAGATCGTCGAGGACGACGATATGCGGCTCGAGTACCTGATCGAGCTCGGCCGCGCCCTGCCGCCGATGCCCGACGCCCTGCGGAACGACGCCAATCGGGTCCACGGCTGCGAGAGCCAGGTCTGGATCGACACGGCGGTCGCGGAGGGGCGCCTCGTCCTGCAGGGCTTCAGCGACTCGTTCATCGTGCGCGGCTTCGTGGCGCTGATGGTGGCGCTCTACACCGGCAAGACGCCGCGGGAGGCCGCCGAGACCGACGGCCTGGACCTGTTCCGCCAGCTCCGCTTCGGTGCCCACGTGACCTCGAAGCGCTCCAACGGCGTGCGGTCCATGGCGGAGCGCATCCATCACGACGCGGTCCGGCTCGCCGCGGCGGGCTGAGGCGCCCCACCCGCCCCCGCGCAGAGCGATGCGGGCCGGGATCGATGCGTCGCAGGGCCGGGCGGATGTGCGATCTCCGCTTCCGGCGGACGATGCAGGACGAGCGGAGATCCCGCGGTCGGCACCGATCCGCTGAGGGCAGCCTGCGCATGCATCTTGGTTTTCTGCCTGCGCGGGCTCAGGCAACCGAAGCGCGCGCAGGCGGAACGGTGCCGCGTCAGCGAATGCCGCCGCTGGCGGTGATCTCTTCGCCTGTCACCCAGCGGGCATCGTCGGACGCGAGGAACGCGACGACCCCGGCGATGTCGTCCGGATGGCCGGCGCGGCCAAGCGGCGTCTGCGCGACGAAGCCGGCCTCCATCTCCGAGCCGACGATGCCGGCCGTATGCGTGCCCTCAGTGACCACGAAGCCCGGGCTCACCACGTTGACCCGGATCCTGCGCGGAGCCAATTCGTTGGCGAGAACGCCCGAGATTGCGTTCAGGGCACCCTTTGTTCCAGTATAGACTGCCGATGTCGGCGTATGCACACTGGTGACGGCCGACGAGATGTTGACGATGCTGCCGCCTTCGCCGAGGTGCTTCGAAGCCGCTCGGGTCGCGAGCAATACACCCAGCACATTGACGTCGAAGAGACGGCGATAATGCTCTTCCGTTACGTCCTCGATCGGTGCGAATTCGTAGACGCCGGAATTGTTGACCAGCACGTCGAGCCGGCCGAACTGCTTGATCGCCGCCTCGATCAACCCCTGGGCCTGTTCGGCCTTGGAGACGTCTCCCTGGACCGCGACGGCCCGGCCCCCGGCCGACGTGATCGCATCGACGACGGCGTCGGCGCCCGCCTTGCTGGACGCGTAGTTGACCACGACCGCGGCGCCATTCTTCGCCAGGGCCTTGGCGATGGCTGCACCGATACCCTTGGAAGCGCCGGTTACCACGGCGACCTTACCCTCAAGCTTCGACATCTGTGCTAACCTCCGGCATGGGTCGGCTCCGGGCTGGTCGCCTCATTCCCATAGTTCGGAATTTTGGAACTATGGAAGCCTCGATCAAGCCCCCATATGAAGAAAACATGAGGCCTCTGTTCCATCCCGCGATCGAGGACGTTCAACCGGAAGCGATCCTCCACGCGCTGTCCGATCCGAACCGTGCGGCGATCTTCGCCAAGATCATGCAGACAGGCTGCGTCGAAGCGTGCTCGGCCGTCGCGGCGATGGGGGACCGGGTCATCCCGAAATCGTCGCTCTCGACCCACTTCAAGGTGTTGCGCGAGGCCGGGCTGATCCGTAGCGAGCGTCACGGAGTGGAGATGCGGAATCATTCGCGGTGGAGCGAGGTGAACGCACGGTTTCCGGGATTGCTGGCTGCCATCATCAACGCCTACGCGTCGGAGGCTGAACAGGCCTGCCCGATGGCGAGCACGCAGTCGCCGGACAACGGCAGGTCGGACCTCCGGGTCTCGGGACGGGGCACACCGTCTTGAACGGCGAGGCCAAGGCGAAAGCCGCAAGGGTGCCGACGGTCCGTGCCAAGCCGTTCGTGATGCGGCGCAGGGTCGACAATTCGGCCTTCGGCCTAATCCAGAGCGGCTGAAGGGCGCGCCGACCGGTCGAGGGATGGGGGCGCCGATTAGGCACCCTGCGCCCGGTGAGATAGGATGGCGACGCGCTCCGGCATCCGGAGAACAGCGACATCGCCATGCCGGAGTGCTCCGAAGCTCCTCGTCCTGACGACGGTAAGTCTGAGATCGGGAGAACATGCGGTGATCGCCGACAACAGGCCCATAGCCATCCTCATCGCGGAAGCGGATCGGGTCGTCCGTATGGTCACGGCCGACATGCTGAGCGATCTGGGCTTTCGGGCCATCGAGGTGCGCACGGCCGCCGAGGCGCTGGCGGTGCTCGAGGAGAATGACGACGTGCGCGTGCTGATCACCGGGCGGCGCATCGTGGGCGATGGCGTCGCCCTGGCCCACATGGTTCATCAGCGTTGGCCCGCCGTCGGCATCATCGTCACCTCGGGAGCCGGCGCGGATCTGAAGCGCGCGTTGCCGCCTGGGACACGCCTGCTCAGCAAGCCGTACGACTTCGCGGACCTCATCCAGGAGGTCGAAGCCGGCCTCGGAGAGATCTGGGAGGAGCCGGCCGCCGCGCCCCTGCTGCCGAGCGGTGTACCGCCCCATACGGGAACGGAGGTCGGCAACGGCGTGGGGGCTGTCGCCGCGCCCACGACGGAGCCGGACAAGACCTGACCGCCGCGCCCCAGTCCGGCACGCCCGATCGCCCGACCGGGCTCCGCACACGGGGACGCGACGCCGTCCGACCGGCCGTCACCCCCGCCACAGGCGCAGGCGCGCCCGCTCGGGCCCCGTGGCCTCCCGCTCCAGCCCGTAATGCTCGGCCAGCCGCCCCAGCGCGATGCGCGCCACGACCTTGGCCGACCGGGCCGGCCAGCGCCGCTCGGCCTCGATCCGCTCGAGCCCCTTGAGGAACCCGCAGAGGTCGATCAGCAGGCCCGACAGGTCGCTCCCGACCGCGTCGAGGGCGCCGCGCACCCGTTGCCGGGCCGCGATCACGTGGTCGGCCGCGGAGGCCGGATCGCGCGGTCCGCCGCCGTCGACCCGGGGGGCGCCGAGAGTGCTGCCCATCCGGGGCAGCAACGCCGCGGTGGTCATGTCGCTGCGCAGCCGTTCTCCGGCCTCGAAGGAGGCCGCGTCGAGCAGCGGCGCGCCGTCCCGGTCGCGCCGGCGCGCCATCCAGGCCAGGGGGCTCTCCGACGCGTTGCGCACGACCGGACCGGCTTCGCCCTCCGCGACGTCGAGGTCGTGGTGCTGGGCCGCGTAGGCCAGATCGCCCGGCATCGCCTGGCGCCGCAGGCGCGCCCGTCCGGCGGCGCTGATCGTCAGGCGCGTGCCGGCGGCGTCCCACGCCGCCAGATCGGCCGCCGTGAGGACCCGGCCCGACGCCGTCGCGAAGCGGCCGCCGCCCACCGAGATCCCGTCGCCCCCCTGCCGGACCACCAGGGCCTCCTCCCCGAGGGGATCGGGCCGCGCGTAGGCGCCCGCGGCGCCGAGCCGCGCCAGCAGGCGGGATGCCTCCGCCGGAAGGTCCCCGGTGGCGCGGCGGCCGCGCTTGCGCCGGCCGGACTCGGCAGCCCCGGCTCCGGTCAAGACGTTCATGATTTGTTCCAATGTTGTGGGGCCTGACGCGCAAGCCCTCATCCTCTCAGGAAAATCCGGCGCGTCAAGGTATATTTACCTACAACCCACAGCTATCCTGCCGCAGCGCCGCGCGTCGGCGGCCGGCGGAGGATCTCGGCGATCTCGTCCTCCGGCTTGCCGCGGATCTCGTAGCCCATCGCCTCGAATCGATCGATCAGGGCCGTGCTGGTGACGGCGGAGCGCGCGGCCCAATCGGCCAGCATCGCGTTCATCCGCTCCAGATCCGCTGCGGGATCGGCGTCCTGCGGGGTGGGGATCGCGACCATGTCGGCACCTCGGAATCGGACCGGCGGCCACGATCGACGCCACCGCCCGCGAATCAACGCCTGATCTCGGTGCGGGCTCCCGCGGCCGAACCGGGCGCCGCCATTCCGGGGGCCGGAGGCTGGCCCGGGGTCCGGAACCGCTGCCGGCGCAGGGGCCGGGCCCGGCGATCCGTCCGGTTCCCGGGTTCCGCGACGCGCGCGTTTGCCCGCAGTCCCGCGTCGCGCCGTCTTGCATCCGCGCCCCCGGCGGGACACACCCCCTCACCCGAACGTGACGGGACCCGACGGGAGACACGATGACGGAGATCGGCCACGGCCTGCTCGCTCAACCAATCGGCGCGCCGGTCGCAGAGGTCCGGCCGCGGCGCTTCAGCGTCCACGGGCGGGAGATCACCGACCCCTATGCCTGGCTGAAGGCCGAGAACTGGCAGACGGTGCTTAAGGACCCTGCCGCGCTGCCCGACGACATCGCCGCCTACCTGAAGGCCGAGAACGCCTTCGCCGAGCGGGCCCTGGAAGGCGGCGCGGCGCTGCGCCGGCAGCTGGTCGCCGAGATGCGCGGGCGGATCCAGGAGGACGAGAGCGGCGTCCCGGAGCCCGACGGGCCGTTCGCCTACTACACGCGCCACCGGGAGGGCGGGCAGCACCCGCTGATCTGCCGGCGTCCGGCGACCGCGCCCGACGTCCCCGAATCCGGGCCGGACCCGGACGAGACGATCCTCATCGACGGCGACCGCGAGGGCGAGGGCCTGCCGTTCTTCGAGATCGCCGCCGCGGCGCATTCCGACGACCATGCCCGGCTCGCCTGGAGCGCCGACACCAAGGGCTCGGAACTCTACACGCTCCGGGTGCGCGACATCGCCACCGGCCTCGACCGCGACGACCGGGTCGAGGCGACCTCCGGCGAGGCGGTCTGGGCGGCGGACGGCGAGAGCTTCTGGTACGTGGCGCTCGACGCCAACCACCGGCCCGCCAAGGTCATGCGCCACCGGGTCGGCACCGCGCAGAGCGCGGACGAGACGGTCTACGCGGAGCCGGATGCCGGCTACTTCGTCCATATCGGCAAGACGCAGTCCGGCGCCTTCCTCGACGTGACGGCCAGCGACCACGAGACCTCCGAGGTCCGGCTGCTCGACCGGCACGCGGAGGGCGCCGAGCTTCGCCTCGTGCACCCCCGGGAGCCGCTGCTGATCTACGGGGTCGAGCATCGCGGCGACCGCCTGTACATCCGGACCAACGCCGACGGGGCCGAGGACTTCAAGATCGTCACCGCGCCCCTCGACGATCCGGGCCGGGCCAACTGGACCGACCTCGTGCCGCACCGGCCGGGGGTGATGATCCGCCACCTGCACCTGCTGGCCGACCATCTGGTCCGGCTGGAGATCGAGAACGCCCGGCCGCGGATCGTGGTGCGCGACCTCGGCGACGGCGTGGAGCATCCGGTCGCCTTCGACGAGGAGGCCTATTCGCTGGGCCTGCGCGCCGGCCTCGCCTTCGACACGGCGACGATCCGCTTCGTCTACGCGTCGATGACGACGCCGTCCGAGACCTGGGACTACGATTGCGGCAGCCGGGCGCGGACCCTGCGCAAGCGGCAAGCGGTGCCGAGCGGGCACGACCCCGCCGCCTACGTGACGCGCCGGCTCTTCGCCACCGCGCCGGACGGCGAGCAGGTGCCGATCTCGCTGCTGCACCGGCGGGACCTCGCCCTCGACGGCAGCGCGCCGCTCCTGCTCTACGGCTACGGCTCCTACGGGACGCTGATGCCGGCGGGGTTCCGCACCAATCTCCTGAGCCTCGTCGACCGCGGCTTCGTCTACGCCATCGCGCATATCCGCGGCGGCACCGAGAAGGGCTGGCGCTGGTATCTCGACGGCAAGCGCGAGAGGAAGCCCAACACCTTCACGGACTTCATCGCCTGCGCGCGGGCGCTGATCGCGGCCGGCTGCACCGCCGAGAAGCGGATCGTCGCCCATGGCGGCTCCGCGGGCGGCATGCTGATGGGGGCGGTGGCCAACATGGCGCCGGAGCTGTTCGCCGGCATCGTCGCCGACGTGCCCTTCGTCGACGTGCTCAACACCATGCTCGACGCGGAACTGCCGCTGACCCCGCCGGAATGGCCCGAATGGGGCAACCCGGCCGAGAGCGAGGCCGCCTTCCGGACGATCCTGTCGTACTCGCCCTACGACAACGTCGCCGCCAAGGACTACCCGGCGATCCTGGCGCTCGGCGGCCTCACGGACCCGCGGGTGACCTACTGGGAACCGGCCAAATGGGTGGCGCGGCTGCGCGCCACCATGACGGGGGGCGGCCCGGTGCTGCTGCGGATCAACATGGAGGCCGGCCACGGCGGCGCCGCCGGCCGCTTCGACCGGCTGGAGGAGGTGGCGCTGATCTACGCCTTCGCCCTCGCGGCGGTGGGGAAGGCCTAGGCGCGCCGGCAGCGGAGCACGGGGTCGCGCCGCTGCCGGCGCGATGACGGCGCGACGGGCGCGATTCGACCGCTGTCACGGGGTCGAACGGCCCCTCACGGCTTGGCCGCGGGCGGCTGCGCGCCCTCCGGGCCACCGGATGCGCCCTCCCCGAGGATCCGCGTCCGGCGCGCCGCCTCCTCGGCGGCCCTGTCGGCGGCAGCCTTCTCGGCGGCGGCCTTCTCGGCCGACGCCTTGAGCGCCGCGGCCCGCGCCCTGTCCATCTCGATCCGGTTGCGGCGGCGCTGCCGCTCGACCTGGTCGGCCTCCGTGAGTTCGATCGATTCCAACTCGCGCTGCAGCACGAAGGCCGCGAGCCCGTTCGACAGGGCGCCGACGTCGAGGGTCCGCTCGGGCGCGGCGAGCGCCCCGGTCAGGCCGAGCTGGACCGCCGGCGGCCCCGCGCTCCAGCCCCGCGGCACCGGTCCGCCGGAGAGCAGCCCGCGGGCGTCGAGGCGGCCGGCGCGCAGGTCGTAGCCGATGCTGCCCGACCAGCGCGCCGGACCGAGATCGATGTCGAAGGGCCCGGCCCGCAGCACGCCGCCCACGATCGTGGCGGCGGCGCGGGCCGGGCCGCGGGCCCGCGCGCCGCCCTTGGCGAGCTCCTCCGAGACCACGGCCTGGAGCCGGCCCTCGCGCAGCGGATCGTCCATCTCGGCGGCCCGCGCCAGGGCGCGGCCCAGGCCCGCGGGATCGGCCCCGGGCAGGGTGAGGTCCGCCAGCGCGAGGGTGCCGCTGCCCGAGAGGTTCTCGGCGAGGCCCGGGCCGGTCTCGGCGGTGGTGGAGACGCGCAGGTCCGCGCTCAGGCGGCCGCCGACGGGGCCGCCGGCCAGCGCCGGGAGCGCGACGTCGTCGAGGCGCCCCGATCCGGCGATGGCGGCCGCCGCCCCGAGGCGCGTCAGCGTGACCGATCCCGCGATGCGCCCCCCGGCGAGGGCGCCGCTCAGATCGCGCAGGGTCAGGCCGGTCTCGGCGAGGTCGACGGCCAGGCCCGCATCGGTCGCCGCGAGGCCGTGCCCGAGATCCAGGCTGGCGACGCGGAGGTCGAGGGCGGCGGTCGGGAGCGCGGCGGGCGCCCCGAACCGTCCGTTTCCCGCCTCGGGCAGCACGGTGGCGGCCGCCAGCTGCGGCAGCGACAGGCGGTCGACGGTGAGGCGGCCGCTCAGGGAGCCGCCGGGCGCCCGTTTGAGCGTGCCGCCGACCCCCGCGCCCGCGATCCGGCCGGCGAGGTCGGCGACGCTGGCACCCCGGTCGGCGGCGAGCGACACGGTCAGGTCCGCCGGCCAGGCGCCCGACTGGAGGTTGGCGGCCCCGGCCAGCGTCAGGAACGGGGCGAGATCGGGCGTCTCGACGTGTAGCGCGCCGGCCGTGGGCACGGCGTCGGCCCCGATCAGGAGCGGCGTCCCGGTGGCGACCCTGAGCCCTGCCAGGGTGCCGTCGACCGCGACGGCGAGCGCCCCCCCCGCCCCGCGCTCGGCGCTCAGGTGCAGCGCGGCGGGCTGCCGGAGGCCGGGGATGTCCGGGCGGCCGAACCACGCGCCCGTCCGGGGACCGGTCAGGGCGGCGGTCCCGCCCGCGATCCGCGTGCCGCGGCTCGTCAAAGTCATGTCGAGGGTTCCGCCGCCGGCGCTGCCCTTCGCCTGCGTGCGCAGGGCCTCGGCGGGGCCGCCCTCCCGGTCGAGGCTGACGGCGAGGTCGAGGGGCGCGTCCCGCAGGAAGGCGGGCAGCAGGCGGATCTCGCCGACCCAGACCCGCTCCAGCAGGCCGAGGAGCGGCGCCGCCGCCGGCGCCTTCAGGCGGCCGGAGACGCGCCCGGTCCCGTCCGCGCCGATCCGGCCCGACAGGGTGGCGCTCGCCCCCGCGAGGTTGGTCACGTCCAGGCTGTCGACCACGAGGCCGGCGCCGTCCGACTGGATGCGGGCCGCGACGGTGCCGGTCCCGGGATTGCCCGCCCCGAACCGGACGTCCTGGGCCTCCAGGGTCAGGGCGAGGTCGTGGTCGCCCAGGCTGCCGAGGGTCGCGCCGAGGGGCGGCAGGCCGGCGATGTCGAGGCCGCTCGCGCGGATCTGGGCCTCGAACCGCCCCCGCGCGCCGGCCTCGGCGGCCGTGTAGCGGGCGTTGCCGCTGATCCGGGCCGGCCCGAGGGTCAGGCGCAGGTTGCGCAGGAACAGGCTGTCGGCGGCGGCCGACACGTCGGCGGCGGCCTCGACCCGGCGCCCGTCGAGGAGCGCGGGCAGCGGCCCCTCCAGGCCGAGGCGGCGCAGGTAGCGGCCCAGGGCGTCGGACTCGGGGGCGCTCAGGCTGACCGGGCCGGTCAGCCGCAACGGCGCCGTCTCGATCTCGCCGCTGGCGCTCAGGCTCGCCCCCGCGGGGCCCGTCACCGCAAGGCGGCGCAGCAGGATCCCGCCCGCCCGCTCGACGGTCCCGGCCAGCGCGAGATTCGTCCAGTCCTCGCCGCCCAGCACGGCGCTGCCGACCGTGACGTCGACGTCGAGCATGGCCGGAAGGCCCCCGGGCCACCGGGGGGCGCCGCGGGCGATCAGGGCCTGGCCCTCGGGCGAGGCCAGGAAGGCGTCGAGATCGAGGCGGCGGGCCTCCAGGGTCAGGCCGGCGCGCCACTGGCGCAGGTCGAGGCGGCCGGTCCCGCCCAGCCGCAGGGCGCGGCCGCCCGGATCGAGGGCGAGGTCGACGGTCTCGAACCGTACCTGGGTCCCCCGGGCCTTGAAGGTCCCGCCGAGGGAGAACGGCAGGTAGGCGCCCGCGGCCTGGGTCGGGGGGCCGACCACCAGGCGGGCGGTGCCCTCGGACTCGACCATGACGGCCCGGCCGGCCTCGGCCGGCGCGAGGCCGAAGCGCGCATCCGCCTCGAACCGCGGATGGGCGTCGCCGCCGCCCGAGATCTTCACGGCGAGCCGGCCGTCCGGCCCCGGCGTGCCGCTGACGACCCGGAACGGGAGGCCGCCGCTCGTCCCCTCGGCCCGCCAGGGGCCCACCAGCGCCGGCGCCTGGAGGGTCAGGTCCTGCACGTAGAGCTGGTCGGTCCGGCCCGTGGCCGGCACCTGGGTGGTGACGAGGAATTGCTGGACGTGCAGGGCCTCGATGGCGAGGTCGCGCCCGCGCAGGGATTCGCCGAGATCGGCCGGCAGCTTCACCGCGTCCGGTCCGGCAAGCGGGAGCTTGATCTCGGCCCGGCCGATCCGGGTCTCGGTGAAGCGGATCTCGCCCTTCAGCAGCGGCGCCAGGGCGACCTCGGCCTTGACGAAGCGGGCGTCGAGGGACGGCCTGTCCGGATCGGTCCCGAGGTGCAGGCGGTCGACGCGCAGCCGCGGCGACGGCAGGAGCCGCAGCTCGATCCGGCCGTCGGTCCGGACCGGGACGCTCAGGGACTGGGCGAGCGCCCGGTCGACGAGGGCGCGGTGGGCCTGCCAATCGACGAAGGGCGGGACGGCCAGCGCCGCCACGAGAACCAGGATGACGGCGCCCGCCAGCGCGGTCAGAAGATCACGCACCGTTCCCGTTCCGCACTCTGTTCCCGCACGGGCCGGCCGCCGCGATGCCGCCCCGCGTGCCCCCCTGGGCCAGCCGACAGGGCCATAGCACGATACGAAGCGCAGGGCGCCAGCGGTGATCCGACCGGTCGGGGGCCGCGTATCGGCGGGTTCCGGACCGGGCCCTGCGTCGCTCCACCTATCCGGAAACGGATCGCGTCTGCCGGAGCCTCCTCTGCGGGGCGCGTGCGGCGAACCGAGGAAGCGGCCCGGACTACCGGACCTGAATGCGCTCCATCCGACGCCGCTTCACGCATCCCGTTTCGGCCTGTCTGTAGGCCGATTCCCTGGCTCACACCGGGCGCTCGCCGACGGAGGCGAGCGCTCAAGCGGGTACGACGCCGGACTTGGTGGGGCGGCTCACGAACGCCGGCACACAATTGACTTCAGGCATTTATCTTTCATATTCCGCAAACAAATCTTGGTAATTATTGTATGTATAAGTACAAATATTTTAATAGTAAAGTATCTTCTGCATCATCGAAGCGGCCAATCCAAAATTTGACGATTTTCAATAATTTATAAAATATTTTTTTGACGGATAAATTTCCGGCAATGTCATTTTGCTTGAGGATAAATCTTCACTTGCGCAATATCTGAGGGCGATTTAGAGTATTGGATCTATCAGAAAGGCTTCATCGATGAGAGGGAGTGGCAGCACATCCTGGGTCGTCCTGTGGCTGGCCGTCACCGCCTCGCCAGCGATGGCCGACGCATCTGCGGGCCAAAGCACGGGAGTCTTTGGCTATATCGTTGTGACGATCGTCGCGGTCGGCACGGTTGTCGGCCTCGCGACGATCCGAAGCTCGTTGCTTACATCGACATGGTCTCTCGCCGACGCACTGTCCGAGGAAGCGGAGGTGTCGCTCATCGATGACACCACGAAGCAGCCAGTCTTGGACGCCGGTAAGCCGGTGTTGATCACCAAATTATGTCCGAGCACCAGCCGCTTCATCGCCATGATCGGACTGATCGCTATTCTCATGCTCTACATCGGTTTTGGACTGATCGAGCTACAGAGATACGGTGAGACGGGCGCGCTTCCACAGCCTGACGATGTGAAAAACCTCATGTATTTCCTGTTGGGCGGCGTCACGATGTTTGCGCCGTATCTCATCAATAAATTCGCGTCCGTATTCGACTGGTTGACGCCAAAAAAGCCGTAGCTGGCGGAGTGCCAGCCGCCCCTGTCTCACCCGGAGGGTTGCAGATGAGTACGTCCGAGCAGAGGAAGGATATCGCCAAGTTCATCTATGATCACGAGGCTCGGATCGTCAATCATCATCTCTCCGTCTATATGCTTCCGGCCGGGGATGGTGGCGGGACTTACGAGGTGGCTGGTATCAACAACAGGTACCATCCGGAAGAAGCGCTCGCCTTGGCGCAACTCATCAGCGAAGAGAAATACGACGAGGCGGCGGCCCGCGCCCAGGAATACATCGCCCTCCAGACCGACCCGGTGACCACGTGGACGACCGTCGTCGCCCTCGAGGCGATGCTGCGCGACTGCTCGTTCAACCGGGGCGGGCATGGGGCGGCCCGTATTTTACAACGCGCGCTGGGGGTGGAGGACGACGGCTATGTCGGCCCCGCGACCAAGAAGGCACTCGCCTCCTATGCGGGCACGTCCGTAGACTTGCTGACTGCGCTTCGCGCTGCACGGGAGCAATACGAGCGAGACGTGGGCCATCGCGATGAGAGCAGCCCCTTCTGGAAGGGGCTCCTGAACAGATGGAATGACGCATTCACGTTCGCCAAGACGTTCCTGACCGCGACCACGCCGGCCTCCTCCCCGGCGGAAGTGGCTGCCGCCCCGGCCGCCGCGTCACCTCAGATCGATGCGCCCGCCATCGCCGCAGCAGCGGTTTCGGCACCTGCAATCCTGACCGGCAACTTTTACGAGTCCGTCATCAAGAAGGACCGCCGGTACAACGCCATCGACCGTGTTTCGGACCCGGATCTGCTCGAGCCCGTCACGCGGGCGGCCGTGATGGCGATCGTCGCAGACGCCAATGCGCATGGATACGGGGTTGCCATCTACGAGACTTATCGCAGTCAGGCGCGGCAGCAATATCTCTTCGAGCACAAGGCTACGAAGCTGAGGACGGTCGGCGTTCACCATTATGGAATGGCCTGCGACATCGTCAAACGCATCAACGGCGAGTGGAGTTGGAAGGGCGACTTCAGCTTCCTCAGCGGGTTCGCCAAGCAGCACGGACTGATCTTGGGTGGGACCTGGGGCCAGCCCAACGTCCATCACACGTTCTACGACGACGACCACGTCCAGCGCTGCACTGTGAAGCGGCAGGAATCCCTGTTCACCGGGCAGTGGTATCCATCCGCAGACTACGATCCCTACAAGGATGGCGCGACGTAGCCCGGCCTCCGGGACGGGCGCGCAAGGCTTGCATGACGCACCTTGCATGACGGCCATCGCGAAGGGGCCGGCCCATCCCCTTCCATCGCCCAGGGCGGGCTCTTGTTTGATCCAGTCCTCTCCGATGCCGCGGAGGGAGCCGCTCACCGATGGAGACGGGGAGCCGGTGATCGGAAGCGGCCGCGGTCTCAAGGTCCGACATGAATCGAGACCAGCCCATCGCACGGTGGAGCCGATCGCATCCGCCCCCATCCCCGTCGCGTCGCGCAGCGCCTGCAAACAGCCATTTCCCTCCGCCCGCCGCACACCCGCCGGTCGCATCGCGCGCGAACCACCTCGACGCCGTTCGCGATTTGGTCCAGGGATGCAGGATGCAGAACCGCCCGCATGCGCAGCCCGCCGGGGACGGCGCTCCCGCCTCATCCATCGCCGCCCGCGCCATGGGCGCGCTCCGCCGCGACGCCGCCGGCTATCTCGAGGGGCTCAACCCCGAGCAGCGCCGCGCCGTCGAGACCACGGAGGGCCCGGTCCTCGTCCTGGCCGGGGCCGGCACCGGCAAGACCCGGGTGCTGACGACGCGCATCGCCCACCTCATCTCCACGGGTCGGGCGCGCCCCTTCGACATCCTGGCGGTGACCTTCACCAACAAGGCCGCCCGGGAGATGAAGCACCGGATCGGCGCCCTGATCGGCCCGGCCGGCGAGGGCATGCCCTGGCTCGGCACCTTCCACGCCATCGGCACCAAGATCCTGCGCCGCCATGCCGAGCTCGTCGGGCTGAAATCCGACTTCACCATCCTGGGCACCGACGACCAGCTCCGGCTGATGAAGCAGGTGATCGCCGACCAGAACATCGACGAGAAGCGCTGGCCCGCCCGCGCCCTTGCCCATGTCATCGACGGCTGGAAGAACCGCGGGCTCTCGCCCGAGCAGGTGCCCCCCGGGGAGGCCGCATCCTTCGCGTTCGGCAAGGGCGGCGCGCTCTACACCGCCTACCAGGCCCGTCTCGCCACGCTGAACGCCGTCGATTTCGGCGATCTCTTGCTGCTGTGCCTCAAGCTCTGGCGCGAGAACAAGGACATCCTCGAAAACTACCAAGACAGGTTCCGCTACATCCTGGTGGACGAGTACCAAGACACCAACGTCGCCCAGTACCTGTGGCTGCGCCTGCTCGCGCAAACCCGCAAGAACATCGCCTGCGTGGGCGACGACGACCAGTCGATCTACGGCTGGCGCGGCGCCGAGGTCGACAACATCCTGCGCTTCGAGCACGATTTTCCCGGCGCCGTGGTGGTCCGCCTGGAGCGCAACTACCGCTCCACCGGCCACATCCTGGCGGCCGCCTCGGGGCTGATCGCCAAGAACGAGAGCCGGCTGGGCAAGACCCTGCGCACCGACGACGAGCCGGGCGAGCGCGTCACCGTGTCGGGGGCCTGGGATTCCGAGGAGGAGGCGCGGCTGCTCGCCGAGTCGATCGAGTCGCTGCAGGCGAAGCAGCATCCCCTGTCGGAGATCGCCGTGCTGGTGCGGATCTCCGCGCAGATGCGCGAGATCGAGGATCGCTTCGTCCAGCTCGGCCTGCCCTACCGGGTGATCGGCGGCCCGCGCTTCTACGAGCGGGCCGAGATCCGCGACGCCCTGGCCTACCTGCGCGCCACCGTGAACGTCAGCGACGACCTCGCCTTCGAGCGGATCGTCAACACCCCCAAGCGCGGCCTGGGCGACGCCACGCTCCAGCAGCTCCACGGCTACGGCCGCGCCAACCGGCTGCCCCTGCGGATCGCCGCCGAGCGCCTGTGCGAGACCGACGAGCTGAAGCCCCGGGTCCGCTCGACCCTGCGGGCGATCACCGAGAGTTTTTCGCGGTGGGCGCGGCTGGTGGAGACGCAGCCGCACAGCGAGGTCGCCCAGACCATCCTGGAGGAATCCGGCTACACCGAGATGTGGCAGAAGGACCGGTCGGCGGACGCGGCCGGCCGCCTGGAGAACCTGAAGGAATTCGTCCGCTCGATGGAGGAGTTCCCCGACATGGCGGCGTTCCTGGAGCACGTCTCCCTGGTGATGGAGGCCTCCGAGACCGAGGGCGCCGACCGCGTCTCGCTGATGACGCTCCACGCCGCCAAGGGGCTCGAATTCGACACCGTGTTCCTGCCCGGCTGGGAGGACGGCCTGTTCCCCAGCCAGCGGGCGCTGGACGAGAGCGGCCGGGCCGGGCTCGAGGAGGAGCGGCGGCTGGCCCATGTCGGCCTCACCCGGGCGCGCAAGCGGGCCAAGCTCTCCTTCGCGGTCAACCGGCGGATCCACGGCCTGTGGTCCTCCACCATCCCGTCGCGGTTCATCGACGAATTGCCCGAATCCGCCGTCGACGTGGTCGAGGCCCCCGCGCACTTCTCCGCCGGCGCCTCGCGCTTCGACCGGAACCCGGCGCCATTCGGGTCGAGCTACGGCACCCCCGGCTGGCAGCGGGCCCAGGCCAACACCGCCCAGGGCTCCGGCGGCCGGTCCGGGGGCGGCTTCGGGTCGGCTCCCGGGGGACGCGCGGGCGGCCCGCGGCAGATCGAGGGCGAGCTGATCGCCAAATCCACGGGCGCGCCGTCGTCGTTCCAGGGCGGCCAGCGGGTCTTCCACACCAAGTTCGGCCCCGGAACGGTCGCCGCGGTCGACGGCAACAAGCTGACCGTTGACTTCGACAAGGCCGGCCGGAAGATGGTCCTCGACAGCTTCATCCAGGCTGGATGACGCGGGTCCCGCCGACCAAGCCCGAACGTCTCAGGGCGGCAGGGTCGGCCGGCTTCGCCCGTGCGGGCGGGGAGATCGCGAGACCGTGCCGGATGCCCCGTCATCCCGTCTCTTCCCGTCCCGGTCTGATGCATCCGTGCCAGCAGCGCGGCATTTTCGGACCCGCCGCACCATCCGTCACCCCTTAGTCACACCCTCCGAGCAATCGTCGGATGCGAATCACGTTGGTGCGGCGGTTGCATCGCGTGTTCGGCTCCGGGCGCGGTGGCGTGACGCTCTCCACAGGCGAACGGGCACGGAGTGGAACCTTCGGCATGGTGCCGATATTAGTTTCGGAATAAAGTAAAACCGGGAGCACGTAGGTAAACGGCAGTTCAGAAACAGATCCAGGTTGGCAAGTCCCGTTGGAGTGTACATCCATGAAGAGACGCCGCGCACGACTTGAACTGGTTGAAGACCGCACGTCCCGCATCCACCGCACACGCTTCGACGAAGAACGCAACCTCAGCCCCATCCAGCCCCTCACCGAACGCCAGGCTGAGTATCTCGACGCGCTGGCCCGCTCCCCGCAGGTCATCGTCCTGGGGCCCGCCGGCACCGGCAAGACCTTCATCGCCGGCACCCGGGCCGCCGACCAGCTCCGCCAGCGCCGGATCGCCAAGGTGGTCATCACCCGCCCGAACGTGCCCTCGGGCCGGTCCTTGGGCTACTTCCCCGGCACCCTCGAAGAGAAGATCGCCCCCTGGGTCGCCCCGCTGACCGAGGCCATGAAGGAGCGGATGGGCGCCGCCGCCTTCGAGATCGCCCTGAAGACCGGCGACATCGAGATCGTCCCCTTCGAGGTGATGCGCGGGCGGACCTTCAAGAACTGCCTGGTGATCCTGGACGAGGCCCAGAACACCACGGTCAACGAGATCAAGATGTTCCTGACCCGGATCGGCGACGACTGCCAGGTCATCATCAACGGCGACATCTCGCAGACCGACCTGCGCGAGACCTCGGGCCTGCGAACCGTCATGCACCTGATCAAGAGCCGGATGATGCCGATCCCGGTGGTCGAGTTCACGCGCAACGACATCGTCCGCTCGGGCATCTGCGCCGAATGGGTGAAGGCCTTCGAGGAAACGAATCTCTAATCCAGAAGTTGATGGCGGCGGGTCCTCGACGACCCGCCGTGCCGGCCCCCGGCACGAGACGGCTCTTCGATCCTCCCGACCGGGCGGATGAATCGGGCACATTGTCCAGCCATCAAAGAACTGGAGTCTCTTCGTGAGGAAACTGACCTTCGCCTTCGCCGTCCTGGCCACCCTCGGCGCCGGCGCCCTTGTCCAGCCCGCCTCGGCGGCCCCGGCCATGCCGGGTGCGGTCGCCGCCCCCGACGGCGTCACCCAGGTCCGGATGCACCGGATGGAGCATCGCATGATGCACCGTCGCATGGAGCGCCGGATGATGCGCCACCGGATGCACCGTCGCATGCACCGCATGTGAGGATCCGGGAGGGCGGGGCCGGATCGGCCCCGCCTTCCCCCCTGCGTCCGGGCGTTGCGGCTCAACCCGAAGATTCCTATCTCCTCGCCTCGAATCGTGCAGTCAGGCGGCCGACGCGGCAGCCGGCCGATCCGGGAGACCAGGATGCCCTCCTCCAATCGACTGTTCGACGACCTCGCCCGCCTGATGACCGACGCGGCCGGTGCCGCCCAGGGCGTCCGCCGGGAGGCCGAAACCGTGGTCCGGGCGCAGCTCGAGCGCGTCGTCCGCGACCTCGACATCGCCTCCCGGGAGGAGCTCGACGTGCTGCGCGACCTCGTGACCAACCTGCAGGCGCAGAACGCGGCGCTCACGGCCCGGGTCGAGGCGCTGGAGGCGCGATCCGGCAGCGCCGGAGCCGGTGCGGCGGGGCTGAGCGAGGTCGTCTGAGTCCGCCGCGCAACGCGACCGGCTTTTACACAGGAAGCGGCGGCGACGATCCGGTTTCCTGTTCACTGAACCGGACCTGCACTTTGTGTCGCGAGTCACGGCCGGTCTATAGTCGGGCATAGGGTGATTCGACCGCTGCGGGGCGATGTCCGCGGAGCTTCGACAGTCGATCGCGTCACCCCCCGGCGAAGACCTGCCGGTCGTCTCAGTTCTCGGAGTGTTCTCACGCTCCGGCTTCGCGTCACCGTCACGTCGGGCCTGCACTCGTTCAGGCTGTCCTTTGGATCGTCATGCCGCTTCTCAACGTCGACTTCCACGACCCGGACCGGAACGAGCATCCGCTCGACGTCGTCGAGCGGCTGGCGTCCCTGCGCGACTGGATCTTCGATCGGGCCGAGACCGACGAGATGTCGGTCACCAGCCCCGGCCGGTGGACCGACTACAACGTGGCCTTCACGTGGATCGAGGACGTGGAGGCCCTGCACGTCGCCTGCGCGTTCGATCTCAAGGTCCCGGAGCGCCAGCGGACCGAGGTCATGCGGCTGATCGCGCTGATCAACGAGCAGTTGTGGGTGGGCCATTTCGATCTCTGGACCAGCGACAGCGTGGTGATGTTCCGCCACGCCCATCTCCTGACCGGCGGGGCGGTGCCGACGCACCCGCAATGCGCCACGATGATGAAGACCGCCGTGGACGCCTGCGAGCGGTACTTCCAGGCGTTCCAGTTCGTGCTCTGGGCGGGCAAGAGTGCCCGGGAGGCGCTGGACGCCGTGCTGTTCGAGACCGAAGGCGAGGCGTGACGGCGCCGGGCCTCCCCGGGGCGCGGATGCCGGCATCCCTGATGCTCGCCGGCGCCGGCAAGATGGGCGGGGCGATGCTGAGGGGCTGGCTCGACGCCGGCCTCGACCCGAGCCGTACCACGATCATCGACCCCGTGCCCGCCCGCGCGATCGTCGATCTGTGCACGCGGACGGGCATCGCCCTCAATCCCCGGGATCCCGCGCCGGGGGCCGTGCTGGTCCTCGGCATCAAGCCGCAGGGGCTCGATGCGGCCGCGCCGGGCCTCGACCGGCTCATCGGCCGGGATACCCTGCTGGTCTCGATCCTGGCCGGCAAGACGGTCGCGGATCTGCGCACACGGCTGCCGCGGGCCCGGGCGGTGGTCCGGGCGATGCCGAACCTGCCGGCCAGCATCGGCCGGGGCGCCACCGGGGCCTACGCGAGTCCCGAGGTCGCCCCCGACCAGCGGGGGGCCGCCGAAGCGCTGCTCGCCGCGAACGGGACGGTGGCGTGGCTCGCCGACGAGGCGCAGATCGACGCGGTGACGGCGGTCTCCGGGTCCGGTCCGGCCTACGTCTTCCTCCTCGCCGAGACGCTGGCCGAGGCGGGGATCGCCGTCGGGCTCGATCCGGACGTGGCGCGCGACCTCGCCCGGGCGACCGTGGTGGGAGCGGGCGCGCTCCTCGCGGAAGATCCGGCCGAAGCGGCGGAGTTGCGCCGCAACGTCACCTCGCCGGGCGGGACGACGGCGGCGGCCCTCGACGTGCTGATGCGCCCGGACGGCCTGGCTGCGCTCATGCGCGAAGCCGTCGCGGCGGCCCGGCGGCGCGCGGAAGACCTCTCCGGCTGACGGCGCCCGGCGCCCGTGCGGCATGGCCGCACGACGGCCCTGCCCTTGGGGCCCGCGCTGCCTACATGAGGCCGGACGACCGAGAGGAGCGGGCGACAGATCGATGACCGAGAGCAGAACCCCCTCGAAGCGCCCGCGGAAGACCGCCACGTCCGCCGCGGCGAGCCAGGATCACGGGCGCGCGGTGCCGGAGCGCGAGGCCCCGGAGAGCGCCGCCCGGAGCGACAGCCCGCCGAAGGTGTCCCCCCGGGAGGCGGCCGTCGAGGCCCTGATGCGCCTGGCCGCGGAACAGCCCTGGAACGACATCGAGATCAGCGACATCGCCCGGGAAGCGGGCCTGACCCTCGCGGAGCTGCGCGATGTGTTTCCGTCGAAGGGCGCCGTGCTCGGCGGCCTGACGCGGATCATCGACCGGAAGGTTCTGGAGGGTGACAGCGCGGGCCTCGAGGAGGAGCCGACGCGGGAGCGCCTGTTCGACGTGCTGATGCGCCGCCTCGACGCGATGACGCCCTACAAGCCGGCGCTGCGGCGGATCGCCTACGCGCTGCGCGGCGAGCCGCTCTCGATGCTGGCGCTGAACGGCGTCATGCTGAACTCCCATCGCTACATGCTGGCGGCGGCGGGGATCGACACCGAGGGGCCGCTCGGGCAGCTCAAGCTCCAGGGCGTGGTGATCGCCTTCGCCCGCGTGACCCAGGTCTGGCTCGACGACGACGATCCGGCCCTTGCCAGGACCATGGCCCGGCTCGACAAGGAGATCCGCAACGGCGAGCGCATCATGGAACGGGCCGCGGACGTCCGCAGGCTCACCGCGCCCCTGCGGGCCCTGGGGCGCTCGCTCCTGGACCGGCGCCCCCGCGAGCGTCGCAGCCGCGACGGCGACGAGTCGGATCCGGCCGCCGCGATCTGAGCGGCGCCGGCCGCTCAGACCTCGGATCGGTCGCGGGGTTCGGCCGCGCCAGCGAACCGGCGTGGATGGTGACCCGCCGTCTAGGCGGCCTGGATGTGGTGCAGGAAGCCGTCGATGTCCTGCTTGACGGTGAGCGACTGCGTGGCGAGCGCGGCGGCGGCGTCGAGCAGCTGGGCGGCGGCGCTGCCGGTCTCCCCCGCCGCCGCCCGCACCCGGGCCACCGTGGCCGAGACGTCCTGCG
>NZ_JAKSXX010000061.1 GCF_022829385.1 Methylobacterium sp. J-070 | reverse complement strand
GTCCGACCCGCGTCCATGAGGGTCGAACACCGCCAATTTGGCAAGCATCGGACCTTTTGAACCAAGGAGCCTCGTCATGAACACGCAGATCCGTCAGGTCCTCGGGATCGTTTCGGGGCAAAGATCCAACCGCATCGGCCTAGACGCCGTACGCGTCGCCACCGCTACAATCTTCATCTGGATCGGGGGGTTGAAGTTCGCTCCCTACGAGGCCGACAGCATCACCCCGTTCGTGGCCAACAGCCCGCTGATGTCGTTCTTCTACAGACACCCCGACCAGTACGCGCAGCATCTCACTCACGAGGGCGAACTCAAGCTCGCCGAGCGCGCTTGGCAGGCAGCGAACGACACCTACGCGTTCTCGAACGGCCTCGGGAGCGTCGAGATCGCCATCGGCCTTCTGGTCCTCGTCGGGCTCGTCTCGCGCCGCTGGGGTCTCGTGGGCGCGGTGCTCGCCTTTCTGACGCCGGTCGTCACGCTGTCGTTCCTGGTGACGACACCCGAAGCCTGGGTGGCGGCGCTGGGCGATGCGCAGCACGGCTTCCCCTACCTGTCGGGCGGGGGTCGCCTCGTGCTGAAGGACATCGTTCTGATGGCTGGAGCTTGGCTCGTGGTTGCCGACGGGGCCCGCGCCGTACTCGAACACACGGCTCGGACCTCGGTGGAACGTGCCGGCATGGGCGTTCCCCTCGCGACCGCATCCCGGACCTAGGACCCACAAGCGTCGCCCATGGGCGGCCCTCGCTTCGGCGATGCGAGGCGGTGTGGAAGCTCTCCGGAGCGGAACGACCGCCTGATGTGAGGCCCTCCCCGAGAACCTGACCTTCGGAGCACAGACCATGACCGCCCGTGAACCTGCGTCCGGCGCCGCCAGTGGGGCGTTTTCCCTGTCACGCCGCGGCTTCTGCCTCTGCTGTCTGTCCGCCTCTGCGCTGCCCTCGGCGAGCGGCTGGCTCTCGCCCCGCTCCGCATTCGCGCAGGCCCGGGGCATCGTCGACTTGATGATGGCCGATGCCGCCCGGTCGCCGATCAAGATCCACAGATTGCGAGGCAATGTCGCCGTACTGGAGGGGTCCGGCGGCAACGTCGCGGTTCTGACCGGGCCGGACGGGAAGCTGCTAGTGGACGCCGGGATCGGCGTGTCGCGCCCTCAGATGCTGACGGCGCTGAACGACCTCGGCGACGCGCCGATCACCCATCTCATCAACACGCACTGGCACTTCGACCATGCGGACGGCAACGCCTGGCTGAATGCGGAAGGTGCGGAGATACTCGCTCACAAGAACACCCGCACGCATCTCGCGGCCGCGCAGCACGTGGACGACTGGGACCACGACTTCCCCGCGGCACCGCCCAATGCGCTGCCGAGGCAGGTGTTTTCGTCCGAGCACGAGACCAAGCTGAACGGCAGCACGCTGACGCTGGAGCATTACGGCGCCGCCCACACAGACAGCGACATCTCCGTCCGCTTCGTCGAGGCCGACATTCTGCACACCGGCGACACGTTCTGGAACGGCATCTACCCGTTCATCGATTACTCCACGGGTGGCCACATCGACGGGACGATCGCCGCAGCCGAAGCGAACATAGCCGCGACGACGGATCAGACTATCGTCATCCCTGGCCATGGGGCGCCAGTCGGTACCCGCACACAGCTGCACGACTTCCATGACATGTTGGTGGACGTGCGTGCGAACGTCGCCGCCTTGAAGAGGCGAGGCTTATCCTTAGACGCCATTGTCGCTGCCCGCCCGACCGCGGCGCACGACGCGAAGTGGTACCGGTCCGTCATCAGCCCAGCGCTTTTCACCCGTCTGGTCTATGAGGGGGTTTGATCCGTCATCTTGTATTAGGGAGAAACTTTATGGCCACGATCATTACCCAGGATGGCGCCGAGATCTATTTCAAGGACTGGGGTCCGAGGGATGCGCAGCCGATCATGTTCCACCACGGCTGGCCGCTCTCGTCAGACGACTGGGACACGCAGATGTTGTTCTTTCTCAAGCACGGCTACCGTGTCGTCGCCCACGACCGCCGCGGCCACGGCCGCTCGGCGCAGGTTTCGGTCGGGCACGACATGGACCACTACGCGGCCGACGCCGCCGCCGTAGTCGCGCATCTCGATCTTAGGAACGCCATCCATATCGGCCACTCCACCGGCGGCGGCGAGGCCACACGCTACGTCGCGCGATACGGCGAGCCCCAGGGTCGCGTGGCCAAGGCGGTGCTGGTGAGCGCCGTGCCGCCATTGATGCTGAAGACCGCAGCTAATCCGGAAGGACAGCCGATCGAGGTGTTCGACGGCTTCCGCCAAGCGCTGGCAAACAACCGCGCCGGTTTCTTCCTCGACGTCCCTTCGGGCCCGTTCTACGGCTTCAACCGCGATGGCGCGCAGGTCCAGCAGGGTGTGGTCCGGAACTGGTGGCGGCAAGCCATGATGGGCTCTGCCCTGGCGCACTACGAAGGCATCAAGGCGTTCTCAGAGACCGACCAGACCGAGGATTTGAAGTCGATCGGCGTGCCGACGCTGGTGCTGCACGGCGAGGACGATCAGATCGTGCCGATCGTCGCGGCGGCGCCGAAGTCGATCAAGCTGCTGCGCAAGGGCACGCTGAAGACTTATCCCGGCTATGGCCACGGCATGCTGACAATCAACGCGGACGTGCTCAACGCGGACGTGCTCGCCTTCGTGAGAGCATGAGTTGACGCTTGGGTGCGCGTGGAGCCGAAGGTTTGCCTCTAGGCGTTGAGCCACGGCCGGTGGCGGCCTTCCTCATGACGTCCGCCCCATTGCACCCGCTGTCGCTGGGAGGCGGGCCAGCGGCCCCACGCGCCTGTTGTTGTCGGCACGAAGCGGTTGGCCGAGTTGAATGGATAGCAGCCGTTCTTGTTGGCTGAGTTGCCGGCACGGCGGCCAGCGGTCACGAGCAATGCTGACGACCAGTCGGGCGGCAAATCTGTCGGAGTCGGAGCAATGTCATAGGAGCACTCGTGGGGTTTGGAGGGACATTCGATGAACGATCACATGAAACAACTGTGCGATGTGGCGGAGTCGCTCATCTCCGAGTTCGGTCAGGACCTCGCGCCAGGATCGCTCGCCCGTGAAGTCGTTCGCGCCGTCCTGATCGAGCTGCGGAAGGTCTCTTCAGGGATGGAGCGCGGTGGCGGCGATCAGGAGGTGGCTCACGCTGCAGGCGATGAGGAATGCGGCATCAAACTCAGGGGCTACCCCGCTGGCATCGCGTTCACCGCAGGGATCGACCGCGTCCTCGACGAGTGATGGAAGGGTAGAGGTGACTGCCAGACGCGATAGCAATGGCCGATATGTTGGAATGATTTGTATCGGCAATAGAGGCATAAAAGATTTACATCTGCAGATGCATTCTGAAGTCCGTCAAGTTACCACGGTGGGTGGATGCGGTTGAAGACTCGTTGGCGGCCGAGCTTGCCGAAGGGCGGATTGTATAGTCAGACCTGAGGTGTTGTGCCCTCTGCCGACCAAGCCCGGCTCGGCTGCGGGACCGGCCGATCTTGGCGAGCGTCTCGGTTTCTAAGCGGCTGCGGAGGGTTGAACTCGGCTCTCGCTCCATGGGAGCTTCGTAGCCGGAGGCGATACAGCTTCGCCATGTAGTTCAGATCGGCGGGCAGCACCTCGACCCTCATGCGCCCGTGCCGGCACGTTCGATGGCAGGCTAGATGCATGACACCCGGCGCGCCGCGCCTGCACCCACCGTTCAAACAGGTGACGTCGTTCGGCGGCGCCACGGCTTGGTCTTCGCACCGAGTTTGTCCTATGCCCCGCGCCCATGAGCACCACCATCACGCGCCTTGTAGCGGGAACGCCTGTGCCATTCGGCGGTGACCGCGTAACGATGATTACGCCGGAGATCGCGAAGGCCTTCCAGCCCGGGGATCATCTGCTGGTTCTGCAGGAGACCGGAGACCTCCTGCATATACCCGCGGCGCAGATCGCTCTGGCCGCCGTCGCGGTGGACCGCGCCCACGCGGCCTTCCTGGCGATGGCGGCCGTACCGGACCGGGCCATCGACCAGTTCTTCGATCTTTTCGCCACGCACCTCGAAGACCGCTCGGCCTGGGGGGCGATCGCGGAGGCGAACCGGCAGGATGTCGCTCGTGCGCAGTCCGGTGGCCGCTCGACGACCCGCCTCGTCGCCACGGACCGGATGCGGCAGGACATGATCGCGGGCCTTCGGGCGTGGCGTGACAGCGAGACGCTGCGAGGTCGCGTCGTCGAACGTATCGCCCATCCGGGCTGGACGGTCGAGCAGGTGGCAGCGCCACTTGGCGTGGTGGGCTTCGTGTTCGAGGGACGCCCAAACGTGCTCGCCGATGCCGCGGGCGTCTTGCGCGGCGGCAACACCGCCGTCTTCCGCATCGGCAGCGACGCGCTCGGCACCGCACAGGCGATCATGCAGCACGCCCTCGCCCCTGCCCTCGATGAGGCCGGCCTTCCGCCGGGGGCCATCTCGCTTGTCGAGAGCCCTGAACGGTCGACCGGCTGGGCGCTCTTCGCGGACCGTCGCCTCTCGCTGGCGGTGGCGCGGGGGTCAGGGCAGGCCGTCGCCCAGCTCGGAAGCGTCGCCCGGCAGGCCGGCACGGCGGTCAGTCTGCACGGAACCGGCGGGGCCTGGATGGTTGCCGACCGCGACGCGGATCCGGAGCGCTTCGCCGCGGCGGTCGGAGCGTCCTTGGACCGGAAGGTCTGCAACACCCTGAACGTGTGCTGCATCCACCGCGCCCGGGCGACTGATCTGGTGCCGGTTTTCCTGGCGGCACTGGAATCCGCCGGCCGGGCACGCGGATTCGGATGCAGGCTGCACGTGGTGGCGGGCGACGAGTCCGTTCTGCCGCACGGCTGGCGCACCGCCACCGTCCGGGTCAGGCGCGCCGAGGGTGAGCGCACGGAGCCCCTCACGGAGATTCAGTCGGAGGTTGACCTCGGCCACGAGTGGGAATGGGAGGACACGCCCGAGGTCAGCCTGAAGATCGTGGATGATCTCGACCATGCGATATCGCTGTTCAATCGCCACAGCCCGCGTTTCGCCGCATCACTGATCAGCCGGGATCCCGAGGCGCATCGCCGCTTCTACGAAACGGTGAACGCGCCCTTCGTGGGCGACGGGTTTACCCGCTGGGTCGACGGTCAGTACGCCCTGAACCAGCCCGAACTCGGGCTATCCAACTGGCAGAGCGGCCGTCTCCTCGCCCGGAGTGCCATCCTATCCGGCAGCGGCGTCTTCACACTGCGCAGCCGCGTCACGCAGGACGACCCGCAGGTGAGGCGATGACGCCGTGGGCGGGCGTCGGATCCGCCCGCCGATCCGTCATGGCGACCTGAACAGAGGGTCAGCGGCATCCTGGCGAGGCATCTCTCGGAGATGCGGGATGTCGGCGTCGCGCGGGTCTCCGTCGCAGCGTCGGTCTTCGGGGCGTGCCGCGATGTCGTCGAGATTAGCCCGGAGCCGGGCAGCGGCGAAATCGATGAAAGCTCGCACTTTGGCAAGAGACAGGCGGTCGGGCAATGTGACGAGGTGCACGGGCACCGGCGGCGGCTCGTCCGCGGGAAGCAGGACGACTAAGCTGCCGACCGCGACTTCACGCTGGATCTTGTAGGAGAAGATCCGGACGATGCCTTCGCCGTCGACCGCCGCGCTGACGGCGGCCTCGTCGGTGTTGACCATCAGGCGCGGCTTGACGCGGACCGTGCGGGCGATCCTGCCGCCGGGTGCGGGCGGGAAGCTCCAGATATCGTTCGGGCTTGTCGGCTCGATCCCGATGCAGGCGTGATGGGCCAGATCGGACAGGCACTCGATCGGCGGTCGGCCAGCCAGATACGTCGGTGATGCACACAGGACGCGGCGCACCGCGCCGATGCGTACCGCGATCTGGTTGGACTCCTGCAATGGGGCAATCCGGAGCGCGACATCGATGCCTTCATCGACGAGGTTCGTCATCCGATTGAGCAGCAGGTAGCGGACCTGCATCGCTGGATACGCTCTCAGGAACGCGCCCACGACCGGGCGTAGAACGCGTGTCCCAAACATCACGGGCGCGGTGACGGTGAGGACGCCCCGAGGGGCAGCCCGGTTCCCGGCGACGGCGAGGTCGGCTTCGTCCAAGTCCGTCAGCACCCGGCGGCAGACGGCGGCGTACCGCTCGCCCGCCTCGGTCAACTGCAACCGTCGTGTCGTCCGATGCAGCAGCCGCACGCCGACATGGTTCTCCAAAGCGGCGACGGCCCGGGTCACGGCGGCCGGCGAGCGATTCAGCCGTCGACCGGCGGAGGCGAGGCTCCCCTCGTCCAGAGCGACGACGAACACCCGCATCGCGTCGAGACGGTCGATCATTGCTTCGCCCCGCGAAATCAAGGATTGCGCAGCTTAGGCATTCTGGTTCCGATCACAATACGGTAACTTCGACCGAACGATTCAATGCGAAGGGGGCTGCATGATTGATCCCGCCAGCATTCCGGTGATCCATTACCGCACCGCCAAAGTCGAGGAGGTGGGAATTTTCTACCGGGAGGCGGGCCCGCCGTGGGCCCCGGTCGTCTTGCTGTTGCACGGCTTCCCGACCTCGTCGCACATGTTCCGCAACCTAATCCCGCTCCTGGCCGACCGCTACCGCGTCATCGCACCCGACTATCCCGGCTTCGGCGGCAGCGACGCGCCCGATCACCGGGTGTTCGCGTACACGTTCGCGCATTACGCCGAACTGATCGACGGCCTGCTCTCCCAGTTGGGCGCGGACCGTTACGCGATGTACGTGATGGATTACGGTGCTCCGGTCGGCTACCGGCTCGCCCTCAAGCATCCCGAGCGCGTCAGCGCGCTGATCGTCCAGAACGGGAATGCGTACGAGGAGGGGCTGAAGGCGTTCTGGGATCCCATCAAGGCCTACTGGCGCGACGACACCCCCGAGCGACGGGATGCCCTCGAGTTCCTCGTCTCACCGGAAACGACGAAATTTCAGTATGTCGACGGCGTGGCCGACGTTTCCCGGATCGATCCGGATAACTGGCTGCACGACCAAGTGCTCCTCGACAGGCCGGGCAACAAGGATATTCAGCTCGACCTCTTCCGCGATTACGGCACCAACGTACCGCTCTACCCGCAATTCCAGGCCTTCTTTCGCGAGCGCACGCCGCCGACGCTGATCGTCTGGGGCCGGAACGACACGATCTTCCCGGCCGACGGCGCGCATCCGTATCTGCGAGACCTGCCCGACGCCGAACTGCATCTGCTCGATACCGGGCACTTCGCGCTCGAGGACAAGCTCGACGTCATGGCGCCGCTGATTGCCGATTTCCTCGATCGCAGTATCGGCGGCCGCTGAGTCCGGGGGCTGCCGGAACCGACGCGACGAACCCGCGTGGCGGGTTCTCGGTTGAAGCGCGGCGGCCCTGCCGACGCCGCTGGAACGGACCGGTTGGCAATTGCCACGGACCCGTTTCGATGAAGGAATGGTTCTGTACTTGAGTCCGAGGCAGGAGGGCGCCATGAGGACGGCATCTATCCGGTTGGGGGCCCGCGTCGTGGGCGCCTGCATCGGCGCCTTCACTCCCTTCGCGGTCGGAGGGGCTGACGACAATGCTTCGCCGGTCTTCGGCATCAGACTTCCTGCCGGGTATCGCGAGTGGCAGATGATCAGTGTGGCTCACGAAGCTGGCAGCCTCAACGACATCCGCGCCGTACTCGGAAATGATATCGCGATACAGGCCTATCGAGACGGAACGCGCCCTTTCCCGGATGGCGCGATCATCGCGCGACTGGCTTGGGAGTATGTGCCTTCACCTGAGAACAATGCGATTTTTGGACAAAGCCAGTCCTTCGTTCCTGGTTCACCGACCAATGTTCAATTTAGCGTCAAAGACTCCAAGAAATACGTGGAGACGGGTGGCTGGGGATACGGCCAATTCGAGAATGGCAGGCCCAATCCGAGCGAGGACCTGATGAAAACCTGCGCACCGTGTCACGCCCGCGTATCGAAAGACAATGATTTTGTCTTTACGTATTACGCACCATAGATGTTCATTGTAGATTTAAAATATCAATGCCCTTTACAAATCTTAGACTTGTCACTCAATAATGCCGACACAAATAATTGCTATTTATTAGGTAATCTGCGAATGCGATATCGAGTTTAGGCGCGCATATCTGAACTCACAAATTCGATATCCGATCTGCAGTTTGTCATACGAAGCGTTCGACTCACGTCGCCCATCTCAGTCCGGAAAAATCCTTTCGCGGCAGGCCGGCATCAGCTTTGGGCAGCTTCGACTATGGGGCAGGCCGAGCGATCACAGTATCCCCGATTGATCCGCGAATAGCGCTTCGACCCTGGCCTGTCCTGAGCTTGACCTTCGTCAGCCCGGCCTGAGCTTTGATCCAGCCAAAGGCCTCCTCGATCCGGTTGCGGCAGCGTAGGCTGGTCGCGTAGCCCGCGTATCGCGTCGTGCGGCCATCGATGGCGGTCTTGCGCACCCGGCCGGTCCTCGACACCGCCCCGTTGACGGCGATGTGCGGGCTCACCCGCCGCGTCCGCAACGCTCCCACGAACGCCTCGACGTCGTAGGCCTTGTCCGCCCCAAGCGTGATCCGGTGCCGGCGCGCCCGGCGCTCCAGCATCGGCAGGGCCGCCTCCCACTCGGCGGTGCCGGTGGCGTGGGTGAGGGTCGCCACCACCAGGCCGTGGCGGTTCTCCATCAGCGCGTGACCATGAGGCACGGCCGGCTCTCGCGCCCATCCCCTTGCGGAAGAGCCGCGCGTCCGTGGTCGAGGCACGGGTCTGGTTCGAGCGCGTCTCCTTGCGGAAGTCGCGTTCGCCGTTGCGGCCCGGACCCGGGGGCTCGCCCGAGCCGTCCCTGGGCCGGAAGCTCTTCATCGACGCCCTGGCTTCGATCCGCGTGCCCTTCACCGAGACGTGGTCACTCGACAACAGCCCCTTGACCGGCTTGAGCGCCAACAACCCCGGCCGGGAGGCGCGGGCCCCCTCGGTCTCCATCAGCCGCTCGATGCTGCGACGCCGCGGATAGAGGGCTGTGAAAAATTCCAGGGCGGGGGTTTGCCAGTCGCCGGGAGAGAGGCCCGCTCGGATAGATGGAATCCCCTCGCCTCACTGAGCTCTGTTGATGGGTATCAAGCGGGAGATCCGCGCTGCGAGCTCCTCGGGGATGAAAGGTTTCACAAGGTAGTCGCTTGCGCCGGCATTCAGTGCGCCGACGATGTCCTGTTCCAGCTTCCTGGACGTCAACATCACCACCAAGGTGCCGGCCGTCTCGGGCGTCGCCTTGATCTGCCGCAACAGCTCGAAACCGTCGATGCCCGGCATCATCGCATCGAGGACGACGAGATCCGGTGCCTCCGCCTGGATCGCCCGGAGCGCGTCACTGCCGTCGGAGGCGGTGATCACGTCGTATCCGCGGCTCTTCAATTTGAGGTTGATGATCGAACGGGTAATCGTGTCGTCATCAGCAACAACGATAAGAGGTGCGGCGCGCATATCCATCTCCGGAGCGTATACAGGAAGAGCGTGCTGGCCATCCCATCAGCAGTTGGCCGATATGCACGATCCGACCTGTAAGCCGCACTAAATCAGCCGGGAATATTTATCGTTGGGGTTAAAAATTTGGCTCCGTGGATGGCCGGCTTGACCGGTCGGAGCGGTCGCCGCTGGTCGCCAACCGGTCTTCTGGACGACTCCAAAGCTTCCGAATGTGAGAGCCGCCGGCCGTTCTCCGGACTTTTCACGGGCTCGAGGCGTGGGTGGACCGGGGTTGGGCTCGCAAATGGAGGACAACGCTAAGGATTGTCGGGTCTGATCGCGCGCGACAGTCTCAGGATGAACCGCGTGCGACAGCGCTCAATCAGCTTGCAGGTGCTGCTCGCCTCGGTGTTCGGCGTGCTCGCGGTGGCCTTGACCTTCAGCGTCAGCCTGACCGCCGAGCGCATTGCGGCCGCCCAGCTTCGCGACCAGATCGGGCAGGAGCTGTCCAGCTACGCCGACAATCTCCGCGACCGGCTCGATGCCGTCATGCATGACAATCTGGTGCTCGTGCGCACCCTCGCGACGATGGGCCGGAGCGTCTCGGCGACGCCGGCGACGTGGCGCGAATGGATCGACACGGTCCGGGCGGACCACGTGGAATATGCCTGGCTCGGACTCACCGACGCGAACGGCGTGGTCATGGCGAGTTCCGGCGGCGTGCTCGAAGGCAAGAGCGTGTCGGAACGGCCGTGGTTTCGCGAGGCGCTCTCGAAGCCCTACGCGGGCGACGTCCACGAAGCTGTCCTCCTGGCACAGAAGCTGGCGCCGTTGCCGAACGGCGAGCCGCTGCGGTTCGTCGATGTCTCGAGCGCCGTCCACGACACGCAGGGCCGGCTCGTCGGGGTCCTCGGCGGGCATATGAGCTGGAGCTGGGCCCGCCAGATCGAACGCTCGATCTTCGACCGGTTGCGGGAGCGCCGAAACGGCATCGAGGGCCTGATCCTGCGCAAGGACGGCGAGGTGTTGCTGGGCCCCCCGGACATCATGGGCCGGCAGCTTCCGCCGGAGGTGGTGGACGCCATCGCGCGCGCCACCGCGGCGCGGACCGGCGCCGCCCCGGTGGTGTCCTTCGGGGACGACCAATCCTTCCTCATCGCGGCGAGCCGGTCCGTCGGATCGACGGATTACGCGGGCATGGACTGGACGATCGTGATCCGCCAGCCCACCCGCGCAGCGCTCGCACCGGTGTCACAGGTCAGCCAGGCCATCCTGCTCTGGGGCATCGGCCTCGCGGTTCCGTTCGGTATCCTGGGCTTGGTGATCGCCCGCAAGACGACGAGCCCGCTCCTCGCCCTGGTGGCGTTTGCCCAACGCCATCGTCACGGCGACCGGAGCACCGCCGTTCCGTCCGGGGGCTACCGCGAGACGAACGCGCTCAGCTCCTCCCTCGAACGGCTGATTTCCGACCTGACGGCGCGGGATCGGGCGCTGGAAGCGAGCAACCGGGCCCTGGAACATCGCGTGGAAGAGCGGACCGCCGCCCTGCGCGAGGCCTCCGTCCTCACGCAGAAGATCATGGAGAACAGTCCCGACGTCATCCTCGTGGCGGGCCCCGAGGGACGGATCGAGTTCGCGAGCCGCACGGCCCACTGGATCCACGACGCGCCCGGGCCCGCCGCCCTGATCGACCGGCCCCTGTTCTCGCTGTTTCCCCGCGGGAGCGTGAAGGATCTTCACGCCGCCTTGCGGCGGGCCTGCGAGGAGTCTGTCGTCGAGATCGAGATCTTCTGCCCGTCCGAGCTCGGCAAGGGGCAATGGCTCAGCGTGCTCGTGAGCTTCATGCATGACGGCCACAACCATATCGAGCGCGTCCTCTACATCGTCCGCGACCGGACGATCGAACACGAGCGGGCCGAGGTGGAGCGCGCCGCGACCGTCGAGGCGCAGCGGCTGACGGACACGGCGCGGGCCGCCAGCGAAGCCAAGAGCGCGTTTCTCGCCTCGATGAGCCACGAGATCCGCACGCCGCTCAACGCCGTGATCGGGTTCACCGGCATCATCCTCCAGCGCAACGATCTGCCGCCCGATCTCGCGCGCCAGGTCAGCATGATCCAGAGTTCCGGCAATGCGCTCCTGACGGTCGTCAACGACGTCCTGGATTTCTCCAAGATCGAGTCCGGCGCCATCGAGCTGGAGCCCCGTCCCTTCTCGATCCGGAGGCTCGCCGACAACGTTCGCATGATCGTCGCCCCCCTGGCGGAGGAGAAGGGGCTGGAACTCGCCGTTGCGATCGACCCGGGGCTCGCGTCCTGTCACGTGGGCGACGAGGATCGCCTGCGCCAGATCTTCCTCAATCTCATCAACAATGCGGTGAAGTTCACCCGGGACGGATCGGTCACCTTGACGCTGGCATGTCTCGACCGAACCGAAACCGGTGAGCGCATCGCGATCTCGGTGACCGATACCGGGATCGGCATCGCCCCGGAGAAGATCGACCGCCTCTTCAAGCGCTTCAGCCAGGTCGACGGGTCGATCCGCCGGGAGTTCGGGGGCACCGGGCTCGGGCTCGCGATTTCGCAGCGCCTCGCCAATCTCATGGGCAGCGAGATCGTCGTGTCGAGCGAGCCCTGGAAGGGCTCGACCTTCGCCTTCACGCTGTCACTCAACCTCGCCGATGCCGCGGCCCTGGTCGGCCCCGAACCGGTGACGCGGGCCTCGGTGCAGCCACGCCGCCTCCTCCTGGCCGAGGACCTGCCCGCCAATCAGGAGATCGTGCGCATCATCCTGGAATCGTCGGGCCACAGGGTCGACATCGTCGGAGACGGCGCTTCCGCGGTCAGGGCCGTGCAGACCGGCGACTACGATGCCGTTCTCATGGACGTTCAGATGCCGATCATGGACGGGCTGGCCGCCACGGCCGAGATCCGCGCCCTCCCCGCGCCCCGCGCCTCCATCCCGATCATCGCCCTCACCGCCAACGTGCTGTCGGACCAAGTCAAAGCCCTGCGTGCCGCGGGGATGGACGGACATGTCGGCAAGCCATTCCGCCAGGTCGATCTCCTCGAGGCGATCGAGCGGTGCTGCCAATCCGGCACCGTTTCCGAACCGGTCCGCGCCGAGGCCGGACCGGACGCCCCGGATGCCACGCTCGACACGGGGATCCTCGACGACCTGATCGGCCTTGCCGGTCCGGCTCAGGTCCTCGCGTGGCTCGACGAGCTCCAGGTGCGGATCGCCGCGATCTACCCGGCCGGGAGCGTCCTCGACGGCACGGATCGCCTGATGGCCGACAATCACACGCTGATCTCACAGGCCGGCATGCTCGGTCTCACCGCCCTGTCCAACGCCTGCCGGGCGGTCGAGACGCGATACCGGGCCGGCGACGATCTCGTGGTGCCGCTTCGGCGCTGCCAGGCCGAGGCCGCACGCGCGATCGCCGGATGCCGGGCCTTCTCGGATGGCCTTCGCGTCGAGCCGATCGCGGAGCCTCTCCGCATCGCCGTCTGATCCACCTCCGAGGCCGAGCGCCGGCATCGGACCGGCCGCGGGAGCGCGTCAAGCCGGCCCAGGCCGCAGCTCGCGCAGGGGGCTGACCGCGACCCGCTCTCCCGTTCCCGCACGCGCCGCGCGCAAGGCGGCCGTCGCCCGCGCCAGCGGCTCCTCGGGGGAGCCTTCGTCGGCGCGGACCTGGGCCGTCCCGATCCTCACGTCGACGGCCACGGCTCGGCCGTCCACCGAGATCGGACGGCTCTCGAACTCGCGGACGATGCGGTGGCCGGCGAGTTCCGCAGCATAGAGATCGGTCTCCGGCAGCATCACCGAGATCACGCCCCCTTCGAGGATCCCGACGAAATCGCTCGGCCTCAGAGTCTCGGAGAGGCGGACATGCAGGGTTTGCAGCGCCCGTGTGTCGAGCATCTCCGGCGGGAACGCCGGCGCGATGGTCATCACGGAGACCGGCCTGCGATAGCGCCGCGCGCGCCGGATCTCACCCAACGCCCGCGTGGTGAAGCTCTGCGCCGTGAGCGCTCCGGTGACCGGGTCCGTGACGCCGATGGCCGCGAACGCCGCATCATACTGGCCGAACCGGCGCCACATCGGCCATGCGAGGGCCAGACCCTGGACCGCGAGCGCCAGCAGGGCGAGGAGGCTGAGGCCGCTCCCGATGGCGCTGAGGGCGTCCACCCGCGCCGCGGCGGCGCGGAGATAGGTCTTGGTGAGGGCGTCGAGGCGGTTCGGGAAGGTCTCACCGGCGAATTCGGCGATGACCTGGGCGTCGCCGCGGGTCCGGTCCTTCGACGGTCCGCCATCGGCAGCCCGGATCCGCTCCAGGAACCCCTGCACGTCCGCTGCGAGAGAACGCTCGCCGTCCGCATAGAGCGCCCGGAACGCCGCGGCGGAGGATGCCGAGACCCGGAGGGACGGATCGGCCTGGCGCAGGGCTTCGTGCGTTCGGGCGAAGCGACTGACCACCTGCCCGCGCTGGAACTCCGAGGCCACGTCTCCCTCGGCGGCGGGGGCCGCGAGCGAGGCGATGCGTTGGGCCAGACCCTGCTGCTCGCGCACGAGATCGAGAAGCACGGCCGCGTCGCGCCCATCCGCCAACGCCTGCGCGTCGGCGAAATGCGCCGCCGCCACCGCGATGAGCGTGACCGCGACCGTGCCGACATACAGGGCGAGGATCGCGCGTTGCCGGAGGGGCTGTTTCGCGAAGAGCTTTGACATCACGTCGTCCCGCCTCGTTGCATGGAAGCCGACCTCCTGCGCGGCGGACAAGCGGCCCTCATCGTCGCGTTCGGCGGAGGGATCGCGCCCGGACGGGTTCGGCCCGTCGGGCACCATCCCGGCGGCGGAAGGCCCGCGACTCGGTGCCGGCCCGGCGAGCGAGCGTGGACGGATCCGTCCGCGCGCTAGGCGCGCCCGGAGAGGTGCTCCCGTTCGAAATCGGTCTTGGCGAGGGGCCGGCCAAAGAGATATCCCTGGAGGTTGGTACAGCCGAGGTCCCGGACGGCCGCGCGCTGCTCCTCCGTCTCGACGCCTTCCGCGGTGATGGTCATGCCGAGGCCGTGCCCCAGCGCGGTGATCGCCCGCATGATCGAGACCGTAGCCGGATCGGCGAGGTCCTGCACGAAGGACTGATCGATCTTGAGCTTGTCGAACGGGAATGTCCGGAGATACGAAAGACTCGAGTAGCCCGTCCCGAAATCGTCGAGGGAGATCCGGACCCCGAGCCGGCGCAGCAGGTGCAGCGCCTCGACCACCTGCGGCAGGCTTTTCATCAGCACGGTTTCGGTGATCTCAAGCTCGAGGCGTTCCGGCGCGAGGCCGGTTTCCGCCAGGGCATGCATCACCACCTCGACGAACCGGGCCTGCCGGAACTGGACCGCCGAGATATTGACCGCGATCCGCATGTCTACGGGCCAGTCGGCGGCATCGCGGCAGGCCCTTCGCAACACCCATTCGCCGAGCGGAACGATCAGGCCGGTCTCCTCGGCGAGGGCGATGAAGTGGGCGGGGGAGACGAGGCCTTTGCATTGATGTCGCCAGCGGACGAGGGCCTCGGCGCCGGTCGGGCGCCCGGTCCGGGCATCCACGAGCGGCTGATAGTAGACCTCGAACTCCCCCCGGGAGAGGGCCCCGCGCAGATCGATCTCGAGGTTGCGCCGGGCTTCCGCCGCCGCGTCCATGGCGGGTTCGTAGAACCGCCGCGTGTTGCGGCCGTCGGCCTTGGCGCGGCTCAGGGCGAGGGCCGCGCGCTTCATGAGGACCTGGCTGTCGCGCCCGTCCGTGGGCACCACCACCACCCCGATGCTGAGCTCGATCTCGACGGGCTTGCCCAGGACCAGCGTCGGGCCGGTCAGCGCTTCGATCAGCCGTTGTGCAAGGGCCGCCGAACTCGCGGGCTGGCTGGCGGCGCCGATCTGAAGGATCGCGAACTCGTCGCCGCCGATCCGTCCGACGATGTCCTCCTCGCGCAACGCCGCCCTCAGACGATCGGCCACCCCGACCAGTACGGCGTCGCCGGCGCGGTGGCCGAGGGTTTCATTGATGACCGAGAGCCGGTCGAGATCGAGGTAGAGCATCGCGAAGGGCACGCCGTCGCGCTCGAGGCGGTCGAGCCGCTCGGTCAGGCAGGCGTGGAACCGATCCCGGTTCATCAGGCCCGTCAGTCCGTCGTGCTGAGCCATGTGGTCAATCTGACGCTCGCGCGCTTCCAGCGGGCACAGGTCGCGAACGTCGCTGGAACCCCGCACCCGGTCGCAGACGTCTCCTTGCGGGATCATGGTCTCGGTCGCACGGGCCGGTCCGCCGACATGCGACGGCGTCGACCGAAGCGGCTCAGGCTGAACGACCTTGGCCACCGGACGAGTCCGGAGACCCGACGGGGTCTTGCCGAACGCGACCTTACCCGTCGCCCGAGCCGCCGCGATCACCTCATCGGCACCGCCGCCCGCCGCGACGGCCCGGTCCGTCGCGGCGCCGGATCGCAAGCCCGGCCATTCGGAAATCAAGGCCGCAAGGTCGGCAAGGCGCCGCGCCGCGTCTGCCGAGACCGTCCGATCCGCCGTATCGAACAGGCAGAGGCTGCCGACCGGTGCATCGGCGGGCAGGACGACGGGGGCGCAGGTCAGGAGCACGGTTCCGGCTCCCTCGGGCTGCAACCGGGAACGCAGCGTCCGCCAGCGCTCCGACGCCCCGCCCCGCCGGAGACGCCTGCAGATCTCGCGCTCGACCTTCGTCTCCGGATGAATCGCCCCGGCGCGGATTTCCAGGTGGGACAACGCGGGATCATGGAAGATCAGCCGGACGACGCACGGTCGGAACATCTCCGCGGCGATCCCGCAGATCCGCTCCAGCCGATCGATCGCCGGGTTTTCCTGGGATCCTTCAGGGCCCGGGACCGAAGAGTCGAGTGAGCGTTGAGGCATCCGATCCCAGCCCTTATCGTTGCGTCGCAACGAGGTGGCCAACCAGTGGTAGAAAATAGGGACCGGTGCGTTAAATTAAGATAAACTCTCCTCCGGCGTCGTGCCCGGATCTATTGCTCGTCAGAGTCAGCCGATCTTACGATTAAGATGTCGGAGATCGGCTTGCTCGCGATGATCGTAGTCCTTAACGAACCTTCGAAACGCGTTCGTCCGGGATGCGCGACCGTTCCGCAGGCGAGGGCCGGCGCGCCGCATCAGGTGCTGCGGAATCCGACGCGGCTCATGACGCCCCAGCCCTGTGCCCCGCGGAGGAACTGCCACATGCCGCGCAGCCGCCACAGATTGGAGATCTGGCGGTAGCCGAAGTTCTCGAGGACCGCGATCCCCGTGAGCAGCAGGAGGTCCATCACGCGCGGCACGCGCTGAAGCTCGATCTCTTCCAGGATGAGCGACGCGACGCTCACGAAGATCCCGAACACGAAGGTGAGCGCGAGGAAGGCGAGGAGGTAATCCATCGAGAGAAGGTCGAGCATCCACAGCATCGGCACGAGGACGTAGCCGAGCACCTCGATCGGGGGCCCGAGCACGTCGACGACGAGCACATGGCCGAAGCCGAGGAGGCCGATGCGGCCGTAGCGGGGGCGGAAGAGCATGTCGCGATGGCGGAAGAAGGTCTCCAGGGCCCCGCGCTGCCAGCGGCTGCGTTGGCGCCCGAGCACCCGCCAGGATTCCGGCGCCTCCGTCCAGCAGACGGGCTCGGGCACGAAGACGATCTGGTAGTCCTGCCGGCGATCACGCAGGTGGCGGTGCAGCTTGACGACGAGTTCCATGTCCTCGCCGACGGTCCCGTGGCTGTAGCCGCCGACCTCGATGGCGGTCTGCCGTTTGAACAGGCCGAAGGCGCCGGAGATGATCGTCAGGGTCCGCAGGCGGCTCCAGGCCAACCGCGCCATCAGGAAGGCGCGGAGGTACTCGATGGTCTGGAACAGGGCGAGGAGGTTGCGCGGCAGCCCGAAGGCCAGCATCCGGCCCCGCTCGATCCGGCAGCCGTTGGCGATGCGGATCGTCCCGCCGACCGCCACCGTCCGCACCGGATCGTCGATGAAGGGCTGCACCGCCCGCAGCAGCGCGTCGCTTTCCAGGATCGAATCCGCATCCACGGCGCAGAAGATCGGAAACCGGGACAGGTTGATCCCGGCATTCAGCGCATCGGACTTGCCGCCGTTGCCCTTGTCGACCACCAGCAGGCGCGGATGCTGCGGCGAGCCGTAGAGCCCGCGGATGGGCTCGTGCGGGACGACCTCCGCGTAGTGACGCAGGATCGGCTTCAGGCCGAAGCCGTCGATCATCGCCTGAAGGGTTCCGTCCTTGGATCCGTCGTTGACGGCGATCACCTCGAAACTCGGATAGTTCAGCGCCAGCATGGAGCGGAGCGAGTCGACGATCGACAATTGCTCGTTGAAGGCCGGAACCAGCAGCGAGATCGGCGGGCTGATATCGGCGTACCGTCGCCAGAGGAGGCTCGCGCGCTTCTCGGGCCGCTGCGTCGCCAGTTCCTGCAGGGCGAGGGCAAGCTGGGCGACGTACAGCGCGTTCTGCAGCAGGCCGGTGCCGATCACCACCAGGAGGACGATCTCGAGGGTCGATGCGACGATCGTGCCCATATCGGGCGCGGAGCCGGCCCAGTCCATCAGGCGCTCCTCTTGACCGCGTCGACCTCGGCGAGGACGTGCTCCGCCGTGTGGCCGAGGGCGGTATGCCCCGCGAGCGCCACGATCTCCTGCAGGGCGCTGAGCCCGAACTCGCCGAGCTTGGCCAAGGCTTCGCCGGCGCGGTGGCGCACCCACCAGTTCTCGTCCAGCAGGAGATCGCAGAGCCGCGGCCCGAGATCGAGCAGGGCCAGGCGCCCGACCGCTTCCGCCGCCTTGCAGCGGACCTCCCAGCGCTCGTCGGACAGGTAGCGCGCGATGGTGCCGTGGCCGTCGGGATGGCCGAGGCTGCCGAGATTGCGCGCCACCGCGACGCGCATGTCGGTGCAGGGCGAATCCTGCAGGGACAGGAGCAGTTCGACGATACCCTCGATCCCGGTCTGCGTGAGCGCGTCCAGCCCGGCCGTGCGGATGCGGAGGCTGCGGGTCGGGTCCACCACCAGATCGAGCAGGGCGTCGGGCCGGGTCTGCGCGAATTGGGCGAGCACGAGTTCGATGCGCCGGGAGCTGTTCACGCGGGCGAGCCGCGCGATCAGCGCCTCGTCGAACATCAGGTCGCTGCCCAGAGCCGACAAGGTCGTCGCGGCCGTGAAGCTGACGTCGTCGTTCGGATCGAGGACGGCCCGGCTCAGGGCCTCCGAGGTGGCGGCCGAGGGGAACCACGCGAGCCCTTCGGTGGCCGCGAGCCGATTGCGAACCGTGCCGGACGCCAGGTCGCGACGGAGGCGGTCGCCGATGCCGGCAGCCTCCGCCAGGGCCGCCAGACGCTGCTGCCCCTCGCCCCGCACGATCTCGAAGACCTCGATCAGGAGATTCGTCGCGAGCATCTGGTCCTGCACCAGGGCCCTGGTGATGGCCTGAGCGTGCCCGGGATCGGCGGACTCGATCCATTCGAGCATCGCGGCAAGGAGCGCGTCCCGCCGCTGCGTCTCGTCGCGCAGGCGGCCGACGCTCCGCATGCGCGCGATGATGAGAACCGTCATCGTCGCTATCGAGAGACCTGCGAGCCCGACGGAGATCTCCCAGATGCGGGTCAGGAACACGGGGCGGGTCCAGCGGCGGGAGCGACGCGGCGACCCTGGCACCGATACCTTGCGCCTTCGTAAGGAGCCCGCTCCCGTCGGATCGCCCCATCGGCGCGGAAGGCGACGCTGGGGGTCATCAGAAGCGCGTGGTCAGGCCGACATTCACGCTGGTGCGATCGTAGGATTTGACGCGGTCCTCGTGGGCGGCCGAGAGTTTCAGGCTGAGCGTGTCGCTCAGGGCATAGATGCCGCCGCCGTAGAGCGCGCGGGTGGGGATGACCCGGCCGTCGGAGGTGTCCGGCGCGTCCGCCCAGCCGACGAACAGGGTCAGACGGTCGGTGGGCGTGCCGTCGATGCGCACGGAATACCCGCCGAACTTGTCGAGGCGGTCGCGCACGAAGGCGAGTCCGTCGAGGGCCCGTTCGGTCACCCGGGAATCGGCGAGCGTGCCGATGACCTTGCCGGAGATCCACAGATGGCCGTCGAGGAAATACTGTTGGATCCCCGGGCTGGCCGTCTCGACCTCGGTGGCGCTGTACTTGGCGTAACCCGAATCCAGCGTCAGCAGGGTCGCACCGAATAGACCGCTGCCCTGGGACACCCGGAAGGTGCCGCCGGCCTCGGCGAAGACGATCGGCCGGTAGACGGCGTCCGGCGCCCCCCCGAGGCGCAGGTAGCTGGTCCACGTATCGGACCAGCGATGGTCGATGCGGGCGTCGATCAGCGTGTTGATCTTCTTGAAGCGGTTCGTCACCTCGACGCCGCCGGTGATCACCGTGCGGTCGCTGAGGGCGTATCCGAGACGGACGCTGCCCTCCTGCCAATCGCTGCCGTTCCGGGTCAGGCTGCTCAGGGAGCCGTCGAGGTCGAGCCGCCAGCGCGGGCGGATGGCCTGGGCGACGCGCGCCTGGATCTCGGCCGAAGCCGGATCCACCGCGGCGGCATCGCGATAGACCGAGCGCGCCGCGTCGTCCTGCAAGGTGCCCCGGAGGGAGTCGCCGAGCCCCAGGAGAATGTCGGTGTCCTCGGGCAGGCGGGTGCGGAGCTGCCGGAAGATCGCCTCGGCCTCGGAGGGCTCGCCGCGGGCGAGGATGACGCGGGCCGAGAGCGCCTGCGCCTCGGTATTCTCAGGCTGGCGGGCGAGCACGGAGGCCGTGCGCGCTTCGGCGTCCGCGAGCTTGGCCTCGTAGAGATCGACCCGGGCGAGACCCAGGACCGCGTCGTCGGAGCGCGGGTCGATGGCCGTCGCGGCCTCGAAATCCCGGCGGGCGTCGGCGAAGTGCGCCTTGCCCTGGAAGGCCGCCATCGAGCCCGCCGAGACGAGCAGGTCGGCATCGCGGGGATGCGCCCGCAGGAGGGTCCGGTAGATCGCCTCGGCCGCCGGAAACTTGCCCGCCTTGCGCAGCGCCTTGGCCCGCTCGGCGCTGCGCTGTTCCGCGGCCTGAGCCTGCGCCTTCGCCAGAGCGATCCGTCGCTGCTCGCGGTCCAGCCGCGCCTTCTCGGCCGCCGCCTCGAGGTCGGCGGCGGCGCGGACGATCTGAGCCCGCAGCGCCCGGGCCTCGCGGTTCCCGGGCTCGCGGGCGAGAAGGATTCCGATCTCGCGGGCGGCCTCGGCGGGCCGCTTCTCGTAGAAGGCGATGCGGGCGAGGCCGAGCCGGGCGTCGCCGTAGGTCGGGGTTTGCGCGAGGACCTTGGTGAAGGCCTCCCGGGCCTGGGCGAAGCGCTGACGGGGGATCAGCGCGAGGCCGAGCTCGACCTGCGCGTCGACGTCGCGGGGATCCAGGGCGACGACCTTGGCGAGTTGCGTGATCGCCTGATCGAACCGGCCGGCTTTGCGTGCGGCTTGACCGGCGACGAAGAGGCGCCGCGCCTCCGTGGTCGCGCCGTCGGGGCTCGGGGCAACCGCCGTGCTCGACCGCAACGCCGGCACCGCCGGTGCCTTCGGCTGACGTCCGGCCTCGACCTGGGCTTCGAGGGTCTTCACCTCGGGATCGCCGGGCGCGCGCTGCTTCAGCGCGGCGAGTTCGCGCGCGGCGCCGTCCAGGTCCTTGGTGGCGAGGAGCACCCGGATCAGCCCGACGCGGGCGTCGTCGTATTCGGGCGTCGCGGCGAGGATCTTCCGGAACGCGCCCCCCGCCTCATCGAAGCGGCCCTTGGCGAACAGGGAGAGGCCGAGTTGCAACCGGGTGTCGCCGTCCGCGGGCCTGAGCGCGACGGCGCGATCGAGGGCGGTGATCGCATCGTCCACGCGTCCGTTCTGGCGGGCGGCGGTGCCCTCGCGCAGGAGGCGCTCGGCGGTGACCTCATCCGGCGTCTGCGCGTGCGCCGGGACGCTGACCAGCCCCCCCGGGAGGCCGACGAGGGCGAGGACGAGGAGGGGTCGCATCGCCCGGAGGGGAGGAGGCAATGACTGGCGACCCACGCGACAAACTCGCTGATCCCCGGGCTCGCGCCACCCTGAGGCGGAGGCGACGCCTGGCGGCTTCGAGAAACGATCAACACCGCCTCACGGTGGTCCGATTTTGGTTAATCCGGGGTGAAGGGACCGAGACCGCAGGTGGGCCGGGACCGGGCCGGACGTCAGTCGATGAGCCCGTGCAGGGCGATCCCCGAGAAGCTCGGCCAAGCCGCACAAAGCCGCGAGACCTGCGCGACAGAGTCGTCGAGGCGACGCCGATCTCCGAGGAAGCTGACGCGCGAACCTGGAAACACGGTCTCCCGCTGCTGCGTGTAGAGCCGATCGGCCGGGTGCAGGGTGGTCGCCGCGGTCAGCAGGAGCGCCAGAGCGCCGCCGTCGGCCTGCGGCACGAGGAGGAGGTCGCCCGTCTCTGCGCGGCGATAGATCCGCGTGGTCTCGTCGGCCACGGGGCCCGCCTCCAACGCCACGTGGAGGGGGAGTCCGGCGCTCGTGGTCCAGGCCAGCATCGGCTCCGCCGCGGCCAGGATCTCCCCCGGCGTCGTGCGATAGGCCATCACGGTGATCCGCTCCGCCACACGGCGGATGGTCGGCAGGACGAGGCCGGCCGAGCCGTGGAGCGGCAACCAGAACGGCAGGACGAGGTCGAGGGCGAGCGGCGGCGCGGCGGCCGACAGGCCGTCGAGGGTCGCGGCCCAGTGGCGCAGAATGAGGTCGGGATCGGCCTGGAACCCGGGCAGGAGGTAGGGTTCGATATCGTATTGCACGCCGGCCAGCCGCCGGTCGTCGGCGCTCCGGCGCTGGTACGCGGCGAGGGCACCGAGGCGGCCAAGGGCGGTCCTGCGCCCTTCCTCCAGGGCCATGCCCGGGTCGCCCTCCACCACCGCGACGGCGATGCCCGACGCCCTTGCGAGCCCGACGAACTCCGAGAAGCGCGCCTCCTCGGCGATGGCGCCGTCCTGGATCTCGACGGTGACGAACAGGCGATCCGTCCCGAGGGCCAGGGCCTCGGCGACGAGCCGCTCCGGCGCTTCGCGCCAGCGGTTCGACCGCCACGCCCAGGCCGACCGGGGCCTCCGTTGGCGGGCCCGGTCCGACGCCGGCAGCGCGAGGCGCAGATCGTGGAGCGTCAGGCTGCCGGCATGGGGCGGACAGCTCAGCACGAACCGCGGCGCTTCCCGGGCCGACGCCCGTGTCGATGGGCGTTGGTCGAAGGTCCCCTCCGTGGCGAGCGGCACGCTATCCCCGTCGGCATCCGGTCCGGCATGGGCCGCCGAGAATCCGCGATCGCCCGAGACCTGCCAGCGCAGGGTGAACGCCGCCCCATCGGGAAGGCGCATCCGGCCGGGATCGAGGACGAGCCCGGCGGGCCTGTCGCCGCCCCTGCAGTGCAGCGTGATCTCCGAATCCGTACGGACGAGCGTGGCCCGTTCTTCGGTCCCGAAGAGCCGGCCGGAGAGGGCCGGGATCAGGGGCTGGTCGAGGGCGAGGGCGTTCGGGCGCGGCGGCGGTCCCGGCCGCTCCTCGAAGGCGGCCCCGATCGGCTGGAACCCTTCACCCTGCCCCGAACCGGAGAGGACGAGGCGGTCGGGGCCCGGCGGATCCGGGCGCGTGAGGGCGCCGACCCAGCGGACGTCGCGCGGTGGCACCGGCAGGGCGATGCTCCCGCACCCGTTCGCGCCGCCGGCCCCGGGCTGCGCGGGGGCGATGGTCAGCCGCCGGTCGGCGTCGCCGCAGAGCAATGCCCGATGGACCGTGCCGGACGCGTCGACGGTCTGCCCCCCGGCATCCCTGGCCATGGCGATGCCTCCCGGCTGCAGCAGCAACGGACCGATCACTCCGATAGCGAAGCCGGCCGCGAGGCTCCCTCGACGATCCATAATTGCCATCCACCCCGAAGCCCAACCCGATCCCGCGGGTTCGCCGAAGATGGACGCGCGGACCTTGGCGCCGGCTTAAGGGCCCGGCGTCGACCCGCCCTGTGCGGCGCCCGATGGGCGGGAATGCCACAGGGGATGCCGGACGCACCGCACCGTTCGGTGGCCAAGCTTAACCCTGCATTGATCGGATGCGCCTACCCTCGCCGCGACGGACATGATGGCAGGCCATGGGCGACCGAGCTTCGGATCAGCAGGGCAACCTCGGGCGCAAGCTCGGGATGGGCCTCCTCGTCCTCGTCTTCCTCGTCCCCATCGTGCTGGGCGTGCTGCACTATCGATCGCGGATCTTCATCTTTTCCGGGCTTTCGGGTCCGTCCGCGACCACGACGGTGAAACCGCCGAGCCCCGCCGATTGGCGGACCTACCAGGGTGGCGACAGCGCCCGCCTCGCCATTCTTCTGACCGACGAGGCCTCGGCCTGGCTCGGCCTGGTCCATGGCCTGAAGAGTCTCGGCGTCCCTTTCACGATGACGCGCGACGTCTCGGAAGCCGTGCGTCACAAGGTTGTGCTGGTCTACCCCTTCGTCTCAGGTCTGGTGCTGAAGCCCGAGGACCTGCGGGCCCTGGCCGCTTATCCGAAGAGCGGGGGAACGCTCGTGGCGTCCAACGTCCTGGGCGGGGGCCTCAAGGACGTCTTCGGCTTCGGCGACGTGCTCCCGTCGCGCAAGCGGTTTGCCATGACCTTCCCGGCGGCCACCCAGACCTGGCTCGGGTTCGACGAACCTGAGGAGAAGATCGTCCGCTTCGGCGACGCGGGGCGGAGCGCCGAGGCCCAAATGGGCACGCACGGCTACAGCCAGGCCTCCGAGGCGGTCGCCGCGTTCGACGATGGCTCGGCGGCGATCACCCGGCGCCGCTTTCCCGGAGGCGGAACCGCCTACGCCCTCGGCTTCGATCCGGGCTTCCTGCTGCTCATCGGCCAGAATGCCCGCGGCAGCGACATCGAGCGGGACTACGTCAACGCCTACACCCCGCAGAACGACCTCGTGCTCCGGTTCCTCCGGCAGGTCTGGCGGGAGGGCGAGCCCCTGGCCGTGAGCCTCGGACGGGTGCCGGATGGCAAGTCCCTGGCCGTGATGATGACGTTCGACGTCGACTTCACCCGGTCCCTGCCCAACGCCGTGGCCTACGCGGAACTGCTGCGGGATTTCGGCGCGCGCGGCACCTTTTTCATCCAGACCAAATACGTGCGCGACTACAACGACGAGATCATCCTGAGCGACGAGTCGGCCGCTCATCTCAGGCGGTTGCGCGCGCTCGGCATGGAGCTCGGCAGCCATACCGTCGCGCACTCGAATGTCTTCAAGGACTTTACGATCGGCAGCGGTGCGGAGCGATATCCCACCTACCAACCGATCGTCGTCAGCCGCGACGAGGCGCGCGACGGCAGCGTCCTCGGCGAGCTGCGGGTCAGCAAGTTTCTGATCGAGGCCCTCGCGCCGCCGGTGGTGGTGACGAGCTTCCGCCCCGGGCACCTCTCGAACCCGCCGGCCCTGCCGCAGGCGCTCGAAGCCACCGGCTTCCGCTACAGCTCGTCGGTGACGGCGGGCAACGCGCTCTCGCACCTGCCCGCGCGCCTGACCTACGGCCGCGGCGCCGAGGCCGAGACCGAGATCTTCGAGTTCCCGCTCACGGTGGAGGACGAACGCGCGCCCCTGATGGGCCTGCGCCTCCAGCAATCCCTGGACGTGGCGCGCAAGATCGCCCGCGACGGCGGGATCTATCCGATCCTCGTCCACCCCAACATCCTCGGGCACAAGCTCGAATTCGTCCGGGGCTTCACGAAGGCGCTCCAGGGCTCGGCTTGGTTCGGGAGCGTGGAAGAGTTCGGCTCCTGGTGGGCTGCCAGGGACGGCGTCGACCTCGATGCGTCCCGCGACGGGGACAAGGTGACGGTTCGCATCGCGTCGAAACGCGCCCTGCGCGACCTCACGATCGAGATCCCGTCGCAGTGGACCCTCGATGATCCCCAGGTCGCCAGCCTCGGGCTCAAGCAGCGCCCGGGCGCGATCACGATCGCGAATGTGTCGGGGGCTGCGACGCTCAGCTTCCGGATCCCGCAACGGAACGAGACCGCACAGGTGATCCCCGACAAGGTGAAGACTGGGGGCTTACGGCTGCATTAGCGGGCGGGGGAGGAGACGCACCGCGACGCTGCCGGGACCGGCGCAGGCGGCGCGGACCGGCTCGATCCCGGCGACAGCCCGCGGCGGCAGAGGCAGGCCGTCCGGCCTGCGTCCAAGGCGTCGGTCGCCCGGACGCTCGCGGAGGCGAGCCAGGCGGCTGCCCAGGCGGATTGCGTGATGCCGACCTTCGCGGCGGCGCGCGTCATGCGGCTCTCCGTCAGGAGCGCGTCCAAGGCCACGACCCGGTCCAGGTCGACGCCGGCGAGGGCCGGGAGATCACGCGGCCGTCCTGGCGAGTACGCTCCGGAGCTGATCATCCAGGTCGGCCGCGACGGCGTCGACCTCGGGATTTCCGAACTGCCCGAAGGTGGAGGCCGGGCGGTCGTACTCGAACGCGACGCCACCCTCGGCATCTTCGCGCAGGACCACCCGGATCGGCGCGTACAGAGCGGCCGAGAGGACGTGCCGGGTCATCCGCGCAGCCGTGAGCGGGTTGCCGATGTCGTACTGGATGGCCTTGCGGCTCAGCCCGGCTGTTCGGAGCAGGCCGCCATGGTCCCGGGCACCGAAGATCGAGAGCGGCGCCTGCCGTTCGAGGAGGTCGCGGGCCGCGTCCACCTGTCCGTCCAGCAGGAGCCCGGCATAGGCGTGGTCGAGGGGCGGCACCGCAGCTTCCAGGCCAGACCGTACCGCCTCGAAGGACTTGGTCGAGCGGAGCGTCACGTGCTCGACCGTGATTTGGGTCGAGGAAACCTGATCGGTCATGGGGTCGATTCCTTGGTTCTTCGGGTCGATGAGCCGCGGCGCCGATCATGACGCCTGGTCGTTGCCGTGCCCCGGCCGGTCGCCGCGTGCTCAGGGTGGGTTAAGACCGCGGGTCGTCAGCGGATCGCCGAGGCCTTCGTCGCCGTCGCCGCGAGGATGATGTCGGCCCAGGCCTGAGGGCGCTCCAGGGCGCTGAAGTGTCCCGTCCGTTCGAGGGTGATGACCTCCGGCGCGGGGACGGCAGTCTCGACGCCGGCGCGGTCCCGCGGGTTTGCCCAATCCTTGTCGCCCCAGACGAGCGTGACCGGCGCGGTGATCGACCTATAGCGGGTCCGGGCAGCGACGAAGCTCGGGAGCGCCTTGAGCAGGCTCCTCGCCGCCTTGCTGTAGCCGGCCCGGCCGCCGACCCGGGCGTACTCGTCGAGCAGGTCGGAGGGCAGGCTGCGCGGATCGTGGAAGCCCCCGCTCATGATGCCGCCGGTGATGGCCCGGTTCTCCAGCGCCGCGAAGACCGGGCCGACGACCGGCGCCCGCACGCTCTTGATGATGACGGAGGCCAGGAGGTTCGACCGCTCCAACCCCGGGAGGTAATCGTAGGTGTTGAAGGCGAAGACCCGCTCGACCCTGTCACCGAGCTCCGCGGCCAGCGAGAGCGACAGCGTCGCCCCGATGGACTCGCCCGCGAGGATCGGGCGCTCGATGCCGAGGATGGCGATGAACTCCCTCAGGGCCGCCCGGAGGGTGGGCTCGTCCTTCGGGAGGTCCGGCTTCAGGTCCGACCAACCGAAGCCCGGCAGGTCGAGGGCGTAGACCGTGAAGTGCGGTGCCAGCAGCGGGATCACGCGCTGGAACAGGTCGAGCTGCGTGCGCACGGTGTGGGTCAGCACGAGGTCCGGTCCACGGCCCCCCCGGACGTACCGGATGCGGGTCCCGTCCCGCAGGGTCACGGTGGCGATCTCGCCGGAGGGGAGCCAACGGCGCGTGTAGGCCCCGGCTTCCTCGCCGACGGTGGGGATGGTGAATTGCGCGGTCATGGCGGTCGGGTTCCTGGGCGACGGGCCTGCGCGGGGGGTGCCCACGCCCGTAGCGATGCAACCTAGACGCCCGCCCTCATATCCCATATGTCGAAGATCCACCTTTTCCGGACATTCGACGCGGGGCTCCGCCGTGCCTTCCATTGGGGTCGTCCTGTTCCCCGGGTTCCAGGTCATGAACCTCGCGCCCCTGACGGCATTCGAGTTCGCCAACCTGGAGGTCGGCCACGCCTTCTACGACGTGTCGTTCCTGTCCGAAGGGGGCGGGCCGATTAGGACCTCCATCGGGGTCGTCATGGAGACCGAGCCCTTCGCAGACCGACGCTTCGACACGGTCATCGTCGTGGGGTCGATCACGGTCGCCCCGTCGGCTCCCGGCCTGATCGAGCGGTTGCGCGAGGCGGCCGCCACCGCGCGCCGGGTCGCCGCGACCTGCACCGGGGCATTTCTCCTGGCCGAGGCGGGCCTGCTCGACGGCCGGCGGGCGGCGACCCACTGGGCCCACGCCCGCGACCTGCAGCGGCTCCACCCGTCCATCAAGGTCGATGACGACCGCATCTTCGTCGCGGACGGCAACGTGTGGACGTCGGCCGGCATGACCGCGGGGATCGACCTCACGCTGGCGTTGGTCGAGGACGACCTCGGGCCTGAGATGGCGAAGGGCATTGCCCGCAAGCTCGTTGTCTATCACCGCAGGACGGGTGGCCAATCGCAGTTCTCCGCCCTGCTGGAGCTTCAGCCGCGATCCGACCGGGTCCAGAAGGTGCTGGCCCATGCCAGGAGCAACCTGCGGAGCGAACTGTCGGTCGAGGAACTGGCCGAGGCTGCCCACCTGAGCCCGCGCCAGTTCAGCCGCGTGTTCCGGGAGGAGACCGGCCAGTCACCCGCGAAGGCGGTGGAGAACCTCCGCCTGGACGCCGCCCGGACGATGCTGGAGGACGGTCGGCATTCGCTGGACACGGTCGCCCAGGAGACGGGCTTCGCCGACCGGGAGCGGATGCGGAGAGCCTTCCTGCGGGCCTTCGGTCAGCCGCCCCAGGTAATCAAGCGGAACGCGCGTCACCTCGAGGGTCCCCGGACCGCTTGAGCCGCCATCGGGACCGGCCGCACCGGCACCGGAAGTACACCCGCGCCACGGATTTCGAACCCGGATAACCGGACCTGTCGCCGATCTCCCGCCCACGGCCTCAAGCGGCTTCCGATCGGATGGCCTCGGGAAATCGGCGTGACAGACTGATCGCCCGGCATTTACGTCATCAGTATAGCCTATCAGTCTCATCTGTTTGATCAATACGGATGCGGTTCGCATTGTCCGTCGTCATGGCGTCTCCTCCGATATGCGGTTGGGGCAGCCGAGTCGGTCTCGGCTGGGAAGCGGGCCGACGTTTGCCAGAACGCGCGGCGCTGGGATTCGGGGCGCATCCGGTGCATCCCGCGCCCGGTTTTGGGATTGCGCCGGGCACGCAAAGGAACCCGCCGCCCCTGGTCCTCCGCGCGGGCCCCAGCATGTTGCTCGTTTGCAACATCGCGGACAAGATATTTCCAGATTGTAAATATCCCAGTTCGAGGTCATCCGAGGAGAACGGCGCGCAGCAAAGACATACGCCAAGTTCTGGAATCGTTTTAAGAACGATTATCGAAATGGCCGTCGAACAATCCGGGATCAATCCTTGATAGAACGCGTGTCTCTCCAGTAGCTCGGTATCCGAATTCGATGGAATTCCGGTACAGATCGGCTTCCGTGCGAGGCCGCGGAGTAAATGATGCGCAGGACCTTCAAGCCCCAGCTCTTCGGGCTTCTGCTGACCGGCACGGTCTCGACCACGACCGCACAGGCACAGGTCGCCGCCGCCACGGCCGACATCGCCGAGGCCGTGACGCTGGACCAGCTCACCGTCGAGAGCGCGGGTCAGCGCCCGGAGCCGCAGGGGGGCGTCACGGTCGGGTATCTGACCAAGCAGACGCGCAGCGCGACCAAGACGAACACGCCGGTGCTCGACATCCCGCAATCCATCACCGTCGTCCCGCGGGAGCAGTTTCTGGATCAGAACTACCAGAATCTGACGGAGCAGCTGCGCTTCGTGCCGGGCCTGATCCCCGCACAGGGCGAGAGCAACCGCGATCAGGTGCTCATCCGCGGCCAGAACACCAGCGCGGATTTCTACGTCAACGGCATCCGCGATGACGTCCAGTACTTCCGCGATCTGTACAACATCCAACGCATCGAGGTTCTGAAGGGACCGGATTCGCTCATCTTCGGCCGCGGCGGCGGCGGCGGCGTCATCAACCGCGTCCTCAAGGAGGCAGACGGCTACCGGGTGCGGGAGATCGTGGCCGGCGGCGGCCAGTTCGGCGACAAGCGCGTGGCCGTCGACGTCGGCGACCGGATCAGCGACAGCGTGTTCTTCCGCCTCAACGGCGTCTTCGAGGATTCCGGCACCTACCGGCAATTCGGCGACCTGACCCGCTACGGGGTCAACCCGACCGCCACCATCCTGATCGGCCCGCAGACGACCCTGAAGCTGTCATACGAGTATTTTCACGACGACCGCTTTCCCGACCGGGGCATACCCTCACAATTCGGTCGCCCGTACCGGTATCGTGACAACATCCGGACCTTCTTCGGCAATCCGAACGTGAATTTCACCAAGGTCGATGCCAACATCGCCACCGCGCAGCTCGACCACCAGTTCGACTCGGGCGTCGCGATGCACAGCCAGCTGCGGTTCGCGGATTACGACCGCTACTACGTCAACACCCTTCCGGGCAGCGCCGTGAACGCGGCCGGGACCGCCGTGACGATCACCGGATACCGCAACGACACGCCGCGGACGAACTATTTCAGCCAGAACGACTTCACCTACACGTTCCTGACAGGCGCCATCAAGCACACGCTCCTCGGCGGCTTCGAGCTCGGCTATCAGGAGGGGCTGGCCTACCGGCAGTCCCTGTTCTTCGGCAACAGCCTCGCGAGCAGCGTCGTGGTCAACCCGCTCAACCCGCTGACCTTCGCGCCGACGTTCCTGCGCAACAACGGCACGACGGACTCGAACGCGCGCTACAGCCTCGGCCTCGCGGCGGTCTACGCCCAGGACCAGGTCGACATCACCGACTGGCTGCAGCTCGTCGGCGGCCTGCGCTACGATCACTTCGATTTCGCCTCCACGGATCGGCGCACGCTGCTGACCAACACCCGCGTGGACGATCCGATCTCGCCGCGGGCCGGCCTTGTGGTGAAGCCGCTGCCGAACCTCGCCCTCTACGCGAGCTACAGCGTGTCCTACCTGCCCTCCTCGGGCGACCAGATCGGCAACTTCACGCCGGGCTTGGTCATCGCCAAGCCGGAGCAGTTCGAGAACACCGAGGTCGGCATCAAGTACGACGTCAACCCGCGCTTCCAGGTCACGGCCGCGGCCTACAACCTGGACCGGTACAACCAGCGTCTGGCCGATCCCAACAACCCCGGCTTCTTCATCCTGTCGGGGAAGACCAACACGCAGGGCTTCGAGATCGGGGCCAACGGGTACGTCACCGATTGGTGGCAGATCGCGGGCGGCTACGCCTTCACCGACGCGCGCATCGCCAGCGCCACCTCGGCCACGATCGTGGCCGGCAACACGGTCGGGCTGGTGCCGTTCAACGCCTTCACGCTCTGGAACAAGTTCGATGTCACGCGCGAATTCGCCGTCGGTATCGGCATCCTGAACTACGCCCACACCTTCGCCGCCTCGGACGATACGGTCCGTCTGCCGGGATACACCCGGATCGACCTGGGTTTCTTCTATCAGATAAGCGAATCTGTCCGCGCGCAGGTCAATATCGAAAACCTGTTCGACCGGCGCTACATCGCCACGGCCGACAACAACAACAACATCACCACGGGCGCACCGCGCACGATCCGGGCGCAGATCATCGCCCGGTTCTGACGGCGGACGCTCCGACGGGGTCGGACGGCTCGAGATCGGACGCCGACAGCCGGATTCGGTCGTTCCAGGGCGCCCGGACGGCCGGCACGCAGACGTCCTCGACGGCTCGGGGGCGCGAGCCGTCACCGGGGGTGCCGCGCTGCGGCCGCCGCCCGGACCGGACAGTCGGAGAGCCACGCCTCGGCACCCAAGGGGGTTGGGCGTATCCGGCCTTGAGATCTGCGGGCAGGCTCGGTCGTCGCGCGATGCCGGATCCCAAGGGCCATATCCCGACGCCATCGGGAGCCACGCGTCGCGCCCTCGGCGGTGGCGGCGCGAGCACCCGCGAGCCGGCGAAAATTTGATCCCCTCCCTCTAGACGACCGGTCTAATCGGGCCTAGATGGGTGTCATGGCACAGACGAGCGGCACCCTCGACGTCCGGCGGGGCATCCTCGACACCGCCCACCGGATCGTGGGCGTGAAGGGATTCTCGGGTGTCGGCCTGAACGAGATCCTGGTCGCGGCCGGCGTGCCGAAGGGGTCGTTCTACCACTATTTCGGCTCGAAGGAGGCCTTCGGCGAGGCGTTGCTGGCGGACTACTTCGAGGACTACCTGGCCGCCATCGACACCACCTTCGCCGAGCCGGGCCTGAGCCATGCCGAGCGCCTGATGAACTATTGGCGCCAGTGGCAGGCGACGCAGGGCAGCATCGACTACCAGCGCAAGTGCCTTGCGGTGAAGCTGGCCGCCGAAGTCTCGGACCTGTCCGAGCCGATGCGTCTGGCGCTCAAACGCGGCACCGCGGGGATCCTCGACCGTGTCACCGGCGCCATCGCGGCGGGCGTGGCCGAGGGCACGCTGAGGATCGCGGGGGCGCCGCGCGAGGCTGCCGAGGCCCTCTACCACGTGTGGCTCGGTGCGAGCCTCATGGCGAAGATCGAACGCAGCGACGCGCCGTTCGCCGCCGCGATGACCACGACCCGGCGCGTCCTCAACCCGCAACCCGCCTGACCGCGCGGGCCGAAGCGACGTCCATAACGGCGTGCCGCGATCCGAGACGACCAGTCTACTTGTACCACCAATCGGGAGAAAGCCGATGATCCTTCGACCCGTCCACACCGTTGTACCCTATGGCCTGCTCGCCGGGCTCGGAGCCGCGCTGTTCGGCGGCTCCGGGGCCTCCGCCGAGGAGCGCATCACCCTGGAGGTGATCGGTGCGGTCCGCATGGCCGGACCGGAGGTGATCCGCCGTGCCGACGCCGCCGCCGGGCGGACCGAGGCCCGGCCGGCCCGCGCGGCGACCGCGGATCCCGTCGCCGGCGAGGTGTCGTCGCACCGCGACTGACGCGGCGGCGACCGACCCTGCGGACCGGTCGGAACGATGTCCCGTTCGACCGGCCGCCCTACTCCCCCGATCTCGGAGAACGACGATGAAGATCCTGATGGTGCTGACCTCTCACGACAAGCTCGGTGACACCGGCCGGAAGACCGGCTTCTGGCTGGAGGAGCTCGCCGCGCCCTATTACGTGTTCAAGGACGCGGGCGCCGAGATCGTCCTGGCCTCGCCCAAGGGCGGCCGGCCGCCGCTCGATCCCAAGAGCAGCGAGCCGGATTTCCAGACGGACTTCACCCGCCGCTTCGAGGCCGATGCCGAAGCCAACGCGCTCCTGGCGGACACGGTCCGGCTCGCCGGCGTGAGCCATGACGGCTTCGACGCGGTGTTCTATCCCGGCGGCCACGGGCCGCTGTGGGACCTGGCCGAGGACCCCGCCTCGGTGCGGCTGATCGAGGCCACGCTCCAGGCCGGCAAGCCCGTGACCCTCGTCTGTCATGCCCCCGGCGTGCTGCGCCACGCGAAGACACCCAAGGGCAGGCCGCTGGTCGAGGGCAAGGATGTCACCGGCTTCTCCAACAGTGAGGAGGAGGCGGTGGGCCTCACCGCGGTGGTCCCGTTCCTGGTCGAGGACGAGCTCAGGCGGAACGGGGGCCGGTTCTCGAAGGCAGGTGACTGGCAGCCGTACGTGGTCGCGGACGGCCTGCTCATCACCGGCCAGAATCCGGCCTCGTCGGAACCCGCGGCCGAGCGCCTGCTCCAGCGCCTCGCCAACGCCTGACGCCGGCGGGTTACGCACCGGGAAGACGCCCCCCCCGGGCGCGTTCGGCATCACGGCCGAGCGCGCGTCCTCATGCCGGCAGAAGGCCCGAGGCGCGATAGCTCTCGATCAGGGCGTCGAACTGCCCGACGTCCGAGCGGCTCCGGGCGTACAGCTGGGCGCCGGAGACCGCGGCGAAGATCGCCCGCGCCCGCGCCTCGCTGTCCCGGGGCTCGACCAGCCCCGCCAGGGCCAGCACCTTGCCGAGCCACGCGATGTTGACGTCGGCGAAGCCCTGGGCCTCCCGCCGCACGCCCTCCGGCAGGTTGGCATGCTCCGCCGACATGAAGCTGCACAGGCAGAGCCTGTTTCCATCCACGAGCGATCGGCGGAAGGTGTCGGGATAGAGCCGCAGGCAGCGGACCGGGTCGGAGGTCTCGGCCAGCATCGCCTCCAACTCGGCCGCCGTGTCCTCCCAGTAGCGCCGCGCCACGGCTGCGCCGAGATCGGCCTTGCTGGCGAAGTGGTGGTAGATGCTGGCGGCCTTGATGCCGACATCGGCGGCGAGATCGCGATAGCTCAAGCCACCGTAGCCGTGCGCCTGCACGGTCTTCCTGGCGGCCTCCAGGATCGTCTCCTTGGCGTTCGCGCTCACCTCAACCTCCCTGCCCGCGCCCTCAACCTACCAGTCGTTAGTTAGGGGTTGACGCCGCCGGAAGCCAGACCTAATTCGAGCCTGCCTAACGACAGGTAGGGAATCGACATGACCCACGACATCGTCTTCTCGGACGCGACCGGACTGGCCGAGCTGATCCGAACCAGACAACTCTCCCCCGTCGAGGTCGTCCGGGCGCACCTCGACCGGATCCAGGCCGTCGATCCCAGGGTGAACGCCATCGTCACCGTCGCGGAGGGGGCGCTCGCCGCCGCGCAGCACGCCGAGGCCGCGGTCATGGCGGGCGGGGAACTCGGCCCCCTGCACGGCGTGCCCTTCACGGTGAAGGATTCCATCGACACGGCGGGCGTTCCGACCCAGCGCGGCTCGCCCATCTTCAAGGGTCGGGTACCGGACGCCGACGCAACCAGCGTCGCCCGCATGAAGCGGGCCGGCGGCATCCTGCTCGCCAAGACCAACCTCCCCGAGTTCTCCTACTGGATCGAGAGCGACAACCTGCTCTCCGGACGGTCGAACAACCCCTGGGACCTCGACCGCACGCCGGGCGGGTCGAGCGGCGGCGAGTCGGCGGCCATCGCGGCGGGCATGTCGCCGCTGGGCCTCGGCACCGACCTCGCCATCTCGGTGCGCGGCCCGGCTGCGCAGACCGGCATCGTCTCGCTCAAGGCGACCCACGGCCGGGTGCCGATGACCGGCATCTGGCCGCGGGCACCGCGCCGTTTCTGGCATGTCGGCCCGATGGCGCGCAGCATCCGCGACCTCGCGCTCGCCTTCTCGCAGCTCGCCGGTCCCGACGGCCTGGACGCCTTCGCGTCGAGCGCGGTCCCGTTCGACGCCGGCATGGGCGCGGCGCCGGACCGCACGCTCCGGGTCGGCTGGATGGTCGGCCCGGGCTTCGGGCCGATCGACACCGAGGTCGCCGCGACCGTCAAGGCGGCGGCCGAGGCGCTCGCGGGCGTCGGAGCCCACGTGGAGCAGGTGCGCATCCCGGCGCTGGAGCGCGACTTCGCCCTGGACGTGTTCAACAAGCTCCACGTCATGGAGATGAAGCCGGCGTTCCGGGAGGCGGTCGCGGGCCGCCGCGACGACGAGCTCTACAGGATGGCCAGGACCATGCTGGCGCTGCCCGACACCTCCATGGCGGACTACGTGGCGGCCGAGCAGGCGGCGGAGCGGCTCCGCGACGGCTATGCCGCCTACTTCCGGGACTTCGACGTTCTGCTGACCCCGGTGCTGCCCGTCCCGGCGCACAGGCACGGCATCGGCGACCTCGTCGTCAACGGGGAGACCGTGGACCTGACCTACCTGCAGGGCGCCACCGTCCCGTTGAACGTGACGGGCCTGCCGGGTCTGTCGATGCGCTTCGGGACGAGCCGCGAGGGGCTGCCGATCAACGTGCAGTTGGTGGGCAGCTGGCAGGCCGAGGCGACGATCCTGCACGCCGCCGCGCTGCTGGAGGGCGTCAGCCCGGTCCGCGGCCTGCACCCGAGCCTGTGACGGGCGGGAACCTGCCGGGGGCGCTGCGGTCCCCGGCGCGCGGCCGCGTCCGAGATGCCGCCGGGCTCGCCCGCGCGGCGGCGAGGGGCGCGAAGCCGAAGGCCGGCTTCGATGCGGCGAAACGGCCGACCCGGTTGGCGCCGCGCCAGGACAACGCATAGTGCGCGCAACCGCAAAGTTGCGCAGGATCCCGCGTGAACCCGGACGAGAACCGCGACGAGGACGAGGGCGACGACTGGCGCTCCGTCGGCACGCGCCGGCCTGACCCGGGCAGCCTCACCCGCGCCCAGAGCCGCGCGCGCGAACGCGGTCGCGGGCGAAGCGCGGAGGATCCCGCCCAGATCCCAGCCTTGGGCTGGAGGGACATCCTCTGGAGGGTCCTGTATTCCTTCCCCCGCGACCGCGTCCTCGCCACGGCCGGGGGCGTCGCCTTCTTCACCCTGCTGGCGACCTTCCCAGCCCTGGCGACCATCGTGTCGGTCTACAGTCTGTTCTCCGACCCGCACGCCATCAGCCAGCACGTGAGCCTCCTCGCGGGCGTGCTGCCGAGCGGCGTCCTCGACCTCCTGTCCGACCAGCTCATACGCGTCGCCCGGCAGAGCACCGGCGCGCTCAGCACGGCCTCGCTGGTGAGCGTCTTGATCGCCCTCTGGAGTGCGAACTCGGGCGTGAGCGCCCTCTTCGACGCGCTCAACGTGATCTACCGGGAGCGCGAGAAGCGTTCGCTGGTGCGCCTCTACGCCACCACCTTCCTGTTCACGCTCAGCGGGATCCTGTTCGCCCTGACGGCCACCGGCTTGGTCGTCATCCTGCCGATCGCGCTCGACCGGCTCGGCCTGGGCGTCCTGACCGACGTCACGCTGCGCCTCCTGCGCTGGCCGGGACTGCTCATCCTCGTGAGCCTCGGCCTGGCCGTGACGTATCGGTACGGGCCCAGCCGGCGGGAGGCCAAATGGCGCTGGGTGAGCTGGGGCGGCGTCGCCGCGGCCATCTCCTGGGTCTGCGCCTCGGTCTCGTTCTCTTGGTACGTGGCCAGCTTCGACAGCTACAACAGGATCTACGGTTCGCTCGGCGCGGGCGTCGGGTTCATGACGTGGATCTGGTTCTCGGTCGTCATCGTGCTGCTCGGGGCCAAGCTGAACGCCGAGATCGAACGTCAGACGGCGCGCGACAGCACGACGGGACGACCGAAGCCGCTCGGAGCGCGCGAGGCCCATGCGGCCGATACCATCGGACCGCCGGAGGGCTGAGCGGCGCTGCGACGGGCGAGGCGGAACGCCGCCGAGGCCCGGGGCGACAACGCCGAACGGCGCAGGTCCGACGCCTCCGCCGGGCGGCGGCCGCCCTGCGCGACGCCACCGCGGTCAGGCGGATCGCCCGACGACGATCGGCGCCTTCGGCAGTTCGGCCAGCGTGTCCTCAGCTCACCCCGAGGTTCGCCGCGATGTTCTGCCGGAGGACCGATGCCAGCCACCGGGACAGAGAGCATTCCTGATGGAAGGGCTGTCGTGCACGCCCACGAACGTGCAAGGCCCGGATCCGATGATCTCGATCAAATGAGCCGCCGTCTGCAATCGACGGCGGCGGAATGATTTATTGAATAACACGGAATTCCCCGGCATTCGTGACGATGATCCGGATAAAAAATTGGGAAACATAGCCTCGATGGCAGGATCACGCGCCTCAGGAAGACCCGCCCTCGATACGCCGAGGGCGTCTCGACTGGTCAAGTCGCGGGGCGCCGTCGGCCCGCCCGCGGATGGCCTCCCGCACATCAACGAGTCGCGTCATCCATATGGATGATGCAACTGCCGGTTTTGGACTGATATTGGTCTTATCCTGACGATCCAGGGGTGGGCTGGTGCTGGAAGCGCTGATCGAACGGATCTACGAGGCCGCCGGCACGCCGAAGCTCTGGCCGGACGTACTCCGATGCGTCGGCGATTACGCGACGTCGGACAGAAGCGTGCTGAAGGTCATCCCGTCGAGCGGACCGTCCCGTTGGATCGCATCCCCGACGCTTGAGGGCCCGCCGACACTCCCGTTCTCGCAGATTCCGGTGGAGGATGGCGGGATCAAAGCGCGCTGGGGCCCGCGCGCGCATACCGGCTTCGTCCGCGACAGCGATGAGATCTTCGTGTCCGGCAACCAAGACACGCATCGCCTCGATAAGCCATGCTGGCGTGTCGGTACGATCATTCAACTTCCCACCGGTGATGTCGCGGTCGTTGCGGCCGAGCGGCGCGCCGACAGGGGTCCGCACGAAGCCGAGATCGTCCCGAAGCTCGATGCGGTGAGACCGCATCTGGTTCGCGCCTGCCAGCTCGGCGCCCAATTCGGCTCCGAGCGGGCCCGCCTGACGACAGCCGCGCTGAATCAGATCGGGCTCTCGGCGGCGGTTCTGACCGCCTCCGGCCAGATCCTGGCCGCCAACGCCCTTCTGCAGGAAAGAGCCGGGGCCCGGCCATTGGCCCAGGACGATTGCGCCGCGCTCAAGACCTTGATCAACAGCAAGCTTCTGCAAGATGCGATCAACACCATCACGAATGGCAACCGCTTCGTACAGTCCATTCCGGTCCGTATGAATCCCTGCGACCGGGCCCTCATCGCCCACGTCTTCCGCTTCGACAAACATCCGGGCGATGTTTTCGATGCGTCCGCGGTTCTCCTCATCCTGGGACAGGTCGGTGCGCCGGCGGCGCCGGACAACGGCCTCCTGAATCTCCTGTTTGACCTCACCCCGGCCGAGGCGAAACTGCTGCGGGCGCTGGCAGGCGGGCTGCGTCTGCAATCCTACGCCGAGAGCGTCGGCGTTCGAACCAGCACCGTCCGGAGCCAACTCGCGTCGATCTTCGATAAGACCGGAACGAGCCGGCAGGCCGAATTGCTGAGTATCATTGCCTCGATATCGATGTTCAGCAGTCACGCGAAGCATTGTTGATAGAAAAAGCAGATCCATCGGGTCGTTCCAAGGCTCTACGCTCTGCGAGGAACCGTTCGAGGGAAGCTTCGATCGGAAAGCTGCTCAGGGCACCGAACTGACAGGTGGTGAGCGCGCCGCACGCGGCGGCCTCCCTGAGAGCGTCCGCAAGCGGTCTGGCTTTGAGGAGGGCGGCGATCAGGCCGGCGGTGAAGGCGTCCCCCGCCCCGACCGTATCGACCGCCGCGACCACGAACGCCGGCTGGTGACAGGGCGGCGCGTTCGGGCGGAAGGCGATCGCCCCGCGGGACCCCAGCGTGACGACGAGCAATTCGAGGCCGTCGCCGAGAAGCGTGTCGATCGCGTCCGTTGGGGACTTGGCGTCGGCGATCACGCTCGGGTCGCCGAGGCCGAGGGCCGCCGCCTCGACCGCGTTGACGACCAGGATCGATGTATTGGCCATGATCGAAGGGTCGATCACGCGCACGGGCGATGGGTTCAGAAGGGTCGCCCGGCCATGTTCCCGGGCCAGCGCGAATGCCGCACGGATGGGTGCGTCCGGAGATTCGAACGTCGCAGCGACGAGATCCGCGCGACGGAGGCGGCGGGCGAAGCCGCCGATGTCGTCGGCCGTGAGGGCCGAATTCGCCCCGAGACAGACGGCGAGACAATTCTCGCCGGCGGGATCGACGAAGGCGACGCCGGCCCCGGTCGAGCCGGGGCGACGGACGAGCATATCGGACGCGAATCCGACCTGGGCGAAGGTCGACACGGCGACCGGGGAGAACACGTCGTCCCCGATGGCGAAGATGCCGTCGACGGTGACGCCGAGCCGGCTCGCGGCAAGCGCAAGGTTGAAGCCTTTCCCCCCGGGCTCGGCCAGAAACGCCGAGCCGCCGAGTGATTCTCCGGCTTGCGGCAACCGTGCTACTTTGACGGAGCAGGCGATCACGAAGCTGCCGACGACGAAGACCTGCATGAGGCACCTGGGTCTCGCTCGAGTCGGGAAAGTGTACCGGAGGTTTATGAGACGTGCGCTCCGGAAAACCGACCCTCCACGGCGAGGCTGGGCTCAACTCCGCAGGCGGTGACCGTCCCTCGGTGTTGTCCGTCCTGCGCCTGCGCGGCGATACCGCGATGCCGCTCTACCGACAGATCGAGGAGCAGCTGCGCGACTTGATCCTGTCGGGCTCGCTCCCCCCCGGCGTCGTTCTGCCGGCGGAGCGGCAACTGGCCGATCGTCTCGGCGTCAGCCGCGTCACGGTTCAGCGGGCCTATGCGGAACTGTGCGACGACGAACTGCTCGTCCCGCGGGGGCGATCGGGTTTCCTGGTTCGCCGTCATCCCGAGCCCGTGCGTCCCGGTATGGACCGCCTGAAGGGGTTCACCGAGGAGATGCGCGAACTCGGGAAGATCCCCTCCTCGCGGGTTCTGGACCGGGTCGTCACCGAGAACCGCTCGATCGCCTCGATATTCGGTCTGCCGTCGACGGCACCGTTCCTCCGGCTGACGCGGGTGCGCTCCGGCGACGGCGTACCGATGTCGCGCGAGATCGCCTGGTATAACATCAGGGCCGTTCCCGCCCTCGAGAATGGCGACCTGTCGGGTTCGGTCTACGGATTCCTGGCGCAGCATGACGGCGGCCGGCTCGTGCGGTGCGAGCAAACGGTCGAGGCGACCATGCCCACGACGGAGGAATGCGAGATTTTCGCCTTCGAGACGCCCCTCCCCTGTCTGCTGATCAAGCGGCACAGCTACAATCAGAATTCGGTCATGATCGAATACGTCGAAGGGTTATTTCGCGGAGACGTTTACCGCTACAGATTGAACTTGAGCGCCTAGTTTCTCCGGCGTTCGCCGCGAAGTTCGACGGATCGGGGGATACGGTCCCGAGACGGCGGCATGCTCCCATGCGCGATCGGATCGCGCGCGCGGTTGCCCGGCCGCCGGCGCGCTCGCCGCGCATCCCGGTCCAGAAGCCTCGGCGGCGCGCCGCGTCGGATCCGGACGGGTTGCGCCGAACCGCGCCGACCCCCGTCGACTTCGAAGCCCCGGCCGCGGGCAGCCTCGCCCTGTCGGAGAAACCCGGGCCCCCCGGCAGCCGGGCGGCGGACCCGCGCGGTGACACCGGGTGTTGAGCCTCGGGAAAGCAGCCAAACGCGAAAGCACGGATGACGGAACACACACGCGATCTCGCCCTGGTCTTCGCGGGCGGAAACGCCGTCGGGTCCTATCACGCCGGCGTCTACGAGACCCTGCACGCCCGGGGCCATCGCCCAGGCTGGGTCGTCGGCGCCTCCATCGGCGCGGTGACCGCGGCCATCATCGCGGGCAACGCGCCCGAGGACCGGGTCGCCAAGCTCGGCCAGTTCTGGGAGGAGGCGACGCTGGGCGCCGGACCGAGCCCCACCGCGCTCCTGAAGCCGCGCCAGGTCTACAACGGCCTGCACGCCCTCCTGGCCCTCGCGTGGGGGCGTCCGAACATCTTCCGTCACCGCCTGCCCGGCCTCTGGTCGGCCCTGCCCTGGATGCCCGACGACGTCGCCCTGTTCGACAACGCGCCGCTGCTCCGAACCCTGACCCGGCTCGTCGACTTCGAGCGGCTGAACCGCGGCGACACGCGCCTGACCGTCGCCTGCGTGGATATCGAGAGCGGCGAGGAAGTCTACTTCGACAGCGCCCGCGAGGCGATCCGGCCCGAGCACATCCTGGCCAGCACCGCCCTTCCGCCCGCCTTCCCGCCGGTGGAGATCGACGGGCGGGTCCTGTGCGACGCGGGCTACACCAACAACCTGCCCCTGGACCCGGTCTTCGCCACCGAGCCCGAGCGGGATCTCCTCTGCATCGCGTCGGACCTGTTCAGCCCGCGGGCGCCGCGCCCAAAATCCCTCGATGCGGTGCTGGAGCGCGCCAACGACCTCATCTTCGCCAGCGCGCCGCGCCGGACGATCGCAGGCCTCGCGCGCACCTACGACCTGCGGCAACGGCTCGATCCGACCGGCCCGACGGTGACGCTGCTGCACCTCGTCCATCAAGCCGGCGCGGACCAGCTGGCCGCCAAGAGCTTCGACTTCTCGCCCGCCTCGATCCGCGACCGCTGGGCGGCGGGCGTGCGGGACGCCGTCGACGGCTTGCGGCGCCTGCCCGCCCCTGCCCCCGACGGCCGCCGATTCACCTACGTGGCGACCCATCGACCAAGCGTGTCGGACCCGGCATCCCCGGGGCGCGCGGAGGACGGCCCGACCCCGCGGCCGGGCTCACGACCCGACCGGTTCGCGGACGCCGGCCCCGGCACGCAGCGGCGGCGCACGGGCGGCCCGTGAGCGGCCTGGCGCTTGCAACGGCGCTGGGCCGGGCCGCGCGCGATCACGCGCGCAGGAACGGGTTCGGCCGACGGGACGCAGATCCCCCTCGGCCTTCATCGTGGAGAGCGTACGCATGCCGGGCACGTCGAAGCTTCATCTGCGGGCGCTGCTCGGCGGATTGCTGATCATGACCGCCGGGTGCCACGCCGCGGCGGGCGCCGGGATCTCGGACGGTGTGGTCCGGATCGGCGTCGTCAACGATCAGACCGGTTTCCTGTCCGATCCGACCGGCAAGGGATCGGTGGTCGCAACCCGGATGGCGGTGGAGGACTTCGAGCGGCACGCGCCGGGCATCAAGGTCGAGGTCATCGCGGCCGACCACCAGAACAAGCCCGATATCGGCGCCACGATCGTGCGAAAGTGGATCGACGTGGACGGCGTGGACCTCATCGCCGATGTCGGCAACTCCGCCGTGGCGCTGGCGATCCAGTCGATCATCAAGGAGAAGAACCGGATCGCCGTCTACTCGGCTGTGGCCACCACCGAGGTGACCGGCAGGCAATGCGTCCCCACCGGGCTGTCGTGGCTCCACGACGCCTACAATCTCGTGGCCGGACCCATCCGCGACCTCGTCCCGAAGGGCCAGAAGAGCTGGTACTTCATCGGGGCGGATTACGCCTTCGGCCGCAACATGGTGTCCGTCTCGCAGACGCTCCTCGCGGCCGCGGGGGGCAAATCCGTGGGCGCGGCGTTCCACCCCACGGCGGAGACGGACTACACCTCGTACCTGCTGCAGGCGCAGGCGTCCGGCGCCGACACGATCGGCTTCGCCAGCACGGGCTCGCAACTCGTCACCGAGATGAAGCAGTGGACCGAGTTCGGCATGACCGGCGGTCCCCAGAAGCCGGTGGCCGGGCTGCTCTTCCTGACCGACACGCACAGCATGGGCTTGAACGTCGCCGCCGGGCTGCGCGCGGTGACGGCGTGGTACTGGGACCTCAACGACGAGACCCGCGCCTTCGCCCGCCGGTTCTACACGCGGCACGGCGCCATGCCGAGCGAGGCCCAGGCCTCGATGTACTCGGCGGTGAGCCACTACCTGAAGGGCGTGGCGGCGACCGGCACGGACGACACCGATACGGTGCTGGCGTGGATGCGCGCGAACCCGGTCGACGACGTCTACGCGCACGGCGCGACGCTGCGGGCCGACAGCCGGCTCGTCCACGACTTCTACCTCGTCGAGGTGAAGAGCCCCGCGGAGTCGAAGGAGCCCTGGGACGTGTACCGGGTGCTGAGCACCATCAAGCCCGCGGACGCCTACCCGCCCCTCGCCGAGAGCGAGTGTCCGCTCGTGAAGGCCACGGCCGTCCGCTGACCGGCGTCGGCACGGCGGGGTCGGGCCGGGTGCCGGGCGGCCCCGGAAGGGTCCGATCTCGACCGGGCCGCCCGCGGCGGCGGGCAGTCCTGCGGGACCTGCCCGTCCGAACCGCGGGGCATCCGGGGCAACGCGCCGAGGCGCCGGCCCGGAGGCCCGGGAGCCCGTCCCGCAGGCTTGGACGAAAGCGCCCCCGGCCGCCTCAGGCTCGATCCGTCACGCCACTTCCCGGGACCGGACACGCGCGGAAACAGACGAGATCGATCTCGACGAGCGCGCTACGGCCCAGCGCCGCCACGCCGATCGTCGTGCGGCTGGGCAGAGGACGGTCGTCGGGAAAGTATTGGGCGTAGACGGCATTGAAGTCCGCGAAATCCCGCTCGAAGTCCTTCAGATAGATGCGCACGAATACCGCGTCGTCGAAACCGTATCCGGCATGCGCCAGGATACGGCCGAGGTTGGCGAAGCACATCTCCGCTTGCGGGACGATGCCCGGGCGGAGCGGCGCGCCGGGATCGTCGGGATCCGTCGGCAGCTGGCCGGTCACGTGCAGCCAACCGGCCGCCTCGACCGCGTGGGACCAGCGCGAGGACGGCGGCGGGGGAGCGGCGTCGGGGACGTGGTGGTGGGTCTTCGTCTGATCCATCGGCGCGTGTCCTGCGGTCTCAAGTCCGGCCTTCGAGGAGGCCCGCCATCACCGCCTCGACGTGCAGGGCGATGTCGGGGGCACCGGTCATCTCGCCGAAGCTGCCCCGCGTCATGGGTCCGAAGGCGTAGAGGCCGGGCCGGGGTTCGCCCGACGGGGCGAGCACGCGGCTGCTGCGATCGACGGCGATCCCGAGACCGACCGCGTCGAGATGCATCGTCCCGTCGGTGAGCATCGCGGCGACGAGCGGATTGCGCGAGACGTCGCGCTCGGGCCCGGTGCAGAGCACGACCGCGTCGAACCGATGGCGCTCCGAGGCGGGGCCGCTCCGCAGCTCCGCCTCCAGGCGGCCGTCCGCGGCCAGCGACAGGCCCGCCACGGCGGCGGTTCGGACCAGGAGGCGGCCGTCCGACCGGGCCCCGGCGAGGGCGGCTTCGATCTGGGGCGCGATCCGGAAGCGGTGGACTTCCCAGAACGGGAGCAGGCGACGAACGATGCGCCGTCTCTCCGCGGGAGGCAGGCCATTCCAGACGTCGTGAAGGACGGCGCGAAGGGAATCGATGACCGGATGCCAGCCCAGATCCGGGTCCGCCGCAGCGATCTGCCGCCGGACGAGCCGGAGCAAACCCAGGGCTGTCGTGGGCTGGTGCTCGCCGATCACGTCGAGGCTGGTCAGGAACCGGCGGTGGGCCTTGGGCAGGAGCCCGCGTCGCGACACCGCGGTGATCGGGCCGAGATGACCGCCGGCGCACAAGCTCGACACCACGTCGGCCATGGTCAGCCCCGTGCCCACGACCAGGACGGACTCCTCCGGCCCGATGGCCGCAAGGGCGTCGGGCGCCCACGGATCGGGCACGAAGCGCCGGCAGGCCGCCACGCCCGGGCCGAGCGGGCACGGCAGGGCCGGCACCGCGTGGCCGAAGCACAGGGCGACCCGGTCGACGGCGAGCCGCTCGCCCGTCCCGGCGAGGACGGTCCAACCCCCGTTCTCCGGCCGGACCGCCGTGGCGATCGTGCGCAGGTGGCGCAGGCGCACGCGATCCCCGGCCGCCGCCATGGTCCGCGCGAGCTGGGCGCCGATATAGGCGCCGTAGGTGCCCCGGGGCACGTAGAAGCGGCCGGTGCCGTCGTCGCTGTCGGGATCGGGCAGCACACCCTGCGCGCGGAACCACGCGGTCGCCGCGCCGGCGCCCTCCCGGGCGATGTCCATGCGGTCGCTCGGCACGTTGATGCGGTGGTTGCGGTCCACGCTCCCGTAGGCGACGCCCCGCCCGAGCTCGGCCCGGGGCTCCAGCACGACGATGTCGAGCGGTTCCGAGGATGCCCGGATCGCGTGGATCGCCAGCACCGCGCCGGTGAACCCCCCGCCGACGATCGCGATGCGCAGCCGGGGCGCCGGAGCGGTCACCGGACGGTCCCCAGGGCTTCGAGCGCGGATTCGAAACAGGCGAGCGGCGCGCGCGCGACGCCGACCCCGATCCATCCGGTCGCACCGTCTTGGTGGCCGATGCCGGTATGGATCCGGGGCGGCCGTCCGGCGGCCGCCACCAGGGCGACGTCGAGGCCGACCCCGACCCCGTCCGCGCCGCAGAGCGCCGGGGCGATGAGGGGGTGCCGGCCGCGGTAGAGTGCGCGCATCGCCCGACCGTCCTCCTGTGCTTCCGACCACGCGCGGCCCATCGTCCGCGCGATCTCGGGCGCGGCGTGCGCGATGGCGCCCCCGAGCCCGTAGGCCTCCACGATGGCGCTGTCGCCGAGATCCGCCTGGGCGTCGGCCAGCGTGAAGGGCGGGAAGAAGCCGCCGACCGGCACGGTCGCGGGGGCTTCGAACCAGCGCTTCCCGGTTCCGGCGACCCGGATGGCGCAGCTCGTCCCGTTCCGGGTCAGCGCCGTGACGAGACTGGACCCGGCGACGCCGTCGGCCTGGTCGAGGCAGAGCTTGGCCGCCGCCATCGCGTAGTTGAGGAAGTGCTGGGGGTTGGCGAACAGCCAGGACCGCACCGCCGGATCGAGGTCCGGCAGGGCGCGCACGAGCGCGGCCATGCCGCCGATGTTGCGCTGATGCACGTCGTCGCCCTGCGCGACGCCGTCGGCGACCATCGGCAGGACGGGCAGGCCGCCTTCCGGGAGCGCCCGGTCGAGCGCCGGCGCGACCACGTCATCGATATGGGCGAGCCCCTCGGCGGCACCCGCGTCGTAGACGCCGAACCGCAGGGCCCGGCGCCCGGACTCGGCGAGGGTGGCGAAGGTCACCCCCGGCCCGGCGCGGTTCTCGACCCGCATCACGCGCTGCGAGGGCCGCACCACCCCGGCCATCGGCGAGACGGTGCCGAGGTCGTGATTGGCGCGCAGCCGGATCCGGCCGTCGCGGATCCACGCCCGCGCCTCCGGAACCGTACCGACCCAGCCTTCGTGGACGGCGGCCCCCGCGAGGGCGTTGAGGACGAGGTGCGGGATCGCCTCGGGCGACGGAAACGGCGCGCCGGCATGCCCGAGTTCGCCTTCGGCGAGGCCCATCGCGTCGCCCGCCGTGGTGATGCCGGCGAGCACCGGCTCGGCCGCGAGAATGCGCGCCAGCGCCTGCGCGTTCGCCGCGGCGCGGGGGTCTGCGTTCGGATCAGCGGGCATAGCGGGCCAGGAAGCGTTGAGCCCGCTCGGTATGCGGACGGGTGAAGAAGGCGTCCGGCGTACCGGTCTCGACGACGCGGCCACCGTCGAGGAAGACGATGCGGTCCGCCACCTCCCGGGCGAAGGCCATCTCGTGGGTGACGACGATCATCGTCTGGCCGCCGCGGGCGAGGTCGCGCATCACGGCGAGCACCTCGCCCACCATCTCGGGATCGAGCGCGGAGGTCGGCTCGGCGAACAGCAGCAGCTTCGGGCGCATCGCGAGCGCCCGGCTGATCGCCACCCGCTGCTTCTGGCCCCCCGACAGGGTGTGGGGGTAGGCGTCGGCGCGCTCGGCCAGGCCGACGCGCTCCAAGAGGCGGCGGCCTTCGGCCAGCGCCTCCGACCGGGGCCGGCCGAGCACGTGCACCGGCGCCTCGACCACGTTGCCGAGCGCCGTGAGGTGCGGCCACAGCGCGAAGTGCTGGAACACCATGCTGACGCGGGTCCGCGCCGCGGCGAGTTCCCGCGCATTCATCGGACGGGGCCGCCCGTCCCGCCCCGGCAGCCGGCCGATCGGCTGGCCGTCCAGCAGGACCGTGCCGGAACTCGGCTCCTCCAGCCAGTTGAGGCAGCGCAGGAAGGTCGACTTGCCCGAGCCGCTCGGGCCCAGGATGCAGACGGTCTCGCCCGGTGCCACGTCGAGATCGATGTCCCGCAGCACCTCGGTGCCGCCATACGCCTTGCAGATCCGCCGTGCCGACACCGCGGGAGCGTCCGGGGACGCGTCCGGCGCGGCCCGTCGCCCGTCGTCCCGGAAACCGGACCCGGGACGATGCTCTAGACTGTCGATTCGCATCGTCCCTCTCCGAAAGCCGGGAACCGCCCCTCGGGACGATCCCCCGGGCCGCGAAGCCTGTCGGGCCTGTCAGCCATACCGGCGCCTCCGCTCCCGGGCGATGAGGCCCACCCCCGCCTCCGCCACGAGGCACAGCACCCAGTAGAGCAGCAGCGCGGTCGCGAAGGGGGCGAACGGCGCGAAGGCCCGGGCGTTGACGAAGTTCGCCACGAAGGACAGCTCCTGCACGGTGATGACCATCAGCAGGGCCGTGTCCTTGATCATCACGACGATCTGGTTGCCGATCACCGGCCCGGCGTCGAGGGCGACGAGGGGCAGCACGATCCGGCCGTAGAGCTGCGCCCGCGAGAACCCGTAGGCGCGCCCCGCCTCGACCGCCTCGCGGGGCAGCGACAGGGCGGCGGCGCGGAGGATCTCTGTGAAGTAGGCGCCGTTGTAGAGGACGAGGGCGACGAGGCCGGCCCACCACGCCCCGAGCCGGAGGCCGATCTCCGGCAGCCCGTAATAGATCACGTAGGCCAGGAGCAGGAACGGCACGCAGCGGAACAGATCCACCACCTCCCGGCCGAGGCGGCGCACCGGCGCGGACGCCTCGACGAGGAGGACGGCCGCCAGGGCCGCGAGCGGCAGGCTCAGGACCAGCGCCAGCCCCACCAGGGCCGCCGTGTTGCCGAGACCCGCCAGGAAGGCGTCCCGGTAGCTCCAGACGGTCGCGATCCCGCTCATGAGACGGCGTAGCCGTAGCGCCGGGCGATCCTGGCCTCGGCGAAGCGCTGGCCGCGCACCAGCACGGCGATCAGGGCGGTGTACAGCACGGTCGCGGCCAGGAACGGCGGCAGCGGCTCGTAGGTCTGCGCGCCGATGCGTCCGGCCGCCCGGGTGATCTCGACGACGCCGATCACCGCCACCGCGGGCGTCCCCTTGAGCACGATCGTCATCTCGCTGACCAGGGGCCCGAGGCTTGCGCGCCAGAGCTGAGGCAGCACGATGCGTCTGAACCGGGTCGCGGGCCGCAGGCCGTAGGCGCTCGCCGCCTCGAGCTGGTCGCGGGGAAACGCGGCCAGCCCGGCGCGGAAGATCTCGCAGTCGAAGGCGGCCGTGTTCAGGGTGAGGGTGACGACGGCGGCCGGGATGGGGGCCAGCTCGAGCCCGGCCTCGGGCAGGACGAAGAAGACGAACAGGGCGAGCGTGACGATCGGCGCGGCCCGGACGAGGCTGACCAGCGCGGCGATGGCTTGGTCGAGCACCGGCAGCCGGGCGGACCGCAGCAGCGCCAGACCGAGGCCGATCGGCAGGCCGAGGGCGATGCCCGCGACCGACAGGCCGAGGGTGATCGAGGCGGCCGCGAGCAGCGTCAGGACGTCGTCGAACGTCACGGGTCCGCGTCCGTCACCGGGTCGGCTGGTCGGGCATCGCCTTGAAGGTCGTGCCGAGCCACTTCTCCTGGAGCGCGTAGAGCGTGCCGTCGGCCCGGATCCTGGCCATGAACCCGTCGAGATAGTCGAGCAGCGCCGTGTTGCCCTTGGCGACCGCCCAGGCCGCGTAGGTCGGCGCGCCGACCGCGGTGCCCATGCGGAAGCGCTTGGGCTGCTCGCGCACGAGGCTCGCGAGGTTGACGGCACCGTTGATCACGTAGTCGAGGCGCCCGTTGGCGAGATCCTGATAGGCCTCCGGGAACGACGGATACTGGACGACGGTCCCGAGCTTGAGCCCTCCCGCCTCCAGGGTCTTGGTCAGGTCGGCGAGGGCGGCGTAGGAGGCGCCGCCGGCCTGCACGCCCACCGTCTTGCCGGCGAGATCGGGCACCGCCTTGATCCGCGCCTCGTCGGTGCGCACCGCATAGTACTGCGTGGCCTCGGCGATCGGCATGGTGAAGTCCAGGTTCTGGACCCGATCCGGGGTGATCACGGCGGCGGTGAGCGCCACGTCGTATTTACCCCCCGCCACGCCGGCGAGGAGCCCGGTCCACGGGATGATCTGCTGCTCGATCTTGAACGGGGCATCCTTGCGCAGGACCGCCAGGAGCGCGTGGTCGAGGCCCATGGGCGTGCCGTTCTCGACGTACTCGAACGGCTTGTAGCTGTCCTCGGTCGCCACGTTCATGGTCCCGCGGGCCTTGATCTCGTCGAGGCTGGCCGCGCGGACGTCCCGAGCCGGCCCGATCCCGAGGGCGAGACAAAGGGCGGCGCCGAGCAGCGCGCGGCGCGCCGGAGCTCGCCGGACGATTGCGGCCTGCCGCGGATGCACGTCGATCTGCGTGGGCATGGTCACCGTGTCCTCCGATGAAGGGTCGGGAGCATCGACCCGGGAAACGAAACCGGTCCGATGCTCCAAGTCGTTGTTCTGGCATCATCTTTTTTGCGAGAGCCGGGGGCTGCCTCCGGGGATGATGCCCAAGCTCGGGCCCTCAGGCGCCCGGAGGCCGCCGGGCGACGAAATCGATCTCGACCCGGGCCTCGTAGGCGAGACCGGTGACGCCGACGCAGGTGCGCGCGGGCAGGCGATCGGCCGGGAAGTGGGCCCGGTAGGCCTCGTTGAAGGCCGCATAATCCTCCGCGAAATGCGTGAGGTAGGCCCGCACCATCAGGACGTCCGGAAGTCCGAGGCCGAGACCCTTCAGCACGGTCACGAGATTGCTCATGACGTTGCGCGTCTGCGCCGCGATGCCCTCGGGCAGCACGCCGGGACTCTCCGGGCTGTCCGGCATCTGCCCGGTGACGAACACGAAGCCGCCGGTCTCGACGGCGTGGCTGAAGGGCGCCACCGGCGGCGGCGCGCCCGCGATCATGTGGAACAGGGTGGCGTCGGGCTGAGGCATCGAAGATCGCGATCCGGCTCGGGCGGCCTGGAGCGCCGCTCGCCACCTGGATCAGCAAGGCCCGGGCCAGGACAATCCATGAGCCACGCGGCGGCCGGATCACCGGCGGCGCGGTTTCGAGGCGCACAATGGCATGACAAATGCCGCCCGCACCCGCCTGTTTGCAGCGCAGACCCAGACAATCGCCGAGACAATCGGTGCGGAGTTCCGGATGGTGGACAGCAGAGGCACGGATGCGATCGCCTGGGAGACGGCGGTGGCCGCCATCGCGGGACCGCGCTACAGGGCGATCGTCCAGGCGGTGGAGACGGCGGTGGAGACCGGATACCTCCGCCCCGGCGACCGTCTGCCGCCTCAGCGCGACCTCGCGCGCCGCCTCGGCGTCAATCTCGGAACGGTCGGGCAAGCCTACGCCACGATGCAGGAGAGCGGCCTCGTGTCCGGCGAGGTCGGGCGGGGCACGTTCATCGCGCGCCCGGAGCGGGCGGACGGCCCGCGCTCCCTCTGGGACCACTCCGCGCCCGAGACGTTCGTGGACCTCTCGCACAACTTCCCCGACCGGGCTCCGCTGCACCCGGCGGTGGCCGACATCGTCCGGGAGGCGGCGGCGGCGATGGATCTCGGTCCCCTTCTCGCGCGGCAGATCGATGCCGGGCTCCCGGCGCACAGGCAAGCCGCGGCCGCCTGGCTCGCCCGCTTCGGGCTCGATCGACCCGCCGTCGACGTGATGATCACCTGCGGCGGCCAGCACGGGCTCGCGCTGGCGATGGCCGCCCTCTCCCAGCCCGGCGACTCCGTGCTCACGGAAGAACTGACCTTCTATGGCCTGCGTTCGGCCGCCGGCATGATGGGCAGAACGCTCCTCGGCGTGCGCATGGACCGCCAGGGGCTCATGCCCGAGTACCTCGACATCGCCTGCAGGCGCACCGGGGCGAAGGTCCTGTTCTGCACGCCGACGCTGCACAACCCGACGACCGCGACGATGCCGGCCGGGCGGCGCCGGGAGATCCTGGAGGTCGCCCGGCGGCACGACCTGATGATCGTCGAGGACGACGTCTGGGGCTTCATGCCGGAGACGCCCGAACTGCCCTTCGCCGCCCTCGACCCCGAGCGGTCCGTCTACGTCACCAGCCTGTCGAAGATCGTCGGCCCGGGCCTGCGGATCGGGATGCTGTGCATGCCGCGCCATGCCGCGCCTGCGCTCGGGGTCGCCCTGCGGGCCACGACGCTGATGGCCTCGCCCCTGACCGCCGAATGGGCCGCCCGCCTCGTCGCGTCGCCGATCATGGACGGCGTCATCGGATCGGTGCGGCGCGAGATCGGCGCGCGTCAGGGAATCGTCGGTGCGTGCCTGCCGGAGCCCAGCCTGATCACGCGTCCGGATTCATTCAACGTCTGGATGAAATTGACGAACGGCTGGTCGGCCGAGACCTTCACGCGCGCGGCCGAGGCGGCCGGTGTCGGCGTCACGCCGTGTTCGATGTTCGAGGTGGGGATACGCAACCGATCCGACGCGGTCCGCATATGTCTGAACGGCGCGCCCGATCGGGCCGCCTTGACCTGGGCGCTCCGTCGCCTTGCAGGGACGCTCGCCCAATCCAGCACAGGATGTGTCAGAGGACGAGCGCTGCGTTAGGTGCATGATTCCGATCGGGATGCACCGTGGTCGATGACCGTGCCGCACGAGGGACGAATCCGCTCTCGCGTGCGGGCTCGCGTATTTACACGCCAGGGCCGCCCAGCGGCAAAGACCTGACGCGCAACGCATTTCCCCTCCTCCTGGTGGGGAGGGGCCAGGGGTGGTGCAGGAACGGGCGTTGCGGTCCCGTCTGCAGTGCTTCCGGTTGGAGCGTTCAACAAAACCATCATCCGACGAAGCGCATTGACGAGGAAACGGCATCGTGATCTCGATGTCCGGCAAGGGGAATTGCTCTGACACCGCGGTGGTCGAGCGGCTCGCATCGCGCCGGCCCGTTACAGCGACGGCTTCCAGAGGCCCCGTTGCCGTCACTCGGCGCTCGGCTTTCCAAGCCCCGCCGAGTTCGAGAGCGGCACCGCACAGCAAAGCCCGCTCCCCTCAACCGAAGCAGGTCCATGGTGCGGCTTGCCCCAGCGACGGCCGACCGGAGAAGGGCGATCGAAAGGGCCCGGATGGGAGGTACCCTAAGGGACGGGCCGGATGTACTCACCCCGCGGCGACGGGAGAATGGGGCGACCATCCTGGAGGAAAGTCGATGGAGACATTCGTCCCAATCACCGTGATGGATTCCATCAACTCCAGGTCCGCACGCGTGCCGCGGCGCCCGCCTCCGGTGCAGGAGGAGGCCAGCGCGGTCTGCCCTCTGGCACGGAAGCTTGATAGTCTCGCCTCGCTGACGAAGCAGGATCGAACGGCGCTTGAGGGCCTGATCGGCTATGTCCGGCCGGTAGAGCGGCACACCATCCTCGTGGAGCAGGACTGCGTGGCCGACCACGCGCTCATCGTCTTCGCCGGCTTTGCTGCCCGTTATAAGCGTCGCGCGTCCGGCCGGCGCCAAATCGTGGCCTACCTGATCCCCGGTGATCTCTGCGACCGGGGCGCCCTCCACGGCTACCCGCTCGACCACGGGATCGAGGCCCTGACCCACTGCCAGGTCGCCAAGGTCCCGCGCGCAGCCTACCTCGACCTGCTCGGCCGGCATCCCGTCATCACGCTCGCCATGCAGCGCGCGAGGCTCGCGGAAGAGGCGACGTCTCGCGAGTGGATGGTCAGTATCGGCATGCGCTCGGGCCTCGAGCGCACGGCGCATCTCCTGTGCGAGTTGCTGGAGCGCCTGGGGTCAATCGGCCAAGCCACGGACGGCCAGTACGACCTGCCGCTGACGCAGTTGGATCTCGCCGATACGCTCGGTCTGTCGAGCGTTCATGTGAACCGCGTGCTGCAGGCCCTGCGGCGGGACGGGATGATCTCGCTGCGGAGACGGCGCCTGCGGATCCTTGCGCCGCGACGGTTGTGTCAGCTCGCGGAGTTCGAGGCGGGATACCTGTAGCAGGCTGCTGAAGACGGCGATGCCGGCGTGGTTCGAGAGCCGATCCCCTCCGTCGGCGCGGGGTTTGAGCGATGCGCGGGCGGGAGGCGGGGTCGGCCCAGCTGTTCGGCTCCGTGCGGTTGGAAGATCGGTGCGTTTGGAAGATCGATGCGCTCCCGGCGCATGCTCAGGGAGCAGGTCGCCATCAACCTGCGGCTCCGCTGGCCTCACCCGGAGCTTGCCGAAGGGCGTCGGCCTGGAGATCGACGCCGCCGTTTGGCACCCGAGGGTGTTCACGCACAACCGCGACCGGCTGATGAAGACGGAGGTCGCCCGCGCGTTCCTGTTGGACGCGCCGCGCGTCTTCCGACGCCACGGCATCGCGGTCGAGGGCGTCATGACCGACCACGGGGCCGCGTTCAGATCCAGGCGGGACGCCACACGCCGAGGCACGAACGGGCCAGTCCCCCACGGACCAGGCGCGTCAATGACTCACCAATGGCCTTCGGCCGACCCGGTCTTCGGATCGACGAAGCCCCACTCGTTCCAGAAGCGCGTCGAGGGCAGGTGCATGCCCCGCAGCTTCATCACCGCGGCCGAATCGCCGCCCGGGAAGCGCATCCGGACCGTCTTGTCGTCCACGGCCTCGCAGGTGACGTCACGGGCGAAGTTCAGGAAGGCGCCGGGCGGGTGCGGGTTGGTCCATTCCTGGACCTTGTCGAAGCCGAGCTTGAACATCCTGGCGTCGAAGGGCTCGCCATCCTGGTAGACGGCCTCGCGCATCGTCAGTTCGAGGGTCTCGCCATCGAGCCAGCGCCAGGACTCGGCGAGGCTCGGTTGACCGATCCCGTCGTGATCGACCCGGTTGGCTTCCTCCATCGTGTTCCAGGTGATGGATAGCCAGTTCACGGGCGATGGATCGACCACCGTCACCGTGTTGTGCGGTCCCCATCGGCTTCCGCCGGGGTCCGCCGTCGCGTGGGCGTCCATGGCTCCTCCTCTCCGGGCATCGACCGCATGGCGTGCGGGCGGCGTCCGCGCCGTTTCGGGGCGGACGAGAGGAAGCTAGCGCGCGACCGTATCGCCCTCAACCAATCCGGCCTAACCAATTGTCGGAACGCCCTCGTCGGCGCGCCTCGCACCGCGGATATCTGTCCCAGGACCGTCCCGGCAGGGAGACCGAGCCACGTCCCGGTTCTGAGGTGCCGGTGCCTCGACGCGCATCGGCCATCGAGGATGGTGCGCACCTGACGACGATCAATCCTGCCGCCGGCGAAGCCGTTCCGATTGGGTTCGGCCTGCGGACAGATCGGCCATGCGGATCCGCCCCACGATCATGGCGGCTGCTTTCGTCGCATAGGGGTAGATCGACTGCTCGGAGAAAAGACCGTCCGAGGACGACACGACCCAGCGGAAGCATCCGGCATACGAAGGGCACGGCACCGCCGTGAGCCTGTAGGTCCGGGTCAAGACGTCGACCTCATCGATCAGGCAGAGCGTTCGATGGAGGAAGGGCTCCGGACGGAGCCCCCCTCGACGCTGGAAGCGATGGCCTCACATGCGCTTCATCATCCGCTTCTTCATCATGTGACGGCGCATCATCCGCTTATGCATCATCCGCTTCTTCATCATCATCCGGTCGCCGTGCATCATGCGGACCTGGGTGATGCCGGATTGGCCGGTCTGAATCCCGCTCGGGCTCATCGGGGCAGCCGAGGCGGAGCCGGCGAAGGCGAGGCCGCCGAGCAGGATCGCCGCCATGAGGGTGGACTTCGTATTCGTCATATAATGTCTCCCGATGAGGACGGGCTTTTTGCCCGAACTACCCATGAAAGCGAATTCATTCCATCAAAGTTCCGAAGTTCGGTATTTTTCTGCTGTTCGAATACTTTGAGACAGGTCCGCTCTTCGCGACACCGAGGTTTCGCGATGCACCCACGGTCGGGCGTCAACGGCCCTTACGGATCCGATCCGGACAAGGTTTCAGGACGCGGGGCACCGGACTGGACCGCAGGGCGGCATCCCTCTCGGTGGGGCGCCGTCCGCGCGGATCACCTGAGCGAAACTTCCCGGGCGGTGGCCTCGTAGAGGGCGGCGAGGCCCAGCTCCGAAGGGCCGATGGGAAGGAAACCACGCATGCTCAAGACACTCACCAGCGGCCCGGCGGCCCGGGTCGTCGCCCTCGCCCTCGCCCTCACGGCTGCCGGGGCGGCGCAGGCCAAGAACCCGATGGTCGGCGGCGCGCCGATGTACGCCAACAAGACCATCGTCGAGAACGCGGTCAATTCGAAGGACCACACCACCCTGGTCGCCGCCGTGAAGGCCGCGGGCCTGGTCGACACCCTGAGCGGCCCGGGT
>NZ_JAKSXX010000046.1 GCF_022829385.1 Methylobacterium sp. J-070 | reverse complement strand
CGCCCACGTAGAAAAAACAGCCACAGCAGGATGACGATGGGGATCGGCACTCCGATGAGCCACAGCAGGCTGCCTGTCAGCATGTCGCCCTCTCTCCAACCTGCCGAGCAACTCGGCGATCGAGAGTCCGTTCCACGCCGGGCCTACGCGATGGCGGCCAACAGTGGGCAGGCGTAGCGCATCCCGGCAGGGTGACCGCCGGGGTGACGGTGTCGAGAAATTTCAAAAAATCGCGCGCGACCTATATTTCTATTGAGATAAAATAGAAGAAGTTAAGGAAAGACAGTAGCTGCAATCTGCATGTACGAAGAGTCAAATACTTGGCCGACCATTGTATCAGGCAAATCAAGATTTCTAGCGATACCCGCTGCGCCTAAATTCGCGAGCGAACCGTCCGATATCATTCGCTGACGAACTGAAAAAGGGAGCAAAATTTCCATCGCACAAACTTCTGCAAGGCGCTCTGCGTTGACCGCCATCCCCAGTGCCGACCCAGATTGAACGCTACTATATAAAGCCAGTGTAGTTATCAAGGTTGTGACAGCCTGCGCAGAGACAGTATGAGCACCAGATCGACTGTCCATAGCGTGGCACAGTTCTTTTGTGACCACAAATCTACGCCATTCGACAGGCAAATGATTTGCGTATCGAATTTCGACAAGTTCTTGTCTTCCGCGGTAAGGAAGAAAAGACGTGAACCGCAGGAACTCGCCCCATATAGGATTTGTTGGACTGACGTTGTATCCCAGAAATCTCACGTCATCTATCTGCGTGTATGCCTCTATCGCATTCGAAACCTGCTGCAGGGTGAATGTATCAGTAGTTGGGAAGGTCTTTCTGCACGCATCGCGAACGGCAATAACTGCGGGAACCATGATGAAGCCCAAAAACAACAAAGGCGGGCCTTGGCCCGCCTAAGCTAGTAGATGCGCGGATTATTTGATGTCAAGCTTCGTAGCTTGACCCTTCCGCCGGCGCATCGCCATTCCATTTGAAATGGCGCACGCAATTGCCGGACGAGATCGCATCTTCAATCTCATTAAGCCCGGCAAAAATCTCCTCCGGCTGGACCGCCCTCGACGGGTGGAAGAGAAACTTCACATCCACCAGCCCTTCCTGACGGGCAGTTTCGAGCCGAGCGAGAAACTTTTTCTGCTCGCTCATCATATCACCTCACCCTGTAACGAAGCCCCCGCTTCGCGAATGGTTCGAACGCGCAGCTCCCATGGCCGGTTCGCCCATTCCACGCCGATTTGGCAGGAATGGAAAAAACCGTCAATGCGCATCGTATGCCATGTTCGCAACATGACACGAGAAATTAAATGGGGTGCTAATTCTCGGATGCAAATTTGTCCGCGGGAAATTTGCGCCATGCTCCTCAGCCCGCAAGAGTTTTTCATCCGAGGGGCTGTTTCAAATTCACCTTTGGGTTTCGCCCCTATGCGTTCTAATCGCGCACACGCTTACTCGGCTGCTGTCTTTCGTAGCCGCACCCCCGGCCCCTCGCCGTTCTCCTCGATGAAGATGACGCCAGCGGCCTCGAAGAGGTTGTTCCGCGGAACAATTCGGCCCAGCCTTCAGCGCCTTTTCCTCGAGGCGGGGGATGGGGTCAGGCCTCGTCCCCAGTGATGTCGTCCTTGAAGCCGTCGAAGCCCGGCAACGGCACACCGGTCCTGAACACGTCGTACTTGCGGCCGATCGCGTCGAGCTGCTTCCCCTGGGCCCTCTGCACGCGGTCGCGATCGTCCTGAGAGACCTCTCGCATCAGACGTTCACGGAACGCGGGATCGGGCTCAGGATCGCTCATACGTCCCCCTACGACTGCTTCGCCTTCATCGCTACTTCTACCAGCCGGCGTATGGCTTCGGAGTGGGCTGGCTTCCATCTGCCCCGAGCCCCTTCAACGGCACGCCAGTTCTGAACCGATCGTACTTGCGGCCGAGGACATCGAGCGTAGACCCGCGCGCAAAAAGCGCAGTGTGGCGATCGTTTTCGGCGACCACGCGCAGCAACCGTTCGCGAAAGATATCGTCAGGCTCAGGGTCACTCATTTCAGATAGCCCTTCGCCGTCAGGTGCTCAGTGAGCCGAGCTATTAAAGCGCATCCAAAATCCACGCCGCTCCCATCATCGCGCCTCCGCCGATCATCAAGGCGACTACGATGTAGGCGTGCAGGCGATCGTAGATGGATATGGGCATCGCAGGCAGCCCCAATCGAGCGAAGTCGTATGATCTCGCGGGCTTAGGGACGCGCCATCAGCATATGTTAACAAGCCGTAAATCCACGAGCCGCGTGATCTGGTTGCCACAGTTTCGGCTCATTTTAACAGGTCCGGAGCAGGCCCTCGCCCAGTAATTACGACTGCCTCGCCTTCAAGGCTTCCTCTACGAGGCGGCGGATGGCTTCTGAGCGTGATGGCTTGTCAGGCTGGCCCTCGCGCCAATCGTCGATGCCGTCACGCAGGGTGTCCGACATACGGAAACCGTACATGGGATCGCGTCCTGTCGCCGGGCGACCACGCTTTTTTGGTTCAGCCATAATTGACAGGAGCATCTTTTAGGTTTAGCAGAAAAGGCGAGCCGGAGCAAGGCTGCAACCTCGCTCACGGCTCTAACCACGCAACGCCTTGGGAACCGTCACATGGCTATCCACCACCCTACACCGCGCCTCGGCGGCGGTGAACGCCCGCGCTTGCCTTCAGCACAGGTAGGACCGGTCACACAGGCCATCCGCGCCATGCGGGCGGCCGAGCCGGTCAAGAAGAGTCGCCAAGTTGTCGACTCTACTGTCCTCAGTCACGGCGCCTTCGTTCACGGCATCCGCGCCCTGTCCCGCACCGAGGTCGAGGATCTGATCGGCGGCCTGATCGACCTCCTCGACGCGATGGACGGCGACACGGACTTGGAGGCCGATTACGCGCACACCGGGCGCAAACGTGACGGTAGCCTCTGCACCTTGGGTAGGAGCAGCGACGACGAAGGGTTCACCGACGACAACGGCATTGCCGACCTTGAAGCGGCGGCCGAGCAGGGCTTCCCGGGCTATGGGGGCTGCTTATGAGCGGCCCGGCCAACCGCCGCGGGTTCCTGCGCGGCCTCACCACGCTCCCGCTGATCGGCGGCAGTGTGGCTCTCATCGGCACCCCGGTTCGGGCGGCCCAGCCCGTCACACCCGGCATGCTCGCGACCTACTCGGCGTGGCTGCACTTCGAGCAGCGCGCCATCCAATGCGCGGTGGGCATGGAGAACGGCACCTTCATCCCGTGCCTCAACCCGGGCTCGCACTTCCATTTCGACCACTTCAGCAAGGATCGGTTTGCGCTTGATGCGCAGTTGCGCGCGCCGGTCGTGTTGTCGGCGGTCGGCTGCCCGCTCACCTCAGTAGAGGCTGAGGAGGCTTGGGCGACGACGTTCCGGCCGGTGGTACAGGAGGGTAGACGATGACCGCCCCCACCCGCCGCGCCGCTCTCGGCGCCATACTGGCCACTCCGCTCACAGGAGGGGCTGTCATGGCCCTCCCTTCCGTAGCGGCCGCACCCCGATCTGACCTGGCCGAAGCTTGCCTCTGGGCCATCCGGCATATCGACTACATCAACACGGCCGCCGTCTCAGACCATTGGGATGACGACCGGATCAGTGATGAAGGCGACCGGTCCGACGCGGTGGTAGATCGGGCCATCGCGGAGCCGTCGCGTTCGCTGTCAGATCTGCAGGCCAAGGCACAGCTCTGCCTCAAGGACTTCGCGGATCACGCGCTGCCCTTCAAGGATAACCAGGACGAGAGCGCCCTCGACGTAGGACAGCGGCTTGTCCTTACCGTCCTGCGGGAGGTGATCAAGCTATGCGGCTGATCCGCCCGTTCATCATCGCGGTGGCGTGGTGGCACACGCGGCGGGTCCGCCGTGCCACCCACGACATGCGCAGGGCGAACTACTACGCCACGCGCAGCCTGCGGACGCTGGTCGCTGTCGGGCGTGGTCCGATCCCGCTCACCGCCAGCGGCGTGCCGGCGATCCCGACGATGCCGGTGCTGTGCCAGTAGGGGGGGGTGGTGAATACCCACCCCCTTGGCATCCACGCCCGCCCTGCCTCGGCGGAGACGTTGTCGGGCGGGCGTGGAGTTCAGCTAGGCCCGTCGGCAACCTGCTGACTCGCTCAGCCTACGCACTGCCGAGCAAATGCGAAACAGTTTCGCTTTTCGAAAAACGGAAACGGTTTCCGTTTTGCTGGCCCCGGCCCGGTTGCTCGCGCGGTCGGCTCACTCTTCAAATCTTATGAGCAGCAGTTTGAACCCAGCCGGGCCTCACGACAGCCCTCGGCATCCACGCCCGCCCCTCAGCCTTGTGAGGGAGGAGCCTCGGGACGAGCGTGGAAGGCCGGGGTGGATCCACCGACGAAGAAGCCTTGCACGCCAACTTTGCCGGTTGATGTCCGCCCTTCACGAACGCCGCTCACGCATCCGGTGCGGGCGGTAGAGTCCACCGGCTTTCACTCCCGCTTATTGGACATTTTCTGGTTCAATCATCTGCCATTTCAGCATAAGTTGCTGATTTATATATATCTTCGGCTTCGATTTTCTTTTGATCGGTGCCGGGATCGGGCACCGCCGTCCACATCACCACCCGGCGCTCGCCGGCCTGCGTCAGGACGCGGTCGACGAAGCCGGTCACCCGCTCGCCGGCCGCGAGGCGGGCCACCACCGCGGCGGTCTCGGCATGGTCGGCCGGATCGACGAGGGCCGCGAACGGACGGCCGAGGAGGTCCGGCTCGCTCCAGCCGAGCATGCGCGTCCAGGCCGGGTTGACGCTCTTCAGGAAGCCGTCGAGGCCGGCCGTGCCCATCAGGTCGTTGGTGGTCTCCCACAACCGGTCGCGCTCGCGCGTGCGCTGCGTGACCTCGGTGAGCAGGGCGGTCTCGACCCGCTTGCGGTCGGTGATGTCCTGCACGAACACGTGGAAGCCGTCGACCGCGCCGTCGGCGTCCCGCCGGGGCAGGTAGCGGATCTCGGCGTCGCGGTGGCGCCCGTCCGCGTGAGGCCACACGGTCTCGAACAGGACCGCCTCGCCGGCGAGCGCCCGGGCCATGTAGGTCCGCCGCACCTCCGCGTTCGCCGGGCTCAGAAGGTCGCGCACGTCCCGGCCGACGATCTCGGAGGGCGGGCGGTAGAACCAGTCCTGGTAGGCCGCATTGGCGAAGCGGTAGATGAAGTCCCGGTCGATGAAGGCGATGAGCACCGGCAGCGCGTCGGCGACGAGGCGCAACTCGCGCTCGTTGGCCTCGGCCCGCAGCTCGGCCAACTTGTGATCGGTGATGTCGCGCACCGCCCCGACGAACCGGACCGCGCGTCCGGCGCCGTCGCGCTCGAACTCGCCCCGGCGGGCGATCCAGCGCTCCTCGCCGGTATCGGCCCGGCGGATGCGGTAGGCGACGTCCCGCGCGACGAGGCCGGCCCGGCGGTCGGCGGGCTGCGAGACGATCCCGGCATCCTCGGGGTTCACCAGGCGGATGATGGCGTCGGTGAAGAGCCGCTCCTGCTCCCGCAGGCCGTACAGGCGGAAGAAGTTCGGCGTGGCGTGGACGGTGTCGCTGGCGATGTCGACGGAGAAGATCCCGACCCCGCCGGCCTCCTGGGCCCGGTGCAGCCGGGTCTCGGAGGCGCGCAGCGCCGCCTCGGCGCGGGCCTGGGCGCCGATCTCGGCATTGACCCCGAACCAGCGCACCACCCGGCCGGTGGCGTCCCGCAGGGGCACGATCCGCGTGAGGAACGGCCGGAACACCCCGTCGGCCCCGCGCAGGGGGAAGACCATCTCGAAGGGCGCGCCGGTGGCGATCGAAGCGGCCCAGACCTCCATGACCCGCGGCAGCTCGGCGGGATCGTGGACGCTCCGCCAGCCCCAGCCCGCCATGGCCTCCTGCGTGGTGCCGCAATAGTCGAGCCAGCGGCGGTTGTACCAGAACAGGTAGCCGTCGCTGCGGGCGAGCCAGCACAGGATCGGGAGGTGATCGGCGAGGCGGCGGAACTCGGCGTCGTCGATCCGCTCCGGATCGGGCTCGGACAGGATCGTGTCGATCCGGGCGGACACGTGCCAGAACGCGCGGCCGAAGGCGGTCTCGTCCGCGGGTTCGACCGCGACCCCGGTCCCGGCCCGGTCGGCCGCGAGGGCGGCGCGCAGGCGCTCGACCTCCTGCGCGAGGGCGCGGTTGCGCCGCCGGAGATCCGCCGTCTCGTCCGCGCTCATGGCGCAGGGCGCCCGCCGCGTCGGCCGGCGGCGGTCGGCGCACGGGCGCGGGCGGATCTGAAGACGTGACGCCGTCTCATGGCGGCCTTGTTGCAGAACCGGCCGGCCCTTGCCAGCCCGCGGCCGCGGATCGGATCGTCTCAGCGTCCGCGGGCGCCGCCCGCGTCGGGGCGCAGGTGCAGGAAGCTGCGCTCGCCCGTGGCGGCCTCGGCCACGTGCTGGATCGTGTCGAGCAGCTCGGTCACGGCCTGCGGCGCGGCGGGGCGGAACTCCGCCTTCGGCTCGACCCAGCGCTTCCGGGTCCGTCCCGCGGCGATCTGCGCCTCGCTCAGTGCGTCGAAATCCCGGCGTCGGGTCATGGCTCAGCCCTCCGGCCGAGAATCTGTTCGGGATATGGTTGATGAACGGTTAACGGCGGGCGCCCGGGCGCGTCCGTCAGGCTCGGTCCCGCCCGTGGAGCGGGCCGCCAGGCGGCCCGCCCCTAGGAGAGCTGCGCCCGCCCGTCGGATCCGGTGGACTCGCGCACGACGAGGCGGGTGGGGAAGTGCCGCTGCGCCAGGTCGTCCGGGGCGCGCGTGCCCTCGATGACCTCCACCAGGGTCGCGAAGGCGAACCGGACCATCTCGAGGGTCGGGACCTCGATCGAGGTCAGGCTCGGGATCGTGTAGGCGCTCTGGATGGAGTTGTCGAAGCCGACGACCCGGATCGCCTCGGGAACCCGGATGCCGCGATCGTGCAGCGCCTTCAGCACCCCGAACGCCACCCGGTCGTCGGCCGCCACGATCGCGTCCGGCCGGACCGGGCCGTCGAGCAGGCGGAGCGTCGCGCGATGGCCGCTCTCGGATGTCCAGTCGCACGGGACGACGAGGTCGTCCCGCAGCGGCAGCCCGGCCTCCGCCAGGGCCTCCCGGTAGCCCCGGAACCGCTCGGCGACGGTCCGCATCCGCCTGCCGTCGCGCTTGCCCTCGAGAAAGCTGATCGCCCGGCTGCCCGTCCGCGCGAGGTAGCGCACGGCCTCGTAGACCGCATCGCGCTCGGCCCGCATCGCGAAATGCGCGCCGGGCGTGTCGAGGCCGAAGATCACGAAGGGGAACCGCTTGGCCTGCAGCATCGCGATCAGCGGATCGTCCCGGCGCTCGGCGAAGAGCACGAGGCCGTCGACCCGGGCCTCGCTCACCAGGCTGGTGATCCGACCCACGCTGTCCGGGTCGTCGCTGCACCAGCGCCGGTGGACCAGCGTGTATCCGTGCTGGTCGGTCACGTACGCGAAGGCCTGCAGCAGGCCGCCCTGGTCGGCCTCCTGCATCAGGCCGGACGCGTCGGCCCGCGCGCCCACCGAGAACACGCAGGCGATGCTGCGGCTGGGCTTCTTGCGCAGCGAGCGGGCCGCGAGGCTCGGCACGAATTCCAGGTCGCGCATGGCGGCCTCGATGGTCTCGCGCGTGGTCCGGGCGACCTTCTCGGGGTGGTTCAGGACCAGGGAGACCGTCTGGAAGCTGACGCCGGCCCGCCGGGCGACGTCCTTGATCGTCATCTGGCCCATCGTCACCTCAGCCGCGGTCGGTCCGGCAGGCCCGGCGCGCCCGGGACGCGCGCCGCGCGAAGCCCAGAGACGGCCATGTCCGTTCGACCAGTCTAGGACCGGCCCGATCGGAGATAAAGCTGCGGACTGAGCGCCGACAGACCAACGAATAATCCGAATACCGGCGCGCCGGGCTCGAAAACCGGCATCGCCGCGACGGCGCCGGGACCTCCCCGCCGGCGCATGCGGGCCGGTCCGCCCGGCGCGGGCATCGAACCCGACAAGAAACCCGCCGCGGCACGGGCCGGGCGGGTCTGAGGCGTCTCGTCTCGGAGATGGCACGACCGTAGGGGCCGGGCCGGGGCGGCGCATCCCTCATCCGGATGACGTCGCCGGCCCGAAGCCGCCCGGAAGGCGACCGGCAGGGGCGCGGAGCCGCTGGTCCGGGCGGCGTCGGATGCCGCCCGGACCAGCGGCACGCGGGCGTGGTGGGGCGAGTCCGGAGTAGAACCCGTTCAGCCCCCGAAGGCCCGCGGCGGCAGGCCCCGGACGCCGGCGTCGAGTTCGAACAGGGCCCCGGCCTCCGGCACGTCCTCGGCGCCCCGGGCGGCCGAGGTCACGAACAGGCGGTCGAGCCCGTCCCCCGCGAAGGCGCAGCTCGTGATGTTGGGGGCGGGCAGGGGGATCGCCCGCATCAGGCGCCCCTCCGGATCCACCCGGCTGAGCCGGCCGCCGCCCCAATGGGCGATCCAGAGGCAGCCCTCTTCATCCGTGGTCATCCCGTCGGGCCAGCCCCAATCGTCCGGGAAGCGCAGGAAGGTCCGCTTGCCCGTGAGAGTCCCGTCCGCGGCGAGGTCGAAGGCGTAGACCGTCCGGGCGGCGCTGTCGCTGTGATAGAGGATCCGGCCGTCGAGGCTGAAGGTCGGGCCGTTGGCGACCCCGTAACCGCCGTCCATCCGCCGCCAGGTCAGGTCGGGGTCGAGCCGGTGCAGGGAGCCCGAGACCGCCGTCTCGGCCTGGTGCATGGTCCCGGCCCAGATCCGGCCGGCGCGATCGACCTTGGCGTCGTTCAGGCGGTTGTCCGGGTGGTCGGGCTCCGGATCGCCGATCGGCGTGATGCGGTCGGCCTCCAGGTCGTAGGTCGAAAAGCCGCTCTTCAGCCCGACGATGAAGTCCCGCCGTCCGGCGCGGGGGATGATCCAGCCCAAAGGCTCCGGGAAGGGCCGGGTGCCGGTCCCGCCGCCGGCGAGGTCGAGCCAGTTCAGGGCCGGCGCGTCGATGTCGACCCAGAACAGACGCCCCCGCTCCGGCACCCAGACCGGGCCCTCCCCGAGCCGGTCACGGCCCGTGCGGGCGACGATCCGGATCCCCGCAACCATGGCCGGCCGCGCCGATCAGGCCGGTTGCCCGGGGGCCGGCCGGCAGCCCCAGAGCGCGTAGAAGAGGACGTAGAGTTCGCAAGCCGCGGTGATCAGGAAGGACGGCTGCAGGCCGAACCGGTCCGCCGCCCAGCCCTGCACCACCACCAGCGCGCCGCCCGCGATCGCCATGATCAGCAGCCCCGCCCCCTTCTCGGTGAGCGGCCCGAGGCCGCGGATGCCCAGGGTGAAGATCGTTGGGAACATGATCGCGTGGAACAGCCCCACCGAGATCAGCGCCCACATCGCCAGATGGCCCGTGGCGAAGGTCGCCACCAGCATCACCGCGCCGGCGCCGACCGCCGCCCCGGCCAGCACGGTCTCGGCCGGCCGGGTCTGCATCAGGTAGCTGCCGACGAAGCGGCCGACCATCATCCCGCCCCAGAGCAGGAACAGGTAGCGCGCGGCCTGGGCGTGCGTCAGGTCGCCGATCGCCGGCTGCGAGACGAAGTTGATGAACAGGTTCGAAACCCCGATCTCGGCGATCAGGTAGATGAAGATCGCCGGCACGCCGAGCACGAGGTTGCGGTGCCGCCAGAGCGACGGGCCGGCGCGCCCGGCCTCGGCGGCCCGGCCGGTGCCGCCGCCGATCGCGGGCAGCGGGAAGCGGGCGATCGCCACGGCGAGGACCACCAGGATCGCCGCCACGATCAGGTAGGGGAGCTGCACCGACTGCGCGTCCGCCAGGCGCTCGGCCGGGCTCAGCACGGTGCCGGCCGCCGCATTGCCCGAGGCGGAGCGGCCGAGGATCAGGTAGCCGCCGAACAGCGGCGCCAGGGTGGTCCCCAGCGAGTTGAACGCCTGCACGAGGTTGAGCCGTGCCGGGGCGCTCTCGGCCGGCCCGACCACCGCCACGTAGGGGTTGGCGGCCACCTGCAGCAGCGTGATGCCGCTCGCGATCACGAACAGCGCGGTGAGCGTGATCGCGTACGAGACCCGGTGCGCGGCCAGGACCATGCCGAGCGTGCCGAGCGCCATGATGCCGAGCCCGGTCGCCAGGGCGCGCTGGTAGCCGATCCGCGCGATCAGCTTCGCCGCCGGCAGCGAGGCCATGAAATAGGCGATGAACCAGACCGACTCGATCAGGGTGGTCTGCGTGTAATCCAGGTCGAACACGCTGCGCAGGTGCGGCAGCAGCGTGTTGTTGATGACGGTGATGAAGCCCCACATGAAGAACAGGCTTGCGAGCAGCGACAGGGCCGGGCGGTGGCGGCCCTGATCGCGCGTCGCGGCCTCCGCCGTCCCGCCCGCGGACGGCCCGGCGTTCGCCATCGGTCCTGCCATCCAGCCTGTCTCCCTGGCCATGCCCTCTTGCCGGGGCCCCGTGTTGTCGAACGCAATTGTCTGAGTATATAGCGGAGTCGCGGTCGTCAACCGCGACCGCCCGCTCGAGCCGCCTCAGAAGCGGCAGGGCGGGCGCGGTCATCACCGGAGGGGGAGGAATCGATGCGGAGCGTGGGAATGGCGGCGCTGTGCGCCTGCGTGGCGATCCCGGCGGCCCGGGCGGCCGAGCCGGTCAGGAGCGTGTTCGGCACCCTGCCGGACGGCCGCACGGTCGAGGAGGTGACGCTGGCCAACGGCCACGGCATCACCGCGCGGGTGCTGTCCTGGGGGGCGCTCCTGCGGACCCTCGACGTGCCGGACCGCGCCGGCAAGCCGGCGGACGTGGTGCTCGGCTACAACGACCTCGCCGGCTACCTCGCCAAGCCCAACTATTTCGGCGTGAGCGTCGGGCGCTACGCGAACCGCATCCGCGCCGGCCGCTTCACCCTGGACGGGCAGAGCCACGCGCTCGCCACCAACGACGGCCCGAACGCCCTGCACGGCGGGACGGCGGGCTTCGACAAACGGCTCTGGACGATCACCGCGGTGACGGGCGGCGCGGCGCCGTCGGTGACCCTGCGCTACGTCAGCCCGGACGGCGAGGAGGGCTATCCCGGCACGCTGACGGCGACCGCCACCTACACCCTCGACGACGCGGACACGCTCACGGTCACCTACCAGGCGACCACCGACAAGCCGACCATCGTCAACCTGACCAACCACAGCTTCTTCAACCTCGCGGGCGAGGGCTCGGGCCGGTCGATCCTGGACAACGTCCTCACCATCCCGGCGGAGCGCTACACGCCCGTCGACGCCACCCTGATCCCGACCGGGGAACACCTGCCGGTGGCGGGCACGCCCTTCGATTTCCGCAAGCCCGCGGTGATCGGCGCGCGCATCCGCGAGGGCCGCGACGTCCAGATCGCGCGGGGGCGCGGCTACGACCACAATTGGGTGGTGACCGACGCCCCCACGGCCGAGCCGCATCCGGCGGCGCGGGTCGAGGATCCGCATTCGGGCCGCATCCTCGACATCGCCAGCAACCAGCCCGGGGTGCAGTTCTACGCCGGCAACTTCCTCGACGCGACCGCGGTGGGTAAGTCCGGCCTCGCCTACCGGCAGTCGGACGCCCTGGCGCTGGAGCCGGAGCTGTTCCCCGACACGCCGAACCAGCCGGCCTTCGGCTCGGCCCGGCTCGACCCCGGCCAGACCTACCGGAACGTGATCACCTACCGCTTCTCGACCAGCCCCGCCCACCGGACCCGCAAATGACCGATCGACCGATTGCCCGGCCCCTGCGCTCGCGCGCCTGGTTCGACAACCCCGACAATATCGACATGACGGCGCTCTACCTGGAGCGCTACCTCAACTTCGGCCTGAGCCTGGAGGAGCTGCGCTCGGGCAGGCCGATCATCGGCATCGCCCAGACCGGCTCGGACCTGTCCCCGTGCAACCGCCACCACCTCGTCCTCGCGGAGCGGATCCGCGAGGGCATCCGCGAGGCCGGGGGCATCGTGCTCGAATTCCCCGTCCACCCGATCCAGGAGACCGGCAAGCGGCCGACCGCGGGCCTCGACCGGAACCTCGCCTATCTGGGCCTCGTGGAACTGCTCTACGGCTACCCCCTCGACGGCGTGGTGCTGACCACGGGCTGCGACAAGACCACCCCGGCCTGCCTGATGGCGGCCGCCACCGTGAACATCCCGGCCATCGCCCTCTCGGTGGGGCCGATGCTGAACGGCTGGTTCAAGGGCCAGCGCACCGGCTCCGGCACCATCGTGTGGAAGGCCCGCGAGATGCTGGCGGCGGGCGAGATCGACAACGACGGCTTCATCAAGCTGGTGACCTCGTCGGCGCCGTCCACGGGCTTCTGCAACACGATGGGCACGGCCACGACCATGAACACCCTGGCGGAGGCCCTGGGGATGATGCTGCCGGGCTCCGCGGCGATCCCCGCCCCCTACCGCGACCGGCAGGAGGTCGCCTACCAGACCGGCAAGCGCATCGTCGCCATGGTGGCGGAGGACCTGAAGCCCTCCGAGATCCTCACCCGGGACGCGTTCCTCAACGCCATCGTGGTCAATTCGGCCATCGGCGGCTCGACCAACGCGCCGATCCACCTGGCGGCGATCGCCCGGCACATGGGGGTCGCGCTCGACGTCACCGACTGGCAGACCTACGGGCTCGACGTGCCGCTGCTCGTCAACCTGCAGCCGGCCGGCGCCTATCTCGGCGAGGATTACTACCGCGCCGGCAGCCTCCCGGCGGTGGTGGCGCAGCTCATGCGCCGCGGCCTGATCCGCGAGGGCGCGCTGACGGTGAACGGGCGCTCCATCGGCGAGAATTGCCGGGACGCCACCATCGAGGACGAGGACGTGATCCGGCCGATCGACCGGCCCCTGAAGGAGGCGGCGGGCTTCCTGGTGCTGCGCGGCAACCTGTTCGAGGCGGCGGTCATGAAGACCAGCGTCATCGGCGCCGAGTTCCGCAACCGCTACCTGTCGAACCCGGAGGATCCCGACGCCTTCGAGGGCCCGGTCGTGGTCTTCGACGGGCCCGAGGATTACCACGCCCGGATCGACGATCCGAGCCTCGGCATCACCGACGAGACCCTGCTGGTCATGCGCGGGGCCGGGCCGGTGGGCTATCCCGGGGCCGCCGAGGTGGTGAACATGCGCCCGCCCGCGCAGCTGATCCGGGCCGGCGTGCACGCCCTGCCGTGCCTCGGCGACGGGCGCCAGTCCGGCACCTCGGCCTCGCCGTCGATCCTCAACGCCGCGCCCGAGGCGGCGGCCGGCGGCGGCCTCGCGCTGCTGCGCACCGGCGACCGGGTGCGGATCGACTTGCGCCGGGGCACCGCCGACATGCTGGTCGACGCGGACGAGATCGCCCGCCGCCGCAGGACCCTGGAGGAGGCCGGCGGCTACGCCTATCCGGCCTCGCAGACCCCCTGGCAGGCGATGCAGCGCGCCGCGGTGGGGCAGATGCACACGGGCGCGATCCTCGAGGGCGCCGAGCGCTTCCAGCGGATCGCGCAGACCAGCGGCCTGCCGCGCGACAATCACTGAGCCGCACAGGGTCCCGGATTCGAAAGGTCCGGGAGCTTTCGTGGGTGCAGGGCAGCGCCTTGCTGGGTATCGGGGCAAAGCCCGACATCGGGGCAAAGCCCGACATCGGGGCTCCGCCCCGATACCCTGCCAAAGGGCTCGCCCATTGGAAACCCGGACTCTTAAGGCCGCATCGCCATCTCGGTGTCGGCGAGGGCGAAGCGGATCAGCTCGGTCATGGTCTGGCGGGCGGCCTCCGGCTCCCCCGCCACGATCGCCTCGTAGAGGAGCCGGTGGTCGGGCATCGCGTCCCGGGGCAAGCCCTTGCGGCGATGCTTGAAGATCGTGGTCCAGGTGACCGCGGCGGCGATGGAGCTCGACAGGGCCATCAGCGGCCCGTTGCGCGCGGCCTCGAGGATCGCGTTGTGGAAGGCCTGGTCGGCGGCCCGGCCGGCCTCGGTGGCGAGCCCGTGGCGGCCCATCTCCTCGAGGGCGTGGCCCATCCGGGCGATGTCGAGGCCCGAGCGCCGCTCGGCGGCCAGCGCCGCCGCGGCCGGCTCGACGATCATCCGCAGCTCGAACAGGTCCCGGATGAACGCCTCGCTCGGCTCCGCCTGGAAGGCCCAGGCGAGGATGTCGGGATCGAGCAGGTTCCAGCGGCTGCGCTGGCTCACGCGGGTGCCGGTGCGCGGCCGGCTCTCCACCAGGCCCTTGGCGCTCAGGATGCGGATCGCCTCGCGGTAGGCGGTGCGCGACACCTTGAGCTGCTCCGAGAATTCGATCTCCCCGGGCAGCACATCCCCCGGGGCGTAGCGGCCGCCCAGGATCGCGATGCCGAGGTCGCGCGCCACGGAGCCGTGGATGCGGCGCCAGCTCGAGGCGAGCGGGAGCCGGACATCCTCGTGACCGCGATCCTGCCTCACCCGTTGCCTCCGGTCCGAGCCACCGGGACGGGGCGGGATCGCCGAGACTGTATCCTGAAGTTGTAGGAGCGCAAGCATCGACACCTGTCGGCAGCGGGGGCCGAACCGCTTGCGAGCCGCTACGAACTGCTCTAACCTATTTGTATGAGTAAACAAACCGCAGCCCCCGGGACGATCTGGGGCGTCGGCCTCGTCGGCGCCGCGGACGTGACGGCGGCCGAGACATTCGTGGCGCTGAATCCCGCCACCGGGACTCCGCTGGAGCCGGCCTTCTCGGCCGCGGGCGCCGCGGAGGTCGAGGCCGCCTGCGCGCTGGCGGAGGCGGCGTTCCCGAGCTTCTCCGAGACCGCACCCGCGTTGCGCGCGACCTTCCTCGAATCCGTGGCTGCGGCCGTGACCGATCTCGGGGCTCCCCTGATCGCGCGGGCCATGGCCGAGACGGGCCTGCCGCAGGCGCGCCTGGAGGGCGAGCGCGCCCGCACGGTCGGCCAGCTGCGCCTGTTCGCCGACCTCGTCCGGGCGGGCGATTGGGTCCAGGCCACGATCGATCCGGCCCTGCCGGACCGCAAGCCGCTGCCCCGGCCGGACCTGCGCCGGCGCCACGTGGCGCTGGGCCCGGTGGCGGTGTTCGGTGCCTCGAACTTCCCGCTCGCCTTCTCGGTGGCGGGGGGCGACACCGCCTCGGCGCTGGCGGCGGGCTGCCCGGTGGTGGTCAAGGGTCACCCCGCCCATCCGGGGACCGGCGAGCTGGTGGCGCGGGCCGTGCGCGCGGCCGTGGCCGCCTGCGGCCTGCACGAGGGCGTGTTCTCGTACCTGCCGGGGCCGTCGACCGCGCTGGGCACCGCCCTGGTGGCGGATCCGCGGATCAAGGCCGTCGGCTTCACCGGGTCGCGCGGGGGCGGGCTGGCGCTGATGCGGGTGGCGGCCGGCCGGGCCGAGCCGATCCCGGTCTACGCCGAGATGAGCGCGGTCAACCCCGTCCTGCTCCTGCCCGGGGCCCTCCGGGCCCGGAGCGCGGCGCTGGCGGCGGGCTTCGTCCAGTCGCTGACGCTCGGGGCCGGGCAGTTCTGCACCAATCCGGGCCTGCTGATCGGGATCGCCGGCCCGGAGCTCGACGCCTTCGCGGAGGAGGCCGGCGCGCTGATCCGCGCGAGCGCGCCGCACGCGATGCTGACCGCCGAGATCAGGGCCCGATTCGAGGTCGCCGTCGCCGCCATGGCGGATCGCCCGGGGGTGACGGTGGCGGCGCGCGGGGCGGCGGCCGGGCCGGGGGGGGCCCCCGCCGCCCTGCTGCGCACGGAGGCGCGCCGCGTCCTGGCCGATCGGGCGCTGGCGGACGAGATGTTCGGCCCGGCCGCACTTCTGGTGACGGCCGCCGATCCGGCGGAGCTCGCCGGACTCATCGGGTCCCTCGGGGGCCAGCTCACCGCGACGCTGCATCTCGACCGGGCGGACGAGCACCTCGCCGCCGGGCTGGTGCCGCTGCTGGCCCGCAAGGCCGGCCGCATCCTGGCCAACGGCTGGCCCACCGGCGTCGAGGTCGCCCCCGCGATGGTGCATGGCGGCCCGTTCCCGGCGACGTCGGACGGTCGCAGCACCTCGGTGGGCACCCTGGCGATCGAGCGGTTCCTGCGGCCGGTCTGCTACCAGGACCTGCCCGACGCGCTGCTGCCGCCGCCCCTGCGCCCGGACAATCCCTGGCATCTGCCGCGCCGGATCGACGGCACCCTCAACGGGTAGCCCGGCCGCTGACCGGGCGCCGCGCGGCTCCGGACAGCCGTGCCACGGGACGGCACCGGAGAGGCCGCCCTCGGGAGATCGAGATGGGTTCATCACGCCTGCAATCCCGGGGCGCCGACGGGCAGCGCGGCACGGCGCTGCCCGCCGAGGGCGTGATGCGGCCGGTGCTCCACGCGCGGCCGGCGGCCAGGCGCGGCACCAGCCGCGTCCGGCGCGACGGCACTCTCCTCCGGGAGCGACCGTTCCTCACGGGGGAGGCGACCCTGTCCCAAAGTCTCGCCAACCTGGGGCGGCTCCCCTTCAAGAATACGCGGTTCCGCCGCCCCGGCGACCGGCATGTCCGCCTCTTCGGGACCGCCACCCGCGCGTTCAGCGACGGCGTCGCGACCCGGCCCGGCGACGTGGTCGAGATCGAGGCCGCGCCGTTCACGCGGCCCCCGCGCAACCCGCCGGTCGCCGCCCCGTCCGTCGACACCGTCGTGCGGGGGCTCTGAGATGGCGAACCCGATCCGCATCGGCCTGGTGGGCGTCGGCAAGATCGCCCGCGACCAGCACCTGCCGGTCATCGGCGCGTCGCCGGATTACAGCCTCGTGGCGGTGGCGAGCCGGCAGGGCGGCCTGGACGGGGTGCCGAACCACCGCAGCCTGCCCGAGATGCTGGCGGCGGGGCACGGCCTCGACGCGGTCGCCCTGTGCCAGCCGCCGCAGGCCCGGTTCGCGGCCGCCCGGGCGGCGATCGAGGCGGGCCTCCACGTCTTCCTGGAGAAGCCGCCCGGGGCGACCCTGGCCGAGGTCGGGCTCCTGGTCGAGGCCGCGCGGGCACGCGGCGTGAGCCTGTTCGCGAGCTGGCATTCCCGCTACGCGCCCGGGGTCGAACCCGCGCGGCGCTGGCTGTCGGGCCGGCGCATCCGCGCGGTGTCGATCGCCTGGCTGGAGGATGTTCGGCATTGGCACCCGGGCCAGGACTGGATCTGGGACGCCGGCGGGATGGGCGTGTTCGACCCGGGGATCAACGCCCTGTCGATCGCGACCCACATCCTGCCGCCCTTCTTCCTGACCGAGGCGACCCTGTCGGTGCCGGAGAACCGTCAGGCGCCGATCGCCGCCGACCTGCGCTTCGCGGATTCCGCCGGCACCCCGATCCACGCGGTGTTCGACTGGCGCCAGACCGGCCCCCAGACCTGGGACATCCGGGTCGAGACCGAGGACGGCACGCTCGTGCTGTCGCGGGGCGGCGCGGCCCTGGCGATCGACGGTCACGACCAAACGCTTCCGCCCGAGGCGGAGTACCGCGGCCTCTACGACCGCTTCGCCGCCCTGGTGCGCTCCGGCGCCAGCGACGTCGACCTGACTCCCCTGATCCACGCCGCCGACGCCTTCCTGCGCGGCACGCGCCGCACGGTGGCGGCCTTCACCGACTGACCGGGCAGGATCCCGGCGGGACAGGGGACGCGCCAGGGCCGCGCGTCGAGGGGCAGGGATCGCGGCGGGAAGGCCCGAACGGTGGGCCGCACCCGCGCGGCGCCGTCATCCACGGGTCACCGCCCGGCCGGGCGCAGGACGACAACGGCCACACCACCGGCGTGCAGGCGGTCGACGGCGGCCGGCGATCTGTGCCCGGTTCGCCCCGATGGTCTGGCGCTGCGCGGCCGTTCCGCGTGCGCGGGAGCCACGGCGGCAGGCCGGACGTCCGGGCACGCCACCCGAAGACGCCCTCCGGATGCGCGAGACGGGGTCCAGCGGCGGAACTCCGCCCCGAGTCGAGGATTGACTCATAGATTGTAGCTGTTCTAATTCTTATGTGAGAACGGCGCGACGCCGATCCAGAGACCGGGAGACACGCGACATGGCCAGCGCGCATTGCGAGAGCTGCAAGTTCTTCGACGAGCACAAGGGCAACGGCGCCCCCGCCCAGGGCGATGCCGGCCTCTGCCGCTTCAACCCGCCGGTCAGCCAGCCGGAGCCGGACTCCAAGGGTCTGTGGCCGGTGGTCGCCTCGAGCGACTGGTGCGGCCACTTCACCGCTGAGATGAACGCCGCCGAATAAGCCTCGGGCGCGGCGGTACGATCAGGGCCAGCCATCGCGGCTGGCCCTGTCTCGTTTCCCGCCGACGCGCCAGCGAGGGCGTCGCGGGATCGCCCGGCGGCGCCGGACCGGCGCGCCTGCCCAGGCGCGAGCGAGCGGTCGCGCAGCACTGCCGGGTCGGGATCGGCCCGCCCCCCGGGCCCGCGACCGAGCGAACCTGCCCTCCCGACCGGGACTGCCTCGGGATCGAGCCCCGGCGGTCGACGTCCGGCCCGGCAGCGTTGCGCGACGTGCCGGAGGCCGCACGGGCAGTCCGGTCGCGGGGTTGAGTTGCCCTGGACTCGACCCGTCCTGCAGTATTGGGCATGGCTGACCTGCATTCGAGTCGCTCGAACGTCATGGTGATGCCATCCTTGGCGTCCATCGGCTCCCTCTATCGCCGCGCGACACGCTCGTGCGGCTCGGATGAGCGAAGGATGTCCATGACCTCGACCAAGACGGCCCTGCTGGCCATCGGTCTCTGCCTGGGTCCCGTGGCGGCCCGCGCCGAGTCGTCGCCGGCCCGCGAGGCCCTCAAGCAGCATTGCACCGGCGACTACATGGATTACTGCAGCGCCTACGCGCCGGGCGGTCCGGAAGTCGAGGCTTGCTTCAAGACCAACCTCAAGAAGCTCTCCGCCGGCTGCTCGGCGGCGATCACCGCCTACAAGAAGGAACAGCGGGCGACCAAGCGGTTCAGCGAGGCGCGCTGAGCGCCCGCGCCGTTCGCGGCGCCGCCGCGGCAGATGCGGGCGCGGCGCGTGCCGACGGGAGCGCGAGCCCGTGACCTGCGCCGCCGGCGCGCAGCCCCGTGCCCCGGGACCGCGAGCGGCCCTAGCCCCCGCGGATCGGGGCTGGTCGGGCCGCCGATCCTGCGGCTGCGCATGATCCCGGACAGATTTGACCGAGATCCTGCGGCCGGAGCCATCCCATCCGGCCTGATCCGGTCGCGACCGAGAACGGTGACACACCGATCTCTCCAGGAGAGGTTCGGTCAAAGCCGCACTCAGATCGATCAACCAACCTGACATTTTGCGCGTGCGGCCGCGATCGCCGGGCGCTAATCAGTCCCGCGTGAATCCGGTGCTTCGCCTGAACCTCGCGCGACCGTCGAGCGCGTGCGGTCACGGCCTGTGCCGGCCCTTCGAGACCGGGATCCCACACCGATGACCACCGCCGATCGATCATCCGCCGGGGGCGGGGGGAGGCTCGGGGATGCGGCGGGCGCGGCGACCCTGCGCCTGTCGCGCACCGTCGTGGCCGCCGCGGTGGCCACGATGATGATCGTCGTCGATCTCATCAGCTTCTCGCAGCTCATCTTCTCGGGACCGCTCGCGGAGAGCCGGGCCGCCGGGGTGTCGGCGATGCTGACGGCCTACCTGGCCGGCAGCCTGGTCTTTCTCGCGCTCCGGCGGACGGTGGTGATCTCGCTGTCCTTCTTCGGCGCCGCGGCGATCGTGCAGGCGGCGATCGCCGCGGCGGTCGCCGAGCAGCTGCGCGCGGCGGGCGTGACCGATCCGGACTCGGTCGGCCGGATCGTCCTCGTCGCCTGCGGCCTGTCGACCCTGATCACCGGCCTCGTCTTCGCGCTGCTCGGCACCCTGCGCGCCTCGCTGCTGGCGCAGCTGCTGCCGCTCCCGGTCCTGACCGGGTTCCTCGCCGGCGTCGGCCTCCTGCTCCTGCGCAGCGGCGTGCAGATCGGCGCGCAGCTGTCCGATCCGCTCGCCACGCTGCTCGGCGCCCTCGGGCCGGCCGGCGCCGATCCGGGCCCTGTCGATCCCGGGGCGCTCGGGCGCGTCGGCCTGACGCTCTGCATCGGGGTCTGCGCCTTCGCCCTGCCCCGGCGCCTCCCGCACTGGGCGACCTACCCGGCCGTCATCCTCTCGAGCCTCCTCGTGGTGCATCTCGGCCTCGCCTGGCACGGCGTCGACAGGGCCGCCGCGCAGGCCGCCGGATGGCTGATCGACCCGCTGCCGACGGGTTCCCTGTTCCAGGCGCCGGCGATCGGCAGCCTCGCGGCCCTCGACCCGGCCCTGCTCGTGCCGATCCTGCCCAAGATCGTGACCTACGTGGTCGTCGCGGTCATCGTCCAGATCCTCTACGTCGTCACCGCGGAGCTGGACCTGCGGCGCGAATTCGACGTCGACCGGGTCTTCGTGGCGTCGGGCTGGGCCAACCTGGTCGGCAGCCTGTTCGGCAGTCCCGTGATGGGCTTCGACCGGACCTCGACGCTGCTGCTGCACAACATCGGCGGCGGCCGCTGGCTGGGGCGGTGGCTCACCCTCGCGGTGATGGCGGCCCTGCTGGCCTTCGGTGCCGGGATCCTCGCGCTCCTGCCGCGCCCGCTCGCCGGGGGCGCCCTGGTCGCCATCGGCATCGGCCACCTGACCAACCTCGCGCTGGCCAGCCGGACGCTCCTGCGGTGGGAGCTCGTCATCGCGCTGGCGGTGTGCGCGGCCACCGCGCTGCTCGGCGCCCCCGTCGGCTGCCTGGTCGGCATCGTGCTGGCGATGCTGATCTTCGCCGTCCAGTACGCGCGGATCCCGGCGCTGCGCCGGGCGCTCACCGGAACGGAGCGGCGCAGCAGCGTGATCCGCGCCCCCGACACGGCCGAGCGGCTGCGCGCGGCCGGGACCCGGACCCGGATCTACAGCCTGCAGGGCTACCTGTTCTTCCTCAACGCGCAGGCGATCTACCGCCGGGCCGCCGCCGAGGCCCCGGACCTGCGCGTGCTCATCCTGGACTTCCGCGACTGCGTCGGGCTCGACAGCTCGGCGCTCGTGGCGTTCCGCAAGATCGGACAGCGCGCCGAGCAGTGCGGCTTCGACCTGCTGCTCGTCCATCTCGGTCCGACGGCGCTGCGCCAGGTCGAGCGCGGGCGCCTCGCCGCCAACGCCCGGATCCGGATCCTCGACACCCTGGACGCCGCCCTGCGCGAGGCCGAGGCGACGCTCCTGGCGGAGACCGGGACCGCCGGGGAGGAGGAGGTCGCGCCCTTCGCCCGGCACATGGCGGACCGGCTGGGCTGCGCGTTCGGGGCGGCCGACTGCGCGCCCTATCTCGCCGTGCGCGAACTCGCCCCCGGGGAGGCGCTGATGCGCCAGGGCGAGGCGGCCGACGCCCTCTACTTCCTCGAGCGGGGGCTGGTCTCCATCGAGATGGCGTTGCCCGGCCGTCCCAGCCTGCGCCTGCGCACCACCACCGCGGGCACGGTCATCGGCGAGATCGCCCTGGTGCAGGGCGGGCGGCGCACCGCGACGGCGGTGGCCGAGAGCGCCTGCCGGGTGGTCGGCATCGACCGCGCCGCCCTCGCCCGCATGGAGCGCGAGCGCCCGGACCTCGCGCTGACCTTCCAGCGCTTCCTGATCCTCGAACTCGCCGGCAAGGTCGTCGACACGAACCGTCTGCTCGAGGTCGAGCTGCAGTGACGGCCCTCGGCGGCCGGGATCAGGCCGCCGCCAGCACCAGGGCGAGCCCGATATGGGTCACCTGATGCAGGAACTGATCGACCCCGATCAGCCACCAGAACCGGGCATCCGTGGTGGGGAAATGGGTGCGCTGGCCGACCAGCGCCTTGCCGCGGTCGATCACCGAGTGGATCGCGAAATCGGCCAGGGCGAGCCACCACAGGGCCGGCGCGACCATCAGGGCGATCAGCAGCGTGCCGAGCCCGTGCAGGCTTGTGTGGGCGCAGAGCGGGGCGAGCCACGCGGAGGCGCGCTCCTTGCCTTGCGCCATCCAGCTGCTCTGCAGCAGGAAATCCGCCCCGAGCTGCTTCACCGCGAAGGCCACGAGGATCAGCGCGAAGGCTCCGACCGGGACAGGCGTGTCGAAGGACGGCATCGCGGCGCGGGCTCTCCTGTCCGCCCGTCCGCGCGCGCGACGGTCGGACCCGTCGCGCGAGCCGAATCGGGATGTGCCCAGCATACACGCCAGCCCAGGCCCTGGCTTGCCTCGGGCTGCCGGTGCGGCGCAGGCGCAGGCCGCCGGCGCGGCATATCCGCGCCCGTCGTGCCGCCGAATTTCCGGGATCGTCCGACAAAAATGGCACCCGGAACGGTCGTATTCTAATTTTAATCTTTCTAATTCTTGAACATAGAGATTGTTGATCAGTCATCACCCGTGATAGCCGCAGTCTCTGCACGGATTTCGCGAGCACGACGGTGGCGGTTCTCAAGGGCGGCCTGAGCGGCATCGTCGCGGCGGTCGGGCGGGCTCGCACCGAGGACGCGGGGCCCCGTAACATCGCCGCGCCACCGCTGGCCGGGGAGGGGGCCCGGGCTCCCGGGACCGCCGCCTGACCATGCGGAACCCCGACCGGGCCTTCGAGACCCTGCGCGACCTCCACGTGGCGGCGCTGACCGGCTCCCTGATCGACGGCGTCGCGCACGGACCCGGCGGTGCGGGCTACGTCTGGTCGCGGGGCATCCCGGACCCGACCCTGAACTTCGCCTACGGGGTGCGGCGGCCCGACCAGTTCGCCTGGGCGGGGGCGGCGGCGCTGGGGCGCGCCCGGGCGCCCGCCTTCCTGGCCCGGGATGCCGCGGAGGTCGCGCTGCTGCGGGGCTTGTTCGAGCCCGCGATCCTCGACCCGGTGCGCTGGATGGTGGCGCGGCCGCTGCCGGCACCGTCCCGGCCGGACGTCGCGATCACCGTGCGGGCCGCGCCCGCGCCGGGTCCGGACTTCGAGGGCGTCTTCGCCAACCTGTCGGACGACCCGGCCGTGCGGACGCACCTGCGGCGCACCTACCTGCCGGCCCTGCGGGGGGCGCGGGGCCGGACCGGTGTCACGGCATTCCACCTCGTCCTGCGCGACGCCACCGGCCCGGCGGCCTGCGGGAGCCTCTACCTGCGCGGCGACACGGCCGCGCTCTACAACGTCGGCACCCGGGCCGACCGGCAGCGCCGGGGCCTCGGCACCGCGGTGACGATCGCGGCCCTGCGCGCGGCGCAGGCGCGCGGGGCGGGCCAGGTCTTCTGTCAGGTCTTCCTGCATCGCCCGGCGGGCGCCGCCCTCGCGGCGCTCTGTGCCCGCACCGGCTTCCGGACGGTCTGCGCGCCGACGCTGCTGTGCACGAGCCCCTCCTGATCGGGCGCTCCCTCAGAAAGCCTCCTCGCCGTACCCGTAGGGCGTGAGATGGAAGACGAACCCGATCTCGGCCTCCCGGTCGCGCAGCGCCAGGGCGCTGGCCGGCCCGGTCACGATCGTGCCGGCGCCCACCGCCCGGGCGGCATACCGGCCGCCCGGTTCCAGGGTCGCCAGGGCCGCGAGGGCGTGCCGCGCCGCCCGGGGGCATCGGGCGCCGTTCTCGTCGAGCCAGAGCGTCGCGTCCGTCGGCCAGGTGCGCAGGGGGAGGGGCCGCCCGAGGCGCGGCTCCGGGCGGACGGCCAGGGGCGCGCGGATCCTCACCGGCGGCCGATCCAGGCGGCGCGCAGAACCCGCAAGGGCTCCGCCGGGCGCGGGGCGGGCGGCCGGCGCGGCGGGCGGGCCCCCGGCTCCGCGTCGAGCGCCACCAGTCGGACGATGGCCGCGGCCAGGGGCGCGTAGTCGGCCAGATGCACGCCGTCCCGGTGGAGACCCGGGCCGGCGAGCCCCCCGGCGCCGTCGCGCCACGCGGCGAACGGGTCGACGTAGCGGTGGCCCCGCTCGGCGCAGAGTCCCGCGAGGCGTTCCGAGAAGGCCGCGACGGCGGCCGGATCCCGTCCCGTCGCCCGGGCGCCGATCGGCGGGAGCGCGCTGACGAAGACCTGCGCCGAGCGATCCTCCAGGATCCGCAGGATGCGCCGGGCATCGGCCTCGAACCGGTCGACGGCCCGTTGCCGCTCCGGATGCCGCCAGCGCTGGATGTCGTTGGTGCCGATGATCAGCACGGACGCCGCGCAGCGGACCGGAACCCGAAACCCCGCGAGATGGCGGGCGCAATCGGCCGCGAGGCTGCCGCCGACGGCGAGGTTGATGCAGGGCCGGCCGCCGAAATCCGGCGTCCCGAGGAACTCCGCGTGGGAATTGCCCGCCAGCAGCACGCTGTCCGGCCCGGCGACGCGCAGCGCCGCGCGGATCCCGGGGCGCCGCTCCGCGAGGCGCCGCCCGACGATGCGCCCGTGCCGCCAGCGCCGCGCGGCGGTCTCGATCCAGAAGGCGCACATGGCGGTCCCATCGGACGTGGGGGATCGACCGCTCCCGGAGGGCCGGGATCGGGCGGGCGACGGATGTCGTGGAGGTCGGACGCGCGAACGCGCGGCCTCGACCGGTCATCGGCGGCGGACCGTCGTTCCGGTGCGGTAGCGAAGCATCGGCGGGACGGGGAACGACCCTCCGCGGCTTTGAACCCTGGCGACGATCATTATGTGGGAAAAATTCACACGTCAAGGGCGAGGGCGCCGGATCGGATCGCGCCGGGCGGGGGCGGCTTCCAGCCTTCCCGGTCCCGCGCTACGTGGCGGGCCGGGATCGGGACGCGCCGTCGTCCGCCCGGCCGGACGGGGAACCAGGATGATCAGGGATCGCGTCTACATCGTCACCGGCGCGGGATCCGGCCTCGGGGAGGCGGCGGCGCGCGGCCTCGTCACGGCGGGCGCCCGGGTGGTCGTGGCCGACATCGCCCGGGAGGCCGGCACCCGGGTCGCGGCGGATCTCGGCGCCCGGGCGCGCTTCGTGGCGACCGACGTCACGTGCGAGGCGGACGGGCAGGCGGCGATCGCGACGGCCCTCGAGGCGTTCGGGCACCTGCACGGGCTCGTGAACTGCGCCGGGATCGCCCCGGGCGAGAAGGTGGTCGGCCGCGACGGTCCGCACCGGCTCGAGACCTTCGCGCGGGCGGTCTCGGTCAACCTCGTGGGCACCTTCAACATGATCCGGCTGGCGGCCGAGGCGATCGCCCGGGAGTCGCCGGACGCGGCGGGGGCCCGGGGCGTGATCGTCAACACCGCCTCGATCGCCGCGTTCGACGGGCAGATCGGGCAGGCCGCCTACGCGGCCTCGAAGGGCGGGGTCGTCTCCATGACCCTGCCGATCGCCCGGGAACTCGCCCGGCACGGCATCCGGGTCGTCACCGTCGCGCCGGGTATCTTCGAGACGCCCATGATGGCGGCGATGCCGCAGGACGTGCAGGACGCGCTGGGCCGTTCCGTGCCGTTCCCGCCGCGGCTCGGCCGCCCGTCCGAATACGCCGACCTCGTCCGGCACATCTGCGAGAACCCGATGCTCAACGGCGAGACGATCCGGCTCGACGGGGCGCTGCGGATGCCGCCCCGCTGAGGGCGCGTCAGCCGATCGACACGCTGGTCAGGACCTCGGCGGCCCGGCGCACCTCGGCGGCGATCATCTCCTCGCTCGGCCCGTCGATCGGCATGTCGGCGAGGATCGCCGCCACGTCGCGCTTCACGTCCTCGCGGATCTCCGGGTTCTCCTCGGACAGCCGCCCGATCAGGACGCCGAGCACGATCTCGAGCGCGGACAGCTTGGCGTGCAGGCGCGTGAACTCGTCCAGCGGCTCGGGCTCGTTCGCGGTCATGGCCTGCTCCGTCGCGGGTGGGTCGGCCTCTCATACAGACGGGGCGGCCGGTCGTCTCGCCGGACGGGCGGCGGGGGCGGCGGGTTTTCCCCTGCGGCCGGCAACCGTCGTCCGGGTCCGGCGTTTCACGCTCCCGTGAACGAACCCGCAAAGGGATAGCCCGCCATGATCACCCGTCTCACCGCCGCGGCCGGCCTGCTGGCCTTCTCCGCGAGCCTGGCCCTCGCCCAGACCGCCACGACGACGCCCGCCGAGCCGGCCAGCAAGGCGGACAGCAGCATGAAGGAATGGCAGGTCGCCAAGGTCGCCAAGGTCGGCCTCGCCCAGGCGCTCACCACCGCGGAGGCCCAGGGCGACGAGAAGGGCGGCCGCGCCATCGACGCCGATTTCGAGAAGGCCGGCAGCAAGGACCCGGCCCATTACGCGATCAAGGTCGTCTACCCGAGCGGCAAGCTCGTGGAATACGGCATCAACGCCGACACGGGCGCGCTGTACAAGACCGAGAACCAGCCGATCGAGCGCTACTTCACCCGGCTGAAGGCCTCCGATTTCCAGAACGCCAAGACCTCCCTGAAGGACGCGCTCGCCATCGCCGAGCAGAAGGCCGGCGGCGGCAAGGCCTACGAGGCCGAGGTCGAGAAGGACGGCTCCGCGGTCCAGTACGAGATCAAGGTGGCCGGCGCCGACAAGGACCAGAAGGTCAAGGTCGGCCCGGACGGGAAGGTCCTGAACTGAGCCGATCCCGGCCGCGACGGTGGACGCCGTCGCGGCCGGCCGTGCGAAGCCTCGTATTTTCGTACGTACATTTATTGCGGGTCGCCCGGAGAGCGCCTACAAGGCTTCCGTGCCGATCACCTTCGACCCGGCGAAGAGCCGCAGGAACGCCGCAGCGCGCGGCATGCCCTTCGAGATGGCCGAGGGGGTTCGATTTCGACACGGCCCTGGTCCGACAGGACAGCCGATTTCCCTAGCCGGAGCGCCGCTTCCAGGCGATCGGCCTGATCGGCCACCGCACCGCCATGCTGGTCTTTACGCCGACCGCGGACGGCTTCCGCGGGATCTCCCTCCGCCCCGCTCACCGCAAGGAACGCGCGCTATGGCTCGCAAGCCGCCCGTGACCGATCCGGACGCCCCCGTCCTCACGGAGGCCGAGTTGCGGGAGATGCGCCCGGCGCGTGCCGTCCTGACCGCGGAGGAATTCGCCGCCGTCTCCTCCGTCCGCAGGGCGGGACGCCCCGCCGCCCCCAGCCCGAAGGTGCCGGTGACGATCCGGCTCGATTCCGCCACGGTGGACGCCTTCAAGGCGACGGGCCGGGGTTGGCAGACCCGGGTGAACGCGATCCTGGCCGAGGCCGTGAAGACGGGCCGGCACGACGGGTAGGGCAGCCCCCGCTGCATCCTGTCGCCCCATCGCCCATCCGGGGAGCCGAACCGTCCCCTCGGCAATTCCCTCCGTGCGAGGCGGCCCGGACGGCCGCGGACGGGGAGGGCGGCATGGACGCGGGCGCACAGGACACCGACGGCCGTCTCGGCCGGCCCCACACCCGGGTCGAGGGCCCCGACAAGGTCACCGGCCGGGCCCTCTACAGCTCCGACCTGACCGGTCCCGACAGGGACACGGCCCATGCCGCCCTGGTGACCAGCGCCATCGCCCGCGGCCGGATCACCGGGTTCGACCTCGCCGCCGCCGGGCGGGTGCCAGGCCTTCTGGGGATCTTCACCCACCGCGACTTCGCGGGGGCGGTGGCGCCGGTGAAGCACCTGATGGCCGGCGGCTACGCCAACAGCGCGCACCGGCCGCTCGATTCCGACGCGGTCGCGTATGCCGGCCAGATCGTCGCGCTGGTGGTGGCCGAGACCCGGGAGGCCGCCGAGGCCGCGGCCGGCGCGGTCCGGGTCTCCTACGCGTCCGAGCCCGCCGCCGGGGGCTTCGACGCCCCGGGCGCCGAGACCGTGGGGCTCGCCGTTCTCAAGCCCCAGCACGAGGACATCGCCCGGGGCGACGCCGAGGCCGGGCTGCGGGAGGCTGCCGTGCGGGTCGACGCGCAGTACGAGACCCCGGTCCAGCACCACAACCCGATCGAGCTGTTCACCACCCGGGCGGCCTGGGACGGCGACAGGCTCACCGTGCACGAGCCGACCCGCTACGTCGGCGCCGTGCAGCACGGCCTCGCGGCCCAGCTCGGCCTGGATCCCGACAGGGTGCGGGTGGTGGCCGGCCTGATCGGCGGCCATTTCGGCTCGAAATTCGCGCTGTCGCAGCACACGGCGCTGGTCGCCCTGGCGGCCAAGCGCCTCGGCCGGCCGGTCTCCCTGGTGCCGAGCCGGCGGCAGGGCTTCACCATCGCCAATTACCGGCCGGAATCGCGCCACCGCCTCCGGCTCGGCGCCGACCGGACGGGCCGGTTCACCGCCCTGGTGCACGAGGCCGAGACCGTGACGTCGCGGTTCGACCCCTTCGTCATGGAGGGCGCCGAGGTCTCGGCGAGCCTCTATGCCTGCCCGAACATCCGGACCGAGGAGCGGGCCGTGCGCGTCGACCGCAACACGCCGGGGCCGATGCGGGCGCCCCCGGAGGTGCCGTTCCTGTTCGCCCTGGAGAGCGCCGTCGACGAGATGGCCGTCGCGCTGACCATGGACCCGATCGCCCTGCGCCGGCTCAACGACACGGCGGTCGATCCGGTCTCGGGAAAACCGTTCTCGACCCGGCCGCTGATGGCCTGCTTCGACGCGGGGGCGCGGGCCTTCGGCTGGTCGCGCCGGGTGCCGCGCCCGGGTTCGATGCGCGACGCAACAGTGCGTGACGGACCCTGGCGGGTGGGCCTGGGCTGCGCGACCTCGGTGCGGCCGGCCAAGATCGCCGCCGCGACGATGCGGGTCCGGCTCGGCCCGGACGGCGCCGCGGAGGTGTCCTGCGCGCACCACGAGATCGGCAACGGCATCACGACGCTTCTGGCGCTCGGCACGGCCGACGGGCTCGGGGTGCCGGTGGAGCGGGTGACGGTCCGGCTCGGCGACACCGCCCTGCCGGCGGCCGGCATCTCCGGCGGATCGAGCACGACCACCAGCCTGATGAGCGCCCTGGCGCTGGGCTGCGGACAGATCCGCGATGCGCTGGCGCGGGCCGCGACCGGGCCGGGCGGCCGCCTCGCCGGACGGGATCCGGGCACCCTGCGCCTCGCAGGCGGACGGCTCGCGGCCCCGGACGGGACCAGGATCGCCCTCGCCGAGGCGGTCGGCCCAGCGGGCGTCGAGACGCTGGCCGAGTTCGTCCCCGTGGGCGGCGACCGGGAGACGGCCCTGGCCGGCCTGCGGCGGGGCCATATCGGGCTGGCCTTCGGCGGGGGCGGCCGGGCCTTGTCCTGGGGCTTCGGCGCGCAGTTCGCGGAAGTTCACGTCCATGCCGAGACCGGGGAGATCCGGGTGGCCCGGCTCACCGGCGCCTTCGCGGCGGGGCGGATCCTCAACCCGCTGACCGCGCGGAGCCAGCTCACGGGGGGGATGATCTGGGGCCTCGGCTCGGCGCTTCTGGAGGAGACGGTGGTCGACGGCGCCGCCTACCGCAACCCGGACCTCGCCGAGTACCTCGTGCCCACCGCGGCCGACGCGCCGGAGGTGGAGGCGCTGCTGGTGGACGACCCCGACGACCAAGTGGACGCGCTGGGCCTCAAGGGCCTGGGCGAGCTCGGGATCATCGGGGTGAACGCGGCCATCGCCAACGCCGTCCACCACGCCACGGGGCGTAGGATCCGGAGCCTGCCGATCCGGCTGGAGGACGTGGCGTAGAGGGCGCCGTCTCTCCCTCCCCCCTCCGCGGGGGAGGGAAAGCCGCACCCGCCCCGCCCTTACTCCATCGTCGGCGCGAGGGTCTTGACCCCCTGCACGTCCTCGCCCAGCCACGCGGCGTTCTTGGCGGTGCCGTCGAAGGTGGCGCTCGTCTTGAACAGCTCGTACTTGCCCTCCAGCGCGTAGGGCCTGGACCGCGCCAGCAGCTCGGCCACGGCGGCCTTGTCCATGGGCTTGAAGGTCTTCACCGCCTCGAAGGCCTGGTCGAGGTCGCGCTGGTTCTGGATGCCGGTGATCACCACCGAGACCGGCAGGTTCAGCGAGAAGTGCAGGTACTCGATCGGCTGGATCGGGGCGTCCGCCTTCAGGATCACCCCGTCGCCGAAGGTCTTCATGGCGAGCGGCGCGATGCCCTCGGCCACGAGGTGCGGCAGCACCAGATGGCCGAACGAGCGGAAATGCGCGTCCATCACGTTGAGCGGCATCTGGCAGGAATCGAAGTGGAAGCCCCGCTCCTGCGCCACCGCCAGCATCTGCAGGTGGATGCGCGGGTCCTTGTGGCCGGTGAAGCCGATATAGCGCAGCTTGCCGGCCTTCTTGGCCTCCAGGAAGCCCTCCATCGCCCCGCCCTCGGCGAAGACCCGGTCCGGGTCGTCGAAGCGCAGGATCTCGTGGTGCTGGACGAGGTCGATCCGGTCTGTGCGCAGGCGCAGCAGCGACTGGTCGATCTGCTTGAGCGCCTCCTCCTTGGTCCGCCCGTCCATCTTGGACATCAGGAAGACCTTGTCGCGGTAGCCGCCCTGCGCCAGCGCCGCGCCCATGCGCAGCTCCGAGCGGCCGTCGTTGTAGTCCCAGCAATTGTCCAGGAAGGTGATGCCGCGGTCGACGCCTTCGTGGATCAGCCGGGTCGCCTCGTCGTCCGTCACCGCGCTCTTGCCGAGGTGGAAGCCGCCCATGCCGATGGCCGAGATTTTTTCGGACGTTCGCCCGAACGAGCGGTAGAGCATCTCGCCCCGGCGCTCGCCGGGGTCGGTGACGAGGGGCAGGTCGGCCGGGTCCTGCGGGCGGGTGTTCGGCAGGGGGCTGGCGTTGGCGGGGGCGTTCACGGCCGCACCCGCGCTGCCGGCACCCGCGAGGCTCGATCCCGCAAGGCCTGCGCCGAGCGCGGCCCCCTGAAGGAAGCTGCGGCGTTCCATCGGCTGACTCCGTTCGAGAAGGTCGGGGTGGGTAACGGTTGGCGCCGGCTCATCGTTCGCGCGCCTCGGCGAGGCGTCCTGCCGCGTGGAGCAGGCGCAGGGCGGCGCAGGCGGCGCCGTAGCCGTTGTCGATGTTGACCACCGCGATGCCCGGCGCGCAGCTCGCCAGCACGGCGTCGAGGGCCGCACGCCCGCCCGCGGCGACGCCGTAGCCCACCGAGGTCGGCACCGCGATCACCGCGCCGGCCACGAGGCCGCCCACCACGCTCGGCAGCGCCGCGTCCATGCCGGCGGCGACGATCACCACCGGATGGGCCCGGATCTCGTCGAGCCGCGTGGTCAGCCGCCACAGGCCGGCGACGCCGACATCGGCGAACAGCGTCGCGGCCCGGCCGGCATAGGCGAGCGTCCGCAGGGCCTCGCGGGCGACGGGGACGTCCGAGGTGCCGGCCGCCACCACGGCGACCCGGGCCGGACCCGCGATCCGGGGCGCCGCGCCGAACACCGCCGTGCGCGAGACCGGGCAATAGTCGAGCCGCGCGGCCTCGCGGAGCCGGTCGCGCTTCTCCGGATCCAGGCGGGTGAGGAGGAGCGAGGCGCCCCGGGCCTGCGCGGCCTCCAGGATCGCGTCGATCTGCTCGGGCGACTTGCCGGCGCAGAAGATCGCCTCCTCCAGCCCGATCCGCTCGGGCCGGGCGAAGTCCAGGGTGAACTCGTCCGCGACGCTCACGGCCGGTCCCCCCGCCGATCGACCAGGAAGGCGCTGCCGACCCGGTAGGGCGCGAACCGGACGCCGCCGGCGAGACGCGGCGGCGCGAGGTCCCGGATGCCGGCCCCGAGGGCGGCGCGGCTGTCGGGGTCGAGGGCGGCGAGGCTCGCCGGATCGAGCTCCACCACCACGCCCTCGGCGCGCACCCGGCAGCGGACGGCCCGCATGGCGCCCCCCGTCTCCAGCGCCCCGCCGACCAGCCGCTCGACGGCGTGGATGAAACCCAGGGTCTCCGGCTCGATCGCGATACCGGTCTCGACCCGGCTCGACAGGCAGGGCGCCGCCGGCAGCTCCGCCACGGCGCCGAGGCCGAGGTCGCGGGCGAGGGCCCGGACCGCCGCCTTGTCGAACCCGGCCTCCACGTAGGGGTGGCGGACGCCGTGCTCCCGGGCGGCGTCGAGGCCGGGGCGGTACTCGCCGAGGTCGTCGCGGTTGGCGCCCGACAGGATCTGGCGGTCGGTCACCTGCCGGACCGCCCCGTACAGGTTGGTCTTGCAGAAGAAGCAGCGGTTGACCGGGTTCGCCCGGTAGGCCGGGTCGGCGAACTCGCCGGCCTCGATCACCCGCAGGGTCCAGCCCTCGCGGGCCCCCTCGGCGCGGACCCGCGCGGTCGCCTCGGCGGGCACCGCCGGCGAGACCGCGTGGACCACCAGGGTCGCGGCCGGCGCCAGCCGGTGGGCGAGGGTGGCGAGCGTGAGGCTGTCGACCCCGCCGCTCACCGCCACCGCGACGGGGCCGAGCCCCGCCAGGACGGATTCGAGAATCTGGCGCGTCACCGCTCCTCCTCCGGCCGCTGGTCCGGCCGCTGCTGAAGGGCGAGGCGCTCCGCCTCCCGGCGCACCTGCGCCCGGACGGCGTGGCCCGCATGGTCGCGGGCATCGTCGGCCTCGGCCTTGGCGCTGCGCCCCCCCGGCCGGTCCACGACCTTCACCCGGACCGGCCGGCCGCCGTGCTCCACCGTGCGCGACTCCCGGTCGAGCACCGCGCCCTCCACCCGGTGGTACCGCAGGCCGATCGTGGTGGTCTCCCGGAAGCAGGCCGTGATCGCCGCATCCAGGCTCTCCGGGCGCACCAGGGCCTGGATGTGGGCCATCATCCGGCCCTTCTTGCCGACGACCGGCGCCTGCACGACGTCGAGCATCCCGGGCTCGGCGCGCAGCCGGTCGAGCCCCATGGCGAGATCCTCGCCGGACTGGTCGTCGACCTCGAAGGCGATCACCGCGAGGTCCCGCCGGCCCGGCCGGGCCGCGGCTCCGTCCTCCAGCACGAGGGCGCGCAGGCAGTTGCTCAGGCCCGGCAGCACCTTCGTGCCGAAGCCGATGCCGGTGCGCGAGAGGATGCCCCGGGGGCGGGTCCGCCCGGGATCGTCGCCGCAGAGGTGGCGCAGGATCGCCGCGCCGGTGGGGGTGACGCGCTCGCCGGGCACGCCGTCGTCGAGGGTGGGGAACCCTTCCAGCAGCAGGGTCGTGGCGGGGGCCGGGACGGGGAGGGGGCCGTGCTGGGTCCGCACCCGGCCGGATCCCAGCGGCAGGGCGGAGACGCTCCAGCTCCGCACCTCCAGCGCGGCGATCAGGTGGGCGGCGGCCACGATGTCGGCGATCGAGTCGAAGGCCCCGACCTCGTGGAACGCCACCGCGTCGACCGGGATGCCGTGGACCCGGGCCTCCGCGTCGGCGAGGTGGCCGAAGATGGCGAGCGCGTGCGCCCGCACCGCCGGCGCGAGGTCGGCCGCCTCCAGCGCGGCGCGGATCTCCGACCAGGGCCGGTGGCCGGTGCGGTGATCGTGCGGGCGGGCATGATCGTGGGCCTGCCCGTGATCATGGGGCGCGTGGTGATCGTGGGGCGCGTGGGGATCGTGTTGGTGCCGGTGCGGCGCCGGCCCGGGCTCCGCGCCGGGCGCCGACACGGCGAAGCGCGCGCCGCTCAGGATCCCGTCGTTGTGCGCCTGCGCCGCGCAGGCGACGCGCGCGTCGACCGCCCGCACGCTCGCGCGCAGGCCGTCCAGGTGCTCGGGGAAGGCATCGAGCAGCGCGGCGGCGAACATGTCGCCGGCCACGCCGCCGAGGGCGTCGAGGTGGATATGCATCGTTTCTCGGTCGGCCCGTGCCGGAAGGGCGGTCCGGCTCAGATCGGCCGGCGCGGCCCCAAGACAAGGCTCGCGCCGCGCCCCAGGCGGCGACCCGGGCCGCGGCGTTTCGCCCGCCGCCCTCAGGCGAGCTGCAGGTAGGTCGGATCGAACAGCCCCCGCTCCATCAGCCCGTCCAGGTCGCGGATCGTCAGGAGCCGGCCGCGGAGGGTGACGAGGCCGCTGGTGCGCAGTTCCTTGAGGGTGCGGTTGATGTGCACGCTCGTCTGGCCGAGGGCGTCGGCGAGGTCCGGCTGCGTGACCGGCATCGGCACCGTGGCGCCGTCCGCGAGTCCGACCCGGGAAAGACGCAGGTGCAGCTCGCAGAACAGATGCGCCAGCCGCTCGATCGCCGAGCGCCGGCCGACGCTGGCGATCCACTCGCGGTGGATGGCCGTGGTGGCGAGCAGCTCCCGCCACAGGCATTCCTCGACCATCGGCCGGTCGCGGATCGCGTCGCCGATCTGATCCGGCGTGATGCGGGCGACGGTGACCGGGGTGAGCGCCCCGATGGCATGGTCGATGCGCACCCGGCGGAACGCGAAGGGGTCGCACAGGTCGCCGGGCAGGAGCAGCGCGACGATCGCCCGGCGCCCGTCCGGCAGCTGCTTGTACCGGCAGGCCCAGCCGTCGAGGATGAGATGCGCGTGGTACGGGTTGCTGTGCTGGCCCTCGATGTCCTGGCGGGCCGCCACGTGGCGGACGTGCTGGCGCGCGAGGCCGTCCAGCGTCGCGCGGTCCTCGGGCCCGAGCCGGACATGCCGCTCCATCTTGCGCACGAACGGGTTATCCACGTCCGCCTCCGGTCAAAGCGCGGCCGCGCCGACGCCGTGCGAGCCGGGTCGTCTCATGCGGCCCGCCCCGGGACCATCGGGGAACATGCGGTCCGGGCCGGATGCGGACGCGGCGCGGCCTCTTCGCCGGTCTTCGTCCGCAGGACGCCACGGCCAGCATTTTCCATGAAGTAGTGATGCACAGATATTTGTATTAGCCAAGGACCAGCGATCTTTCGAGCATCGAAATCCGGATGTGCTTGATCGGCTTGTGCCCAGACCGGGAAAACGCGCGCCAACCTGTGTTAAGTTGTCCGATCGAAGCGTTCGCGCGGGTTCGAGGCGCTCCGGATGGTCTCCGGGTCCGCGTCGCGGCCCGCGGTTGCTTGATCGCGCGCAGGAATGGACGGCGCGCGTCCTGTCGGCGCCACGCGGGCGTGCTGCAGCCCGACCCGCCTCGTCCCCCACTCCGACCCGCTCCCGATCAGGCCCGGGGGTCGGTCGCCCCGCGCCCGAGAGGGGCGACCCTCGGGGCAGCCGCGGGCACGGGATCCTGCCCCGCCTGCCGACCGGGCGACGATCCCGAAGCCGGACCGGGGGCGACGCGCGGGCCGGCGCCGCGCGACGCGCGATCCGGCTATTGCGCGGCGGCGCCGACCGTGTCGGCCATGCGCGCCCGGCGCGTGCCCAGCGGCTTCGGCTCGCCGACGGTCGTGTCCTCGGCGGTCTGGTGCTCCATCTCGGCGTTCAGCTGGGCGCCGGTCAGCACGATCATGGTCGACAGCCAGATCCAGGTCATGAAGCCGATCGCCGCGCCGAGCGAGCCGTAGGTCTTGTTGTAGCTGCCGAAATGGGCGACGTACCAGGAGAACAGCAGCGACGCGACGAGCCACAGCACGGCCGCCAGGGCGCCCCCGGGCGTGACCCAGCGCCAGCGCGGCGCGTCCCGGCTCGGGCCGTAGCGGTAGAGCAGCGCGAGACCGAGCAGCACCGCCACGAGCAGGGCCGGCCAGCGCAGCAGCGTCAGCCACCACGCATCCGTGCCGAGGCCGACGTAGGCGAGCACCACCGGCAGCACCACGACCGCGCCCAGCGCCAGGATCAGGAACAGCAGCGCCCCCGCGGTGAAGGCCAGGGAGACGAGGTTGAGCACGAAGACGTTGCGCGTCTCGCGCTCGTTGTAGACGAGGTTGAGCGCGTCGAAGACGTGCTTCACGCCCCCGTTGGCGCTCCACACCGACAGGGCGATGCCGAGCAGCAGGCTGAAGCCGAGCGTGGTGTTGCCCTGCTCGTTCAGCCGCTTGACCTGGTCGCCGACGATCTCGAGCGCCCCCTGCGGCAGGAGGCCCTGGAGGCTGGTGAGCTGCGCGTTGATGGTCGAGGCGTCGGCCACGAGGCCGTAGCAGGAGACCAGGGCCGCCACCGCGGGGAAGATCGCCAAGAGCGTGAAGAAGGTGACGCCGGCCGCGATCAGCGACAGGCGGTTCTCGCCGATGTCGTGATAGGCGCGCAGCGCGATGTCCTTCCAGCCCTTGGCGGGGATCTCGGCGGGTGTCGACGCGCGCCGCCCACGATCGGCCTGGGTCCGGGCGACGGCCTGGGCCTCGCCGCCGACGTGCGAGGGCGAGGGACGGCGCGCCCCATCCCGGTCGGACGCCGGCTCGGACGATCGCGGGGCCGGCCGGCCCGGCCGGCGGGGGAGGGCGACAAGGCCGATCAGCGCGGTGGCGAGGGCCAGCGTCCAGACCGTCGAAGCCTGTCCCTGCGGACCGGCTGGCTCGGTTCGGACTGGATCGGGGGCTGGCATCGGTGGACCTCGGCGCGGAGCGGAAGGCAGACGGACGGCCGTTCAGCGGTCTGCGCGCAGAACGTGGCAGGCAGACGCGGCCGGATGGCCGCGATCGGCATGGGAACGCCGCGGCGCCCGCAACGGTTCGCTGTAAAGTTGCAGCAAGTCGCGGCGATCCGGCGGGGCCCGGCCCCCGCGGCCGAGCCCGGTTCGGGCGCAGCGCTAACCCATGTTGCGGCATTGCCGCCCCGGGCGGCCCACAAACGGTGCGCGGGTGCGAACGGCCCGCGCGCCGACGACCGGACCTGAATGCCCGACACCGAAGGCCTCTCTCTCCTCGAACCCGTCGCGGACCTCGCAGAGGATCCGGGCGCCGATTCCCGGCACGGCCTGCCAAAGGCGGTGCGGGCCCATCTCGGCACCCTGCTCGGCCGCGTCTACGAGCAGATCGACCCGGCGCCCGGCACCGCCGCGACGCGCTTCGCCGACCTGCTGGCGCGCCTCGACGCCGCTCTCACGCGGGCCGAGGGCGGCCGGGACGCGGCGTTCCGGGCCGGCCTCCTGGAGGTGGTGCCGGCGCTGCATCGCTTCGCCGTGTCGCTGACCCGCGACCCGGCGGCGGCCGACGACCTCGTGCAGGATACGCTGCTGCGCGGCTGGCGCGGGCGCGGGGGCTTCACCCCCGGCACCAACCTGGAGGCGTGGCTGTTCACGATCCTGCGCAACGTGTTCTACAGCCAGCACCGCAAGCACGGCCGCGAGGTCGCCGACACCGACGGCAACCACGCCGAGCGGCTCACCAGCGTGCCCGAGCAGGGCGGTCACCTCGACCTCCAGGACGTGCGCGCCGCCCTCGACCGGCTCGCCCCCGTGATGCGGGAGGCGCTCGTCCTCGTGGCGATCGAGAACCTGAGCTACGAGGAGGCGGCGGCCGTGATGAACTGCCGGATCGGCACCGTGAAGAGCCGCGTCTGGCGCGCCCGCGAGCAGCTGGCGCGCATGCTCGGCTACAGCGGGTCCGAGATCGGCAACGACGGCGTGATGCTGTCGGTGACCAGCGCCACGGCCTGAACCGACGCGCGGTCAAGCCGCCCGGACCGGATCGGCCGGGAGGTCGGACAGGCCCGGATCCGCGGCCGACCCAAGCAGATTTGATGGCCCATCACCAGAATTCCGCATTTCGACTGCGGTATTCGGCGGGAAATTTGATGTAGGTGAAAGCGCCCGGGCTCGCGCTTGGGCGACATGAAGCGGGTTGGGTCGATCCGTCGGCTCGGCTCGGCTCCCGTCGGTGTGACATCCCCCCGATCCACCGGCGGGAGCTCCCGTCCGGCCCTCGCTCGGCCGGATGCGGGGGCGAAGGCCCCTCAGGTCGGAGCGCCGCTCGTCCGGTCCGCGTCGAGCTGCCGCAGCAGCTCCGCCAGCCGCGGATCCAGCGCCTCGTCGATCACCGGATCGTACAGCGCCCGCAATTGGCGGCCGAGGCGCTGGCGCGTCGGCCCGTCGAGAACCGGGCCGCTCGCGACGGGCATCACCCGCAGGGGGATGGCGGCGCCACCGCCGGTGGCTCGGGCATCGGGTCTCGGGGCGGCGCGCTGGCGTTCGGGTTGGGACATGCCCCTTACATCGGCCGTCACCCGCGCCGCGGCAACCACCCGGCCCGGCCGCGCCGCGCTCAGGCATCATCCTCGGGCGCGAACACCTCGCCCTTCTCGGCCAGGACGGTGTCGGCCTCGTCCCGGGCCAGGGCATCGCCGTCCGGATCGGCGCGGCCCGAAGCCCGGGCCAGGGCGCGCTCCCAGCCGGGCGGCGGGGTCTGCCCCTGTCCGGCGAGGATCGCCCCGGCCCGGCGGCAGACCTGCTCCCAGGCCTCCGGATCCATCACCGCGAAGGCGGTCCCGAGACCGAGTTCGGTCCCGGCGCGCGCCGCGGCCTCGGCCCATCCGGGCGGCACAGACGACGTGTCGGTCATGGCGGTACGGCCTCCCGCGGACTTCCCGGACGGTCACATAGGGCGCCCGCGCCGGACGGCCGCAGGAGGCCGGGCTAGCGGCGGCGTCCCGCGGCAGAACCCGCCGACGCTCCGAGCCGACGAGGCGTCGGACCGCCCCGGGGCCCCGGCATGCCCGCGATCCCGGGGCTGGCAACGTGTGACGCGTGGCCCGCCGGCGCAGGTCTGCTAGCGCAGGCCGTGCGCGGCGAGTTCCTCCGGGGCGAGGGTGGCCGCATCCTGGCGCGCCAGGATGGCGTCGAGCGGGATCGGGCGGTCGCCCCAGGCGTCGACGCCGACGTCGCAGGAGCGGGTGGTGTCGGGGAGCCAGCCGTGGCTGTGCCCGTAGAGGTGGCGCGTCTCCCGCCACAGGCCCGGCCAGGCCCGGTGCGCGTAGTGCGCCAGGAACAGGCGGTGCGCCCGGCCGCCCGCATCCGGGACCGAGAGGCGGGCGGTCTCCACAGGCGCCTCAGCCCAGGGCAGGTCCAGCACGCGGTTCGAATCGTGGTTGCCCCGGACGAGGCGCTTCGCGCCGTTCAGCCGGGCGAAGATCGCCGCGCAATGGGCGCGGCTCGCATGCGCGGCGAAGTCGCCGAGGTGCCAGACGACGTCCTCCGGGCCGACGACGGCGTTCCAGCCGGCGACGAGCGCCTCGTCATGGGCCGCGACGTCGCCGAACCGGGCCCGGCGGTGGCGGAGGATGTGCGGGTCGCCGAAATGGGTGTCCGCGGTGAAGAAGATCGCCATGCCGCCGAGACCCGCGCCCGAGATCACACCCTCGCGATACCGACGCGGCAGGCCGCGCGGTTCCGGAGCGAGGTGGTCCGGCCCGCGTCCGGAGCAAGGCCGCGCGGCATCCTGACTCCGGACCGCGCCGCACGCGCGCATCGTCCCGGACATCGGAACCGGGACGCGGCGCCCGGCTTTTGAACCGCGACGGGCCGATCCGAGAGCCGGCAGCCCCGTATCGGGACGGGCCCGGCGGCCTCCGGCGGCCCCGGGGCTCTGGCGATGATCGATCCCGAGATCCACGCGCATCTCCTGGACGCGGCCGGCGCGCACCCGGCCCTGCGGGACGCCCTCGTCCAGGCGGGGCCGATCGCCGTGGCGCCGCCGGTGCACACGCACGTCGCCGACCGGCTGTTCGTCGAGGTGGTCAACCAGCAGCTCTCCACCCGGGCCGCCGCGGCGATCTGGGCGCGGATCGAGGCCGCGGCCGCGGCGGACGGCTCCAGCCCGCGCGGCCTGTTCGAGACCGGCGACGCGGACCGGCTGCGGGCCTGCGGCGTCTCGGGCGCGAAGGTCCGCGCCCTCGGCGCGATCGTCGCCGCCGAGGCGGCGGGCCTGCTCGGCCCCGGCCTCGCCGGGCTGCCGCACCCCGAGCGCGCGGCGATCCTGTGCGGCATCCGCGGCGTCGGCCCCTGGACCGCCGACATGGTCGGCATCTTCCACTTCCGCGATCCCGACATCTGGCCCGCGGGCGACGTGGCGGCGGTGGGCTGCCTGCGCCGGCTCACCGGCCGCGCCGACACGCGCGCCGTGGCGGCCGCCTTCGCGCCGTACCGGTCGATCCTGGCGCGCTACCTCTGGCGGATCAAGGACGCCGCCCCCGTGCCGGCACCCGCCCGGGCGCCCGTCCCTCGGCCCCGGGGCGGGCGCGGGGCGGCGGAAACCGGGTGACGGGCGGCCGGGGATCGGCTATCCGTCGGCGCCTCCCGGGCCCGTAGCTCAATGGTTAGAGCCGGCCGCTCATAACGGTCTGGTTGCAGGTTCGAGTCCTGCCGGGCCCACCATCGGATCCCGCGGTCTCCCGGGGGCGATCCGTCCCGAGCGGGAGGTCGCCCGGCCAGTTCGCGTCGCAGGCTGCCGCGCCCCTGTCGATCCCGCCGCCTGACGGAGGCCGATACGCAAACTTAACGCCGCACCGCTTAGCGTCGCCGCCGGACGATGAGACCCTGTACGGCGATGGACGCGCAGCGCGAGATCAAATCCCTCACCGGGATCCGCGGTGTCGCCGCCTGCTTCGTGGTCGTCTACCACTATCTGGCCCTGGGCGCGGGATCGGGCCCGGCGGGCACCGTCCTCCGGCACGGGTATCTCGCGGTCGATCTGTTCTTCGTGCTGAGCGGATACGTCATGGCCCTGACGTATGGTCGGGACTTCCACGACCGCGTCGAGGCCGAGACCTTCGCCCGCTTCCTGACGCGCCGCCTCGCGCGCGTCTATCCGCTCTACATCGTCACCAGCCTGGCCTGCCTGATCCTCGCCTACGCGGATCCGCAGCCCCAGAGCCTGCTGCCGGACCTGTCCTGGCTGACCGTCGGATCGAACATCCTGCTCGTCCAGGCCTGGGGTATCGGCCACAGCATCAACGGACCCGGGTGGTCGATCAGCACGGAGTTCTTCGCCTACGCCCTGTTTCCCGGCCTGGTGTCGATCCTGATCGTCGGGCCCGCGCGCAGCGCCGCGGCGTTCGCCGTGCTCGGCGCCGCCGGGTTATGCGCCCTCGCCTCCGTCCCCGACGCCGCGGCCGGGCAGACCATCCGCTTCGGGCCGCTGGACCTCTACATGGGGGATACCGTCTTCCCCCTCGCGCGCTGCGGGATCGAGTTCTGCTTCGGGCTGCTCGCATGGCGGTTCATGACCGTCCCGCGTCTCCGGCGCCTCGCCGGCCGCAGGGGCGTGGGCGACGCGCTGGCCGTCGCGGCGCTCCTGCTCCTGGCGATCCCGAACACCGACGTGGTCCTGGTCCTCCTGTTCGTGCCGCTGATCATGGCGCTCGCGGCCGGCGCGAGCGTCGCGGCCCGGATCCTGGGATCGCGCCCGCTCCACGGGCTCGGCATCCTGTCGTACTCGATCTACCTGATCCACCGGCCGATCCTGGATCACCTGGAGCCGCCCGCGGTCCGGCTGTTCGAGGGCTGGCAGATGCCCCACCCCCACCTGCTCTCGGCGGTGATCCTGCTCCCCTGCACGGTCCTGCTCTCGATCCTGACCGTCCGCTGGGTCGAGGTGCCCGGCCGGCGCCTGGCCGGCGGCATCCGGTTCCGTCGGCGCATCCTGGCGCCCGCGGCGATTCCCGGACCGCGCCCCTGAGACGATCCGGTGGCCGCCCCGCCGCGTTGGACCCGGATGCCGGCGCCGCGTTAGGCCAGGGCGGCCGCGACGGTGGCGCGAGGAGGATCGATCCATGAAGCACGGCGCGCGCAACGATATCCCCGCTACGGTGACGGCGATCAAACGCGGGGATGTGATGGCCCAGGTCGAGGTCGAGCTGATCGGCACCGCCTACCGCATGGCCTCGGTGATGACCCGCGACTCGCTGGAGGCGCTGGGTCTCCAGGAGGGCGACACCGTCCACGTGCTCGCCAAGGCGGTGAACGTGCTGCTGGTGAAGCCGTAGAGGCGGCATACGGTCATCCGGCCGTCACGGGGACCGCCTAAGCGGCACGCACCCCCCTGCGACCCGATGTTGATCCGATGGACTGGTTTGACGTGTCTGAAGAGGTCCGCTCCCCGGCGGCCGAGGGAAGCCGGATGCGCCTCTACATCGCCGCCGGGCTGATCGGCTTCGGCGCGCTCGGCCTGGTCGGCGGCCTGCTGCACCTGCTCCCGGCCTGACGGCGGCCGCCGGGCCGGAGGCCGCCGGGCCGCCCCGTCAGGCGGCCTGGATGTCGAGCAGGAAGCCGTCGATGTCCTGCTTGACGGTGAGCGACTGCGTGGCGAGCGCGGCGGCGGCGTCGAGCAGCTGGGCGGCGGCGCTGCCGGTCTCCCCCGCCGCCGCCCGCACCCGGGCCACCGTGGCCGAGACGTCCTGCG
>NZ_JAKSXX010000026.1 GCF_022829385.1 Methylobacterium sp. J-070 | reverse complement strand
CGTTGAGCGCCAGCAGGTGCGTGCGCTCGGAGATGTCGTTGACCGTCTCGATGATGTCGCCGATCGTCTGGGTCTTCTCCGACAGGCTGACGATGTTGCCGGCCACCGCCTCCGCCTGCTCGCGGATCGCCTCCATGGCCTTGGCGGTGTCGGAGACCGCGCGCAGGCCCTGGCGCGAGGTCTGGGCGGTGGCCTGGGCGGTGGCGATCACCTCGGTGGCCCGCTTGGCGATCTGGGCACCCGAATGGGTGATCTCGTCCACCGTGGCGGCGGTCTCCTGCACGGCGGCGAACTGCTGCTCGACCGAGGCCGCCTGCTCCTGCGCCGAGGCCCGGATCTCCGCCGCGGCCGCGTTCAGGTCGAGGGTCGCGGTCCGGTTGGTCCGCGCCAGGTCCGACAGGCCCGAGACCATCGCGTTCAGCGTCCCCGCCAGACGCCCGACCTCGCCCCCCGTGCCCGCCTCCAGCTGCCCCGACAGGTCGCCATCCCCGACCCGCTCGACGAAGCCCATCACCCGCACGAGCGGTCGGACGATCAGGCGGTTGATGGCGAAGCCGATGCCGGCGCAGATCAGCAGCGTGAGCAGGGTGCCGCCCCACAGGGCGAGGCTCTCGTTGCGCTCGGCCTGCGCGACGCGGGCGTTCTGCATCGCCTGCATCCGCTCCTCCAGGGCCTCGATGGCGGAGAGCTTCCCGCGCAGGGTGTCGAACATCGCCTTGCCCTTGCCGTCGGCCTCGATGTCGACCGCCTCCGCCCGCGTCGCCGGATCGGCGGATCGGCGGATGGCCGCCTCGCCGATATCCGCCTGCCACATCCGCGCGGCCGCCACGGCGTCGGCCAGCAGGGACGACCGCTCGGCATCGTCCCCGATCAGGTTGCGCAGCCGGCTGATCGCCGCGTCCAGGGCCGGCCGTCCCGATCGGTAGGGCTCGAGGCTCCCCTCCCGTCCGGTGATGAGGTAGCCGCGCAGCCCGGTCTCCTGGTTGAGCATGGCGGCGCGAAACATGTCGAGGGCGCGGATCACCTGACCCGAATGGGTCAGGGCCTCGTTCGCCGTCTGGAGCTGATTGCGGGTGAGCAGCACCGCGCCGCCGCTGAGCACCGTGAGCAGCGCGATGAGGCCGATGGCGCCCCCCAAGGTGCGGTTGAGGCCAAACGTGTTCGGCATATCCGACTTTCCTACTCAGTCCGACGGACCGCGGCGCGGCCGCCCACGAACGGCACGGAAGGCCGATACCAGTGCGCGTCCGCCACCGAAACCTGCGCGCCGGGGATTCCGGGGCGGCACCCGCCGCGCGGGGGACCGGCGGTCAGACGCCGGCCGCCCCGGCCTCGCGACCTGCCGGCTCGGGACCGGCGGTCGGGGAGGGGATCCGGCCTAATCCGGCGTGTCGGCGGCCGCCTCATCATCGTTCATGCCCAGGGCGGCCCGTTCGGCCAGCAACGTCGCCAGGGCGGCGCGGATGTGGTCGCCCTGCTCCGCGCGGGGTCGCTCGAAGGCCTCCCTCATGGCGCGACGGTACCGGTCCTGGATCGCGGCGAGTTGCGTCGGCAGCCCGACCCGCGGCGGCGGTTTCGCCGCGACCGGCATGGGCGCCGGCACGGGGGACGGCTTCTTCCTGGCAGGCTTCGTCTCGGGCATACGGGGCAAGATCGGAGCCGCTCCGCGGTTCCGCGCCCCGCGTCCGTCCGGGGGGGCAGGGCGCCGCCCTGATGGCGCGGTACGGGATCCGGCCCGCCGGCGCCCGCCGGCAAATTGCAGCAGCATTCGACGCGCGACATTGCGCCGATGTTCTGTGCAAACCCTCCCGTTCCACCACGATATCAGTCCGTCACACATGACGCCGGGCCATGCATCAAGTTACGATGCGGTGTGCGGGCCCCAGACCGAGAGCGACACCGGCGGTCGGTCAGGGAGAACACGCGCGCCACGGGAGGACATGTCCATGCTGACGAGACGCGGCTTCGTCGAATGCGCCCTCTGCGCCGTGATGACCGGCTTCGCGGCGACCGCCGTCGAAGCCCAGGGGCAGCCGGCCGGGCAGACCTCCGGGGTCACCCGGAAGATCCTCAGCACCGAGGAGTTGCCGGGCGGACAGTACGTCGTCGTTCAGGTGGCGGCCGAGATCGCCCCGGATGCCACCGTCGCCCGCCACACGCATCCCGGGATCGAATCGTCCGTGATCCTGGCCGGGGAGGCGGAGCTGTTCGTGGACGGCCAGCCGAACCGCACCCTGCGGGCAGGGGACAGCTTCCAGATCCCCGCCGTCACGCCGCACAGCCTGCGCAACGGCTCCGGTGCGACCCGCGTCGCGGGGACCTACACCGTCGAGAAGGGCAAGCCCCTCGCCTCACCGGCCTGATCGTCACCAACCGCCCGCCGCTCTGCCGTGGCGGGTGCGCGATCCGGCGGGCGCGCCGCTCTCAGCAGCCCGAGCAGATGGTCTTCTCGGCCTCGCGACCGTTCCGGGCGAGACGGCTCATCGCCGCCGCCGACCGGCCGTCTTCGAGAGCCATCACGGTGGTCGACGCGTTCGCGCCCAGGGGCGGCCTCGTCGCGGCCGGTATGGCGGCGGTTCTGGCGACGTCGGGTCCGGCCGGGTTGTCGAGGCGCGCGGCGAGGGCCGACCGCTCCGGGATGTCGGTCGGACGCAACACCTTCCAGCCCGTGCGGGCGCGCATCGAGGCTTCGAGCACCGCGGAGGGATTCACGCCGCCCCGGCCGGCAGCGCTCTCCAGCGTCGTCGGCGCGCCCGGGATGGGGGCCGGGGGCAGATCGATGTCCAGGTCGGAGACGGCCGCAGCGGTATCGTCGACCGGAATCGCCGGGCTGGTCGCCGCCACCGGCGGTAACGCACTGTAGACCCCCCGCCCCGTCGGCAACAGGGAGCACGCAGTCGTCGCCGGGAGCACGATCCCGAGGGCTACGATCCGCTTCAAAACCATGACAGCCCTGCTTCAATGCCAAGCCGGATAGCCGAGCCTCAATAGCCAAGCCTCAGCTTGTCAGCTAGCCCATAAATGCGCGCGGTATGCAATCATCAAACCTCGAAGACAGTCAGATTCTTTCCGCCGCAACTGATTTATGTCAAAGACTGCAGATCATTCGAAGCTCAGTCCCGCCGCCCGCCCGGGCTGGAATGCCGGGCCGCGTCCGGCCGCATGTCCTTCGTTGTCGTGCCCGCCGAACAAAAATCAAATCTTGATAGCAAATCAGTATTGCAGCCGCCTGAAAATGATGTGATCTTGTGTTCCAGTATCGAACAGGCGTTTGGCATCCCTCTATGGGGATCGAAAACATGTTGACGCTGCCAGCTGTGGAGTCGGGCAATCGGGGTCGCTACGCGGAGCGGCGGTCGATTGCCGTGGCCAATGTGAACTGGTTCCGGAAGCTCGCGTGGCGCGCGCTGCGCGATGGAAAGCCGCAGGGCACGTTGCGGGCCGCGGCGGCGCGCGCGGCCGCCCGCATCGTCATCCGGCAGGCGAAGCGAGACATGCTGATCAGCCGCCTGGCGCACGAAGCCCTCGCACGTCTGTAGCGGCGCCCGGACGAGGCGAGCGCGGTCGCGGCGGGGCGTTCAGGGAACCGTCAGCCCGCCGCCGCTTTGCTTCATCGACCGGGAGGCGTGCCATGGGCGAAATCCGCATGTCCGAGGACCAGGACGGGCGCTGGACAATCTACGCCTCCGGCCTCGTCGTCACCGACCTCACCCGCGAGGCTGCCGAAGCGTTCGTCGCGAGCTATCGACGGATTACCGCGGCCTGACCCAGACCCGAGGGCAGCCGCTCCGGGACGAGACCTCAGCGCCGTAGCCGACCGCGACGCCGTCGTCGCTGGATGCGGCACGGCATCCGCCCGACTCCGGGATGCGAGCCGGACTCCGGGATGGAGGAGAGCGGGGCGCCCGGGTCGGGCCCGATCCTGCGGCCCGGGTCCGGGGCGGCCCGCTATTTTGGTACGTCTACACTGGTGACCGCCCGGTTTTAACCGTTTGTTAACCATTGTGAACAGACTAATAACGGGAGAGTCCGGTCGGCAGGAGTAGTAGACCCGTGAGCGAGCTGCAGAGGCTTCTGGACGATCCCCGGTTCCGGCTCGCGGACAAGACCAAGCGCGAGCCCGGCGCCGCGCCCGACGTCAACCCGGCGGGCGTCCTGCGCGTCGTCTCGTCCACGGACGAACAGGCCGCGCCACCGGCGCCGCCGGCGCCGCCGCAGGAGTGGGACGCGCTGATCCATCGCGTGCAGGCGGCGGCCCGCCAGGCGCGGGTGATCGAGGCGCAGTCCCGCGAGCGGGAGGAGCGCATCGAGCACGTGCTGCAGCGGGTCCGGGACGACATCACCGCCGCCAACGACCGCGCCCGGATCGCCGAGATGCAGGCCCGCGACGCCCAGGTGCGCGCCGAGGCGCAGGTCATCGCTGCCGAGGAGCGGGCCAAGGCGGCCGAGGCGCGCGCCCGCGCCGCGGAGGAGCGGGCCGAGCACGCCGAGGAATGGCTCGGACGCGTCCAGGACGCGATCCTGTCGGAGTTCTCGGACCTGACCGATCAGGCCGCCGCGTGAGCAACCCCGCCCGCACGACGTTCACCGCGCCGGAGAGCCAGGGGGCGGCCGGGATCGGCCGCGCCCGCGACGGCCGGCCCGACCCGGTCGACCGGGTCGTGGCGCTGTTCTCCGGACCCCGCCCGGCGCCGATCCCGGAGGCGGATGACTGGTCGGCCTCCCTGACCGCCGTGCGCGGCGTCGCGACCCAGGTGCGCGCCCTGCAGACGAGCGCCCGCGACGCGATTCGCGAGGGCCAGCGCGCCCGGCGCGAGGCGGAGACGGCGGTGCGCGCCGCGGAAGAGCGGGCCGAGCACGCCGAGTCGCTGCTGCGCGAGGCGATCGCCCGCGGGGAACGGGCCGAGGCGCAGGCCCGCGCGGCGGCCGACCGGGCCGACCGGGCGGAGGCCCAGACGGCGGAGGCGCGGGCGTGGCTGCGGCGCATGCACGAATGCATGGTCGCCGAATTCGGCGGGCTGACCCCGGACACGCCCGAGCCTTGAGCGGGCCCGGCCGGCCGCACGCCGAAGAAGGCCGCCGGCCGCGATTCGACCAACCTGTTTAAGGGCGCGGCGCGGCGTTTCCGGGCAAGGATCCTATGCCGCGTCGTCTGGACGGCGGCGGGCCGACAGGGTCCGCCGTGACGCTCAGCCTCGTTCTCAGCACCACGCTTCCGCTGCTCACCGGCGTGGCGGCGGTGCTGTGGGCGGGCTTCGTCGCCCCCGGGACGGATCCGGATCCCGACGGTCCGGCCGCCGCGAGCCGCCCGGCGGGTGAGTGCCGGGCGCCGTTGAGGGTTTCTTCACCCTGCGCCGACGGCGCGAGAACCCTCCGGGGCCGCCGCTCTTATAGGGGATGACCCTGCTGACGATCGTGCCTCCGGCTCAGCCGCTGCTGAGAGAGCCCTCCACCGAGGGGGATATCGGCCCAGCGCGCGGGAGCCCGTCCCGACAGGCGTCGCCCGCCGGGCGGGACCGCCTCGCCGGACGTCACGGCGCGCTGCTGGAGCATCTCGCCCGCGCGCTGGACATGCCGGCGGAGACGTTCCTGGACGCGCCTCCGGACGGAGAGGCGGGCGAGCTCTTCGCCCTGGTGCGCCATTGGCTGGCGATCGGCGACGGCCAGGCGCGCCGCCGCGTCCTGAGCTTGGCGCGCCAGGAGGCCGAGCGCTCCGGCTACAGCGCCTGCGCCTGAGCGGCCCGCGGGGTCGAGGGGTCGCCCGCGGCGCGGGCGCCCGGCCGTCCGCTTCGATGCAACTCCGCCGGACCGGGATCCACTTCGGCATCGCGCGCGCTATGCAGGCGGAGGTCCTCGCGGCGAGGGCCGGTTCAGGGAGGCCCACATGGATCTCGGCTTGAGCGGGCGCCGGGCGCTCGTCTGCGCGGCGAGCAAGGGACTGGGCAAGGGCTGCGCCCTGGCGCTGGCCCGCGAGGGCGTGGCGGTGACGATCACCGCCCGCACCGCGGAGACGCTGGAGCAGACCGCCGCGGAGATCCGCCGCGAGACGGGGGTCACGGTCACCACCGTGGCGGGGGACATCGCCAGCGAGGCCGGCCGGGCCGCCGCGCTGGCCGCCTGCCCGGAGCCCGACATCCTGGTCAACAATGCCGGCGGCCCGCCCCCCGGCGATTTTCGCGACTGGGACCGCGACGCCTGGATCCGGGCCCTCGACGCCAACATGCTGGCGCCGATCGCGCTCATCAAGGCGACCGTCGACGGGATGATCACCCGGCGGTTCGGCCGGATCGTCAACATCACCTCCGGCGCCGTGAAGGCCCCGATCCCGCATCTCGGCCTGTCCAACGGCGCCCGCGCGGGGCTGACGGGCTTCGTCGCCGGGCTCGCCCGTCAGACCGTGCGGCACGGCGTGACGATCAACAACCTCCTGCCTGGACCCTTCGACACCGACCGGATCCGCAGCAACGCCGCCGCGGGGGCCGCCAAGGCCGGCACCAGCGTGGAGGCGTTCCTCGAAGCCCGCGCCCGGGACAACCCCGCGGGCCGCTTCGGCCATCCCGACGAGTTCGGCGCCGCCTGCGCGTTCCTGTGCAGCCGGCAGGCCGGGTTCATCACCGGGCAGAACCTGCTGATGGACGGCGGCGCCTATCCCGGCACGCTCTGAGGGGCCGGCCCCGGGACGGCTCGGGCGCGGCCGCCGGGGGATGCCGGGGCCGGGCAGGGGGGCTGGCGCATGGGGCCGCGGCCCCGCGCGGCGTGCCGCCGGGGGCATGGCCCGACCCGCCGCTTCCGGAGTGACGCGGGACGCCGCGAAGCCCGAACGCAACGTTGCTCAAAGCCGGCTTCCCGGCGTCCCGCGGACGCGGCGCGCGCACCGGCAGGCCGGTGTCGTCCGCGTCCGATCATGCGTCCGGTGTCCGTCACGCGGGGGCTCGAACTACGCTAAGTCGGTCCCGGGCTGCTTATCACCCCCGGCGCTTCCGAGCGAGCCTTCGTCGCACGCCCCCTCGTCATGGAGGGCGCCGTATAACCACCGCACAGCCCAGGACAGGGTCGCCCATCGGCCCTGAACGGCCAGCGGCATTTCCTCCGCCGACCGCCGCCCAGCCCGAGCCGGGGAGTGTCGAGTCCCGCGCCCGGGGCTGCCGCAGCCGACGGCAGACGCAGGCACCGCCCCACCGCCGCCGGCCCGGCGGCTGACCGGACCGACGCCCCGAAGCGTCTCACGACGCGTCGCGGCGGGGTGAGAGACTTGGAGCATGGAATAGGAATTTTGTCAAGATGGCGCGCGAGCCCCCCGCCCCGACCCGCGCCCTCATCCTGAGGTGCGGACGCGAAGCGGTCGCCTCGAAGGAGCGCTCCAGCCAGCCGCGCGCTCCCTGGAACCCTCCTTCGAGGCGGCTGCGCCGCACCTCAGGATGAGGGGAGTTGGCTGGAATTCTTAGCGCCCTGCCGAGCCACACACTTCGAGACGCGGCGCTCGGTGCTGTCATCACCCCGTTTGCGCCCGCTCAAGCCCTTGGCCCGCGAGCCGGCCCCCTCGATCCGCGCGCTCGCCGGACGCGTGGGGCGGGATCGTCGACGTGTCCATGAGGACGTGACCGCCCCGGTCGAGGCGGGCCGCATCAAGCAGCACGGCCTGCCCCCGAGCGTGTCCGCACGCTCCGCTCAGGCCCGGCTCGATCCCGGTGGCGGGCCGGCCTGACCGCGGAGGAGCGAAGCCGGCCGCTCTGTACGCCGGAGGAACGATGGTGCACCCTGTGGCTGTTCCCGGCCCCGGACTGCGCCGTCCGCCCGGGAACCCGGGACCGCCCGCGCCGACCCGCGATCCCAAGACCCATCAGGGAGCCGTCGCATGAACGCAGCCTCGCCCTCGCTCGTCGCGGAAAACCACGAAGCCCCCGGTCCGGAACTCCAGGCCGAGATCCAGGCCATGCGCGTCGATCTCGCGGCGGCCTACCGGCTGATCCACCGGCTCGGCCTCGACGACAGCATCTACACCCACATCTCGGCGCGGCTGCCGGGGGGCGGGCACCGGTTCCTGATCAACCCCTACGGGATGCGCTTCGAGGAGGTGACGCCCGACAACCTCGTCACCGTCGATATCGACGGGCGGGTGGTGGAGGATCCGATGGGGCTGGGCATCAACCCGGCCGGGTTCACGATCCACAGCGCCATCCACGCCGCCCGCCACGACGCGATCTGCGTCCTGCACACCCACACGGTGGCGGGCGTCGCGGTCTCCTGCCAGGAGGAGGGGCTGCTCGCCCTGAACCAGTGGTCGATGCAGTTCGCCGGGCGCGTCGCCTACCACGCCTACGAGGGCATCGCCCTCGACCTCGACGAGCGCCAGCGCCTCGTGGCCGATCTCGGCGACAGGCCGGTCATGGTGCTGCGCAACCACGGGCTCCTGACCTGCGGGCGCTCGGTGGGCGAGGCGTTCAAGCTGATGCACAACCTGGAGCGCTCGTGCCGCGCCCAGCTGGCGGTCCAGGCCGCGGGCGCGCCGGTGATCCGGCCCTCGTCCGCCGTGGCGGCCAAGACCGCCGGGCAATACGCCGCCGGCTACGACCGCGTCGCGCTCCAGGGGGCGCCCGACAGCGAGTGGGCCGCGTTCAAGCGGATGCTGGCGCGGACGGATCCGGATTTTTCTGTGAACGGGTGAGAGGCGCCGAGGGGGCAGGTCCTCTCCCTCCCCCTCTGCGGGCTTGCGGATCCACGTGTCGCCCACTGCGCCGACGGTGACCGCGGAGCCCCCCTCGCCCCGCGCGCGGGGAGAGGGGGGCGTCGCGGGCCTCGGGCTCGAAGCGCGACCATCGTAGCCTCTGCGGGGAAGGGCGCCTCGCGTCACCCCTCCACCCGGGCCTCGCTCGCGCGATAGGTCTGCTTCAGGAAGGCGATGAACGCCCGGGTCTTGGCCGGCACGAACGCCCGGCTCGGATAGACCGCGAAGATCCCCGCCGAGGCCGCCGCCGCATAGGCCGGCAGCACCACCTCCAGCGTCCCGCCGCGCAGTTCCGCGTGCACGTCCCAGGTGGAGCGCAGCGCGATCCCGAGGCCGCCGATCACCGCCTCCCGCACCACCTCGTTGGAATGGGTCCGCAGGGGCCCCGACGCGCTCACCGTGCAGGGCCCGTCCGGCCCGATGAGCCGCCAGGGATTCTGGTTCTCCGTGGCGAGGCAGACGTGGCCGCGCAGGTCGTCGAGGGTTTTGGGGCGCCCCACCGCGTCGAGGTAGCTCGGCCGCGCGCACAGCACCCGCCGCACCGGCGCGAGGCGCACCGCCGTCAGCCCGGAACTCTCCAGCGCGCCGACCCGGATCGCGAGGTCGTAGCCGCGCTCGACGATCGACTCGAAATCGTCGCTCAGCTCTAGGTGCAGCACGATGTCGGGGTGCAGGGCGAAGAAGGCCCGCAGGTGCGGGACGATGTGCAGCCGCCCGAAGGAACTCGGCGCGGTCACCCGCAGGGTCCCCCGGGCCCGGGTCGCCGTCTGCGACACGAGGCTCTCGGCCTCCGCGGTGGCGTCGACGATCGGGGCGATCCGCTCGAAGAACGCCGCGCCGACATCCGTCGGGGCGACCCGCCGGGTGGTCCGGTGCAGCAGGCGCACGGCGAGCCGCTCCTCCAGCCGCTTCAGCCGCTTCGACACCACCGCCACCGACAGGCCGAGCTCCGCCCCGGCCCGGGTCAGGCTGCCGGTCCGCACCACCCGGGCGAAGATCTCCAGATCGCTTCGATCGTGCATTCTCAACGCTGCGGAAAGAATCAAATCCCTTTTGCCGTCTTTTTCGCCGGTGCCAAGCGGTCTATCTCCGGGATCTCAAAAAATTTTCACGCGCCGTTCGACTTTTTCTGAGGGTCGACGCCGCGCCGCTTTGCAAGGAGCCGCCATGTCGGATCTCGTCGTCACCGAGGACCTCCGCACCTTCCTGGCCGAAGAGGCGCTGCCCGGCACCGGGATCGCGGCGGACCGCTTCTGGTCGGGCTTCGCCGAGATCGTCCGCGACCTCGCGCCGCGCAACCGGGCGCTGCTCGACCGGCGCGACGCCCTCCAGGCCGACATCGATTCCTGGCACCGCGACCATCGCGGCCAGCCGCACGATCCCGCCGCCTACGCGGCCTACCTGACGCGGATCGGCTATCTCCAGCCGGAGCCCGGCGCCGTCCGGGTGACCACCGGGAATGTGGACGCGGAGATCGCCGCCATCGCCGGCCCGCAGCTGGTCGTGCCGATCTCGAACGCGCGCTACGCGCTCAACGCCGCCAACGCCCGCTGGGGCAGCCTCTACGACGCCCTCTACGGCACCGACGCGATCCCGCAGGACGGCGACCTCGCCCCGGGCACCGGGTTCAACCCGGCCCGCGGCGCCGCCGTGGTGGCCCGCACCCGGGCGTTCCTCGACGCGACCGCGCCGCTCAGCGCCGGCTCCTGGTCCGAGGCCGCGGGCTTCGCCGTGACCGGCGGCCGGCTCGCCGTCGACCTCGGCGGGGGCCGGAGCGCCGGCCTGACGGGCAAGGCGGCGTTCGTGGGCTTCGCCGGCGACGCCGCGGCGCCCACCGCGCTGGTGCTGCGCCACAACGGCCTGCACGTCGAGATCGTGATCGACCGGACGAGCCCGATCGGCCGGACCGACCCGGCCGGGATCGCCGACGTGGTGGTGGAATCGGCCCTCTCGACCATCATGGACATGGAGGACTCGGTCGCCGCCGTGGACGCGGCCGACAAGGTCGCGGTCTACCGGAGCTGGCTCGGCCTGATGCGCGGCGACCTCGTCGCCACCCTGTCCAAGGGCGGCCGCACCGTCGAGCGGCGACTCGCCGGGGACCGGACCTACACGGCCCCCGACGGCGGTCGCCTGACCCTGCCCGGGCGCTCGCTGATGCTGGTCCGGCACGTGGGCCATCACATGATGACCGATGCCGTGACCCTCGACGGCGCCGAGATCCCCGAGACGTTCCTCGACGCGGCGGTGACCGCGCTGATCGCCCTGCACGACCTGAACGGCACCGGCCCCCTGCGCAACAGCCGCACCGGCGCGGTCTACATGGTCAAGCCGAAGCTGCACGGGCCCGAGGAGGTCGCCTTCGCGGTGGCGCTGTTCGGCCGGGTCGAGGCCCTCGTCGGCCTCGCCCCGCGGACCCTGAAGATCGGCGTGATGGACGAGGAGCGGCGCACGACCCTGAACCTCAGGGCGGCGATCGCCGCGGCCGCCGACCGGCTGTTCTTCATCAACACCGGCTTCCTCGACCGGACCGGCGACGAGATCCACACCTCGCTCGAAGCCGGCCCCGTGGTCCGCAAGGACGCCATGAAGGCGACCGCCTGGATCAAGGCCTACGAGGACGGCAACGTCGATGCCGGCCTCGCCTGCGGGCTGCCGGGCCACGCGCAGATCGGCAAGGGCATGTGGGCCGCCCCCGACCGGATGGCCGCCATGCTGGAGGCCAAGGGCGCCCATCCGGAGGCCGGCGCCAACACCGCCTGGGTCCCGTCCCCCACCGCCGCGACCCTGCACGCGCTGCACTACCATCAGGTGGATGTCCGTGCCCGCCAGGCGGCGCTCGCCGAGCGGACGCCCGCCACCCGCGCCGCCATGCTGACCCTGCCGCTGGCCGAGGGCCCCTTCGCCCCTGAGGCCGTCCGGGAGGAACTCGACAACAACTGCCAGGGGATCCTGGGCTACGTGGTCCGCTGGATCGACCAGGGCGTCGGCTGCTCCAAGGTGCCCGACATCCACGAGGTCGGCCTGATGGAGGACCGCGCCACCCTGCGGATCTCCAGCCAGCACATCGCCAACTGGCTGCGCCACGGGATCGTCGACCGGGATCAGGTCGCCGCGGCCCTGCGGCGGATGGCCGGCGTGGTGGATCGCCAGAACGCCGGCGATCCGGCCTACCGGCCGATGGCCCCGGGCTTCGACGGGCCGGCCTTCCGGGCCGCCGAGGCCCTGGTGTTCGAGGGGGCGCAGCAGCCGAACGGCTACACGGAGTTCGTGCTGCACCGGTTCCGCCGGGAGGCCAAGGGCGCGGCCCAGCGCCGGACGGCCTGAGGCCGACCGGACCTCTGGCGCGCCGCGACGGATCGTGGGTTTCCGAAGGGCTGAAGGCCCTCCGGCCGGGTCCGGGGGCGGCCACCCCGCGCGCCGGGCTCCGCCCTGCACCCGCGAACGGTCACGGACCTTTCGAAACCGGGGCTTTCCGGTCCGGGATCGCCCGGCGCGCAGGGACCGCGGCCTCGGCGCGGTGGTCGGACCGGGCAGGCCGGCAAGCGACGCGGCCATCCGTCGGACCGGGCCCGGCCTCTCGGGGACGGTCAGCGGCGCTTGCGCGTCATCACGTAGACCAGGAGGTTCGCCACCGCCCGGTAGAATTCCGCCGGGATCGCCTGGTTGACCTCGACGTGGTCGTACATCGCCCGGGTCAGGGCCTTGTCGATCACCACCTCGATCCGGTTCTTCTCGGCGATCTCCCGGATGCGCAGGGCGATCAGGTCGGTGCCCTTGGCCAGAACCATCGGGGCGTCGTTCTCGCTCTGGTCGTAGCGCAGTGCGATGGCGTAGTGGGTCGGGTTGGCCAGGATCATCGTGGCGCGCGGGACCGCCGCGATCATCTGCTTGCGCAGCCGGTCCTTCGCCAGCGAGCGCATCTTCGCCTTCACCAGCGGGTCGCCCTCGGCCTGCTTGAACTCGTCCTTCAGCTCCTGCTTCGACATCCGCAGGTCGCGCTGCCACCGCACCCGGGTCCAGACCAGGTCCCCGGCGACCAGGGCGATCGTCGCCACGCTGACCGCCGACACCAGGCGAACCGACAGGGTCAGCAGGAACTCGGGCAGCCCGATCGGATCCATAAACATGACATTCACGATCTCGTGCCGGTCGGCGCTCAGCACCATGAAGGACATGCTGCCGATCGCCACGAACTTGAACAGACTTTTCCCGAACTCGATGAAGCCCTGTACGCTGAAGATCCTGCCCCAGCCACTTGATGGGGAGATCCGGGACCATTGCGGCTGAATCCGCTCGAGCACCAGGCGGGGCGTGTTCTGGAAGATCGAGGCGGCGATCCCCGCGACCAGCAGGATCACCAGGACGGGCAGCAGGAAGCGTCCCATCTCGACGAACAGCGCGTTGACGAGGTGCATCGCGTCCGGGCTCGTCTCCACCGGGAAGTTGCGCGGCTGCTCCAGGAGCAGGGCGAGCTGCTGCACGAGCGGAAGCCCCTGGTCCCGCACCACGAACACCAGGAAGAGCAGCAGGCCCAGGATCGAGGCGAAGACCGGCGCCTCCCTGGAGAACGGCGTGTTCCCCCGGGCGAGCGCATCGCTGATCTTCTTGTCGCTCGCGGCCTCGGTCTTGCTCTCCTTATCGTCGTCGGACATGGCGGCGGGCCTGGCTGGAGGGGTCCCCGCCGGAACGAACACCGCGGCGGCGACAGCGCGTGAGATCGAACGGGGCCCGGGAGCCGCGCCCGAGGGCGCCGCGATCCGGCACGACCCTTAGCGGACGTAGGTGTCTTCCGAATCGGCCGCGTTGAGCTCGATCTCGCCCCGGGCCGCCATCTCCAGGGCCTGGTCGGTGATCGCCCGGCGGGCCTCGAGCACGTCCCGCTGGGAGGCGGGCTCGCCACCCTCCAGCTCGTGCTCGACGAGGCGTCGGGCACGGGCGGTCAGGCCGCTCAGCACGACGCCGCGCAGCTGGGGGTTCGTGCCCTTCAGGGCGAGGATGACGCGCTCGTTCGGGATCTGATCGAACAGGGCCGTGCGCGCCCGCGGCGTCATGTGGATGATGTCGTCGAAGGTGAACAGCAGGCCCTTCAGGATCTCGGCCGATTTCGGCCGCGATTGCGTGAGGTTGTCGAGGACCTCCTCCATGCTCTGGCGCTCCATCTTGTTGATGATGTCCGCCATCCGCGAATGGGTGTCCGCCGCGGCGTTGCGCGCCAGGTTGATCATGAAGTCCTCGTGGATCGTCTGCTCGATCATCTTCATCGATGCCTCGACGATCGGCTTGAACGTCAGCATCCGCCGCATGACGCCGTTGCGCAGGGGGGGCGGGAGCTGGGCCATCACCTTGGCGGCGCAGGACGGCTTCACCTTCGACAGGATCAGCGCCACCGTCTGCGGGTGTTCCTTCATCAGGAAGGAGGCCAGCGCGGTGTCCGACCCGTTCGAGATCCTGTCCCAGATCGAGCGCTCGCCCTGGCCGAGGACATCGGCCATGAGTTCGGCGATCTGCTCGGGCGGCAGGACCCCTTCCAGCAGCTTCTCCATCTCCCGGGCCGTGCCGATCAGGTTCGCGCCGTCGGCGAACAGGGCGGCCACCTGTTCGATGAGGGTCTCGAGCTGATCCCGCGGCACCGGCCCGAGCTGCGCCACCGCGCGCGTGATCTGCTTCAGCTCGACGGCGTCGAAATACTTGACCAGCCGGCTGGCGGTCGCCTTGTTCATCGAGATGAGGACGGCGGCGACCTCCTCGGTCGGCGTCAGGACCCTGACGCTCGGTTTGGTCATCGAACCGACGGCCATGGCCAGGCTTCCCCTCAGGCGTTGGAATCGGCAGGCGCGGAACCGACGATCTCGGTGAGCGACACGCCGAAGCGCGAATTGTCGTCCTCGACCACGACGACCTCGCCCCGGGCGATCACGCGGCCGTTCACCACGACGTCGACGGGCTCGCCGACGCGGTGATCCAGGGGGACGATCGCGCCCCGACCCAGCTTCATCAGGTTGGATACCGGCATCGTCGCCGAGCCGAGGACCACCTGCATCAGGACCGGGATCCGCAGGATCGAGTCGAGGTTCCGGGCGCCGCCGAGGCGCTCGCCCTGCGCCCGCTGCTCTTCGGCATGGGCCTCGATCTTGGCGAACAGGCTGTCGCTGTGGCCGCCTCCGGACCCGGTCTCGGCCTGCGGCTGGTCTGAGGGGGGTGTCATCGCGTGCTCCTCGAAGAAGGGAAGGCCCGCGCCGCGGGTCCCGGAGCCCCCAGGTCGGGCATCGGGGCGGCGACCGGGGCAGCGGCCGGCCTGGGGTCGGGCGGCCCGGGATCAAGATCATCGGCGCCCCGCATCAGGGGCTCGTCAGGCTGCCGCCCAGCGCCGGGTCCCGGACGGCGGCCGGCGGCGCCGAGGCCGTCAGCCTCAGCCGCTCCGCCTTGAGTTCGTCCAGGGCCGCCTTGGCGGACTCGATCTCGCGGCTGAGGTCCTCCAGGACGACCCGCCCGTCCTGCGTGAAGGACTGCACGGCGTTGCTCGCGCCGACCAGGGCGCAGGCGCTCCAGTCGACCATGTCGCGATACTGCGCGTGGTACCGGTCCAGCCGCTTCAGCCGCAGGTACATCGGCACGAGGCAGGCGGTCGTCGCGACCAGCGCGGCGAAGAGCAGGGCCTCAGCGAGCGAGAACATCTTCGATAAACTCCTGATCCTGATCGATGAACCGGTCCACCCGCAGGAGGATGCCGCCATCCGCCTGCCCGACGTCGCACCAGAACAGCTCGCGGTCGTTGCCGACGAGCTTCACGCGGCTGCGCGGGGTCGCCCGGAGCTCCAGCACCTGGCCGACCTTCAGGTCGGCGATCTCGCCCAGCGACAGGGGCTTCTCCTCCAGGATCGCCTTCAGCGTCACCGGGGTCTTCTGCACCTCCCCGGCGATCTGCCGGGTCCACTTCGAATCCCGGGCCGAGTTCTCGCCGACCAGGATCCGGGCCAGGCTCTGGCGCATCGGGTTGAGGACGGATTGCGGGATGACGATGAACATCTCGCCGCCGCGGTTGAGCGCCTGCAGCAGGAATTTCGCCGCGACCGCCTGGTTGTTCCGGCGGCCGATGACGGCGAAGTCCATCCGCAGCTCCGTCCGCTCCAGCTTGAACGGCGTGTCGGCCACCAGCGCGAAGGCGGATTGCATCGCCTTGCCGATCTGCTCGAACAGGCGCTGGGCGATCCGCATCTCGATGTTGGAGAACGAGCGCTCCTCGTCGAGGGGCGGCTCGGAACCGTCGGAGCCGAGCAGGACCTCGACCATCGTGAAGATGAAGTCGCGGTCGAAGCCGACCAGGATGTGGCTGTCCCATTCCGGCGCGTGGAAGATGCCGGCGACCGCGTTCGACTCGTAGGGTTCGAGGATGTCGCCGAAGCGCTGGCTCTCCACGTTGCTCAGCGAGAAATAGACCGGCGAGGCCGCGAAATGCCGGAGCTGATCGGCGCAGAAGGTCGCGACCCGGTCGAGGATCACGTGCAGCATCGGCAGGCGGTCGAGCGAGAGGCCCGCGGCGTCCAGCAGCCGATCCCGAATGTCGGCGGCCTGTTGCTTGTCCATCATCAGGCCGCCTCGCGCACGGCTTCGCCGCCGCGCTGCGGCCCGGTGATCGTCGCCCTTTCGACATCGTCGATCGTCGGCCGATAGGCGGCGGTGATCGCCTTGCGCCCGTGCTCGACGGCGATCTGCGGCAGGGCGCCGTTCATGTAGGCCAGCAGGGTCTGCTTCACGATGACGTAGACCCGCGCCTGGGTCTCGCGGACGACCTTGATCTTGTTGGCCATCGGCCCGACCAGCCCGTACGAGACGAAGATGCCCGTGAAAGTGCCCACCAGGGCGGAGCCGATCAGGCTGCCCAGCAGGGCCGGCGACTGATCGAGCGCCCCCATCGCCTTCACGATCCCCAGGATGGCCGCGACGATGCCCAGGGCCGGCAGCCCGTCGGCCATGCCCATGAGCGCGCCGTAGACCTTCAGCTTGTCGTTGCGATGGATGGCGATCTCCTCCTCCATCAGCGCCTCGATCTCGTAGGACCGGGCGTTGCCGATGAGGATGAGGCGCACGTAGTCGCAGATGAACAGCTGCAGCTCCGGGTCGCGCGTCACCCGCGGATAGGCCTTGAAGATCGGGGAGTTGTCGGGATCCTCCAGGTGGGTCTCGACCTCGTTGCGCGGCTTGGAGCGCAGCTCCCGCGTCAGCGCGAACAGCAGGCCGAGGAGCTGGAGATAATCCTCCTCCTTCGGCACCCGCCCCAGGGCCGCGTCCATGATCGCGTTGCCGGTCCCCAGAACCACCTTGGTCGAGTTGGCCACCACGTAGGCGCCGAGCGCGGCCCCGCCGACGATGATGAACTCGAAGGGCTGCCAGATCACCGTGAGGTGGCCGCCCATGGCCGAGAACCCCCCGCCGACGCACACGACCGCGATCAGCAAGCCGAAGATGATACTCACGCCCGGCGCCCTCAACCCCTGCATTCAGCCGCCGGCTCTAGAGCGCCATGCTTGCGCAAGGCTTGAGCGGGACCAGCGGCCATCCCGATCTTTCGACTTTCGGTCCGGGCAAGTTTCAGGCAAGATCCGTCCCATAGAATCCGACATGCCTGAAGATGAAGGCCTCGCCCATGATCTCGACTCTGACATCCTATCGGCAGATCACCGCGAATTACGACGCTTCGATCGCGCTGAAATCGTCCGAATCTCGTCAGAAGAGCGATACCAATTACTTTCTGGAGCATATCGGCGACATCAATACGGTTGACGACTTCTTCCGCAACAACCGTCTCTACGCCTTTGCCATGCGCGCCTATGGCCTGGAGGAGATGATCCCGTCGAAGGGCTTCATGCGCAAAGTCCTGACGGGCGAGCCCGACAGCAGCGGGCGTAGCCTCGCCGACCGTCTGCAGGATTCCCGGTACCAGGACTTCGCCGCCGCATTCAACTTCAAGGCATCAGGCGAGAATCCGTCCACGCTGGACAGCGATATCCAGGGCGGCTCCTCCCCCAAGGTCGACCAGACTCTTTATCAGAAGCGGGCCGATTACGACGCCGATACATCTAAAAAGGTCGATTATGCGCGGATCTTCGTGCAGAATATCGAAACCAATAAAGACATCATCAAGGATGTGGTCGCGGATGCCAAGGTATCGGCCGTCGTCCGGACGACGGTCGGCCTGCGCCCGGCCACCGCCGCGGAGGACGCCGACGCGCAGGCCCTGCAGATCGAGAGCCGGTTCGACCCCGCGGCGTTCCAGGATCCCGAGAAGCTGGACGCGTTCTTCGATCGCTTCCGCGCCGCCCGCAAGGCCGGCCGCGACGCCCTCGCCGATCCGCAGGCGAGGGCCACCTACGACAGCGAGACGGACAACCAGATCGGGTACGTGCGCGGTTTCGTCGACAACCTCAGGACGGCAAATACCCTGATCAAGCACATCGCCGCGGATCCCATGATGGCGTCCATCGTCCGGACGGCGGTCGGTCTCCGGCCGGCCGTCGACGTCGACACGCAGGCCCAGCAGCTCGCCGGCAAGGTCGACATCACGACCTTTCAGGATTCCGAGAAGCTGAAGCAGGTCTTCGATCAGTATCGGGTCGCTAGGCAGGTCGGTCGCAGCGTCATCGTCGATCCGCAGGCGAAGATCGATTACGATACCGAGACCGACAGCCAGATCGATTACGTCCGCACGTTCGCCGACACGCTCACGACGGAGCGCGATCTCGTCAAGGAGGTGGTCGCCGATTCCAAGCTGTCGTCCTTCGTCCGGACTGCGGTCGGCCTGAATCCCGACGCCGACGACGCCAAGACGCAGGCCGGGCAGATCGCCAGCAAGGTCGATGCCGGGACATTCCAGGATCCCACGAAGCTGGATGTGCTCGTCACGCAATATCGCACCGCCCGGCTGGCGGGCCGCAACGCCCTCGTCGATCTGCAGGCGAAGGCCGACTACGACAGCGAGACGGACAAGCAGGTCGATTACGTCCGCAGCTTTGCCGACGATTTCCGGACCGGGAAGAAAGATATCGTCAAGGATATCGTTGCCGATCCCAAGGTTTCGTCGGTGCTTCGGGCCGCCCTCGGTCTGGGCTGGGCGGAAGACGCCAGAACGCAGGCCGGGCAGATCGCCGGCAAGGTTGACGCCACGACGTTCCAGGATCCCGAGAAGCTGGAGCAGTTCCTCGAACAATATCGCACCGCCCGTCAGGCCGGCCGCGACGCCATCGTCGATCCCTACTACCGCACGGCGGGAACCTACGCGGACTCCGATGCGGAGACGGCGAAGCTGGCCCAGTATTTCCGTGCGAAGATCGGGACGATCGACTCCGCTTCAGATCTCGTCCAGGATCCGGTCCTGACCGATGTCGTGAGGAAAACCCTCGGCCTTTCCGCCGACCTGACCTCTCAGAGCCCCGCCGATCAGGCCAAGACGATCGCGGGGAAGCTCGACGTCTGGACGCTGCACGATCCGAAGACGCTGACCGGTTTCCTGGACCGGTTCGAGGGCGTGCGCAGCGATGCCCGCGCGGCCACGGTCAAGGCCTATGCCGTTCAATCGGTCGAGGTCGATGCCGGTAACGACAACGAGGGCGTCAGGCTCGCCCTGTACTTCCGGCGCAAGGCCGGCAGCGTCGCGTCCGTGTACGGCATACTGGCCGACAAGGCCCTGGCCGAAGTCGTGCGCACCGCGCTCGGCCTGCCCCCGGAGGTGGCCACGGGCAGCATCGACGCTCAGGCCCGGCTGCTCCAGCGCAAGGTGGACCTGGCGAGCTTCAAGGATCCGGTCAAGCTCGAGCAGTTCATCAAGCGCTTCAGCGTCATGTGGGACATCCAGAAGAACCCGCCGGTGGTCCCGGCGCTGTCGATCTTCGGGGGATCCGGGAGCGGGCTCAGCGCCGATCTCCTGATGAAGCTGCAGAGCATCCGGCTGGGACTCCACTGACATGCAATCGTCGCTCTACGTCACGCTGTCCGCCCAGATGGCGCTCGAACAGCGCCTGAACACGGTGGCGACGAACGTCGCCAATCTCGGGACGGCGGGCTACCGCGCCGAGGAGGTGAAGTTCGGCACGATCCTGTCCGAGGCGGGCCGGCGCGAGGTCGCCTTCGCCACGCCGGGCGACACGTTCCTGTCGCGCAAGGGCGGCGCCCTGACCAAGACCGATTCGCCCCTCGATGTCGGCCTCAACGGGGACGGCTGGCTGGCGGTGCGGGGACCGCAGGGGATGGTCTACACAAGGGACGGCCGCATGCAGGTCTCGGCGGCCGGCGACCTGCAGGATCTCAGCGGGCGCCCGATCCTGGACCCCGGCGGGTCGCCCCTGACGGTCGACCCGGAAGGGCCGGCCATCACGATCGGGCAGGACGGGATCATCACCCAGGGCGTCAACCAGATCGGCGCGCTCGGCGTGTTTCGCCTGGACCCGAACGCCACGCTCAGCCGCGCCGCCGACGGCGCGGTGGCGTCGAACGTCCCGGGCCGGCCGATCCTCGACTTCAACCAGCGCGGCGAGGCCACGGTGCGGGTGCAGCAGGGGTTCCAGGAGGGCGCCAACGTCAACCCGGTGATGGAGATGGCGCGGCTGATCGAGATCACCCGTACCTTCCAGAGCGCCGCCTCCGCGGTGGCCGAATCGGAATCCTCGCTGTCGGACGCGATCCGCGGCCTCGGCCCGGCGTCCTGAACGGGCCGCAGACGCGCGGCCGCCGGCGCTGCGGCGGCACACCGCGACCGACCGAGGATCCCGGCGGACGGGGCGTCGGCGCGCCACCGCGGGTCCGCGGCGGTCGCGGGAACCGGGGCAAACCATTGCGGAGATCGGCATGAACGCGCTGGACCGCCTCGCCGACGCGCTGGAGGACCGGGACGACCAGCCCCTCGTCCGGGTCGGCGGCTCCGTGCGGGAGATCGGCTTCGGCCATTGCCGGATCCGGATCGCCACCCCCCTGCTGCGGCTCGGCGACCGCATGCGGATCGAGGCCGCGGGGCGGTCCCTCGACGGCGAGATCGTGCGGATCGACGAGGCGGGGGTGATCCTCAAGCCGTTCGAGGGGCGGATCGAGGCCGGCCTCGGGGCGCCGGCCTACCGGGTGCCGGCGGCCGCCCCCCGGCCCTGCGAGGCCTGGAAGGACCGGGTCGTCAACGCCCTCGGGCAGCCCATCGACGGGAAGGGCGAGCTGCCCAGGGGCGACCGCGCCATGCCGCTGGATGCCGACCCGCCCCCGGCGATGCGGCGGGGGCGGGTGGACCGCCCGCTTCGGACCGGCGTGCGCGCCATCGACCTGTTCACGCCCCTCTGCGCGGCCCAGCGCATCGGCATCTTCGCGGGGTCCGGCGTCGGCAAGACCACGCTGCTGTCGATGCTGGCCCGCAGCTCCGGCTTCGACGCGGTGGTCGTCGCCCTGGTGGGGGAGCGCGGCCGCGAGGTGCGCGAGTTCCTGGAGGGCCCGATCCTGGAGAGCCGTCCCCGCTCGGTGGTGGTCGTGGCGACGGGCGACGAGAGCCCGATGATGCGCCGGCAGGCGCCGAAGCTCGCGGTCGCGGTGGCGGAGTTCTTCCGGGACCAGGGCCAGTCGGTGCTGCTGGTGATCGATTCGGTGACCCGGTTCGCCCACGCGTCCCGGGAGGTGGCGCTGGCGGCCGGCGAGCCGCCGGTGGCGCGGGGCTACCCGCCCAGCGTGTTCGGCGACCTCCCGCGGCTGCTGGAGCGGGCCGGGCCGGGTCTGGAGGGCGGGGGCAGCATCACGGGCGTCTTCTCGGTGCTGATCGACGGCGACGACCACAACGACCCCGTGGCCGACAGCATCCGCGGCACCCTGGACGGGCACATCGTCCTCGACCGGGCCATCGCCGACCAGGGCCGCTACCCGGCGATCAACCTGTTGAGCTCGATCTCGCGCCTCGCCGACCTCGTCTGGACCCCGCAGCAGCGCGAGCTGGTGCGGACCCTCAAGAACCTGATCGCCCGCTACGAGGATTCCCGGGATCTGCGCCTGATGGGCGGCTACCACGCCGGGGCCGATCCCGAACTCGACCAGGCGGTCGCCCTGATCCCGAAGATCTACGCCGCCCTGCGGCAGGACCCGACGGAGCCGGAGAGCCACGATGCCTTCCTGGACCTGGCGAACGCGCTCCGGGGCTGAGCGCGATCCCGCGGCGCGGCCGGATGGCGCGCGGCGGCGCCGGTCCGGCGGCCCGCGAAGCACGGCGCCGTCAGCCCCGCGCAAGCGAGGCCTGATCAGAGTTCACGCAACGTCATTCAACGAGGAGGTCCCGGTCATGGGTCTGTACGGGGTGCTGAACGCCGGCGTGTCCGGAATGAACGCGCAGTCGAACCGGCTGGGCGTCGTCGCGGACAACATCCAGAACCAGAACACGGTCGGGTACAAGCGCGGCAAAGCACAGTTCACCTCCATGCTGACCGATTCGAATGCCGGCTCCTACAATGCCGGATCGGTCAACACCGTGATCCGGTACGGGATCGGTGGCCTGCAGAACCAGGGCACGACCATGGATACGACGTCGAACACCGACCTCGCGATCAATGGCGAGGGGTTCTTCATCGTCAAGGACCGGGGCGGCACCCCGCACCTCACCCGGGCGGGCAATTACGTCGTGGACGGATCGTCGGGCAACCTCGTCAATGCCGCCGGCATGACGCTGCAGGGCTACAGCCTCGCCAACGGCGATCCGAAGGTGTCGCTGAACAGCTATGACGGCCTCGTGCCGGTCAACACGGCGAGCCTGAACATGAAGACCACCCCGTCGACGAAGGGAACGCTGCAGGGCAACCTCAACAGCGACGACGTCGCCGGGACGGGGGCCCCCGGGCCGAACAATTACACGAAGACGAAGTCGATCACCACGTACGACAATCTCGGTCACGCGGTCCTGGCCGACATCTACTACCTGAAGACGGGCAGCGGCACGTGGCAGGTCGCCGCCTACGATCGCGGCCCCCCCGTCGCCCAGCTCGCGACCACCGCGATGGCCTTCGACGGCAGCGGCAAGCCGACCGGCACCCCGAAGTTGACCTGGACCGTTCCCAACGGTCAGCCCTTCACCCTCGACCTGTCGACGATCACGCAGGTCGCGGGCGACTTCAACGTCGAGGTCAAGGCGATCGACGGCAACAAGCCGAGCGCGGTCAAGAGCACCGATATCGCCACGGACGGCACGGTCTACGCGGTCTACGAGGACGGCTCGCGCTACGCCGCCTACCGGATCCCGCTGGTGACGGTGGCGAGCCCGGACAACCTGACCCCGCGCGCCGGCAACGTCTACGACGTCAGCGCCACCTCCGGCGTGGTGAAGACCGACTTCCCGAATATCGGGGGCCGCGGGTCGATCCTGTCGAGCCGACTCGAACAATCCACGGTCGATCTGGGCGACGAGTTGGCGACCATGATCGCCTCGCAGACGAGCTACGGGGCCAACTCGAAGGTCTTCCAGACCGGGACCGAGATGCTCGAAACGCTCGTGAACCTCAAGCGCTGACGGTGATGAGAGGACGGGCGAGATGAGTCTCTCTGTTGCGCTGAACACCGCGCGCGGGTCGCTGCTGGCGAACGGGACGCAGACGGACGTCGTGTCCCGCAACATCGCGGGCGTCGGCGATGCGGCCTATTCGCGCAAGATCGCCTCGATGGTCACGACCGACGGCCCCGTCCGGGTCGTCGTCAACCGCGCCAGCAACACGGCGCTGTTCGACCGGATGCTCGGCAGCACGTCGGAACTGGCCGGACGCAAGGCGGTCCTGACCGCCCTGAAGAGTCTGGAAGAGACGGTGGGCGACACGGAGGTGAGCGGCTCCATCGCCGCCAAGGTCGGCGCCCTGAGCGCGGCGCTGGACAACGCCGCGAACGCCCCCAGCGATCTCAACCTGGCCAAGGCCGCCGTCGCGGCCGCGAAGGACCTGTCCCGGTCGTTGAACCAGGGCAGCGGCAAGGTCCAATCCGTCCGCGCGGCGGCCGACAAGGAGATCGACAATTCGGTCACGACGATCAACGACCTGCTGACGCGGTTCGACGCGGCCAACAAGGCGGTGGTGGTCGGGACGGTCGTCGGAGCCGACATCAGCGACGCGCTGGACAATCGCGACAAGATCCTCGCGCAGCTGTCTGAGGAACTGGGCATCAACACGATCGTCCGGGCCAACAACGACATGGCGATCTACGCCGACAACGGCTCGCCGCTCTTCGACAAGATCCCCCGGACCGTGACCTTCGCGCCGACCGCCGCCTTCGGGGCCGGGACCACCGGCAACGCCGTGTACATCGACGGGGTGCGGGCCACCGGCAGCGGGTCGCTGATGCCCCTCCAGACCGGGCGCATCGTCGGGCAGATGGCGGTGCGCGACGACATCGCGGTCACGTATCAGAAGCAGCTCGACGCGGTCGCCCGGGGGGTGATCGTCGCCTTCGCCGAGACCGACAAGAATTCCGCGACCGGGACGGCCCTGGCGGGCCTCCTGACCTACGAGGGCGGCCCGACCCTGCCGGCCGCCGGGACCGCGGGACTGGCGGCCTCCATCCGGGTCAACCCGACGGCCGACCCCGAACAGGGCGGCAATCCGTTCACGCTGCGGGACGGCGGCATGAATGTGGGGGCGCAATATCTCTACAACACGACGAACGCCGCCGCCTTCTCGGACCACCTGCGCGCCCTCCAGTCGGCGCTCCGGGCGGACCAGACCTACCCCGCCGATTCGGAACTGCCTCTGTCGGCCTCGGTGCTGACGGCCGCCCAGTCGTCGGCGAGCTGGCTGGAAGCCACCCGCAAGGCGGCCTCGACGCAGGTCGACACCGAATCGGCCTTCCTGAGTCGCACCTCCACGGCCCTGTCGAACGCGACGGGGGTGAACCGCGACGAGGAGACCGCGACGATGCTCGAGCTCGAGAAGTCCTATGCGGCCTCCGCCAAGATCATCGCGACGGTGAACGCGATGCTGCAAACCCTCCTCGATGCGGTGAGGTAGTCCCATGCGGACGAGCTACATCTCGACAGCCACGTTCCTGAACACGCCGCGGTCCAGCATGGGCCGCCTCCAGGCGGATCTCGACAAGGCCAACATCGAGGCCGGGTCCGGCCGCTACGCCGATGTCGGCTTCGAACTGGGATATCGGACCGGAGAGACCCTGGACTTCCGTCAGGAACTCGATGACCTCGAGGCGCAGCGTCAGCGCAACGGCCTGACGAAAAACCGACTCGACACCACGTACCAGGCCCTCAATCAGGTCCGGTTGGATGGGGAGTCCTTCCTCGCGATCGTCATGCCGGGAAAGCTGACGGGCGACAGCGGTCCCACGGTGGAGAAGGCGGCCGCCTCAAGGCTCGCGGCCCTCATCGCGCAGATGAATTCCGGCTCCGGCGGACAGTACCTGTTCGGCGGGATCAACACGGGGGTGCGCCCGATCGCGAGTTACGAAGACGCGACGACCTCGCCCGCCAAGCAGGCCTTCCTGGATGCGTTCCAGGCCGAATTCGGCTTCGCGCCTCCGGGCAAGCAGCCGGACTCCGGCAGCATCACCGACACGCAGATGAAGACCTTCCTGGCGGACGGCGGCCGCTTCGCCAACCTCTTCACCGACGCGCAATGGGCCGCCAAATGGTCCTCGGCGTCGGACGTGAAGATCCGCAGCGAGATCGCCCGCAATGAGATGGGCGACACCTCCGTGAGCGCCAATGCCCAGCCCCTGCGGCAATTGGCGATGCTCTACACCCTGGGCTCGTCGATCGGCCTGTCGAGTCTGTCCGCCGTCGCCCAGACGGTCGTGTACGACAAGATGCGCGCCCTGGCCGCCAGCGCGACCTGGGGTGTCACGGGGCTGCAGTCGGACGTGGGCACCGTCCAGGCGCGCGTCGCGACCGTCGCACAGCAGATGGATGCGAAGAAAACCATCCTGCAGGAGGGGGTCAACGCCCTCGAAGCGGTGGATCAGGCCGAAGCCGCGACCCGCGTGAACGATCTCAAGAAGCAATTGGAGATCGCCTATTCACTGACGAGCCAGGTGAACAAGCTCAGCCTGATGGACTACGTCCGGTAGTCACGCCATTCCGAACCGTTCAAGGCCGCGCAGTCTTCGACGGCCGCCCTGAAATCGTGTCACGCATTCACGCAAGAGGCACTTCCGCGATGTACGGCGCGTCTTACGCAGAAATCATGGAGGATTCGCCCGCGCTCGCCCGGGAGCGGGAGCGGGCCGCCTTCGACCGGGCCATCAACCTGATGCGGCGGGCCGCGGCCGCGGATGCCCCGCTGGCGCTGCACCAGGAGGCCACGAGCTACCTGCAGCGCCTCTGGAGCCTGCTGATCGACGATCTGGTCAAACCGGAGAACGGCCTGCCGAAGCAGTTGCGGGCGGACCTGATCTCGATCGGCCTGTGGAACATGCGCCGGACCGACCAGATCCTGCAGGGCGACGCCAGCGGCTTCGAGGCCCTGATCTACGTCAACTCTCTCATCCGCGACGGTCTGCAATGAGCCGCTCCATCAATCTCAGCCTGCGGGGCAACGAGCGGATCTTCGTCAACGGCGCCGTGCTCCGGGTCGACCGCAAGGTGACGATCGAGCTGCTCAACGACGCCACGTTCCTCTTGGAAGCCCACGTGCTGCAGGCGGAACAGGCGACCACGCCGATCCGCCAGCTCTACTTCATCGCCCAGGCCATGCTGATCGACCCGAGCAACGCGGACCGGGTCCGGGCGGCCTACGACGAGGTCGACAGCGCGATCCTCGCGAACGATCCCGGGCCCGAGGTCGTGTCGGCCCTGGCGGCGGTCCGGGACCTTCTCACGGTGGCCCGGCCCTTCGAGGGCCTGCGGATCCTGCGGGGCTTGTTCGAATCGGACGGCTCACGGACGTCCGACCTCGCGGGCGCGATCGCCGATCGGGTCGCCTGAGGGCGTCCCGAGGTCCCAACACCCATACCGGAGGGAGAGCGAACCATGTCCGTACCCCAGACCAACGCGACGACGCCCAAGACGCCGACGCCGGCCACGCCGAACCGCACCGCGACTGCGGCGAAGCAGGCGACGCTGAACTACGACAACTTCCTGAAACTCCTCCTGGCTCAGATGAAGAACCAGAATCCGACCGACCCGATGAAGTCGACGGAGTATATGAGCCAGCTCGCGACGTTCTCGCAGGTCGAGCAGGGGGTCAACACGAACAGCAAGCTCGACGCGCTGCTCGCATCCTCGACGATGTCGCAGGCCGGGAACCTCGTCGGGCGCACCGTGACCTCGGCGGATGGGAAGACCACGGGAACCGTCGCCTCGGTCGAGGTCGTCAACAACGGCCTGCTCACGCATCTCGATACCGGCAAGGAGGTCCCGTACGAGGCCGGCATGATCATCTCGTAGCGGTCGGTCCCGCGCGGCCGGCCCGGGGGGAGCATCCCGGGCGGCGGCCGAGGGCTTCCGGAACGGGACCACGCGGATCGAAGACGTGGCGCGTCCTGCCGATCCGGACGTTTGGCACGATGGGCCGGGCCTGAACCGGTCGCGGCGCCGTCGGGACCGTCCGAGCCGGAGCGGCACACGCGGGCCTGCGCGACGCGCGGTCCCGCACGGCCGACGGCCCCGAAGGCGCGGCGCGCCCGGGCGCACGGTCCGCCGCAGGGGAGGCCGGTTCGGGTAAGACCATGCGGCGCCATCGCTGATGCACCCCCTGGTCCGTGATCCCGGGACGCCCGTGCCCCCGGGCGCGCCGATCGGCCCGGATCCGATGACCCGCGCTCCCGGCGCACGCCGCCGTCCCCGTCATATCCGGCCGGTATCATGAACGAGATCGATGCCCTTGAACTCGTCCGCACGGCGATCTGGACGATCATCATCGCCTCCGGACCGTCGGTGGCGGCGGCGATGATCGTGGGGGTGCTGATCGCCCTGTTCCAGGCGCTGACCCAGATCCAGGAAGTCACCCTCACCTTCGTGCCGAAGATCGTGGTGGTCCTGATCGTGATGATCGTCACCGGGTCCTTCGTCGGCGGTCAGATCTACGCCTTCACCGAGCTGGTCTACGGCCGGATCGTGTCCGGCTTCTGAGCGGCGCCGGAAGACCGGACGCCCCGCCGGACGGGGGCCGGGCGCGGCGCAACCCAGGCGCAAGCTTGCTGGTCCAGAAGCGGCTTCGAGACAGAGGGGGTCGAGAGCGTGGCAGCGGCCGTAGAAGCGCTCGCGCCGGAGGGCAGGGTCCGGCGCGATGTGTGGTTCGCGATCGGGATCATCGCGATCCTCGCGGTCCTGTTCCTGCCGGTTCCGGCGGTGCTGATCGACATCGGGCTGGCGCTCTCCATCGCGCTGGCCGTGCTGATCCTGATGGTCGCGCTCTGGATCCAGAAGCCGCTGGAATTCTCGTCCTTTCCGACGATCCTGCTGATCGCGACGCTCCTGCGCCTGGCGCTCGGGATCGCGACGACGCGCCTGATCCTCGCCAACGGCGATGCGGGCGTCGACGCGGCCGGCCACGTGATCCAGGGCTTCTCGCAGTTCGTCATGAGCGGCGACTTCGTGATCGGGCTGGTGGTCTTCGCCATCCTGATCACGGTCAACTTCCTGGTGATCACCAAGGGCGCGACCCGGATCGCCGAGGTCGGGGCGCGCTTCACCCTGGACGCGATCCCCGGCAAGCAGATGGCGATCGACGCGGACCTGTCGGCGGGCCTCATCGACGACAAGGAAGCCCAGCAGCGGCGGCGCGAGCTCGAGGAGGAGAGCGCATTCTTCGGCTCCATGGACGGCGCCTCGAAGTTCGTGCGCGGCGAGGCGGTCGCCAGCCTGATCGTCATCGCGGTCAACATCTTCGGCGGGATCATCATCGGCGTCACCCGCCACGGCCTGCCGCTGGCGAAGGCGGCCGACGTGTTCACCAAGCTCTCCGTGGGTGACGGCCTCGTCTCGCAGATCCCGGCCCTGATCGTGTCCCTGGCCGCGGGTCTGCTGGTGTCCAAGGGCGGGACCCGCGGCACGGCCGAGCAGGCGGTCCTCGGCCAGCTCGGCGCCTATCCCCGGGCGCTCTACGTCGCCGCCGGGCTGATGCTGGTCTTCGCGATCATGCCCGGAATGCCGTTCGTGCCGTTCGCCGTCCTGAGCGCCCTGATGGCCACGATCGCCTACCTGATCCCCCGCCGCATCGCCGAGGCGAAGTCGAAGGTCGAGGCCGAGACCGAGGCCAAGGAGCGGCAGCTCCTGCTCGAGCGCCAGGAGAGCGAGGCCGTGAAGGACTCGCTGAAGACCGCCGAGATCGAGCTCCGCCTCGGCAAGCACCTCGCGGTCCAGATCCAGCCGACGCAGGAGGAACTGGCCCACCGGGTCGGCCGGATGCGCCGGAAATTCGCCCAGCAGTACGGGTTCGTCATTCCGGACATCAAGCTCGTCGAATCGGTCATGGTCCCGAGCAAGACCTACGAGATCGCGATCCACGGGACCGTCATCGCCGCGCAGCAGGTCCGCCCCGGCGAGACGATGATCGTCGTGGGCGACGGGCCGCTGCCCACCATCGCGGGCGAGGAGGTGCGCGAGCCGGCCTTCGGGATGCGGGCGGTCTGGGTGCCGGAGGCCTATGCCCAGGAGGCGCGGCGCGAGGGCTTCAGCCCGATCGATTGGCACTCCGTCATGCTGACCCATGTCAGCGAGGTCATCCGCAACAACCTGCCGCAGCTCCTGTCCTACAAGGACATGCGGATGCTGATCGACCGGCTCGATCCGGAGTACAAGCGCCTGGTCGACGACATCTGCCCGTCGCAGATCTCGTATTCGGGGCTGCAGGCGGTGCTCAAGCTGCTGGTCGCCGAGCGGGTGTCGATCCGGAACCTGCACCTGATCATCGAGGCCATCGCGGAGATCGTCCCCCACGCGCGCCGGGCCGAGCAGATCGCCGAGCATGTCCGCCTCAGGATCGCGCAGCAGATCTGCGGCGACATCGCCGAGAACGGTGTCCTCAGCGTCCTGCGCCTGGGAAGCCGCTGGGATCTCAGCTTCCACCAGGCCCTCAAGCGCGACACCAAGGGCGACGTGGCGGAGATCGACATGGATCCCCGGCTCATCGAGCAGTTCGGCGTCGAGGCCTCCGAGGCGATCCGCACCCACATGAAGACCGCCCACCGATTCGCCCTGGTCACCGCGCCGGAGGTCCGCAGCTACGTGCGGATGATCATCGAACGCCTCTTCCCCACGGTCGCGGTGCTGTCGCACGTCGAGATCGCCCGGGGCGTCGAGATCAAGTCCCTCGGCACGGTCTCCTGACCGCCGATGATCCCGGAGGCGCTCCTCGGCGTGTTCGTGATCTTCTGCCGCGTCGGCGGCTGCCTGATGGTCGCCCCGGGCCTGTCGAGCACCCGGGTGGCCCAGCGCGTCCGCCTGTTCATCGCCCTGACGGTGACCCTCGCGGTGGCGCCGCTGCTGCTGCCGAAGTTCGGCACGCAGCTGCGGGACGCCGCGCCGGCCGACACCCTGTGGTGGATCGGCTGCGAGACGCTCACCGGCCTCGCCATCGGCTTCTTCGGCCGGGCCTTCCATTTCGCCCTCGAGACGATGGCGAGCGCCCTGGCGACCATGATCGGCCTCGGCGGCATCCCGGGCAACCCGGTCGCCGAGAGCGAGGGGGTGTCGCTGGCCGGATCGCTGGTCATGATCGCGGCGACGATGCTGATCTTCGCCATGGATCTGCACTGGGAGCTGCTGCGCGGCCTGGTCGCCTCCTACGACCGCATCCCGGCCGGGACCCCGTTCGGAGCGGGGCCGATGCTGGCGGGCTTCGTCGACCGGATCACCGAGGCGTTCATCATGGCCGTGCGGGTGACGAGCCCGTTCGTGATCTATTCCGTGCTGGTGAACCTCGCCATGGGGCTTGCCAACAAGCTCACGCCGCAGATCCCGGTCTTCTTCATCGCGACCCCGTTCGTCCTGTTCGGCGGCCTGCTCCTGCTGATGTTCCTCTCCAACGACATGCTCGCGCAGTTCATCGGCGCCTACGAGCACTGGCTCAGGAGGGGCTGACATGCAGACGCGGCTCCGCCGGGCCACGCGGCTCCTGCGCCTCCAGGACCGGATGCGCCAGCTCGCCGAGCGGGAACTCGCCGTCCTGGAGCGCCGGGTTCAGGCGGCCGACGCCGCGCAGGCGGATCTGATTCGCGCGCTCAACGAGGCCTCCGCGTTCCACGAGCCGCTCCGGGCGACCGCGATCCCGCGCCTGAAGAGCCTCGCGGTCACGGCCCAGGGACTGCGGGCCGAGCGGGAGGTCTCCGCGCGGAAGCTCCTCGAGCGGGCAAGCCAGCACCGGCAGACCGAGCTGTGGACCGGCCGCCTCGAAGCCGAGCACCGGCAGCACCTGGAGAAGCGCGACTGGGCCGAGCGGCTCGACCGCCTCTCCACCGCCGAGGCAAGCCTCCCGCCAGCCAAGCCGGATAGGCATCCGGACGAGCCCGATAGTCCCGCCACCGCGCAGGGTTCGACCGGCCCCGAAGACCAGGCCGGTCGCGGTCCCGCCCATCCGGATACGAGCGTGCCGTGAGCGTCCAACCGCCCTCCGACATCGTCCTTGACGTGGCGCGCGCCGCCGACCCGGCCCGCTATCAGGCGGCCGTCAGCACTCTCGCGCAGGGCGCCCCGGCGACCTTCGCCGACGCGCTCGGCGCGGCCGCGGCCGGCCGGCCCGGCGTCCCCGCCATGGCGCAGCCGAGCCCCGACACGGTGCTGACCCGCTTCCGCACCGCCGCGACCCTCGCGGCCCCGCGTCCCAAGGGGAGCCCGGCCCAGCAATTCGAGGCCTTCGTCCTGCAGAGCTTCGTCGATTCGATGCTGCCGCAGGGGGCCGCGGCGGTGTTCGGCAAGGGCAATGCCGGGGCGATCTGGAAGTCGATGCTGGCGGAGCAGCTCGGCGCCCAGCTCGCCAAGGCCGGCGGCATCGGCATCGCCCGGATGATCGACGCCGCGCATCCCGGATCGGGCGAGCCGGCGCCCGGCGGCCGGACGCCGACGGCCTGAGAGCGCCCCTTCAACGGACCCGGACCATGCTGCTGTCATCCCTGAGCCGCCTCGAATCCATTATCGATGCCGAGACCGCCGCGCTCGCGGCGCACGACCTGCGGGAGCAGGACGAGTTCAACCGGCGCAAGAGCCAGAGTCTGGTGGAACTCGCGCGTCTCGGCCGGGCGGTCGATGGCACGCAGCTCAGCCCCCCGGAGATCGACTGCCTGGAACGCCTCCGCGGCAAGCTCCGGCGCAACCACGAACTCCTCGGCATCCAGCTGCGCGCCATGCAGGAGGTCTCGGATATCGTCTCGACCATGATCCAGAGCGCGGAATCCGACGGCACCTACTCCGCCGCCCTGCGCTTCCAGGAGTGATCGCCCGTGACCCGGATCGTCGTCACCGGACTCTGGATCTGCGCGATCACGGTCCTGTCCAGCTTCGCGGTGATCACCTGGTTGCCGGCCCTGCCCAAGCCGAAGGCCGAGGAGTACCTGGAGGGCCTGATCTACCAGAAGCTGCGCCCGCTCAACATTCCGATCATCGCCGAGGGCAGCGTCCAGGGCTACGTCATGGCCACGATGATCTTCACGGCCGATTCGCACCTCATCAAGGGCATGGGCGTGACGCCGGCGCCGTTCGTGATGGACGAATCGTTCCGGCAAATCTACGGCGACGGCGACCTCGATTTTCGCAATCTCAAGAAGTACGACATCAACAGGCGCCTGGAGGAGATCAAGCGGCGGGTCAATGAGCGGCTGGGTTCCGACATCGTCAAGGACGTGATGGTCGAGAACTTCAACTTCGTCACCAGGAAGGACATCCGCAGCTAGGCGGATGCGCGGCGGCCCGACCCGGCGGCCGCGTTGACCGTCGACCGGGTGCCGCCGCGGGCTGTCCGGGGTCCCGGCGCGGTGGCGCGGACCGGATGCAGGGACCGCCGCAGCCCCGGTCGCGTCCGCCGCGCGGGCGCGTCAGTCCGCGAAGGCTTGCCGGAACGCGTCGTCCTCCACCGCCCGCGCGAGGCGGCTCAGGCTGTCCGCCGACGCGGCGATCAGCACGCCGCCGGCCACGCTCCGCACGCCCGACAATCCGTAGCGGACCACGGCGCCGCCCGACGCCCCGTGATTCGATCCCGGACCGGCCCAGGCGCGGCTCACCGCCAGGTCGGCGAGACGCCCGGAGACGGTGTGGGGCACCACGTGCAGCTGCCGCTGGCCGCGCAGGCAGAACACCCGCCGGGACGCGTCGAGGGCGACCGCCGCGGACGGGTCGAAATGCAGGAACCCCTCGACCGAGACGGGACGGTCCCCGGCCAGGAACCGGTCGAGGACGGCCAGGCCGGAGAGATCCTCCAGCAGGACGAAGGCGCGGAGGTGCCCATAATCCGGCCCGTGCACGCCGGTCTCGATGCGGTGCAGGGTGGCCGCGCCCAGCCGGACGGGGGCGCGGGCGAAGGCCCCGCCCGCCCCCGGCTCGCGGCCGTCCGGGATGACGACGTTGTGCGCCCGGGCCGTCACCGCGTGCCGGCCCGCCCCCTCGGTGATCCAGCGCAGGCCGCCGGTGGCGAAGGTGAACGCGGTGCAATCCCGGTGATCCTGCGGATGGACCTGCTCGGAGAAATCCGCCGTGAAGGCGGACCATCCCGCCCCGTCGTCCGGCCTGCGCACCGCGAGGGTGCCGGGCCGGCCCGCGTCGGAGGGGCTCGGCCCGCCGCCCGCCGGCCCCGGCACAGCGGACGGCGCCTCGGGCCAGGCCCGCGACGCCGCCAGCCGCCGCAGCCAGCCCGTCCGGTCGGGGTGATCGGGGGCGTCGTCGAACGGGGGGAGGGCGCCGTCCGGCTCGATCAGCGCGGCGAGGCCGGCCCAGACCCTGGGGAGGCGCTGGTCGAGGAGTTCGGCGAGGGCGGCCAGATCCGGCCGGCCGCTCAGGGCGGGCGCGAGGGCGATCGCGAGGGTGAGGAGTTCCAGGCTGCGGTGATAGGACGGCTCCGCCACGGTGCCGTCGGGCCCGATCAGCGCCGCGAAGCCGCCGCGCAGGGCGGTGGCGGCCAGATCGGTCCAGTGCCGCGCCATCGGGAAATCCGGGAGGGCGAGACCGGCCGACAGCAGGGCGGCGGCGACCTGAACATCCAGCAGCGATCCCGCCACCGTGTGCTGGGCGAGGATCTCCGCCAGGGCCGCGGCGTGCCGGACGACCTCGCCGCCCAGGGTCTCGACCGCGAGACCCGCCGCCGGGTCCTGCGTGGCGGCCCCCAGCAGGCCCAGCATCGCCTCGAGACGCAGCGCCATGCAGGCCGGATGCAGGCTCAGCCCGTCCGCCGGCCGGCCCCAGGGATTCGCCCGGGACCACGACACGGCGGCGGCGACCGCGCCCGCGCGAACCCCGCGGTCCGGGTCCTCGGCGGCGGCGCCGGCCCAGGCGAGGGACTGGAACGCCAGCCGCCACGCCCGCGACCGGAACGGATCGGCCGCCCAGTCTGGCACCTCCGGGAGCGTCCAGGCCGGCTGGGGCGCGATCCGGACCGCCCCCTCCGCGAGGACGCACGCGGCGCGTCCGTCGCGCAGGCGCGCGAAGCCGCGCAGCGGCGAAGGCCTTTCCGCCAGGCGGGCGGGATCGAGGTAGGGCCGGATCGACGCCGGGGGGGCGGCACCCTCCGCCCCGGAGCCGCCGAGGCGGCCGAGCAGCCGCGCCAGGAACGCCCCGGCGCCCGGATCCGCGTCGTCCGCCAGGTCCGCCAGCCTCAGGTCGTCGTCGAGGAACACGTCCGGCGGCCCCGCCAGGGCGAGGTCCGCGCCCGCCTCCCAGACGGCGAAGCCGATCTCCAGGGTCGCGGCCTGCGGCGGCGGTGAGATCTTCAAGGTGAAGCGATAGGCCTGCCGATGGACCGGGATGTCCAGGAAGGCGGGGTTTGCCAGCGTGGCCAGGGTGTCGGGGTAGGGCGGCGGGAGCGGGCCGCCGCGCGCGTCGCGGAAGACGATTCGGGCCAGGGCGCCCTGCGACGGCCCCCGCGCGAGCACCTGCCCCTTGACGACGAGGCCGCGGCCCGGGACGAGCCCGTGCCGGAACCAGACGGGCCGGACACCGAGGCGGATCCGGCCGTCCCGCGTCAGCCGGCCCGCCGGCGGCAAAACCGCGTCCGCCGGCGGGGCTGCGCCGGGCCCGGCCGGCCTTATCTCCGGGTCGATGATTCGGAACGGCCGGGTGTTGCGCCAGCTCCGGATGACGACCGCCACCTCGGCGGCGGGGTCGGGAAGGTAGAAGCGGCGCCGGACCGGGAGGACGCGCGCGCCATCGCCCGCCCCGGGCCCGGCGAGCCAGTCTCCGTGTGCATCCATGGAGGTCCGGGCCAGCCCCGGCACATGCGCGAAATCGATCTCCGACCGGTCCTCGGCGAGGAAGGCGAGGCCGATCGCCGCGAAGTCCTTGGCGGCGGCGGCCGCCTCCACGGACTCGCAGAGCATGCATGCGCCGAACTCATACCACTGGTCCGCGGCGAGGCCCGCGAAGGCGAGGACCACCCGCGACCAGCGATTCCGGTTGCCGACGACGTGGTCCGTGGCGGCCGGGTGGGGTGCGCCGGCATCCGCTCGCGCCGATGCGGGCCTCAGAGCGTGTCGTTCGTGCATCGGATCAGGCGAAACTCTCGAGGCCGGCGCGGCACCAGACCGCCGCAGCGATACCGCAGCATGACAGATCTATGTTGTTCCCGATCAGTGATCGTGCGTATAATTTTTGTCAAAATGCTCTCAACTTCGCCATGGATCTTGAATTTTTTCTATGTTTTTGAAGATCGACGCGGACAACAACGATGCCGTCAAATTGTTGACCCACCGTTCCATTTGGTTCAGCCTTGCATAACACGTCGCAGTAACTCAATCACCCAGCGTCTTGACCATCAATTACTGCGTTATTGACGGAAAGGATCTTTGGACAATGTACGTCATTGTCGATGAGAGACCGATGGTGACAGATGGATATGTCGCCAATTTTTGTAGAGAAGGTGTTTCTTCAGTCGGATTACTGGCCTCCGATTTCAAGGACTGGCTGCAGACCGCGCCCGGGACGGATCTCGATGCGGTCCAGGGCTTCCTCCTGGGCGACTGCGCGCAGCGATCGGAATGGCCGGAGCTGATCCAGAAGCGGTCGAGCGCGCCGATCATCGCGATGATCGAGACGCGCTGCCTGACCGAGACCCTGCAGCTCTTCGGATCCGGTATCGACGACGTCGTCCGCAAGCCGGTTCATGTCCGCGAGATCCTCGCCCGGACCGAGGCGGTCTGGCGGCGGTCGCAGCGCGAGTCCGCCAAGGACACCGCGATGGCGGATCGGACGGCACGGCTGAAGGTCTATTTCGACGGCCGCGACCCGGACATCGACGGCGAGAAGATCACGCTGCCGCGGCGCGAGCGCCAGATCCTCGAATTCCTGGTGCGCAACCGCGGACGCCGGATGACCAAAGAGCAGGTGTTCAACGCGGTCTACGGCGCCTTCACCGACGACGTGGACGAGAGCGTGATCGAGGGGCACATCAGCAAGCTTCGGAAGAAGCTTCGGCAGAAACTGAGCTTCGATCCGATCGAGGTGCGGCGCTATCTCGGATACGCCTTCGTGAACTGATCGGGCCGGCCTGCGCTGTCCGGCCCGGCGCCCTGAGCCGGACGATCCTGGCCAGCCAGGCCCGCACCACCGCAAGCTTCGGACAAGACAGCCCGCGCAAAGATCCGCCGACAGCGAACTGTCACGCCAGAGCGGGCCACCCACCCAACGCGGCGGGCGGGGGTCGGTCCCCCGACGCCGGGAACCGCCTCGCATTCGCCAAGACGGAAAGCCGACCGGTCATGAACCCGATCTTCCTGTTCAATCTCGCATCCCGGCAGCTGCAGCACCTCACGGCGCGCCAGGCCGTGATCTCGGGGAACGTCGCCAACGTCAACACGCCCGGCTACCAGGCCCGGGACCTGACCCCGTTCAGGGACGTGCTGAACAAGACCGCCCTGTCGATGGCGGCCACGCATGCCAGCCACCTGGAGATCGACGGGCCCGGCGCGCGGCCGGCCCGGGCGGCCTCCTCGGACGGCTGGGACGTCGTGCATTCCGGCAACTCGGTCAACATCGAGGAACAGCTGATGAAGGCCGGCGAGGTGAGCCGGGATCAGGCCCTCAACGGCGGCATCGTCAAGTCGTTCAACCGGATGCTGGCCATGAGCGTGAGGAGCGGGCAGTGATCGATCCCCTGGTCGCCTCCTCGCGGATCGCCGGCTCCGGCATGGGGGCCCAGTCCGAGCGCATGCGGGTCATCGCGGAGAACATCGCCAACGCCCAGTCGACGGGGCAGACGGCGGGCTCGGATCCCTACACGCGCAAGACGATCACGTTCCGCACCGCCCTCGACCGCGCCTCCGGGACCGCGGCCGTCGCGGTCCGCCAGATCGGCGAGGACAAGGCGCCGTTCCGGGTCGAGTACGATCCCGGCCATCCGGCGGCGGATCAGAACGGCAACGTCAAGCTGCCGAACGTGAACATGCTGATCGAGATGGCCGACATGCGGGAGGCCAACCGGTCCTACGAGGCCAATCTGCAGATGATCAAGCAGACCCGCTCGATGGTCGCCGGCATCATCGAACTGCTGAGGACGTGATGCTTCAGTCTCTCGCCGCCCTCGCAAGCACGTCCGACAAGACCTCCGTCTTCGGGCCGAGCGACTTCGGCCTCGCGATACCGGGGGTCCGGCAGACCGCCCCCGCGGCGGGCGCCGCCAGCTTCGGCGATCTCATGGCCCAGGTCGCCGGTCACATGCGCGACACCGTGAAGACCGGCGAAGCGACCGCGATCTCGGGGATCCAGGGCAAGGCCTCGACCCAGTCGGTGGTCGAGGCGGTCATGTCGGCCGAGCAGACGCTCCAGACCGCGGTGGCGATCCGCGACAAGGTCGTGTCGGCCTACCTGGAAATCGTCCGCATGGCGATCTGACCCGGCAACCCGCCCCGGCGGCGCCCCCGCCCAGGGACGATGCGCCGCCGATCCCCCAAACACGGCCCCCTTCTTTTCCGGCGCAAGGACCTGATCATGAGAGCGCTCGCCATCGCGGCCACGGGCATGAACGCCCAGCAGCTGAACGTCGAAGTCATCGCCAACAACATCTCGAACCTGAACACCACGGCGTTCAAGGCGGCCCGCGCGGAGTTCAAGGACCTGATCTATCAGGCCGAGCGGCCCGCGGGCGTCCCGATCCAGGCCGGCGAGGCGGCGATCCCCGAGGGCGCCATGCTGGGCCTCGGCGTCCGCAACACGGCGATCCGGAACCTGCACCGCCAGGGCCCGCTCACCAACACCACCAACCCCCTCGACCTGGCGATCAACGGCCGCGGCTGGTTCCAGGTCACGATGCCGAACGGCGAGATCAACTACACCCGCGCCGGCTCCTTCAACAAGAACGCCGACGGGCGCCTGGTCACGGCCGAAGGCTACAGCGTCGATCCGGCGATCATCATCCCGCAGAACGCCATCGACGTGGTGGTCAACGAGACCGGCCAGGTGATGGTCAAGATCGACGGCCAGCAGCTGCCGCAGACGATCGGCCAGCTGCAGCTCGCCAACTTCACCAACGATGCCGGCCTCGAGCCCCTCGGCAACGGCCTGTACCGCGAGACGGCGGCCTCGGGCCTGCCGGTGACCGGGTTCGCCGCCGATCCGGGCTTCGGCAAGGTCAATCAGGGCTATCTGGAGATGTCGAACGTCGATCCGGTCAAGGAGATCACCAACCTGATCTCGGCTCAGCGGGCGTTCGAGATGAACTCCAAGGTGATCCAGGCGGCGGACGAGATGGCCGGCACGGTCTCGAAGGGCATCCGCTGACGTCATGGCTCAGGACGCTCGCCCCGTGCGAATCGCGGCCCGGATCGCCCGGACCCTGGGCGCCGCCTGGGCGGTCGGCCTCGCCGCCGCCCCGGCCGCGGCAGGGGAGCAGACCCTGCCGGTCCCGGTGGCGACGATCTACGCGGGCGACGTGATCAAGCCGGCGATGCTCCGGGAGCAGGCGTTCCCGGAGAACTACAGGCCGCGTCTGCCAGTCGTCGATTCGACGGGGCGCGCCGTCGGCCGGATCGCGCGGCGGACGCTGCTGCCCGGCGAGACGATCCCGTCCATCGCCATCGAGGAGGCGAGGCTGGTGACCCGCGGCGCGCCGACCACGATCGTCTTCGAGGAGCACGGCGTCTCGATCTCGACCCTGGGCACGGCCCTGGCGAACGCGGCGGTCAACGAGGCGGTCAACGTCCGGAACACCGCCACGGGGCGGGTGGTCCAGGGCGTCGTCCAGCCCGACGGCCGGGTGCGGACGGGGCAGCCGTGATGCGCGGGCTCGTCCTCCTCGTCCTGGCCGGCCTCGCCCTCTGGCCCGCCCCCGCGGCGGCGACGCGGATCAAGGACATCGCGGCGCTCCAGGGCGTGCGCGACAACCAGATCGTCGGCTACGGGCTCGTCACCGGCCTGCAGAGCACCGGCGACACCCTGCGCAACTCGCAGTTCACCGAGCAATCCCTGCAATCGATGCTCGACCGGCTGGGCATCAATGTCCGCGACCAGCGGCTGCGGACCCGCAACGTCGCGGCCGTGATGGTGACGGCCAACCTCCCGGCCTATGTCGAGCCGGGTTCGCGGGTCGACGTCGCGGTGAACTCCATGGGCGACGCGACCTCCCTGCGCGGCGGCACCCTGCTGATGACCCCCCTCTCGGGCGGCGACGGTCAGGTCTACGCGGTGGCCCAGGGCGCCCTCGTGGTCTCGGGCTTCAGCGCCACCGGGCAAGCCGAATCGCTGATCTCGGGCGTGTCGACGGCCGCGCGGATCCCCAACGGCGCCCTGGTGGAGCACGCGGTGGCCGGCACCTTCAGGGACCTGCCCGGCATGGCCCTCGAACTGAAGAACCCGGACTTCCAGACCGCCGTCCTGATCTCGGACGCGATCAACGCCTACACGCTGCGGAAGTACGGCCGGCGCGCCGCGAGCCCGCGCGACTACCGCACCGTGGTCCTGTCCCGGCCCGGCCAGGTCGGGCGGACGCGGTTCATGGCGGAGATCGGCGAATTGCAGGTCCAGCCGGACATCCCCGCGAAGGTGGTGATCGACCAGCGGACCGGCACCGTCGTCATCGGCCGCAACGTCCAGGTCTCCACCGTGGCGGTGACGCACGGCGACCTGACGGTGCGCATCACGGAGACGCCGCAGGTGTCGCAGCCGGCCCCGTTCTCGGACGGGCAGACGACCGTGGTGCCGCGCACCGACATCCAGGCGGCCGAGCAGCTGGGCCGCCTGGCCATCGTGTCGGGACCCGACCTGCAGACCCTGATTCGCGGCCTGAACAACGTGGGCATGAAGCCGACGGACGTGATCGCCATCCTGCAGGCCGTGAAGACGGCGGGCGCCCTTCAGGCGGAGCTGGTGATCCAATGACCGGCTCCGCCCCCGTGCGCCGCACAGGCAACCGGCACCGCCGGCTTGGCCTCGCCCTCGGGGCACTTGCCCTGCTGCCGGGGGGGCTGCTGCCGGCGGACCGCGCGACGGCCCAGCAGAAGCCGGCCGAACCGAAGGCCGAGGAGGCGCGGTCCGCGCAGTACTGCGCGGGCATCGCCAGCGCCGCCGCCGACGCCCGCTTCACCTGGCAGAAGGAAGCGCTCGCGGCCCTGGCCAAGGACGTCGAGGCGCGCATCGGCCAGCTGGAGGCCAAGCGCGCCGAGTACGAGACGTGGCTGAAGCGCCGGCAGGCCTTCCTCGCCAAGGCGGACGAGAGCGTCACGGCGATCTACGCCAAGATGCGCCCCGAGGCCGCGTCGCAGCAACTGACCGCCATGGACACCGAGGCGGCCGCCGCGATCCTGACCCGCCTCGAGCCGCGCGTCGCCAGCGCGATCATGAACGAGATGGATCCCGGCCGGGCCGCGCGCCTGGCCAACGTCATCACCAACACCCCCCCGAAGGAACCGGTGCCGTTCCGGCCCGCCGAGACAACCAAGGCGCCCTCCGAGCCGCGCCAGGATCAGGGGGAACGCCGCCCGCAGGACAGCGAGACATCAGGATGAAGCGGCTGGAACGCTCCCCGCCGACGCGGCAGCCGGCGCAGCGCAGGGGCGCGCGCCGGGTCGAGGGCCCGGACCCGTTGGCGGTGGCGGCGCGTGCGGGGGCGGCCGTCGCCGCCCTCGCGGTGCTCACCGCTCTCGGGGCCTGCGCGACACCCATCCAGGAGATCGGCAAGGCGCCGGCGTTGAGTCCCGTGGGCCTCGGCATCGATCCGAACCACGATTCGGTGCCGCAGCTCTACGTCGGATCGGCGCGGCCGGGTTACCACTCGACCTGGGCCCAGCAGAGCGCCGACCTGTTCCAGGACCCCCGCGCCAAGAACGTCGGCGACGTCCTGACCGTGATGGTCGCGATGAACGACAAGGCCCAGTTCGACAACGCCACCGACCGGTCGCGGGATTCGCGGGAGAAGTCGAGCCTCGACGTCCAGCTCGACCTGTTCGGCCTGTCGCCGGAGTCGAAGAACCACTACGAGGTCAACGGCAACTCGTCGACCAAGGGGCAGGGCACCATCGACCGCAAGGAACAGCTCCGGCTGTCGGTGGCGGCGGTGGTCACGCACGTCTTCCCCAACGGCAACATCCTGATCAGCGGCTCCCAGGAGGTGCGGGTCAATTACGAGGTCCGGGTCCTGAACATCGCCGGCATCGTCCGGCCGCGCGACATCTCGCGCCGGAACACGATCGACTACGACAAGATCGCGGAGGCGCGGGTCTCCTACGGCGGACGGGGGCGGCTCATGGAGGTGCAGCAGCCGGCCGTGGTTCAGCAGGTCTACGACCTGGTCACGCCGTTCTGAAGCGGCATCGGACAGGCTCATGGCATCAGACACCGAATCCGGCCCGGCCAGGACCCGCTGGCTGCTGCTCCTCGCGGTCCTCACGCTCCTGGCGGTCGGCGTCGGCGGCGCCAGCGGCCTCTACATGATGAACCGGGCCGAGCAGGCCGTGGACGAGCGGAAGAAGGCCCAGGAGGAGAAGGTCCAGGAGGTGGCCACCTACGAGGCCGGCTCCGCCGTGACGAATCTCGGCACCGTGGTGACGAACATCGCGAGCCCCAGCGACGTCTGGATCCGGCTCGAATCGTCCTTCGTGGTGAAGTCCGGAACCTTCACCAACCCCGAGGCCATGGCGGCGGAGATCCGCCAGGACATCGTCGCCTACCTGCGGACCCTGTCGCTCGCCCAGATCGAGGGGCCGAGCGGCCTGAGCCACCTGCGCGAGGACCTGGCCGAGCGGGTCCAGGTGCGCAGCAAGGGTCAGGCCCGCGACTTCTTCATCGAGACGCTGATCGTCCAGTAGCGCGACCGGCCGATCCCCGGGGCGGCCTCGCTTCAACGCGCGCCCCGTCGCCGGGACCGGCCCCACCCGGCGCCAAGCGCACCCGCCGCCGAACGAACATCAGGACCGGTCCCGCCATGCTGCGTCGCGTCTTTCTGGCGAGCCCGCTGCTCCTCGCCGCCACGGCCGCGAGCGCCCAGGGCTTCGGCCTCGATCAGGTGCTGCCCCCGGGGAACGGGTCAATCAGCGGCCGGATGATCCAGCTCATCGCGCTGATGACCGTGCTGTCGATCGCGCCGGGCCTGCTCGTCATGGTGACGAGCTTCACCCGATTCGTCGTCGCGCTCTCCTTCCTCCGGTCGGGCCTCGGCCTGCAGAGCTCCCCGGCGAACCTCGTGCTGATCAGCCTGTCGCTGTTCATGACCTTCTACGTCATGGGGCCGACCTTCGACCGCGCGTGGCAGGACGGCGTCCGCCCGCTGACCGAGAACAGGATCACCGAGGAGGAGGCCTTCGCCAAGGTGACCGCGCCGTTCCGGGACTTCATGCTGGCGCATGTCCGCCCGAAGGACCTCGACACCTTCGCGGAGATCGCGGCGGCGAATCTGCCCAACGCCCCGGACGGCGGCCGGACGGACCTCCGGGTGCTGATCCCGGCCTTCATGATCTCCGAATTGCGCCGCGGCTTCGAGATCGGGTTCCTGATCGCGCTGCCCTTCCTGGTCATCGACATGGTCATCGCCGTCGTGGTCATGTCGATGGGCATGATGATGCTCCCGCCGACGGTGATCTCTCTACCGTTCAAGATCCTGTTCTTCGTCTTGATCGACGGCTGGAACATGCTTATCAGCGGTCTCGTAAAGTCTTATTTCTAATTATACGTCGAATTTTTACTTCATAACGGGCATCGACACTCCGCGGGCAAGCAAAATTATGAATCCGTCGTTGACTTGTCTCGCGGAGTTGTCCATGTGAACAGTGTCGGAAGGCAGAAGAGCGATCCGCCCACGCCGGTGCGATCGCGACAGTGCCTACGAGATTGATGGCAGGTTGACCCCGTGCTCGGCGCGACGGGTCGAAGGCATGATGCCGCCCTGCCATGCCGGTGAAAACCCGACATGTCCCCCGAACGTCTTCATCATTGAAGGGACATCTTCATGTCGAGCCTGCTGACCAACACCTCCGCGCTGACGGCGCTGCAAACCCTCAAGAGCACCAACCAGTCGTTGGAGCAATCGAACGAGCGCGTCTCGACGGGCCTTTCGATCAACACCGCTAAGGACGGCGCGGCCTACTGGTCGATCGCCACCTCCCTCCGCTCGGACAACAACAGCATCGGCGCCGTCAAGCAGGGCCTCGGCCTCGGCGGAAACTCCGTGAACATCGCCTACCAGGGCCTGAACCAGGCGAACGACATCCTGAAGTCGATCCAGGGCAAGCTGAACCTCTCGCTGTCGCCCGGAACGGACAAGTTCAAGACGCAGACCGAGATCAACTCCCTTCTGACCCAGCTGAAGCAGGTCGCGACCGGCGCGTCCCAGGGCGGCGAGTCCTGGCTCTCGATCGACTCGACCAGCGGCAGCGGCTATCAGAACATCCGCAAGATCGTGTCGTCCTTCACCCGCGTTCAGGGCAACATCCAGGTCGACAACCTCGAAGTCGATCTGAACACGGTCAAGCTCTACGACAAGAACACCACCGCCGGCACGAGCGGCACGGACGCCTCGCAGACGTCCCTCGCCACCTACCAGACCGCCAAGTCCAGCTACGACGCGGCCGCGACGACCTACAAGACCAGCGCGCAGACCGCCGGCGATCTCACGACGTGGACGAATGCGACGAATACCTACAACACGGCCAAGTCGACCTTCGATACGGCCGTGGAAACCGCCAACAAGGCGGCCACGAAGGGCGCAGACGGCAAGGGCGGCATCCTGAATACCCAGTACGCCGTCTTCGGTACGGACGAGAACGGCTTCCGGAAGCAGTACCAGCTGGCGGTCAAGGACATCGATATCACGACCAGCCAGAACACGGACCTCTCGAAGATCCGCGCGTTCATCCAGGTCGTCGACCGGGCTCAGAAGTCGATCCAGGACTCGGCCAGCGTGCTCGGCTCGATGCAGCTCCAGGTTGAGTCGCAGAAGAACTTCATCGACGCCCTGACGAAGGCCAACACGACCAGCATCGGCACCCTGGTGGATGCCGATATGGAGGAGGAGTCGACCCGCCTGAAGGCCCTGCAGACCCAGCAGCAGCTCGGCATCCAGGCGCTCACGATCGCCAACCAGAGCACGCAGTCGATCCTGAGCCTGTTCCGCTCGTAAGGCGGAACGCACAGCAACGACAGCATCCGCCCCCGGGCGGATGCGGGCCGCGCGTCTTCGGGCGCGCGGCCCTTTTTCGTCGTGGTCCGGCGCGCGCCGCCATCTCCGCGCAAGGTTGATCGGCCAAGGCTGACGACGAGCCCGTGGGGTGCTGGAGGTCTGAGTCCCGTCGATGCCCGGTCGCGCGCACCTCGAAAAGCTTTGGACCAATATTCTGGAGCTCGGCCCCCGGCGGCTGATCGCCCTGGGACTTGTCGGACTGACCGTGTTCCTGGCCGTCGGCCTGGGCGCCTATTACCTCAGCCGTCCCCTGCGGGAGACCCTCTACGCCGGCCTGAGCCGCGACGACGTGACCCGCATGGGGGCCGCGCTCAAGGATGCCGGCATCCCGTTCGACGTCAGCGCGGACGGGACCGCGGTCCTGGTCAGCTACGGGCAGACCGCCCAGGCGCGCATGCTGCTCGCCGAGAAGGGCCTGCCCCAGAGCGGCAAGGCCGGCTACGAGCTGTTCAACGACCTGGGCTCCCTGGGCCTGACCTCGTTCATGCAGGACATCACCCGGGTCCGCGCCCTGGAGGGCGAGATCGCCCGCACCATCCAGACCCTCAAGGGCGTCAAGGCGGCCCGCGTCCACATCGTGATGCCGGATCCGGGCTCGTTCCGCCGCGAGCAGCAGCCCGCCTCGGCCTCGGTGGTGGTGCGGACGGAGCCGGCCAACGATCCGTCGGTCGCCCCGCCATCCGCCAGCTGGTGGCCGCGGCGATCCCCGGCATGAAGCCCGACAAGGTCACCGTGCTCAACACCGACGGGACGGTCCTGCTCGCCGGGGACGACGCCACGACGGCGCCGGCCGGGCGCCTGGCGACCCTGGAGCAGACCGTCAACCGGGAGATCCAGGACAATATCCGCCGGACACTCACCCCCTATCTCGGCCCGAACAACTTCGAGGTCAGCGTCGTCGCGCGACTGAACACGGACAAGACCAAGACCGACGAGACGATCTTCAACCCGGACCAGAAGGTCGAGCGCTCGCTGCGGACCATCAAGGAATCGGAGAACTCGCAGAACCGCGCCCCGCAGAAGCCGACCACCGCCCAGCAGAACCTGCCCGGCCAGAACGTCCAGTCCGCGGGGAACGAGAGTTCGAATTCCGAGAGCCAGCGCCGCGAGGAGCTGTCGAACTTCGAGATCTCCTCGAAGACGGTCTCGACCGTCAGCGACGGCTACTCCGTCAAGAACCTGTCGGTCGCCGTGCTGGTGAACCGGTCCCGGCTCGAATCCCTCGCCGGCGGGGCCAAGGACGGCGCGAAGGACGGCACCAAGGACGCGGTCAAGGTCGAGGTCGAACCGCAGATCGCCGAGATCGAGCAGCTCGTCGCCTCGGCGTCGGGCTTCAACAAGGGCCGGGGCGACCAGATCAAGGTGGCGGCGGTCAGTTTCGTGAACGACGGTCAGCCGCTCGCCCCCGCCCCGTCGCTCGGCTTCGGCGACGTGCTGATGCGCCAGTCCGGAACCCTGATCAACGCCGCCACGATCCTGATCGTCGGCTGCCTGCTGATCTGGTTCGGCCTGCGCCCGGCCGTGAACGCGATCCTCGCCCACGGGTCCGACACGGGTACCGAGCTCGCGCTGGCCACGCCGGACGGCGCGGTGGCGTTCGACGCGCTGCACGCCGAGGAGGAGGCGGCCCAGCAGCCCAACCTCATCGAGGATCTGACCGATCAGATGGCACGCTCGCCGATCCGCCGACTTGAGCAGCTGGTCGAGCTCGACGAGGAGCAGGTCGCCAACATCCTGAAGCAATGGCTCACCCGCGAAGAGGCCGCGTGATGGCGGCGGCACCTCCGGTCTGGACCGTCTTCTCGGGCAAGGGCCAGCGCGCCTCCTCGGCCTTCTCGGCGCTGACGCCCAAGCGTGCGGGGGCCGATCCGGCGCCGGCGCCGGCGCCGCCGCCGGATCTCGACGCCCTCGCGGCGGCCGCGCGGGCGGAGGCCGATGCGGTTGGATCTTTGCCCCGAAACGATCCCGAGGACCTGACGGATCTGCGTGTTCATGACGAGGCTCCTTGGTTCAAAAGGTCCGATGCTTGCCAAATTGGCGGTGTTCGACCCTCATGGACGCGGGTCGGAC
>NZ_JAKSXX010000242.1 GCF_022829385.1 Methylobacterium sp. J-070 | reverse complement strand
GCCGAAGGCCGAGCCGTTGCTGCGGCTGCTGGCGTCGAACGCGTAGCCGGCGTTGATACCGAAGTAGGCGCCGGTCCAGGTGAACACCGGCACCGGGGTGAACACCGGCGGCGGGGCAGCCCGGCGCGGCAGGTCGGCGGCCGAGGCGGCGCCGGTCAGGAGCGCCGTGGCGGCGCTGGCGAGAAGAAGCTTCTTGATCATTGGGTCCTCTGTCTCCCGTTGTGCGGGATGTGTGCCCGGCGACAGGAACTGCAGGATGCGGCCACGCGATAGTGCAAGGATGCAACAGCGCCCGAGGCCGTCCGGACTGGGCAGGCCGTAAGGTGCGATAGAGCACATCATCGCGTTGTCGTGATTGGCCGAGGGGAACTATTTAGAGATTTCAGCCCAAGGATACCGGTTTGGCTCCGAAATACCGTTGTGACCCGGCGGGACATTTCCAGGCGTCGCGCTGCTGCTCGGTTTAGGTGGTAGACGCCCGACCGAGAGCCTATCGCAGGTTGTCATCCCGGCGCGCGGCGCCGATCCGCCCGAGGCCCTCTTGGCCGCACCCGCGTACAACGGCGCGTGGACGGGCCGGTGCATCTCGGCTAACCCATGCGGCATGGCTGACACGCTTCTCCGGCCTGACCTGGGCGTGGCGCAGGCCGCCGGTGATCTGGCGGCCGCCGGATCCCTGGACGCGATCGTGTCCATCCTCCGGCGGACCGCGCGCGCGATCGTCGGGGCGGACGGAATCTCGGTGATCCTGCGCGAGGGCGACGCGTCGTACTACGTCGCCGAGGACGCGATCGAGCCGCTCTGGCGCGGACGCCGGTTTCCGCTGACCACCTGCATCTCGGGCTGGGCGATGCTCAACGGCGAGACCGTCGTCGTGCCGGACATCGAATGCGATGACCGGGTGCCGACCGCGCTCTACCGCGTCACCTCCATGCGCAGCCTCGTGATGGTGCCGATCGGATCCCCGGAGGCGGTGGCGGCGCTCGGCGCCTACTGGTGCACGTCGGTCATCCCGGACGACGCGACCATCTGCCGGCTGGAAGCGCTGGCCCAGCGGGCCGCCGCCGCGCTGGCCCGGGTGCAGGTCCCGACCGGTGCGTCCCAGGTCCGGGACGCGACGCCTCCCGCCGGGGCCTAGAGCACTCTTCGCCCGAGCGAGAGCCGGCTCTGCGAGAGCGCGCCCGTCCCGACCCGGGCCGGAAGCCGCTCGGTCGTTCGGATCGTTCATCGAGCCCGGCGCGTCCCGTGCGGCGCCTCACCCGCATCGGCCTCTCCGCGGCTCCGCCGGTCGCCATCCCGCCGGTCGCGTCGACGTGGCCGAGGGCGGAGCGGGCGAATCCCACGCGGCCGGGTCCGAAGACCTGTGCGTTCGCGAGAACAGTCTCCCCGCCCCGGCATGCCGGCAAGCCACCTCGGTCTTTCGGTAATCGTTTTTGAATTCTTCTCGGAGACGTATCTCCGTATCGCAAATGTATTTCTTTCGATCTTGAGGCAAAATTTCGCCCTGTCTGCCGGCATGTCTTGAGCTTGAAAAGGTCCTTCTGCTAGCAGGACTTGCCGCGGGCGAATCGTCCGGACCGGCAGATCAGGCAAGATCTCGGTCGGAACGGGGACCGCCAAGCAGCGGACCGCGGTGGCGGGATCGGAATACAGGAAAGAGTCTCTGACGATGGCATCGGCCACCAGCATCCAGGCAGCCACGGCGCCGCGTACCGATTACAGAAGCGCCGCGATCGCGGGCTTCGTCGGCGGAAACCTGTCGAGCTTCGTCAAATGGGGTTCCGAGATCCCATTCCCGCCGCGGGAGGCCGGCCGCATCTCGCCGCCCTTCGCCATCCTCAAGGCGGTCGGTCTGGACGCGGAGGCCATGACCTACGTGTTCACCGGCCACGTCATCAATTACGGCGTCGCCCTGGTCCATCAGGGCTTCTCGGTCTTCTTCGGCCTGCTCTACTGCCTGCTCGCGGAGACGGTCCCCCTGGTGACCCTGGGGCAGGGGCTGGCCTTCGGGCTGGTCATCACCCTGCTGTTCCACGCTGTCCTGCTGCCCCTCGGCGGCTGGGCGCCGCAGGTGTGGGACATCTCGGCCCAGGAGGTGTTCTCCGAGGTGTTGGGCCATCTGCTCTGGGCCTGGACGATCGAGATCGTGCGGCGCGCGTTGCTGGTCGCGCAGCCGGACTCATAGAGCTTCGTCCCGAAGGCCCGCCGGATCATGCGGCGGGGCTGGCGCAACCGGTCTGCGTGCCGCCCCCGCCCGGGACGAGCCCAGGAACCCCGGCGGCGCGTTACGGGCCCGTGACAATTCCTGCCGGTGCAGGATGAAATGGCATGTCTCCGCGCCAGATTCTCCCGAGACAGCGGCGTGGGATTGAGATCATGCGACAGCGTTCGAAGGCGCCGGTCAACGCGATCGACGGCTTCAGGGAACCGCTCGACAGGCTCCGCGCCGCGCTCGACGCATCCTGCGTGGTCGGAACCTGGGACTGGGACATCGTCCGCAGCACCATGGTGTACGATGCCGGCGCGGCGCGGCTTCTGACTGGCGATCCCTCGCTCGCCGAGACGGAGATCACCGGCCCGCAGACCATGGCGGCGGTGCATCCGGACGATCACGGATGGCTGCTCGATCATGTCCAGCAGGCCGTGAAGACCGGGGGGCTGGTGCTGGCCGAGTACCGCGTCGTGGCGGAGGACGGGACGGTCCACTGGCTGCTCAGCCGGGGGCGGACGTACCAGGACCCGGTCGGGCATCCGGTGCGCGCCCGCGGCATCATCATCGACATCACCGAACTGCGCGAAGGCGGCGACCGCTACGTCTTCAGCGGCGAGGCGGCGCCGGCCTGCCCGCTGGACCGGGCCGCCGACCTCGCCATCGCGCTGCGGCGGATCCTCGGCGACGACGTGGCGGCCGACATCCGGGTCGCGGCCGACATGCTCCTGATGAGCCTCGGGCGCGCCATCGCGCGGAAGCGCGCAACGCACTGACCGTCACGCGGCGGCGTCATCGGAATCGGTCCCGGGACCGCGCCGCCTCTCGGGAACTCGCTTCGACCTGCGGTCTTGGCCCCTCGTGACCGGTCCAAAGGACCGGACGGGCGGGAAGGGCCGGCAGAGGCGTCCCGACCGGCCGGATCCGCGGGGCGAACCGCTCCGGGCATCGGCTTGGCGTGAGGGCCGCTCGATCGCGTGCATTGCCGAGCCCGCGCCATCGAGCTTTTCTCCGAGAGTTCAAGGTAAATCCTGCAGCATCCTGCAGAAGATCATTTTCTTTCGCGCAAAATCCGGATTTTCGGAACGTATTACGCGCTCAAAAGATTGATCGATCCCAAGACAATAATGGAGTCGATCATGCGTATGCCCCTTGCCCTTGTTGTCGCGACCCTGCTCGGCTCGGGAGCCGTCGCGCAGACGACGGTCACGGGCACGCCGGCCGCCCCCGACGCCAAGACGAGCCGGCAATCCGGCGGTCAGGAAGCCGTGACGCGGCCGAACACCGACACGATGACGCCGGCCGGCGGCGGCGCCCATGCCGACGTCCGGCTCGAGAAGGGCGCCAACAGCTTCACCGAGGGCGAGGCGCGCTCGCGCCTCGAGCGGGCCGGCTACACGGAGGCCCGGGACCTGAAGAAGGACGCCGACGGCATCTGGCGCGGCACGGCCCAGCATGGCGGCCAGCCCGTGAGCGTCGGCCTCGATTTCAAGGGCAACGTCGCAGCCCAGTGAGCCCCCCGAATCCGCACAGGAGACATTTTATGGCCCCGCAGACCATCACGGCCCTCTACGATCGCTACGAGGATGCCAGCGCCGCCGTCGGCGCCCTCGAACGCGACGGCATCCCGCACGGCGACATCAGCCTCGTCAGCAACAACGAGGGCGACCGCCACGCGGGCCTTCCCGGGGACCGGACCGTCGGTGGCGCAGCCGGAGATGCGGACGCCGCCGCCAAGGCCAAGGACGGCACCGGCGCCGGCGCGACCCTCGGCACCGTCGCGGGGGGCGCCGCCGGTCTCCTCGCCGGCCTCGGCCTGATCGCGATCCCGGGCGTCGGACCGGTGGTGGCCGCGGGCTGGCTGGTCGCGACTCTGACGGGCGCCGGGATCGGGGCGGCCGCGGGTGGCTTGGCCGGCGGCCTCACCGGTGCCGGCGTGAGCGGGGCGGATGCCGATGCCTACGGCGAAGGGGTGCGGCGGGGCGGGACCCTCGTCACGGTCCGCATCGACGAAGCCCAGGCCTCGCACGGCGCCTCGACGGTGGCGGCCATCCTGGAGCGGCACGGGCCAGTCGATCTCGACCAGAAGGCCAGCGCTTGGCGCGCGGACGGCTGGGCCGCGCCGGATCTCGGCGGCGACGCGGCCGCACGCCCCGGGACCCCGGGCCGGGTCCGGAGCTATCCCCCCACCACCGGCCTCTGACCGCCCATGGGGGCCGCCCGCGTCCCCCGGCGCGGGCGGCCTTCGGACCCGGTTCACGATCGACGGCGCGCATCCTGGCGCCCCGCCGGCCGGGACACGCCGCCGAGGCCCGGTCCCGACGGGATCTCCGCGCCCGCCGCGGTATCGGCGCGTCGAGACGGCATACGGCAAGGATGCGCGCGGCCCGCCGCCCGGTACCAGCCTGCGCGGAGGGGGGAATACGAATATCTTGGCGATCGTCGACCAAAATTTACTTCGTTTAAACTCGTGCCGTCCTCAAACAATAGGGATCCAGATCACGATCTGAAGGACCCCACATGAACGAGATATTCGGCGAAAAGACCGATACCTTGACGTTTATCACTGCCGAGCTTGTTGCCGCCTACGTGTCGAACAATCCCGTGCCGCCCGCCGAGCTTCCGGCGCTGATCGCCCGGGTGCACGGCGCGATCACCGGCCTCGTCTCCGGCACCCTGACGGTCGGAACCGACGCGACGGCGCAGGTCGCGGTCGAGAAGCCGGGCGCGGCCCAGATCCGCAAGTCGGTCCGGCACGACGGCCTCGTCAGCTTCATCGACGGCAAGACCTACAAGACGCTCAAGCGCCACCTCACCAGCCACGGGCTCGACCCGAAGGCCTACCGCGACCGCTACGGCCTGCCGGCCGACTACCCGATGGTCGCCCCGAGCTACGCCGCGCAGC
>NZ_JAKSXX010000241.1 GCF_022829385.1 Methylobacterium sp. J-070 | reverse complement strand
GCCGGGCCTTCAGCCGCAGCGGCTCACCGGCCGTCGCGTGGGGCTCGGCGAGGATCAGGAAGGCATCGCCGCGCTCCCCCGGCTCCATGCCGACCACGGCGGCGCTGATCACCCGTTTCTGGCGCACGGCCCCGCGCAGGGTCGCGAACAGGTCCTGCAGCTCGCCCACCGATCCGCGGCATTGACCATCCCCTGGCGTTGGAGGATGCCGGCGAGGCGGCTCCGCTGGCCGGGGAGCCGGTGGCGCCGGTCACGCCTATCATCCGCGCGGAGGAGCCGAACCTCGAAGGGCTCATCAACCTGCTACGGGTCGGCCGGGCCAGCGTCGGCA
>NZ_JAKSXX010000239.1 GCF_022829385.1 Methylobacterium sp. J-070 | reverse complement strand
CTGTGCCATCCCATTCCTCCCTTGGTGTTGATCGCCTTTCCGACCCGTCCCCTCATCCCGGGGCCGGACTAGCCCCCCCACGCGCCCTCCCCCCCTCTGCGGGGGAGGGAGGGCGGGGGGGGGAAAGGCCTCGGATTCAGCAAACCCGCCCCCTCGCTGCCTCGGAACAGACGGCTCCCGCCGGTTTCCCCACCAACCGGGCGTCCGGGCCCGGGCCGCCCCCCCGGCGGGCGGGCGGGTTCAAGCGCGGGGCCGCGCGTTGGTGGATCACTCGGGCGGGGCCGGTCTGTTCGAGGGCACGGACGGGGGTGGGTTGATGAAGCTGCGCCTTGTCCCACCCGCGCCCTCCCTCCCCCGCAGAGGGGGGGAGGGCGCGTGGGGGGGCTAGTCCGGCCCCGGGATGAGGGGACGGGTCGGAAAGGCGATCAACACCAAGGGAGGAATGGGATG
>NZ_JAKSXX010000238.1 GCF_022829385.1 Methylobacterium sp. J-070 | reverse complement strand
TGCACGACATCGTTCGCCGTCCATTCGTTCGATAGATCGGCCGCCTACATACCCTCACGGCATGGCTCGACCAGCGCCACCACCCGCGAGAATTCTCGTCCGGTCTGATCGGTCGAGGTCGCCCGCTGCCCCTCGGCAGCCTTTCTTCGGTGCCGTTTTCCCCGATTCTGACAGGATTAGAACCTCAGTAGGCGTGCGGTTCGCGGATTTGCACCCTCCCCCCTGTACCGGCCCGGGGTGAGCGGACGATCCAAGTCTGGATAGTGGGTCTCGCGTCCGCGCCAGCCGCAGCCAGGCGGTCCACTCGGGCGAGACGATGCGGACTACGTTCGTGTCGTTGCGGAAGCCGGTGATCTGGCGCTCCTCCACCGTCACAAGACCGAGCTTCCGGGCCTCGCGGATGGCGTTGCGGACCGTGGTCTCGGCCACTCCGGCGACCGCAGCGAGGTTCGGCACGGACAGGCGACAATCCTTCCGGCGCACGGTCTCGGCCGCCACGAGGGCGAGGACTGCCTGCTCGGCCAGCGTGAACCGGGCCGCTAGCCCTGGTGGAAGCCGTCCCGAGGCGGCCCAGCGGCGACGGCGCTCCATCGGGGCCTGTCGCAAACGGGAATGCGCTGAGGTTCACGGCTCGTTAGTCATAGCCGCCGAGCCTGCCGCTCCGATCCGGAGCCGGCCCATGATCCTCAACGTCCTCGCGCTCAAGCTGAAGCGAGACGCCAAAGGCGACTTCC
>NZ_JAKSXX010000237.1 GCF_022829385.1 Methylobacterium sp. J-070 | reverse complement strand
CGCCCGCGAAGCCCAGCGGCCATGACACGCGCCGGTCGCGCCGGATCTTCCCCTTCGAGGCGTCCTCGGTCCCGGCGATGAGGCGCATCGTCGTCGACGTTCCGGGGCCGTTGATGCCGAGGATGCCGGAGATGCGCGGCTTCAGGGTGAACGAGGCTTGGTCCAGGATGATGCGAGGATGCCCGTTGGTCCGGTAGATGTTGGTGACTTTCTCGAAACGGATCACGGGGACCGCTCTCCCGACAGACGGTAAGCCATCATCAGCCATCAATGGCCGTTCCGGAGGCGCTAGCGCGCGAAGGTGGCCAAACTTGGAGGGGCGTCGCTCCCGATCCGGCGCCGGCACCGCCGGAATCCCGCCGGACATGCTTTTGCCGTCTGTCGGTGTGAAGGGCTTGGTCAGGCGCCGGCCCCGCCGCGTCCGCGGGCCATCCGGGCTCGAGACACGTCCGACGCCGCTGAAGCCGGGAATCTGACGATGAACATGGAGATCCGGCCCGCCCGGGGTAAGCCGCTCAGGGCCACCGATCGGCAGAAGGCGATCGTCGAGGCCCTGCAGCAGTTCACGCGCCTGTCGAGCGTCATCGACCGCAAGAAGGGCGTCCGGTCCTACGAGAGCCACGTCAAGGACGATCCCTGGATCCCGATCCTGTTCGCCATCTGCTTCGTCCTGCCGGTCGCGATCGGCGGGGTGTACTACGGGTTGATCGCCTCGGACCGATACGTGACGGAGACGCAGTTCGCGATCCGGCCGGCGGTCGGCTCGGCCGAGAAGGCTGCACCGGACGAGGTGGGGACCAATGCCGGGGTCGTGAATTCGACCATCGCGCAGGACAGCATGATCACGCAGGAGTACATCTACAGCCGGACGCTGCTCGAGACGATCGAGGCGCAACTGCCCGTCCGCGAATGGTTCAGCCGCGACAGCATCGACCACTTCTCCCGCCTCAGTCCCGACAAGCCCATCGAGAAGCGCCTGCGCTACTGGAAGCGCCGGGTGGCGGTCGACATCGATTCCGTTTCCGGAATCATGTCGCTGTCGGTCGAAGCCTTCGACCCGGGCGAGTCGCTGGCCATCACGCAGGCCATCCTGAAGGCGGCGGACGAGATGGTGAACGGGCTGAGCGCCCGCGCGCGGGCGGACGCCGTGACCGAGAGCGCCCGCGAGCTGGCGCGCGCCGAGGAGCGGGTTCGCAACATCAACACGGCCTTGACCGATCTGCGCAACCGGGCGGGCGTGCTCGACGCGGTGAAATCGAACGAGGCCAACCTGAAGACCGTTTCGGAGCTGCGCACCACGCGGGTGAACCTCGCGATCCAGCTGGCGATCGGGCAGCGCGACCTGGGCCCGGCCTCCCGCCACATCATCGACATCAAGCAGCAGATCGCCGATCTGGATGCCAACATCGCGCGCATCCAGCGGGAAAGCGCCGGCGGTGAGGCGCCTGAGCAGAAGCGCCAGCTCTCCAGCGCGCTCACGCAGTTCGAGGCCCTCGAGACCGAGCGGAAGAGCGCGGAGAAATATTACGAGCTGGTGCGCAAGGCCAACGAGCACGCGCGCATCATCGCGGCGCGTCAGGTCGAATTCCTCAGCCCGATCGTCGTGCCGGTGAAGGCGGAATCGTCTACCGAGCCGCGGCGGACCCTGATGATCAGCCTGATCACCGCGGGCGCCGCCGTGCTGTTCGCCGCGGCGCTGTTCGCGCGCAAGCTCATGACCCGTTGAGGCGCGCGCCGCCCCGGTCATGCGTCGCGGGCGATCGGCCGCAGGACCCCACGGTCCGGCGGCTCCGGGCCTAATCCGCGGTCGATCCCAGGACCTTGCGGGCTCCATCCAGGAGGACGAGGTGCTGCACCGCGGCGGGCCCGCTCACCGGGACCGACCGGCTCGCCTCGGCGATCAGCCTCCGGAACTTGCGACGATCCAGCCCGCGCCAGCCGGTGCTGGCCAAGACGGCGGCCAGGACGACCTGCGTCGCCTCGGCGCGGAAGTCGGCCTCTCTGATCCGATCCAGAAATTTGGCCTCGGGACTGTCCTCCCCCAGAAGCCCTCCGGGCAATTGCCGTAACTGCTGCGACAGCTCCACGATCGTCAGATCCATGAGATGCTTTCGGGCGCCCTGAAGCGCGGCCGCGTCGATCGGTGCCAGGCCCTTGCGCAGCCACGCGTAGAACTCGGTCGCTTCCGCCTCGGCGATCTCCTCGACGCGCAGATCGAGGTAGCCCATCGTCCCGAGCTCCAGGAGCATCAGGCGGAAGCTCGACGGCACGAAGATCCAGTTGTGGGCGTCGACGTATTCCGGACGGGCGGCGAGGGCGAGTTGCTCGTGCGCCTTGTCGAACGGGATGGCGATGACGCCCTCCCGCGTGTCGTCGGCGTGCCAGCCGGGCGCGCCGCCCTTGTGGACCGTCCGCATGACGGACTCGAAATGCGTGCGCGTGTCGTGGCGGGCGCGCTTTTCCAGGAAGGCCGCCAGCGCGTCCCCGGTGGTGGAGGGATGGCGGTAGAAGTCGAAGCATTTCCGCTTGTCGGGCACCGCCAGGATGATGACCCCGTCCGGGCGGATCAGGGTCTCGGCGGCTTTGAGGAACGTAACCACGTCGGTGGTGTGCTCGATCACGTGACTGGCGATGAAGGCGTCGAACGTGCCGTGCTGCGCGGCCGGCACCGCATCCGCCAGGGAGCCGCCCTGCCAGATGAAATCCACCTCCTCGATCCGGCTCGTGTCGACCCCGTGATGGGCGCTGTACTTCGCTACGAGGTCTTCGCGGGACGCGTGATCGATGACGAACGTGTTCCAGCCGTCCCGCTTTGGTGCGAGCGGATTGAAGCTCGGTCCGACCTCCACGAGGCGGGCGTCTTTCGTCAGCGATCGCAGAAGGCGTTGTGCTCGGTCCATACGCACCCAATCCTGTTCCCGGTGTCGGCGGACGGACAGACCCCGCCCAGGTCGCGGGCCTGCGGGGTCTGTCCGTCCGCGCGATGGCGCCGTCCCACCGCGAACGACCTGATAATCCTCATCGCGGCCCAGGTGAACCGTGGCGCCCCAGGGCCGGCGCGGCGGGGAGCGCCGTTTGGACCCCGGGCCCCGGGCGTGCCTCAGGTCATCCGTCCTCGCGCGCCAGCCGCGCCAGCCCGTCCCGGGTCGGGCCGGCCGGGCGCCACCCGAGTGCCGCGAGTCCGTCGGCGCGGGCGACCAGCCCTTCGGCGACGCGGGCGAATAGGGCCTCCCGTCCGGTCATCCGGCAGGCCAGCTTGAGCAGCCCGACCGGCACCGGCACCAGACCCGGGCCCCGGCCCAGGCCCTGACGCAGGGCCGCGATCATCTCGGGGAGGCTCAGCGGATCCGGATCGGCCGCCACGAGGGCCCGGTTCAGGGGCTGCGGCGCCCGCAGCACCGCGTCCACGGCACCCGACAGGCTCTCCAACGCGATTAGCGAGCGCCGGGCCGCGAGGCCGCCCAGCGGCAGCGGGTAGGGCGAGCGGGCGAGCCGCAGCAGCGCCGCCATGTTGCCCTTCACCCCCGCCCCGTAGACGAGGACCGGGCGGAGCGCGACCCAGTCCAGCCCGGTCTCGGCGAGCGCCCGCTCGGCCTCCAGCTTGGAGCGGCCGTACGCGTCGGTGGGCGCCGCGGGATCGCCCTCCCCGACCACGCCAGGGGCGCTCGCGCCGACCTGGGCGCGGATCGAGGACAGGAACACGAAGCGGCGCACCTTCGCCCGGGCCGCGGCGTCCGCGAGCCGGCGCGTCGCCTCGGTGTTGAGCGTACGGTAGTCGTCCTCGGGCGCGCCGGAAGGGGCATGGCTCGGACCGGCGTGGGCGAGGCCGGCCGAATGGACCACCGCGTCGACGCCGCTGAGCGCCGCCGCCATGTTGATCGGCCGCGTCAGGTCCCCGACCACCGCGCTCGCCGCCCCCTCGGGCAGGGCCGTCGGCCGGCGCAGGAGCACCCGCACCCGGTAGCCGCGCGCGGTGAGGTCGGCCAGCAGATGGCGGCCGATGAAGCCGGTCGCCCCGGTGAGCGCGATCAGTCCGGTCACGGGCGAGCGTCACCTTCGGCTGGGGCCGGCGCCGGGGCGCGGGCGAAGCGGCGGAGCAGGGTGGCCACCAGGGCGAGCCCGGCGGCCAGGGCCGCGAGGGTGACCGGCCAGGACGGCCAAAGCAAGGTCGCGGCGGCAAGCGCGGCGAGCGCGAGGTTCACCCCGAACACCCGCGCCACGACGCCGGGAACCGAGAGGCCGTTGACGGTGGCGCGCTGGTAGTAGTGCCCCCGATGGGCCTCCCAGACCCGCTCCCCCCTGGCGGCCCGGGCGATCAGCGTCAGGCTGGCATCCGCCAGATAGGTGAGCGGCAGCAGCAGCGCCGCCGCGAGGCTGCCCGCCAGCGCCAGCTGCCAGAGCAGCCATGCGGTGACGAGGCCGATCGGCAGCGAGCCGACATCCCCGAGGAAGAGGCTCGCGACCGGTCGGTTGAACGGCGCGAAGCCGAGAACGGCCCCCAGGAGGCTGGCCGCCACCAGCGCCGGCAGCGGCGGCAGGTAGCCGGAGAGGCCGAGCAGCAGGAGCGCGCCGGAGACGGGGACCATCTCGGCGACGGTCATCCAGTCGAGGCCGTCCATGAAGTTCGTCAGGTTCACCAGCCACACGCCCGCCACGAGGGTGAGGCCGCGCTCGAGCCAGAGGGGTGCCCCGGGCAGCAGCCGCCCGTCCAGGTGCCAGACCAGCAGGCCGACCGTTCCCGCCTGCACGGCGAGCCGGAAGGCGGCCGGCAACGGCCGGACGTCATCCACCGCGCCGAGGAGCGCGAGCGCCAATGTGCAGCCGGAAAGCCAGATCCAGTCCGGCCGTCCGCCGATCTCTGGCGCCGCGATCAGCAGGCCGGAGATCGTGACCAGCGCGGTCACCACGGCGATGCCGCCCCCCTGCGGGGTCGGCACGGCATGGCTGGAGCGGGCGTTCGGCCGCGCCAGGGCATAGCGCTGCAGGAGCGGCCGCAGGCGCAGGATCAGCCCGGCCGACAGGGCGGCGGCGAGCGGGACGGCGAGGAGGAGGATCGTGATCACGGTGACCTGAAGCGGGTGGCATCTCGACCGCGCCGGCTCACCGTCCGGCGGACGCGCCGCGGTCGGTTTCCGTCGCGAGCGTTTCTCGTCCCGACCCCGTCCGCCCGACGCGGCGCGGCCGGGAAACCCGGTTCGCGATGCGGTCTCGGGACACAGCGGACCGTGCTGGATACCCTCTGGAGCAGCCGCGCGCCTCCCTGAGGCGGTCGATCGTGTCGGCCAGGGTCACGCGACGCGTCTCCGATCCGCCCGTCCCGCGGGGGAAACCGGACGGGCGAGACCGATCCTACAGAAGCGGTGTGCCCCCGGCGAGGCGTGCGCCGGCTCTCACGCCGCCCGCACCGTGGCGAGGAAGCGGCCGACCTCGACGCTCAGGTGTTCGGACTGGCGCGACATGCCGGGGGCGGCGCGGCTCCTGCGGCTCCGCGCCGTCCTCGGGACGGAATACGGCCTTCGATCAGTAGACCTGCGTCCCCTCGCGCGGCCGGTCCGGTGCGGCACCGCTGCGCTCCAGGGTCTTCTCCACCACCTTGGCCAGCCCGACCATGATCTGGTCGATGGCGTAGTCCTTGGGCGTGTAGACGGCGCGCACGCCCATGTTCTTCAGGACCAGCTCGTCCTCGGGCGAGATGATGCCGCCGACCACCACCGGAATGTGATCCAGGCCCGCCTCCCGCATCTGGGCCCGGACCTCGCGCACCAGCGGCACGTGGGAGCCGGACAGGATCGACAGGCCGACCACGTGGGCCCCGGTCTCCTTCGCCTTGGCGACGATCTCGGCGGGCGTCTGGCGGATGCCGTCGTAGGTGACGTCGAAGCCCACGTCCCGGGCGCGGAGCGCGATCTGCTCGGCGCCGTTCGAGTGGCCGTCGAGGCCCGGCTTGCCGACCACGAGCTTCGGCGTCTCGCCGAGCCGCTCACCGAGATCGGCGATCAGGAGCTTCGCCTCCTCGGCCGCCCCGGAGGAGACCGTCTCCGGGGTCACCCCGGTGGGGGCCCGGTACTCGCCGAAGACCGCGCGCAGGCGCTCTCCCCACTCGCCCGTGGTGACGCCGGCCTTCGCGGCCGCGATCGAGGGCGGCATGATGTTGGCGCCCGAGCGCGCCGCCTGCTCCAGGGCGTCGAGGGCTTGACCCACGGCGCGCTCGTCGCGCCGGCCGCGCCACGCACGGATCCGGCCCTGCGCCTCCATCTCCACCGTCTCGGAGACGGAGAAGATCGCCCCCTCCCCGGCGGTGAGCGGCGAGGGCTCGCCCTGCTGCCACTTGTTGACGCCGACCACGATCTGCTCGCCCGCCTCGATCGCCGAGATCCGCCGGGCGTTCGACTCCACCAGCGCGCGCTTGAGGGCGCCGGTCTCCACCGCGGCGACCGCGCCGCCGATCCCGCCGATCCGCTCCAGCTCGGCCCGGGTCTCGGCCTTCAGCGCCTCGACCTTGGCGTCGATCACGTGGCTGCCGTCGAAGATGTCGTCGTATTCGAGCAGGTCGGTCTCGAAGGCGAGGATCTGCTGCATCCGCATGGACCATTGCTGGTCCCAGGGCCGCGGCAGGCCGAGCGCCTCGTTCCAGGCCGGCAGCTGCACCGCCCGGGCGCGGGCGCGCTTGGACAGCGTCACCGCCAGCATCTCGATCAGGATGCGGTGGACGTTGTTCTCGGGCTGCTGCTCGGTCAGGCCGAGACTGTTCACCTGGACGCCGTAGCGGAAGATCCGCTTCTTCGGGTCGTCGATGCCGTAGCGCTCCCGGGCGATCTCGTCCCAGAGCTCAGAGAACGCCCGCATCTTGCAGATCTCGGTGACGAACCGGAGCCCCGCGTTCACGAAGAACGAGATCCGGCCGAACACGTCGGAGAAGCTTTTCTCGTCGAATTCGGGGTCGTCCCGCACCGTGTCGAGCACCGCGATGGCGATGGCGAGCGCGTAGGACAATTCCTGGACCGGCGTCGCCCCCGCCTCCTGCAGGTGGTAGGAGCAGACGTTCATCGGGTTCCACTTCGGCACGTTCTTCGTGGTGAAGAGGATGACGTCCTTGGTGAGCCGGAGCGAGGGTGCGGGCGGGAACACGTAGGTCCCGCGCGACAGGTATTCCTTGATGATGTCGTTCTGGGTGGTGCCCTGGAGGGCGTCGAGCGGCGCGCCCTGCTCCTCGGCCACCGCCAGGTAGAGCGCCAGCAGCCACGGGGCCGTGGCGTTGATGGTCATCGAGGTGTTCATCTGGGCGAGCGGGATGTCCTGGAACAGGGTCCGCATGTCGCCGAGATGCGCGATCGAGACGCCGACCTTGCCGACCTCGCCGCGCGCCAGTTCGTGGTCGGGGTCGTAGCCCGTCTGGGTCGGCAGGTCGAAGGCCACCGACAGGCCGGTCTGGCCCTTGGCGAGGTTGCCGCGATAGAGCGCGTTCGACTCCGCCGCAGTGGAATGCCCCGCATAGGTGCGGATGATCCAGGGCTTGTCGCGGCTCGACTTGTCGCTCTTGGTCTCCGCGACGCTCGCGCCCATCCCGGCCTCCATGTCATCTTTGTATCCGCGCTGAGCGCGGCCTTGCGGCCACCGTAGCGAAGGCTCGGGCACGCGTCATCCGCGACGGAAGTCCAAGGCGCGCCTGCGCGCACCCGAAGGCCTTTAAAAAACTTGCCGCCTCCGACAGCGGGATTTGACGATGCCGCGCATGCCCCCGCACCGGTCACGAACCGGGTTCCCTCACTGGTATAAAGTCTACCGAAACCCGGGTCGCGGCCTCGCGGAAGGTCTAGCCACCTGTGCCCGCGAGGCGGCCGCCGAATAATACTTTGTCTCCCCGAAAACGGATTTTGAATACGTGGGTGTCGGCCCTGCGCCGCCGCCTTTTTCCGGTCGGAAACCATCGGGTTTCGACTTTCGACCCACTTGGACGCCTCCGGCATCGCCGCTATAGCGCGAGGGAGAACCGCGGCCTTCGAGAACCACGCGGGACGAGAGGAGAACGAGATGGCTGCGAGCGTTGCGGTCGGTCCGGCGGATGGTGAGGTCAAGGACCTCTACGAGATGGGCGAGATCCCGCCGCTGGGTCACGTGCCGGCCAAGATGTATGCCTGGGCGATCCGGCGCGAGCGGCACGGGCCCCCGGAGCAGTCCCACCAGCTCGAAGTGCTGCCGGTCTGGGAGATCGGCGACGACGAGGTGCTGGTCTACGTCATGGCGGCGGGCGTGAACTACAACGGCGTCTGGGCCGGCCTCGGCGAGCCGATCTCGCCCTTCGACGTGCACAAGGGCGAGTACCACATCGCCGGCTCCGACGCGTCCGGCATCGTCTGGAAGGTCGGCGCCAAGGTGAAGCGCTGGAAGGTCGGCGACGAGGTCATCGTCCACTGCAACCAGGACGACGGCGACGACGAGGAGTGCAACGGCGGCGACCCGATGTTCTCGCCGACCCAGCGGATCTGGGGCTACGAGACCGGCGACGGCTCCTTCGCGCAGTTCTGCCGGGTGCAGTCGCGCCAGCTCATGCGCCGGCCCAAACACCTCACCTGGGAGGAGGCGGCCTGCTATACGCTGACGCTGGCCACCGCCTACCGGATGCTGTTCGGCCACGCGCCCCACACGGTCCGTCCCGGGCAGAACGTGCTGATCTGGGGGGCGTCGGGGGGGCTGGGCGTGTTCGGCGTGCAGCTCTGCGCGGCGTCCGGTGCCAACGCCATCGCGGTGATCTCGGACGAGTCGAAGCGCGACTACGTGATGAGCCTCGGCGCCAAGGGCGTGATCAACCGCAAGGACTTCGACTGCTGGGGGCAGCTCCCGAAGGTGAACTCGCCTGAGTTCCACGCCTGGACCAAGGAGGCGCGCAAGTTCGGCAAGGCGATCTGGGACATCACCGGGAAGCAGGATGTCGACATCGTCTTCGAGCATCCGGGCGAGGCGACCTTCCCGGTCTCGGCGCTGGTGGTGAAGCGCGGCGGCATGGTGGTGTTCTGCGCCGGCACGACCGGGTTCAACATCACCTTCGACGCCCGCTACGTCTGGATGCGGCAGAAGCGCATCCAGGGCTCGCACTTCGCCCACCTCAAGCAGGCCTCAGCGGCCAACCAGTTCGTGCTCGACCAGCGGATCGATCCGTGCATGAGCGAGGTCTTTCCCTGGGACAAGATTCCCCAGGCCCACACCAAGATGTGGAAGAACCAGCACCCGCCGGGCAACATGGCCTGCCTGGTCAATTCCCCCCGTGCCGGCCTGCGCACCGTCGAGGACGTGATCGAGGCCGGGCCGCTGAAGCGGTAAGCCCCCGGACCGGGGCGGAGGCGCCATTCCAGCGCCGCCGCCCCGGTCCGCTGCGCCGCCGGCCGTCCCGACCGGCAGTCTCGCGCGGGACCGATCCGATCGGCTAAGCTCGGATCCGTCCCGCGCCGACTCGGCGACCGGTTCGGCGGGCCGGGACGCGCGGATGACGGGCTGGAGGCGATCCTGAACGGTCCCTGCCCCGATCCGAACCGGGGGCCACCGATTTGACCGGCGACGACGAGGCTTACGTGTATGACGAGGCGATCGGGGAATGGATCGCGCCCGGCGCCGCGGGCGCGCGCCCCGAGGCGGTGGCGGTCCGCGACGCGTCCGGCAACGTCCTCGCCGACGGCGATTCGGTCACGCTGATCAAGGACCTGAAGGTCAAGGGCGCGAACCAGACCCTGAAGCAGGGCACGGTCATCCGCTCGATCCGGCTCACGGACGATCCGGAGGAGATCGACTGCCGCCACGACACCATCAAGGGCTTGGTTCTGCGCACCGAGTTCGTGCGCAAGCGCTGATCCGCCGCCGACCCGGCCCGGCCGGGGCGACCGCCTACCGGCGCCGCGGCTCGTCCTGCGGCAGGTGGCGGCCGTAGACCTCCTGCTTCTCGGCGCGCTCTCGGATCAGATCGGCATAGGCCTGACGCATCTCGGGGGAGACGCTGACGCTCTTGCCCTTCGCGGGCTTGCGCTTCGGCGCCTTCTTGAAGGTGTTGGTCGTGTCGCTCATGCCGGGCTCCGTGTCGAACCGTGGCGGCATCGCGGGCCGGAGGGCCGATCCGGAACTCCGGCGCCCCCGCCCAGGGCCGGACATTCGCCCTGTAGCGCATCGCCGCCGCGGACGCACGGCGGCATTCCGGCCTAGGGCGGTTTGATCTGGCCTGACGCGACGGCCTCTGCCAGGATCGGGCGCCGGGGTCGGGGGGCTGAGATGGATTCGGGTGCGTCGTCGCGAGGCCGGCTCCCGGGCGCGTCCCGCGCCCGGCGCGCGGCGGTCCTGGGGATCCCGCTCGCCGCCGCTGCCGTCCTGGTCCAAGTCGCCGTTCTGGAACCCCACGCCCAGGAATTCCGCGCCCAGGAATTCCGCGCCCAGGATCGGCCGGTTCCCCCCAGGGCGGCACCGGCGCCGGTCGATCCCGCCGTCGAGGCCGCGAGAGCGGCCTTCGAGGCTCTGCCCGAGGCCGAGCGCAAGGCGATCCAGGATGCCCTGGTCTGGACCGGCGACTTCAACGCCGTGGTGTCGGGCGCCTTCGGGCGCCGGACCTTCGAGGCGCTCAACGCCTATCGGGCCCGGTCGGGCGACGCCGATCCCCTCGATCCCCGCGGCCGGGCGGCGCTGCTGGCTGCCGGCGCCGGCGCCCGGGCGGCGGCACGCTTCCGTGTCGCGGCCGATCCCGGCACCGGCGCCGTGATGGGGATACCGGAGCGATGGCTGCCGAAGCGCACCGCCCTCCCCGCCGGCAGCCGCTGGCAGAGCCAGGACGGGCGCGTGACCCTGGAATCCCGCGCCTATCCGCCGGGGACCGAGACCCTGGACACGCTGTTCGAGAAGGCCACCGCGCCGATTCCCGGCCGCAAGGTCACCTACAAGCTGCGGCGGCCGGACACCGTGGTGGTCACCGCCGAGACCGGGCCGGGACTGTCCTACATCCGCTACGCGGCCGGACCGCAGGGTGTGCGCGGCTTCCTGTTCGGATACGACCGCACGCTGGCGCCGGAGGTCGACCGGCTCGTCATCGCGGTGGCGAACGCCTTCGCGCCGTTTCCGGACCCGTCCGCCGGGTCGTCGACGGCGCAGGGTCCGGCAGGATCCGGCGCCGCGTCGGCGGCCGGAGGCGCGAACTCGGGTGGTCCGCAAGCGCCCGTGCCGCCCAAGGTCGTGCCTCCGGCCGCCCCGGGCCTCGCCCCTGCGGGCGCCGGGCTCGCGGTGGCGCCCGGCCGTGTCCTGACCGCCGCCGTGCTGGAGGGCTGCGCCCAGCCCCGCGTCGGCACGGCGCCGGCACGGGTGCTCGCCACCGATCCCGCCGGGCTCGCGCTTCTGGACGCCCCCGGAGCCCCCGCCCCGCTCCGGCCCGCGGCACGGGCGGAGCCGGTCGGCGCCGACGAGGGTCTGATCGCCCTCGCCCCAGGCCCGGAGGGCATTCAGGCCGCCCCGGGCGAGGCGCGCGGCAGCGACGTGATCGCGGCGCTCCAGCCGGGCTCCGCCGGCGCGCCGGTGCTCGACCGGTCGGGCGCCCTCGCGGGGCTCGTCGCCCGCTATCCCGCGGCCCCGCGGCGGGTCGCCGGGGTGGTGCCGCCCGCGCGTCTGCCGCTGGTGCCCGCGCGGGCGGTGACCGCGTTCCTCTCAGCCCAGGGCTTGCCCGAGCCGGCGCCGCGCCGGGTCGCAGGACCCGGCACGGTCGCGCCCGCGGTGGTGGGGATCACCTGCCGCTAGCGCGTGCCCGCTCGGCCTCAGAGCCGGCCGGTGACCAGCAGCACGATCAGCACGATCAGGAGGATGCCGCCCAGGCCGAAGCCGGGGCCGCGATATGCGCCGCCGCCGAGGAAGCCGCCGCCGCCGAAGGCCAGGATGATCAGGATGATGAGAAGAATGGTGACGAGGGACATGGTCGAGCTCTCCGGACGGTCGCGCTGGTGCGAGCGTGACCGTTCAAACGCTGCGACAATCCGTTCCGTTCAACGTCAAGCTACGCTTTTGTGAGGAAAGTTCCGGATGAGGCCCCGGGCCTCAGGCGTGCCAGTCCGGCAACGGGTCCTGCCGGGCGTCGAGCCAGCCCGGAACCGGTAAGCCGCGCTCCGTGAGGAAGGCCGGGTTGAACAGCTTCGAGGCGTAGCGCGCCGCCCCGTCGCACAGGATCGTCACCACGGTATGGCCGGGCCCGAGATCCCGGGCCAGCCGGATCGCCCCGGCGACGTTGATCCCCGACGAGCCCCCGAGCGACAGCCCCTCCTCCCGCATCAGCCCGAAGACGATGTCCAGGGCCTCGCGATCGGGAATTCGGTACGCGTGATCGGGGGTGAAGCCGTCGAGGTTCCGGGTGATCCGGCCCTGACCGATCCCCTCGGTGATGGAGGAGCCCTCGGCCTTCAGGGTGCCGGTCGTGTAGTGCGCGTAGAGGGCCGAGCCCTCCGGATCCGAGAGCGCGATCCGCACCTGCGGGTTGCGGGCGCGCAGGGCCTCGGCGGTGCCGGCGAGCGTCCCGCCGGTCCCGGCCGCGCAGACGAAGCCGTCGACCCGGCCGCCGGTCTGGTCCCAGATCTCGGGCCCGGTGCCGTCCGCATGCGCCTGCCGGTTGGCGACGTTGTCGAACTGGTCGGCGAAGAACGCGCCGTTCGCCTCCGTGGCGGCGAGCTTTTCGGCCAGTCGCCGGGCGACGTGGACGTAGTTGTTCGGGTTGGCGAAGGGCACGGCCGGCACCTCGACCAGCCGGGCGCCCGCGAGCCGCAGGGTCTGCTTCTTCTCCTCGGACTGGGTGACCGGGATGACGATCAGCGTCCGGTAGCCCCGCACGGAGGCGACCAGGGCGAGGCCGATGCCGGTATTGCCGGCGGTGCCCTCCACGATGGTCCCGCCGGGCCGGATCAGGCCCCGGGCCTCCGCGTCCCGCACGATCGACAGCGCCGCGCGGTCCTTCACCGACAGGCCGGGATTGAGGAACTCGGCCTTGCCGTAGATGGCGCAGCCGGTCTCCTCGGAGGCCCGGCGCAGGTGGATCAGCGGCGTGTTGCCGATGGCGGCGAGGACATCCGGACGGGCGGCACGATTCGGTTCGGTCATGGGCTCGAGCCTAGGAGAAGCCGCCGGTTTCAGGAAGACGGTGCCGTGGCGGCGGCGGCGTCTCTCCAGTCTCCAAGATCGGAACACAGCCGCTCCGCCAGCCGGTCGACGGCCGCCTCCGCCCGCGCGAGGGACGCGCCCAACCGCGCATCGGCGAACTCGACCGCAACGGTGTCGCTGTCGGCAAGTCCGATTGAGGCGAGCGGCACCTTCAGGCCGGCCTCCACGCGGTTCATGGCGGCGAGGCGGCCGCCGGGATCGGTGCCGAAGTCGCCCCGCGCCGGGAGGATGACCATCCGACCCTGTGGCCGCCACGCCGACGAACACAGCCTGCGCCGACATACGCGCCGGGCGCGCCTGGCTCAGGGACAGCGTGCGGTGATGCGGGCCGATGCGGCGGCGTTCATCCTGGTCGTTACACGACGCCTCAGCCGAACACGTGCCCCCCCTGGATGCGCAGCCCCACCGGGTGCCCGGCGGCGTAGCGCTCGCCGTCGAAATCCTCCACGGCGAGCACCCGCCCCTCGGCGTCGGCCACCTCGATCCGCTGGCGGCCCTGGCTCCGGTAGGAGCTGCGCACGGTGCCGGACAGGTGCGCGGCCTCGGGCTCGGCGAGCTGCAACTGCCAGGGTCGCACGTAGAGCTTGACCGGGCCGATCACCCCGGCGGGGGCGACGACCGGCGTCTCCCGGCCCCGGACCAGGACCCGGCCGCCCTCGGCGATCGCCTCGACCTCGACGGAATCGCCCAGGAACTTCATCACCGTGGCCGAGGCCGGGTTCTCCTGCACCTCGTCGGGGGTGCCGACCTGCTCCAGGCGGCCGCGGTCGAGCACCGCCACCCGGTCGGACAGCTCCAGGGCCTCGTCCTGGTCGTGGGTCACGAAGATCGTGGTCTGGCCGGTGCGGTCGTGGATCTCGCGCAGCCAGCGGCGCAGGTCCTTGCGCACCTGGGCGTCCAGCGCGCCGAAGGGCTCGTCCAGCAGCAGGACCCGCGGCTCGACGGCGAGCGCCCGGGCCAGCGCCACCCGCTGACGCTGGCCGCCCGAGAGCTGCGACGGGTAGCGGTCGCCGAAGCCCGTGAGCCGGATCAGGTCGAGCAGGTCGCCGACCCGGCGCCGGATCTCCGCCTTCGCCGGCCGGTCGGCGCGGCGGCGCGCGTTCAGCCCGTAGGCGATGTTGTCGGCGACGCTCATGTGCTTGAACAGGGCGTAGTGCTGGAACACGAAGCCCACCGCCCGCTCCTGCACGGGCAGGCCCGTGGCGTCGTCGGCGCCGAACAGGATCCGGCCCCGGTCCGGCGCGTCGAGCCCGGCGATGATCCGGAGCAGCGTCGTCTTGCCCGAGCCCGAGGGGCCCAGCAGCCCGATCAGCTCGCCGGCGCGCACGTCGAGGGAGAAGTCGTGCAGCACCGCCGCCGTGTCGAAGGTCTTGGAGACGTCCTCGACCCGGATCGCCGTGGAGGGCCGGTCAGTGTGCCCGGCCGCCCGCGAGGTCGCCCGCGAAGCGCCATTCGAGGACGGATTTGAGGACGAGGGTGATGAGGGCAAGGGCGGCGAGGAGCGAAGCGACCGCGAATGCGGCGACGAAGTTGTACTCATTGTAGAGGATCTCCACGTGGAGTGGGATTGTGTTGGTCAGGCCGCGGATGTGGCCCGACACCACCGACACCGCCCCGAATTCGCCCATCGCCCGGGCATTGCAGAGCAGCACGCTGTAGAGCAGGCCCCAGCGGATGTTGGGCAGCGTCACCGTGCGGAACGCGTGCAGGCCCGAGGCGCCCAGCGTCAGCGCCGCCTCCTCCTCGGCCGAGCCCTGCTCCTGCATCAGCGGGATCAGCTCGCGGGCGACGAACGGGAAGGTCACGAACACCGTGGCCAGCACGATCCCCGGCAGCGCGAACAGCACCTGGATGCCGTGGTCGACGAGCCAGGTGCCGAACAGGCCCTGCGAGCCGAACAGCAGCACGTAGATCAGCCCCGAGACCACCGGGGAGACCGAGAACGGCAGGTCGATCAGGGTGATCAGCAGGGCCTTGCCGGGGAACTCGAACTTGGCGATCGCCCAGGAGGCGGCGAGCCCGAACACCACGTTGAACGGCACGGCGATCGCCGCCACCGTCAAGGTCAGGCGGATCGCGCTCCAGGCGTCGGGCTCCCGGAACGCCGCCAGGAAGGCATCGAGCCCGTGCGAGAAGGCCTGGGTGAACACCGCGATCAGCGGCAGCACCAGGAACAGCGCCAGGAACAGGATCGCGATCCCGATCAGGACCCCGCGGGTGGCGCCGCCCTCGGAGGCGGCCGGTGCCGGCTTGGCGGCCGGCACGAAGATGGGGGAGAAGATCTCAGACATAGCCGAACCGCCGCCGTGACCAGGCCTGGATGAGGTTGATGGCGAGCAGGGTCAGGAACGAGATGCCCAGCATGATCGTGGCGATCGCGGCGGCGCCGCCGTAGTCGAATTCGGCGAGCTTGATCACGATCAGCAGCGGCGCGATCTCCGACACGTAGGGCAGGTTGCCGGCGATGAAGATGATCGAGCCGTACTCGCCGACCCCCCGGGCGAAGGCCAGGGCGAAGCCGGTCAGCACCGCCGGGATCAGCGGCGGCAGAACCACCCGGGTCAGGGTCGCGAGGCGGGAGGCCCCGAGGGTCGCGGAGGCCTCCTCGATCTCCCTGTCGATCTCGGCGATCAGCGGCTGCACGGTGCGCACCGCGAAGGGCAGGCCGATGAACACCATGGCGATGAAGATGCCGACCGGCGTGTAGGCCGCCTGGATGCCGAGCCGGGCGAGGGGCGCGCCGATGAGACCGTCCGGCGCGTAGAGCGAGGCCAGCGCGATCCCCGCCACCGCGGTGGGCAGGGCGAAGGGCAGGTCGACCGCCGCGTCGACGATCTTGCGGCCCGGGAAGCGGTAGCGGGTCAGCACCCAGGCCACCAGGAAGCCGAACGTGGAGGCCACGAGCGCCGCCAGCGCCGAGACGCCGAAGCTGAGCCGGAGCGCGCTCGCCACCCGCGGATCGGTGGCGACCTGCCAGATCCCGGAGAGTCCGAGACCGGAGGCCTTGACCACCAATCCGGCGAGCGGGAGCAGGACGACCAGCCCCAGGCAGGCCAGCGTGTAGCCGAAGCTGATCCCGAAGCCCGGGATCACGCTCGGGCGTCGGAAGGTCCGCGGCGGGAACGCCTTGCGGCGCGGTGTCTCGACCATGGTCCTACGCCTCAGCGACCGGCGCGGCTCAACCGGTCGAACAGGCCGCCGGCGTCGAAGTTCCGCTTCTGGATCTCGTCCCAGGAGCCCTGCAGGTCCTCGATCTTGAACAGCGTGATCTCGGGGAGCTGGGCGAGGTCGGCCGGCGCGGCGGCCTCACGCTTGATCGGCCGGTAGTGGTGCTTGGCGAAGATCGCCTGGGCGCGGTCCGTGTAGAGGAAGTCGAGATAGGCCTGGGCGGCCTTCGTCGTCCCCTTGCGCTCGGCATTGACCGCCACGAGGGCGACCGGCGGCTCGGCGTAGATCGAGCTCGGCGGGGAGACGATGTCGAACCTGTCGGCGCCGAATTCCTGGAGCACCAGATAGGCTTCGTTCTCCCAGGTCGGCAGCACGTCGCCGAGGCCGCGCTGCGCGAAGGTCACCGTCGAGCCGCGCGCGCCCGTGTCGAGCACCGGCACGTTCTTGTAGACCTGACCGACAAAGGCGTCGGCCTTGTCGGCATTCTTGTCCTGGTTGTAGGCGTAGCCCCAGGCGGCGAGGAAGTTCCAGCGCCCACCCGCCGAGGTCTTGGGGTTCGGGGTGATCACCTTCACGTCGGGCTTCACGAGGTCGGCCCAGTCCTTCACGCCCTTCGGGTTGCCCTTGCGGACCAGGAACACCACCGTCGAGGTGTAGGGTGTGGCGGTGTTCGGCAGCTTGGTGCGCCAATCCTCCGGGAGCTTGTGGGTCAGCCTGGCGATGGCGTCGATGTCCGACGGGATGCCGAGGGTGACCACGTCGGCGTCGACGCCGTCGATCACCGTCCGGGCCTGGGCGCCCGAGCCGCCATGGGAGGCGCGCACCGTGATCGCCTCGCCGGTCCTGGCCTTCCAATCCTCCGCGAAGGCGGCGTTGATCTCGCGGTACAGCTCGCGGGTCGGATCGTACGAGACGTTGAGGAGCGCGGTCTCGGCCGCGGCCGGCAGCGCGCAGGTCCACAGGCCGGCTCCGGCCAGCAGGGACAGCCCGATCGCCCGGGCCATCCGGCCCCGACCCGCAGCGTTGTTCATCCGTCCGATCCCCGGCGATACGCGAGTGCGCGGCCTTGGCCGCAGCTCCGAAACACCGGAGATCGTTCTTTTTATCGAACGAAGTCAAGCGCGGAGCGGCGTGCCGCCAGCCGCGACGACCGCGGCAGGATCGGCAGGATCGACCGGAAAGCAAGCGTATTCAGGGAGGTAGCCCGCGAGAAGGCATGGATCTTCTCCCGAGCCGGATTGGCGGGGAAGAAATCTAGCGCCGCAACGGGTTTCGCAGAAAGAACGATCTGATGTGCGTCGACGCACGCCGCATCACCGGCGACCGACCGTCATGCGGCGGCCGCGCCCCCGTTTCGCCCTTGGTCGTCGGGACAGGCCGAACCGTTCACCGGGCGCTCGATGCGGTCGCGCCGGGGATCCAGCCGGGCTTCGCAGGGGCAGGCCGGTACGCCGCCGCGATCAGCGGTTCTGCTTGATGAGCTGGGCGATCAGGACTTCGAGACGCTGGCTCGGAGGCGCCGCGAGCGTGTCCGCGTAGAGGGTGCGCAGGTTCTGGCCGAGGTGGCGGCGAACCCCGGCTGCGAGGGGCGCGGGGCCCGCGGCCGGACCCGTCTTGGCAGGGGGCTCCGGATTCGGCTTGGACATGATCCGGAATCTCCGCGTCTGCTGCCCATGACGATGGACGGACTTGGTTAAGGACGCGTCACTGGGCCCGGCGCCGTATCGGAGCCCCTCGGGTCGCCGTGTCGAGCCGCGCTCGGTGCCCGATCCGACGCGCCTCACCCGCCGAACCGGTCGCCCCCCCCCCGCCGACCGGGCTCGCCACGCCGGGGGGCGGCGTCGCAGCGCGGAACTGGCCGCTCGAAGGGCACGTTGCCTCAGGATCCACCGTGCTGCCCGGAGTTGCGCCTTGTCCCGCTCGTCTTCCGCGATGTCCCTGTCGGTGCTGGTGCTGCTCGCAGCGACGGCGGTCGGATCGCCCGCCCGCGCTCAGACCAAACCCGGCGAGATCAAGGGCATCGACGCGATGGGCGACAAGTCGCGCAGCGCTCAGGATGGCTGGAGCCAGGCGCCGGTTCCCCGGGAGCAATCGGCCGCCAAGGACGCACCGGACCCGGGCGGTCATTCGATCCAGGAGAACGCCGACCGTCCGGTTCCCTCGGCCAATTCCGGAGGCTCCTCCGCGACGGAGCCGCAGGCGCCTCTGGAGCATCGCACGCCAGGTCCTTCGGGCGCGAATCCTGCCGCTCCCAGCAAGTAAGAAAATTTAGTTTCGCCTAGAATGATATCGGTGCGGTAAACGTGCTGTACCCATGCTTCAGCAACACGTGCTGTGTCACGCCACCGCACTTGCCTGAGGCACGCTTTTTTGGGACACCCTGGAATTATACCAGATCGCTTTTTTGTGAGGCGGAGATGACGGTCCAGGTCTCAAGGCGCGGCCTGCTCAGGGGGGCCGGCGCCGGCCTCGCGGGCGGGACGCTCGGCGCGCTCGGTTTCGGCGGCCTCGAGCCCGCCATGGCCGCCGCGGTGCGGCCGTTCAAGCTCGCGCAGATGCGCGAGACCCGCAACACGTGCCCGTACTGCTCGGTCGCCTGCGGCGTCATCCTGTACAGCCTGGGCGACCGGTCGAAGAACGCGCGCTCCTCGGTGATGCACATCGAGGGCGATCCCGATCACCCGGTCAACCGCGGCACGCTCTGCCCGAAGGGCTCGGCGCTCCTCGATTTCGTGCACTCCGAGACCCGCACCAAGTACCCGCTCCATCGCGCCCCGGGCTCCTCGGAGTTCAAGCGCGTCTCCTGGGACTTCGCCCTCGACCGGATCGCCGCCCTCCTCAAGGAGGATCGGGACAAGAACTTCGTGGCCAAGAACGGCGACCTCACGGTCAACCGCTGGATCACGACGGGCTTCCTCGGGGCCTCGGCCACCACCAACGAGACGGCCTGGCTGACCTACAAGACAGTCCGAAGCATGGGGGCCCTGGTCTTCGATAATCAGGCCAGGGTTTGACACGGTCCGTCGGTCGCCAGTTTGGCGCCCTCCTTCGGACGCGGTGCGATGACCAACCTCTGGATGGACATCAAGCACGCGGACGTGATCACCGTGATGGGCGGCAATGCCGCCGAAGCGCACCCGTGCGGATTCAAGTGGGTCGTCGAGGCGAAGGCCCATAACAACGCCAAGCTGATCGTCGTCGACCCGCGCTTCACCCGCACGGCGTCGGTGGCCGACCTGTACTGCCCGATCCGGCAGGGGACCGACATCGCGTTCCTGTCAGGGGTGGCCAAGTACCTGCTCGACAACGACAAGCTGCAGCACCGCTACGTCTCCGCCTACACCAACGCCGGGTACGTGGTCCGCGAGGGCTACGACTTCAGCGAAGGGCTGTTCACGGGCTACGACGCGGACAAGCGCGACTACGACAAGTCGACCTGGGACTACGAGATCGGCCCCGACGGCTATGCCGTGGTCGACGAGACGATGCAGCACCCGCGCTGCGTCATGCAGCTCCTGAAGAAGCACGTCGCGATCTACACGCCCGAGATGGTGGAGAAGATCTGCGGCTCGCCCAAGGAGACCTTCCTGAAGGTCTGCGAGCTGATGGCGACGACCGCGGCCCCCGAGCGGACCATGGCCTCGCTCTACGCGCTGGGCTGGACGCACCACTCCAAGGGCTCGCAGAACATCCGCTCGATGTGCATCGTGCAGACCCTGCTCGGGAACATCGGGATGCTCGGCGGCGGCATGCAGGCGCTGCGCGGCCACTCCAACATCCAGGGGCTCACCGACATCGGGCTGATGTCGAACCTCATCCCCGGCTATCTCAACATCCCGGTGGAGAAGGAGCCCGACTACGCGAGCTACGCCGCCAAGCGGCAGTTCAAGCCGCTGCGCCCGGGACAGACGAGCTACTGGCAGAACTACAACAAGTTCTTCGTCTCGTTCCAGAAGGCGATGTGGGGCGATCACGCCACCAAGGAGACCGACTGGGCCTACGACTACCTGCCCAAGCTCGACGTGCCGACCTACGACGTGCTGCGCGGGTTCGAGCTCGCCAAGCAGGGCAAGATGACCGGCTACGTCATCCAGGGCTTCAACCCCCTGTTGACGTTCCCGAACCGCGCCAAGATGACGGACGCCTTCTCCAAGATGAAGTTCATCGTGGTGATGGATCCGCTCAAGACCGAGACCGCCCGGTTCTGGGAGAACCACGGCGAGTACAACGACGTCGATCCCACCAAGATCCAGACCGAGGTGTTCGAGCTGCCGACCACCCTGTTCGTGGAGGAGGAAGGCTCGCTGTCGAACTCCAGCCGCTGGCTGCAGTGGCACTGGCAGGCGCAGGACGCGCCGGGTGAGTGCCGCTCGGACATCGAGATCATGGCGGAGATCTTCCTCCGCGTGAAGGCGGCCTACAAGAAGGACGGCGGGGCCTTCCCGGACCCGATCGTCAACCTGAAGTGGGACTACGCGATGGCGGAGTCGCCGACGCCGACGGAGCTCGCCCGCGAGCTCAACGGCTACACGGTGGCGCCGACGCCGGACCTCAACGGCACCATCATCCCGGCGGGCAAGCAGGTCGACGGCTTCGCCCAGCTCAAGGACGACGGGACCACGGCCTGCGGCTGCTGGATCTACTCGGGCTGCTACACCGAGAAGGGCAACACCATGGCCCGCCGGGACAACACCGATCCCGGCGACCGCGGCATCGCCCCGAACTGGGCCTTCGCGTGGCCGGCCAACCGGCGCGTGCTCTACAACCGCGCCTCGTGCGACCCCGAGGGCCGTCCGTGGTCGGAGAAGAAGAAGCTCATCGAGTGGAACGGCAAGCAGTGGATCGGCTTCGACGTCCCGGATTACGGCGTCACCGTCGCCCCCGATAAGGGCGTCGGGCCGTTCATCCTGAACCAGGAGGGCGTCGCCCGCCTGTGGACCCGGGGCCTCATGCGCGACGGGCCGTTCCCGACGCACTACGAGCCGTTCGAGTCCCCGGTGGCCAACCTCGCCTTCCCGAAGATCAAGGGCGCGCCCGCGTCCCGGATCTTCAAGGACGACCTGGCCGATCTGGGCGACGTGAAGGACTTCCCCTACGCGGCGACGAGCTACCGCCTGACCGAGCACTTCCACGGCTGGACCAAGCACGCCCGGATCAACGCGATCCTCCAGCCTGAGGCCTTCGTGGAGATCTCGGAGGAGCTCGCCAAGGAGAAGGGCATCACCAAGGGCGGCTGGGTCCGCGTCTGGTCGAAGCGCGGCTCCCTGAAGGCCAAGGCGGTGGTCACCAAGCGCATCAAGCCGCTGATCTGCGACGGCAAGCCCGTCCACGTCGTCGGGATCCCGCAGCACTGGGGCTTCATGGGCCTGACCAAGAAAGGATGGCACCCGAACTCGCTCACGCCGGTCGTGGGCGATGCCAACACCGAGACGCCGGAGTTCAAGGCCTGGCTCGTGAATATCGAGCCGACCACGCCTCCGTCGGACGCGGTCGCGTAGGGGGGAGCTGAATCATGGCCGACTACAGCTCCCTCGACATCCGCCAGCGCTCCGCCTCCACGGAGACGCCGCCGGAGATCCGCCGCCAGGTGGAGGTCGCCAAGCTCATCGACGTGTCGAAGTGCATCGGCTGCAAGGCCTGCCAATCGGCCTGCGAGGAGTGGAACGACCTGCGCGACGACATCGGCATCAATCGCGGTGTCTACGACAACCCCCACGACCTCACGCCGAAGTCGTGGACCCTGATGCGGTTCACCGAGTACGAGAACCCGGAGACCAACAACCTCGAATGGCTGATCCGCAAGGACGGCTGCATGCACTGCACCGAGCCGGGCTGCCTCAAGGCCTGCCCGTCCCCCGGCGCGATCGTGCAGTACTCCAACGGCATCGTCGACTTCATCGAGGAGAACTGCATCGGCTGCGGCTACTGCGTGAAGGGCTGCCCGTTCAACATCCCGCGCATCAGCCAGACCGACCACAAGGCGTACAAGTGCACCCTGTGCTCGGACCGGGTGGCGGTGGGACAGGCGCCTGCCTGCGCCAAGGCGTGCCCGACCGGCTCGATCATGTTCGGCACCAAGCAGGCCATGGTCGATCAGGCCCACGACCGGGTCGCGGAGCTGAAGACCCGCGGCTTCGACAAGGCCGGCCTCTACGATCCGGCCGGCGTCGGCGGCACGCACGTGATGTACGTGCTGCACCACGCCGACCAGCCGAGCCTCTACGCCGGCCTGCCGAACGACCCGAAGATCTCGCCGCTCGTCGCCTTCTGGAAGGGCGGCGCCAAGGTGTTCGGCCTGGCCGCGATGGGCTTCGCCGCGGTGGCAGGCTTCTTCCACTACGTCACGGCCGGCCCGAACGAGGTCGTGCCCGAGGAGGAGGAAGAGGCGGTCGAGTACGACGAGGCCAAGCGCCGCGAGAATCGCGGCGGCGAGGCGCGGCCGCACTGAGTCGGATTCCGGACTGGCATGCCGGCCTGGGCGATGCGACGCTTTCCCTCCCCCCTCTGCGGGGGAGGGAGAGAAGCGGATACCCAGACGACCGGATGGAGACGGCGCAGCCTCCTCCTATCTTGAGTTTCAGAGCCGCCGCCGCGTCGCGGAGCCGGCCCGTCAGGCGAGTAAAGGCCGATGACGATCCAGAGCGATATCCGGGACGGCGAGTCCCGCCCTCTCCACCACGCCAAGTCCGAGGCGCCGGAGGTGATGTACGTCCCGCGCTACACGGGCGTGCAGCGCGTGAACCACTGGATCACCGCGATCCTGTTCACCCTCCTGACCCTCTCGGGTCTGGCGATGTTCACCCCCTACCTGTTCTCGTTGACCGGCCTGTTCGGGGGCGGTCAGGCGACCCGGGCGGTCCATCCCTGGTTCGGCGTGGCGCTGGCCGTCAGCTTCTTCTTCCTGTTCGTCCGGTTCTGGAGGCTCAACATCCCCAACAAGGACGATGTCGCGTGGTCGATGAAGATCGGCGACGTGGTCACCAACCGCGAGGACCGGTTGCCGGAACTCGGCAAGTACAATGCCGGCCAGAAGGGCGTGTTCTGGGGCCAGACCGCGCTGATCGGCGTGATGTTCGTCACCGGCCTCGTGATCTGGAACACCTATTTCGGTGGCCTCACCTCGATCGAGACCCAGCGCTGGGCCCTGCTCGCCCACTCGCTCGCCGCCGTGATCGCCATCGCGATCATCGTGGTCCACATCTACGCGGGGATCTGGGTGCGCGGCACCGGCCGGGCGATGGTCCGCGGCACCGTCACGGGGGGCTGGGCCTACCGGCACCACCGCAAGTGGTTCCGCCAGATCGCCGGCGGCAAGGCGCGCCGCGGCTCGGTCGACAAGCGCGGGTCCTGACCGCGTGGCCCGTTTCTTCAAGCGTACCCCTGCGCCTCCGGCCGCCGAGACGGCACCGGCGGCAGACCCGATCAAGCCCCGCCGCCGCGATTTCAGCCAGCTGAAGCCCGATCCCGACAAGATCGGGATCTCGGGCTCGGTGCCGTTCGTGCGCCTGCCCGATCCGGCGACGCTGTTCGCCGATCGGTCCGAGCGCCTGTCTGATGCCGCGCCCGGGCATCCGCTGGAGGCCTATCTGCGCTTCGTGGCCGAGGTCGCCCGGGCCCAGGCCGCGATCCAGGCCAAGGGGCCGCCGGTGGCTCTGCCGGATGCGGCCGATCTGGTCCTGCGCGGCGAGCACGGCATGCCGCCCCTGTCGCGGCACAGTCTGGAGGCGGATCCGGGCTTCGACGAGAGCCTCCTGGCGCTGCTTGCCGAACTCGATCTCACGACGGCCCCCGAGGCCTCGGGGGCGGCGCGCGAGGCCCTCCGCGCGGGATCCCGGGAGGATCGCCTCGACCTCGCCCTGCAGATCTTCGAGGGTGCCCTGCCGGTCGACCGGATCGCCGAATGCGTGTTCGTCGCCGCGGCCCTGCAGGTCCGCCTCGCCGAGCAGGCCGCGCGCCTCGACACGAAGGCGCTGAAGCCCGTGGCCGACGGCGTCTGCCCGTGCTGCGGGGGTGCACCGGTGGCGAGCGTCGTCGTCTCCTGGACCCCGGCCGATAAGGCCCGCTATCTCAGCTGCTCGCTCTGCGGCACCTACTGGAACCACGTGCGGATCCGCTGCACCGCCTGCGGCTCGGGCGAGGGCATCAGCTATTACGGCCTCGACGAGATCTCGAAGGACGTCCAGGTCGAGACCTGCACGACCTGCCACAGCTACATCAAGCACCTGCACCAGTATCAGGCGCCGATGCTCGACCCGGTGGCGGACGACATCGCGTCCTACGGACTCGACCTGAAGATCGCCGAGGAAGGCTTCCGGCGGGCCGGGCTGAACCTGCTGTTCGTGATCTAGACGTTTCGCGTCCGAGGCCGCGCGTCAGCCCGGCGCGCCGACCCCCGTCCGACACGCTGCGGGGGTGGTCGGAAGGGTCCCGGATCCCGGCCCGTCGGGGATATGGACCCGATCCCGAGCCGCGCGGGATCGGGATCGGCCGCCAGCGGCTTCCGCTCAGCGATACCCGTACCGGCTCTTGGCGGCCGCCAGGAGGTGCAGGGCTGCTCCGGATTTGCCGGCGGCGCATTCGCCGGCGGCCTGCGCAAGATCTGCGTCGAAGCGCGCGCCCACCGGCGTGTTGAGGTTTCCGGTGGCCACGTCGCTGGCGACGATCGCCCGGGTGCGGGCGATCTCCGGACCGCAACCGCTGCCGGTGGGCAGGACCAGGGGGGCCGGGACGACGGGCGAGGGCTCCGAGACCGCGGGCGCGGCGCGCTGCTGGCAGGCGCCCAGCGCCGCGACGGCGAGGACGGCGAAGCTGAGGCGCATCGAGAGACGGGACGCGGGCACGGCGATCATCCTGTTGCGGCGCGAGGGGCTGCGCCGCCAGGGTTCTGGGCCGAGCTTGGCAATGGGTCAATCGCCCCGGCGACACGGCGCGCGCGTGCCCGACCGGGGCGGCGCATGCCGATCCCGCGAATCCTGATGTCGGCAGAAGGCGTTGGGCGCGCGCCGCCGCGGCCTGGTTCCGCCGGCGCGCGCCAAATCGTGACGGGGCCTACTTCGCCTTGTCGGAGAGCGCCTTCAGGCCGGAATCGTAGATGCCCTGGATGGCGTCGGTGGCGACGGTGTCGGGGGCACCCTTGGCGCTGAAGGTCCCGGTCCAGGTGACCTTCGAGCCGGACCCCGCGGGGGCGACCGAGAGCGTCGACTTGTAGTCCGAGACCGGCAGCGGGCTCTCCAGGATGGTGTAGGTGTAGCTCATCACCTTGTCGTCCCGGGAGACCTGCTCCTCCTTGATGGTGCCGCCGCCCTTCAGGCTGAGGGTGCGGACCTTCATGCCGTCCTTGTCGGACAGGGCGCATTTCTCGATGGCCGGGTGCCAGTCGCCGATGCCGCAGAACTCGCCGATGGTCTGCCAGACCTTGGCCGGAGGCGCGGCGACATCGGCCGAGCGGGTCACCTCCAGGGCGTAGCCCGGCACGGTGGCCGCGGCGAGCGCCAGGGCGGCAAGGGGAAGGCTCCGGCAGAAAGCGAAGGGCATCGTGGGGGTGTCTCCGTCCGTCTCAAGACGCGGCGGGCGCCGCGCGGGCTCTTAGGGCCGCGAGGGAGCTAGGCCGGGATGGCGTCCTCGGCAATGGGCGCGGGCTCCGAGAGCCGCGGCGCGCGGCTTGGCCTACCACGCGTCCGTCGGGTCGATGTCGGCCGGGTAGCCGTAGCCCGCCGCCGGCGCGTAGACGGGCCGGGCGGGGCGATAATAGGCCGGCACCGCGCGTCGGCCCATCTGGTCGTCGTCCGCCAGCAGGTCGTCCGACGCATAGGGATCGCGGTGGCGGGCGATGCGTGTCCCGCCGGGCCGGCGCTCGGCGACCGGGGCCTCCGCGCCGTCGATCACCACACGGGTCCGGCCCATGCCCTCCGCCTTCACGAGGTTGAACAGCGTGGCGGCGTTGCGCACCGACAGGCGCACGCACCCATGCGAGGCCGCGTGCCCGAGGCCGCGGACATGGTTGGTGCCGTGGATGGCGTGGCCCTGGGTAGTGAAGAACATCGCGAAGGGCATGGGGGCATCGTCCCACTCCTTCGAGAAGTGCGTGCGCTCCATCCGGAAGGGACGGTAGGATCCCGATGGCGTGTCGTACCGCGCGATGCCCGTCGAGACCGGCCAGGAATAGCGCGGCTGCCCGTCGACCGAGACCGCCATGCGCTGGCTGCCCTTGTCGACGCTGACGAGCACGTCCGCGCTGGCCGCGCCCGGCGCCGCGGCCCACAGGAGAACGCCGGACAGGACCGAGATCAGACCGATGCGCATGAGCGACTCCGAGAGGACGAACCGCGGCGGTTTCCCGACAGGCTAAGCCGTTGTCAACGCCGCGGTTCCGGCCGAGCCCGGCCGTGCGTAGTCACGCTTTGCGGAGCGCCGTCACGGCGCCGCCCCGACCCGGCCGGCGCTGCGCAGGATGCAGGCCTCCGCCGCCTCGGCGATCCGCCGCACCAGATCGCCGGCCTCCGGCAGATCGTCGATCAGTCCCACCGCCTCGCCGACCGTGACGTTGGCGACGTCGTAGTCGCCCGCCGCGTCGGCGTCCTCGACCTCCCGCCGCCGGTCGAACGCGGCCGCGCGCAGGTCGTCCTCGCGGCCGTGCCAGGACTCGATGAAGGCGTTGCGCAGGAGCCGACCGGTATAGGGCGCCGGCCAGGCCCGCTGCCGGGCGATGTCGTAGACCCGCGTCCGCACCGTGTCGTCGCCGCTGGCGGCGAGCACCCGCTGCTTCGCGGCCGGATGGATCAGCGCCTCCCGGGTCGCCCAGAACCGCGTGCCCATGAGGACGCCGTCGGCCCCCAGCGCCAGGGCGGCGGCGAGGCCGCGCCCGTCCGCGATGCCGCCCGCCGCCAGCAGCAGCGTCTCCGGCCGCTCCCGGGCGATCAGGTCGGCCACCGCCGGCACGAACGCCAGGGTGCCGCGCGCGGTGAGGCCGTGGCCGCCCGCCTCCGTGCCCTGCGCCACCACCACGGCCGCGCCGACCTCCAGGGCGCGCCGCGCATGCGCCAGGGTGTGCACTTGGCAGATCAGCGGCACGCCGGCGGCGCGGATCCGCTCGGCGAAGGGCGCGGGATCGGCGAAGGAGAGCATCAGGGCGGCGGGCGCCCGGGCGAGCGCGGCGTCCAGGAGCGAGGGGTCCCGGGCCATCGACCAGGTGATGAACCCGCAGCCGACCCGCTGATTGCCGGCTGCCGCGAACTCGCGGCGGAGCGTCTCGTGGTCGCCGTAGCCGCCGCCGATCAGCCCGAGGCCCCCGGCCGCGCTCACCGCTGCCGCGAGCACGCCCCCCGAGGCCGGGTCCATGGGGGCCAGCACGATCGGGTGCCGGAGCCCGAAGGCCTCGGTGAGTCTGGTCCTCAGAGCCATGGCTCCCTCCCCGCGCAACAACAGGCGCCGGGTCGCGCCCGCCGACGGTCCCGGCCTAACCGGTCGCTTGACGCGGAAAAAGCGATTCCTTCAGAAGGAAGTCATCTCGAAAGCAGATGACATGAACAGCACCGACCTGATGTTCTTCGCGGCCGTGGCCGAGACCGGCGGCATCGGCCGGGCGGCGGCGCGGCTCAACACCGTCCAGTCCAACGTCACCGGGCGGATCCGGGCACTGGAGCAGGCGATGCGCGTGCCGCTGTTCCACCGCGGCAGCCGCGGGGTGACGCTGACCCGCGCCGGCGAGCGCCTGCTGCCCTACGCCATCCAGGTCGGACGCCTGCTGTCGGAGGCCCGGCACGCCCTGCTGGCCGAGGGGGAGCCCCGCGGCCCGCTGCGGATCGGCGCCATGGAGACGACCGCGGCCCTGCGGCTGCCCGGCCCGCTCGCCGACTTCGCCGGCCGGCATCCGGAGGTCGATATCGAGCTCGAGACCGGCCCGACGGAATGGCTGATCGGGCGGGTCCTCGACCGGGCGCTGGAGGGGGCCTTCGTGGCCGGGCCGGTGGCGCAGGCCGGGCTCGTGGCGATCCCGGTGCTCACGGAGGAGCTGGTGCTGGTGGCGCATCCGGCGGTCGCGGACCTGACCGCGCTGCTCGACCGGCTGGCGCGGGCGCGGGAGGCCAAGGTGCTCGTGTTCCGGGCCGGCTGCTCCTATCGCAGGCGCCTGGAGGATTTCCTGGCCCGGCAGGGCCTCGTGCACGTGCGCCGCATGGAGTTCGGGACCCTCGACGGCATCCTCGGCTGCGTGGCGGCCGGCATGGGCGTGACCCTGATCCCGCGCGTCGTCGCCGATCCCGCGCACCGCGCCGGGCGGGTCTCGGTCCACGCGCTGCCCGACGCGGACGGACGCGCCCAGACCCTGCTGGTCCGCCGCGGCGACGCCCAGCCGAGCGCGGCCTTCGTGCACTTCGCCGAGCAGATCCGGGCGGCCTTCCCGGAGTGAGGGCCGCCGCACCGGCACGAACCCTGCCCCCCGGCGTCGCCGGTTGACAGCGGCCCGAGCCCGGGTGCCTCTTCCCGGCCGCAACCGGTTCGGAGTTCCCATGGCCCTCGACCCCGCCCTCGCCGCCGAGATCGAAGCCTCCGTGGCGGAGGGTTTTGCCGATCAGGTCGCCCACACGCAGGCGCTGGTCCGGTTCGCTTCGCTGCGGGGCGCCGAGCACGCCTGCCAGGATTACGTCTTCGCGCAGTTCCGCGCCCGGGGCTACGCCACCGAGCGCTTCGCCATGGACCGGGCCGCCATCGCGGCCCATCCGGGCGGCTCGAAGATCGATGACGCCCACCATTCGGACGCGCCGATCGTCGTCTGCCATCACCGCCCGGCGACCGAGACCGGGCGCTCGCTGATCCTGCAGGCCCATGTCGACGTGGTGCCGCCGGGTCCCCTCGACCTTTGGACCCATCCGCCCTTCGACCCGGTGATCCAGGGCGACTGGATGTACGGCCGCGGCGCCGGCGACATGAAGGCGGGGCACGCCGCCAACCTGTTCGCCCTCGACGCGCTCGCCCGCCTCGGCCTGCAGCCCGCGGCCTCGGTGACGGTCCAGTCGGTGGTCGAGGAGGAATCCACCGGCAACGGTGCCCTGATGACCCATCTGCGCGGCTACCGGGCCGACGCCGTGCTGATCCCCGAGCCGGAGGACGAGAAGCTCGTGCGCGCCAATACCGGCGTGCTGTGGTTCACCGTGGAGGTCCGGGGCGTGCCGGTGCATGTCCGCGAGATGGGCGCGGGCGCCAACGCCATCGACGCCACCTACCGGGTGATCGGTGCCCTGCGCGATGTCGAGGCGCGCTGGAACGCCGAGAAGGCCGCGCACCGGCACTTCGAGGGGGAGGACCACCCGATCAACCTGAACATCGGCAAGATCGAGGGCGGCGACTGGGCCTCTTCGGTCCCGGCCTGGTGCCGGATCCACTGCCGGATCGCGCTCTATCCGGGCGTGACCGCCGCGCAGGCCGCCGCCGAGATCGAGGCCGCCGTCTCGACCTTTGCACGCACGGATCCCTTCCTGGCCAACAGCCCGCCCCGGGTGGTCTTCAACGGCTTCTTCGCCGAGGGCTACGTGCTGGAGGAAGGCTCCGAGGCCGAGGCGGTGCTCGGCCGTGCCCACGAGCGGGCGATCGGGTCACCGCTGCAGAGCTTCATGAGCGCGAGCTACCTCGATACGCGGGTGCACGCCCTCTACGACCGGGCGCCGGCCCTCTGCTACGGCCCGACCTCCCAGAACATCCACGGCTTCGACGAGCGCGTGAGCCTCGCTTCGGTGAAGCGCTGCACCACCGCGATGGCGCTGTTCGTGGCCGAGTGGTGCGGGACGGAGCGCAAGGCCGCCTGAAGGTCGGCGGACTGGGTGCAGGCCGCTTCTGTCCGGACATGCCACGCACCCTCCTCCCCCGCAGAGGGGGCGGGAGAGGAGTGGATCCGGAGCCGATTGAGCAGCCCCGGTTCAAGGAATCAGCCGGTCCGCGCGGAGCTGCGTGAACAGGTCGAAGAACGCGTCGTCGGTCGGCTGATACGCCGTGAAGCCGAGGCGGCGGCTCTTGCTCATGTCGGTGACGACCTCGATCGGACGGCCGAGATCGGCATCCGTGTGCCAGGCGGATGCGAGCTTGTTGAGATCCGGCTCGGCGAGGCCGTAGCGCGCGGCGATCTCCGCCCAGGCCGGCCCGTCCTGCGCCATCCGGGGCTCCAGCGGCCGGTGCGTGCCGTCGAACGGCACCGCCTCGACCCCGAACCAGTCGGCGATCCGGCCCCACATCCAGCTCCAGCGGAAGACGTCGCCGTCGACGACGTTGAACGCCTCGTTCGCGGCCTTCGGCTCGGTGGAGGCCCAGAGCAGGTGGCGGGCGAGCAGCCGGGCGTCGGTCATGTCGGTGAGACCGTTCCACTGCGCGGCCGAGCCCGGGAACACGAACGGCCGCCCCAGCTCCCGGCACAGGGTGGCGTAGCAGGCGAGCGTCGTGCCCATGTTCATGGCGTTGCCCACCGCCTTGCCGATGATCGTGTGCGGGCGGTGCACGCTCCAGGTGAAGCCGTCGCGGGCGGCGGCCTCGAACACCGCGTCCTCCTGGGCGTAGTAGAAGTTCTCGATGTCGAGCCGGCCCTGGTCCTCGCGGAACGGCGTCTGCGGCAGGGTGCCTTTGCCGTAGGCCTCGAACGGCCCGAGATAGTGCTTGAGCCCGGTCACCAGGGCGACGTGGCGGACGCTCCCCTTGGGCCGAAGCGCGTCGAGCAGGTTCTCGACCATGGCCCGGTTGACGCGGATCATCTCCGCCTCGGTGGGACGCCGCTGCCAGGTCGCGAGAACCACGTGGGTGGGCGCGAGGTCGGCCAGCGCCCGCTCAAGGGAAGCCGGATCCTGCAGGTCGCCGGCCACCGGCTCGACGCCGTCCTGCCGCACCGGATGGCGCGCGAGACCGGCGACCGTCCAGCCCTCCCGGTGGAGAAGCGCCGCGGTGGCGCTGCCGACGATCCCGCTGGCGCCGACGATCAGGGCGGTGTTCGACATGGGAAGCCTCGTGCCCGGTCCAAATCCGGGTCCGGGGCAGATGGGCACGGGTGGTGTCGCAACAACCCCACGCTGTAGGGCGGCACCCATGCGCAGGGCTCGAGTCCGAGACCGTCAGGGCTTCGCCCTGACAACCCACCAAAGGGCTGAAGCCCTTTGGAAACCCGGATCAAACGTCCTCAGGCGGCCCGGTCGATCGCCGCCCCGAGGATGTCGACGATCTCGCCGATCTGGCCGCGCTCGATGATCAGCGGCGGCGACAGGGCAAGGATGTCGCCCGTGATCCGAGTCAGCAGGCCGCGCTCGAAGCAGTCCACGAACACCTCGTAGGCCCGCTTGCCCGGGGCATCCGGACGCGGCGCCAGCTCGATGCCGGCGACGAGCCCGATGGTGCGGATGTCGATGACGTTCCTGCGCCCGCGCAGGTCGTGGATCGCCGCCGCCCAGTCGTCGGCGATGTCGGCGACGCGGGTGAGCAGCCCCTCCTCCCGGTAGATGTCCAGCGTGGCGATGCCGGCCGCGCAGGCGATCGGATGGCCGGAATAGGTGTAGCCGTGGAACAGCTCGATCCCGTCCGGGCCGTTCATCAGGCTGTCGTGCACCGCCCGGCTCGCGAAGACCGCGCCCATCGGCACCGTGCCGTTGGTCAGGCCCTTGGCGCTGGTGACGAGGTCGGGGACGACGCCGAAGAAATCGGTCGCGAAGGGCGCGCCGAGCCGGCCAAATCCGGAAATAACCTCGTCGAAGATCAGCAGGATGCCGTGCTTGGTGCAGATCTCGCGCAGGCGCTCGAGGTAGCCCTTCGGCGGCACCAGCACGCCGGTCGAGCCCGCCACCGGCTCGACGATGCAGGCCGCGATGGTCTCGGCCCCGTGCAGCGCCACCAGCCGCTCTAGATCCTCGGCCAGCTCCATCCCGTGCTCGGGCTGACCCTTCACGAAGGCGTTGCGGGCGGGGTCGTGGGTGTGGCGCAGGTGGTCGGTGCCGTTGAGCTGCGGGAAGACCCGGCGGTTCGACACGATGCCGCCGACCGACAGGCCGCCGAAGCCGACGCCGTGATAGCCGCGCTCGCGGCCGATCAGCCGGGTGCGGGTGCCCTGCCCGATCGCCCGCTGGTAGGCGAGCGCGATCTTGAGGGCGGTGTCGACCGATTCGGAGCCGGAATTGGTGAAGAACACCCGGTCCAGGCGCTTGCCGGGACCGCCCGGGGCGATCTCGGCCAGGCGCTCGGCGAACTCGAAGGCGATGGGGTGGCCCATCTGGAAGGTCGGGGCGAAGTCGAGGGTTGCGAGCTGGCGCTCCACCGCGGCGGCGATGCCCCGGCGCCCGTGACCGGCATTGACGCACCAGAGGCCCGCGGAGCCGTCGAGGACCTTGCGGCCGTCGTCGGCGGTGTAGTGCATGCCCTCGGCCGAGACGAGCAGCCGCGGCGCCGCCTTGAACTGGCGGTTGGCGGTGAACGGCATCCAGAAGGCGTCCATCGCGGGCGTGTTGCGGAGCGGATGGTCGGTCATGGGGCGGCTCTCCGGAATCGGGCGACGGGACCAGGGGACGGCGGGAGGGGACACCTTCGCCGATCGGGCAACAAGTCCTTTTCTGGCCGCCGCCAAGCCCTTGCAGGAACGGGGCCGCGGGTGGCACCGTTGCGGGATCCGCAACACGTGAAACGGGGCCTGGCCGGATGAGCATCGATGTCGGGGCGCGCCTGCGCTTCGTGCGCGCCCGCCACGGCCTGTCGCAGCGGACGCTGGCCAAGCGGGCCGGGGTGACGAACTCGGCGATCTCGCTGATCGAGGGCAACCGGGTGAACCCGTCGGTGGGCGCCCTGAAGCGGATCCTCGACGGGGTGCCGATCGGCATGGCCGAGTTCTTCGCCCTGGAACCGGAACCCGAGCGCAAGGCCTTCTTCGCGGCCGAGGCGCTCACCGAGATCGGCCGGCGGGCCGCCAAGGGGGCGATCTCGTACCGGCAGGTCGGCGACAGCCTGTTCGGGCGCAAGCTCCAGATCCTCAAGGAGCGCTACGAGCCCGGCGCCGATACCGGCCGGGTGCCGCTCTCCCACGAGGGCGAGGAGGGCGGCATCGTGCTCTCCGGCCGCCTGGAGGTGACGGTGGATGCCGAGCGGCGGATCCTCGGCCCCGGCGACGCCTACAGCTTCGACAGCCGCCGCCCACACCGCTTCCGCTGCGTCGGGCCCAATCCGTGCGAGGTGGTGAGCGCCTGCACGCCGCCGAGTTTTTGAAGCGACGCGGCCGCACCGGGCATTCCCATCCGCCCCCCTCATCCTGAGGTGCCGGAGCGCAGCGCAGGCCTCGAAGGAGCCTCCAGCCAGCCGCGCGATCCCTGGAGCCCTCCTTCGAGGCTCGCTGACGCGGGCACCTCAGGATGAGGAGGGTGGATGGGAGGCGCTATCGCGTCGCGGACGTTGCCGCGGGCTGCCCGACTGGCGCATGCAGGGTGTCCGCCTGAATTCATGATGCCACGCGAGGATCGATGGCCGCCACCACCGCAGCCCCGGCTTCCGGGACCGGACAGAACCAGTCGGCCCGGGCGGCGCTCGCCGCCTTCGTGGGCACCACGATCGAATGGTACGATTTCTTCATCTACGGCACCGCGGCGGCCCTGGTGTTCGGGCCGCTCTTCTTCACGGCGGAATCACCCTACATCGCCACGCTCTCGGCCTTCGGCACCTTCGCGGTGGGCTTCCTGGCCCGGCCGCTGGGGGGCCTGATCTTCGGGCATCTCGGCGACCGGTTCGGGCGCAAGCGGGCGCTCGTGGCGACCCTGGTGATGATGGGCATCGCCACCTCGGGGATCGGCCTGCTGCCGACCTACGCCTCCGTCGGCCTGTGGGCGCCGGTGATGCTGGTCGTCCTGCGGCTGATCCAGGGGCTGGCGGTCGGCGGCGAGTGGGGCGGGGCCGTGCTGATGGCCGCCGAGCACGCGCCGGCCGGGCGCAACACCTTCTTCGCCTCCTTCGCGCAGCTCGGCAGCCCCGCCGGGCAGATCCTGTCGCTGCTGGCCTTCCGGCTGGCCGGCCTCCTCGACAAGGAGAGTTTTCTGGCCTGGGGCTGGCGGGTGCCGTTCCTCGTCAGCATCCTTCTGCTCGCCGTCGGGCTCGCGATCCGCCTCGGCGTCGCGGAATCGCCGGCCTTCGAGAAGGCCCGGGCGGCGGGCGGGCCGCCGCCGGCGCCGGTGCGCGAGGTGTTGACCACCTGCCTGAAGCCGGTGCTGCTGGCGGCCGGCGCCAACACCTTCGCGATCGCCTCGGTCTACCTGTTCAACACCTTCATGATCGCCTTCACCACGCAGTATCTCGGCATCGCCCGGGCGACGATCCTCGACGCCCTGCTGATCGCCGCGGTGGTGCAGCTGGTGATGACCCCGGTGGGCGCCCGGATCGCGGAAGCGATCCGCAACGAGCGGCTGTTCCTCCAGGGGACGCTGGTCTGGGCGATGCTGGCCCCCTACCCGCTGTTCTGGCTCGTCGAGACCAAGTCGGTTCCCCTGATCGTCCTGGGGCTCGCCCTCAACGTGGTCGGCAGCGCGACCTTCTACGCGGTGATCGCCGGCTACCTTGCGGGAGCCTTCCCGACCCGGATCCGCTACACGGCGATCTCCATCGCCTACCAGTTCTGCGGCGCGCTCGCCGGCGGGCTGACCCCGATCGTCGGCACGGTCCTGGCCGAGCGCTTCCAGGGACATTGGTGGCCGATCGCCCTGTTCGGCACGGTGCTGGCCGGCGTGTCCTTCGTCTGCGTGACGCTGATCGGAAGCTACCGGGCCCGGCAGCGGGGCTTCCTGGACGGGTGAGCGCCGATCGTTCAAAGGCCCCGGATCCGGCTAACGCCGGATTCAGGCGGGCGGGCTAGGATCGGCGGCATGGAACCGCTGTCCGCCGCCGCCGCCGTCCAGATGCTGGGGGCGTCCCAGAACCAGCAGATCGGCATCGCCGTCGCCCAACAGCGGCTCGCGGCCGACAAGGCCGTCGCCGGGCTCGTGGCGGACACCGCACAGAGCGCGGCGAGCGCCGGCCCGCCGGCGCCCCCCGGACAGGGCCAGAGCGTCGACCTGCGAGTCTGAACGCGTCTCCGGCCGGGCCGCAGCCTATCCGAATCCGTAGAGCCGCCGCGGATTGTCGACGAACAGCATCCGCCGCCGCGCCTCGTCGGGCACCCAGTCGGCCAGCAGGTCGAGGAGCGTCGTGGTCCGGGGCGGCCCGTCCCAGGCGGCCACGTGCGGCCAGTCCGAGCCCCAGAGGCAGCGCTCCGGCGCGGCCGCGTTGAGGGCGCGGGCGAAGGGGATCGTGTCCGCGTAGGGCGGTCCGGTCACGGAATCCCGGAACGCGCCCGAGAGCTTGACCCAGTTGCCGTCGCGCACGAGGCCGAGCAGCGCCTGGAAGCCCAGATGATCCACCCCGGCGGAGGCCGGCATGTGGCCCATATGGTCGAACACCAGGGGCACCGGCAGCCGCCCGAGGCGGCCGGCGATGGGCGGCAGCTCCCGGGCATCGAGCAGGAACTGCAGGTGCCAGCCCATCTCCCGGGCGAGCGCCCCGTAGGACTCCACCGCGTCGAGCCCGACCCCGCCGCCGAACAGCACGTTGAGGCGCAGGCCGACCACGCCGGATTCCTTCAGGGCGGCGAGCTCGGCATCCGGCAGCCCCAGCGGGATCACCGCGATGCCGCGCAGGCGCTCCCGGTTGGCGCGCAGTGTCTCGACCATCAGCCGGTTGTCGGTGCCGTGGACGCTGACCTGGACCAGCACGCCGTTGGCCATCCCGGTCCCGTCGAGCATCGCGAGATACCGGTCCGCCGGAGCGGCCGGGGGCGTGTAGCTGCGGTCCGGCACCAGCGGGTAGGCCGGCGGCAGGCCGATCACGTGGGCATGGGTGTCGACCGCGCCGGCGGGAACGGCGTAGCGGGTCGGGCCGCCCGGATGCGGGTCCGGGGCGGGGCAGTCTCGGATCTCCAGCATGATCAGGAATCCGCGTGCAGGACCTTGCCGCGGGTCTCCGGCAGCGCGAAGGCCGCCAGGAAGAACACCCCGTAGGCGATGGCCGCGAAGATCGCGATCGCCGAGGCGAGGCCGGCCCGCTCCGACAGGTAGCCGACGAGCGCCGGGAACAGGGCGCCGACGCCCCGGCCGAAATTGTAGCAGAACCCCTGCCCCGAGCCGCGCAGGCGGGTCGGGTAGAGTTCGGTGAGGAAGGCGCCCATCCCGGAGAAGTAGCCCGAGGCGAAGAAGCCCAGGGGGAAGCCCAGCACCCACAGCACCCCGTTCGACAGGGGGATCTGCGTGTAGGCGATGACCACCGCGATGGCGCCCACCGAGAAGATCAGGAACAGCGGCCGCCGCCCGAGGCGGTCGGCGAGCCACGCGCCCACGAGGTAGCCGGTGAACGAACCGATGATCAGCGCCGACAGGTAGCCGGTGGAGGAGACGACCGACAGGTGGCGCTCGGTGGTGAGGAAGCGCGGCACCCAGGTGGTGATCGCGTAGTAGCCGCCCTGGCAGCCCGCCGCCGCCAGCGAGGCGAGCAGCGTCGTCTTCAGGATCGGACCCGAGAAGATCTCCCAGATCTGCGGCCGGTCGCCGGACGCGGCCGCGCGGGCCCGGGTCTCGGCGGCGACCTGCGGCTCCTCGACGTAGCGGCGCAGGTAGAAGACCAGCAGCGCCGGCAACGCCCCCACGGCGAACATCCAGCGCCACGCGGTCTCGGGCGGCAGCAGGGAAAACAGCACCGCCTGCGACAGGACCGCAAGCCCCCAGCCGATCGCCCAGCCGGACTGCACGGAGCCGACAGCCCGGCCGCGATACTCGGCCCGGATGGTCTCGCCGATCAGCACGGCGCCGGCCGCCCACTCGCCGCCGAATCCGAGGCCCAGGATCGCCCGGGCGATCAGCAGCTGGTCGAAGTTCTGCACGAAGGCGCAGAGCAGCGAGAAGACCGAGAACCACAGGATCGTGATCTGAAGGGTCAGCACCCGGCCGATCCGGTCGGCGATGAAGCCGGCGAGCCAGCCGCCCAGCGCCGAGGCCAGCAGCGTCACCGTGGCGGCGAGCCCGGCCGTGCCGGAATCCACGTGCCACAGGGCCATGATCGTCCCGATCACCAGCGGGTAGATCATGAAGTCCATGCCGTCGAGGCACCAGCCCGCGGCGCACGCCCAGAAGGTGTGCCGCTCCGGCGGCGTCATCGAGCGGTAGAAGGCCGTGAGGCTGGCGTCGCGGATCTCGACCGCGTCGACGCCCGGACGCCCCTGCCCGGTTGCCATACTCATGAACCCTCTCCCGTCAGCCTCTGGCACTATCGGCGCCTAGGGCCGAGCTGTCCAACGGTGCGGAGGGGGCCGTGTCAAGGAAAAGGCCGCCCGAAGGCGGCCTTTCCCGAACGCGTCGCTGTCGGATCGCGGCTCAGTAGCAGCGCTCGACCAGGACCCGGCGGTAGCCATAGGGGGTCCAGCGCACCCGCGGAACCGTGTAGCAGCCGCCGCCGTAGCCGTAATCGCCGCCGTAGCCGACGGGGGCGTAGCCGCCGCCGTAGCCGTAGCCGTAGCCCGGGTAGCCGTAGCCACCGTAGCCCCCGTAGAGGCCACCGGCCGCCAGACCCAGGCCGACGCCGAGGCCCAGGCCGCCGAGGCCGTAGCCGTAACCGCCGCGATAGCCGTAGCCGCGGCCACCGAAGCCCCGACCGTAGCCGAAGCCGCCGCCCCGGAAACCGGCGCCGCGGAAGCCGCCGCCGAAGCCACCGCCCCGGAAGCCGCCGAACCCGCCACCGTGGAAGCCGCCGCCATGGAATCCGCCGCCGCCGAAGCCGCGCGCATCCGCGCTGGCCGGCGCGAGCGCCAGGGCTCCCGCCGCCAGCAGGGCCGAGCCGAGCACTGCACCCTTCATCACACCATCTCCATGGAAATACCGCCCTCTGGCACAACAAACGTCCGAGGGGCCAAAACGGTCCAGTCCCGTTCCGCGGCGCGCCGCCGCTGTCGGAGCCCGCAAGCCTCGGGACGGCTTCGGACACGAAAAGAACCGCTTTCCGGAGTGAGAGGCGCCGCGGCCGCCGCTCGGCGTGCCCGCTCGGCGGCCCCTGAGCAGCACGGAACGAGGGATCACGATGCGCCCGGCCCACGCTCTTTTGATCGCGCTCCTCGCGCTCACCCTCCCCGGCCGCGCCGGGGCGGTCCCGACCGGGGCGGAGCCGTGCCGGATCGTCGAGGCTCAGGGCGAGAGCTTCACGGTGTGCACGATCGACCTGCGGCGGCAGCGGCTGCAGCTGTTCTGGCTGCAGGCGGACGGGCGGCCCTACGGGTCCCTCGGGACCCTGGCCGAGGGGGCGGGCCGCCGCCTCAGCTTCGCGATGAATGCCGGCATGTACGACAAGGACCAGGCGCCGGTCGGCCTCTACGTCGAGGACGGGCGCGAGATGCGGCACGTCTCGACGGCGGACGGCCCGGGCAACTTCCACCTCAAGCCCAACGGCGTCTTCTGGGTGAAGGGCGAGCGGGCGGGCGTACTCGACACCGCCCACTACCTCCGGGCGAAGCTCCGGCCGGACTACGCCACGCAATCCGGCCCGATGCTGGTGATCGACGGCCAGATCCATCCGAAGATCTCCGCCGACGGCCCGAGCCAGAAGATCCGCAACGGCGTCGGCGTGCCGGCGGACGGGCACCTGGCGATCTTCGCGATCTCCGAGCGGCCGGTGACCTTCGGGGCCTTCGCGCGCCTGTTCCGGGACGACCTCGGCTGCCGCAACGCCCTGTTCCTCGACGGCTCGGTGTCGAGCCTCTACGCGCCGGGGCTCGGCCGCTCGGATATCGGCCGGCCGCTCGGCCCGCTGGTCGGGGCGATGCCGCGGTAGGTTGCGAGACCGGTGTGGTCAGTGCCGTCACGGCCGCAGCATGAATCACCGTGTCGTTCCGGGCCCGCAAAGCGGAGCCCGGAAGCCGGTGCGGCCGCCCGGTGCAAAATCCCGATCCACCGATCGTGTCCGAATTCCGGGCTCGCCTGCGGCGCCCCGGACCGACGGGGAGGATGTCGGACCGCGCTGAGGCTCACAGGCGTCCGGAACATGCCGCCGTTCAGGGCGCGTTGCCGCGCCTCACCGCTGTCCGAACGCCGTATCCTTGAACAGGTCCTTGTACTCCCGAGGCTGCGAGCGCCAGTACTGCTTGGGCGCCCGCACCCGGGCGCCGAGTTCGGCGGCCGCGTGCCAGGGCCAGCGCGGATCGTACAGCATGGCGCGGGCGAGCGAGATCGCGTCCGCCTTGCCCTCCTGCAGGATCGTCTCCGCCTGCTGCGCCTCGGTGATCAGCCCGACCGCGATGGTGGTGAGCCCGGTCTCGGCCTTGATCCGCTCGGCATAGGGAACCTGATAGCCCGGCCCGAGCTTGATCGCCTGCTTGGGCGAGACGCCGCCCGTGGAGACGTGGAGGGCCGGCGAGCCCGCGCGCTTGAGCGCCTTCGCCAGCTCGACCGTCTCGTCGAGGTCCCAGCCGTCCTCGACCCAGTCGGTGGCCGAGACGCGCAGCCACACGGGGCGCCCCGCCGGGACGACGTCGCGCACCGCGTCGTAGATCTCGAGCGGGAAGCGCATGCGGTTCTCGAGGCTGCCGCCGTATGCGTCAGTGCGCTTGTTGGCGATGGGCGACAGGAACTGGTGCAGCAGGTAGCCGTGGGCCCCGTGCAGCTCCACCGCCTCGATGCCGAGGCGCACGGCGCGGCGGGCGGTCGCCACGAACGCTTCCCGGACGCGCTTCAGGTCGGCGGCGTCGAGGGCGTGGGGCGGGACCTCGCCCTCCCCGTGCGCGACCGCCGAGGGCGCCTCGGTGCGCCAGCCATAGGGATGCTCCGGCGGGATCTGCTGTCCGCCGGCCCAGGGGGCGTCGCTCGACGCCTTGCGCCCGGCATGGGCGATCTGGATGCAGACCGGGATCGGCGCGTACTCGCGCACGGCGTCGAGCACCCGGGCCAGCGCCCGCTCGCAGCCGTCGTTGTAGAGGCCGAGGTCCCAGGCGGTGATCCGCGCCTCGGGGGAGATCGCGGTGGCCTCCAGGGTCAGCAGGCCCGCCCCCGACATGGCGAGGTGGCCGAGATGCATCATGTGCCAGTCGGTGGCCTCGCCGTCCCGGGCCGAATACTGGCACATCGGCGCGATCAGGATGCGGTTCTCGAGCGTGAGCGCGTCGAGCGTCAGTGGTTCGAACAGGCGTGCGGTCATGGCGGGCTCCGGATACGTCCCGCCAATCTGGAGCAGGACGGCCGCGCCCGCCAGCGTGCTGCGGCAGGTCAGCCCTGCGGGCGGCGAGCCGGGAACCGGCCGGTGGGCCAGCCGTTTCTGGCCCTGTCACCACGACGCGAACCGCCTGAGGGGGCGAGATCGCCGAGGTCCCGTACAATGCCGACCCGCCTTGCAGCCCCGCTCCTCCTAGCCCTCGGGGGCGCCGTCCTCGCAGCGCCGTCCTACGCGCAGCCGGCCGCCTTCGGCGGACCCAAGATGCTGATCCACGGCAACTATTGCGGTCCGGGCAACAACGCCCCGCTGCCGCCGATCGATGCCCTCGACGCGGCCTGCGCCCGCCACGATGCCTGCACGCCGGAGGGCGGCCTGCCCACGCCGGCCTGCAACCTCCGCCTCAAGCAGGAGGCGACGCTGGTCGCCCGCGACCCGCGCCAGACCCGGGACCTGCGCGCGATGGCCGGCTTCGTCGCGGCCACTGCGACCCTGATCCCGTCCGAGCCGGGCCCGCAGGGGATGCCGGCCTCGGTGTCGGCCGGCACGGTTCCGGGCGCCTACGCGCCGGGTCCGGAACGGCCGGGACCCGGCGATCTGGACGAGGATGGCGACGCCCCCGACGCCGAGTGAGGTCGGGCCGGTCGCGGCGCGCTGGATGTCCCGCGCCGCCGGCGGCCCCGGTCAGCCGCGCGCCTCCGGATCGCCGGCCTGCGCCAGGAAGAACCGGACCATCTCGCGGCTGGCGTCGGGACCGCGCGGGTCGGTGTAGGATCCCTCCGGGCTGCCGCCCGACCACGCGTGCCCGGCCCCGTGCAGCACCCATTGCTCCAGCAGCGGCCGCCCCGCGCCGTCGCTGCGGACCGTCCGGGTGAAGGCCATGCCGCCCGGGCTCGTGTCCCGGCTGACCGCCTCGGCGAGGCCGGAGTCCGGCATGGCCTGGGCGACCACCTGATCGCCGTTGACCGGATGCACGGTGCGGTCGCCGTCGCCGTGGAACACGATGGTGGGGACGGCCCGCCGGTTGCGCCCCGGAACCGGCCCCTGCCCTTTCATGGCCGCGAAGGCGCCGGGCATGTCCCGGGCCGCCCCGCAGGCCAGCCCGGAATGGATCCCGACGGCCGCGAACAGGTCCGGATAGGTCGCCCCCAGGATCGCCGCCGCGGCGCCGCCGGCCGAGAGCCCGGCCGCGTAGACCCGGTCGGGATCGGCCGAGAACTCCGAGACCACCGACCGGGCGATGCCGGCGATCAGCGCCGGCTCCCCGCCCTCGCGGACCTGGTCGCCGGAGGAGAACCAGTTCCAGCACCGCTGCATGTTGGCCGATTGCGGCTGCTCCGGGTAGGCGACCAAGAAGGTCCGCTCCTCGGCCAGGGCGTTCATGCGCGTGCCGGCGGCGAAATCGTCGGGGTTCTGCGTGCAGCCGTGGAGCATCACGATCACCGGCAGGGCCTGCCCCCGGTAGCCGCTCGGGACGTAGACCTTGTAGCGTCGGCTGCCGGCGGCGTCCGCGAAGGTCCGCTCCTCGAAACGCGCCCCGGGCGGGACCGTCACCGGCGCGCCGCGCCCCGCCGGCGCACCGCCCGCCGGGAAGGCCCCCGGCAGGGTCTCGCGCAGGGCGCGCATCATCGCCGACAGGTCCGGACCCGCCTCCGGCTTCGGGCCGCCGGCCTGGTCCGGCGCCGTCCAGGCCCCGCCGGCGGCCTTCGGCGCCTCCATGTCGAGGGTCGGCCCGTCATGGCGGGCCGCGGCCGGCGCCTCCGCGGCCGTGCGGCAGGCCTCGGTCCACTGCGCGAGGGCGGCCCCCTGGGCGCGGCGGAAGCGCGCCATCGCGTCCTTCATCCGGGCGGCGCGATCACCCGCGCCCTTCGATCCCCGCGCCGTCGCGGCCTCGGCAGCGCCGGGGTCGAACGGCGGGACATCGAAGTTCGGCATCTTGAACGCGGCGCGGTCGAACTTGGAGAGATCGATCTTGGATGGGTCGAACTTGGAGAAGGGGAACATGGGGGGATCCTGCTGCGGTGCGGGTGGCGGGTTCGTGGGTGTCAGGCGGTCCGGTCGGCCAGCGCCGCCTTGACGGCGGGGCTGGCCTGGAAGGCGCCCAGGACCTCCACGGAGGCGATGGCGGCGCGGGCCAGCTCGGGCGTGACGTCGGCGGCGATGGTGGCGAGACCCAGGACCTGGATGTGCAGCGGCGACCCCGCATCCCGGGCCGCCTCCAGATCCGCGCGGGAGAAGTGCGAGAGGCCCAGGCGGAGCTGGCGCCGCGCCACCGATTGCCGGACCGCCTCCTCCTGGCGGTCCAGCTGGTTGCGCACCGCCGTGCGGATGAAGTCGGCGCGGTTGGCGTAGAAGCCGTCGCGGACCATCAGGTCCACGCGCCCGAGATCGACGAAGCCGAGATTGACCGTGATCTTCTCGCTGTCCGGCACCTTCGGGCGGATGTCGTGCACGTTGTCGCTCATGCTTTCCTGCTCCAGACCATCCGGTTGGATGGTCTGAAGATGGTAGGTGGATTGCGGGATGCAAGGGCGCGGGTTGCCGGGGCGTCGCCCGTCCGGGTCGGCCGCGCCGTTCCCCCGTCGGTCGAGGGTCGCGCGGCCGGGCCCTGGCGCCGGGCCCGCCGATGCGCCGAGCGTCCGTGTTGAGGGCGGCTTCGGGTTCCGGTGCCGGCCGCGCCGCTCCGGAATGACCGCGCGGGTTCGGGGCCCGGCCGGCAAGGCCGCGCGGACACGTTCCGTCTGGATGGGCTGGCCGGTTCGTGGGTAGGGCCGTGGAGGCCGCCAGGAGCCTCAGCCGGGGCCGAGTCCCCGACCTTTGAGGCTCTCGCCGATCTCGTCGAGGACCGCGGCGTCGTCGATCGTGGCCGGCATCGTCCACGGCTCGTCGTCGGCGATGCGCTTCATGGTGGCCCGCAGGATCTTGCCCGAGCGGGTCTTGGGCAGGCGCGGCACGGTGAGCGCGAGCTTGAACGCCGCCACCGGGCCGATCTCGTCGCGCACCTTGACGACGAGTTCGCGCTCGATCTCGGCGGTCGGCCGGTCGACGCCGGCCTTCAGCACGACGAAGCCGCAGGGCACCTCGCCCTTCAGCGCGTCGCGGATGCCGATCACCGCGCACTCCGCCACGTCCGGGTGGCCGGCCAGGACGGCCTCCATGCCGCCGGTGGAGAGGCGATGGCCCGCGACGTTGATGATGTCGTCGGTCCGCCCCAGCACGGTGATGTAGCCGTCCGCGTCGATCACCCCGGCATCCGAGGTGTCGTAGAAACCCGGGAAGGTGGCGAGGTAGCTCGACCGCATCCGCGCATCCGAGCCCCACAGGGTCGGCAGGCAGCCGGGCGGCAGGGGCAGGCGGATCGCGATGGTGCCCATCGTCCCGGCCGGGACCGGCCGGCCGCCCTCGTCCAGAACCTCGACCGCGTAGCCCGGCATCGGCACGCAGGTGCTGCCGTGCTTCACCGGCAGGAGGCCGAGCCCCAGCGGGTTGCCGGCGATCGGCCATCCGGTCTCGGTCTGCCACCAATGGTCGATCACCGGCCGGTCCAGCACCCGCTCGGCCCAGGCGACCGAATCGGGATCGGCGCGCTCGCCGGCCAGGAACAGGCTGCGGAAGGCCGAGAGGTCGTAATCGGCGATCCGGGCGCCCTTGGAATCCTCCTTCTTGATCGCCCGCAGCGCCGTCGGCGCGGTGAACAGGCAGGCGACGCCGTACTCGGAGACGACCCGCCAGAAGGCCCCGGCATCGGGCGTGCCCACCGGCTTGCCCTCGTACAGGACGGTGGTGCAGCCGTGCAGGAGCGGCGCGTAGACGATGTAGGAATGGCCGACGACCCAGCCGATGTCGGAGGCGCAGAAGTAGGTCTCCCCGGGCTGCACGCCGTAGAGGTTCGGCATCGACCAGGCGAGCGCCGCGAGGTAGCCGCCCGTGTCGCGGACCACGCCCTTGGGTTTGCCGGTCGTGCCCGAGGTGTAGAGGATGTAGAGCGGGTCGGTGGCGGCGACCGGCACGCAATCCGCCCGCTCCCCGGCCGCGCTCGCTTCCGCGACGGCCTCGGCCCAGTCGCGGTCCCGCTCCGGCACGAGCGTCGCGGCGCAGTGCGGGCGCTGGAGGATCAGGCAGGCGTCGGGCTTGTGGCGCGAGGCGGCGATCGCCGCGTCGAGGAGCGGCTTGTAGGCGACCACCCGGTTCGGCTCGATCCCGCAGGAGGCCGCCAGCACCACCTTCGGCGCCGCATCCTCGATCCGCACGGCCAGCTCGTTGGCGGCGAAACCGCCGAACACCACCGAGTGGATGGCGCCGAGCCGGGCGCAGGCCAGCATGCCGAACAGGGCCTCGGGCACCATCGGCATGTACAGGATCACCCGGTCGCCCTTGCCGACGCCGAGCCCGGCCAGCACCGCGGCCAGCGTCGAAACCGCGTCGCGCAACTCCCGGTATGTGATGCTGCGCTTCGTGCCGGTGACGGGCGAATCGTACCGGATCGCCACCTGGTCGGCCCGTGCCCCGTCGGCATGGCGGTCGACCGCGTTGTGGCAGGCATTCAGCGACCCGTCCGGGTACCAGCGGCCGTAGGGGCCGGTCTCCGGCGCGAAGGCCCGCGTCGGCGCCCGAGACCAGTCGAGCGCCCGGGCCGCGTCGAGCCAGAACGCCTCCGGGTCGCGGCGGGCGGCGTCGTAGATCTCGGGATAGCGGCCCGGAAGGCTGGCGTTCGTCATCGGCTCGGCGTGTCCTCGCGGGCCGCTCTCCGGCGGCGGGGGCGAGATTAGCCCATTCTCGTGCGGGCGCGAGGGCGGTTCGCGCCCGGAGCCGTCCGCGGATCCGAAGCGGGATGGGCTTGGGAAAGAGCGGCGCGCGCGCTCCTGCACGGAGCCTTTCCCGCGCCGGGGGAGCGGCAGCGGAACCCGATCCGGGAACCGCCGCGCAGCGGCTCAGCGTAAGCCACACGGGAACCGCCGCACCGGGGCTCCCGATGCGGCGGCTGATGTTGGGCTGGATCTACGATTCCGCGCGGTGAATCCGCGGCTCAGTGCAGCGTGTCGCTGCCCGCCTGGAGCCTGTTGATCTCGTCCTTGAGGAGAAGTTTCCGTCGCTTCAGCTCGGCGATTCGGAGGTCGTTCGCCGAAGGCCTGTGGATCGCTTCCTGAATCTCGCGCTCGAGGGCTTCGTGCTTCCGGGCGAGTTGGCTCAGATGCGTCTGCAGCGACATGAGTCGAATCTCCTGTCATCGTTTCGACATGCCGAGACTGACACAGGATGCCGCACCAGTTGAAGCGTTTTCTCAGGTCAAGCTTGGTGAATGCTTGCCGGCCCGGCTTGTCCCGGGGAAGGGCGTGACGCATGCTCTCCGGCGATGAGCGATCCTTGTTCCCGCGGGTGGCGATGGCGGACGAGTCGGGTGAGAATGCGCAGGCGGATCTCGAGGGCGAGCTGGCCCGGCTGCGCGAGGAGCACCGGGACCTCGACGGCGCCATCGAGGCGCTGGAGCGCAGCGTCGCCGGCGACCAGCTCCAGATCCAGCGCCTGAAGAAGCGCAAGCTCACCCTGCGCGACCGCATCTTCCACATCGAGGACGCGCTCACCCCCGACATCATCGCCTGATGCCGGTGGACGCCGCCGGGCCCCGCCTTGCCGCGGGCCCGTGCCGCCTGTAAGCGCGCTCTTTTGCCGGGATCAACGATGGCGTCGCCTCCGGTCGCGATCATCATGGGCAGCCAGTCCGACTGGGCGACCATGCGGCACGCCGCCGAGACGCTCGACGCCCTCGGCATACCCTACGACGCCCGGATCGTGTCCGCCCACCGCACCCCCGACCGTCTCGTGGCCTTCGCCAAGGGTGCGGTCGCGGCCGGCCTCAAGGTCGTGATCGCGGGCGCGGGCGGTGCCGCGCACCTGCCCGGCATGGCGGCGGCGATGACCCGTCTGCCGGTCTTCGGCGTGCCGGTGGAATCGAAGGCCCTGTCGGGCCAGGACAGCCTGCTGTCCATCGTCCAGATGCCGGCCGGCATCCCGGTCGGGACCCTGGCGATCGGCCGGGCCGGGGCGGTCAACGCGGCGCTGCTGGCCGCGGCGGTCCTGGCGCTGTCCGACGCGGCCCTGGCGGATCGCCTCGAAGCGTGGCGCGCGGCCCAGACCGCGTCGGTGGCCGAGCGGCCGGAGACGGAAGCAGGATCGTGACGGACAGAAACCTCGGCCCCGGCTCCACCCTCGGCATCGTCGGCGGCGGGCAGCTCGGGCGCATGATCGCGCTCGCGGCGGCCGATTACGGCCTGAAGGTGCACGTCTACGCGCCCGACCGGGACAGCCCCGCCTTCGACGTCGCCGCCCGGACCACCTGCGCGGCCTACGACGACGCCGAGGCGCTCGCGGCCTTTGCGCGGAGCGTCGATGTCGTGACCTACGAGTTCGAGAACATCCCGCACGCCACCGCCGACATCCTGGCGCGCCACGCGGCCCTGCACCCGAACGCGCGGGCGCTGTCCACCACGCAGGACCGCCTGTCCGAGAAGGACTTCGTCAACGGCCTCGGCATCCCCACGGCGCCGTTCCGGGCGGTCGACACGCCCGACGATCTCGACCGGGCGATCGAGGCCATCGGCCTGCCGGCGGTGCTCAAGACGCGCCGCTTCGGCTACGACGGCAAGGGCCAGCGCATGCTGCGCGCGCGGGAAGAGGGCGACCGCAACGCGCTGTTTGCCGAGTTCGGCGGCGCGCCGCTGATCCTGGAGGGGTTCGTGGCGTTCGAGCGCGAGGTCTCGGTGGTCGCCGCCCGCGGCCGCGACGGCAGCTTCGCGGCCTTCGACCTGTGCGAGAACGAGCACCGCGACCACATCCTGGCGCTGACCCGCGTGCCGGCGCCGGGCCTGACCGCGGAGACGGGCCGCACCGCCCTCGACATCGCCCGGCGGATCGCCGACGCGCTGGACTATGTCGGCGTGCTCGCGGTGGAGATGTTCCTGGTGCGGGAAGACGGTGCCGAGCGGCTCGTCGTCAACGAGATCGCCCCCCGGGTCCACAATTCCGGCCACTGGACCATCGAGGGGGCGCGGACCTCGCAATTCGCCCAGCATGTCCGGGCGGTCTGCGGCTGGCCGCTGGGCGATCCCGCCCGGGTCGGCGGCCTCCCGGTGGAGATGCGCAACCTGATCGGCGCCCAGGTCGAGGACTGGCCCGCTTTGCTCGCCGAGCCCGGCGCCCACCTGCATCTCTACGGCAAGGGCGAGGCCCGGCCCGGCCGCAAGATGGGGCACGTCACCCGGCTGGGGGGCTGATTTCTGCGGCTTCGGGAACACACCCGCCCCGCCGCGCGGGCGCCGGAGGCGCGAACCCGGCGCCGCGGCGCCGTCGAGCCATACCTTCGCCACATCCCGCCGCTTCCACCGGGCGTGGTCGGTGCCGATTGCGGCCGGTCGATTCTCTCCGCGCTGCCGGCCTTCGCCGGGCGGGGAGAGGGGCCGGACCCTGACGCGGCGCTTCTTAAGCCGGCCTTCACCGTGATGGGCGACGGTGCCCCGGAGCGGGTGTGCCCGGCGCGGCCGGGCGACAGGAATGCGAGGGCGGGGTGGGTGCGGGGCGCACCGTGCCTCGGGGAGAGTGGGGCGATGATCGTACGCAACGGGCTGGCACGGAAGGCGGCACTGATCGGCGCGGCCGCGCTCTCGGCCGCGGCGCTCGCCGGCTGCGAGACCGTCGGGAGCGCCGCCGGCGCGCGGCAATACGCGGTGCTGGAGACGGACACCACGGGCGCCACCAACGTCAACATCGCCTCGCTGACCGAGGTCGTGCAGCGCAACCCGAACGACGCGGCGGCCTACACCACCCGCGGCGCCGCCTATGCCCGCGCCGGCCAGTTCAACGATGCCATCGCCGACTTCACCAAGGCGATCCAGATCGATCCGAACTCCGCTTCGGCCTACAACAACCGGGCGCTCGCCAGCCGTCAGGTCGGCCGCGACGGCCCGGCGCTGCAGGATTTCAGCAAGGCGATCGGCATCGATCCGAATTACGGCCCGGCCTATATCGGCCGCGCCAATGTCGAGCGCGCGCAGGGCAACCTCGACCAGGCGCTCTCGGACCTCAACGTCGCGATCCGGCTGATGCCCGAATCGGCCGAGGCCTACCACGCCCGGGGCCTCGTGCGGCAGAAGCAGGGTCAGGACGCCCAGGCGATCGCCGATTTCGACGCCGCCATCGACCGTGATCCCTTCAAGTCCGCGCCCTACGCCGCCCGCGGCCAGAGCCTGATCGCCACGAACCAGTACCCGAAGGCGATCGAGGACTACAACGCGGCCCTCAACGTCAACAACAGGGACGCCACGTCCTGGGCCTACCGCGGCCTGGCCTACGAGAAGTCGGGCCAGCGCAAGGAGGCCCTGGAGAACTACCAGCGCGCCTCGGTGATCGACCCGAACAACACCGTCGCCCGCGCCGGCCTCGGCCGGGTGCAGGGCGGCGTGGGCTCGCTGTTCAACTGATCGGTTGACCAGCGGCTCCCATCGACCCCCTCATCCTGAGGCGACGGAGCGAAGCGGAGGCCTCGAAGGAGGCCTCCAGGGATCTCGGCGCAAGCTGGAGCCCTCCTTCGAGGCCCGCTGAAGCGGGCACCTCAGGATGAGGGAACTTGGGCGGGATAGGGTGAGGCCGAGAGCGCCCCTCACGCCGCCAGCAGCCCGTTCTCGGCCTGCGTGATCCGGCGCAGGTGGTGGGCGGTGTCGCCGAGCTGGTACTCGATCATGGCGAGCCGCTTGAAGTGGTGGGCGCCGATGTATTCGAGCGTCATGCCGATGCCCCCGTGGAGCTGCACCGCCTCCTGCCCGACATACCGGCACGCCTTGTTGATCTGCACCTTCACGGCCGCGAGCGCCGCCGCGCGCGCCGCGGGATCCTCCGCCTCCACCATCATGGCGGCGTAGAGCGCCATCGAGCGCGCCTGCTCCAGCTGGATCAGCATGTCCACGGCCCGGTGCTGCAGGGCCTGGAACGAGCCGACGCTGACCCCGAACTGCGTGCGGGTCTTGAGGTAGTCGATCGTCAGCCTGTGGAGCGCGTCCATGGAGCCGACCGCCTCGGCGGCAAGCGCCGCGATCCCGTGCTCCACCACCCGCTCCAGCAGCGGCAGGCCCGCCTCGAGGTCGCCGAGCGCGGCGTCGGCCGGCAGCGCGACGTCGGAGAACGACACCTCCGCGGCCCGGCCGCCATCCTGGGTCGGGTAGGCCTCGATCGCGACCCCCGGGGAGTCCGTCGGCACCAGGAACAGGCCGATCCCGTGCGGGTCGCGCCGCTCCCCGGAGACCCGGGCGGAGACCACCATCAGGCCGGCCGCGTCGGCGTTGGGCACGACGGATTTCGCGCCGCTGAGCACGAAGCCGTCGCCGGAGCGCCGGGCCGTCGTGGCCACGTCGTGGAGGTCGTAGCGGGACTGGCGCTCGGTCTGGGCCAGCGTCAGCCGCAGCGAGCCGTCGATCACGCCGGGCAGGAGGCGCGCTGTCTGCGCGGCGCTGCCGCCGAGCCGCAGGGCCGTCGAGCCGAGCACGAGGCTCGCCAGCAGCGGCTCGACCACGAGGTTGCGGCCCACCGCCTCCATGACCAGCAGGGTCTCGACCGGGCCGCCGCCGAACCCGCCCTCCGCTTCCGGGAAGGGCAGGCCGGTGACGCCGAGGTCGACGAAGGCGGTCCAGCCCGCGTCGGGGAAGCCCAGGGGCGCCTTCAGCCGCGCCTGCCGGCTCTCCAGGGACGGGTACAGGTCCGCCGCCAGCCGCTCGACGCTGTCGTGCAGGAGCGACTGGTCCTCGTTCAGGTCGAAATCCATGGTGGTGTCCTCAGGTCGTTTCCCTCCCCCCTCTGCGGGGGAGGGTGGCCCCTGCGTCAGCAGGGGTCGGGAGAAGGGAGCCCGGTTTCCGGAGGAGACGTGAGCTTCATGAAGGCCGTGCGCTGTTCTGCACCGTCGCTCCCCTCTCCCGACCCCCTTCGGGGGCCACCCTCCCCCACAGAGGGGGGAGGGAGAGCCGGCCGGGATCGCTGCGCCTATCAGACGGGCTTCGGCCTCTCGGGTCGGCTCACAACCCCAGAATGCCCTTGGCGATGACGTTGTGCTGGATCTCGTTCGAGCCGCCGTAGATCGAGACCTTGCGATTGTTGAAATAGCTCGGCGCCGCGGCATCGACCCAGTCGAAGCCCCCGGGCAGGTTGTTGGCCCCTGCCCCGCGCGCCGGCGCCGCCAGGGCGAACGGCCCGGCGAGTTCCACCAGCAACTCGGTCGCCGCCTGCTGGAGCTGCGAGCCGCGGATCTTGAGGAGCGAGGAGGCCGGGTCGGGCTCCACCGAATCCGCCCGTCCCTGCTTGGCCGCCACCCGCATCTGGGTGATCTCCAGGGCCTTCAACTCGACCTCGACCTCCGCGACGCGGGACCGGAAGGCGGGGTCGTCCCACATCGTCCCGGGACCCGCCGGCATCTCCCGGGCCAGCCGCTTGATCCGGGCGATCCGCTCCTTGGTGAGGCCGATCCGGGCGATGCCGGTGCGCTCGTTGGCGAGCAGGAACTTGGCGTAGTCCCAGCCCCGGTTCTCCTCGCCGACGAGGTTCTCGACCGGCACCCGCACGGAGTCGAAGAACACCTCGTTGACCTCGTGGCGCCCCTCCAGGGTGAGGATCGGCCGCACGGTGATGCCGGGGGTCGTCATGTCGATGAGCAGGAACGAGATGCCGCGCTGCTTCTTGGCCTCGAAGTCGGTGCGGACCAGGCAGAAGATCCAGTCGGCATGCTGGCCGAGCGTCGTCCAGGTCTTCTGGCCGTCGACCACGTAGTGGTCGCCGTCGCGCACCGCCCTGGTCTTCAGCGAGGCGAGGTCCGAGCCGGCGCCGGGTTCCGAAAAGCCCTGGCACCACCAGTCGTCGAGGTTGGCCGCCCGGGGCAGGAAGCGCGCCTTCTGGTCCTGCCGCCCGAAGGTCGCGAGCACGGGCCCGAACATGTAGCAGTTGAACTGCTGCGGCAGCGGCACCGCCGCCTGGAACAGCTCCTCGGTGTAGATGTAGCGCTGGATCGGGGTCCAATCCCGGCCCCCCCATTCCTGCGGCCAGTGCGGCACCGCCCAGCCCTTGGCGTTGAGGATCCGCTGGCTGGTGACGTAGTCGTCCTTCGAGAGACTGCGGCCCTCCGAGACCTTCTTCCGGATCTCCGCCGGGATCTCCGTCCTGCAGAAGGTCCGGACCTCGTCGCGGAACGCGAGTTCTTCCGGCGTAAAGCGCAGATCCATGCTCAGCCTCCGATCTCGAACAGGCCGGCGCAGCCCTGGCCGCCGGCGACGCACATGGTCACCACGGCGTAGCGCGCCCCGCGGCGGCGGCCCTCCAGCAGGGCGTGGCCCACGAGCCGCGCCCCCGACATGCCGAAGGGGTGGCCGACCGCGATGGCGCCGCCGTTGACGTTGACTTTGTCGGGGTCGATCCCGAGCGTGTCGCGGCAATAGACCGACTGGGACGCGAACGCCTCGTTCAGCTCCCACAGGTCGATATCGGCGACCGTCAGGCCCTGGCGCGCCAGCAGCCGCGGCACCGCGAAGACCGGGCCGATGCCCATCTCGTCCGGCCCGCAGCCCGCCGAGGCGAAGCCCCGGAAGGTGCCGAGCGGCGTGAGCCCCCGCCGGGCGGCCTCCTCGGCCGACATCAGCACGCTGGCCGAGGCCCCGTCCGAGAGCTGGCTGGCATTGCCGGCCGTGATGAAGGCGCCCTCCCCGCGCACCGGCTTGAGCTTGGCCAAGCCCTCCAGGGTCGTGTCCGGGCGGTTGCCCTCGTCCTTGGCGAGCCGCGTCTCGACCTCCCGGGTCTCGCCGCTGGCCTTGTCGGTCACCGCCATCACGGCGCTCATCGGGACGATCTCGTCGTCGAACAGCCCGCGTTCCTGGGCTGCTGCCGTGCGACGCTGGCTCTCCAGGGCGAATTGGTCCTGCGCCTTCCGGGAGATGCCGTACCGCTCCGCCACGATGTCGGCGGTCTCGATCATCGGCATGTAGATCGCCGGCAGGTGCGCCTCCAGCCAGGCGTTCCGGGTCAGCTCCCGCTGGACCTTGGGCTGCACGAGGCTGATCGACTCGACGCCGCCCGCCACCGCCACCGGCACGCCGTCGAGGATGATCCGGCGGGCCGCGCTGGCGATCGCCTCCAGGCCGGAGGCGCAGAAGCGCGAGACCGTGACGCCGGCCGAGTCCACCGGGATCCCCGCCACGAGCGCCGCGTGCCGGGCGACGTTGCCGCCGGTGGCGTTCTCCGGATAGCCGCAGCCGAGCACCACCTCCTCGACGGCGCCCGGATCCAGCCGGGCCCGGTCCAGGGCGCCGCGGATCGCGTGGGCCGCAAGGTCGGCGCCGCGGGTGAGGTTCAGCGCGCCGCGATGCGCCTTGCCGATGGGCGTGCGGGCGGTCGAGACGATCACCGCGTCAGTCATGCCGGGGGCCTCCGGGGTTTTCAAAGGGCGTCGCGCCCTTTGGTGGGGTGTCGGGGCGACGCCCCGACGGATGCGGCCCTGGCCGCCAGCAGGGCGCTGCCCTGCACCCGCGAAAGGTCCCGGACCTTTCGAAACCGGGACGCGGCCCGACAGGCCATCAGGCCGTCGCCTTCCAGGCGGCGAAACGGCCGCCTTCGTCCGCGAGCCTGCGCAGGAGCGGCGCCGGCGCCTGGCTGTCGTCGCCGGTCTCGGCCGCGAACCGCGACAGCGCCTCGGCGACCGTCTTCAGCCCGACCGTGTCGGCCCAGTGCATCGGGCCGCCGCGCCAGGCCGGCCAGTTGTAGCCGTTGATCCAGATCGTATCGATGTCGCCGGGCCGGGCCGCGATCCCCTCCTCCAGGATCCGCGCGCCCTCGTTGACCATCGGGTACATGAGCCGCGCCACGATCTCGTCGGGCGTGAAGCTGCGCCGGGTGATGCCGTGCTCGGCGGCGACGCGCGCGATCAGCGCCTCGACCTCCGGGTCGCGGGTGCCGGTCCGGGCGCCGTCCGGGTAGAGGTAGAAGCCGCGGCCGGTCTTCTGGCCGTAGCGGCCCATCTCGGCGAGCGAGTCGGCGACCGGGGCGCGCCCGCCGAAATCCTTGCGCGAGCGCCAGCCGATATCGAGCCCCGCGAGGTCGCCCATGGCGAAGGGGCCCATCCGGAAGCCGAAACCGGTCACCGCCGCGTCGACCTCATGAGGCAGCGCGCCCTCCAGCAGCAGGCGCTCGCCCGCGCGGCTGCGGCGCTCCAGCATGCGGTTGCCGACGAAGCCGAAGCAGACGCCCACCGTCACCGGCAGCTTGTTGAGGCGCTTGCCCAGGTCGAGGGCGGTGGCGAGCACGTCCGGGGCGGTCTTCTCCGCGCGGACCACCTCGACGAGGCGCATGACGTTGGCCGGGCTGAAGAAATGCAGGCCGAGGACGTCCTGCGGCCGGCCCGTCACCGCCGCGATGGCGTTGACGTCGAGATAGGAGGTGTTGGTGGCCAGGATCGCGCCGGGCTTGGCGATGGTGTCGAGCTTCGAGAAGATCTCGCGCTTGACGCCCATATCCTCGAACGCCGCCTCGATGACGATGTCGGCCTCCCCGGCGTGCTCCAGCCCGATCGCCCCGCTGATCCGGCCGACCCGCTCGTCGCGCTGGGCCTCGGTGATCGAGCCGCGCTTGGCCGAGCCGGCATAGAGGCCCTTCACCCGGTCCAGGCCGCGCTCCAGGGCGGCGGCCTCCGTCTCGATCACCGTCACGGGGATCCCGGCATTGGCGAAGCACATGGCGATGCCGCCGCCCATCGTCCCGGCGCCGATCACCGCCGCCGTCGCGAGGGTCCTGCGGGGCGTGTCCTTCGGCAGGCCCGGCACCCGGGCGGCCTCGCGCTCGGCGAAGAAGGCGTAGCGCAGGGCCTTCGAGCGCGGGTCCTCCACGAGCGTGCGGAACTCGGCCCGCTCCACCGCCACGGCCGCGTCGAAATCCTGCTCGAGGCCGGCGCGCACCGCCCTGGCGAGGGCATGGACGTTGGTCGCGTCGGGATCGCGCCGCACCGCCTCGGCGGCCTGCGCCTCGAACCGCGCGCGGGCCTCCGGCGTCAGCTTTTCCGACCGGTCGCGCGCCCGCGGCAGCGCGCCCGAATCGGCGATCTCCAAAACGCGGGTCCGCGCCGCCGCCACGAGGTCGCCGAGCACCGCCGCGTCGACGATCCCGAGGGACGCCGCCGTCTCGGCCGGGACCGGCTCGCCGGTGAGCATCATCCGGAACGCGGCGTCGGGCCCGATCAGGCGCGGCAGGCGCTGCGTGCCCCCTGCCCCCGGGATGATCCCGAGCTTGATCTCCGGCAGGCCGAGCTTGGCGGACGGCGCCGCGACCCGGCCGTGGCAGGCCATCGCCAGCTCCAGGCCGCCGCCCAGCGCCGCACCGCCGATGGCCGCCATCACGGGCTTCGGGCTCGCGTCGAGCCGGTCCAGGATATCGGGCAGGCTCGGCGGGCGCTGCGGCTTGCCGAACTCGGTGATGTCGGCGCCGCCGACGAACACCCGGCCCTCGGCGGCCAGCACGATGGCCCGCACCGAATCGTCCGCGATGGCCGTCGCCAGAGCCTCGTCGAGGGCCGCCCGCAGGGCCGCGCCCAGCGCGTTGACCGGCGGGTTGGCGAGCGTGAGCACGGCCACGCCGCCGTCGACCTCCTGACGTACCACCCTGGACTTCCTCCCATTCTGCAATGCAGAATAAGTGTCTGCATCGATGCGGAATTTTGGTCCGGCCACCGCGGTCCGTCAAGGACGGATTGCGCCGCTCGCGAGAGCTCTGCCGTGCATTCTGCATTGCAGAAGCCGGCGCAGGCGAAGGTTTGACCGCGGCCCGGAGGCCATGCCATCAAACCGGCGCCGGGCGGGATTCCGCTGCGGTCGCCGGTGGCCGATCGAGGGCCGGAACGCCGGAAGCAGGGGAGAGGCGCGGTGCGCGGCATTCATCGGGGCGAAGGGTCCAGGGGCGCCTGTCCGGTCGGGTACGACCTGTGAGCGACGGTCCCGAACAGCCGGACGGGCGCCTGCCCGAGGCTCTGCGCGGGCGCCTGGCCCTGCCGGTGATCTGCGCGCCGATGTTCATCGTCTCGGGCCCGGAGCTGGTGATCGCCCAATGCCTCGCCGGCGTGGTCGGGTCGTTCCCGGCGCTCAACGCCCGGCCGGCCGAGCTGCTGGACGAGTGGCTCACGCGGATCACCCGCACCCTCGCCGAGGCCCGGGCGGCGGACCCGGCGAAACGAATCGCGCCCTTCGCGGTGAACCAGATCGTCCACGCCTCGAACGACCGGCTGGCGCAGGATGTCGAGGCCTGCGTCCGGCACCGGGTGCCGATCATCATCACCTCCCTGCGGGCGCCCGACGCGGTGATCCGCCCCGTCCACGCCTATGGCGGCGTGGTGTTCCACGACGTCACCAGCGTCCGCCACGCCGAGAAGGCCCTGGAGGCGGGCGTCGACGGGCTGATCCTGGTCTGCGCGGGAGCCGGCGGCCATGCCGGCACGCTCAGCCCCTTCGCCCTCGTCGGTGAGATCCGGCGGTTCTACGACGGTCCGCTGATCCTGTCGGGGGCGATCACCTCGGGCTCGGCGATCCTGGCGGCTCAGGCCATGGGCGCCGACCTCGCCTACATGGGCACCCGGTTCATCGCCACCCGGGAGGCGAACGCCGCCCCGGCCTACAAGGACATGATCACCGGCAGCGCGGCGGCCGACATCCTCTACACCCCCTATTTCACCGGCGTGCCGGGCAACTACCTGACGCCGAGCATCCGCGCCGCCGGGCTCGATCCCGAGGCGCTGCCGGTGCGCGACAAGACCGCGATGAATTTCGGCAGCGGCAGCGTGAAGGCGTGGCGCGACGTCTGGGGCGCCGGTCAGGGCGTCGGCACGATCGCGGACGCGCCGGCGACCGCCGATCTCGTGGCCCGGCTCGCCCGGGAGTACGCGGCGGCGCGGGCGCGGCTCTCCGGCCCGTCGGCGGATGACGTCAGCGGGGCCGTCCCGTGAGCGTGCGCGTCGCCGATCCGGAGTCCGGGATCCGGCTCGTCACCATCGACCGGCCCGAGAGGCGCAACGCCCTCGACCGACCCACCTACGCGGCCCTGGTCACGGCCTTCGAGGCGGCCGGCGCCGACGCGGCGGTGCGCGCTGTGGTGCTCACCGGCGCGGGCGGCTGCTTCACCGCGGGCAATGACCTCAGGGACTTCCAGGACGTGGAGACCGGCGGCGACAGTCCCGGCCTGGCCTTCCTCACAACCCTGCGCGCGTGCCCGAAGCCGGTGGTCGCGGCGGTGGAGGGGCACGCGGTCGGCATCGGCACGACGCTTCTGCTGCACTGCGATCTCGCCTATGCGGCGCAGGGCGCCCGGTTCCGCCTGCCGTTCACGGCGCTCGGTCTCAGTCCCGAAGGCGGCTCGAGCTACCTGCTGCCCCGGGTGGCCGGCACCAAGCGGGCGGCCGAGCTGCTGATGCTCGGCGAGCCCTTCGGCGCCGACGACGCGGCGGCGGCCGGCCTCGTCAACGCCGCCGTCCCGACGGGGGCGGCGCTCGAGACCGCCCTCGGCAAGGCCCGGTCGCTCGCCGCCCTGCCCCAGATCTCCATCGCCGCGACCAAGCGGGCCCTGCGCCGCGGCCACGACGACGGCGTCGCCCGCGCCATGGCCGAGGAGGCCGAGGTCTTCCACGCGCTGCGCCGGGGCCCGGAGGCGCAGGCGGCCTTCGCGGCGTTCCTGCGCCGATGACGGCCGGGGAGGCGACGGCGCTGCCCGGGACCGACGCCCCCGGGCCCGGTCCGGACGGCGCGAAGGAGGACCGCCACTTCGTCACGGCCCTGGCCCGGGGTCTGGCGGTGCTGTCCTGCTTCGGCCCGGGCCGGACCAGCCTCGCCAACCACGACATCGCCGCGGCCTGCGGCCTGCCGCGCTCCACCGTGTCGCGGCTCACCTACACGCTGACCAAGCTCGGCTACCTGCAGCACATGGCCGAGCTCGGCCGCTACCGGCTCGGCACGGCGACCATCGCGCTCAGCTCGGCCGCGCTCGGCGGCCTCGACGTGCGCGGCATCGCCCGGCCGGTCCTGCGGAAGGTCGCCGAGGCCGCGAACGCCTCGGTGGGACTCGGGGTGCGCGACCGGCTCAGCATGCGCTACGTCGATTGCCAGCGCGGCCCGGCGGCGATCTCGCTGAACCTCGATACCGGCTCGCGCATCTCGCTCGCCCGCAGCGCCATGGGCCGCGCCTACGTGGCGATCTGCCCGGACCGCGAGCGCGAGGGCATCTACGAGGACCTGAAGGCGCTCGATCCGGTGGCCTGGCCCGCTCTGCGCGTCGGCCTCGACCGGGCGGTGGTCGAGCACCGGGAGATCGGCTGCTGCACCTCGTTCGGCGAGTGGCAGGAGACGGTCTGCGCCATCGCGGTGGGGTTCCAGCCCGGCGGCGGGTTGCCGCCGATGGCGGTCAATTGCGGCGCCCCGACCGTCATCACCGACGCGCGCTTCCTCATGGACGTGGCGCGTCCGAAGCTGATCGCGGCCGTGCGCAGCCTCCACGGCGTGATGGGGGCGTAGGTTTCGGGTGCGGCGGCCCTGACCCGCGGGTCCGCCGCATCCGCTGCGCCGGCGGTGCTGCGCCGTCGCGCTCGCGGGGCGGGAAGGACGCTCTTTCCCGCCCCGGTTTGGTGGAGGACACGATGACGACCGAACAGCCCGACCTGCCCCTCGCGGGGATCCGCGTCCTCGACCTGTCCCGGGTCCTTGCGGGGCCCTGGTGCGCGCAGGTGCTGGGCGATCTCGGCGCCGACGTGATCAAGGTCGAGCATCCCGAGCGCGGCGACGACACCCGCGACTGGGGCGTGTCGACCAGCCCCGGCAACACCTCGTATTTCGACAGCGTGAACCGCAACAAGCGCTCGATCGGCGTCGATCTCGCCACGCCCGAGGGACTGGCGATCGTCAAGGCGCTGGCCCGCGAGAGCGACGTGCTGGTGCAGAACTTCAAGACCGGCGGCGCCGAGAAGCTCGGTCTCGGCTACGCGGCGCTCGCGGCCGAGAATTCCGGGCTGATCTACTGCTCGATCGCCGGCTACAGCTCGGACGGCTCGGAGGCGGGCCGCCCCGGCTACGACCTCGTGGTGCAGGGCGAATCCGGCGTGATGGCGCTCAACGGCGAGGCCGGCGGACCGCCCCTGAAGTTCGGGGTCGCGGCGGTCGACCTGTTCACCGGCCAATACGCCGCCCAGGCGGTGCTGGCCGCCCTGTACCAGCGCGAGCGCACCGGGCGGGGCAAGACCGTCGACCTCGCGCTGTTCGATTGCGGCGTGGCGCTGACCTCCTATTACGGCCTGGAGGCCCTGGCCCGGGGTATCGACCCGCCGCGCTACGGCAACGCCCATCCCTCGATCGTGCCCTACGGCGTGTTCGAGGCCGGCGACGGTTCGGTGGTGATCACGGTGGGCAACAACGCGCAGTACCGCCGCTTCTGCGAGCAGGTGCTGGACCGTCCGGACCTGTGCGTCGACCCGCGCTTCTCCACCAACCTCGACCGCTCGCGGAACCGCGCCGCCTTCATTCCGGTGCTGGAGGCCGAACTCGCCAAGTGGGAGCGCGCGCCCCTGATCGCGCGGCTGCGGGCGGCCGGCATCCCCTGCGGCGAGGTGATGGGCCTGCGCGAGGCGCTGACCTGTGCGCGCGCCCGGGAGGCCGGGCTGGTGGTCGGGGGGACCGACAACGCCCACGTGATCGCCCCGCCCTATCGGCTGAACGGGCGGCGCCTGCCGGTCCGGCGCATGCCGCCGCGGCTCGGGGATTCGAGCGCCGAGATCCTGGCCGAGCAGCTGGAGTATCCGGAAGCCGCGCGGGAGGCGCTGCGGGCGAAGGGCGTGGTGCGGTAGGGGAACCCCGGCCTGGCGCGTCTCGGGACGGCCCGGCGCGGCGACGACCGGTTCGCGCGCGGCGCGACGCGTCCCTGCGCGATGCGGAGCGGGTGACGTCGGCCGCCCGTCGCGCGTTGCCCGAAGCCCGCGTCGCCGAGCCCCTGCCCGCTCAGGAGCGGGGATCCGCGCCGCGTCCGGTCTCGCGCGAAGCCGCCAGCCGCGCCCGGGCATCGTCCAGCACCCGCGTCAGGGAATCCTCCCAGGCGACGAGGGGCCGCCAGCCGGTTGCGGCGCGCAGCCGGCCGGCATCGCCCGCCGCCAGGGGGATCTCGGCGGGGCGCACCCGCTCGGGGGCGATGCGGATCTCGAACGGCACCCGCGCGCGGTCGCGCAGGCCGTCGAGGGCGCTGGCGATCGTGCGCGGCATGCCGGAGCTGATGTTGAACACGCGCCCGTCCGGCAGCGATTCCGCCCGGCCGATGAGGCCCGCATAGGCCTGCGCCACGTCGGCCACGTCGAGGAAGTCGCGGTAGGAGGAGAGGTTGCCGACCTCCAGGCACGGCGGCACCAGTCCGGCCTCGATCCGGGCGATCTGACCGGCGAAGGAGGCCACCACGAAGCGCTCGTCCTGTCCCGGACCGATATGGTTGAAGGGCCGCAGCACCACGAGCTTCACGCCGATCCGGGGCAGCAGGTCGCGCAGCAGCTGCTCGCCGACCCATTTCGACCGGGCATAGGTGTTGCGCGGCAGCGGCTCGGAATCCTCGGTGAGCGCATGGCCGGCCAGGAAGGCGCTGCCGTAGACCTCGCCGGAGCTCACGAAGAAGAACGTGCAGCCCGGCACGGCCTCGACGGCGGCGACGAGGTTCATCAGGCCGTTGACGTTCACCCGCCAGGTCTGCCCCGGCCCGCTGGCGGAATCCGCCACCGAGGCCAGGCCCGCGAGGTGAAGGATCTCGGTCGGCCGGAACCGCGCCACGAAGGCGCTCAGCGCGGCCTCGTCGAGGAGGTCGATGGTCTCGTAGGCCACGCCCTCCGGAAGCCGGGGCGCGCCCCCCCGGCCGATCCCCGCCACGCGGTCGCCCGCCGCCGCCAGGCGCGGCAGGACATGCCCGCCGACGAAGCCCGCGGCGCCTGTGACGAGGATGCGCCTCACGCTCGCGGCGCCGGGACGCGGTTCACGGGCATGGCGCAGCTCTGGGGAAATGCGGTCACCTATCCCGGCTTCCGGGTGCCCCAGCGCGCACCCATGCCGCCGGGCGAACTCCCGGCATCCGCGCCGATCGCGGGACCGGAGGCGGTCTGCGGCCGGTGCTGCGAGCCGGCCGCCATGGGCGTCGACGCCAGCATGTCGGGCACTTCCGACAGGTTCTCCTCGTCCCGTTCGGTGGAGAACTGGCCCGCCTTGCGGAACGTCCAGAGATAGCCCGGCACGACGGCCTCGGCGGCGGTCGGAATGATCCCGATCCCTTCGAACGTGCGGCCCTCCGCCTTGGCGGCCTCCGAAACGACGTTGTCGTTCTGCAGCAGGATCACCTGATCGCGGGTCAGCTTCAGCGTGTCCGGCAAGAGGCCGAAGGTCAGGGTGTCGGCGATCTCCAGCAGCCGGGCCTGGAGCTTGGCCGCCGGCAGCGGCAGGTCCACCACGGGGCGCTTCCGCCGGATCGTCTTCAGCATGTAGCGCACGAAATGCTCCAGCGTGCCCACTTCGGGGCCGCCGAGCTCGTAGACCCTGCCGCCCGCCACGGTCCCGTCGACCGCGCGGGCGATCGCCTCGGCGACGTCGCCCGCGAAGGCCGGCTGGAACCGCGACTGGCCGCCGGCGAGCGGCAGGACCGGGAGCGCCCGGGCGAGGCTGGCGAAGCGGTTGAAGAACCCGTCGCCGGGCCCGAAGATCAGCGAGGGCCGGAACACCACCGCGTTGGGGCAGGCGGAGAAGACCCGCGCCTCGCCCTCCGCCTTGGTGCGGGCGTAGAGCGACGGCGAGGCCGAGTCCGCCCCGATCGCCGAGACGTGGATCATCCGGGCACCCTGGCGCGCCGCGGCGCGGGCGATCGCGTCGGCGCCTTCGACCTGCAGCCGCGCGAAGCTCTGGGAGCCGGTCTCCTGCAGGATGCCGACGAGGTTGATCAGCACGTCCGAGCGTTCGGCGGCCCGGGTGACCGAGTCCGGGTAGCGCAGGTTGGCCTGGACGGCCACGATCTGGTTGACCTTCCCCAGCGGCTGCAGGAACAGCGCGAGGTCGGGCCGGCGGACCGCCACCCGGATCCGGTAGCCGCGCTTGGCCAGCGCCCGCACCACGTGCCGGCCCAGGAAGCCCGAGCCGCCGTAGATCGTCACGAGCTGGTCCTGCGGGCGCACCTGCCCTTGCGCAGCCAGCGATGCGGGGCCGCCCTGCGGAGCCATCGTCTGGGGGCCGGTCGTCTGCGGGGTCGTCGTCTCTTGGCCGATCATCGCCGTGGTCTCGGGCTCCTGGCGCGCCCCGGGGCGCCGTCACGGCGCCTACTTAGTGCGGCGCCCGAGGGCGTTGCAATCATGTGAGGCCCGAAGTTTCGGGTTTGATGATCGGCGGAGCGGGAACGGGCGCGGGACCCGCGCATTTTTCCCGGCCCGGCCGCCGCGTCGGACCGCGCCGGAGACCCACGATGATCGTCGGTATGTTGATGTCAGCGGCGATCGCCGTTTTCGGGCTCCTCGTCGCACTCGGCCGCATCGGCCACCCGATCGACGCCCAGAACGTCAGCAATTACGGCTGGAGCATCCTGATCATCGGGGCGGCGCTGTTCGTGCTGTTCGCCTTGGGCCGGTTCAAGCGGACGCGCGGGGCGCGCTCCGCCGGGCGCTCGGCCTGACCCGGCCGCTCAGGCCACTTTGATCCGGCGGCGCAGCTCGCGGCCCACGGCCGGCCGGCCGCCGGAGCGGCGACTCACCGTGCGCGGGGCGCCGACCGTGATGCTCTGGTGCTCCCGGGCGATGAAGGCGCTGGGCATGGCGGCCTGGAGATCGGCCTCCATGTCGCGGAGCACCGTGTCGGAATGGCCCGGGTGCAGGTGGATGATGGCCAGCGCCTTGACGCCGGCGATCTGCGCCAGCTCGACCCCCTTCTGCCAGGTCGAGTGGCCCCAGCCCCGGCAGGTCGGGTATTCGCCGTCGGTGAACATGCCGTCGTAGACCATCAGGTCGGCGCCGGCGACGAAATCGGCGAGGGCCGGGTCCGGCCAGGGCTCGCTGTGCTCGATGTCGCTGATCAGGCACAGGCGGCGGCCGCCATGTTCGAACCGGTAGCCCACCGAGCCCTGCGGATGGTTCAGCGGGATGGTGTCGACCCGGGTCCCGTCCGGGAAGGTCAGCGTCTGCCCCGCCTGGAAGCCGTGGTGGCGGAAGGTGCAGCACAGCCTGTCGAGGGTAACCGGAAACAGCGGCGGCGCGAACAGGCGGTCGAGGGTCGGCCCCGCCGACTCGCCGCCGAGATTGCCGCAATAGGTGTTGATGACCCGGTCGCTGTCGAGGACCGCCGGCTTGAAGAAGGGAAGGCCCGCGGTGTGGTCGAGGTGCAGGTGGCTGAACAGCAGGTCGACTTCCCGGGGCAGGTCGCTCCGGTGGCGCTGGCCGAGATTGTAGATGCCCGAGCCCGCGTCGACGACGAACATCCGCTGGCCGCAGCGCACCTCCAGGCAGGGCGTGCTGCCGCCGAACTCGGCGTATTGCGGGCCGCTGACGGGGGTCGAGCCGCGGACGCCCCAGAAGCGGAGGACGAGGTCCTGGTCGGCCGCCGGGAGGATCGGCTCGGAACGGTTGGACATGGCGATCACGAATCTGCGGACAGTCGGTCCCGATCCGATATGATCGAAACCCCGTCGGCGTTCCGGGAAGGTAGCTCTGAATACGGCAGGCTGGCGGAATAGGAGTACCGCTTGTCCCCTGCCGTACCATGAATTGGTGTGCCGGCAGCCGTCATGATGTGCGGCGGCGCACACGGACGGGCCGCTTGCCGGGGCTCGTGCATGCCTAAAGCTCCCCCGCCGAGGCCAGGAGGCCGAAGGCCGCCCCCTGCAGATTCGGGCGGCCGAGAGCCGGGCCGCCGAGACCGGCCGCCAGCCACGTGGGCAGCCCGTCGGCGTAGCGTGTCGGGAGGGGGGCCGCGAGCATCCCGAACGGGTCGGACGCCCGTTCGTAGACCGGGATGAAGCCGGCCATGCGCCGGAGCGACAGCACCGAATCCGGCGCCGCCCAGGCGGCCCAGACGGCTTCGGGCACCGGGCGCGGGGGACGGTGGCCCGGCACGACCACCACCTCCTGCCCGGCGAAGGCCAGCGCCTCCGGACGGCTGATGTCGCCGACCGCCCCGCCCCGGGCCGTGTAGGCCGCCCAGAAGGCGTTCTGGCCGCCGTCGGAATAGGTGGTGCGCACGGCGGGCTCCCCGGCCTCGGCCAGGGCCGTCATCCGCGCCTCCTCGACGGCCCGGCGGGTGGCCACGGCCGCCTCGACGACGGGGTTCTTGGACGGCGCGAAGGCGTAGCGTCCGGCGACCACCGAGACCTGGAGTTCCTCCCGGCTCGCCTCGAACCGGTCGGAGCCGGCCTTGAGCTCGCGCCAGAAGCCGATGTTCGGGTCGGTCCGGTGCCGCGCCATGGCCTCGGCGGTCATCCGGAAGGGGTAGGACTGGAACTGGAACGCCGCCTGCCCGCCCTTCAGCGCGTCCCGGGCGATGGCGTAGATCTCGCCGACCGTGCCGTTGGTCATGGCGAAGCAGCCCATCGACGAGCAGATGCCGTGCACCATCACGGCCGAACCGGTGCCGCCGTGCGCCCGGTCGTAGGCGTTGGGATAGCCGACATCGAAGGACAGGTAGTAGTGCGAGTTCGGGTTCATCTGGCGCCGGGGCACCGTATAGAACCCCTCCGGCGTCTGCCGGTCGCCGTTCTTGCGCTTGGGGCCGAGCTGGCCGGACCAGCGGCAGATCGGGAAGGTCTTGATGAAGACGTAGCCGGACGGCCCCTTCTTCCAGACCTCGATCTCCGATTCCTTCTTGTAGGCCCGGAACAGGACCGGCGACGCCGCCGTGACGCCCCTCTGGGCCATCAGCGCCAGGGTCGCGGCCGGGATCGGCGCCTCGGCCTTGTCGGCCTGCGCGGCGGCGGGGCCGGCCAGGGCCGCCAGGGCGAGGCCGGCGGCGATGAGGATCGAAGTCGGTGAAGGCATGAACCGTCCGCGCTGGATCGGCCGGGATGGCTGCCGGACGGGCACGGCTGCCGGACCTGCCGGAGTATTGCGGCGGCCGTGAGGCTGCGCTTCTTGCGTCCGCCCAGTGACGCGGGGACGTGGGTACGCGTACGGTCCGATCCCGACCCAATCCAGCCGCCGGGACCGCTGTCGGCGCACGCCCAAGGCGGCCGTTCGTCAGCCGTCCAGCGATTTCGGCTCAGGGTGGATGAAGGTCATTGGCTGCCGCTCAGTGCGGCGTCTGCTTCGCGGGCGATCGCTGACATCGCTCGACCCGACGCGGCAACTCGCGCAGCAGGGCGGAGCGCCGATAGGGCGAGAGCTTCCGCCACCCCTCGATCTCCGGGACGGTCCGACCGCAGCCCACGCACCAACCCGTACGCCCGTCCCACCGGCAAACCCCGATGCAGGGGTCATCCTTCGTCATGATACGAGGCCTCTCCATCCCCGCGGCGTCGCCCGCACTCGACAACATATAGGGTACCCCCCTATATGACCCAACCGGAAGGACCGTCGATGTCCCACACCGTCAAGGACAAGACCAAGCTGCTGGCGCGCGTGCGCCGGATCAAAGGACAGGCCGAAGCCGTCGAGCGAGCCCTGGAGGCCGAGATCGGCTGCACGGACGTCCTGATGCTGGTCGCCTCGATGCGAGGGGCCATCAACGGCCTCACCGCCGAACTGATGGAAGATCACATCCGCCACCACGTCGTGAACCCGGACAACGAGCCGGACGCCGACCGCGCCAAGGGTGCGGCCGAGTTGATCGAGGTGGTGCGGACCTACCTGAAATAGCGGACGCCGCCCCATGACCTCACTGACCGACTTGCTCCAGCAGGGGACCGCGCACGCGTGGCTGTTCGTGCCGAGCGCGATCCTGCTGGGCGCCCTGCACGGGCTGGAGCCGGGTCACTCGAAGACGATGATGGCGGCCTTCATCATCGCGGTCAGGGGTACAGTCACCCAGGCGGTCCTGCTGGGCCTGGCGGCGACGCTCTCGCATACGGCGGTCGTTTGGATCATCGCGCTCGGCGGCCAGTACCTCGGCCGGGAGTGGGGCGGCGCGGCGTCGGAGCCGTACTTCCAACTCGCCTCGGCGGTCCTCATCGTCGGGATCGCGCTCTGGATGGCTTGGCGGACGTGGCGCGAGCAGCACCACGAGCACCATCACCACGGCGAGACGAGGTTCGTCCCGACCACGGCCGGCATGTTGACGCTGGAGGTGTTCGAGGACGGCGTGCCACCGCGTTGGCGCATACGCAGCGAGGGCGGTCCGCTACCGGACGCCGAGGCGCTCACGATCGAAACACGGCGCCCGGACGGCACCCGGCAGACGTTCGGGTTCCTCGCCGCCCATGACTATCTCGAAAGCTCGGAAGAGATCCCGGAGCCGCATGCCTTCACGGCGCGGCTGCACCTCGATGGCCAGGCTGGAGTTGAGAGCCACGCGGTCGTGTTCGAGGAGCACGACCACGATCACATGAACCTGGGCGACGAGAGCTTGGGCGACGAGGACGACGCCCATGCGCGAGCCCATGCCGCGGACATCCGGCGGCGGTTCGCGGGGCGGCGGGTGACGACGGGGCAGATCGTGCTGTTCGGCCTGACCGGCGGCCTGATCCCGTGCCCGGCGGCGATCACCGTGCTGCTGCTCTGCATCCAGTTGAAGCAGTTCAGCCTCGGCTTCGCTCTGGTGGTCTGCTTCAGCGTTGGGTTGGCGATCACGATGGTGTCGGCGGGTGTGCTGGCGGCGCTCAGCGTCAAGCACGTCGCCTCGCGCTGGTCCGGGTTCAGCAGCTTTGCCCGGCAGGCGCCCTACGCCTCGGCGGTGCTGATCGTGCTGGTCGGCCTCTACACCGGCTGGCTCGGCTACCAGGGCATCCAGCGCGGTCCGGTTGGACATGCGGCCGAGGCACAGGCTGTGCAACGCTCCTGATCTCGCGACCGACGGCTTGTGCGACGATGGCAAAAGTCGGAAGCGGGAGAAGACCCGATGTCCGTTTCCAGGCATTGCCGCCCCGACGCGAACCGGACGCCCGTTCAGCCCACGGGGACAAGCTCCGCCTCCGCGAGCACCGCCGCGGGGGCGACCACCGCGCTGTTCTCCACCGCGATCACCGCGTCGAACGGGTCGGCCCCGTCCGGGACCCCCGTCTCGGGCAGGCAGACGATGAGTCCGCGCCCGGCCCGCACCTGCCGCAGGCGGCCCAATCGCTCGCGCAGGCCCTCGGCCTTGCGCTCGTCGGGCGCGATGGCCACCACGAGGATGTCGGGCTGGCGCGCGAGGCAGCGGCTCAGCTCGATCGCCACCCGCTCGCGGGCGCTGATGGCCCCGTCCGCCAGCGACCCCGTGCTCGGCTGGATCTCGACCCTGCTGTCGAGGCCGAGCCCGTAGACCGCGGCTTCGAGACCCTCGTCGGCCAGCACGCGCCCCACCACCGCCCGCACCCGCGGCTCGGCATTGGCCTCGCCGAGGCTGATGCGGCCGAACAGGAGGTTCTCCTCCAGGCTGGCGGCGGGATTGACCCGGGAGGGATCGTGGAACTCCACCGCCCCGGCGAGATGGGGCGGCAGCATCCGCGCGAAGGAGCGGCGCGCCTGGACCAGCCGTTCCTCGAACGCGGCGTCGATCAGGCCGAAGCGGTGGCGGGTCTCGCTGTAGCGCAGGGCCAGCCCGATCAGCCGGGTGCGGTCGCGCTGGCCCGCCGGCCCCCGGCGCAGACCCGCGGCGTCGGGGAGCCGCGCCACCAAGTCCTCGAAATAGCCGCGCTCCGAGGCCTGGAACAGCGAGTAGGCGTCGAACAGCGGGTGGTCGTTGGGCAGGTCTGCGAAGATCTCCACGGTGCTGCGCGCCACCGACAGGCCGATCTCGGTGAGCGGGCGCACCAGCCCCTCGGCCTCCAGCACCGCCCGCAGGTAGGGGTGACGCGCCAAGCGCAGGGGCGCGAAGGCGCCGCCCACCGGCTCGCCGAACAGGATGTTCTCGCCGATGCTCGCTTGGTGGTTGTAGAGGTCCGGGTCGAACGGCTCGACGAGTCGCTCGGCGCCCTTGGCGGCCAGCGCCTGCCGCATGGTCCGGCGGGCGGCCACGATCGCGGCGGCGAGCCGCGGCTGGGCCGCCGGATCGAGCCGGCCGGTCAGGCCCCGGGCGTACACGAAGCCGTCGAGGCCCGTGAGCCGGCTGATCCCGATCAGCCCGATATCGTCGGGGGCGCTGGCCGGATCGGTGCCGTAGAGCAGGTTCTGGCGCAGCGAGCCCGCCATCAGGATCGCCTCCCCCGACGCGAAGGCGATGCGGCGGGCCCGCTCCGCGGCATCGAAGCTGCGCAGGTCCGTGCCCCCGTAGGTGACCGCGCCCGCGGTCGGCTCGACCTGCCCCGCCAGGACGGCGGCCAGCGCCCGGGCGCCGCTGCCGCGGCTGCCGGTGATCGCCACATGGCCCGGCATGGTCAAGGCCACGTCGACGCCGGTCAGGCGCTCGCCCGTCCCCGGATCGAAGGCGCCGACGCCGTCCGCTGCCAGAATCCCCGCCCGGGGCAGCGGCGGCGGCGCCCCCGTCCGGCCGGCCCGCGCGCGCCGGCCTTCGAGGGCCGCGATGATGCGGGCGAGGTCGCGGAACCGCGGGCGCACGGCCCGGCGCACCGTCCAGAGGCGCGCGCAGATCGCCGCCAGCCAGCCGGCCAGGCCGAAGGCCCCGGTCGCCGCCAGGAGCGCGGCCGGAGCCACCGGCGGGACCGGCGCGGCGCCCGGTCCCCCCGGGCGCCACAGGGCCGTCCCGACCGCGATCGCCGGCAGGATCACCGCCAGCGCCAGGGCCGGCGCCCGGGCGTAGGCCAGCCGCGCCTCGGCCCGCGCCACTTTGGCCCGCATCGCGGCGACCCGGGCCGCGATCCGCCCGCGTTCGAGGGCCGCGGCTCCGTGGCTGCGCACCGCCGGAAGCCGCCGGATGAGGTCGTTCAGGTTCTCCTCCGCCCGCACGCTGGTGCGCAGGCGCAGGTCCTGCCGGTCCCGCGCCCGTTCGAGCACCAGGCCGTAGGCGAGGCCGACCGCCCCGAGGCCGACCAGCGCGGCCGGGATCAGCCGCGGGGCGGCCAGAGCGGCAAAGCCCAGCGCCAGGATCAGGGCGGCGAGGGTCATGGCCGGCAGGACGATGCCGGCGGCGAGCAGCCGGTCGGCCCGGACCAGAACCTCGCCGACGATCCGGGCGAGGCTGCGGGCCTCGTCCCGCGCCCCGGCCGGCGCGTCGAGGATCGCCCCCAGGACGGCGTTGCGGACCGTCCCCGAGGCCCGGTTCTGGGCCTCGAAGCACAGGCGCGCCACGCTCCAGCCGAGCCCCGCCAGGATGACCGCGCAGGCGGCGATGCACAGGAAGGCCGCGAGTTCGAGTTCGGCGGGGCGCATCGACAGGCCGGGGGCGAGCACGAATGCCCGGCCCGGCAGCGGCACCGCCAGGCGCAGGAAGGGCAGCGCCGGCGCGTCGTCGCGCGGCAGCACCGCGATCAGGTCGCGCAGGCACAGGAGCGCCAGCGCGCAGAGCGGGGCGCCGAGGCCGACCGCGAGCGCCGCGGCCGTGGCGTGAAGACGCCGGGCGGCGCGCCAGGTCAGGACGAGGGGATCGGATTCCATGCGGCTCCGGGCGCGGATGCGAGGCGGCTCTGGCGTCGCCCGGGGCATAGGCCTTCGCGCCGGCGGCGGGAAGGGTGGCCGGCCGGGGACGGCGGCGGGAAGGGTCGCTGGTGGCGGGAAGGGTCGCCGGCCGGGCGGGGCGGCGGGAAGGGTCGCCGGCCGGCGACGGCGGGCTGCGACATGGCGGCCGGCACGATCCGACTTGTCGCCCCTGTCCGGACTCGCTCTAAGTTAGGGCGGGCAGGACGCGGCTCTGCCAGAGGACGGCCACGGGGATTGTCATGGGGTCTGCCACGGGGTCTGTCATGCGTGCCGTCGGCGCGAAGCTTCGCTCCGCTCCACCGAGCCGCCCCGCGCGGGCGGGCGGGCCGGAACGGTGCGACCGGATCGAACGGCTCGGCTGTGTCGGGATGCCGTGTCCCGTGGGACGGGCCTCCTCGGCGGCGGGGCGCGTTCGCAGAGGATGAGGCCACGCTTGCGGCGAGGGGTTGAGCAGACCGAGCGCGCAGGTCCGGTCCCCTCCGGGCGCGGGCGCGCCTGATGGCGCAGCTGTTCACGCCCGGCGCGGATGCGCTCTATCGCCTCGCCCTCATGACCGGGGTCGCCTGTCTGGTCGGGCTGCCGGTTCTGGCGGCCGGGATCGTGCGCTCGAACTACGTCACCGGCGTCGGGATCGCGCCGGCCCAGCCGCTGCCGTTCAGCCACAAGCACCATTCCGGCGAGCTCGGGATCGACTGCCGCTACTGCCACACCACGGTCGAGCGGGAGGCCACGGCCGGCATCCCGCCGACCCAGACCTGCATGACCTGCCATACGCAGATCTGGACCGGCTCGGACATGCTCAAGCCCGTGCGCGACAGCTACGCGCAGGACAAGCCGCTGGAATGGAAACGGCTGAACAAGCTGCCGCAATACGTCTACTACAACCACTCCGTCCACGTGACGAAGGGGATCGGCTGCTCGACCTGCCACGGCGACGTGACGTCGATGCAGATGACCTACCGGGCCAACGCCTTCGAGATGCGGTTCTGCCTCGACTGCCACCGGGCGCCGGAGAAATACGTGCGGGCGCCCGATCAGGTCTGGAACATGACGTGGACGCCGCCCGCCGATCAGGCGACGCTGGGACCGAAGCTCGTCGCCCAGAACCACATCCGCGGCGGGGAACGGCTCACCGAATGCGGGATCTGCCACCGATGACCGGCGCCCCCGACATCGCAGCGCTCCGCGAGAAGCTCGCCCGCGGCGACGGCCCGCGCTACTGGCGCAGCCTCGACGCCGTGGCCGACAGCCCGGAGTTTCGCGACTACCTCGCCGCCGAGTTCCCCTCCGCGGCCCGTCTCGCCGCCGCCCCCGAACGGCGCGGCTTCCTGAAGCTGATGGCCGCCTCCTTCGCGCTGGGCGGGCTCACCGCCTGCGGCGGGGGCGGCGGGCGCGCCTACGAGGTGCCCTATGTCAACCAGCCCGAGCGGATCGTGCCGGGGACGGACCTGTCCTACGCCTCCTCGGCGGTCTTCGACGGGTTCGGCAACGGGATCCTGGTCACCACCCGCAACGGCCGGCCCCTGAAGATCGAGGGCAATCCCGACCATCCCTGGAGCCGGGGCGGCACCGACGTGCTGGCCCAGGCCTCGGTGCTCGGCCTGTACGATCCGTTCCGCTCGCAGGCGGTGCAGCATCTCGGCCGGCCGAGTTCCTGGGCGGCGTTCCGCGCGGCCCTGCAGGCGCAGCTGCCGGCCTGGCGGTCGCGCGGGGGCGAGGGCGTGGCCCTGCTCACCGGCCCGGTGACCTCGCCCACGCTGGCGGCGCAGATCGCCCGGCTGCGGGCCGCCTACCCGGCCTTGCGCTGGCATGTCGGCGCGGGTGCGACCCGCGACGGCCTCTACGAGGGCGCCCGCCGGGCCTACGGCCAGCCGCTGGAGACGCTCCCGGATTTCGAGCGTGCGCGCACCATCGTGGCGCTGGACGGCGACTTCCTCGATCTCGGCCCCGGCCAGGTCGGCCTCGCCGGGCGATGGAGCGCGGCGCGCCGCGCGGCCTACGCGCAAGGACGCCTGCTCACCCTCCACGCCGCCGCACCGACCCCGACCCTGACCAGCGCCAAGGCGGATCACGGCGTCGTGGTCCCGGCCGCCCGCCTGGAGGCCCTCGCCCGGGATCTCCTGAACCTGGCAGGGGGCGGCCCGGCACCCGAAGGCGACGATGCCGTCGCCCGCTGGGCGCGGGGCGCCGGGACTGCGCTCACCGCGGCGCGGGGGGCCGGCATCGTCACCGCCGGCCTGACCGCGAGCCCGGAGCTGCACGAGCTGGTGCACCGCCTGAACGGGGCGCTCGGCAATACCGGCACGACCCTGCGGCACACGGAGCCGACGGCGGAGCCGGGTGCCGGGACCCTCGCCGAGCTGGCGGAGGCGATGGGGCGCGGCGCCGTGACGGCGCTCGTCGTGCTCGGTGCCAACCCGGTCTACGATGCGCCCGGCGCCCTCGACTTCGCCGCCGGGATGCAGCGGGTGACGCTGAAGATCCATGCCGGGCTCTACTACGACGAGACCGGCGCCCACGCCGACTGGCACCTGCCCATCGCGCATCCGCTGGAATCCTGGGGCGACGTCCGGTCCCTCGACGGGACCGCGGGGCTGATCCAGCCGACGGTCGCGCCCCTGTACAACGGCCGCACCCTGCCGGAGATGGCGGCCTTCCTGGCCGGCGGGGACGGCGCCGAGGATCCGCTCGGCCTCCTCAAGGCGCGCTGGCGCGGCGACGGCGAGGACGCGGCGGCCTTCGAGACCCGCTTCTCCGAGGCCCTGCGCCAGGGCTTCTGGGCGGGCAGCGCCCGGCCGGCCGAGACGGTGGCGCTGACGCAGGCCGCGCCGCCGGCCCCCGCGCCGCCCGTCGGCGGGATCGAGGTGCTGTTCCGGCCCGATCCCACGATCTGGGACGGCACCCATGCCGACCTCGCATGGCTCCAGGAGCTGCCGAAGCCGCTGACCAAGGTGGTCTGGGACAACGTGGTCGCGGTGAGCCCGCGCCACGCCGAGCGCGAGGGGATCGCCACGGGCGACGTCCTGCGCATCGAGGCGGAGGGCCGCGCGATCGAGGGGCCCGCCTGGATCCTGCCGGGCCAGGCCGACGACACCGTGACCCTGACCCTCGGCTACGGCCGCGCCGTGCCGGACCACCTGTCCCGCGGCCTCGGCTACGATGCCGGGCCCCTGCGGCCGGTCGGCACGTCCTGGCGGCTCTCGGGGGCGCGGCTGGCGAAGACCGGGCGGCGGAGCATGCCGGCCACCACCCAGCACCTCGGCACGATGGAGGGGGAGGACCTCGTGCGCGTCCAGGCGCTCGGCGCCGCGCCGGTGGGCGACCCGAAGGGCGCGCCGGCGCCCGCCTCGTTCTACCCGCCGCCGGAGAGCCAGGACCGCCGGGTCGCCGCCCAATGGGGCATGGCCATCGACCTCGACGCCTGCATCGGCTGCAACGCCTGCGTCACGGCCTGCCAGGCGGAGAACAACATCCCGGTGGTCGGCCGCGAGGAAGTGCGGCTCGGCCGCTGGATGGGCTGGCTGCGGATCGACCGCTACTACGCGGGCGCGCCGGATGCGCCGGCCACGCATTTCCAGCCGGTGCCCTGCATGCACTGCGAGCAGGCGCCCTGCGAGCTCGGCTGCCCCGTGGAGGCGACCCTGCACGACAGCGAGGGCCTGAACCTGCAGGTCTACAACCGCTGCGTCGGCACCCGGACCTGCCAGAGCTACTGCCCCTACAAGGTCCGCCGGTTCAACTACCTCGACTATACCGGCGGCCTGACCCCGGTGGAGCAGCAGCAGCGCAACCCCGAGGTGACGGTGCGCGCCCGCGGCGTGATGGAGAAGTGCACCTACTGCATCCAGCGCATCTCGGCGGCGCGGATCGCCTCCGCCAAGGATGCGCACGCGCCGATCCCCGACGGCGCCGTCGAGACCGCCTGCCAGGGCGCCTGCCCGACCCGGGCCATCACCTTCGGCAACGTCGCCGATGCGGGGAGCCGGGTCTCGGCCGCCCGCAGGGATCCCCGGGAATACGCGCTGCTCGGCCACCTGAACACGCGGCCGCGCACCACCTACCTCGCCGGGCTCGCGCCGCCCGTCTCCGATCCGAGCGAGCGGGAGGGCTGAGCATGTCCGGCGCTGTCGCGGGCGGCCCCCTGATCCGGCCGGACGAGACCCTGCAGGGGATCGGCGGCGCCGTGACGGCGATCCCGCTGACCCATCCGGGCAACCGACGCTGGTGGATCGCCTTTGCGGGGGCGGGCGCGCTGCTGGGCCTGTTCGCCGTCACCCTCGCCTACCTGCTCTATGCCGGGCCGGGGATCTGGGCGAACAACAACGCCGTCGTCTGGGCGCTCGACATCGCCAGCTACGACTGGTGGATCGGCGTGGCCTCGGGGAGCCTGCTGGTCTCCGGCATCCTGCTCCTGCTCGGGGCGGAATGGCGCGGGGCGGTGAACCGCGTCGCCGAGACCCTGGCGCTGCTCGCCACCGCCTCCGCCGGGCTCTACCCGATCATCCATCTCGGGCGGCCGTGGTTCTTCTTCTGGAACCTGCCCTACCCCAACACCTACGACCTCTGGCCGCAGTTCCGCTCGCCGCTCCTCTGGGACGCGATCGACATCGTGTCCTTCCTGGTGATCTGCGTGAGCCTCTGGTTCATCGGCCTGCTGCCCGACCTCGCGACCCTGCGCGACCGCGCCTTCGCCGAGGCGACCCGTCAGGCCGACGCCAAGGCGCCCACCCGCGGGCGGGCGCTGCTGCGCGCCCAGGTCTACGGCCTCTTCGCCTCCGGCTGGCGCGGATCCGCCGCCCACTGGCAGATCTGGGTCCAGGCCTACCAGACGGTGGCGCTGCTGGGGGTGCTTCTGGTGGTCTCGGTCCAGACCGGCGCGTCCGTGATGCTGGCGGGCTCGCTGATGCCGGGCTGGCACAGCACGCTGCTGCCCGTGAGCTTCCTGGTCAACGCAGTCTATTCCGGCGTCGGCGTCACCGCGGTGATCGTGATGCTGATCCGCGTGGTCTACGGGCTCGACGCCCTGGTGACCCCCCGCCACCTCGACGTGCTCGGACGGCTGCTGCTCTGCCTCGGCTGCGCCAGCGCCTATTGCTACGCCGCCGAGGCCTTCGACACGGTCCTCAGCGGCGACGCGCAGGCCCGGGCCGTGCTGGTGCGACGGCTGACCGGGGACCACGCCCTCGTCTCGTGGACGGCCGTCCTCGGCCTGGTCCTGCCGGCGCAGATCCTGTGGTCGGCCCGGGCCCGCACCGCGCCTTTGGCCCTGGCGGCGGTCGGCCTGCTGGTCGCGGTCGGCGCGTATGCGGACCACGTCATGGTCCTCGTCGTGACGCTGACGCAGGATTTCCTGCCGTCATCGAGGCTGCCCTACACGGTCGATCTCTGGGGGATCGCCACCTTCGCGGGTTCGGTCGGCCTGTTCCTGACCCTGCTGCTGCTGTTCCTGCGCTACCTGCCGGCCGTGTCGATCGTCGAGAGCCGGCGCCTCGCCCTCGCGGAGGCGCCGGCCGCGCAGGAAGAGGCCCGCGCGGCCACGTCCCGGGCGGCCCGGCCGGCGGAGAATCCGGTCGCGGCCCCGCTCTGGGGCGTGTCGGCCACCTTCGCGAGCCAAGCCGATCTCGCCGCCGCGCTCCAGGCGGTGTCGGGGATCGGGCACGACCACGCCCGTCTCGACGGGCACGGGCCGGTGCCCCTGCCCCGCACCCTCCGGGCGCTCGGCCTGGAGGGCCGCTCCATCCTGCCCTACGCCCTCGCCGGAGCCCTCCTCGGCGGCGCGGGCTTCTTCGCGCTGTGCGTCTACGCCACCGCGTACGATTACGTGTTCCTGATCGGCGGGCGTCCGCGCCTGTCCTGGCCCTCCTTCGTGGTGCCCAGCATCTCCTTCGCGATGATGGCGGGCTGCGTGGCGATCCACCTCGCGCTCCTCGTGCTCAACCGCCTGCCGCGCCTGAACCATCCGGCCTTCAACATCCCGGGCTTCCTGCGCGCTTCGGACGACCGGTTCTTCCTCTCGGCGGAGGCGCGGGGCGACCGGTTCGACGCGGCGCGGATCGAGCGGCGGCTCGCGGGCCTGCCCGCCGAGGCGGGCCGCCCGATCGAGATCCGGCGGATCCCGCGATGAAGCGCGCCGTCCCGCTCGCGCTCCTCGCCCTGGCGCCGCTGGCCGCCTGCGGCGAGGCCGACATGGCCGACCAGGCCCGGGCCAAGACCTGGGACAGGAACCCGTTCTTCCCGCGGGAGATCACCATGCGCCAGCCGGTGGCCGGCACGGTGCCGCGCAGCGACCCCGCGCGTCCGGCGCCGCAACCGGAGACCATCAGCCGGGACCTGCTCGACCGGGGGCGGGAGCGCTACGCGGTGTTCTGCACGCCCTGCCACGGCCAGGACGGCCGCGGGGCCGGGATGATCGTGGCCCGCGGCTTCCCGCCGGCGGGCGACCTGACCGCCGAGCCGCAGCGCAGGGCCTCCGCGGCCGACCTCTACGACGCCATCTCCAACGGCCGGAAGGCGATGCTCGGCATGGCGCAGATGATCCCGTCGGCGGACCGTTGGGCGATCGTCGCCTATCTCCGCGCGCTCCAGCTCAGCCAGGACGCCGTGGCGGCGAGCCTGCCCGAGCCGGATCGCGCCCGGCTGGAGGCGACCCGATGAGCCGCGCCGCCGTCCAGGGCCTCGCCGGTCTCGCGCTCCTGGCGCTCTGCCTGGTCGCGGGGGGATGGCGCGGGGGGGCGGGCTCCTATCTGGCGGCCTGGCTCGCCCTCCTCGGGCTGCCCGTGGGCGCTCTGCCGGTGATCATCGTGGCCGAGCGGTTCGGGACCCGCGTGCGCGCGCGCGGCGGCGTCGAGATGCTGGCGGGCCTGCGCCGGCTGATGGCCCTGATGCCGCTGGCCGCCCTCCTGGGCCTGCCCCTGCTCGCCGCCGTCCCCCTGCTCTACCCCTGGACGGGCGCCCCGGCCCGCACGCCGCTGGCGGCGCTCTGGTTCACGACGCCGTTCTTCACGGCGCGGGTCATCGCCTATCTCGGCGCCTGGACCTGGCTCGCGCTCCGCTTCGCCCGTCCCTTCCCCGCGCCGGGCGAGAGGCGGACCGTGCCGGCGGTCGCCCTCCATGCCGTGGTCGGCACGCTGTTCGTCACGGACGTCGTCGCGTCCCTGGACCCGCGGCTCGATTCCAGCCTGCTCGGTCTGCTGGTCATGACCGCCTGGAGCGGGCTCGCCTTCGCGGCGGCGATCCTGCTCGCCTGGGAGGAACCGGAGCCCGTCGGCCGCGGCCGCACCGCGCCGGGGCGCGGCCGGCTGGTGCCCCTGGTGGTCCTGCTCGGGCTCTGGGCCTACCTGCACTTCGTGCAGTTCCTGATCGTCTGGTCGGCGAACCTGCCGCCGGAGGTGACGTGGTACCTCGTCCGGGGCGGCTGGCTCGGGCGGGCGCTGGCGATCGCGGCGGGGGCGGTCGTGGTCCTGGCCGGGCTCGCGACCCTCCGGCCGGGACGCCCGACGACCCGGATCCTCGCAGGCGCGGCGCTCGCCGTGCACGCCCTCGAGATGTTCTGGCTGGTCACCCCCGCCCTGCGCGACCGGTTCGTGATCCGGCCGAGCGACGTGCTGGCGGCGGGCGCCGTCGCGTGTCTCGCGGCCGCCCTCCGGCCCGTGCTGCGGCCGCGCGCCGACCGGGCGGCCTCCGAGGCCCGCCGCTCCGGGAGGCCGGCATGAGCCGCGGCGGTCCCTCCGGCCTGATCCCGGCGATCCTGGCCGGGCTCACGCTGCGCGGGAGCGGCCTGCTGAACGGGCGGCCGCAGCGCCCGGCGCCCGACGACACCCGGCGCGATCCCGACGGACCCGGGCACGAGACGCGCGACGTCGACGTTCGCAAGACCGCGCTGGTCATGGCCGGCCTCGCCCTCTCGGCCCTGACCGTCGTCGGGACCATGGTCTGGCTGATGGGCAGCTTCGCGGCGAGCCAACGCCGGGCCTTGCCGACCCTGACGCCCCAGCAGACGGCGCGGCTCGTGCCGCCGCCGCCGAACCTCCAGGCCGATCCCTACGTCGACATCGCCCGCGCGCGGGCGGCGGCCGAGGCCGATCTCGCCGGCTACGGCTACCGGGACGAGTCCCGGGTCCGGGCCCGCATTCCGATCGGGCGCGCCATGGACCTGGTCGTCGGCCGGCCCCTCGACCCGGCGGAGCCCGCCGCGCGATGACGCCGAGCCACGATTCCCTCCAGCTCTGGCCCGCCGCGGTCTCGACCGTCGCGAGCGAGACGGACCTGCTCATCCTGGCCTTCACCGTGCTGACGCTGCTGCTGACCGTGCCGGTCTTCGTGGCGATCACCTACTTCGCCCTGCGCTACCGGGAGGGGTCCGAGGCGGATCGCAGCCCTTCGGGCATCCGCTCCAACCTCATCGAGATCAGCTGGATGCTGATCCCGTTCCTCCTGACGCTGATCTTCTTCGTCTGGGGCGCGCGGATGTTCATCGCCTCGAAGACCGCGCCCCCGGATGCGATGGTGATCGAGGCGGTCGGCCGCCAGTGGATGTGGAAGTTCCAGCACCCGACCGGCCAGGCGGAGATCAACGACCTGCACGTGCCGATCGGCCAGCCGATCCGCCTGCGCATCATCAGCCAGGACGTGATCCACGCCCTCTACCTGCCGGCGGTCCGCCTGCAGGTCGCCGCCCTGCCCGATCGCTACACCGACCTGTGGTTCAAGGCCGACAGGACCGGCACCTACCACCTCTACTGCTCGGAATATTGCGGCACCGACCATTCGGTGATGGGTGGCGAGATCACCTTCATGAATCCCGGCGACTACCAGGACTGGTTGACCCATGCGGGGGCACAGCAGGGCAGGGTCGCGGCCGGCCGCACCCTCTACGAAGCCTATGGCTGCGCCGGCTGCCACGAACCCGGCTCGGCCGTGAAGGCGCCGAGCCTCGCCGGTCTCTACGGATCGCAGGTGAAGCTCGCCGACGGGCGCACCGTGACGGCGGATGATGGATGGCTGCGCGAAAAAATCCTGAACCCGAACGGCGACCGGCTCGCCGACGGGTACAAGCAGGTGATGCCGAGCTTCGCCGGCCGGATCCCGGAGGACGAGCTCGGGACGCTGATCGACTTCTTGAAGGCTTATCCGACGTCACAGGCCGCGGACGCCACGCGATGATGAACGGGGTCACCTCGGAGAGTCGATCGGTGGTTCGCAGGGCGCGCGGATCCCCCTCCCCCCTCTGCGGGGGAGGGTGGCCCCTGCGTGAGCAGGGGTCGGGAGCGGGGAACCCGGGCTCAGAATGGGATGCGACTGGCGGGACGGGCCAAGCCTCGTCCTGCACCGTCGCTCCCCTCTCCCGACCCCCTTCGGGGGCCCCCCTCCCCCGCAGAGGGGGGAGGGAGACACGCGCGAGCGTCCCGACGCTCGGCCTTGATCCCCTTCTATCGAGGGCGACACGATGAGCGCATCGGGCAGCATCGGCGGCACGGCCCGCCGGGAACCCCACGCCCCGGAATCCACGATCGGGCGCAAGGCCGATTATCTGCACGCGGAATCGACCCTGCGCTCGTGGTTCCTCGCCACCGACCACAAGCGTATCGCGATCCTCTACCTCACATCGATCACCGGCTTCTTCGTGATCGGGGCCCTGGCGGCGGGGATCGTGCGCCTCGCCCTCGTCGTGCCGAACGGCGCGATCATGACCAACGACACCTACAACAAGGCCTTCACCATCCACGGCGTCGTGATGGTGTGGTTCTTCCTGATCCCGTCGATCCCCGCGACCTTCGGCAATTTCCTGATCCCCCTCATGATCGGGGCCAAGGACCTCGCCTTTCCCAAGCTCAACCTGACGAGCTGGTACGTGTTCATGGCGGGCGCCCTGTTCACCCTCGTCTCGGTGGTGCTGGGCGGGGTCGACACCGGCTGGACCTTCTACGCGCCGCTCTCCACCGCCTTCTCGAACACCTGGGTGCTGCCGGCGCTGATCGGCGTCACCATCGTGGGCTTCTCGTCGATCCTGACGGGCCTCAACTTCGTGGTCACGATCCACACCATGCGGGCGCCCGGCATGACGTGGTTCAAGCTGCCGATCTTCGTCTGGACGCACTACGCCACGAGCCTGATCTTCCTGCTCGCCACGCCGGTGATCACCACGGCGTTGATCCTGCTGATCATGGAGCGCGGCTTCCATATCGGCGTGTTCGACCCGGCCTATGGCGGCGACCCGGTGCTGTTCCAGCACCTGTTCTGGTTCTACTCGCACCCGGCCGTGTACATCATGGTCCTGCCCGGCATGGGGGTGATCTCCGAGATCGTCCCGGCCTTCGCGCAGAAGAAGCTGTTCGGCTACCGCTTCGTCGCCTACGCGTCGATCGGGCTCGCCTCGGTGACCTTCTTCGTCTGGGGTCACCACATGTTCGTCAACGGCCAGAGCGACCTGGCCTCGCTGGTGTTCTCGGCCCTGTCGTTCGCCGTGGCGGTGCCCTCGGCGGTGAAGGTCTACAACTGGACCGCCACGATCCATAAGGGCTCGCTCCGGCTCGACACGCCGATGCTCTACGCGATGGGCTATATCGGCCTGTTCGTGCTCGGCGGCCTCACCGGCCTCTACCTCGCGACCCTGTCCATCAACCAGCACATCCACGCGACCTACTTCGTGGTCGCCCACTTCCACTACATCATGGTCGGCGGCACGGTGCTGGCCTTCCTCGGCGGCCTCCACTTCTGGTGGCCGAAATTCACCGGCCGGATGTACAGCGAGCCCTGGGGCCGGGTCTCGGCGCTGCTGATCTTCCTCGGCTTCAACGTGACCTTCTTCCCGCAATTCATCCTCGGCTACCTCGGGATGCCGCGGCGCTACGCGACCTACCCGCCCGAGTTCCAGCTGCTCAACGTGCTGTCCTCGGCGGGCGCCACGATCCTGGCGGCGGGCTACCTCTTCCCGATGCTCTACCTCGTCTATTCCCTGTGGTTCGGGCGCAAGGCGGCCGCCAACCCGTGGAACGCCAAGGGCCTCGAATGGGAGACCGCCTCCCCGCCGCCGACGCACAATTTCCTCACCCCGCCCGAAGTGCCGCGCATCCCCTACGACTATCCGATCCAGGCCCAGGAATCCCGGGACCAGCACGGATGAGCGAGCCCCTGGCGGACGGCGTCGGGGTCGCCCGCGCCGGGCATTTCGAGACCGTGGCCCAGCAGCGCGCGGCCGCGACGCTCGGCATCTGGGCGTGGCTGATCACCGAGCTCCTGCTGTTCTCGGCCCTGTTCCTGGTGGCGCTGATCACCCGGATCCAGCATCCCGAGGCGACGGTCGCGGCGGCCCAGCACCTCAAGTTCTGGATCGGCGCCACCAACACCGTGGTGCTGATCGGCTCCAGCCTGACCATGTCGATGGCGATCGAATTCTCGCGGATCGGCTGGCAGCGCGCCATGGTCCGGACGATGCTGGCGACGGCGGCGCTCGGCAGCCTGTTCCTGGTCCTCAAGGGCTACGAGTACTACGCCGACTGGGACGAGCACATGATGCCGTTCCTGAGCGGGCGGCCGTTCGCGCTGGCCGAGACCCCGGCGGCGCGGCTGTTCGTGAACCTCTACTACGTCGCCACGCTGCTGCACGCGCTGCACCTGTTCACCGGCATCGCGCTCCTGCTCGGCATGACCTGGATGGCCGCCAGGGCCGGCTTCCTGGCCCGCCACCAGAACTGGATCGAGGTCTACGGCCTGTACTGGCACTTCATCGACCTGGTCTGGATCCTGGCCTTCCCGATCCTCTACGTGGTGAACCGATAGGATGCGCAACCCCCTCGCCGCCTTGAGCGCCGACGACCGCGCCCTGGTCCGGCGGCGCCTGCGCACGCCGGTCCTCACCTTCCTGGCGCTGCTGGCCCTGCTCGCCGTCAACGTCACGCTCGGCGCCACCCTGCCCTTCGCGCAGGTCTGGATCGTCGAGCTCGCGGTCGTCGCCGTGATGGTGGCGCTGATCCTCCTGGTCTCCATGGAGGTGATCCACGAGCCGCCGCTGATCCGGCTGTTCTCGGGGCTCGGCTTCTTCTGGGTCGCCATCCTGGTGGGCATGACGCTGACGGATTATCTGGCGCGTTGAGCGGTTCGAAAGTCGTTGTCCGGGGGACCGAAGCCTCCTAAACGTCGCTTCTCCCCCGCATGGCCCTGGCGTTACTCTGATGTGCGAATTGCTCGGCATGAGCGCCAACGTGCCGACCGACATCCGCTTCTCCTTCGCCGGTCTCGCCCGGCGCGGCGGCGAGACCGGGCCTCACGCCGACGGTTGGGGCATCAGCTTCTACGACGGGCGCACCTGCCGCAGCTTCCACGATCCGGAGCCGAGTTCGCGCTCGCAGCTCGCCCGGCTGCTGCGCGACATGCCGATCAAGAGCCGGATCGTCGTGGCCCATGTCCGAAAGGCCAATCGCGGCCGCGTCAGCCTGGAGAACACCCACCCCTTCGCCCGGGAACTGTGGGGCCGCCGCTGGACCTTCGCGCATAACGGCCAGCTCAAGGGCGTGAAGCGGCTGCCGCTCGGCGGCTTCATGCCGATCGGCTCCACCGACAGCGAGCACGCCTTCTGCTGGATGCTCGGCCGCCTCCAGGCCCGGTTCCGGGCGCTCCCCCGGCCCGGGACCCTGGACCGCGCCGTGGCCGACCTCGCGGGCGAGCTGCACGGGCTCGGGGTGTTCAACATGCTGCTGACCGACAGCCGGACCCTCTATGCCCATTGCGGCAAGCGCCTCTGCTACCTGACCCGCCGCGCACCCTTCGGCAAGGCCACCCTGATCGACGAGGACTGGCAGGTGGATTTCGCCGAGGAGACCACCGAGGACGACGTGGTGACGGTCATCGCCACTCAGGCGCTGACCCGGGACGAGCGCTGGACCGACCTCGCCCGCGGCGACGTCCTGACCCTGCGGGATGGGGCGATCCGCCTGTTGAGACCGGCCAACCCAGCTTAAGTGAGGTTCGGTCGAGGGTGCATGCCCGCGCCCGATGCGCTAGAACGCCGGTAACAGGAGCGCATCGGCGGGATTTCTCTCCGGATCCAGGTCGCAAAGCGCTCCGCCTCGACCGTCCGGGGACCGCAGGTCGAGCCACGATAAGTTGACGAGCGCGATACGCATGACCCGCGACGACACCGACATCGTCCTGTCCCAGGAGGACGGGACGCGGGATGGCCGCCCGAACCTGGCCCCCGGCATCCGCTCGCATCTCGGGGAGCACCTGCGCACCGTCTACGAGCGGATCGGCGAGGAGACGCTCCCGTCCCGGTTCGCCGAGCTGATCGAGCAGCTCGAGACGGCCCTGCGCGCCCGGGGCGAGGCGATCGAGCCGGAATTCCGCAACGGCCTGCTGGCGGCGGTCCCGTCCCTGCGAGCCTTCGCGCTCTCGCTGACGTCGAACCCCGCCCGCTCGGACGATCTCGTCCAGGACACGCTGCTCAAGGGCTGGCAGCACCGCGCCCGGTTCCAGCCGGGGACCAACCTGAACGCGTGGCTGTTCACGATCCTGCGCAACATCTTCTACTCGGACCACCGCAAGCGGGTGCGCGAGGTCGAGGATCAGGACGGCTCCTACGCGGCCCGGCTCGCCACCGCCCCCCACCAGGGCGACCGGCTCGACGTCGAGGACCTGCAATCGGCGCTGGCCAAGCTGCCGCCGGACCAGCGCGAGGCCCTCGTCCTGGTGGGGGCCGAGGGGGTCTCGTACGAGGAGGCCGCCGCCATCATGGGTTGCAAGGTCGGCACCGTGAAGAGCCGCGTCAGCCGCGCCCGCGGCCGTCTGGCGGAGCTGCTGGGCTACGACGAGGAGGATCTCGGCTCCGACCGGTTCATCCAGTCGGCGATGCCCAAGGACGGCTAGGAACCGCGCGCGCCGGGCCGGCGCGCCGAAAAATAAGATGCATCCGAATCCGGGGAGCGGGCGTTACCGACCCGAGCTTCGCCGCGCCTCTGCGGCGGAACGCCACGGAACGGAGCAATCCCGTATGACCTTCAAGACCCTCATCGCCGCCTCGGCCCTCGTCCTGTCGCTGCCGCTGGCCGCCCAGGCCCAGGGCACCATCCCGGGTGCCGAGCGCGGCGCGGCCGCGGGTGCCGATGCGGCCGGCCCGATCGGCGGGATCGTCGGCGGCGCGGTGGGCGCGGCCACCGGCACGGTGGGCGGCATCCTCGGCGTCGACATGGCCCCGCGCTTCCGCAGCTACGTCCGCGAGCGCAACGTCCGCTCGTACGATTACGACGGCCGCGTCGCCGTCGGCTCGACCCTGCCGGCCTCGGGCGTGACCTACTACGACGTGCCCAGCGAGTACCGCGTGCAGCCGGGCTACCGCTACACCGTGGTCAACGACCGCCCCGTGCTGGTCGACCGCGGCCACCGCATCGTCGAGGTCATCGACTGATCCTGCGGGCCGGCCCCGCGCCGGCCCACCGACCCCGGGGCACCGCCCCGGGGTTCCCCGTCCACCACCGGCCGCCGGCGGCGCAACGCTTCATTCGACCGGTCGTTGACGTGCCGTTCGACCTGTGAGGCGATCATGAGCGACGATCCCAGCGAGCCGGGTGCCACATTGCCCGAGCCGGTGCGCGACCATCTCGGGCAGCAACTGCGCGGGGTCCTGCCGGTCGAGACCGACAAGCCGCGCTTCCTCGGCGACGATCCGCTGCCGGAGGTGTTCGAGCCGCAGATCCGCCGGCTGGAAACCCGCCTGAAGACCCACGAGGAAGGCACCGGCGCCGTCGGCCAGGCCCTCGACCAGATCCTCGACGCCCTCGGCGTCAAGCCCGACGCGGCCGACAAGGGCGGGCGCTGAGCCCTCAGATCCGGGGCTTCGTCGCCAGGATGTCGCGGATCTCCGACAGGAGCTTCACGTCCGCCGGCACCTCGGCCACCGCCTCTGGCTTCTTCTCCTCGGCGTGCTGCAGCCGGTTCATCGCCCGGATCACCAGGAACAGCACGAAGGCGACGATCAGGAAATTGAGGGTCAGCGTCAGGAACTGCCCGTAGCCGATCACCGCGCCCTGCTTCCTGGCGTCGACATAGGGCAGGCCGGCCTGCACCTTCGACGAGAGCGGGATGTAGTAGTTCGAGAAATCGAGCCCGCCGGTGACCGCGCCGATCATCGGCATGAAGATGTCCTGCACGGCGGAATTGACGATGGCCCCGAAGGCCGCGCCGATGATCACGCCGACCGCGAGATCGACCACGTTGCCGCGCAGCGCGAACGTCTTGAATTCCTCGAGCATGCGCCATCCCCCGCCGATGACCGCCCAGATAGGGGGCGGTTCTGCGAAGGCCAGCGCCTAGTCCGGCGAAGCCGCCCCGCCGACCGCCGGGGCCGGACGCTCCTCTGCGGCGTGGGCGGCCGGCTCCGCCTTGAGCCGCCGGCGGTACTGGGCGGCGACCACCGGGATGGTCAGCAGGTAGCCGCCGCTCACCGCCACCAGCGCCTCGAACGGGTAGCTGATCAGGATGCCGAAGGCCGCCACCCCGAACAGGAAGATCGGCAGGACGAAGCTGCGCGGGACCCGCTTGCCCATGGTCTTGCCCGAGTAGGTCGGGACCGTGGAGACCACCAGGAGGGCGATGCACAGCACGTAGATCAGGATCGCCGGCGCGGCCCATTTCTCCAGGCCGAAGCCCAGGAAGTGCAGGTAGAGCGGCAGCATCGCGGTGAGCGCCCCGGCCGGAGCCGGCATCCCGACGAAGAAGTCCTTCTTCCAGTCCGGGCGGTTCGGATCGTCCAGCATCGCGTTGAAGCGGGCGAGGCGGAGCGCCATCGCGATGGCGAAGATCAGGGCGACGATCCAGCCCGCCGATTTCAGGTGGAACAGCACGAAGCCGTAGAGGATCAGCGCCGGGGCGCAGCCGAAATTGACGAAGTCGGCGAGCGAATCGAGTTCGGCCCCGAAGCGCGAGGTGCCCTTGAGCAGCCGCGCCACCCGGCCGTCGATGCCGTCGAGGACGCCCGCCACCACCACGGCGATGACGGCGGGTTCGAACTTGCCCTCGAAGGCGAGCCGGATCGCCGTCAGCCCGAGGCAGAGCGCCATCAGGGTGATCATGTTGGGCGCGATCATCCGGAACGGCACCGGCTTGAACCGGCGCGGCCGCGGCTCGTTCGGGTCCGGCGCGAAGGGCGGGAAGAGATCGTCCATGGCGTCAGATCCGCTTGAACAGCCGCTCCGGGCCGCCGCCGAGATCGGCCAGCACCGTCTCGCCGGCCACCGCCTTCTGGCCGAGGCCGACCAGCACGGTGGACCCGGCCGGCAGGTAGACGTCCACCCGCGAGCCGAAGCGGATCAGCCCGAACCGCTCGCCGACGCCGAGCACGTCCCCCGCCGAGACGAAGCCGACGATGCGCCGGGCCACGAGGCCGGCGATCTGCACCACGCCGACGCGCTTGGCCGCACCCGCATGGCTCGTCTCGATGACCATACCGTTGCGCTCGTTGTCGTCGCTGGCCTTGTCGAGTTCGGCGTTGAGGAACAGGCCGGGCGTGTAGTGGATCTGGCCGATCCTCCCTGAGACCGGCACCCGGTTCACGTGGCAGTCGAACACGTTCATGAACACCGAGACCCGTAAGGTGGGCACCTGCGGCAGGTCGAGTTCCGGCGGCGGCAGGACGGTGGCGATCAGGTTCACGCGCCCGTCCGCGGGGGAGACCACGAGGCCGTCCACCACCGGGGTGACCCGCTCGGGATCGCGGAAGAAGTAGCAGACCCACAGCGTCAGGATCAGGAAGATCCAGCCGAAGAACTGCGAGAAGTAGCCGGCCAGCACCGTCAGCACGATGCCGATCAGGATGAAGGGATAGCCCTCCTTGTGGATCGGCACGAGCGTCCGGCGGATCGTCTCGATCAGGTCTGTCATCGTGTTCCGGACTCAACGGCGCCGCGGGCGGGCGGACATGTCGGACGCGCGGATGGCAGCCCGCCGGGCCGCCGTCAACTTTTCGACCGCGGCCTCCATCGGCGTCTGGACGGGCCGCACCTATCCCGCCGCGTCGTCCGGCGCCCCCGCATCCTCCGCGGAGGCGTCCCCGAGGGAGCCCACGGCGCGCAGCGCGTCGCTGTCGATGGTGGGCCCTGCGACGATCCGGGCCAGGAGATCGGCCTGGGCCGGCTCCAGCGCGACGAGGCGCGTGAGCACGCGCAGCATCGCCAGCAACTCGGTCGTGTACTCGGCGAGCCACGCGGTCGGCTGGATCGCGCTCAGCGGCGACGGCGGCTTTGAGCGGTCCGCGCGACGGTAGCTCCACCATTGGCGCACGACGTTCTGGCCCGAGACCTCGTAGGCCCAGACCTCCGGGCGACGTTGGCGACGTAGCCGGGCCGATCCGGCGCTTAAGGCGGACGGTTGCGCGTTCTCTGGTGATGACACGGCCCGGCCCAGTTTTCGAGCCTTCCCCGACCCCGGCGCCATGACCCTGCTGGCCCCATGTCGCAGCTCGAGATGTTCTCCGCCCCGCCCGCGCCGCTCCGCTCCACGGTGCCGACGGCCGAGTCCGTCCGGCCCCGGCTGGAGGCGGTGCTCGACCAGCTTCGCGCCGGCCGGGTCTCCGACTGGTCCGAGGCCGAGTACCGGCGCTGGTGCGTGGTGTTCCCGCAGATGTGCGCGTGGCTGCCCGAGGACGAGGCCCAGACGAAGTGGGCCGAGTTCCGGCAGTTGATCGCAGCGAACTGACGGTCGATCCTGGGACCGGCCGCTTCGGCACGGCCGCAAGGAGCTGTCGCCATGGCCACCCGCATCGCCCTCCTCGGCCTCGGCGCGATGGGCCATCCCATCGCCCGCAATCTCGCGGCCAGGCGCGGATCCGAGACCGAGACCATCGTCGCGGTGGATGCCGATCCGGGCCGCCTCGCCGGGCTCGACGCGCCGGGCCTCGTCGCCACGGCGGATCCGGCCGCCCTCGAAGGCGCCGAGGTGCTGTTCCTGTGCCTGCCGAACGGCGACGTGGTCGAGGCGGCCCTGTTCGGCGAAAACAGGCTCGCCGAGCGCCTCGCCCCCGGGGCGGTGGTGGTCGATCTCAGCACCATCGCGCACGCCAAGGCCCTGGCGATCGGCCGCGCCGTGGCGGCGACCGGGCGGTCCTTCGTCGATGCCCCGGTCTCCGGGGCACCCGCCGGCGCCGAGGCCGGGACGCTCACGGTGATGTGCGGCGGCGAGGCCGAGGCCGTGGCGCGGGTGCGTCCGCTCCTGGAGCGGATCGGCACCAGCATCCTCCACATGGGGCGGGTCGGGTCCGGCCAGCTCACCAAGACGATCAACAACGTGCTCTACGACATCAACATCGCGGCTTTGGCCGAGGTGCTGCCGATGGCGGTGGCGATGGGGCTCGATCCCGCGCAGGTCGCCCAGGTCGTCACCACGGGCACGAGCCGGAGCTACGCGTCGCAGTACTTCGTGCCGCGCATCCTCCAGGGCCGGTTCGACGAGGGCTACCCGATGGGCGCGGCCTACAAGGACCTCGTCGCCGCCGCGGCGATCGCGGCGGAGAACGGCTTCCCGATGCCGGTCACGGCGGCGGCCACCGCCACCTACCAGATCGCCCTGCGCCAGGGCCACGCCGACAAGGACAAGGGCGCGATGGTGCTGCCGTTCGAGGAGTTGCTGGGGGTGCGGGTGCGGGCGCGCGAATAGGTGCTGCGTCGACTGGCCAGCCGAGCCGCCCAATTGCAACGCTGTCGTCATATGACTACAAAGTGATATGCCGCGGCTCCGCAGCACGCCGACCTACCAGGCCTGGATCGACGGCCTGCGGGACCGCCGCGCGGCCACGCGCGTGCTGGCGCGCGTGGCTCGTCTGGGGGGCGTCCCGGCGACGTGAGGCCGGTCGGCGAAGGCGTGAGCGCGTTGCGGATCGATCACGGCCCCGGATACCGCGTCTACTACGTGCAACACGGCGAGGAGATCGTGATCCTGCTCTGCGGTGGCGATAAGGGGTCTCCGCGACATCCGCGAGGCAAAACGGCTGGCGAAGGATCTCTGACGATGCCCCTCGAAACCCGCCCATACGACACCGCCGAACACCTGCGGACGCCGGAGGATATCGTCCTCTACATTGAGGCCGTGCTGGAGGATGGCGATCCAGCCCTCGTCGCCGACGCCATCGGTGTCGTCGCCAGGGCGCGAGGCATGGCTCAGATCGCGCAGGAGACCGGCCGCTCCCGCGAGCAGCTCTACCGTACCCTCTCGGAGAAGGGGAACCCGCAGCTCGACACGCTGATCGGCGTGCTGAAGGCCATCGGGTTGCGCCTCAGCGTGAAGCCGATCGAGACCGAGGCCTGAGCCGGCGCATGCCGACACCCTACTCCGCGGCCTCCGCCTCCGGCACCGCCGCGCGCCCGGCGCGCACCGGCAGAACCGGCGCGTCGGCGCGCTGGAGCACCTCCAGGGCCGCGTCGGCCTCGCGCTGGCGGTCCCAGAGCGCCGCGTAGACGCCCCCCGCCTCCAACAGCTCGGCATGGGTGCCGCGCTCGACGATGCGGCCGTGGTCGAGCACCAGGATCGCGTCGGCGTTGACCACCGTCGACAGCCGGTGGGCGATCACCAGGGTGGTGCGGCCGCGGCTGACCCGGTCGAGCGCCGCCTGGATCTCCGCTTCGGTGAAGGAATCGAGTGCCGAGGTCGCCTCGTCGAGCACCAGGATCGGCGGCGCCTTCAGGATCGTGCGGGCGATGGCGACCCGCTGCTTCTCGCCGCCCGAGAGCTTCAGCCCGCGCTCGCCCACCGGGGTGTCGTAGCCCTCCGGAAGGCCCGAGACGAAGCGGTCGATCTGGGCGAGCTGCGCCGCCTCGCGCAGCTCCGCGTCGGTGGCGCCGGCGCGGCCGTAGCGGATGTTGTAGCCGATCGTGTCGTTGAACAGCACCGTGTCCTGCGGGACCATGCCGATCGCCGCCCGCAAGCTCGCCTGCGTCACCGCGGCGATCTCCTGGCCATCGATGGTGATCCGCCCGGCCGACGGCTCGTAGAAGCGGAACAGCAGCCGCGAGAGCGTCGACTTGCCGGCTCCCGAAGGCCCGACCACCGCCACCGTCTGACCCGCCGGGATCTCGAAGGTCACGCCCCGCAGGATCGGGCGCTCGGGCGTGTAGGCGAAGCGCACGTCCTCGAACCGCACCGTGCCCCCCGACACCGTCAGGGGCGCCGCGCCCGGCCGGTCGGCGATCTCGGGATTCTGCCCGAGGATGCGGAACATGTCGTCGATGTCGATCAGCGCCTGTTTGATCTCCCGGTAGATCATGCCCATGAAGTTCAGCGGCATCGCGAGCTGCACCAGCATGGTGTTGGCCAGCACGAAGCCGCCGATCGTCGTGCGCCCGGCCATGATGTCGCGCGCCGCGAGCCACATCACGGCTGTCATCCCGAGGGTGAAGATCACCGCCTGGCCGGCATTGAGCACCGCCAGCGACACGTAGGTCTGGGTCGAGGCCTTCTCGTACTTGGCCATCGAGACGTCGTAGCGGGCGGCCTCGCGGCCTTCCGCGCCGAAATACTTCACGGTCTCGTAGTTGAGCAGCGAGTCGACCGCCTTGGTGTTGGCGTCGGTGTCGGAGGCGTTCATCCGGCGGCGGATCGCGATCCGCCACTCGGTCGCCTTGTAGGTGAAGGCGAGGTAGGCCGCGACCGTCGCGAAGGCGGTCGCCGCGTAGGTCCAGCTGAACTCGTAGGCGAGCACGCCCAGAACCAGCACGAACTCGACGATGGTCGGCATCAGGGTCAGCACCATCAGGCGCGACAATTCCTCGATGCCGGCGCGGCCGCGCTCCAGCACCCGGGTGAGGCCGCCGGTCTTGCGCTCCAGGTGGAAACGCAGGGACAGGCGGTGCATGTGCTCGAAGGTCTGGAGCGCCAGCCGCCGCACCGCGTGCATCGCCACCTTGGCGAACAGCCCGTCGCGCACCTGGGTGAGCGCCGACATGGCGATCCGCGAGACGCCGTAGAGCGCGATCAGCAGCATCGGAGCGGCGAGCAGCCCCGTGGGCGCCGGCGCATCGTGTCCGCCCACGGCCGCCACCAGCGCGTCGGTGATCCACTTGAAGGTGAACGGCGTCACCATGGTGACGAGCTTGGCGGCCAGCAGCAGGCCGAAGGCCAGGAAGACCCTGCGCTGCAGGTCGGGCCTTCCATGGGGCCAGAGATGCGGCCACAGCCGCCGATAGGTGGCGATCAGGCCGGGGCGCTCGGCAGGGTCTGTCGGCCCGGTCGGAGGCGCGGTGTCGTCGGTCATGGGGGATTCAGTCGGGCGGGGTGTCGTGAGACCCGCATATAGGCCGGCGGCCGCGCCGGATCACCCGCGCGGCGCGCAGGGCACCGCCTCACGCCCGCCAGAACGGCTTCCGGATCTCCGCGCGCAGGTCCCAGGGCGCGAGACCCGCGTCCCGGATCTGCTCGGGATGGAGGGCTGCCAGGGCACGCCGGGTGTGGATCCGGCGCAGCCAGATCCGCATTAGGGCGGGGCGTTCGGCGGCGCGGTCGGAGGCGGGTGACGAGGGCAGGGAAACGGCTTGCATCGCGGAGGGTCCGGTGACGGGGAGCAGTCCGGCCGGGATTGCTGGCGCAGCATTGATCCGATACAAAGATCGGATCAATCGAAACATTGATCTCGGAGCAATGATGCGTCCCGCGGATTTCCGGACCGTCGCCGACGCCATCGCGGCCGACATCGCCGCCGGCCGGCTGCGGCCCGGGGCGCGGCTGCCGCCCCAGCGCGACTTCGCCTACGCCCAGGGCATCGCGGTCTCGACGGCGAGCCGGGTCTACGCGGAGCTCGCCCGCCGCGGCCTCGTGACCGGGGAGGTCGGGCGCGGCACCTATGTCCGGTCCGAGCCGGGCCGGGCCGGGCCGCTCCAGCCGGAGCCGCCGCCGGCCGCCGTGGATCTCCAGCGGACCCATTCGCGGCTGCCGGAGCAGGAGGCGGTGCTGGCCGAGACCCTGGCGGCGCTGGCCCGCAGCGGCGGCGAGATGGGGTTCGGCCAGTACGGACCGGCGGGCACGCCGCAGGCCCGCGACGTCGCGGCGGGGTTCCTCGCCCGCGACGGCTACGCCCCCGATCCCGCCGACATCCTGTTCACCGGCAACGGCCGGCAGGCCCTCGCCGCCGCGCTGGCGGCGCTGGCGGCACCGGGCGAGCGGATCGGCTGCGAGCCGCTGACCTATCCGATGGTGAAGGGCATCGCGGCCCGGCTCGGGATCGCCCTGGTGCCGGTCGCCATGGACGCGGAGGGCCTGTGCCCCGACGCCCTCCTCCAGGCCCACCGGGCGAGCCCGCTGAGCGGCGTCTACCTCCAGCCGACCCTGCACAACCCGCTCGGCGCCACGATGGGCGCGGGCCGGCGGTCCGCCCTCGCCGACCTGCTGGATCGGACCGGGCTCACCGCCATCGAGGACGCGGTCTACGGTTTCCTCGCCGACGCGCGCCCCCTCGCCGCCCTCGCGCCGGACCGGGTGATCCTGGTGGACAGCCTGTCGAAGCGGGTGATGCCGTCGCTGACGCTCGGCCTCGTCGCGGCGCCCCCGCGCATGACCGACCGGCTCGCCGCCTCGGTCCGCCAGGGCGCCTGGACGGCGCTCGGCTTGTCCCTCGCGGTCGGGATGCACTGGATGGAGGGCGGGTCGGCGGCGTCCCTCGTCGCGGTCAAGCGCCGGGACGCCACCGCGCGCCAGATCATCGCCCGGGAGGCCCTGGCGGACCTGCGGATCGTCGGCGATCCCCACGCCTACCACCTCTGGCTGGAACTGCCCGAGACGTGGCGGGCCGAGGCCTACGCGGCGGCGGCCCTGCGGCAGGGCATCGCCCTCCTCCCGGCCTCGTCCTTCGCGGTCACGCCCGGCCACGCGCCGAACGCCGTCCGCCTCGCCCTGGCGGCGCCGTCGCGCGAGGACCTCGACCAGGCCCTGCGCCGCCTGCGCCGGCTCGCCTTCGCGGGGGACGATCAGGTCATCGAGTGAGGGGCGTTCAGCCGCGCTTGCCGCCGGGCAGGACGAAGATCTGGCCCGGATAGATCAGGTCCGGATCGCGGATCTGGCTCTGGTTGGCGTCGTAGATCACCGTGTAGCGCTCGCCGCGGCCGTAGGTGCGCTGGCTGATCCGCCAGAGATTGTCGCCGCGGCTGATCTTGGCCGTGCTGACCTCGGGCACGAACACCGCTCCGGCCCGCATCGGCCCCGCGGTCTCGGCCGCGAGGTGGCTGGTGTCGGGACCCGAGGGCGTTTCCACGGCGGGAGCGGGCGGCGCGGGCGGACCCGCCGCGGCTCGGCCATCGTGGCGGATGCCCTCCTGTCCGCCGTCCCCGGCGCTCTTCCTGGAGCCGACCTGTTCGGCCGACGGGGTCGGCGCGGCGGGCGCGTGGGCGGCGACCTGCGGCGGCTCTGGCACCGAAAGCGGCACTTCGGCACGGGTGGCGACCTTGCCGGTGGCCGGGTCGATCTGGTCGATCCGCACCTGGTACTGGCCGGGCTTGATCCCGCGCCCGATCGTGAAGCTCGCCCGTCCGTCCGGGCCGATGCTCCCGGGGGCGATCAGCGTCTCGTTGAGGTAGAGCCGCAGCGCGGCGCCCGGCCTGCCGGTCGCGGTCACGAACAGGCGGCCGTTCCCCTGCACGTCCACGCTGACGATCCGGGTAGGCTGGCGGCCCGCCTCCTCGGCCCCGGCGCCCCCACGGCTCGCCCCGCCTCCGGCCGGTCCGGGGGGGCCCGCGTCGGCGATCCGGGCGCCGGGGGCACCGGGGGCGGCGGCCGGCGCGGGCGCGCCGGGCTGAGACAGGACCACGGTCGCCGCGTCGGGAGCGGTCAGGGCCACCAGGGGCTGACGGTCGCGGCCGGGCGCGACGTCGACCGCAACGCTCTGCTGCGAGCTGGCGGCGCGCCCGTCCCGTCCCGTCATCCGCAGGCCGACCACGCTGGACCCGGTCGGCAGCGCCGGCGGCACGATCGCGAACTGCCCGTTCGCATCCGCCGTCGCCCGCGCCACCGGCTTCCCGTTGACGAGCATCTCGACGACCGCGTGCGGCGCACCCCGCCCGGCCACGACGGCCTCGCCGTTCGGCTCGACCCGGACGATGTCGAAGCGCGGCGTCTCCGCCGCATCGGGCTCGGCCGCCCGGCCGGGCGCGCCTGGACCCGGGATCCGGACCTCCTGCGGGGATGGCGACGGGCTCGCGCCGGTGGGCTGTCCGGGCTCGGCCCGGGCCGGCTTGTCGTCGCGGAAATCGATGGTCGGGTCGGCGCGTCCGGCCATCGCGCCGGGATCGGCGAGGCTCCGCAGGCCGCTCTCCGGCTTGGACGCCGCGGGCGGCCCGGGCTCGTCGCGGCCGATCAGGTGCCGGACCGACTCGCCGCCGAACAGGGCCAGCACGAGGCCGAGGCCGGCGAGGAGGCCGGCGAGCGCCAGGGCGAGACTGCGCCGCACCCGTCCCGACATCGCCACAACGACCTCCCCTGATCCCGCCGCCCGGCGGCCCGCCCGCCGCGTGAAAAGCGTCGACGGCACCGCCCATAATACCTTACATGATGCCGACACCAAGCCGTCCCGCCGCCCAGGCGGGTGAATCCCGCGCGACTTCAGCAGTTTGGCGCGTGGAGCGCCCGGCGCGGGGCTCTTTCTGGACGGCTCGCAGATGGACGCGCGAGGGAGGGCGCCGGATGGCTCCGGTGAGGACAGTCTGTGTCTATTGCGGCTCCGGCTTCGGCCGGGATCCGGCCTTCCGCGCGGCCGCGGAGGTCCTCGGGACCGCACTCGCGCGCGCCGGGCTGCGCCTCGTCTACGGCGGCGGCGATGTCGGCCTGATGGGCACGGTCGCCCGGGCGGCGCTGGCGGCCGGCGGCCAGGTCACCGGCATCATCCCGGACTTCCTCCAGGCGCGCGAGCACATGCTGGCGGACGTTCAGGAGACCGTGGTGGTGCCCGACATGCACACCCGCAAGCGCCTGATGTTCGAGCGCTCGGACGCCTTCGTGACCCTGCCGGGCGGCATCGGCACCCTGGAGGAGCTGGTCGAGCAGCTGACCTGGGCGCAGCTCGGGCGGCACCGGAAGCCGGTGGTGCTGGTCTCGGTGGCCGACTTCTGGGCGCCGCTGCTCGGCCTGTTCGAGCACATGCGCGGCCACGGCTTCATCCGCGAGGGGCTCGACCTCAGCTACCTCGTCACCCGGGATGCGGCCGAGGTGGTGCCGATGCTCCGCGCGGCCGGCCATGAGCCCGATCCCGAGGCCGAGCAGATCGTCCAGCAGCGGATGTGAGCGGCGCGCAGGGGCTCCGTCTCGGCGAAGCCCCCCGCGCCCAGAGGATCCCCGGATGCGCTCTTCCATCTTCGCGGCCCTGCCGCTCGCCTGTCTCGCCGGTCCGGCATCCGCGGCCGATGCCCCGGCGTCGGCGGCCGCCGGGCCGGTCCTCCAGACCCTGGATTACGCCAACACCCGCTATTCCGGCCTCGACCGGATCGACGCCGGCAACGTCTCGCGCCTCAAGGTCGCCTGGACCTTCTCCACCGGCGTCCTGCGCGGGCACGAGGGGGCGCCGATCGTGGTCGGGCACGTGATGATCGTGCACACGCCCTTCCCCAACGTCGTCTACGCCCTCGACCTCGACCACGACGGCCGGATCCTCTGGCGCTACGCGCCGCGGCAGGAGGCGGCCACGATCGCGGTGATGTGCTGCGACACGGTCTCCCGCGGCCTCGCCTACGCGGACGGACGGCTGTTCCTGCAGCAGGCCGACACCACCGTGGTGGCCCTCGACCCGGAGACCGGCCGGGTGCTGTGGTCGGTGAGGAACGGCGACCCCGCCCGGGGCGAGACCAACACCGCCACGGTCCTGCCGGTGCGCGGCAAGGTCATCGTCGGTCTCGCGGGGGGCGAGTACGGGGCGCGCTGCCACGTCACCGCGTACGACCAGGCCAGCGGGAAACGCCTCTGGCGCGCCTACGCCACCGGGCCGGATGCCGACATGCTGGTCGATCCGGACAGGACCACCGAACTCGGGCGGCCGGTCGGCCGGGATTCGTCCCTCGGGAGCTGGGAGGGTGACCAGTGGCGGACCGGCGGGGCGTGCAGCTGGGGCTGGTTCTCGTACGATCCGGACCTGAACCTCGTCTATTACGGCACCGGCAATCCCTCGACCTGGAACCCGGCCCAGCGCCCCGGCGACAACCGGTGGTCGATGTCGCTCATCGCCCGCGACGCCGACACCGGGATGGCCCGCTGGATCTACCAGATGACGCCCCACGACCAGTGGGACTACGACGGCGTCAACGAGGCGATCCTCACCGAGCAGGTGATCGGCGGCAGGCCCCGCAAGGTCCTCACCCATTTCGACCGGAACGGCTTCGGCTACACCCTGGACCGGGCCACGGGTGAGCTTCTGGTGGCGGAGAAGTTCGATCCGAGCGTCAACTGGGCCAGCCGGATCAGCCTGGATCCCGCCGCCCCCGATTACGGCCGGCCGGTGGTCGACAAGCGCTACGCCCCCGGCGAGGCCGACGCGGACGAGACCACCAAGAACATCTGCCCCGGGGCGCTCGGCGCCAAGAACCAGCAGCCCGCGGCCTATTCGCCGCTGACGCGGCTGTTCTACGTGCCGACCAACCACATGTGCATGGATTACGAGGCGTTCCGGGTCACCTACACCCCCGGCCAGCCCTATGTCGGCGCGACCCTGACCCTGCACCCGCCGGAGGGCACCGACCGGACCGGCGCGTTCATCGCCTGGGACGGCGCCACGGGCCGGATCGCGTGGTCGATCCCCGAGCCCTTCTCGGTCTGGTCGGGGGCGCTCGCCACCGCGGGCAACGTGGTCTTCTACGGCACGCTCGAGGGCTACCTGAAGGCGGTCGACGCCCGGGACGGACATGAACTCTACCGGTTCAAGACGCCGTCCGGGATCGTCGGCAACGTCACCACCTACCTGCACGGCGGGAAGCAGTACGTGGCGGTGCTCTCAGGCGTCGGCGGCTGGGCCGGGATCGGGCTGGCGGCCGGGCTCACCGATCCCGCCGACGGCTCGGGGGCGGTGGGCGGCTACGCAGCCCTGTCGCAGTACACGGCGCCGGGCGGTCAGCTCACGGTGTTCGCCCTGCCGGAGTGAGGACGGCCTGCCGGGTCGTGACGAAGTCCACGAAGGCGCGCAGCGGCGCCGGCAGATGCCGCCGGCCCGGATAATAGAGGAACGGGCCGGAAAATTCCTGCCACCAGGGCTCCAGGACCGGCTCCAGGGTGCCGCTGTCGAGCTGCGGCCGGAGCCAATCCTCGAACAGGTGGATGATCCCGGTCCCCGCCACCGCCGCCGCCACCGCGAGGTCGCTGGCGCCGACCCGCACGATCAGCGGCCCGGCCGGATCGACCCGGACGATCTCCCCGGCGCGCTCGAATTCCCACGGCGCCGTCAGGGCGCCGCTCGGGAACCGGCCGAGCAGGCAGGCATGGGCCAGGAGGTCCCGCGGATGGTCCGGCCGGCCGCGCCGGTCGAGATAGGCCGGGGCCGCCGCGGTGGCGAAGCGCTGCCGCCGCGGGCCGATCGGCACGGCGATCATGTCGAGCTCCAGCCGCTCGTCGTAGCGGATGCCCGCGTCGCAGCCCGCCGCCAGGACGTCCACGAACCCGTCCTCGACGACCACCTCCAGGCGGATCTCGGGATAGGCCGCCAGGAAGGGCGGTACGATCGTGGGCAGGACCAGCCGGGCCGCGCTCAGGGGCACGTTCAGCCGCAGCGTCCCCGCCGGCCGATCGCGGAACCCGTTCACCACGTCGAGGGCGGACTCCACCTCGGCCAGCGCCGGGCCGAGCCGTTCGAGCAGGCGCGCGCCGGCCTCCGTGGGCGCGACGCTGCGGGTGGTCCGGTTCAGGAGGCGCACGCCGAGCCCGGCTTCCAGGCGGCGCACCGCCTCGCTGAGGCGCGACGCGCTCCCGCCCCCGGCGCGGGCACCCTCGCGAAAGCCGCCGGCCCGCGCCACGGTCACGAAGGCGGCGAGATCCGTGAAGTCGGTGCTCATCGTTCGGGAATCCGCACAGGTCGTGCCGATTGTCACGGCTTATCCGCGCAAAGGGCGGCGTCTACATCGGGGGGCCAACAGGAGATTGCCCATGACCGACATCGCGCAGGCCGGGACCTTTCAGCTCGGTGACCGCAGGGTGAAGCGGCTCGGCTACGGGGCCATGCAGCTCGCGGGGCCGGGCGTGTTCGGGCCGCCGAAGGACCGCGCCGCCGCGGTCGCGGTGCTGCGGGAGGCCGTGGCCCAGGGCGTCGACCACATCGACACCAGCGATTTCTACGGGCCGCACGTCACCAACCAGATCATCCGCGAGGCGCTCCACCCCTATCCGGACGGGCTCGTGATCGTCACCAAGGTCGGCGCCCGGCGCGGGGCCGACGCATCCTGGAACCCGGCCTTCTCGGCCGAGGACCTCACCCGGGCGGTCCACGACAATTTGCGCAACCTGGGCGTCGATGCCCTCGATGTGGTCAACCTGCGCCTGATGTTCGACGTCCACGGTCCCGCGGAGGGATCGATCGAGGCGCCGCTCACGGTGCTGGCGGACCTCCAGCGCCAGGGCCTGATCCGCCGGATCGGCCTGAGCAACGCCACGCCGCGTCAGGTCGCCGAGGGGCGCCGGATCGCCGAGATCGTCTGCGTGCAGAACCAGTACAACCTCGCCCACCGGGGCGACGATGCCTTCATCGATGAACTGGCCGCGTCCGGCACCGCCTACGTGCCGTTCTTCCCGCTCGGCGGGTTCAGCCCGCTGCAGTCGGACACCCTGTCGGCGGTGGCGGCCGGGCTCGGGGCGAGCCCGATGCAGGTGGCGCTCGCCTGGCTGCTGCGCCGGGCGCCCAACATCCTGCTGATCCCGGGGACCTCTTCCGTCAGCCACCTGCGCGAGAACCTCGCGGCGGCGGAGCTTCGCCTGCCGGAAGAGGCGCTGGCGGCTCTGGATCGGATCGGTGCGGCGTGAACGGCGGTCATCCAACCCGCAACCTCAACCGAGGGGCTCGCGCATCGCGCGAGCCTCGAAGGTGCCTTCCAGATCGCGTGCGAGCCCTGGAGCCCACCTTTGAGGCCGCTGACGCGGCATCTCGGCTGCGAGCGATGGGTTGGACGACCGTTCTCCGGACTGACCAGTCATCGTCTCGGGGCCGCGCAGTGCAAGATTGATTGTCGCAATATGCGCGTTTTCTAAAATATACATTCCAATATTAGTCCAGAAAAATTATCACACAACTGTCAAAATCAACATGATCGATCAAGTTTTATTCAAGAAAGTTGACTTTTATGCTAGAATGAAACATACGCGCGCTGCCGCAACGAGACAGATCGGAAAGACAAAGAAAGATTTCTGTTTTTTCGATCGTTCAAGATCGATACACGACGCTCAATGTGTCAAGTTATCGATATGTCTTGCTTTGTTGGCGAATAAATACGGATATTTTCCCTAGCTGATCAAGGATATCTCATGTCGATTCCATCGATTTCCAAGTTTCCGCCGCTTCCGGCCGCGTCAATCGCCGCGGACCGCGCCAGATTGGCCAGCGACGAGCTTCTTGCACGGGAGCATGTTGCTTTTGTGGGAAATAAGGATTCACAAGAAAAAACTCTTAAAATGCAGGAGAGTGAACGTAAATACAAAGAAAGTCATAAAAATAATGATTTACAAAAATATGCACTCCTCGGATTGACTGGCTCGATATTCGGATTCATGCCGGCCGGCGCTGGGAACATGGATATCCAAGCCTCGGACAACGGCAAAGCCCCGAGCGACGGAAAACCGGTCAAAGCCTCCGGCGAGGTGGCCGGCAATTCGTCTGTCAGCGACACCGCCCAGTACGCCGCTGACGTAGCTGCCGAACTCGTCCGCCAGGCGTACTCGATCGCCAACTACAATCCGCACTATCTCTCGTTCCTGATGAAGCAACACGACCTGATGACGCAACACTAGGACCGACTGCTCCGCGTGGGCGCGGGCCGCGCGTCTTCGGATGCACGGCCCGCGTTCAGAGCAGCCCGCAGGGCCGCCCGGTGCTCCATCATTCCCGTGCTCGATCGATTCGCCAAGCTTGCGACCGCTGGAAGGCGCCGTCGAACTTCCCGATCAGCATGCCGCGCGATCGCGTTATCCCTCCGGCGAGGACGCTGCGGTGGTTTCTCAAGGAGGCAATAGATACCGCAATCCGCCTTACTTCGCCGTCATGCCGGCCACCATCGGGCAGCCGCCCTCGCTCATCGGCCGGAACGCCTGCTCGGCCGGGATCGTCTCCAGCACCTTGTAGAGGTCCCATTCGCCCTTCGACTCGGACGGCGCCTTGGCCTCGAACAGGTACATCGGGTGGATCTTGCGCCCGTCCGGCCGGATCGTGCCCTTGCCGAACAGCGGGTCGTCGGTGGGCATCTCCTTCATCTTGGCCACCACCGCGGCGCCGTCCTTGGCGGAGTGCAGGGCCGCCACCGCCTTCAGGTAGTGCAGCGTGCTGGCGTAGACGCCCGCCTGGTAGGAGGTCGGCTTCCTGCCGGGCATCCGCTTCTCGAACCGCTCCGCGAAGGCGCGGGTGCCGTCGGTGAGGTCCCAGTAGAACGAGGCGGTGAAATCGAGGCCCTGCGCCACCTCCAGGCCCAGGGAGTGGATGTCGGTGATGGCGATCAGCAGGGCGGCGAGGGATTGTCCGCCCTGCCGGATGCCGAACTCGTGCGCCTGCTTGATGGCGTTGGCGGCATCCAACCCGGCATCGGCGAGCCCGATCACCTGGGCGCCCGACGCCTGCGCCTGGAGCAGGAACGAGGAGAAGTCCGGGTTCGGGAACGGCGTGCGCACCCCGCCGACGACCTTGCCGCCGTTCTTCTCCACGACGGCCTTGGTGTCCCGCTCCAGGGCGAGGCCGAAGGCGTAGTCGGCGGTGATGAAGTACCAGCTCTTGCCGCCGCGCTTGAGCATCGCCTTGCCGGTGCCGTTGGCGAGCGCCGCGGTGTCGTAGGTCCAGTGCACCGTGTTGGGCGTGCAGGCCGGGCCGGTGAGGTCGGCGGTGCCGCCGCCCGAATTGATGAAGGCCTTGTTCTTCTCCTTGGTGATCTGCGCGATGGCGAGCGCCACCGAGGAGGTCGGCACGTCGAACACCGCGTCGACGCCGTCGCGGTCGTACCATTGCCGGGCGATCGAGGCGCCGACATCAGGCTTGTTCTGATGGTCGGCGGCCACGACCTCGACCTTCAGCCCCTGCGTCTCCGGCTTGAAGTCCTCGACCGCCATGCGGGCGGCCACCACCGAGCCCTCGCCGGTGGAATCGAAGTAGACGCCGGAGCGGTCGTTCAGCACGCCGATCTTCACCGGCACGAGATCGGCCGCCAGCGCGGCGCCGGCGCTCAGCGCGCACACGGTTCCCAGCAGTGCCGCGACGCGGTGGCGGACCGTCATGTCTCTCTCCCTGTGGTGTCTCACGCGGTGGCGTTGATCGCCGCTCGCGGTGTCCGAAGGCAGCGTATCCGTGGAGGAACGCGGCTGATACCGGCACAGGTGAGGATGCCGCAGATCCGTAAGCGCCACGGCCCTCCCCCCTCTGCGAGGGAGGGTGGCCCCTGCGTCGGCAGGGGTCGGGAGAGGGGAGCGCGGCTTCAGACCGGGCGCGACCTTCATGAAGGCCGGCGTTCCATTCTGCGCCGTCGCTCCCCTCTCCCGACCCCCTTCGGCGGCCACCCTCTCCCGCAGAGGGGAGAAGGAGACGCGCGGGCGATCAGCCCCGCGGGGCCAATCCGAAGATCGCCCGCGCCTGATCGGGCGTCGCCGGCTCGCGGTCGAGATGGGCGAGCAGGCTCACCGCCTTCTCCACCAGGGCGGCGTTGCTCGGCGCGAGCCGGCCCCGGGACAGGTACAGGTTGTCCTCCAGGCCGACGCGGACGTTGCCGCCCATCCCGGCCGCCACCGCGAGGATCGGGAACTCCTCCCGGCCGATCCCGAAGGCCGACCAGACCGCGTCCTCCGGCAGCCGGGCCCGCATCGCCACCAGCGCCTCGGGCGTCGCCGGCGCCCCCCAGGGGATGCCGAGGCAGAGCTGGAACAGGGGCGGGCGCGCCAGATGCCCCTCGGCGATCAGGTGCCGGGCCAGCTCGATCTGGCCGAGATCGAACACCTCGATCTCCGGCTTCGCGCCCGACTCCCGGATCTGCGCCGCCATGGCGCGCAGGTGGCCGGGGGTGTTCAGGAACAGGTGCTCGCCGAAATTCATCGTCGCGATGTCGAGGGTGCAGATCTCCGGCCGCAGCGCCGTCACGTGCCGGGTGCGGTCCTCCGGGCCCACGAAGGTCGTGCCCGGGCCGGCGACGGCCGGATCGGGGTCGCCCGGCACGAACCGGCCCCCCGCCCCCGTGGTCAGGTTGAGGATCACGGCCTCGTTCGTCGCGCGGATCCGCTCCACCACCTCGCGGTAATGGGCGAGCTCCATGCTGGGCGCGCCCGTCTCGGGATCCCGGACGTGGATGTGCACCACCGCGGCCCCGGCGGCGGCGGCCTCGAGGGCCGATTGCGCGATGGCCTTCGGGCTCACCGGCACCGCCGGGTTCTTCCTCGGCGTGTCGAACGAGCCCGTGAGCGCGCAGGTGATGATGGTGGTGCCCGCCATGCGGTCCTCCCCGGAGCTCACATCGCCCCGCCGTCGACCGTGATCGTCTCGCCGGTGATGTAGGCGGCGCCCGCGGCGAGGAAGAAGATCGTCTCGGCGATGTCCTCCGGCCTTGCCATGCGGCGGAGCATCGTGTGCTGCACCGTCGCGGCCTTGCGCGCCTCCGGCCAGGGCTCGGTCCAGGGGGTGGCGACGAGCCCCGGTGCCACCGCGTTGACCCGCACCTCCGGGGCCAGCGCCCGGGCGAGGCTGCGGGTCAGGTTGATCAGTCCGGCCTTGCTGGCCGAATAGGCGATCGAGGAGCCGCGCCGCCCCTGCCCGGCCACGGAGGCGGTGTTGACGATGGCGCCCCGGCTCTCTCGCAGACTGGCCGCCGCCGCCCGCGAACAGCGATACGGCCCGAGCAGGTTCGTCGCCAGGATCGTGGCCCAGAAGTCCTCGGTCATCGCGTCGAGGTCCTCGAACGCGATGGGGGTGGTCGTGCCCGACGTCCCGGCGTTGTTGACGAGCACGTCGAGGCCGCCCAGCCGCTCGATCCCGGCCGCCACCATCGCTTCGGCCTCGCCGGCCCGGGATACGTCCCCGGGCAAAGCCACCACCGAGAACCCCTCCCCCGCCAGGCGCGCGGCCTCCGCGGGGCCGCGGGGATCGTCGGGCAGGTGGTTCAGCGCCACGTGGGCGCCGTTGCGGGCGAACATCGCCACCGTCGCCAGCCCGATGCCCGACGAGGCCCCGGTGACCAGGACGCGCCGCCCGGAGAGATCCGCCCCGATCATGTGCCCTCCATCCGGCCGATCCCGGCCATCGCGGCCTTGAGCGCCAGGAGCTTGCGGTCGCGCTCGCGGAACAGGTCTTCTGGCGGGCGCCCGCCCCAGTCGAAGTAGCCGCGCCCCGCCATCACGCCGGTCCGGCCGGCGGCGCAAAGGGCGTCGAGGGTCTCGGAGCGCGTGCGCGGGGGCGGCGGCGCGTAGCTCCCATTGGCGAGGGCGCGCTGCGTCAGCTCCAGGCCGGTGAAGTCGGCCTTGGCGAGGTGCCCGAGGATCGGGATGCGTAAGGAGAGCCCGTGGATCACCGCGTCGTCGATGTCCTTCGGCGCGGCGACGCCCTCATCGAGGAGCCGGAACACCTCGGCGCTGATCGCCTGCTGGATGCGGTTGGCGATGTAGCCGGGGATGAAGCGCTTGAGCACGATCGGCACCTGCCCGAGGCCGCGCACGAGGTCGGCCATCGCGGCGACCACCGCCGGATCGGTGCCCGGCCCCGGCACCACGTCGACCAGGTCGACGATGTAGGGCGGCGTGTACCAGTGCAGGATCAGCGCCCGGGCTTGCCGGGCTTCCGGAATCAGCGGGAAGACGTCGAGGTAGCTGGTGTTGCTGGCGAGGATCGCGTCCGGCGTGCAGAGCCGGTCGAGATCCGTGAAGAGGGCGCGCTTCGCCTCCGGGTTCTCGGTGATCGCCTCGATCACGAGGCCGGCGCCCGCCACCGCCGCGTCCAGCTCCGCCTCGACCCGGACGGCCCCCCTGAGCCGGTCGGCATCCCAGCCCTCCGGAGCGGCGTCCGCCTCCCGCAGGGTCGCGAGCGCCGAGGCCATCAGGGCGGGCACCCGGGCGCGGGTCTCGGGCTGGGTGTCGGTGATCCGCACGGCGTGGCCGTGCAGCGCCAGCACCAGGGCGATGCCGTGCCCCATCAGGCCGCCGCCGATGACTGCGATCTCGGTCATGCTCTCGGCATCCCTACACCGTGGCGATCGGCGTCGTCGGCGAGCCGACCGCGCCGGGCAGGCGCAGCGGCGGGGCCGTCAGAAGGAACCGGTTCCGGCCGTGCGCGCGCAGCCAGTCGGCGAGCGGCGTCAGGTGCCACAATTCGCCGAGGTTGACCCCGAGCTTGAACAGGCAATGCTCGTGGAGCGGCAGGGTCGCGCAACAGGCGGGGCCGGGACCGGCCGGATAGGCCTCCACGGCGTAGTTGTCGGCGATCAGCGCGCACAGGCCGGTGCGGGTGATCCAGTCGAGGAGCGCAGGGTCGCGCCCGTCGAGCCCGGCGCAGAGGTTGTGGACCTGCGTCGGATCGGGCGCGCCGCCCATGGCGATCAGCCGCTCGGCGAAGCCCGTGTGCAGGCAGACCATGTCGCCGGGCTCCACCACGACGCCGTCGGCCTCCAGGATCCGGGCGAGCTGGCCGTAGCCGACCTTCACCTTGGCGTCGCCGAGATGGGCGCGCAGGTCGATCATCACCGCCCGGCCCTGCATGCCGGTCTCGGCGAGGCGCTCGATCCCGAGCCGCTTCGCCCGGGACGGCTGATCGGCGGTCTCCGGGCTGCTCGGCCCGACGATGTCCCGGCCGCCGCGGAAGCCGTTGTAGAAGGTCGGCGCAGCGCCCGTGCCGTCCGCATCGTAGAGCGACCCGACATGGGCGAGGGAGTCCCACTGCGTCGAGTATTGCAGGTGGATCACCGCGCGGTCGTCGCAGATCACGTCGGTGGCGCCCTCGACCTCCTCGCAGACCGGGAAGTTCATGTTGGGCCGGCCGTTGGCGCGGCGGGTCGGGGTGATCTGCGGCGGGTGCCGGCGCGGGTTCAGGACGTTGCCGCCCGGCAGATCCAGCGGCAGGCTGAGGCAGAAGGTCAGGCCCTCCCGCACCTCGGCGACGCCCTGGCGCACCTTCTCGGGGGTGAGCAGGTTCAGGCGCCCCAGCTCGTCGTCGGGGCCGAAATCACCCCAGGTCGAGCCCTCGGGCCGCCGGGTCCAGCGGAGCGTCATGGGGTCGGTCTCCGGCATGGCCGGGCGCCGCGGTCCGGGATCGACCCGGACACGGCCGCGCGTGCGTTCCTCACCTGTCTGCCGCCCTTCTTCGAGGCCGTGGGCCCGCATCGTGCGGTGCCGGGCACCAACCTAGGCCGGAGCGGCGCCGCCCGGAAGTCCGCGGGCGGACAGCGCGGGCGTCGTGAAACCCCGCCGCACCCGCGCGCCGGACGCGGCGCGAACGACTCCCCGGAAACGTCACCCGCGCCGCGTCGGCCGCCCCTTGTGATCCGTCCGGCCCCGGCTACAGTCGACGCCAAGCCCACGAATAAAGAATGCGGGCGCTCAGAGAGGAAGCATCGATGTCCGACACCGCGCGCGCCGACGCCCGGCGCGTCCAGATCCGGCGCATGCTGCCCGCGCTGCTGGCGGCGGGCTCGATGCTTGCGGGGCCGGCGCGGGCCGCCGATCCGATCCGGATCGGGGTGATCGCCGAGGCGCAGTCGGTGGCCGGCGCCTCCATCCCGCAGGCGGTGCAGCTCGCCGCCGACGAGATCAACGCCAGGGGCGGCGTCGACGGACGGCAGATCCAGGTCGTCACCTACGACGACAAGAGTTCCGCGTCCGACGCGGTCCGGGCCTTCCAGCGGGCGGTCTCCGAGGACAAGGTCAACCTCGTCATCGCCAGCTACATTTCCGAGGTGGTGCTCGCGCTGATGCCCTGGGCGGCCCGGCTGAAGACGCCGATGATCACCCCCGGCGCCGCCTCCAACGAGATCAGCGTGAACGTCCACAAGGATTACGCGCGCAACAAGTACGTCTTCCACGGCTACCTGACCTCCCACGCCCTCGCGCAGGCGGTCTGCGACTCGGCCAAGGAGGCGCTGGTCGGCCCCCTCAAGGCCAAGACCGCGGCGATCATGAGCGAGGACGCGGCCTGGACCCGGCCCCTCGACGCCGCCTACGAGGAGTGCCTGCCGAAAGCCGGGCTGAAGGTGGTGGAGCATGTCCGGTTCTCGCCGGACACGGGGGATTTCACGCCGATCTACAACAAGATCGAGGCGGCCAAGCCCGACCTGATCGTCACCGGCATCGCCCATGTCGGCGTGCAGCCGACCGTGCAGTGGCAGAACCAACAGGTGCCGATCGCCATGACGGGCATCAGCGGTCAGGCGACCTCCTCGACCTTCTGGGCCAACACCAACGGCGGCACGCAGGGGGTGCTGTTCGACAGCGTGGCGCTGCCGGGCGTCGCGCTCACCGAGAAGACGATTCCCTTCGCCGAGGCCTTCACCAAGCGCTTCGGCGGGGCGCCGTCCTACGCCGGCTACATGGCGTACGACGCGATGCACTACACCGCGGACGCGATCGGACGGTCCCGTTCGACGGAGGCCGACAAGCTCGTGGAGGCCCTGGAGGCGACCGACTGGGTCGGCACGGTCGGCCACATCAAGTTCTACGGCAAGGACGAGCCGTTCACGCACTCGATCCAGTACGGACCCGGCCTGATGACGAGCGTGCTCGGACAGTGGCAGGGCGGCAAGCAGGTGGCGATCTGGCCGGCGGCGACCGCCAACGGGGCCATGATCCTGCCGCCCGCGGTCAAGCCGGCGGTGCAGTAGTGCGGGCGGGGAGAGCGCTGTGATCGGCCTCCAGATCCTCGTCGACGGCTTCGCGATCTCGGCCCTCTACGCGCTCGGCGCGATGGGCTTCACCCTGATCTTCGGGGTCTCGGGCGTCCTCAACCTCACCCACGGCGCCCTGATGGTGATGGCCGCGGTGGCGGCCTGGGCGGCCTCGGCGCTGTTCGGGCTCGGCTCCTATGCGGGCGCGGCGATCGGCGTGCTGTGCGGGCTCGCGGGCGCCCTCGTGACCTACTTCGCGGTCGTCGCGCCGATCGAGCGCAGCAAGGCGATCCCGCGGGAGGAAAAAGAGATCTTCGTGCTGACCGGCACCCTGCTCTGGGGGATCATGATCCAGGAGCTGGTGGCCTACTTCTTCACCGACAATCCGAAGACCGTGCTGCCGATCGTCGAGGGCGTGGTCGAGATCGCCGGCGTGCGCACGCCAAAGAACGAGCTCTTCACCGCGGTGATCTGCTGGGTGGTGATCGCCCTGCTCTGGCTGTTCGTGAACCGAGCGCGGGCGGGCAAGGTCCTGCTCGCCGCCTCCATGAACCCGCGGGGGGTGACGCTCCTCGGCCACGACATGGCGCGGATCTACGTGGCGGTCTGGGCGATCTACGGGCTGCTGGCCGGCATCGCCGGGGTGCTGCTCGGGATGTTCCTAGGGGTCTCGTCCTACTCGGTGGGTCCGCTCACCGCGAGCGCCTTCTCGATCGTGGTGCTGGGGGGCTTAGGGTCGGTCACCGGCTCGCTGATCGCCGCCTACGTGGTGGGCTATCTGGAGACCGCCACCGCCTACCTGATCTCGCCCGCCTACCGGGTGATCCCGGCGCTGCTGCTGCTCGTCGCCGTAATGTACCTGCGCCCGCAGGGCCTGCTGGGGCGGCGGTGATGGTTTTTTTTACACCACGGGTCCCCGACCCGCGCCCTCATCCTGAGGCGCCCGCGTCAGCGGGCCTCGAAGGAGCCCTCCAGCCAGCCGCGCGATCCGTGGAGGCCTCCTTCGAGGCCGCTGGCGCGGCACCTCAGGATGAGGGGAATGGTTGGGAAAGACCTCTGCGCCGAACGAGCCTGATCGTTATCCTGCGCGAGGCCACCCCATGAAGCTCCTCACCACCCCCGGCTTCTGGATCGCGATCCTCGCCGTCCTGGCCGCCGCGACCCTGCCCTGGTGGGTCTCCGGCTACATCCTCGGCCTCCTGACCATCGCCTACTATTTCGGCGTGTTCGCCATGGCCTGGGACCTGCTCTTCGGCTTCGCCGGGGAGGTCAATTTCGGCCCGACCTTCCTGATCGGGCTCGGGGCCTACGGCGCCGGCATCCTCAACAACCGCTACGAATTGCCGATCCCCTACTGCCTCGCGGCGGGGACCCTGCTCGCCGTGGTCGGCGGCATCGCCCTGGCGCTGCCGGCGCTCAAGGTGCGGGGCCCCTATTTCGGGCTGATCACCCTGGTGGCGGTCCTGCTCCTGCAGAACATGATCGTGGTGTTCTCCGACCTCACCGGCGGCGAGATCGGCCTCACGGTCCCCGACGTCATCTCGATCGACACCGACACGAACTACTGGCTGGCGCTCGGCTTCATGGCGGTCTCCGGGCTGATCCTCACGGCCATCGCCCGCTCGCCCGCGGGGCTGATCCTCCAGGCCGCCGGCCAGGACCCGGTGGTGACCGGGGCGCTCGGCTTCAACGTCGCCAAGCACAAGCTCGCGGCCTTCGCGGTCAGTGCCGCCTTCTCGGGCCTCGCGGGCGGCCTGGTGGTCTTCTACATGGGCACCGCCTCGGTCGGCACGCTGATCAACACGGCGGTGGGCGTGCAGGTGATCATCGCGGCGGTGCTCGGCGGCCGGCGCACCATCGTGGGCGCGGCTCTGGGCGCCGTCTTCCTGATCGCGGCGGGCGAGGTGCTGCGCCCGCTCGGCGGACTCTCGACCTTCGTGGTCTCGGCGGTGGCGCTCCTGGTGATCCTGTTCGTGCCCTCGGGGCTGCTCGGCCTCGCATCCTTCAGGAGCGCCCGATGACCGTCGCCGTGAGGCCCGCGCCGCCGCAGGCGGTCGCCCCCGCCCCCGTCACGGCCGAGCCCTGCCTCGCCGTGCGCGGCCTGACCAAGCGCTACGGCGGACTCGTCGCCGTCAAGGACGTCGACCTCGACCTGCGGCCCGGCGAGATCCTCGGCCTGATCGGCCCGAACGGCTCGGGCAAGTCCACCGTGATGAAGCTGATCATGGGCCTGGAGCGGCCGAGCGCCGGCTCGATCCGCCTGGACGGCGCCGAGATCGGCGGGATGCCGGCCCACCGGGTCGCCCGTGCGGGGATCGGGCTCGTGTTCCAGCACGCCCGGCCGCTCCAGCGGCAGACGGTGCTGGAGAACATCAGCCTCGCGCTCCTGCCCGACAGCCTGATCCGGCTGGCGGCCGATCCCCACGTCGCGCGCCGTGCCAGGGAAATCGCCGAGCGGGTCGGCCTCGGCGCCGTCGTCGACCGGCGGCCCGGCACCCTGCCCTTCGCGGACCTGCGCCGGCTGGAACTCGCCAAGGCCATCGCCCGCGACCCCCGGGTGGTTCTGGTCGACGAGCCCTTCGCGGGCCTCACCGGCGGCGAGGTCGCGTCCTTCTCCGAGCTGATCCGGGGCTTTCGCGATGAGGGCAAGGCCGTGCTCCTCGTCGACCACAACGTGAAGAGCGTCTCGGCCCTCGTGGACCGGGTGTTCGCCATGTATCTCGGCGAGCGCATCGCCGAGGGCTCGGCCGAATCCGTGATGGCCGACCCGACCGTGCGCCGGGTCTATCTCGGCGGCAGCATCGAGACCGCCGCCCGGCCCGAGGCGGCGTTCAAGCCGGACTCGCTCCTCACCGTCGAGAACGTCGACGTGCTCTACGGCAAGGCGCAGGCCCTGCGCGGCGCCTCGATCCACGTCCACGAGGGCGAGTTCGTCTCGGTGGTCGGCCTCAACGGTGCCGGCAAGACGACGCTGTTCAACGCCATCTCGGGCCTCGTGCCGCACGGGGGCACGATCCGGTTCCACGGCCAAGACCTCGCCCGGATGAAGCCCGCCGCCATCGCCCGGGCCGGCATCGTCCAGGTGCCGGAGACCCGCGAGCTGTTCGGCGATCTGAGCGTGCGCGAGAATCTCGACCTCGGCGGCCAGCACTTCCCGAAGGCCGAGAGCGCCAAGCAGCGCGACTGGCTCTACGAGCTGTTCCCGATCCTCAAGGCCCGCGAGGGCCAGAGCGCCCGCACCCTCTCGGGCGGCGAGCAGCAGATGCTGACCATCGCCCGGGCGCTGATGATGCGCCCGCGCCTCCTGATCCTCGACGAGCCGACGCTGGGCCTCGCCCCGGTGATCCTGGAGCTGCTGTCGAAGGCGCTGGAGAAGCTGCGCCAGACCACGCCGATCACGGTGCTGCTCGGCGAGCAGAATGTCACCTTCGCGCTGCCGCACGCCGACCGGGTCTACGTGCTGGAGCAGGCCCGGGTCGTCTGGGAGGGCCCGCCGCAGCGTTTCGCCAGCGAGATGGGTTCGGCGTATCTGTGAGGGGGGCTTCCCCTGCCCTGGCGATCCCGGGCCTGCCCGGGATCGCTCGAGCTCGCGGGGAGGAGAGAGGCTCGCGGCAACCGATGTGAGCGGAGCGGACGCCTTGGATTTCAATCTCTCCCGGTCCCAGACGCACTGGCTGACCCGCGTTCGCGCCTTCATCGCCGACGCGATCGTGCCGGCTGCCGCCGCAGTCGCGTCCGAGCGTGCGGAGAGAAGCGGCCCCTCCCCCACCATGGAGCGGCTGAAGGAGACGGCGCGGGCCGAGGGCCTGTGGAACCTGTTCCTGCCGCCCTCCCCCGGGCACGACACGGGGGAATACCATGGCGCCGGCCTGACCAACCTCGACTACGCCCTCTGCGCCGAGGCGATGGGCCGGGTCGGGATCGCGTCGGAATGCTTCAACTGCGCGGCCCCCGACACCGGCAACATGGAGGTGCTGCACCGCTACGGCAGCCCGGCCCAGAAGGAGCGGTGGCTGCGGCCGCTCATGGCGGGCGAGATCCGCTCCGCCTTCCTGATGACCGAGCCGGACGTCGCCTCCTCGGACGCCACCAACATCGCGACGTCGATCCGCCGGGACGGCGACCACTACGTCGTCGAGGGCCGCAAGTGGTGGTCGACCGGCGTCGGCGACCCGCGCTGCAAGATCGCGATCCTGATGGGCAAGACCGATCCGGAGGCGCCCCGCCACCGGCAGCAGTCGCAGATCCTGGTCCCCATGGACACGCCGGGCGTGCGGGTCGCGCGCCTGCTCCCGGTCTTCGGCTACGAGGACGCGCCCAAGGGCCACGGCGAGGTGGTGCTGGAGAACGTCCGCGTGCCGGCCGAGAATCTGATCCTCGGCGAGGGCCGGGGCTTCGAGATCGCGCAGGGGCGGCTCGGGCCCGGCCGCATCCACCATTGCATGCGCACCATCGGGGCGGCGGAAGTCGCGCTGGAGGCCATGGCGCGCCGGCTGGTCTCGCGCGTCGCCTTCGGCAAGCGGATCAGCGAGCAGTCGGTCTGGGAGCAGCGGGTCGCGGAGGCGCGGATCGACATCGAGATGACCCGGCTCCTCTGCCTGAAGGCCGCCGACATGATGGACAAGGTCGGCGCCAAGGGCGCCAAGCTCGAGATCGCCATGATCAAGGTCGCGGCGCCCCGGGTCGCCCTGAAGGTGATCGACGACGCGATCCAGGCCCATGGCGGGGCCGGCGTCTCGGAGGATTTCGGCCTCGCCAAAATGTACGCCCACATCCGCACCCTGCGGCTGGCCGATGGCCCGGACGAGGTGCACAATCGCTCGATCGCCCGGCTGGAATTCGGGCGCTACACCAACGCCCGCCAGGGAGCCGAGGAGACGGAGCGCGCATGAGCGAGCCCGATGTCTTCTCCGGGGTGAAGCCGGTCGAGCCGCGCCACCGGATCGACGAGGCGCGGCTGTCCGCCTGGATGGCCGAGCACGTCCGCGGCTTCGCCGGGCCCCTCGCCGTGCAGCAGTTCCGCGGCGGCCAGTCGAACCCGACCTACCGGCTCGACACGCCGGGCCAGGCCTACGTGCTGCGCCGAAAACCCTTCGGCCCGCTCCTGCCCTCGGCCCACGCGGTGGAGCGCGAGTTCCGGGTGATCGGCGCCCTCTACGGCGAGGGCTTTCCCGTACCCCGCCCCTTCGCCCTGTGCGAGGATCCGGAGATCATCGGCGCGGCGTTCTACGTGATGGAGGCGGTGGGCGGCACCGTCCACTGGGACGGGGCGCTCCCGGGCCTCGATGCCCATGCCCGGCACCGGCACTACGCCGCGATGATCGCGACGCTCGCCCGCCTCCACGCGATCGACCCGGAGGCGGCGGGGCTCGCCGATTACGGACGGCCGGGCAACTACTTCGCCCGGCAGATCGACCGCTGGACCCGCCAGTACCGCGCCGCCGAGGACGGGCGCCTGGAGGCGGTCGAGCGCCTGATCGCGTGGCTGCCCGAGACGGTGCCGGCGCAGCAGGGCGCCGCCATCGTCCACGGCGACTACCGCCTCGACAACCTGATCTTCTCCCCGGACGGCGGCGTCAGCGCGGTGCTCGACTGGGAGCTGTCGACGCTGGGCGATCCGCTCGCCGATTTCAGCTACCTGCTGATGCAGTGGGAATTGCCGGCCGACGGGCGCAGCGGGCTCGGCGGCCTCGACCTGACGGCGCTCGGCATCCCCACCCGGGACGAGGCGGTGGCGCTCTACTGCCGGGCCGCAGGCCGTTCCGACCTGCCGGACCTCGACTGGTACTTCGCCTACAACCTGTTCCGGCTGGTGGGTATCCTGCAGGGGGTGGCCGCCCGCGCGAAGGCCGGCAACGCCGCGAGCGAGCATGCAGCCGCCATGGCGGCGCGGGTCCCGAAGCTCGCGGCGGCGGCCTGGGCCTTCGCCGAGCGGGCGGGGGCGTGAGCATGGACCTCGCGGGCCGCGTCGTCGCCGTCACGGGGGCCGCCCGCGGCATCGGCCGGGCGCTGGCCGGGGCGGCCCGGGCGCGCGGCGCCACCGTCGCCGTCCTCGACCGGGACGGGGCGGGAGCGGGCGCCGTGGCCGAACGGCTCGGCGGCCGCGCCTACGCCCTCGATGTCGCGGATGCCGGGGCGGTCGCCGCCGCCATCGCGGGCATCGAGTCCGAGCTCGGGCCGATCGCCCTGTATTGCTCCAATGCCGGCATCCTGGAGCGCGATCCCGATCCGGGGCTCGCCACCTCGGCCGATCTCGACAGCTGGGCGCGGTCCTGGGCGGTGAACGTGATGGGCCACGTCCACGCGGCGCGGGTGCTCGTCCCGCTCTGGCGCGCCCGGGGCTTCGGCGCCTTCCTGGGCACGGTCTCGGCGGCCGGGCTGCTGAGCCAGATCGGCAGCGCCACCTATTCGGCCACCAAGCACGCGGCGCTCGCCGTCCTGGAACATCTCGCCATCGCGCATGAAGAGGACGGGATCCGGATCGCCGCCCTGTGCCCGCAGGGGGTCGACACCGCCATGCTGGGCGCGGCCAGCGCGGCTTCCCGCGACGGCGTGCTGTCGCCGGAGGCGGTGGCCGAGGCCGCCCTCGACGGCTTGGCGGCCGGGCGCTTCCTGATCCTGCCGCACCCGCAGGTGGCCGCGTATGCGCGCCGCCGGGCCGAGGATCCCGAGCGCTGGCTCACCGGCATGGCGCGCCTGCGCCGGTCGATGCGGGGCGAACACGGGGTTTAACGGTGGTCATCGACCCGCCCCTTCCAACCCGGCCATCCCGGGGCCGCGTAGCGGAGCCCGAGAACTAGACACGCCGCTCAGGTCCGTCCTGCCGCCTCGGCCCCTCCGGGGTACGGGCTCCGCTGCGGCGCCCCGGGATGACGCGGCTGGTTCTGATGGTGCGGCTTTCGCGCTTCGACGGTGAGATGGGCGTGCCGATATCCTTATTCGATCCGATCGAGTGGATCGCACCTGACAGGTATACGTATCGGGACAGCGGTCGGGCGATCACCCGCCATCAGGGTTGAGTCATGCGCTTGGCAGAGAGCACGACTGACTGAAAACGTGGAAACACTACACTTCGAGTCGGCATAACAAGGATAATGTTCTTATACGATCGCACTTCAGAGTTCCCGACGTATCAATTGCGGACTGCTGAAGTATTTTGTAAGCTTTTCGATCTCATGTGACAAATCTCGGCATCGTGGTAGGTGATAAGTCTCAATGTTCCATAAAAAACGATCCCTTGTAACCGTATTTGGATGATCAACGCCTCTTTTATTAAACTCCTCCGGACTCATATTTCTCTTAATCTGAAGCTTTCTAGAAATCATTTCTTCGTTCCGGAATGTATAACCATAATAGAAAATTGCCAAATCGCTCAATGTTGGCGGCTGTGGCCAATGCCTGCCCGCGACCGGATAAATGAGGTCGAAGTTATGAATGCTCCGCGAAGCACGCGCTCCCGTATGAAGCACATTTATTGCATTGGGATTGTCTTTAAAATATCCGAAACTAACCTGATCATATAATGGTATTGCGGGATCTGGATACATGTCTTTCTCCGGATGAACAAAGACATAATTACCAAGGAAGTGTTGCGTTGGCCCGTTGTATTCCTTCAATACGTCGATGCGACCAACAAGAAATTCGGTTACGTTGAGCGCCATGCGCCATCCAGCAACCGTCCCTTCGTAGAAAACGACTTCATCATCGATGATCTGGCTATCAAAAAACTTATTCCTCGTGTCTCGGATCTCCCATTCCGGACAAAGGCTTCTGATGATCTCGCAGCTCCTGTCCGTGGATCTGTAGTCAATCATGATTCCGTGATCAAAAATTCTTCGATGATGCGTCAACCACCATGGAAGTAAATATTCTTCGTTATAAAAATGACAAATGACTGTAGTTTTAGATCGGAAATTTGACTGAATTGTCATGTTCAAATCCATCCGAGACGCGACATCTCATGCGTTGGTTGGCGAACACAAAGAGCGATGTCAAGCATCGTTCACAGTAGATGTGAGACTGCGATTTGGCGATGTAATCGATCGAATATGCGTCCTCATTACGAATACAGAATTGAATTTGTGCTCGATGAAATCAATGATAAGATTTAATTTTATTGGCAAACCGATGATCCGCGGCCGAGGCCTTGGGCAGGCACAGGCGACGATCCATGAAGGCGTGGCCCTGATCCGAGACGTAGGCGGCAAGCCCCCGATCTGGCAGTTGGTGATCTTGCCGGCCGAGCCTGTGTAGTGCCGGCCCACACCGCACGAGGCTTTGCCCTGTTTGAGAAAACCGGTCTCGTCGATCACGAGAACCGCGTCGGGTGAGGCGAGCGTCTCGACGACGTCGTCGCCCACGACATCGCGCAGCGCCTCCGCATCCCGGTGCGTGCGACCGAGGATGGCCTGCTGCCGCCAGGGACCCGGGTCACCGGCGGCTTCGGCGCGCATCCAGCCGGTCTTGCGCCGCTCCCCCCGAACAGGCCGTCCAAGACGGCGCTGGCCGAGGCGGCGACACTCGGGGCGGCAATCAGCGGGTAAATGCGCCGCTTGGCCTGTCGCAGCGTCGCCGACCAGAGCTCCAGCGCGGATTCGAACGAAGCTGAGGACATCGCGCTTTCCCATCCGAAACCTCTCAGATAGGAGCCTCAGCCTGCAACTGTAGTGCTAAGTCCGTGAACCAAGTATCGACGTCGTCGACGTTCCTTATTTCGAGCGGTTCAATAAGGAGTATTCCCCTGAAGGAGTCTGGATGGTCAGTGGTTCGAGGAGATTGCCCAACCGTTAAGCTTGCGAATGCGCTCAGACTGACCAGGTCTCGATGCAATCGGGCTAAAATGCAATATCGAGATAAAACAATGGCACGAAGATTGGATAATGTGCTTTAATGACTGGCAAATTTTGATGTAAAATATGATTTTTTCCGCGTGGAATGTTAAAAAATGGAGATTAACGGTTTATTTTTTCATAATAATCCTAAAGATCTTGGATGACACGCGTTTGAGACCGTGATAGGTGCTCATCATAAGCTATAGTGACGAGGTCGACCATGCCCACGAAAGAAGATAACAGACGAGTTTGGGGCAGAGAATGGAAATGGGAAGGTGATGGTGATGAATTTCATCAATTCGCGACAGAATTCGGTCAAAATTACGACGTATGGAAATCGGCTCTTGTCAAAGAATTCATCGATCCATTTTTTGGGAACGCAACTGCGATAGCGGAAATCGGATGTGGACACGGTCGATGGTCGAACTATTTCGTCGGGCTTGGCAAGCAAATTTTCCTACAAGATCTCGCGCTTGAGTGTGTGGACTATTGCCGGAAGCGTTTCGGACCCGATGCAGCGACATACATCACCAGCGATGGAGATCTGAGCGCGATCCCGGACCAGGGTGTCGATTTTATCTGGTCCTTCGACGTGCTGGTCCATGTCGAGTCAGCCGATGTCGAGCAGTATATGAAAGAAATCGGCCGCATCTTGAAGGTTGGCGGTACGTGCGTGCTTCATCACGCGGATACAAATTCGAAAGGCCATTGGCGATCAGATATGACAGCGTTGCTCATGCGCGATTTCGCTCATCGAAACGGCCTCGTCGTGAAATGCCAGCGTGACAGCTTTGGTGATAAATATCAATACAGCGTAAGATTGGCTGGTGACGTCATTTCCATAATCGAGAAATTTGACTGATAATGATGTCTGCCGATTGATGCGTAGTGGCAATTGCCAAAAATCTGAATGCCGAGGTGCACGGCAGATCAGTTTTGAGGTGGTAACGGGCTTTGCGGGCATTGGGAGCGTATCCGACCTTCGCTCTCGACACGCGATCTGGACCTCACCAGTCTCGCTCGGCCGACACGCGAGGCGGAGATACGAAACCTGCCTGAGCAGCGCTGCATGAGCTGTTCTCGCGCTGCCACTACCGGCGCCGTCGCATTGTCGGCCGTCCGCAGCCTCGACCATCGTGCGCGATACGCGATAGCCTCGACGGCGTGCGACGGGTCTTTCTGCTGGACGGGTCGCTCGGGAGGGGTGTGCATTCCCGGTTCATGGTTCTATTGCGAGCAGGCGTATTCGGGCGTCTGGCAGACACTTTCAGCATGACCGGACGGATCGGACGCAACGCCCGTCGGTCTGCGTCGTGTGTCTTCAAGCTGAGCGCCGGTATGACGGGGATGTCGCAGGTCAGGGCGGCTATGAGCCGAGCCGGCAGGTCGATTGCGCGCACCTTCGGCAAGCTCGGACAGGAAATGCCGCGTTCCCACAATACGGAGGGCCGTCGCCGTTGCTCCGTATCTGCCGGGATGATCCGTGTTACACCACGCGCCAATGCATGACGAATTGAGCTCCGTGACGGTGGACTGATGGGTCTGCTGAGGTCCTATTCCAGATCAGGGCTCATCGCCCGGCCCCTTCCGGGAGGCATCTTTTTCTGGGAACGAGAGCAGCGATGCGCCGCTCCGCGGGCTGTGCGCCACCGGTAAACGCGTGCTTGACTGCTGGTCCTTGCGAAGAAGCCGTAGCCCGTCTCCGCGACGCAGTCGACATCCGCTTTTTCGCCGATCAAAGCATAGCTGAGCCATGTCCCTGTTCGATCTGACCGGCAAGGTCGCCCTCGTCACCGGCTCGTCCCGGGGCATCGGCCGGGCCATCGCCCTGCGGATGGCCGAGCACGGCGCCCGGGTGGTGATCTCCTCGCGCAAGCGCGACGCCTGCGAGGCGGTCGTCGCCGAGATCGAGGCCGCCCACGGGGCCGGCCGGGCCGTCGCGATCCCCGCCAGCATCTCGGTGAAGGCGGAACTGGAGGCCCTCGTCGCCGAGACCGAGACCCGGCTCGGGCCGGTGGACGTCCTGGTCTGCAACGCCGCCAGCAACCCCTATTACGGGCCGCTCGCCGGGATCTCCGATGACCAGTTCAGGAAGATCCTCGACAACAACGTGCTGTCGAACCACTGGCTGATCCAGCGGGTCGCCCCCGGCATGGTCGACCGGCAGGACGGCGCGATCGTCATCGTCTCCTCCATCGGGGCGCTGAAGGGCTCGCCGGTGATCGGCGCCTACAACGTCTCGAAGGCGGCCGACCTCCAGCTCGCCCGCAACTACGCGGTGGAGTACGGGCCGGCCAACGTGCGGGTGAACTGCCTCTGCCCGGGCCTGATCCGCACCGATTTCGCCCGGGCGCTGTGGGAGGATCCCGAGATGCTGGCGTCCACCACCTCCGCGGCGCCGCTGCGCCGGATCGGCGAGCCCGACGAGATCGCGGGCGCGGCGGTGTTCCTGGCCTCCCCGGCCGGCCGGTTCGTCACCGGACAGGCGCTGGTGATCGACGGCGGCGTGACGATCGCCCGATGACGAGCGCCGATCCCCGCATCCCCGCCGGCTGGCCGGCCCTGCCCTTCCGGGACGCCGAGGCGCGGCTCACCGCCCCGGGCGCCCCCTTCGAGATCGCGACGATCGCGATCCGGGGCGTGCCGACCCGGATCTGGGTGAAGGCGCCGCCGACCCTGCGCGACCTGTTCCGGATCGCCTGCGGGCACGGGGAGAAGACCTTTGTGGTCTACCGCGACGAGCGCGTCACCTTCACGGGATTCGCCCGCGCCGCCACCGCCCTGGCGGAGGCCCTGGTGGCCGCCGGGATCCGGAAGGGCGACCGCGTCGCCATCGCGCTGCGCAACCTGCCCGAATGGCCGGTGAGCTACTTCGGGGCGCTGCTCGCGGGGGCGATCGCCACGCCGCTCAACGCGTGGTGGACCGGGCCCGAACTCGCCTACGGCCTCCGGCATTCCGGGGCGCGGGTCCTGATCGCCGACGGTGAGCGCTTCGAACGGATCGCCCCGCACCTGCCCGAATGCCCGGCGCTGGAGCGCGTCTTCACCACCCGGATGCGGCCCGATCCCCGGGCGCACCCGCTCGCCGACGTGATTGGCCCCGCGCAGACGTGGGGCACCCTGCCCGATGCGCCCCTCCCCGACCTCGCCATCGACCCGGAGGACGACGCCACCCTGTTCTACACCTCGGGCACCACCGGGACGCCCAAGGGCGCGGTCGGCACCCACCGGGCGGCCGCCACCACGGTGATGGCCTATCCCTACTCGGCCGCCCGGACCTGCCTGCGCCGGGGCGTGACGCCGCCGAAGCCCGATCCGTCCGCGCCGCAGCGGGTGGCGCTGCTGGTGATCCCGCTGTTCCACGTCACCGGCTGCCACGCCAGTCTCGGCGCGGCGCTCTACGGCGGCCATCGCCTCGTCATGATGCATCGCTGGGACGCGAACGAGGCCCTCGATCTGATCGAGCGGGAGGGCTGCACCAGCGCGGGCGGGGTCCCGACCATCGCGTGGCAGCTCGCCACCGCGGCCCGGGAGGCGGGCCGGAGCCTGCCCAGCCTCGATGCCGTCACCTACGGCGGCGCGCCGGCCGCCGGCGACCTCGTGCGGACGCTCGGGGCGGTCCTGCCGAAGGTCGTCCCCGGCACCGGCTGGGGCATGACCGAGACCTCGGCGACCTTCACCCACCACCAGGGCGAGGATTACCTGGCCCATCCCGATTCCTGCGGGCCGCCCCTGCCGGTCTGCGAGGTGCGGATCGTCGATCCCCTCGGGGATGCGGTGGCACCGGGCTGCGTCGGCGAACTCTGCGTGAAGGGCCCGAACGTGGTCCGCGGCTACTGGGACGATCCCGCGGCCACCGCCGCGGTCTTCTCGGCGGGCTGGCTGCGCACCGGCGACCTCGTCCGCGCCGATGCGGACGGCTTTTTGACCATCGTCGACCGGCTCAAGGACATGCTGATCCGCGGCGGCGAGAACATCTATTGCTGCGAGGTCGAGAACGCCCTCTACGCGCACCCCGACGTGATCGACGCGGTGGTGCTGCCGGTGCCCCACCCGACCCTCGGCGAGGAGCCGGGCGCCATCGTGACGCTGGCGGAGGGGGCGACCACCGGCCCGGAGGCGATCCGCGCCTTCGCGGCGGAGCGCCTCGCGGCCTTCAAGGTGCCGGTGCGCATCGTGATCTGGGACGGACCCCTACCCCGCAACCCGGCCGGGAAGGTCCTGCGGGCGCCCCTGCGCAAGGTCTTCGCCGGGATGTCGGATCAGAACGGCTCGCCCCCGTCGTCGGGGCGGTAGAAGCGCAGGGTCCGGCCGTCCGGGAACTGGACGGTGCGCCGGCGCACCACGAGGTAGCCCGCGGCCTCCGCGCTGCTCAGGCGCTCCAGGCGCTCGTCGGCGTAGCCCGGGCCGTATCCGTAGGCGCGGTAGCGGGCGTCGCCCTCAGGCGGGCCGGCAGGCGGCACGACGGCGACAACCTGCGGTGTGTAGATCCGTCTCGGCCGCGCGGCGACGAAGCGCGGCCGTCTCGGCGCCGCAGCGACCCGTCTGACCGGCTGGGCCGCGCTGCGCGTGATCCGCCGCTCGGGCGGGCGTCGCGCAGCGACCGTCCTGCGCGCGGCGCGGGCAGGCGCCGCCGCGGCGGGCGTCGCGGTGGCGGTCGGCGCCGGAGCGGCGGGCGTCTCGCGCCGGGCCGGCGCCGTCTCGGCGGCCGGCTTGTGGGTCGGCGGATCGGTCCAGGTCGTGCCCGCTGCGGGCTCGGCAGAGGCGCCTCCGACGCCGAGCAGCAGGATCAGGGCGGCGAGTCGCGTTCGTGCGCCGTGCGGCATGGTGCCCTCCTGAGATCGCGGCGCTTCGGGCGGGTCCGCGGGGCGGCGAGACAATAGATCGAACTGCGGCGCAGGGGAATTCGGGTTTATCAATTCTCGGGGGGCGGCGAGAACAGGTCTATACCGGCGCCGCGCGATTGCCGCGCTGCGGAACCCGCGGCCCCGCGCGCGGTTGCCACGCCATGTCCACCCCTGCTGATGCGTCTTCCGGCTCCCGACCCGGCCTGCGGGTGAGCGTCGACCTCAATCTGTGCCAGGCCTACGCGCAGTGCTGCTACGCGGCGCCGCGGCATTTCCGCATCGAGGGGCACGAGGCCCTGTTCTACGATCCGGCGCCCGCCGCCGAGCACCGCGCCGACATCGAACGCGCGCGCGTCGCCTGCCCGGTCCAGGCGATCCGGGTCGAGGATCCGGGGCAGGACGCCTGATGGCGCCGGTGTTCGAGCGCGCCGTCGTCGTCGGCGCCGGCCTCGCGGCCCTGCGCGGCGCCGAGGCGATGCGGGAGGCGGGGTTCGCCGGCCCGCTCACGATCGTCGGCGCCGAGCCCTGTCGCCCCTACGACCGGCCGCCGCTGTCCAAGCATGTCCTCGCCGGTACCGTCCCGGCGGAGGCCACCACCCTGCCGAGCGCCCTCGGTCCCGACGTGGACTGGCGGCTCGGCAGCCCCGCCGTGAGCCTTGACCGGGTGGGCCGCACGGTGCGGCTCGCCGACGGCCGAACCCTTCCCTATGACCGCCTGCTGATCGCCACCGGCACCCGCGCCCGCCCCTGGCCGAACCCGCATGAGGGCCGGCTCGCCGGGGTTTTCACCCTGCGCGGACGGGACGACGCGGCCGCCCTGCGGCGGGCGCTGGCCGCCCGTCCGAAGCGCGTGCTGGTGATCGGCGGCGGCTTCATCGGCTGCGAAGTTGCGAGCCTGTGCCGGCAGCTCGGCCTGCCGGTGACCCTGGTGGAGCCCGGCCCCACGCCCCTCGCCCGCGTCCTCGGCCGCACCGTCGGCGCGTTCATCGGGGCGATCCACGCGGGTCACGGCGTCGAGATGCGGTGCGGCGCCGAGGTCGAGTGGCTGGAGGATGCGGACGGCCGCCTGGTGCGCGCGCACCTCGTCGACGGCACCCGCATCGACGCGGATGTCGCGGTCGTCGCCCTGGGCGCCGTGCGCAACACCGAGTGGCTGGACGGATCCGGCCTGTCGTCTGATCCCGGCGGGATCGATTGCGACGGGGCCGGCTACGTCCTCGATGCGGACGGACGGCCCGACCGGCACATCGCCGCGGCCGGCGACGTGGCGCGGTTCCCCCACCCCCTCTACGACGATCGGCGCGTGGTGCTGGAGCATTGGAGCCAGGCGGTGGCGCAGGGGATCCATGCCGGACGGCTGCTCGTCGGCGCGACGCCCGAGCGGCCCTACGGCGAGTTGCCGACCTTCTGGTCGACGCAGGGCAAGCTCGTGGTCAAGTCCGCCGGTCTGACCGAGGGCGCCGACGCGGTGGCGATCACCCAGGGCGATCCGGCCGCCGGCCGCTTCGTCGCCCTCTACGGCCGAGAAGGGCGCTGCATCGCGGCCGTCGCGGTCGATTCCGCCCGCTGGCTGCCGGCCCATGCCGACTTGGTCGCCGCCCGCGCCCCGTTCCCCCCCGGCGGCACCGCCACGGACCGGCCGAAGGGCGTCGCGGTCTTCGAGCCCGGCTTCGCCTGAGGAGACCGCATGTCCGACGCTACCCTCCTCGGCCAGGTCAAGGACTTCGCCAACCGCGCCAACCCCTACCCGGTCTACGCGAGGCTGCGGCAAAATCCGGTCTCGTGCCAGGACGACGGCACCCCGGAGGGGACCTGGGTCGCGGCGACCCACGGCACCATCGCGAGCCTGCTGCAGGACCCCCGGGTCAGCTCCGAGACCCTCCCCCCGGCCGACCGTCCACGCACCGGCAATCCGCTCACCGACCTGATCGTCAAGCCGCTCAAGGACTGGATGATGGACCGGCACCGGGTCTTCATCTTCCGCGATCCGCCGGACCACGATGCCCTGCGCTCGGCGGTGATGCACCAGTTCAGCCGGGAGCGCGTCCAGGCGATGCGCGCCCGCTCCGACCGGCTGGTCGCCGACCTGCTCGACGAGAAATGCGGCGCCCGGGAGATCGACGCGGTCGACGACCTCGCCTACCCGCTCCCCGTGACGGTGATCTGCGAGCTGTTCGGCGTGCCCCGGGAGGACGAGCCGAAGTTCCACGGCTGGGCGACGCAGCTCGCCACCGCCCTCGAACCCGACAGCCTGTCCGATCCGGAGATCCGCGCGGCAAACAGCCGGACCTTCGACGCCATCGGCGGCTACATGGCCGACCTGATCAAGGACAAGCGCAGGCATCCGCAGGACGACATGCTGTCGGGGCTCGCCAACCACGCCACCCCGGCCGGGGTGAAGATGGGTGATTACGACCTGATCGCCACGGCGATCCTGATGCTGGTGGCCGGCCACGAGACCACCGTGAACCTGATCACCAACGGCCTGCTGACCCTGCTGCGCCATCCGGCGGAACTGGAGCGCCTGCGCCGGGACCCGCTCCGGGCGCCGCGCCTGATCGAGGAACTCCTGCGCTACGAGCCGCCGGTGCAGTTCCGGACCCGCCGGACCCTCAGCGCCATCGACATCGCCGGGGTCACGATCCCCGAAGGCGCCGACCTCGTGCTGCTGCTGGCCTCGGGCAACCGCGACGAGACCGTGTTCCCCGACCCCGACCGGTTCGATCCGGACCGCAGCGGCATCCGCCATCTCGGTTTCGGCGGCGGCCTGCACTACTGCGTCGGCGCGCCCCTCGCCCGGTTCGAGGCCGAGGCGGCGCTGACCGCCCTCGCCGCGCGGCTGAAGGCGCCGCGCCTGATCGAGGACCCGCCGCCCTACCGATCCGGCGCGGCCTTGCGCGGGCCGAAGCATCTGCGGATTGCGATCGACGGGATCGCGTGAGGGCTGGCCTCGCTCGTGCGGTGCCGGATGTTGAAGCGTTTTCTGTCTGAAGCAAATCACGAAGCGCGACGCGCTCTCCTCCCCCCTTGCGGAGAGGCGTTGGAGGTAAGGGTGGCGCAGACGGCACCGCCGAGCCGCACCCGGCACCACCCCCACCCCCTGACCCCTCCCCGCAAGGGAGCGGGGAGGCGCCCCCTCGGGTCGGTTCACGCGGATCCGCTGTCGCGATCGACCACGTGCCCGGCCCGGCCCGCGTCGGCTCCCGGGCCGGCCGGCGTGTCGACCGGCGCTACGCGTCGATCCGGTAGTGGATCGGCTTGAAGCTGCCGTTGTTCGATTGCAGGGCCGAGCAGGCGGTCAGGCCGACGATCAGGTCGGTCTCGGCGACGAACGCGATCCGGTCGCCGGCCCGGCTGAGCGGGGGCTCGACCGTGAGCGCGCCGGTGGCGCCGTCGATCGGCACGTTCATGAAGCAGTTGAACGCCACCGGGATCGCGTCCGGCGCGATGCCGTAGGGGGCGAGCGCGGCGGCGAGGTTGCCGAAGCAGCCCCGATGCGGGTCGGCGTCGCCGTAGATGATCCGGAACGTGTCGGCCGAGCACGGCGTCAGCAGGAAGTCGTGCCGCCCCACCGTGTCCTCGACGATGCGCAGCAGCACGTTCGAGCGGTTCGAGTAGAGCGGGTCGCCGGTGGTCAGGTAGATCCGGCTGGCGTAGTCGAGGGTCCGCCCGGAGGAGATCACCTCGCCCGTGTCGTGGCGGTTGTAGGCCACGAGGTCGGCGACCTGCTCGCCGCGCGGATCGATCACCGTCAGGCGCTGGCCCCGGTCGAGGGTGAAGGCGACGCCGGAGCGCGGTTCGATCCGCTGCACGTCCGCTTCGGTCATGGCTGGTCTCACGCTCCGAAGCCCGGCAGGGTGTGGTCCAGGGGAAGGGCCGGCGGACGCCAGTCGTCCTGCGGGGGCGCCGACGGGCCGTCGGGACGGCCCTGGAGCGGGCAGCGCCACTCCGCGCCCACCACGCGGCCGCTGTACTGGCGGGCCTCCGAGCTGTCGCCGTGGCGCGCCAGCATCGGATTCACGCTGCCGGCGAGCGCCGTGTCCCGCTCCAGGATCGAGGCGCGCAGCTTCTCGTAGCGGCCCTCCGCGCGCAACCGCTCGAACTGCGCGTGCAGGTTGAAGACCAGGACGGGCGAGGAGAAGCGACGCGCCGGCCGGCTCGCGTTCGGGTGCAGGCCGACCACGAAGAAGGCCTCCCCGCCGAAGCTCAGGGAGAAGTGCGGGTTGTCGGGGTCGGTGGCCACCCGGGCATCGTGGGGCTGGCCGAGCCAGGCATCCTTGTCGGTCAGCGACTGCGCCCGCGCCCAGAGATTGTGCTCGAACGCCTCCTCCGACAGGTCGCCGGGCCCCTCGAACACGACCGCGAAGCTCTGGAACAGGTCGGGGGCCTCCCGGTACTGCGCCACGAAAGCGAGCAGCGCCGGGTAGATGCGCATGTCGTCCCAGCCGGAGGTGATGTCCCGGGCGACCACGATCCGCATGCGGCCGCGCGACAGCGCCGACTTGGCGCCGACGCAGGGGAAGGGCGGGTTCCGGATGAACGCCCGGAAGGCCTCGGCCCTCGGGTGCTCTCGATCGTCGCGGGGAAGCTGCATGTGGTCCGTGCCTGAAGTCTGCGCAGGCCTGCTTCGGGTGGAGGCAGGCGCTGTGCGGGACTCCGGCAACCCGGGCATCGGGGCGCCGTTCCGTCCTGCGACAGGTCGTCCGGGGACAAGGTAAATCAGCCGCCCCCGCGACAAGGTTTCGGGGAGGATCCGCAAGATCTCCCGCGGTTCAGGCGTCTGCAAGAAACATAGGTTAAGTCGGCAACGACTCACGAGGCCTCGCATCGGGCTGATCTATGTTGGTGCGGATCGGCGATCGACTGCGATCGCGCCGGGTGCCGCCGGGGATCAGCTCCGGCCGCTGCGCCTTGCGGCGCGATGCGCCGCCGCCGCGCTCCCGAAGGCCTCGAACAGGGCGCGGTTGATCGGGTTCGTCGCGGGATCGTGCTCCGCGTGCCACTGCACGCCCAGGGCGAAGCCCGGAGCCTCGCTGATGCGGATCGCCTCGATCGTGTCGTCCTCGGCGATGCCCTCGGTGACGACCCGGACCCCCGGCTGCAGGATGCCCTGGCCGTGCAGGGAGTTCACCCGGATCGTCTCCCGCTGCAGCAAGGTCGCGAAGGCGCCCCCCGGGGTCAGGTGGACCGCGTGGCGGTCGGCGAAGATCACTTCCAGGTCGGGGTGGATCTCGCCGTTCTCGAGCCGCGGCATCCGGTGATTGAGGCGCCCGGGCAGATCGCGGATCTCCGGGTGCAGGCTGCCGCCGAAGGCGACGTTCATCTCCTGGAAGCCGCGGCAGATGCCGAACAGCGGCACGCCGCGCGCCACGCAGGCCTCGACCAGCGGCAGCGCCACGGCGTCGCGGGACTCGTCGTAGGGTTCGTGGGCCGCGCAGGGCGCCGCGTTGAACCGGGTCGGATGGACGTTGGCGCGCCCGCCGGTGAGCAGGATCCCGTCCACCGTGTCGAGGAGGTCGCCGAGATCGGTGATCGCCGGGGCGGCGGCGAACATCAGGGGCAGGGCGCCGGCCACGGCGGCCACGGCGCGCATGTTGTTCTCGCCGACGATCTGGGCCGGAAACCGGTTATCGATCAGGCGTGCATTGCCGATGACGCCGATCACGGGTCTCGCCATCGTCCTGGCCACTCCTGTCCTGGTCTTGCCGCGCGTTGAAACCCGCGGGAGGCTCTACGACCCAGGCAAGGCCGGCGCCAGTCCCGCAGCCGCCCGCTCCGCGCGGATCCGCTCACAGGATGCCGACGGCCCGCGCCTCCTCGGTCAGCGCCTCCGCCACGCGCACCGGCGCCTCCTCGTGGGCGAGGTGGCCGAGGCCGCGGAGCAGCGCCACCCGGGCATCCGGCAGGCGGTCGCGCACCGCGAAGGCGGTGTCGGGCAGGATCGCCCGATCGTCGCCGCCGACGATCAGCAGGGTCCGGGTCGCCAGACCCGGCAGCGCCCCATGGAGCCCGGCGAGATCCCAGTTCGCCATCATGCCGAGCGCCCCGCGGACATGGCCCGCCCGCGCGAAGAGCCGCCGGTAGAGATCGACGCCCTCGGGATCGAGGCGCGAGCCGGTCCCCTCGATCAGCCGCTTGGCGGCGGACCGGTCCGCCGTCCAGGCGAAGATCCTCGGGGTGAAGGGGTTGAGGAACAGGAGCCGGGCCATGCTGGGAAACAGCAGGCTGGCGGCCCCCGGTAGCGGCGCCAGGGCGCCGTTGAACGCGGCCAGCAGGCGGGGCGCGAGGGTGCCGTCGAGGCACATCCGCGCCAGCACGGCTGCGCCGGCCGAGTGACCGGCCGCCAGCGCCGGAGGCCGCCCGAGCGCCGCCACGAGGCCGCTGACGGCCCGGGCCATGCCGGGGAGCGACAGGTCGGCATCGGGCAGCGGATCGGTGAAACCGTGGCCCGGCAGGTCCGGGGCGATCACGCGGAAATCCCGCGCCAGCAGCGGCGCCAGACCGCGCCACGAATGGGTCGCCGCCCCGGTGCCGTGCAGCAGCAGCAGCGTCGGCGCCTCCGGAGGGCCGAAGTCCTGGACATGCCAGCGCAGGCCCGCCGCCTCGACGAAGCGGCTCGCCTCCCGGTGCGGCCAGTCGCGCCCCTCGACCGCCCAGTCGGGCCGGTCCGGATCGAACGGCGTCAGCATGCACGATCATCCCGCATTGCAGCATTCCCGGCGGCCCCGAGGAACGCCGAGGCGCTATCGTGCAGGAGCGGAAGTATTTCGTAAAGCTGAACAATCCCATGCGGCAGCCGCATGCCACGGCTGAGCGCAGCCCGATTGCTGCGGCGCAACAGGATCGGCATCCTACGCCCGACCAAGAACAAGACACGTCCCCCGACTTCGGAGAAGGCCATGATCCTCTTCACCTCCTCGACCCAGAACATCGCCGCCCCGGCTTCCGGCGCTTGGAACTTCCGCGCCATCGTCCGCGACATGCTGACCGCGTGGCTCGCCCACCACCAGCGCCTCGCCGATCTCGGCGTCAGCGCCCATCTCTGAGATGGCCGGCGGCGGCGCTCAGAGCGCCGCGCGCACCGCCGCGCTGAGCTGACCGGCCTCGGCGCGCGGCAGCTTCAGGTAGCGGGCGCCCATCGCGTCCGCCACCGCCCGGGCCTCCTCGCCCCGGTTCCCGGTATCGACCACGAGGGCGGGCACCCCGGCCGCCCGCGCGGCCCGGGCCGCCCGCAGGGCCTCCGCGCCGGCTTGGGCGCGGCCGCCCTCCCCCGACCGCGCCACGTTGGCGCGCCCGTCGGTGAGCAGCACGATGGCCGGCCGGCTGCCGCTCCGGCGCACGCCCAGCGCCACCGCGACCGCGGCGTCGATCCCCGCCGCGAGCGGCGTGCCGCCCCCGCCCGGAAGCCCCGCGAGGCCGCGTTTGGCCCGGGTCAGCGAGCGGGTCGGCGGCAGGACCAGCTCCGCGCCGCGCCCCCTGAACGCCACCAGCGCCACCCGGTCGCGCCGGATATAGGCCTCGGCCAGCAGCAGCTCGACCGCGCCCTTGGCCTCCGCCAGCCGCTCCAGGGCGGCCGAGCCCGAGGCATCGACGCAGAACACCGTGGTGGTCTCGGTCCGCTGCCGCAGGATCCGGATCCGAAGATCGTCGCGCCGGACCACGATCGGTCGCGGCTCCGCCCCCGCGCGCCGCACGGCCTGCCAGGGCGCCGCCGCCCGCAGGGTGCCGAGCAGGTCGAGGCGGCCCCGCCGCGGGTCGCCCCGCCGGCTGCCCACCGGCCGACCGGTGCGGGACGCCGCCGCCTGCCCGACCCGTCCGGCCTTGGCGGCCGAGAGACGCGGCTGACCCGCCAGCAGCTGATCGAGGAGGTTGGGCGGGATGGCGGCGCGCACCGCCTCCAGAACGACGTCGTCGGGCGTGTCCGCGGCGGCCGGTTCCGCCGCCTCCGCGGGGGGATCCGCCGGCGGCGTCTCGTCGGTCTCCGGGACAGGCTCCTCCGGGGTGGCCTCCTCCGGAGCGGGCAGCCGCGTGGCGCGCGGCGCCAAGACGAGGCGCGCGGCTGCGGTGACCTCCGCCCGGCCGATCGGCCCCTCCCCGGCCAGCGCCCGCGCCACCCGGGCGGCCAGGATCGGCCCGCGCAGCGAGGCGACGCCGAAGGCCTCGGCCAGGGCGCAGAGACTGCCGACCGGGTCGGGCTCCGCGGGGCCGGAGGCGGGTTCCGGCTCCGGCGGATGCGCATCCGCCTCTGCGATCCCGACGGCGCCGAGATCGATCCGGAAGGCGAGACGGTCGGCCAGGGCCTCGGCGACCGTCTCGTCCGCCTCGCCCTCGTCGAGCAGGATCAGGCCGAACCGGGCGTTTCGGTCCGCGACCGTGCCGGTGTCGAGCGCGGCCGCGAGCCGGGACGCGGTGCCGGGCGGCAGGCGCTCCGCCATGGGCGCGACGACGATCCCGCCGTCGGCCTCCGCCAGCAGGCCGCCCCGCGCGACCGGGCGGCCCGCCGCCAGGGTCGCGGCGAGATCGAGGCCGCCGAGCAGGCCGTCGTCGCCGATGCCGGGCGGCAGGCGTCGCCAGGGTGTCGCGGGGGGGAGCATCCCCCGGAAGAGATCGAGCCAGCGCTCGCGCACCGGACCGGGGGCGGCGCGCAGGATTGCGCCTCCGAATGCGGGCGGGTCGGCGGCGAGCAGACGGGCGGCGCGGCGGGCATCGGCCCACAGATCGGGCGCCCTCTCTCCCCCCTCTGCGGGGGAGGGAGGCCCGGCCGTCAGGCCGGGTCGGGAGAGGGGAGCGACGGATCCGGAAAGGTCGCGTCGGGTGCTGAAACCCGCACCGTCGCGTCGCCCCTCTTGCGGGACTTTGTCCCGGCCCGACCCCCTTCGGGGGCCACCCTCCCCCGCAGAGGGGGGAGGGAGAGGCGGTGCCCCCGTCACGCGAAGACCTCCGCCAGGGCGCGTTCCACCCGGGCGGTGGATCCGGATTCGTCGAGCGGGTTCCGGCGCAGGCGGTGGCGCAGGGAGGCCGGGGCGATCCGGCGGAGGTGGTCGTCGGTGACCGCCCCGGCGCCGTCGAGGGCGGCCAGCGCCCGGGCGGTGCGCATCAGGGTCAGCTCGCCGCGCAGGCCGTCGGTGCCGAGCGCCAGGCAGAGCCGGGCCGCCCGCTCCAGGGCGGCATCCGGCACGGTCACGCCCGGCAGGCGCTCCCGCGCCAGCAGGATCCTCTTCCGGATCGCGGTCTCGTCCCGGGCGTGCGCGGCGCAGAAGCCCTCCGGGTCGCGCTCGTAGGCGTCGCGGGCGCGCACCACCGCGATGCGGGTGGGGATGTCCTTCGGGGTCGCGACCTCGCAGGCCAGCCCGAACCGGTCGAGCAGCTGCGGGCGCAGCTCCCCCTCCTCCGGGTTGCCGGAGCCGACCAGGACGAAGCGGGCCGGATGGCGGAGCGACAGCCCCTCGCGCTCGACGGTGTTGACGCCCGACGCCGCCACGTCGAGCAGGAGGTCGACGAGGTGGTCCTCCAGCAGGTTCACCTCGTCGATGTACAAAAAACCGCGGTTGGCCCGGGCGAGCAGCCCCGGCTCGAACGCCTTCACGCCGGCGCCGAGCGCCCGCTCCAGGTCGAGGGTGCCGACCACCCGGTCCTCGGTGGCGCCGAGCGGCAGGTCCACCACCGGCACCGGTTTTTTTTCGGACTTTCTCCGCGCGCCCGGCATGCTCGCGCAGTGCGGGCAGGACTCCGCGGGGCTGTCGGGGTCGCAATTGTACGGGCAGCCGACCACCGCCCGCATCGGCGGCAGCAGGGCGGCCAGCGCCCGGATCGCCGTGGACTTGCCGGTGCCGCGGTCGCCGACGACCAGCACGCCGCCGACGGCCGGGTCCACGGCGGCGATCAGCAGCGCCTGGCGCATCTCGTCCTGGCCGACGATGGCCGAGAAGGGGAAAGTGGGCACGCGATGACTCGATGCTGCGGGGGAATCCAAGCCACCCCCTCATCCTGAGGTGCCGAAGCGCAGCGAAGGCCTCGAAGGAGGCCTCCAGGGCGCGCGCGGCCGGCTGGAGCGCTCCTTCGAGGCCCGCTTCGCGGGCACCTCGGGATGAGGGGGTGGGGAGGAGAAGGGAGCCCCCTACTCCGCCGCCTTCTGCCGCAGACCGATCCGCCCCCAGATCGTGGCGAGCGCCTCGACCAGATGCGCGATGTCGGCATCCGAGTGCAGCGGCGACGGGGTGATCCGCAGGCGCTCGGTGCCGCGGGCCACCGTCGGGTAGTTGATCGGCTGCACGTAGATGCCGAACTCGTCGAGCAGGGTGTCGGAGATGCCCTTGCACAGAACAGGGTCGCAGACCATCACCGGCACGATGTGGCTGTCGTTGGGCATGGTCGGGATGTCGGCGGCCTCCAGCGCCTGCCGGACCTTCGCGACGCGCTCCTGGTGGCGGGCGCGCTCGGCGCCGCTGGTCTTCAGGTGGCGGATCGAGGCCGCTGCGCCCGCCGCCACGGCGGGCGGCAGGGACGTCGTGAAGATGAAGCCGGAGGCGAAGCTCCGCACGAAGTCGCACAGCTTCTCGGATGCCGTGATGTAGCCGCCATGGACCGCGAAGGCCTTGCCCAGTGTGCCCTCGATCACGTCGAGCCGATGGGCGACGCCGTCGCGCTCCGAGATGCCGCCGCCGCGGGCGCCGTAGAGGCCGACCGCGTGGACCTCGTCGAGGTAGGTGAGCGCCCCGTGGGCCTCGGCCACGTCGCAGATCTCGCCGATCGGGGCGATGTCGCCGTCCATGGAGTAGACCGACTCGAACGCCACCAGCTTCGGCCGGGACGGGTCGATCAGGCCGAGCTTGCGGTTCAGGTCCTCCGGGTCGTTGTGGCGGAAGATGTGGCGCTCGGCGCGCGAGAACCGGATGCCCTCGATCATCGAGGCGTGGTTCTCGGAATCGGAGAAGACCGCGCAGTTCGGCAGCCGCGACGCCAGGGTCCCGAGGGCCGCCCAGTTCGACACGTAGCCGGAGGTGAACAGCAGCGCCGCCTCCTTGCCGTGGAGGTCGGCGAGCTCCCGCTCCAGCAGCACGTGGTAGTGGTTGGTGCCGGAGATGTTGCGGGTGCCGCCGGCGCCGGCGCCGCAGCGGTCGATCGCCTCGTGCATCGCCCCGGTGACCGAGGGGTGCTGGCCCATGCCGAGATAGTCGTTGGAGCACCAGACCGTCACGGGCCGCGTGCCGCCGGCGTGGTGATGGGTCGCGTGCGGGAAGTTGCCGGCGTGGCGCTCGAGGTCGGTGAAGACCCGGTAGCGCCCCTCCCGATGGAGACCGGCGATCTCGCCTCCGAAGAAGGTCTCGTAATCCATGTCGCCTCTCCCCGAACAAACCCTGCGGGTTGATCCCGCCTGTGACACCGGATTTCGCACGAGACCAATTCCAAGTTGGTGGACGTGCGTCGCCCGGCTGTGATCCCTCGACCTACACGCGGTCCCGCGGCCGGGCCGCCTCCCCGGACGCCCGGGCCGGCAGGCTCCAGCGCCACAGCTCCGCCGAGGGCAGCGGCAGCATCAGGAACCAGTGCTCCAGGGTGGCGAGCGCGGTCAGCGTCGCCAGGACCGTGAAGCCGATCACTTCGTGCTCCACCAGATCGGCGCCCAGCGCCGCCCGGCCGAGGAGCGCCGCCGCGATGGTCCCGAGGCTCACCGAGACCGGGAACAGCAGGTTCATCGGCTTCCGCGCGAGATAGCAGGCGAGATAGCCGAGATGGTCCGGCAGGAACTCGGCGTGGAGGTTGCGCACCCCGAGGAACAGGTTGAGCCGCGCCGAGAGATTCATCACCACCAGGGCGCCGTAGGTCCACAGGGCGAAGCGGTTTGGGCTGCCCCAGACCAGCGCCAGGATCGCCAAGCCCCCGACCACGATGGCGAATTCGTGCCACAGGCTGGTGGCCAGCGCCGCCAGGAACCGGTCGAACCCGCGCAGACCCGGCGCGCAGGCGGCCGGCTTCGGGCCCGACAGGAAGCCCATGTAGTAGCTCATCTCCTGCCAGCCCCAGACCGCGAGGGCGGCCGTGAACGCCGTGTAGGCCCCCGTGGCGCTCGTGTCCCCGGCGCTGGCGCGGATCGCCACCAGGGCGCCGGCGAGCAGCAGGGTCGCGCAGGCCATGCTCCACGGATGGGTCCGCCGCGGGGCGTGGTCGAGCAGCAGGATCAGCCCGGTGGAGAACCACCAGAGCAGCACCGCGTACACGACCGGGGCGGCGTAGGTCCCCATCCTACCAGACCGGCTGGAGGCGGATATCGGCCGGCAGGGCGTTCGCCTTGACCGGCAAGAGGTAGAGGCGGACGAAGGTGGCGGCCGCCCGGGCGGCGTGGATTGCGTGAAGGGCCTTGCCGACGAGGCCGCCCCGCGCCTTCGCGTCGCCGATCGCCCGGGAGCAGGCGAGCAGCCGGTCGAGCCCCGCCTTGAACTTCGGGTTGTCGAGGTCGAGCTCCAGCGGGAAGGTCTGCTTCGAGATCTCCGAGGTGATCCGGAAGACCTTGAAGTCGTAGTCGCTGGGATCCACCCCCAGAGCCTTGTGGAAGGCCGGGCGGTGATGGTCGCGCACGTACATCGTGGCGAAGACCGCGAGCAGGAAGAACCGGATCCAGTAGCGGTTCACGCCGGTGGTCAGCTTCGGGTTCGCCCGCATCAGGAGCGCGAAGGCCTCGCCGTGGCGGAACTCGTCGTTGCACCACAGCTCGAACCACTTGAAGATCGGGTGGATGCGCCGCTCCGGGTGCCGCTCCAGCTCGCGGAAGATGGTGATGTAGCGGGCGTAGCCGATCTTCTCCGACAGGTAGGTCGCGTAGAAGATGAACTTCGGCCGGAAGAACGTGTACTTTTTGGATTTGGTCAGGAAGCCCAGATCGACGCCGATGCCGAAATCCTTGAGCGTGTCGTTGATGAAGCCGGCGTGGCGCGCCTCGTCGCGGCTCATGAAGCCGAACAGCTCCTTGATGTCCTTGTTCTTGGCCCGCTTGCGCATCTCCGCATAGAGGACGCAGCCGGAGAACTCGGCGGTGATCGACGAGACCAGGAAATCCAGGAATTCCTTCCGCAGCTCGGGCTCCATCTGCGACAGGTCGCAGTCGAACTCCGCGTTGCGGGTGAAGTGGCGCTTGTTCGGGTCGGCGCGCAGCTCGGCGATGAGCAGGTCCCAGTCGCGCCGCACCGGCTCGACGTCGGTGCGGTCGAGCTCCTCGAAATCCGTGGTGTAGAAGCGCGGGCTCAGGAAGGTCGTCTCCTGCGCGGCCTTGGTCGATTCGTTGACCGGGACCTTCGGGAGCGGCTGGCCGGCGGGGGGCGCGACGGGAGCGTTCACAGCTTCCTCCTCTCGGAAAAGCTGACCTCGTAGAGTTCGGTCAGCTCGAGATGGGCGATGAGCTTGGTCCAGGCCCGCTCCAGCGGGCCTGCGCGGGTGATCGTGGCGGTCCGGTTCACGGTGAGCCGCTCGCCGTAGGGCACCGAGGTCGGCGCGTCGTGGACCAGGACCTCGTCGCCGGGCGCGATCTCGAAGCCGCCCGCCAGGGTGACGTGCGCGTGCAGGCTCTCGGGCGTCTGCTCGATCTCGACCGTGCAGGGCACGGTGATGGTCCGGCTGCCGAACAGGCCCATCAGCGCGTCTCCGTGGCGGGAACGCCGGGCTCGGGCAGCAGCCGGGCGAAGGCTCCGGCATTGGTCGGCCCGAAGGCCTCCAGGGGCACGCGGCGGCCGGTGGCCTCGTCGGCCAGGGCGAGGCGGCCGTCGTCGAAGCGGGTCAGGCTGAACGGCTGCTCCGGTCCGAGGCCCCCGCGCTGGCGGGCCTGGGCCAGCCCCCGCAGGGTCCCGCGCAGGAAGCCGTCCTCGCCGGGGCGGATCCACGCGACGATGTGCCGGTCGGCGGCGTTCCGCAGGGCGATGGAGCCGTCGACCTGATCCTCGGCGCGGAATTCGAGCCGTGCCACGGGTTTGGCGGGCGGCAGGGCGACGAGGCCGACATCCTCGCTGCGGCCGATCAGGACCGCCAGCATGGTGAAGCCCATCAGCGCCCCCGCGCCGATCATCAGCAGCGCCGGCGCGGGTCCGGTGGCAGCCCGCGAAGCGGCGGCCTGTGCGGTAGACCGGCCGGCGTTCTGCGCCCGCTCGCCCATCTCAACCCTCCCCTACTCGGCCGCGACGAGGTGGCCGGGATGCTCGTGCGCGCGGCCCAGACGGGCCACCCGAACCGGCGGCGCGGCGCCGTCGGCATGCGCCGCGAGCGCCTGCGCCAGCAACCCCGCCACCGTGTCGGCGTCCGGCACGGAGCGCAGCATGGGCTCCGTCCGGGCAAGACGCCAGGGCCGGGCGTGCGGCCAGAGCTGAAGGTAGGCGATACGGAGGCCCGGCCGCAACCGGAGAGGCAGATCGCCGCTCCCGTCGGTGAAGGAACGCAGACCCGCGGTGTCGATCTGCGCGAAGGGCAGGTTGTGGGTCACCGGCAGGGCGATGCCGGCCTGCAGCACGACCCGGCGGTTGGTGATCGTGTAAAGCGTCGTGCGGTGGGTCAGCCACGCGAGCAGCCAGAGCAGCCCGAGGCCGCCCGCGCCGACCGCCAGGGTCGGTCCCACGATCCGCAGCGCCGCGGTGGGCGTCCCCGCCGCGAGCCCGAAGCCCAGGGCGCAGGCGGAAAACCACGCGATCACCAGGCGGGCGTGGAACACCCGCACCAGCAGCCCCGCGGTGGTCGGCGCCCCCTGCCACAGGATGCGCTCGCCCGCGGGAAGCGGGCCGGGCAAGCCCCGGGGGGTGCCCTCGGGCAGGAAGTCGCCGCTCATATCAGGGGCTCCGCGCGGGCCGGCGTGGCGTAGAGCGTGCCGGCGCCGAAGTAGGACACGATCCGCTCCTCCTCCAGGAAGGTGACGCTGTCGGGGTCGCGGGTCGCCGGGATGTCGGCGAATTGGGCGGCGAGCAGCGCCTCGGACTTCACGGTCTTGGTGAAGCCGCCGGCCCGGCAGAACGTCGTGGGCATCAGCCGGCGGCCGCCCGTGGCCAGCTCGACCTCGTAGTAGCGGATCAGCGACTCGCCGCGGTCGACCCAGACGTCGCTGACGACGCCGGCTACCGCGTTGTCGGTGCCGAACACGGTCATGCCGATCGGGTTCGGCCCGTCCTCATGGACGACGAAGTTCGTCGCCACCCGGAGGGGCACGATGCGGACTTCGTTGTCCCAGGTCCTGTCGTGGACGTCGTGGCGCAGCACCCAGGAGCCGGGGCCGACGCCGGCCTGGAGCGACGTGTCCGTGCGCTCGTAGGGTGCGCCGGGCCAGGGCTCGACCTTGCGGGCGGGGATGCCGGTCTCGATGTCGTCCCGGCCGTGCACCGCCTGCGGCGCGTAGGTCGTCTCGCCGCCCGGCAGGTGGAAGGCCTTGGACCGCGGGATCAGGATCGGATCGACCGTCTTGCGGCGTCCGACGGCCTCGTTCTCCAGCGGGTAGCCCTCCCGCCGGTCCTCGCGGCGCAGCCAGAAGACCAGGCCCCCGAAGAACAGGAAGAACGCGTAGAGCACGACTTGGGCGACGTCGACGTGACCCGTAAGTGCGCCGGTTGGCATGGCTGTCCTCCCCGTGTCTCAGGCTGCTCGGCCGGCGAGGTCGCCGACGATTGGGGCGCCCGTCTGTGCACGCGCGTCCTCACGCACCAGCGGTCCCAGCGCCAGGAGCGCGGCGAACAGCAGGGCGATCTCAATGTGGTAGACGATCAGGTAGCCGATCGCGGGCTCGTTCATGCCCTCGCCGAGCACCCCCGACTGGGCGATGGCGCCGCCGACATCGCGCACGAGGCCGCTGGCGGCGATCGAGAGACCCGCGGCGGTCGCCTGCACGGCGCCCCAGGCGCCGAGGGCGAGGCCGGTATCCTCGGGCCCGGCCCGGTTCATCGAGGCGGTGAGCGTGCCGTGGGCGAACAGGCCGCCGCCGAGCCCGATCAGGCTGACCCCCGCGGCGAACAGGTCGGCCGAGGCGAGCGGCGCGGCGAAGACCACCGCCGAGAAGGCCAGGATGCCGATGCCGACGCCCACCGCCGAGACCCGGAACGGATCGCCGCCGCGCCCGAGCCAGCGGGCGGCGACCAGCAGGCCGAGCCCGCCGCCGGCGGCGAGCAGGGCGGTGAGCGCCGTCGTGGCGCTCACCGACAGGTGGAGGATCTGGCCGCCATAGGGCTCCAGCAGGATGTCCTGCATGGAGAAGCCCGCGGTGCCGAGCCCGATCGCCACGAGGCGGCGCCGGGCGGTGCCCTGCCCCGCATAGGCCTGCCAGGAGGCGCGGAAGTCGCGCCGCGGCGCGGCCCGGGTGCGGTGGGGATCGCGCGGCTCCTGCTTCCACAGGGCGACCCCGTTGAGGATGATGGTGACGAGGGCGGCGCCCTGGATCACCTGGATCAGGCGCACGGCCGAGAAATGCGCGAGGCACAGCCCGAACACCACGGCGCTGGCCATCATGCCGAACAGCAGGGCCGCGCACAGCAGCGCCACGACCTTCGGCCGGGCATGGGCGGGGGCGAGGTCGGTGGCGAGCGCCAGGCCGACGGTCTGGGTCGTGTGCAGGCCGGCCCCGACCAGCAGGAAGGCCAGCGCCGCCGCCACGTCCCCGACCCAGAGCGGGCCGGTGGTGTCGCCCGACAGGATCAGCAGGGCGAACGGCATGATCGCCAGCCCGCCGAACTGGAGCAGCGTCCCGAACCAGATGTAGGGCACCCGCCGCCAGCCCAGCACCGAGCGGTGCGTGTCCGACCGGAAGCCGACCAGCGCCCGCAACGGGGCGAAGACCAGCGGCAGCGCCAGCATCATGGCGACGATCCAGGCCGGAACGCCGAGTTCGACGATCATCACCCGGTTCAGGGTGCCGATCAGCAGCACCGCCGCCATGCCGACGGTGACCTGGAACAGGGCGAGCCGGAGCAGGCGCCCGAGGGGCAGCTCGACGGTGGCGGCATCCGCGAAGGGCAGGATCGCCGGGCCGAGTCGCATCAGGGCGGCGGTGAGCTTTTGGGACGCGGTGCTCATGTTCGCACCCCGGGCGCCGCTGCACCCCCTCCCCCCTCTGCGGGGGAGGGGGGGCCGGCCGTCAGGCCGGGTCGGGAGAGGGGAGCGACGGCGCAGGATATGGCTCCGCCTTCATGAAGGCTCTCGCCTCTTCTGGAAGCCGGGTTCCCCTCTCCCCCCCTGCTGCGCAGGGTACCCTCCCCCGCAGAGGGGGGAGGGGAAGAGCGCGTCAGCGCGATGGCGTTCGACAGGTAGAACCCGCTGTTGATCCGGTGACTCCCGGCCCAGGCGAAGCCGTCGAGGGCCCGCTCCGAGGACATCCGCCGCCGCAGCCCGCCCTCGGTCACCGGCACGATGGCCGGCGAGCGGTCGCCCCGCGGAAAGAATTGTCCGGCGGCGTGCATCACGGTCAGCAGGGCGGTGCGCGGCGCCACCGTGAACAGCACCGAGCCGTCCGTGCGCGCACCCAGCACCGCCAGCGCCCGGGCGATGTCGGCGGCGCGGTAATGGATCAGTGAATCCATCGCCACCACGTGGTCGAAGCGGCCGAGGCCCGGGTCGAGCATGTCGCCGACGCGGAAGTCGATGCCGCCGGGGCCGGAGATCGCCGGCAGGCGCTCCCGGGCGAGGTCGACCAGGGTCGGCGAGACGTCGATGGCGATCACCTCGGCGCCCCGCCGGGCCGCCTCGACGCTGAGCGCCCCGGTGCCGCAGCCGGCATCGAGCAGGCGCAGGCCGGTCATGTCGGCGGGCAGCCAGGACAGCAGCGTCGCCCGCATCGCGTCCCGGCCGGCCCGCACGGTGGCGCGGATCCGGCTCACCGGGGCGTCGGAGGTCAGGCGCGACCACGCCTCGACCGCGGTGCGGTCGAAATAGGTGGTGAGCTCGCCCCGGCGGGCGTCGTAGCTGGCGCTGGCCATCAATCGAACCCCAGAAACTCGAACAGGTCGCGGTCCTTCATGGGCCGCGCCTCGCAGGGCTCACCCCCGGCCCAGAGCGTCTCGGCCAGCCGCATGTACTCGGCCGTGACCGCGTCGAGCTCCGGCGAGGAGTCCATCTCGAACAGGGTCGACTTCTTCAGGCGCGAGCGGCGGACCACGTCGAGATCGGGGAAATGGGCCAGCCGCTTCAGGCCGACCGCGTCGTTGAACCGGTCGATCTCGTCGGTCTTGGCCGAGCGGTTGGCGATGACGCCGCCGAGCCGCACCGGGTAGTTCTTCGACTTGGCGTGGATCGCCGCCACGATTCGGTTCATCGCGAAGATCGAGTCGAAGTCGTTGGCGGTGACGATCAGCGCCCGGTCGGCGTGCTGGAGCGGCGAGGCGAAGCCGCCGCAGACCACGTCGCCGAGCACGTCGAACACGACGACGTCGGTGTCCTCCAGGAGGTGGTGCTCCTTGAGGAGCTTCACGGTCTGGCCGACCACGTAGCCGCCGCATCCGGTCCCGGCGGGCGGGCCGCCGGCCTCGACGCACATCACGCCGTTGTAGCCCTCGACCACGAAATCCTCGACGCGCAGCTCCTCCGAATGGAAGTTCACCGCCTCCAGGGCGTCGATCACCGTGGGGGCGAGGCGCTTGGTGAGCGTGAAGGTCGAGTCGTGCTTGGGGTCGCAGCCGATCTGCAGCACCCGCTTGCCGAGCTTGGAGAACGCCACCGACAGGTTCGACGAGGTGGTCGACTTGCCGATGCCGCCCTTGCCGTAGACCGCGAAGACCTTGGCGGTCTCGATCCTGATGTCCGGATCGAGGTCGACCTGGAGGCTCCCCTCCTCCTTCCGGGCGACGACCGGATTGCGGATGGCGATGTTCATGCGGCGACTCCTGCGGTGACGCCTTCGAGACGGTCTTCCAGCTCCTCCTCGGCCCGGTCGAGGGCGTCGCGCATCTCTGCGTCAGGAGTCCAGAAGCCGCGCCGATGGGCCTCGATCAGCCGCTGGGCGACCTTGGCCGAGGCGGTGGGGTTCAGGGCGGCCATGCGCGCGCGCATGGCCGGGTCGAGGACGTAGGTCTCGGTGATCCGCTGGTAGATCCAGGGCTGGACCGCGTTGGCGGTGGCCGACCAGCCGACCGTGTTGGTCAGGTGGGTCTCGATCTGGCGCACGCCCTCGTAGCCGTGGCCGAGCAGACCCTCGTACCATTTCGGGTTGAGCATCCGGGTGCGCGTCTCCAGCGCCACCTGCTCCTCCAGGGAGCGGACGCGCCCCTCCCCGCGGGTCTGGTCGCTGATATAGATCGGCACGGACTCGCCCTTGGCGCGGGCCACCGCCCGGCCCATGCCGCCCAGGCCGTCGAAGTAATGGTCGACCGAGGTGACGCCGACCTCGACCGAGTCGAGGTTCTGGTAGGCCATGTCGACGGAGGCGAGCACCGCCTGCATCAGCGCCCGCTGCGGCGCCGGGCGGCCGGTGCGGCCGTAGGCGAAGCTCTTGCGGCGCGAGAAGGTCTCGCACAGCTCGGCATCGTCGTCCCAGGCGCCCGAATCGACCAAGTGGTTGACGTTGGCCCCGTAGGCGCCCTCGGCGTTGGAGAAGACCCGCAGGGACGCGGTCTCCAGGTCGCAGCCCTGCTCGACCTGGATCGCCAGGGCGTGCTTGCGCACGAAGTTCTTTTCGACGGGCTCGTCGGCGGTCGCCGCTAGGTACGAGGCTTCCGCCAGGAGCTTCGTCTGGAGCGGCAGCAGATCGCGGAAGATCCCCGACAGGGTCACCACCGCGTCGATGCGCGGGCGGCCCAGGGTTTCCAGCGGGATCAGCTCGGCGCCGCTGAGCCGGCCGTAGCCGTCGAAGCGGGGCGCGGCGCCGATCAGCGCCAGCGCCTGGGCGATCGGGCCGCCCTCGCTCTTGAGGTTGTCGGTGCCCCACAGGACCAGCGCGACGCTCTCCGGGCAGGGCTTCCCGTCCGCCGCGAAGCGCGCGAGGATTCGCTCCACCTGCCGGGTTCCGTCGGCCACCGCGAAGGTGGACGGCAGGCGGTAGGGGTCGAAGCCGTGGAGGTTGCGGCCGGTCGGCAGGATCGCGGGATTGCGCAGCAGGTCGCCGCCGGCCACCGGCGGCACGAACCGGCCGTCGAGCGCCCGCAGCAGGGCCGGGACCTCGTGATCCCGGGCGAGCAGGCTCTCGGACCTGGCGAGCGCCGCGAAGGCGGCGCGGGTCTCGGGGTCCGCGGGCAGCCCGGAGGCCGCCAGAGCCGACTCGACCCCCGCCCCGGCGACGAGGGCGGCGAGGCCGGCCCGGTCCGGCTTCAGCCCGTGCGAGGCCTCGGCCAGGGCGAGCAGCAGGTCGACCCGCTCCTCCGCCGGCACGCCCTGGCCGACCACGTGCAGCCCGTGCGGGATCAGGGTCTGTTCCAGCTCCTGCACGGCGGTCCAGAGGTCGGCGACCCGGACGCCGAGATCGCCGGTCCAGGCCGGCTCGGCGGCCACGAGGTCGACCGCGGCGCCCTGCTGCTGGATCAGTTCGGCGAGGCTGCCGCGCTCGCCGGTCGCGTCCGGCCCGAGCCCGCGCCAGCGCTCCATCGAACTCTTCAGGTCGATCAGCCCGCGATAGAGCCCGGCCGCGGCGAGGCTCGGGGTCAGGTAGCTCACCAGGGTCGCGGCCGAGCGGCGCTTGGCCAGCGTGCCCTCGGACGGGTTGTTGGCGGCGTAGAGGTAGACGTTCGGAAGGGCGCCGATCAGCCGCTCCGGCCAGCACGAATCGGACAGGCCGGTCTGCTTGCCCGGCATGAATTCGAGCGCCCCGTGGGTGCCGAAATGCAGCACGGCGTCGGCGCAAAAGTCCTCGCGCAGGTAGCGGTAGAAGGCCGAGAACGCGTGGGTGGGGGCGAAGCCGCGCTCGAACAGCAGCCGCATCGGGTCGCCCTCGTAGCCGAAGGCCGGCTGCACCCCGACGAAGACGTTGCCGAACTGCGCCCCCAGCACGAAGATGTCGGCGCCGTTGGTCTGGTGGCGGCCGGGCGCCGGACCCCACTGGGCCTCGATCTCCGCGAGGTGGGGTTCCCGGCGCAGATGGTCCTCGGCCGGGATGCGGGCGTGGACGTTGGCCTGGGTGCCGAAGCGCTTGGCGTTGCCCTCCAGGATCGCCGCCCGCAGCGCATCGACGCTCTCCGGCACCTCCACGGCGTAGCCGTCCTCCGCCAGGCCCCTCAGGGTGTTGAGCAGGGACGCGTAGACCGACAGGAACGCCGCGGTGCCGGTGGCGCCGGCATTCGGGGGGAAGTTGAACAGCACCACGGCGAGCCGGCGCCCGGCCTTCGCCGTGCGGCGCAGGGAGACGAGGCGCTCCACCCGCTCGGCGAGCCGCGCGGCCCGCTCGGGATGCACGCGCATGTCCCTCGCGTTGTCGCTGCCCGACGCGGAGGAGCGTCCGCCGAACACCATCGGGGCGGTGGCGCCGTCGAGTTCGGGGATCGCCACCATCATCGTCGCCTCGACCGGCGACAGCCCGCGCTCGCCGGCCTCCCACTGCTCCAGCGTCTGGAATTCCAGGGCCTGGGCGGCGAGGTAGGGCACGTCGAGCCGCGCCAGCATCGACTCCGCGGCCGCCGCGTCGTTGTAGGCGGGCCCGCCGACGAGCGAGAAGCCGGTGAGCGACACCAGCGCGTCGATGCGGGCGCGGCCGTCCCGCATGAAGAAGGCGTCCACGGCCGGGCGGTTGTCGAGGCCGCTGGCGAAGGCCGGCACCACGTCGAGGCCCTTGGCCTCCAGCGCCGCGATGACGCCGTCGTAATGGGCGGTGTTGCCGGCCAGCACGTAGCTGCGCATCAGCAGCAGCCCGACGCGGCCCTTCGCGTCGCGACGGCCCGGCAGCCGCGCCGGATCCGCGCCGATCCGGCCAGCGAGGCGCGGATGGTAGAGCCCGGTCTCGGGGTAATCGAGCGGCGCCGGCGCGGCCGGGCCCTCGCGCCAGGCGGCCCGGGTGCCGGCCGCGTAGCGATGGACCAGGAAGCGCACCAGGGCGGCGACGTTCTCGTCGGAGCCCGCGAGCCAGTATTGCAGGGTCAGGAAATAGGCGCGCACGTCCTGGGCCGAACCCGGGATGAAGCGCAGGATCTTCGGCAGCTTGCGCACCAGGGCCATCTGCCGGCCGGCATTGCCCTGCTGGCCGGGCTTGCCCCGCAGCTTCTTCAGGAAGTCGAGGGCGCTGCGCTTGGTGCCGCTCATGTCGAAGCGGCCGAGCTTGGTGGTCTTCACCACGTCGCTCGCCGAGAGGCAGCCCACCATCGCGTCGCAGGCCTCGCGCCGGGCCGCGAGGGCCGGGAGGATCGCCCGGACATGCTCGTCCATGAACAGCATGGCCGAGAGCACGATATCGGCCTGGGCGATGTCGCTCCGGCAGGATTCGAGGGCTGAGGGGTCGTTGTCCCACTCGGCCGCCGCGTGGAAGCCCAGCACCAGACCGGGCATCTCGGCGCGCAGGCGCAGTCGCGCCCGCTCCACCGCGCTCGCCAGGTGATTGTCGAGGGTGACGATCACGACGCGGATCGGCGGCCGGCGCTGCGCCGAGGCGCCGTCATGGCCGGGGGGGAGCGCTCTAGCGGCCATAATGCGCCTTGGCGTCGTAGAGGGTTTCCAGGGTGATGAGCGGCAGTTGCCGCTCCCGGGCGAAGGTCTCCGTGTTGCTGCGCGCCCTGCCCCGCACGAAGAACGGGATCTTCTTCAGCTCCTTCTCGGCCTCGGGGGCCCAGGGGGCGGCCGGGACCGCGATGGCGGCCTCGACGCGGATCGGCGCGGAGGCCGGGGGCGCCGCGCGGTCGGGCATCGGGGCCGCGACCGGGGCGCCGCCGAGATGCGACGGGCCGACGCCGTCGTGAAATTCCGGATCCTCCCGGAACATGCCGAGGAGGTGCTCCTCGAGACCCATCATCAGCGGATGGACCAGGGTGTCGAACAGGACGTTGGCGCCCTCGAAGCCCATCTGCGGGGCGTAGCGGGCCGGGAAGTCCTGGACGTGGACCGGGGCGGAGATCACCGCGCAGGGGATACCGAGCCGCTTGGCGACGTGGCGCTCCATCTGGGTGCCGAGGACGAGTTCCGGCGCGGCGGCGCGGATCGCCGCCTCGACGTCGAGGTAATCGTCGGTGATCAGCGCCTCGATGCCGTGCTCGGCCGCCTCGGCGCGGACCTCGCGGGCGAATTCGCGGCTGTAGGTGCCCAGCCCGACGACGACGAAGCCGAGTTCCCGGGCCGCGACCCGGGCGAGGCCGAGGGCGTGGGTCGCGTCGCCGAACACGAAGACGCGCTTGGCCGTGAGATAGGTCGAATCGACCGAGCGGGAGTACCAGGGCAGGCGCGAGCCGGGGCCGTCGAGGACGGGCGCCGGGTCGATTCCGGCGAGCGCCGCGACCTCTTCGACGAACCGGCGGGTGCCGCCGACGCCGATCGGCACGGCCTGCGTGAACGGCTGCCCGAAGCTCTTCTTCAGGTATTCCGCCGCGGAGCGCGCGGTCTCGGGATAGAGCACGACGTTGAAGTCGGCGTCCCGGAGCCGGCCGAGATCGGCGGGCGATGCGCCGAGCGGCGCCACGACATTCACCGCGATGCCGAGGGCATCGAGCAGCCGGCGAATCTCGATCAGGTCGTCGCGGTGCCGGAAACCCAGCGCCGTCGGTCCCAGGATGTTGCAGAGCGGGCGCAGGCCGGGCTCCCGCGCCGGACGCGGGGCTGCCGGACCGGCCAGCGCCCGGACCAGCCGGTAGAAAGTCTCCGACGCCCCCCAGTTCTCCTTCTTCTGGTAGGCGGGCAGCTCCAGGGGGATCACCGGGATCGGCAGGTCGAGGGCCTTGGCGAGGCCGGCGGGATCGTCCTGGATCAGCTCGGCGGTGCAGGAGGCGCCGACGATCATCGCCTGCGGCTGGAACCGGGCGTAGGCGGCGGCGACCGAGGTCTTGAACAGCTCGGCGGTGTCGCGGCCGAGATCCTGGGCCCGGAAGGTCGTGTAGGTGACGGGCGGGCGCGCATCCCGCCGCTCGATCATGGTGAACAGCAGATCTGCGTAGGTGTCGCCCTGCGGCGCGTGCAGCACGTAGTGCAGCCCGGTCATCGCGGTGGCGACGCGCATCGCGCCGATGTGGGGCGGGCCCTCGTAGGTCCAGAGGGTGAGCTGCATGGCGCTACACCTCCAGCAAGGCGCGGCGCCGGAGCGGGCGCGCGAACAGCTCGGCGAGGTCGCCGGCCTGCTCGTAGCCCTGCACGGGCGTGAACAGCAGCTCGATCGACCACTTGGTCGACAGACCCTCCGCCTCCAGCGGGTTGGCGAGGCCCAGCCCGCAGACCGTGAGGTCCGGTCGGGCCGCCCGGCAGCGGTCCATCTGGTCGTCGAGGCTCTGGCCCTCGGTCACCCGCGTGCCCGCCGGCAGCAGTTCGATCTCGGCCGCGAGATGCGCCCGGTGCAGGTACGGCGTCCCGACCTCCACGAGCGCCGCGCCGAGTTCCCGGGCGAGGAAGCGGGCGAGCGGCACCTCCAGCTGCGAATCGGGGAAGAAGAACACCCGCTTGCCGCCGAGTTTTTCGCGATGGGGCGTCAGCGCGGTCTCGGCGCGGGCGCGGCCCGGGGCCGTCGCCCGTTCGAACGCGTCCGCGGAGACGCCGAAGGCCTCGGCGGCCGCCTGCAGCCAGCCGGTGGTGCCCTCCGCGCCCAGAGGGAACGGCGCGGGCAGCCGCCGGGCGCCGCGCTCCTCGAGAGCGCGGGCCGTGTCGGCGAGGAAGGGCTGGGCGAGAAGGTAGCGGGTCCCGCGCCCCACGGCCGGCATCGCCCCGGCCCTGCGGGCGGGCAGGAACCGGACATCCGCGAGGCCCATCGCGGCGAAAATCCGAAGAAACTGGTCCTCGACCACGTCGGCCAGCGCCCCGACGATCAGGAGCGACGGCGCCGCGGTGTCGGCCTCGCGCGGCAGGTCCGGCACCAAAGCGGCCAGGCAGGCATCCTCGCCCTGCGTGAAGGTCGTCTCGATGCCCGAGCCCGAATAGTTCAGGACCCGCACGGGGGCGAGGCGCCCCGACAGGCGCTGCGCCGCCCGGGACAGGTCGAGCTTGATCACCTCCGACGGGCAGGAGCCGACCAGGAACAGCAGCTTGATGTCCGGCCGGCGCTCGATCAGCCGGGTGACGACCCGGTCGAGCTCCTCGTTGGCGTCGGCGATGCCCGCGAGGTCGCGCTCGTCGATGATCGCCGTGGCGAAGCGCGGCTCGGCGAAGATCATCACGCCGGCGGCGGACTGGATCAGGTGTGCGCAGGTGCGCGAGCCCACCACCAGGAAGAACGCGTCCTGGATCTTGCGGTGCAGCCAGACGATGCCGGTGAGCCCGCAGAACACCGCGCGCTGCCCGTGCTCCTGATGCAGGTCGATGCCGCCGCAGGGGGCGGGATGGGGGAGCGGCGCGTTCATCACAGCGCCTCCGCGAGGCGCGGGCCGCGGCCGCCGGAACCCTCGAGGCGGGCCGCGCGCAGCTTCAGGAGAAACTGGCCGGCATTGACCAGGTAGGTCGCGTAGGCGGCAAGCGCGAGGAGCAGGAGCGGCCGCTCGGCCAGGGCGCCCGTGACGAGGGCCGCGAGGTAGGCCGAGTGCAGCGCCAGGACCAGCATGCTGACCACGTCCTCCAGGAAGAACGCGGGGGCGAAGAGCCAGCGGCCGAACACGGCCTTTTCCCAGATCGAGCCGGTGATCATGATCGCGTAGAGCGCCAGCGTCTTCGCGACGACCGACATCTCCGCGGCGCCCTGGCCCTGTCCGGTGACGAGCGCGCGCAGCACCAGGACCACGCTCACCAGGAAGATGGCGAACTGCACGGGCGCGAGCACGCCCTGCACCAGCGTCCAGGGTGTCGCGTCGCGCCGCTGCCGCTCGGCGGGCGTGTAGAGCGGTCGTGCCGGTCGGTCCTCGGGACCCATGCCTCCGCCCCCAAATTCGCCCGGCGCCAATGGCCCCGTCGTTGACAGAGGCTAGGTCGGAGGTCCCGGAAGTGTCAAGTGCGCTTGACGGTATCGGTCGATGACAGGGGGCGGATATTTTTTCTTGGACTAAGATCATTGCCAAGTTCGTCAGGAAGCGTATCGTCGCCGCCGCTGTTGGACATTGTGGCGACTTGGCTGGTCGGCTGCGGAACCAACAGAAGACGAAGAACAGACGGGCGAGCAACGCCGAACCCGATGCGCGGGCGGAGCCGCCGGTCCTTTCCGGGCCGGGGCCGCTTCAGGGAGGGATGCCGATGGGAGACTGGAGGCATTTCGGTGAACGTCTGGAATACGGCCCCCCCTCGGCAGGCTGCGGCCCCGCGGGTGAGGGCCTCCCGGTGTTCCGCGACCTGTCGTTCGCGTGGTCGGAGACCAATCGCGCCCTGCCCGACGCGCTCGCGCGGGTCGTCGAGGCGGAGATCCTGCCCCGGCTGATGCTGGCCCATCGTCCCGCCGCCGCCCGCCGCCGCGGCCGGGCCGGGCGCGCCCCGAGCCCGCAGGAGATCGCCCGGTTCAGCGCCCTTCTCCTTGCCCCCGGTCCTGTGGATCTCGACGCGCAGGTGGATGCCCTGCGGGAGGGTGGCCTGCCCCTGGCGCGCCTCCTCCTCGACCTGCTCGCCCCGGCGGCGCGGCACCTCGGCGCCCTCTGGGAGGAGGATGCCTGCGACTTCCTCGCGGTCACGGAGGCCCTCGGGCGGCTGCAGGCGGTGAGCCGCCGCCTCTGCGCCGAGATGGAGAGCGAATCGGTCCCCGCCAACGGCCGCAGCGTCCTGCTGATGCCCTGCCCCGGCGAGACCCATCGGTTCGGCCTGTCGATCGTCGCGAGCTTCTTCCGGGAGGCCGGATGGGACGTGACCACGGCGGTGCCCGGGCCCGGCCTCGATCCCCTGGAACTTCTCGGCGCCGACTGGTTCGACGTCGTCGGCCTGTCGCTCTCGAGCGACGTGCTGACGCCGGCCCTGGCCGGGACGGTGTCGGACATGCGGAGCGCCTCCCGGAACCCGGACATTCGCGTTCTGGTCGGCGGCCCCTACTTCGCCCGCAACGGCGGGGAGGCGGGCATCTTCGGGGCCGATGCCTGCGCGGCGGACGCGTGTTTGGCGCCCGCCGCCGCTGAAGCTTTGCTGGACAGACAGGCATTGGCCTGCTGAAAGGGTCGAAACCCGAACTTCACATTGCGGTGACCGTGACGCCCCAGCCTCGCCCCACACCGCAGCGGCCGCCCGAGGCCCTGCAGCAGGTGGCCGGCCACCTCGACGGCGAGGCGGTCGGGCGGATCGTCGCGGCCTCCGCCGACGTGTCGCTGGTGATCGACGCCGACGGGGTGATTCGGGACGCGACCGTCGGGACCGACCTCGAGTCCGAGAACATCCCCGGCTGGCTGGGCCGGCGCTGGGTCGATACCGTCACGGTGGAGAGCCGGCCGAAGGTCGACGCCCTGTTGCGGGACGCCCGGGCCGAGGGCGTCACCCGCTGGCGTCAGGTCAACCATCCCTCGCCCAGCGGCATCGACCTGCCGATGCGCTACGCCTCGATCCGCCCGGCCGAGGGCGGCCCGATCCTGGTGCTCGGCCGCGACATGCGGGCGGTGGCGGCCCTGCAGCGCCGGTTGCTTGAGACCCAGCAGGCTCTGGAGCGGGACTACGACCGCCTGCGCGCCGCCGAGACCCGCTACCGGCTGCTGTTCCAGATCTCCGGGGAGCCGGTGCTGGTGGTCGATGCCGGGACGCGCCGGGTCGGCGAGGCCAACCCGGCCGCCGCGCGCCTGCTCGGCCGACCGGCGAAGCGCGTCGCCGGTCAGGACGCGGTCGACCTGTTCGACGCCGCCAGCACCCGGGCCCTCGAGGCGCAGTTCGCCGCCCTGCGGGCCACCGGGCAGGCCGCGGAAATCCGGGCGACCCTGCCGCATGGCCGCGGCGAGGTCACGGTCGCGGCCTCGCTGTTCCGCGGCGAGAGCGGCGCCAGCGTCCTGATGCGGCTCGTGGCCGATCCGGCGGTCGCGGAAACCGGGGCCGACCGGGAGGCGCCGACCCGCGCGGTGATCGAGGCGATGCCCGAGGGCTTCGTCCTCACCGATCCGTCCCGGCGCATCCTGACGGCGAACGCCGCCTTCCTGGAGCTGGCCCAGCTCGCCACCGAGGGGCAGGCCCGGGGGCGCAGCCTCGATCAATGGCTCGGCCGGGACGAATCCGAGGTGCAGGCCCTGTTCGCGATGCTCGTCGATCACGGGGCCGTCCGCCGCTTCGCCACCCTCGTCCGGGGCACCTTCGGCGGGACCGAGGACGTGGAGGTCGCCGCCGTCTCGGTGGCCGGCGCCCGCCCCTGCCTGGGCTTCGCCATCCGCCCCGCCCCGCGGCGGATCCCGGAGGGGCGCCTGGCCGGCGGGCGGGATGTTCCGCGCTCGGTCGAGCAGATGGCCGAACTGGTCGGGCGGGTCTCGATGAAGACCCTGGTGCGCGAGACCACCGACCTGATCGAGAAGCTCTGCATCGAGGCGGCCCTGCGCATCACCCGGGACAACCGAGCCTCGGCGGCGGAGATGCTGGGCTTGAGCCGGCAGGGCCTCTACGCGAAGATGCGCCGCTACGGCGTCGGCGACCTGGACGGGCCCGCCGAAGAGGACTGAATCGGGCCTCGGCCGGCCGTCGCGGGACCGCGTGGCGGGGCCGCCGATCCTGCGTCCCGGACGCGGGCCATCTGCGCACTGCTGGAAGTCCAGGGATCCGTTCCCCCGCAGGCTGCCGAGCGCGACGTGGCCCTGCGGTATGGCTTCCGGGATGTCGGTTCCGCGCCCGCATCCGGATGCTTGGCCGCCGTCTCTGCGCGCCGAGCTTACGCGAACCTGCGGGCGCTACCGCTTGCGCTGTCCTGGATCACGTCGCTGCGTGCGTGATGATGAGTGGGGCCGGCCGCCAGGTCGCAATCGCGCTCCCTGCACGGGAGATGCCATGCCGCGCGGCCACAAAGCCGCATCGTCGGGACCTCGCCACGTCGGCCCCTATGACCCATGATGCACCCGGTCAGCCGGCCCCGCGGCGCGCTGCATCAGGCTAGCGCAGGGCGCGATGCGCACGCCTCGGCGCCCCGAAATGAGGGCTCCCCGCGCGCCTGCTGCTGGCTGATCGGATAATGTATTTTCATCCGCTGGCTGTATTCATCCGACAAACGTTTCGCGCAAGCCGGCGTCCGGTGTAAATCTGACTTGACACTTGGGCGGGCCCCGGTAGCCTCCCGGTATGGCCGCCACGCCCGCCCCGAGCGCAGTGATCGAGCTGCTGAAGCCGCTGACGTGGTTCGCCCCGATGTGGGCGTTCGCCTGCGGTGTGATCTCCTCGGGGCAGCCCGCGCACGGTCAGTGGCCGGTGATCGCCGCCGGGGTTCTGCTGGCCGGACCGCTGGTCTGCGCCACCAGCCAGGCCGCCAACGACTGGTTCGACCGCCACGTCGACGCGATCAACGAGCCGAACCGGCCGATTCCCTCGGGCCGGATCCCGGGCCGCTGGGGCCTCTACCTCGCGCTCGGCTGGACCGTGCTGTCCCTGGTGGTGGCCGCCGCGCTGGGGCCCTGGATCCTCGGGGCCGCCCTGTTCGGGCTGGCGCTGGCGTGGATCTATTCCGCGCCGCCCCTGCGCCTGAAGAAGAACGGCTGGTGGGGAAACGCCGCTGTGGCGCTCTGCTACGAGGGCCTGCCCTGGTTCACCGGCGCCGCCGTGATGGCCGCCGCCCTTCCGGATCGGCGGGTGATGCTCGTCGCGCTGCTGTACGCCGCCGGCGCCCATGGAATAATGACGCTCAACGATTTCAAATCGGTGGAGGGCGACCGGCGCATGGGCCTGCTGTCCCTGCCGGTGCAGATGGGCACGGAGCGCGCCGCGCGCTTCGCCTGCCTGGTGATGGCGCTGCCGCAGGTGGCGGTGATCGCGCTGCTGACCGGCTGGGAGCGGTACTGGCATGCCGGCCTCGTGGCGGCGCTGCTCGCCGGACAGTTCGTCCTGATGGTCCGGTTCCTCGACGATCCCCGGGAGCGGGCGGTCTGGTACAACGGCACCGGCACCACCCTCTACGTGCTCGGCATGCTGGTCGCCGCCTTCGCGCTGCGGCCGCTGGTGGGGGGCGCGTGATGGGCGAGCCCGGTTCGCGCGCCGGCAGCGCCACGATCCATGCCCCGTCCGCGGGGGCGGAGATCCCGTGGGGCCCGGAGAGAGCCGGTGCGCCCGAACAGCACCTCGGCTGGCCCCAGATCGTCCGCCTCGGCCTGGTCCAGACCGCCCTGGGCAGCGTCGTGGTGCTGATGACCGCCACGCTCAACCGGGTGATGGTGGTGGAACTTGCGCTGCCCGCCCTCGTGCCCGGCCTTCTGGTCGCCCTGCACTACGCGATGCAGGTGCTGCGCCCCCGCTGGGGCTACGGCTCGGACCGGAGCGGCCGGCGCACCCCCTGGATCGTCGGCGGCATGGCGCTGCTCTGCCTTGGCGGGGTCGGGGCGGCCTGCGGCACCGCGCTCGCCGCCACCCACCTCGTGCTGGGGCTGGCGCTCGCCGCAGGCGCGTTCCTGTGCGTCGGGATCGGGGTCGGCGCCGCCGGGACCTCGCTGCTCGTGCTGCTCGCGGGCGGCGTCGCGCCGGCCCGGCGCGGGGCCGCCGCCACCATCGTCTGGGTGATGATGATCGTCGGGTTCGCCGTCACGGCTCCCCTCGCCGGCCATTTCCTGGATCCGTTCTCCGGCCTGCGCCTCGTGGCGGTCTCCGGCACGGTCTCCCTGGTGGCGTTCTGCGTCGCCGCCCTGGCGGTGGTCGGGGTGGAGCGGCGCCTGGCCCTCCGGCCGCCCGAGCCCGAGCCCGAGCCCGAGGCGGCGCGGCGGCCGTTCTTCGCCGTGCTGGCCGAGGTCCTGGCCGACCCCGTGGCCCGGACCTTCACGCTGTTCGTGTTCGTCTCGATGCTGGCCTACAGCGCCCAGGAGCTGATCCTGGAGCCCTACGCGGGCCTCGTCTTCGCCATGACCCCGGGCGCCACCACGAAACTCGCCGGGCTCCAGCACGGGGGCGTGCTCGCCGGGATGCTGGTGGTGGCGGGGCTGACGCTCATGGCCCGCGGCACCCCCCTCGCCTCTTTGAGACTGTGGATCGCCCTGGGCTGCGCCGGCTCGGCGGCCGCCCTGTTCGCCCTGGCGAGCGGTGCGGCCGGGGGCACCGATTTCCCGCTGCGGCAGACGGTGTTCGCCCTCGGGATGGCCAACGGCGCCTATGCGGTCGCGGCGATCGGCTCGATGATGGCGCTCGCCGGCCGGGGCGACGCGCGCGAGCGCGGCACCCGGATGGGCGTCTGGGGTGCCGCGCAGGGCATCGCGTTCGGGGCCGGCGGATTTCTGGGCGCGGTGGCGGTGGACGCCCTGCGGCTCGTCACCGCCGAACCGGTCCAGGCCTACGCGGCGGTGTTCGCCGCGGAAGGCGGGCTGTTCCTGGTCGCAGTGGTCTTGGCCGCGCGGCTGGAACCCGTCGCGGCGCCGGGCCCGGTGCCGCTCAATTCCGCCCTCGGCGCGAGGTGAAGCCATGGCTCGGTTGGATGATGGCGGCCGCTCTTCCCCCTCCCCCTCTCCGGGGAGAGGCGGCGGCGAAGCGGCCTTCGACGTCGTGGTGGTCGGCGGCGGCCCCGCGGGCGCCACGGCGGCCAACGACCTCGCCCGGGCCGGGCACACGGTGCTGCTCCTCGACAAGCCCGGCCGGATCAAGCCCTGCGGCGGCGCGATCCCGCCGCGGCTGATCCGCGACTTCGCGATCCCCGATTCCCTCCTGGTCGCCAAGATCCGGTCCGCCCGGATGGTGGCGCCGAGCGGCAAGGCCGTGGACATGCCCGTCGGCGAAGGCTTCGTCGGCATGGTCGACCGCGAGCATTTCGACCCGTGGTTGCGCGCCCGGGCCGTGCAGGCCGGCGCCGCCCTGCGCGAAGCCGCCTTCGAAACCATCTCCCGGCCAGATGGCGGGCCGGCGCTCGTCCACTTCACCACCGGCACCGGCGAAACGCTCGCCCGCCACGCGGTCCGGGCGCGCCTCGTCATCGGCGCCGACGGGGCCTGCTCGCCCGTCGGGCGGGCCGAGGTGCCGGGCCACGCCAAGATGCGGCAGGTCTTCGCCTACCACGAGATCCTGCGGGTCCCGGAAGCGGGCGCGCCGGGGGCCGAATCCGTCGAGGCGAGCCGCTGCGACGTCTACTACCAGGGCCGGCACTCGCCGGATTTCTACAGCTGGATCTTTCCCCACGGCGACACGCTGAGCATCGGCACCGGCAGCGCCAAGAAGGGCTTCTCCCTGCGCTCCTCGATCCGGAACCTGCGCGCCGCGACGGGGCTCGACACGGCCGAGACCCTCCGCCGCGAGGGCGCGCCGCTGCCCCTCAAGCCCCTGAAGCGCTGGGACAACGGCCGCGACGTGCTGCTCGCCGGCGACGCCGCCGGCGTGGTCGCGCCGGCCTCCGGCGAGGGCATCTACTACGCCATGCTGGGCGGCCGCCTCTCGGCGGAGGCGGCCGCGGCCTTCCTGGAGACCGGGGATGCCCGGGCGCTCGCCCGCGCGCGGGCGCGCTTCATGAAGCTCCACGGCCGCGTCTTCTGGATCCTCGGGATGATGCAGTGGGTCTGGTACCGCAGCGACGGCCTGCGCGAGCGCTTCGTGGCGATCTGCCGGGACAAGGACGTGCAGCAGCTCACCTGGGACAGCTACATGAACAAGGAGCTGGTCCGGGCCAAGCCCGCCGCCCACGCGCGGATCTTCTTCAAGGACCTCGCGCACCTGTTCCGCTGGGTCTCGCCGTGACGCTGCCTGGGACCGGTACCGGCTGGGAGCCGGCCGCGGTGGCGGCCGCGGCGGCGATCCTCGTAGCGGTGGCGGGCGGCGTCGCCACCACCACGGATGCCTGGTACCGGGCCCTGCGCGTCCCGGTCTGGAAACCGCCGGACTGGGCCTTCGGGCCGGTCTGGACCGTGATCTTCGTGCTCACCACCGCCGCCGGGGTGCTCGCCTGGACCGGCGACCCCGATCCCGGCGCCCGCGGGGTGCTGCTCGCCGCCTACGCGGTGAACGGGGTGCTCAACATCGCCTGGAGCGTGCTGTTCTTCCGCTTCCGCCGCCCCGACTGGGCGCTGGCCGAGGTCGCGGCCCTGTGGCTGTCGATCGCCGTGCTGGTGGCGGTGACCGGCCGGGTCTCGGCCACGGCCGGGCTGATGAACCTGCCCTACCTCGCCTGGGTCAGCGTCGCCGCCTGTCTCAACCTGCGGATCGTGCGCCTCAACGCCCCCTTCCGGGCGACGGCCTGATGGCCGCCCTGTTCGCCTCGGGCCGGATCATCGACGGCATCCTGGCGCTGGTGGTCCTCGAGGCGCTGCTGCTGGTCTGGCTGTGCCGGCGCAGGCGCGTGGTCCCGGGCGTGTTCGCGGACCTGTCCCTGCCGGCGCTCCTCGCCACCCTCGCCTCCGGGGCGGCCTTGATGCTGGCCCTGCGCGCCGCCCTGGTCGGCGCCCCCTGGAGCACGGTCGCCGCCTGCCTGCTCGCCGGGCTCGTCGCCCATCTGGCGGATCTCGGAGTGCGGATCCGCGCCGGCATGGCGCATCGCCGCAGGCCGCCGCCGACAGGAACAACGCCGCGAACGGAGGCGTTCACGCGCGTCAGTACTTTCTAACGACTCTACTTTCCAACGACGACAATTCTCTCAGGGGAGACGTGGTCATGCAGCGCACGAGGCAGCGGACGAATCGCCCCGCGTCTGGATGGGCCGCAGATCCGCGCGTGACGGCTCCGCTGATGACGGTCCCGCTCCTCGCGGGTCTGTTCATGGCCGTGCCGGCCCGCGCGCAGGACAGCGCCGATCCGGTCGAGCGCGGCAAGTACCTCGTCACCATGGGCGATTGCGCCGCCTGCCACACCGCCCCGGGCGGAAAGTTCCTCGCCGGCAACTATGCGCTGAACATGCCGTTCGGCGTGATCATGACGCCCAACCTCACCCCCGACAAGGAGACCGGGCTCGGCGACTACTCTTACGCCGACTTCGAGAAGTCCTTCCGGCAGGGCTACAGCAAGCATGTCGGGTATCTCTACCCGGCCTTTCCGTTCGCCTGGTACACCAAGGTCAGCGACGAGGACACCAAGGCGATCTGGGCCTACCTGCAGTCGATCCCGGCGGTGAGCCAGAAGCGCCAGGAGAGCCAGATCCCGTTCCCGTTCAGCGTCCGCACGGCGCTGGTGACGTGGCGGACCGCCTTCTTCAGCGAGGAGCGCTTCAAGCCCGATCCGAACGCCAGCGCCGAGGTCAACCGCGGCGGCTACCTCGTCGAGGGGCTGGGCCATTGCGCCATGTGCCACAACGAGAACAAGCTCGTCGGCAATTCGAGCTTCGCGGGCCGCTTCGGCGGCGGCGTGATCGACGGCTGGTATGCCCCCAACATCACCCCGGACGGCCACCAGGGCATCGGTGCCTGGACCGACGAGCAGGTGGTGACCTACCTCAAGACCGGCACCGCCCCGGGCGACCGGCCGGGCGTCGCCGCCGGCCCGATGCGCCAGACCATCATGGAATCCCTCTCCCAGGTGAAGGAGGAGGATCTGAAGGCGATGGTCGCCTACCTGCGCACGATTCCCGCCAAGCAGACCTACAAGCCCAAGGACCTCGCGGTCTTCGACACCGCCGGCGCCCCCGGCGCTTCGACCTACCTGACCTACTGCTCCTCCTGCCACCAGCCCGACGGCAAGGGCATCGAGGGCGCGGTGCCGGCGCTCGCCGGCAACACCTCGGTGATGTCGGAGGGCCCCGAGACGGTGCTGCGGGTGATCTACGGCGGCCTCGGCGCCCAGAGCGGCCTCGCCCCGATGGTGGCGATCGGCCAGCAGATGACCGACGTCGAGGTGAAGAACGTCACCGACTACATCCGCAACTCCTGGGGCAACAAGGCGCCGCCGGTGACCGGCGAGAAGGCCTCCGAGGCGCGCGCCGCCACCAAGACCATGCTGGCGGGCACCGCCCCCTGCGCGGAGATCGAGCAGGACACGCTCAAGGCGGCCTTCGACAAGCTCGGCGTGCAGGACGCGCTCAAGGGCGTGAAGCAGCAGGACTTCGTGCCGACGCTGGTCCGGGTGGTGCAGCAGATCAAGACGGCCTCCACGGGGGCCACGGACGACGACGTGGTCAACGCCCTCACCACGGCCTTCTGCAAGGCGGGGCGTGACGACCAGCAATATGCCAGCCCGAGCTGGCCCGCGGTGATCGGCACCTTCGCCAACGTCGCCTACAGCCAAGTGAAGCACCCGGAGAAGCAGGCAGTGAACGTGCCCTCCGCCACCACGGCGCCGATGAAGAACTGACGGGCGCACCGCCGACGGTGCACCCGGTGGGATACGCGGCCGCCGTTCACACGGGGGCGGTCCGATCCGGGGCCGGACCGGCCGCGATCGGGAGATCGTGGGTCAAACGTGAGCGCGATCCGGAGCGCCTGCAGGAGCATCGGGCTGTGCAACAGGGGAACGTCGCTCGCCGCGGTGGCGGCCTCGGACACCGCGGCGTCGTCGCCGAGCCGGGCGATCAGCGTCTCGATCTGAGCCTCGACGGTGGCGTCGGCGTCGGCCTCATGGTGGAGGAGGCCGCGGCGTTCCAGTTCGTCGTTGACCTGCTCGGCGAGTCGCACGAATCCCCGGCCGATATCCTCCAGAATCGTTGCGCGTTCGGCCACAGGATCCATGCAACGTGGCCGTCAAGGCGGCGGTATCCGGAAGCGAGGGGCCTCTCTCCCGTGCGGGCTCCGGAGTCACGGATCCCCTTGAAAAGCGGACCCCGGTATCTCCGAGCGTCTCATGTCGCGTCTCCAAGGCGGAGCTGAGCCGGTTCTCCGCCGGGAGAAAGGGCGCCCGTCGCGCTCCGCTGCCAGCGGGGTGGGCGCTCCGGGCGTGTGAACATGAAGTGGGTTCTGCCGCGCCTCCCGGCAGGGCGGGGAACGGAGACGGCCGCGCGTCGTTTGAGCGTGGACCCCCTCGGACCCTAGCCCCGGAGCTTCCGTGTCCAGCCTCGTCCGCATCCTGCTCGCGATCTTCATCCCGCCGATCGCGGTCCTCGTCACCACCGGTTTCGGCCTGCAGTTCCTGCTCAACATCGTGCTCTGGATCCTGGGCTGGCTGCCCGGCACCGTGCATGCCCTGTGGCTGATGAACCGCGACCGGCCGCTGCTCTGAGCGGCGGCGGCCCGGGACGGTCATCCGACGGCAAGGCGCTTCTCCCCCGGCGCCTCTCATGAGCCTCGCCGCGCCGTCGGCCTACCGGCCAACCGCCGCCTGACCAGGTTGTAAGTTCCCAAGGCGCGGCCGTTCCCGATCCCGACCGTCCACTCGGCCCCATCCAATCCGGCGATGACCGGGATCCCGCCGTTCGGGGCCGACACGGCCGGACTCGTCAGCCTCGGTTGACCGGCCCGCGCCGTCGTCCCGCCGCGGCGGTGCGAGGCGCGGCCACACGTCTGAACGAGGAGCGCGCGGTCGGATGACCCGGACGCTTGCCTACGGCTTGACCTTGTCGCCCTCGCCCTTCCGGAGGGCGGGCTTCGCCTCCGACTTGAGCTCGGCCCTGGCCTCAACCTTGGCCTCGACCTTGGCGGTCTTGGACGCGTGCGGCGGCGTGTGCGCCTTGGCGGCCGGCTTCGGCGCGAGCGGGTCGGCGGCGTGCGCGAGCTTGACCGGTTCGGGCACGATAGCGGCGTCGACCGCCGGGGTCGGTGGGGTCGCCGGGGCCGGATTGTCCTTGGCGAACAGCTTGCCGAACAGCTTCTGATAGCTGCTCGGATCCCCATCCGCATCCGCCACGGTGATCCGGGCCGGCTTCTCGGCGAGGGCCGCCGTGGTGTCGACCTGGGTGTCGACAGCCGCGGCCCCTTGAGCGGCGGGCTCCGCGTGGTTCGCCATGAGGGTCGTGGCGACCGGCTTGGCCGGCCCCCGCGCCCTGCCGTCCGCCTTCGCGGCCTTGGCGGGGGCCGCCGGCTCTGCGGCGGCCATCATCGTGGATTGGCCCTTCGGGCCGACCTCGATCTCCTGCGGGCCGGCCGCCAGGGTCTCGGGGCGGCTCACGTCGCCGAGGTTGTGCCGGCCGTACTCCTTGGCGTCGTAGGGCAGCGTCGTCTCGGTGCCGCCGAGGCTCGCGAACGCGCTGGGGTTCTGTGGACGGAACACCGGGTTCTGGCCGCCGTCCTGATAGACCACCCGCACCGCCGGCGTGCCCTTGGCGACGAGTTCGGCGACCGTGCGCGCGTCGCGCTCGCTCTTCTCCGCCACCAGCGGATCGACCTTCGGCTTGCACGAGCCCGCCGCCGCGTCGGCGCCGCCGAACACGTATCGGGTGCCGCACTGGCCGATCTTGGGCTCCTCGCGCAGGGCCTCGAAATAGTCCGACCCTTCCTTGAGGTTCTGCCAGAAGCCGATGTTCGGGTCGTTGCGGAACTTGGCCATGTTCTCGGCCGTCATCCGGAACGGGTAGGACTGGAACTGGAAGCTGCGCTGCCCGCCGATGAACGCCTCGCGGGCCACCGCGTAGATCTCCGCGATGGTGGCGTCGGTCATGGCGAAGCAGCCCGCGGACGAGCAGGTGCCGTGGACCATCAGGTACTTGCCGCTGCGCCCGTTGGCCCGGTCGACGGCATTCGGGAAGCCTGTATCGAACGAGAGATAGTACGAAGAATTCGGATTCATCAGGCCCGGGGTGATCGTGTAGAACCCCTCGGGCGCCTGACGGTCGCCCTCGCGGGTCTTGGGGCCGAGCTGGCCGGACCAGCGGCAGATCGGGTAGGTCTTGAGCAGGGCGTAGCGGCCGTCGCCGCCCCGCTTCCAGACCTCCATCTCCGCCTCCTTCTTGTAGGCGCGGATCAGGATCGGGTCGGATTGCTGCATGCCCTTGGTCTGCATCAGGGCGACCGTCTGGGGGGCGATCGGCGCGATGCTGCGCGCGCTCGGGCCGTTGATCCCGGATCCGTCCTGGCAGGCGGCGAGGGACAGGGCCAACAGGGATGCGGCCGCCAGCATCCGCGCAGTCGCGAGACGCGCCGTCATGGGGAACCTCAATCGTCCTACGCGCGCCCGCGGGCCTTTTCGGCAACCGTCGGACGCCACTCCCCAACCCAATACGCTCGTTAAGCTTGCACCTTCCTTACCGCAAGGACCCGGGTGCAACACTGGCCCGGCTTACGCCGGGCGCGCGCGCTATCCACAGGTGGCCTCGGCGGGGGCGACCCGCGCCGTGCCGCCCCGGCGCAGCCAGAGCATGAAGGCGAGGCCCAGCGCCGCGAGCCCGGCCCCGGCGAGCGGCACTGCCGGGAGCCGGAGGCCTGCATCGATCACGACACCACCCACCGCCGCCCCGATGGCGTTGCCGAGATTGAAGGCGCCGATATTCATCGCCGAGGCGAGGTTGGGCGCCTCGGCGGCCTTCTCCATCACGCGCATCTGGAGCGGCGGTACGATGGCGAAGCTCGCCACGCCCCAGAGGAAGACCAGAAGCGTCACCGCCGCCGCGTCGCGCATCAGACAGGCGAACAGCACCAGGATGCCGACGTGGGCCGCCAGTGCGGCCAGGATCGTGCCGTCCACGGAGCGGTCGGCGAGGCGGCCGCCGAGCCAGTTGCCGAGGGCGAGGCCGATCCCGTTGACGACCAGCATCGCCGTGACGAACGGCGTCGCTCCCCCGGTCTCGTCCCTCAGGATCGGCACGATGTAGGTGAACACCGTGAACATCGCGCTGAAGCCGACGGTGGTCAGCGCCAGGGCGGCGAGCACGGGCCCGCGGCCGAGCACGCGCAGTTCGGCGCGCATGTCGGATCCAGCCTCGGCCTCGAGCTCCGGCAGGGCGAGGCGCAGAGCGAGCATGGTCACGGCGCCGACCCCCGCGATCCCCCAGAACGCCGCGCGCCAGCCGATCTGCGCGCCCATCCAGGCGGCGAGCGGCACGCCCCCGATCAACGCCACGGTGAGGCCCGAGAACATGGCGGCCACCGCGGCGGCGCGGCGTTCCGGCGGCACGATCCCGGCCGCCACCACCGCGCCGACCCCGAAGAAGGCGCCGTGGTTCAGCGCGGTCACGAGCCGGGCGGCGATCAGCATGGCGTAGCTGTCGGCGACCGCCGCCATGAGGTTGCCGAGGGTGAAGATCGCCATCAGCCCGACCAGCAGGCGCCGCCGGCCCATGCGCGCGGTGGCGAGCGTCATCACCGGCGCCCCGATCAGCACCCCCAGCGCATAGGCGCTGACCACGAGGCCGGCTGCCGGGATCGACACGTTCAGATCGCCCGCGATGAGCGGCAGCATCCCCATCGGGGTGAATTCGGTCACGCCGATGCCGAAGGCGCCGACCGCGAGGGCCAGCAGGGGTGCGTTGAGGGCCATGGGTCTTCCGTCTCCGGTTGTTCCGGAGACGCAGGTGGCCGATTCGCGCTCAGGGAAATAGTCTGTTGCGCGGACCAGGATCTGTGCGCCGGCATCACGAATGCGACCTTGCCGGCGGACGAGACGATGGCATCCTGCGTGGCGGACCTGCGACTCGCTGCGTCCGCGTCGCAGTCCCGCGGGATGCGAGGCGGGCACCGGCAGGCGCCCGCGTATCGAGGGGCAGGCACGCATGTTGCGCGACAGGGCCGATCGGGCCGGCGAGATGGCGGTGTTCGTGGCGGTGGCAGAGGCCGGGAGCCTGTCGGAGGCGGCCCGCCGGCTCGGCCTGACGCCCTCGGCGGTCAGCCGGATCGTCGCGCGAATCGAGGCGCGGCTCGGGGTGCGGCTCCTTGTGAGGACCACCCGGACTTTGCGGCTCACCGCCGAAGGCGAGACCTACGGGCGGGCCGCGCGCCGCATCCTGGCGGATCTCGACGAGACCGAGCGGGCACTCGCCGATCGGGGCTGCCCCCGCGGGCGGGTCCGGGTCAGTGCCGCCACCGCCCATGGCCGGCTCGTGATCGTGCCGCTGCTCGCCGATTTCGGCGAGCGGTATCCGGGCATCACCGTGGAGATCGACCTCAGCGACGAACTCGCCGACGTGCTCGGCGGCCGGGCCGACGTGGCGATCCGGTTTGGTCCCCTGGCCGACAGCCCGCTCACCGCCCGTCGACTCGGCGAGACCGGCCGGACCGTGGTGGCGGCGCCGACCTACCTCGCCCGGGCCGGGACGCCGCAGCGGCCCGCCGACCTCGCCGACCACAACTGTCTGGATTTCAGCTTCCGCCGGGTCGAGCCCGGCTGGCCGTTCCGCGAGGACGAGCGCGACGTCGTCCGGCCGGTCCGCGGCAACGTCGCCGCCAACAACGGCGAGACTCTGGTGCAGCTCGCCCTGCGCGGCGTCGGCATCACGCGCGTCGGCAACTTCCACATCGCCGGGGACCTCGCCGCCGGCCGGCTGGTGCCGCTGCTGGAGCCGTTCAATCCGCAGGACCGCGAGGCGATCCACGCGGTGTTCGTGGGCGGTCCCGCCATGCCGGCCCGGGTGCGGGTGCTGGTGGATTATCTGGCGGACCGGATGCGCCCGGGCCCATGACCTGCCGCGGCTGCGGTGTCGGAGGCTCGTCCGCCGCGACCGGTCGGACCGCAGGCCTTCATCGCGGGCAGGAGGCCACCGGCCTGCCCGAGGATCGAGCCGAGGCGGCGTTCGACATCCGCGCGGGTGATCGGCGCGATCGGTCTCCGGGCGCGCGCCATCGTGGGCGCGATCATCGCCCGCTCAGCCGAACAGATCCGGCCGCCGCCCCGCCTCCGCGCGGATGATCTCCACGAGCCGGGCATCCTCGGCCGGGTCGGCGAGCCGCAGGCCCACCGGCTCCGAGGCCGTCTGCACGGTCAGCCAGCGCAGGGACGGCTTCAGGTCCGCGGCCTCGACGACCGCCACCTCGGGATGCCCGGTCTCGAGCTGCAGGAACGTCAGGTGGTTGCGGCTCGCCCGCTGCGCCAGCAGGGCGTCGATCGCCTCCACGGTCTCCCGGGGCGTGTGCAGATGGGTCATCATCCACAGGCGGTTCTCGGTCCCCGGCGTGTTGAGCGCCACCCGGATCCGGCGCACCCCCTCGGTGAGGAAGGCGTAATCCGCCTCGCGCGCCGCCGGGTCGTGGTGGTTGAACACGCATTCGAGCCCGTGCCGCTCCCGGTAGAGCCGGTGGCGCCCGCGCCAGATGTCGGGACCGCGTCGCTCCGCCTCCGGGATGGTCTCGAGCTGGTCGCGGTCGACGAGCGCGGCGAAGTCGTCGGCGAGGCAGTCCCGGACCATGCCGGGCATGGAGAAGATCCAGTCGAGCGGGCCGGACCAGTGGCGCAGGTCGAGGGTCTTGAGCACATGCGCCATCTGGCAGTTGCAGCCGAGCGAGACGTGGTTGTGCGGACCCGGCTCCCGGGGCTCGCGCCGGCCGAGCAGCCGACCGAGGGCGCCGAACAGACCCCCCGTCGCCCCGGGCTCGCTCACAGGCCCCGGCCGATGGCGAGGAACTTCTCCGCGCGGCGGTCGCGGATCTCGGCCGGGCTGAGGCCGTCGAACAGGGCAAGGGACTCGGCGACGGCCTCGCCGGCCGCGCGGATCGCCGCCTCGCGGTCGCGATGCGCCCCGCCGGTGGCCTCCGGGACGATCCCGTCGATGACGCCGAGCCGCAGCAGATCCTGGGCGGTGATCTTCATGGCGGTAGCGGCGTCGGCGGCGCGGCCCTGGTCGCGCCACAGGATCGAGGCGGCGCCCTCGGGCGAGATCACCCCGTAGATCGCGTGCTCCAGCATCAGCACCCGGTTGGCGGTGGCGAGCGCGATCGCCCCCCCAGAGCCGCCCTCCCCGATCACCACGGCGACGTTGGGCACGCCGAGCGCGAGGCAGGCCTCGGTGGAGCGGGCGATGGCCTCGGCCTGGCCGCGCTCCTCCGCCTCGATCCCCGGATAGGCGCCGGCGGTGTCGACGAAGGCGATGACGGGCAGGCCGAACCGGTCGGCGGTCTCCATCAGCCGGACCGCCTTGCGGTAGCCCTCGGGCCGGGCCATCCCGAAATTGTGCCGGAGCCGCGCCTCCGTGGTGGCGCCCTTCTCCTGGCCGAGCACCAGGACCGGGCGGCCGCGGAAGCGGCCGAAGCCGCCGAGGATCGCCTCGTCCTCGCCGAAGCTGCGGTCGCCGGCGAGCGGGGTGAACTCGGCGATCAGCCCGGCGCAGTAATCGACGAAATGCGGCCGCTGCGGGTGGCGGGCCACCTGGGTCTTCTGCCAGGGGGTGAGGTTGGCGTAGATCTCGGCCAGCGCCTGGCCGGCCTTGGCCTCGAGCCGGCCGACCTCCTCGGTGATCGAGACCGCGCCGTCGCGCGCGCTCACGGCGCGCAGCTCCTCGAGCTTGGCCTCCAACTCGGCCACCGGCTTCTCGAAGTCGAGGTAGGTGCGCGTCACCGCCATCGTGTCACAGGTCTTCCCGGGATCCGCCGCAGCGAGGCGGCGGGCGCGAGGTGTTGGCGATGGCGGGGGTGGTGTCAACCGGCGAGCCGGCGGTCCGGCATCCGCCCCGCGCTCGGCTGAGCCGCCGCTGTTGCGGGCCGGCAACGGACACGGCCGATCTGTCACGGCGAAGATCTTTGGTGAGGGAAAATAATTCGCTCCCGGATCGCCCATTGATCGACACTACCGCATTCATTGCAGCCAAAATTGCTTCAAGGTCCGAAATAAAAATCCAGAAGATACCGTCGTCGTATTTGCAGAATATTATCAAAAAACTTGAAGAAATCACGCTCCGCCCTCCATAACGCCCCGCGAAATCTGAGATCGTTTGGAGCGGTGCAGTGATTCGAGGCCAGTGGGGCGATGCGCGCGCCTGGATGATCTGGCTCGCGGCCGCGGCCTGCGGACATCCGGCGAGCGCGACCGACTATACGGTCTCGGCGACCGGGTCGGATGCGGCCCAGAAGGCCGTGTCCGGCACGGACACGGTGACGGTCGAGGCCGGCGGCAAGCTCTCCGTCAACAAGAAGGCGGCGATCGACTGGAACGACGCGTCCACCGACCTGAAGATCACCAATTCCGGCACGATCGAATCGACCAAGGCGGGCGGCCGGGCGATCGACGCCTCCGGGGGCGACAACGCCCGCACCCTGACCCTGGAGAACAAGAAGGACGCCATCATCCGGTCCGACGGCGACGCGGTCCGCATCAACGTCAACCCGACCGCCGGCACCGTGACGGTGAAGAATGCCGGAACGATCCAATCAACGACAAAGCGGGCGCTGGATTTCGAGGCCGCCGCCAGCGGCGCCGCCACGATCACGATCAACAACACCACCACCGGAACGATCAAGTCCGACGGCGACGACGCGATCCGTCCGGGCCAGGGCGCGACGGTCAACAATCACGGCATTATCCGGACGAATGGCCAGGCCGCCGACAAAGCCGACGGCATCGATTTCAAGGCCGCCACCGCCGGGACCGTCAATAACTACGGCGGCGGCTCGATTTCCGGCGCCCGCCACGGCGTCACCCTCAGCGGCAGCAACGGCGCCGGCTCCGTGACGGTGAACAACGCGGCGAACGCCACCATCACCGGCCGCAACGGCTCGGGCGTCGGCTCCGATGCCGGCGGTACGGTCACGAATTTCGGCACGATCGAAGGGGCCTATTCCGGCAACGGCACGCAGGACGGCGACGGGGACGGCGTCGATATCGACCTTGCTGGCACCATCTTGAATTACGGCACGATCAAGGGCACCGGGGCGGGCGGCTACGATTCGGGCGGCCGGGCCAACAACAGCGAGGGCATCTCGCTCGGCGGCGGCATAATCACCAATGCCGGCACGATCACCGGCGCCGCTTACGGCATCGTGGTCAACAACGACTCGAACGCCGACAACAGCCGCAGCGGCGTCGCCGCGACCATGATCACCAACAACGCCAGCGGTACGATCGAGGGCAAGGGCGGCTACGCGATCCGACTGGAGAACAAGACCCGCACGGCGGCCGACAACGACACGATCGTCAACTGGGGCACGATCATCGGCAACGGCACGATCCCGGACCCGGGCGCGGTGGTGCGTCTGAGGGACGGCAGCGTCGACGGCGGCTCGATCGGTACCCTCGACGGCGTGCGCTACAACGGCACCGGCTCGGCGCGCTTCATCCGCGGCGACGGCGCGGCGATCCAGATGGGCGAGGGCAACGACACCCTCACCAACTACGGCACCATCACCGGCAACAGCGGCCGGGCGATCAGCCTGGAGGGCGGCGACGACACCCTCAACCTCTACACCGGATCGACCATCACCGGCCGGATCGACGGCGGCACCGGCACCGACACGATCAACCTCAGAGACAGCGGCACCGGCACCGGCACGCTGGCGAACGTGACCAATTTCGAGGCGCTGAACGTCCAGGGCGGTCACTGGAGGCTGCTGGACGACCAAGCCTATGCAAACGGCGCGACGATCACGTCCTGGGCGGAACTCACGATCGGCAACGGCGCTACGGCCGGGTCGATCACGGCCAACATCGCCAACAGCGGCTCCCTGGTCTTCGACCGGACGGACGCGACGTCCCACGCCGGCACGATCTCCGGCGCGGGCAGTCTGACCAAGGTCAACACCGGCACGCTGACGCTGTCGCGCGCCAACACCTACACGGGCGGCACGACGATCTCCGGCGGCACGCTCAGCGCTACCAACCTCGCCGCGCTCGGCACCGGCGCTGCGACGGTCGTGAGCGGCGCCACCCTGGACGTGAACGGCGTCACCCTGGCCAACGCCCTGACCCTCGCGGGCTATGGGGCGAACGGTATCGGCGCACTGACCGGCACGGGCGCGGCCGGGATCTCCGGCGCCGTGACGCTCTCCGGCAACGCAGGGCTCGG
>NZ_JAKSXX010000206.1 GCF_022829385.1 Methylobacterium sp. J-070 | reverse complement strand
TCCAGACCTCGATCAACGCCCCGCGCCAGAAGACCCAGGCGATCATCAAGCAGGCGGCCGCCAAGGCCGGCATCGAGATCGAGCTGAAATCGGTCACCGGCTCGGTGTTCTTCTCTTCCGACCCGGCCAACCCCGACACCTGCACCCACTTCTACGCCGACCTGGAGATGTACGCCTACGGCGCCACCCAGGCCGATCCGGCGATCTGGCTCCTGATGTACGCCTCCTGGGAGGTGGCCCAGAAGGCCAACAAGTGGCAGGGCCGCAACGTCGTGCGCTGGCGCAGCGACGCCTATGACGCGGCCTACAACGCCGCCCAGAGCGAGCTCGACCCGGTCAAGCGCGCCGCACTCCTGATCAAGTGCAACGACCTCGCGGTCTCCGAGAACGTGCTGCCGCTGATCCACCGGGCTGAGGTCTCGGCGGTCGGCGCGAGCCTGACGGCGCCCCGCAGCGGCTGGGACAACGACCTCGCGTTCCTGCCCGACTGGTACCGGGAGGCCTGAGCGGGAGCGCGGGGCCATGGGCGCCTACATCCTGCGACGGCTCCTGATCGCGATCCCGAGTCTGCTCGGCATCAGCCTGATCCTGTTCGTCGTCCTGGCGCTCGCGCCCGGCGATCCGTTCGGCGAACTCGCCGCGAACCCGAACGTGCCCCCGGAGGTCCGGGCAGCGCTGCGCGTCAAGTTCGGCCTCGATGACCCGATCTTCACCCGCTATCTGAGCTGGCTCACCGCCATGCTGCACGGCGACTGGGGCTTCTCCTTCGCCAGCCGGGTGAATGTCGATACCCTGATCCTGCAGCGGCTGCCCACGACCCTGTTCGTTGTCGGCTCCTCCCAGGTGCTGGCGCTGCTGATCGCGATTCCGGTCGGTCTCTACGCGGCACGCCGGCCCTACTCGCTGGCCGATCAGGTCGCCAACACCCTGGCCTTCGTGGGCTTCTCGCTGCCGACCTTCTTCACCGGCCTGCTGTTCATCCTGCTGTTCTCGATCAAGCTCGGCTGGCTGCCCTTCGTCTACCAAGCCGACCTGCCGGGCTCCGGGCTTCCCTGGATCTGGGCGAACGTCCGGCAGGCGATCATGCCGGTGGCGGTGCTGGGCTTCTTCCAGGCCGCCTCCTACACCCGCTACGTCCGCGCCTCGGCGCTCGACGTCGCCCGGCTCGACTACGTCACCACGGCCCGCGCCAAGGGCCTGACCGAGGGCACGGTGACCCGCCGGCACATCGCCCGCAACGCCCTGATCCCGGTGGTGACGCTGGTGGCCCTCCAGATCCCGGCGGTGTTCGGCGGCGCCATCGTCACCGAGCAGATCTTCCGGATCCCCGGCATCGGCTCGCTGCTGATCGACGCGATGCTATCCAACGACACGCCGGTGGTGATGGCCGTGACCTTCGTGTTCGCCGGCCTCGTCATCCTGTTCAACCTCGTCGCGGACCTGCTCTATGGCTGGCTCGACCCTCGCATCGCCCTCCGATGAGCCGGTCCCCGTCGCCCGCGCGCCGGCCTCGCCGGGCCGGGAGACGTGGCGGCGCTTCCGGCGGCACCGTCTGGCGCTGGCCAGCGTCGGCGTGCTGGCCGTCTTGGTCGCCGGCGTGGTGGTCGGCGGCCTGCTCTGGCCGGTCGCCATCGACGACATCGACTTCGCGGCCCAACTCCAGGGCCCGTCCTGGGACCACCCGTTCGGCACAGACGACCTCGGCCAGGACCTGCTGGCCCGGATGATCTACGGTGGCCGGATCTCGCTGGCGGTGGGCTTCGCCGCCATGGCGGTGGCGAGCCTGATCGGGGTGCTGGTGGGGGCGCTGGCCGGCATGTCGCGCCGTCTCCTCGACCCTCTGCTGATGTGGCTGACCGACCTGTTCCTTTCGCTGCCGCAACTGCCGCTGCTGCTCCTCGTGATCTACCTGTTCCGCGACAGCCTGAAGGCCGTGTTCGGCACGCAGGGCGGCGTGTTCCTGATGATCGTCGTGGTGATCGGGGGCCTGCGCTGGATGCCGGTGGCCCGGCTGGTGCGGGCGCAGTTCCTGTCCCTGCGCGAGAAGGAGTTCGTGGAGGCGGCCCGCTCGCAGGGGGCGACGACCGGGCACCTCGTGCGCCGCCACATCCTGCCGAACGCCCTGGGACCCGTGATCGTGGCCGCCTCAATCGAGGTCTCGGCGGCGATCATCGCGGAATCGACGCTGTCCTTCCTGGGGCTCGGCTTCCCGCCCGACATCCCGACCTGGGGGCGGCTGCTGTTCGACGCCAAGGACCACCTCGACGTGGCGCCGCACTGGGCGCTGTTCCCGGGGGGCGCGATCTTCCTGACCGTGCTGTCGATCAACTTCATCGGCGACGGCTTGCGCGATGCGCTCGATCCGCGGCGGGTGCTGTAGGAGGTCGGTCCGCATGGGATCTCCCATCCAATCCCCTCATCCTGAGGTGCGGCGCAGCCGCCTCGAAGGAGGGCTCCAGGGGTCGCGCGGCCGGCTGGAGCCCTCCTTCGAGGCCGCCGCTTCGCTGCGGCACCTCAGGATGAGGGCGCTGCCGGGAGGACTCTCGCCCTGTCGAACCTCGATGGATCAGGAGTGAGCCCCGTGACGGACCCGATCCTCTCGGTCTCCGACCTCACCGTCTCCTTCCGCTCGGACGGGCGCTGGCGCGAGGTCGTGCACGGCGTCTCCTTCGACGTCGGGCCCCGCGAGACCGTGGCGCTGGTGGGCGAATCCGGCTCGGGCAAGAGCGTCAGCGCCCTGTCGATCCTGCGCCTGCTGCCCCGGGACGCCAGCCGCATCGGCGGCCGCGTGCGCTTCGCGGGCCGCGAACTCCTCGACGCCCCCGAGGCCGAGATGCGGCGGGTGCGCGGCGATTCGATCGCCATGATCTTCCAGGAGCCGATGACCTCCCTGAACCCGGTGCTGACCATCGGCTTCCAGATCGCCGAGGCGCTGATCCAGCACCGGGGCCTGTCGCGGTCCGCTGCCGAGGTGGAGGCGCTCCAGCTCCTCGACAAGGTCCGGATCCCGGCGGCCCGCGCGCGGCTGCACGAATACCCGCACCGTTTCTCCGGCGGCATGCGCCAGCGGGTGATGATCGCCATGGCGCTGGCCTGCCGGCCGACCCTCCTGATCGCCGACGAGCCGACCACGGCGCTCGACGTCACGATCCAGGCCCAGATCCTCGACCTGATCAAGAGCCTCCAGGACGAGGAGGGCATGTCGGTCCTGTTCATCACCCACGACATGGGCGTGGTGGCGGAGATCGCCGACCGCACGGTGGTGATGTACCGGGGCCGCGCCGTGGAGGCCGGTCCGACCGCGCGGATCTTCGCCGCCCCCGAGGACCCGTACACCCGGTCGCTGCTCGCCGCCGTCCCGCGCCTCGGCGCCATGGCGGGCCGCGCCCGGCCGCAGCGCTTCCCCGTGGTCGACCGCACCACCGGCGTGGCGGCGGCGGCGCCCGAGACCCCCGACACCGTCAAGGCCGCCGAGCGCCCGGTGCTGGAGGTGCGCGACCTGACCACCCGGTTCGACATCCGCTCCGGGCTCCTCGGCCGCGTGACCGGCCGGGTCCACGCGGTGGAGCGGGTCTCGTTCAGCCTCGCCGCCGGGGAGACCCTGGCGCTGGTGGGCGAATCGGGCTGCGGCAAGTCCACCACCGGCCGCTCGATCCTGCGCCTCGTCGAGCCCCTGTCGGGCTCGGTCCTGCTCGACGGCGAGGACGTCATGGCCCTCGACCCGAAGACCCTGCGCGACCGCCGGCAGAAGATGCAGATGATCTTCCAGGACCCGTTCGCCAGCCTCGACCCGCGTATGAGCGTCGGCGCCGCGGTGGCCGAGCCGCTGCTGATCAATCGCCTCGCCGGCGCCCGGGAGGCCCGGCGCCGGGCGGAGGACCTTCTCGCCCGGGTCGGGCTGGCGCCCGAGACGGTCGGGCGCTTCCCCCACGAGTTCTCCGGCGGCCAGCGCCAGCGCATCTGCATCGCCCGGGCGCTGGCCCTGAACCCCCGGCTGATCGTCGCCGACGAGGCGGTCTCGGCGCTGGACGTCTCGGTGAAGGCGCAGGTCGTGAACCTGATGCTCGACCTCCAGGCCGAATTGGGGCTCGCCTACCTGTTCATCTCGCACGACATGGCTGTGGTGGAGCGGGTCTGCCACCGGGTCGCCGTGATGTATCTCGGCGAGATCGTGGAGATCGGCCCCCGGGCTTCGGTCTTCGGCAACCCGCGGCACCCCTACACGCGCAAGCTGCTCGCCGCCGTGCCCGTCCCCGATCCCGCGCGCCGGCGCGACCGGCATGCGCTCCCGGACGACGAGATCCGCAGCCCGATCCGGGCGCCCGACTACGTGGCGCCGGAGCGGCTCTACCGGGAGGTCGCGCCGGGCCACGTCGTGCAGGACTGGGGGGCCGGCTGGGCCGAGGCCGCGACCCCGGTGGCGGCCGCCTGATCGACGGGACCCTCCGGCGGCGATTGAAGTTCCCGCGCGGACGGGGCATGCCGGGACGCGCATCCGGGGCGTCACCATGCCTGATCTCCGCTGGACCGACGGCCCGGCCCACTGCAGCGACCTCGTGGACGGGACCGGAAAGGTGTTCGGCTATGTCGGCCCCCGGGCGACGGGCGTGCGCGGCTACGTCGTCCAGGCCGGCTCGGAATGGCCGCCGCGACCGGCCGCGTTCGCCGATCATCCCGTCCCCGACGCCGCCCGCGCCTGGGTCGAGGCCGAAGTCGCCGCCCGCGCGATCCGGCCCGTGCGCATCCTCCGGGATGCGCCTCCTCCCGCATAGCGCCCGCGCCATCGCCCCGGGGCGGTCTCGCGGTCATCGGGCGATTCGCGCGGTGTTCCTACGCGGGGTCGTCCCACTCGATGCGGCGCGGCCGGACGGCCGGCACGGGCGGAACAAGCCCGAGCCGCACCGCCGTCCCGACGATCGCGATCACCGCACAGACGAGAACCAGGGAGTCGAGCACGGCGCGGCCGTCACATCGGGGGGCGGGCGGCGCGCGGGTGCCGGACTGCGCGCTGGCGGGCGCGCGTGTTGTGCAGGCGCCGCATCTGCTCCTGCAGCAGCTCGTCCGCGTGCATGGCCTGAACCGGCGTCGACGACGGAAGCGGTGCCTCCGGGCGGTCTTCGGACTGGCGATAAACTGATTTCATGGCCGCCCTCCTCAGTAGATCCTACGCAGGAGCTTAACCGTTTGCCGCTCTATTGCAACCTGACCCGCGCGATTGTCCGAGGACGGATGCCGGGTCCTACTTGCCGGACCGCCCGAGCAGGTGAGGCCCGTAGGCGATGCACAGCGCCTGGGCGAGGTAGGCGCCCTGGAACGTCGCGTTCATCTCGAAGCAGCGCCTCAGCACCTTCAGGAACGGGCGGGCATGGACCGCGCCCTCGACCCCGACGGCGACGGCGAGAACCATCGCGATCGCCACGACGCTGAACCAGTTCAGCCAGCGTGCGGTGACCAACCCAAGGGCCGCAATTAAAATGAATACCATTACCCCCCCCCCAGCCGATTCTGATTTGTTTCCGGCGCGTTACTTACGCAGTCCGAATGAGGCCGGAACGTGGCAAGCGCGTCCGCCGCGCCATGTGTTGCGCGATCCGAAACCAGGATTGCGGCGCATCTTTCAGCTCAGGAGCAACAGAAATGCCAAGTAGGCGAAGGATGTCGCCAGCAACGAGCTGAGCAAGAGCGCGCCGATACAAACGGAGAGCGCAGCAGACGGCGACAATGCTTCGAATCTCCGCCGGGCGACGCGAAGTAACGCAGAACGATTATGTCGCGGAGAAGGGTCGTTAACGAACATTATTCAACATATGTCAAGAGAAGAGGCCGGGCCTTCTGCTTCCCACGAAAGCAGTGGCTAAATTGACGTAGCTGCCTGACGCTCGCATGAATGCGATAATGCGCACATCGGGTCGGCCCCCCGGCGCGCGCTCGGACCGGCCGGGACGTCCGCTCCGCAGGTGCGAGCCGCGCACGGCCTGCGGCGCCGAACAATTCGCCGAAAGCGTAGCACAAAGCTCCGGCCGCGCCCGGCCCAGCGGTGGACGCCGGTAGCCGCGCGGCGTCTGATCCCCGCACTCATCGCAAAACGCAATCCTCCGGGAGGCGCCCATGCTGCGCGGGCTCGTCGTCGCTGCCCTGCTCGGGCTCACAGTCTGCGCCGCCGCGCAGGAGCCGCTCCGCTTCGAAGTCGATCCGGCCTGGCCGAAGCGCCTACCGAACGACTGGATCATGGGGCAGGCTTCGGGGGTCGCGGTCGATGCGAACGACAACGTCTGGGTGATCCAGCGCCCGCGCACCCTGACCGACGACGAGAAGGCGGCGAGCCTCGATCCACCCCGCACCCGCTGCTGCAGGCCCGCCCCGCCGGTCCTGGTCTTCGATCAGGCTGGAACCCTGATCCGATCCTGGGGCGGCCCCGGAGAGGGCTATCAATGGCCCCAGAACGAGCACGGCATCACCATCGACCACAAGGGCTTCGTCTGGCTCGCGGGGAACGGCGAGACCGACGGCCAGATCCTGAAGTTCACGCCGGACGGCCACTTCGTGCTCCAGATCGGCAAGCAGGGTCCGCAGACCGACAGCCGGGACACCACCCGCCTCGGCAAGCCCGCCGGCATGATGGTCGACCCCGAGACGAACGAACTCTACGTGGCCGACGGCTACTACAACCACCGCGTCATCGTGTTCGATGCCGAGACCGGCGCGTTCAAGCGGATGTGGGGCGCCTACGGCAAGCCGCCGACGGACGAGAAGCTCGGGCCCTACGACCCCGCGGCCGAGCCGGCGACGCAGTTCCGCAACCCGGTCCACTGCGTGCAGATCGCCCGCGACGGGCTGGTCTACGTCTGCGACCGGACCAACAACCGCATCCAGGTGTTCCACAAGGACGGCAGCTTCGTGAAGGAGATGTTCGTCGAGAAGAACACGCGGGCGAACGGCTCGGTCTGGGAGCTCGCCCTGTGGCCGGACGAGCGCCAGACCTACCTGCTCAACGCCGACGGGGCCAACAACGAGGTCCGCACCCTGAGCCGCGACACCGGCGAGATCCTCGGCCGCTTCGGCCGCAATGGCCGGATGGCGGGCGAATTCCACTGGGTCCACAATCTCGCGGTCGATTCGAAGGGCAACGTCTTCACCACCGAAGTGGACACCGGCAAGCGCGCCCAGAAATTCGTGTTCCGGGGCGACATGGTCCTGCGGAAGCACGCCGCCGTTCCGGAGGGACGCCCGCAATGAGCGCCGAGCCCTACCTGGCCGTCGAGGCCGCCTGTCCCTGCTGCCTCCCCCGCCGGGGCTTCATGCGCCGCCTCGCGGGCCTGGGCGCCGCGGCCCTGACGGCGCTCCCGGCGGGCGCCATGGCCGAGCCCTCGGGCCATGCCGGCCCGGTGATCGACTGCCACGGGCACTACACCACCGAGCCGGCCGCCCTGCTGGCCTGGCGCAAGCGCCAGATCGACGCCATCAACGACCCCGCGCAGGCGCCCTCCCCCGCCGACCTCAAGATCAGCGACGACGCGGTGCGCGAGAGCGTGACCGGGCGGCAGCTCAAGCTGCAGGCGGACCGCGGCATCTCCCTGGTGCTGTTCTCGCCCCGGGCCGGCGGCATGGGCCACCATATCGGCAATGCCCGGACCAGCCTCGACTGGTCGATCGTGTCGAACGACATGATCCACCGCGTGGCCAGCCTGATGCCGAAAAACTTCGTCGGGGTCTGCCAGCTGCCGCAGACGCCGGGCGTGTCGCCGAAGAACTGCACGGCCGAGCTGGAGCGGTGCGTGACGGAACTCGGCTTCGTCGGGTGCAACGTCAATCCGGATCCCTCCGGGGGCTACTGGACGGACCCGCCGCTGTCGGACCGCTACTGGTACCCGCTCTGGGAGAAGATGGTCGAACTGGACGTGCCCGGCATGGTCCATGTCAGCGCCTCGGCCAACCGCAACTTCCACGCGACGGGCGCGCACTACATCAACGGCGACACCACCGCCTTCATGCAGTTCGTGACCTCCGACCTGTTCAAGGACTTCCCGACGCTGCGGCTGATCATCCCGCATGGCGGCGGGGCGGTGCCGTATCATTGGGGCCGCTACCGGGGACTCGCGCAGGACATGAAGCGGCCGCCGCTGTCGGACCTGATGCGCAACGTCTTCTTCGACACCTGCGTCTATCACCAGGCGGGCATCGACCTGCTGCTCAAGGTCGTGCCGCGGGACAACGTGCTGTTCGCGTCCGAGATGGTGGGCGCGGTGAACGGGATCGATCCCGAGACCGGCCACGCCTACGACGACACCAAGCGCTACGTCGAGGCCGCCGCGCTCTCCGATGCGGACCGGGCGAAGGTCTACGCCGGCAACGCGCTCCGGGTCTATCCCCGGCTGGCGGCCCGTCTCACGGCTGCGGGCCTGATGCCCTGACGTGCGGGGCTGCGCCGAGCAGGCCGCGCGGCCCCGCGTCCCGAGACTTTCCGCACGCGCGGGCCGCAGAGGCGCCCGCCCGAGCAAGGGGCCTCCGCTGCACTCCGGCGCCTCAGAACGCGGGCCGGGGTCGTGCTCGCGGTGTTTCGATATCGGATATCGTAGCATATATCTGAAGTATTGTTAGATACATCGAATTTTATTCAGGCAATGCTGTGGACCGGTCCGCGGTCATCGGATCGAGCGAGGCGCGATCGCGCGAAAACGGCTTCATTTTCAGTGAGATCGTCGTCGGACATATAATCCAGCGTTGAATTCAGATTAGACGCATGCATAAATGGCCAAGCCGCCAAAAATGTATCATGTATCGAGTAAGTCGCAATAATTCGCGCCTCCGCCGAGTGAGACCGTGCCGCGATGGTGAACCGTGGATTCGTGCCCTCGATCGCCGTTCTCGTTTGCCTCCTGCTCGGCAACCCGGCCGGCGCCCAGGTCAATGCGCTCGATCTGTTCGGCGGCCTGATCGGGGCGGCACAGTCGCAATCGGCCCGCGAGGCCTGGGCCCGGCTGCCCGAGGCCGAGCGCAGCTGCCTGCAACGGGTGCTGGCCCAGCAGAACGTCGCCGTCCCGGCCCTGGTCCAGAACGGTGTCGGCCCCGAGGATGCCCGCCTCAGCGCGGTCACCGCGCAGTGCCGCAGGTTCTCGCCGGCGGTGCTGCGGCGCAATTTCCCCTGTGTCGTGCCGGGCGAGGACGGACGGCCGGTCACGACCCGGTGCGATCAGGCCTTCGCGTATCGCGATGCGAACGGCCGGTCCCTGAACGTCGAGCCGGCCGAGGCCGCGCGCCTGAGCCTGTCCGGGACGCAGATCTTCACGACCGAGGCGGAGACGGCGGAGGCCCGACAGAACCGGCTGCAGGCCGGCGAGCGGCGGATCCGGATCGAGCGTCTGCGCACCGTCCGGGCGTCGATCGACGAATATCAGCGCCACACCGCCCCGGCGGTCCGCGCGGAAGCCGCCCAGCTCCGCGCCCAGATCGACGAGCAGCTCTCGGGGCGGTTCGAGCCGAGCGCGGAGACGACCGACACGCTGGAGCGCCGCGCCGCGGATCTGCCGGCCCTGGCCGAGCGGGAGACGGCCCGCCTCGCCGCGCTCGAGCGCCTGCGGTCGCTGCGGGCCCAGGCCGAGGCGCGCGGCCGGAACGGCCTTCCCGATCCCCTCGTCGCCCGCCTCGCCGCCCTGCGCGCGGAGGCTGCCGCGCTTTCGAAGGAGCCCAAGACCGAGAACCGACCCGAGAGGGTCGGGGCGGTGCGGGACATCGGGCCCTCGTTCAAGTGCGACGAGGCCAACACGGCCCTGCCGATGCTCATCTGTGCCGAGCCCGGCCTGCGCCGCCTGGACCTCGAGATGGCCCGCGCCTACTACGCGCTGCGGCAGGTCGCGCCGAATGACGGCGCCAGCCTGAGGGCGGAAGCCGTCGGTCTCTACAAGCAGACGCTGGAGGCCTGCCGCCTGCCCGAGACCGGGAAGCCGTCCGCGGCGCTGCGGGCGAAGGCACCGCCGTGCATCGCGCGCGTCTACGCCCGCCAGAAGGATCTCTGGACGGATCGGGTCGGGCGGGAGGGCGGCCCCGACGCGCGGCAGGAGCTGGCGCGTGCGATCGACGAGCATGTCCGGCTTCAGCAGACCCTGCAGGACGAGGGCTATCTGGCCGGCCCGGGACCGGCCGACGGCGTGTACGGGAGCGTCACGCGCAGCGCCATCCTGGCCTTCGCCAACGCCGAGGGCGTGCCGTCCGGCGGGTTCATGTCGGACGTCGTCGCCGAACGCCTGCGCGGGCGGTCGCGGATACCGGCGAACCGGGGGCTCGCGGTCCGTGCCGCCGACCAGATCGACGCGCTGTCGAGCCGCTACGAGGCGGTGCTGGCCGACATGGCCCTGGCCGAGACCCGGCGGACCGCCAACGAGCAGGCCCGCGGCCGCCTGCAGGCCCTGCACAGACGCATCGAGACGCTGCTGGGCTTCCTCCTGCCCGAGGATCTGCGCAGGACCCTGACCGACCTCGCGCCCAAGGCGGACAGGACCGGGACCGCGGACCTGCAGGCCGAACTCGACATCCTGGAGCGCCGGCTCCAGGCTCTGGAGCCGCGGCTGAGCGCGATCGAGACCTTCCAGGCCAGCCTCGGCGAGGCCGGCCGCCGCGTGCTCGCCGGCGACCCTTCGGACATCGTCGTCTTCTACAACAGCGCGCCGGGCGACCACGCCGTGACGCGGCGCCTGGACGGCGCGCTGACCTTCGCGGCCGGGCGCACGGTGGGCTGCACCCTCGGCGACTTCCCCACCGACCGCCTGAGCCTGAGGCTCCTGAGAGCCAAGGTAACGGCGCTCGGCGCCCCCATGGCCGAACGGCCGGCCCCCTGCACGGCGGCCGAGCGCACGGGCGCCGACCTGTTCTTCGTCGAGCGGCGCGCCTTGAACGACCTGACCCTGAGCCGCGCGGTGGCCGCGGCGGCCGATGCGGGCAGCTACAGCGTCGCGACCTTCGTGGCCGGCGCCGACCGGGAGGCCGCGCGGCAGCAGGAGGCCGCCGCCCTCGACGAGGTCCGCCGGGCCGTCGCCCAGGGGGCCCCGGGCGGGTTCGCGATGCTGGCCTTCGACAACGGCTCCCGCGCGATCTGCCGGATCGAGTCGGTCGACCAAGTGCTGAACGCGCAGGTCCTGTCGATCTTCGTCGAGACGCTGGGCGACGAACTGCCCAAGGCGGCGCTCGGACTGAGCGCGAACCCGGGCGACCTGTTCGTCGCGACCAAGCAGCGCCGCTGCGGATCGATCTTCGCCAGCACGGGCGACGTGGCGATCCTGGCCGAGGGCTTCCGGCGCGATCAGGTCCGGTACCGCCTGCTCCCGCTCTGGGTTTCGCCCGAGCGGGTCGAGGCGGTGCGGCAGGCCCAGGCGGCGGCGGTCCAGAAGATCGAGGCCATCCTGGCGGATCCCGACGGCCAAGGGATCGGTGCCGTCGCGGTCTCGTCCGCCGCGCACCGGATGTGCCGCCGCGGGGAGGTCGCGCCAGCCGTCCAGGCCGAGATCGCCGACGTGGTCGCGGGGATCGTGGGCGACGCGAGCGCGCGCGCGGACCCCCTCGTCGCCGGGGACGACGACACGATCCTGACGGCGGTCAGGAAAGGGGAATGCGGTTTCGTCTCCGGTTCGGGCGCGGCCCTGAGGCCCCTCCTCGCCGACATGAAGCGCGCGGCCCTGGACTATCGCATCCTGCCGATCTGGTTCTCGCCCGACGATCCGAAGGCGGACCGCAGCCCGGCGCCCGGCATCCCGAGCCCGTTCCAGCTCCAGCCGCAGATCCGGCCGGGCAATCCGACGCCCGACACCCCGGCCGTGCTCCTGCCGCCGGAGACCCGCGTCGCCCTGATCATCGCGAACGGTTCCTACGAGGCGGTGAACCAGCTCGACAACCCGGCGCGCGATGCCGTCGCGGTGGCCGACACCCTGCGCGCCATCGGCTTCCGGGAGGTCCGCCTGGAGACCAATCTCGGCGTCGACGCGATGCGGCGGGCGCTGAGCGAGTTCTCGACCTTGGCCGAGCGCGCCGACTGGGCCCTGATCTACTACGCGGGACACGGCATCGAGGTCGCCGGGACCAATTACCTCGTGCCGGTCGACGCGCGGCTGAAATCGGATTCGGCCGTCTCGCTGGAGGCGATCTCCCTCGACCAGGCGTTCGGCAGCATCGAGCGCGCGCGCAAGTTCCGGATCGTCATCCTCGATGCCTGCCGCGACAACCCGTTCCTGGTCACCATGGCCAGAACCCTGGCGTCGCGGTCGGTCGGGCGGGGTCTTGCCCGGGTCGAGCCCCCGGGCAGCACGCTCGTCGCCTATTCGGCCAAGGCCGGCCAGGTGGCGCTGGACGGCGTCGTCGGGCAGCAGAACAGCCCGTTCTCCGCCGCCCTGATCGAGGAGGTGCGCAAGCCCAACGTCGAGATCCGGAAGCTGTTCGGCCGCGTGCGCGACTCGGTCCTGAAGTCCACGAACAATGCCCAGGAGCCGACCACCTACGGCTCGATCGGCGGCGACGATTACGTCATCAATCCGCAAGCCGAGGGCCGCTTCATGCTCAACGCCAAGTGACGAGCCTCGGTCCGGCTTCCGGCCGGGACACGCGCCCGTGCGGCACCCCGGGCGACCGCCGGGAGCGGACGCCCTGACGGCCGGACCGGGGACACGTGCGCTCCGGAACCGGCGGCCCGCCCGCGGGTCTGCGAGGCCCATCCCCGGCGCGGCCCCGCCTCGGATCGTCGACGGGGTCCGGTCCGCGCAGGAACGCGGGCGCGGCGGGTCGCGTCGAACCGGGACACGCGGCCGCGCCGGGCCTGCGCCGGGGGCCCCAGGCGGCCTGATCGCGGGGATCTGCGCGACGGGTCATGCGCGGGCCGACGTCCTCGTTTACAGGCAAGTCGCCGGACCGCGGGTCTTCGACGCAGAGATCTTCGTGCCGCCCTCCGCTATCCGCCCTTGTCGCTTCGCGCGCCCTCGGCCTGGACCGATCCGAGCGGATCCGTTCCGGCCGGAACCCGTCGCGTGAGCCTTCACCGATCCGAGAGCCATGCCTGAGGACGACCCGACCGACTTCCCGCCCTTCCCCGTGGGCGGCGGACGAATGGGCGCGATGATGCGCGCCCATGACTGGGCGTCCTCGCCGCTCGGGCATCCCGACGCCTGGCCGGCCTGCCTGCGCGCGACGGTGAACCTGCTGCTGGGCTCGCGCTTCCCGATGTTCGTGGCCTTCGGACCCGAACTCGGATTCCTCTACAACGATGCCTACGCCGGGATCCTCGGGGGCAAGCACCCCGCCGCCCTGGGCCGCCGCTTCCGGGACATCTGGTCCGAGATCTGGTCGGACATCGCGCCCCTCATCGAGGGGGCGCTGCGGGGCGAGGCGACCTGGTCCGAGAACATGCCGCTGACCATGAACCGGCGCGGCTACGACGAGCAGACCTGGTTCACCTTCTCGTACTCGCCCGTGCGCGACGAGGCCGGCCGGGTCGCCGGCATGTTCTGCGCCTGCACCGAGACGACGGCGCAGATCCGGGCCGAGACGGGATTGCGCGACGCGGAGGCGCGCCTCAGGGCGGTCACCGACCACCTGCCGGGGGGATACGTCTACCAGCTGGTCACCCCGCTCGACGGCTCGACCCGGCGCTTCCTCACCGTCTCGCAGGGCTTCGAGCGCATGACCGGCGTGCCGGCCGCGACCGTGCTGGCCGATCCGGCCGCGGCCTACGACCTGATCCTGCCCGAGCACCGGTCCCGCATCGCCGAGGCCGAGGCGGTCGCCATCCGGGACCTCTCCCCGTTCGACGTCGAGGTGCCGATGCGCCGCCCCGACGGCCGCCTCGTCTGGACCCGCATCATCTCCGCGCCGCGCCTCGTGGACGGCGAGGTGATCTGGGACGGGCTGCACATCGACGACAGCGCCCGCCGGCGGGCGGAGGAGCAGCTGCGCGAGAGCGAGACCCGGCTGCGGCTCGCCACCGAGGCGGCGGAGGTCGGGCTGTGGGACCTCGACGTCGCCACCGACACGCTGTTCTGGCCGGCGCGCGTGAAGGCGATGTTCGGGATCTCGGCCGACGTGCCGGTCACCATGGCCGACTACTATGCCGGTCTGCACCCGGACGACCGCGCGGCCACCGTGGCCGCCTTCGCCGCCGCGCTCGATCCGGACCGGCGCGCCCTCTACGACGTCGAGTACCGCACGGTCGGCCGGGAGGACGGGCTGATCCGCTGGGTCGCCGCCAAGGGCCGCGGCGTCTTCGAGGACGGGCGCTGCAGGCGCGTGCTCGGCACGGCCGTCGACGTGACCGCGCGCAAGCATGCCGAGCAGGCGCTGCGCGACAGCGAGGAGCAGTTCCGGGTGCTCTCGCAGGTGCTGCCGAACTTCGCCTGGGCCACCGACCCGGCCGGCAGCGCCTATTGGTACAACGAGCGCGTCTACGCCTACGCGGGAACCCGGACGGGCGAACTCGATGCGCAGGGCTGGCAGGAGATCATCCATCCCGACGACCGCGGGCGGGTGACCGAGGAATGGACCGCGGCGGTCGCCGGCCGCTCCGGCTATCAGACCGAGTACCGCCTGCGGCGGTCGGACGGGGCCTATCGCTGGTTCCTCGCCCGGGCGCAGCCCGTGCTTTCGGGCGACGGCACCGTCGTCCGCTGGGTCGGCACCAGCACGGACATCGACGACCAGAAGCGCGTCATGGCGGAGCTCGTCCGGTTCAACGAGACCCTGGAGCGCCGCGTGGCCGAGCGAACGGCCGAGCATGACCGGGTCTGGCGCAACTCGCGCGACCTGCTCGTCGTCGTCGGGGGCGACGGCGTCTTCCGCGCCGTCAACCCGGCCTGGGAAACCATCCTCGGGCACGCCCCCGCGGAGGTGGTCGGCCGTCACTTCAGCGCGTTCATCTGGCCCACCGACGGGGGCGCGACGCAGGACGCCCTCGAGCGGGCGGCGGCCGCCGACCACCTCACGGATTTCGAGAACAGCTACCGCCACAAGGACGGCACCCGGCGCTGGCTGTCCTGGCGGACCTCCGTCGAGGGCGAACTCGTCTACGCCTACGGACGCGACGTCACCGCCGAGAAGGCCCAGGCCGAGGCGCTGCGCGAGGTCGAGGAGGCGCTGCGCCAGTCGCAGAAGCTGGAGGCGGTCGGGCAACTGACCGGGGGCGTGGCGCACGACTTCAACAACCTGCTGACCATCATCCGCTCGTCGGTGGATTTCCTCCGGCGCCCGGATCTCGCCGAAGAGCGCAGGACCCGCTACCTCAACGCCGTCTCGGACACGGTCGACCGGGCGGCCAAGCTGACGGGCCAGCTCCTCGCCTTCGCGCGGCGCCAGACGCTGAAGCCCGAGACGCTCGATGTCGGCGCGCGCCTGCACCTCGTCGGGGATCTGCTCGACACGGTCACGGGCGCACGGATCAGGGTCGTGACCGACGTGCCGGACCACCCGTGCTTCGTGCGGGTCGATGCGAGCCAGTTCGAGACGGCCCTCGTCAACATGGCGGTGAACGCGCGCGACGCGATGGACGGGGCGGGGACGCTGACGCTGCGCCTGCAATGCGGGGCGCCGCTGCCGCCCATCCGGGGCCATGCCGCCGCCGCCGGCCCCTTCGCGGCGGTCTCGCTCACCGATACCGGCTCCGGCATCGCGCCGGACCTGCTGGCCCGGGTGTTCGAGCCCTTCTTCACCACCAAGGAGATCGGCAAGGGCACGGGCCTCGGTCTGAGCCAGGTGTTCGGCTTCGCCAAGCAGTCCGGCGGGGACGTGGCGGTCGAGAGCGAGCTTGGCCGGGGCACGACCTTCACGCTCTACCTGCCCGAGACCGAGGCGGCCTTCGTCGCCCCGGACGATGCCGCGGAGGCCGTCCCGGTCGATCCCGGCGGCGCCGGCCAGCGGGTCCTCGTCGTCGAGGACAACGTCGAGGTCGGGCGCTTCGCGACCCAGATCCTCGACGACCTCGGCTATCACACGACCTGGGCGACCAGCGCCGAGGAGGCGCTCGACATGCTGGGGGCCGACGGGGCCGGCTTCGACGTGGTGTTCTCGGACGTCGTCATGCCGGGCATGGGCGGGATCGAACTCGCCCGGATCCTCAAGCGGCGGCTGCCCGGCCTGCCGGTGATCCTGGCCTCGGGCTACAGCCACGTCCTGGCGCAGGAAAGCGCCAACGGCTTCGAGCTGCTGCACAAGCCCTACTCGGCCGACCAAGTCTCGGGCCTGCTGCGCAGGATCGTCGGGCGGCGGCGACCCGGCGTCTGAGCCCGCTCCGGCCGGTCGCCGCCGCGGGCCGCACCGGCCTCCCGGTTGCCGGGCGGCCTCCCCCGGCCGGCGCGGTGCGGGGGCACTCTGCGAGGGGCGCTCGAGGCCGGGCAGCGGAGCGGCCTGACGGCGGGTCGGAACGGGCCGTCAGGGAACCGATAGGTCCCGGTGATCGCTCATCAGGGCGGGCGAGTCGGTGATGTCGTCCATCACGAGCTGGTTCAGCGCACAGATGAACGAGGACAGCCGGTAGCCGTCGTGGCGCGAGAGTGCGTTGTCGAAGGCGCGGACGTTCCAGAACGGGTCGTTGGGGCGGGTGATCGGGGCGATGCCGGTCAATTGCAGGCCGTGCAGGAAGCGCGCGGCCGGGCCGGCCTCGCCGGATCGGCCGGGCGCGAGGTCGGCGCTGTCCCAGAAGTTGCCGCGCCGGTCGGCGCGCGCCCGCCGGGCCCGGCTCAGCCATTGGTCGGAGCGCGGGCAGTCGAGGGCGGCGTCGGCGAGCGTCGCGTAGGGATTGTGCCGCTCGAGGCCGGGCGCGTCGAGGCCGAGCAGCTCGTGGGTCGTGCCGAAGGGCGCGGCCGAGGGCTGGGCATCGGCGAGCACGCCGGCCGCCGGCCGCGGCGGGTCGAGGTTGCCGATGGTGTGCGAATCCTCGCGGGCGGTGTTCTGGAACGGGAAGGTCGCCGCCAGCAGCGACAGGGTGCGCAGCGGCAGCGTCAGCAACCCGGCCGCGAGGTCGACGGGCGGCGGCGGGGAGCAGCTCTCGCCGCGGGGCTGGCGGCCCTCGAACCGCGCCGCCACCCGGTCGAGGAAGCCCGCGGCCGGGCGGAAATCGAACTTGAAGGTCGGGAACAGGTCGTGCGTCGCCCAATCGTAGTCGACGCCCGTATCGAACATGCTGTCCGTCGCGGCGAGCCGGCTCCGGATCTTCCGGCGGGCGGCGGCGAAGGCGTCGTCGACGTCGAGGCCTATCCACGCGCAATCCCCGGGCCGCAGACCGCCCGCCGGGAAGGCCAGGGCCGCGGTCACCGACATCAGGACCGGCCGCTGGTCGGCCGGAAAGTAGCCGTCGTCGCGCGCGACCTCGGCGGCCGACGTGTGCGCGTCGGCGTGGTCGGCCAGCCTCATCCAGACCTCGCGCTGGATCGCGGTCCACTTGCTCGCCTCGGAGGCGGGATTGATCAGGACCACGAGATTGCCGAGGACCGGCGGCAGCGTGTCTCCGAACCGGTGGCGGCGCACCGCCTTGACCACGTCGTCCTTGAGCCCGCTCGCCAGCATGTTGCCGCCGAGGCTGTGCCCGGCGACGATCAGCTTGTTGTGCGCCCCCGGCGCGCTGAGCGTCGTCTCGAGGGTGCGGAGGGCCGAGATCGCCGCGGGCGCGATCGCCTCGCTCACCGGCTTCCGGTCGAACAGGGTGGCGCCGGCCGACAGGTTTCCGAAGAAGCCGCCGATCGCGTTGCCGAACCAGAGCCGCAGCCCGCGCTCGTCGACCCGCGCCCCGCGCCAGCCGACATAGATCGCCGTGACGTCCATGTCGCAGACACTCGGGTCGCTCGGGCAGCGCTGCGCGAGAAAGCGGGCCGCGTGGGCCGCGTAGAGGCGCAGGTCCGCCACGTTGCCGTCGCCGATCCGCGCGTCGTGCCGCCAGCCGTGGACGAACGCGATCACGTAGTGCGACCCGGTCGAGAGATGCTTCTTCAGCGCGTCGAGCTGGGTGATGACGGGCTTGACCATCGTGGCGGGCATGCCCTTGGCCCGCATCTCGCTGTCCATGGCGTGGCGAAGCATCGCGCTGTCGATGGCGGTGTCGCTCGCCCCCTCGCGGGAGACCAGCGCGTAGGGTTCGCCATCCTCCTGGAACTCGATGAAGCCGAGGTGGTAGGCGAGATCCCGGCCACCGGGCTCGCGAGCCGGGACGCGATGGCGCTGCAGGGCGCAGCGCAGCCGCGTCGCCCAGCGCGCATCCGTGGCGATCGCCGCATCCTCGTCGTTGCTGGCATCGACCCAGCCGTCGCCGTCGACCGGCATCGCCGTCCGCAGGGTCTCGCGCCCGGTATCGGCCAGGATCGTCCAGCCCTTCGCGAGGCCGTCGCGGCATTCGCCCAGCGCCGGGTCGAGGTTGCGATAGGCGTGCGCCTTGTCGGTCGAGAGCACGACGTAGTTCAGGAACAGGATGCCGAGGGCCGCGAGGACGAGCCCTGCCGCGATCCGGGCGGTGGCCCGCGCCAGCCGCGCGAGCCCGCCGACGAGCCCGATCGCCGCGCGACGGCCGGCGCTTCGCCGCAGGCCGCGCGCCGCGACCCCTCCAGCGCTCATCGCGCCGGCGTCCCGGTCGGCGTCGCCGCAGGCCGCCGCATCGGTCGGATCGCACACGGCGCCATCGAGAGCCCTCCCCGCCCTGCCGGCTTTTCGTTCGCCTCGGGCACGCCGTTACAGTCCAAGCCGCGACGGGCAGACGCCGCGGGCCCGGTGACCGCCGGCGCCCCGGCTACGATGGCCCGCCGATCGAACCCGGAAGCGGTTCGTCATGATGCGCGCTTGGCGGCCGGCTGTCGCCCGCCTGGCCGGCACGGGCCCGGCCCCCGCGTCCAGATCCAGGCCGGCGCCGGACTGATCGACACGCCCGACGATGTCGCCGTCGTCCTCCACGCGAGAGCCCGATCCGGTCGCGCATCTCCGGCAGACCGCGTCGCGATCGCCCGCGAAAACGCGTTCTGGAAGCATCGAGGCCGTTACGCGGACGGAGAAGCGCCGCACGGCGGTCGCCCCTGTGATACGGTGGGGCGAGGGCGTCCGAGCCGGGACGGCTGACCGGCCAGGTCGCATCCTGCGCGAAGCCGCGCGGTGATCGAAACTCAGGGGGAGCGAAGCGTCGATGCCACCCGGCAGACGCCAATCATCCGGCCCAGGCTGATCCGGAGACCGCCCGCGACATTCATCGCGGAAACGGCAGGGGACCTGGGGGATGCGGTAGAGGAAGGCTGCGACCGATGCCGATTGAGCTGCCGCCACGGAATGTCCCGCCCGCGCCTTCGATTGCGTCGGCGCTCCGCCTTCTGCGCCGCATCAAGGAACGGATCCGCCACCTCAAGTTGAGGTGGCGGCTCTATCGGCGGTAGCCAACCGCCGCCTCGACGTGGAGCGCCGAAGACGCGGCGCCGTCAGGCCGACCGGGATCCGGAGCCCGCCCGGGACGCTACTTCAAGGACGATGTCGTGGACTCGAATGAATACCGACCGGTCTTGGTGCCGGAGACCTGCGCTATGCCGTCTGTCATCGCGCTGAGGCGGGTATTGGTGAGTTCGACATCGCCCGAGATGCCCGCGAATTTCCCGGTGCCTCCCGTCCACTCGCCCTTCCCGCGAATATTGGGGCCCTGCGGCTGCACCGCGTAATCATACGTCTCGAATATTTGATCGCCCCCCGCATCCGCGTAGACGCACCGGCCATGGCTCTCCACCGTCTTGGCGTCGTTGTCCAAGGTGGCCATGCCGACGCAGCGGCCTGGCAAGTTGTTGAGAAAACCGCTGCCGGCCGCATTTACAGCCGTCATCGTAAAATGGCTGACCGCCAACATCCGGCCGCCGCCGATCGGTATAGGCTTGATCGGTGCCATGTTGACGCCCGTATAAATCACCTTGTAGTCTCCAGATCTCGGCATGTCCTCTGCAAGAACCGGTGAAATACCGACACATACGAATGCGGTGGCGTACAAAGCGTGCGATAACCGTGCGCGCATGGCGACTCTCCCTTCCGATTCTTTTTTAACAACATTCAATATTTCATAACCGATTAATCACGGCAAGAGACCTCGTGAGAAGCCAAAGAATACAGATTTCGGCTCCGTTTGCGGCCCGGTTTCGTCTGGCGGGATGCCCGCGCGGCCACCCGATATCTGCCCTGGTCATCGCCTTGCGGCTCGGCCGGCTGCAGGTCTGGGCAGACCGACCCGGGCATGCATGGCGACTGTCGCGGTAGAGCCGGACCCAATCTTGTTGCAGCAGTCCGGCAAACCGACACGGCCGGTCCATTCGTGGCGCGACAGGCCCCCACTCCCATGCGGGAGAGGGTTGGGGTGCGGGAAGCGCGGGATCCGAAACGAGCACGCCGACGCCGCGTGGTCATGGCCGGTCCCTCACCCGGCTCTCTGCGCGAGCAGACCTCTCCCGCCCGGGGCCGGCGCCCGCCTCGGCATGGGCGCAGCCGACGATCCCGTTGCAACGCAATCGGGTGCGGCCCCAAGCGGTCCGTAAAAAGCCCGCTCCGGAAGACCGGTCGGGCTGAAGGTGGTTCGGCCCTGGAGGGTTGGACCCGCGATCGTAGCCGCTCGAGGCCGGCTGTCGCCTCACAGGGGCGTGAAGCGGCCCGGCCGATCCCGTCCGGTCCGCCGGGGCCCGGAGGCGCCGCTGTCCCGAGGCTCAGGTCAGTGCGGCCGCGATCGATGCCGCTCGTAGACCTTGAACATCAACAGGGCGCTGAGCGCGGCGGCGTTGATGCACAACGCCCAGCCATAGCTCGTCAGGTGATGTGTGCCGATCGGGTTCCCGACGGTGCCTGCGCCGACGAGCGAGCCGAACAGGGCAAGCACTGTGAAGAGGCATGCAAATGCAAGCATAACCACCTCCCATACGCGGATCGAGACCGGCCTCTGCTGATGTGAGTCGTCGACGATCCGCGGTCATTCTAGGCACCGCCGACACGGACTTGCAATGGGGATTCGCTTTACCGCGAACCGTCCCGTGAAGGAGGCGTCGAAGGCGCGATGATCGCCAGGACGCTCGGGCATGGTCCGCCGAAGTGGGGGCCGGTCCGGCGTCGGGGAACGCAGCGCCGTTGATGATCGCGCGCGGCCTTTATCAACCGGAGATTGCGGGGACCCCGCGCTCGCGATCCTCCGCGAGGGCGCCCCGCGCGATTCGGCCGATCACGGCCTCACGCTGCGCCTGGCGGATCACGATGCGCGCCGCAGCACGGGCGTTCGCCGCGCGCAGCTCCGCCTTCGGACCTCCGGTGCGAAGGGCCCGCCAAGCCATCGCCCGGAACCACCGGACATTGGCGAGGGCGACGGCGCGCCGATGCAGGCGGCCGCTGGCGTCGGCCGAAGGGGGCTGGAGGAAAACAGACATCCGTCACATCCGCGGCGGACGACCTACGCTTTCCGCCTAACGCACAGCTCGGTCTACCGTTTGGCTCCGAATGCGGACGTATGGCATCGCACATCTGGATGACGGCGCCATCCTCGGACGGAGCCGCGGGCGGCACCGCGGAGGATGGCGGCGAACCGGGAGTTGCAGCCCCCGCGCTGACGGCCTACCAGCCGGCCGGGAAATGAATCAGGCTCCGGACCACCAACCTGCTGGCGTATCCAGTCGAGGGATGAGCAAGCGCGCATCCCTGGCCTCGGCGCGCCGGCACTGGTTCTACGACAGCAGGATCATGGTCGGCGCGTTCTGCCTGTTGTCGGTCGTCGCCATTTTCTGGCAGGTGAGCCGCTTCGAGGGTTTCCAGCCGATCTTTACCTGCGCGTCCGCGAAGGACATCGATCGCTGGCTTCTCACGTCGGGGATGGCGGCTTGCATGGACAAGGCGCAGTCGTCCGAAGCCCAGGCCCGCTGCATGCGCACGGTCTACGTCCTGGCCTGCATGAAGGAGCGGTGGCGCTAGGTCGCGAACCCATCCCGCCCGACATCCGCCGCGCGCTGTTGTGGCCCGGCGCGCACCCCGCTACACGCGCCGGCTCGGTGGTGGTGCGGGAATTCAATGAGCGATGTCGTGGCCGCTCTCCTTCTGGCCCTGGCGGCCGAGAATGCGGAGCTGCGCGAGCAACTCGCGTCTGCCCAGGATATGCTGGTCGAGACCGCGATCGATGCCGGGAACATGCACGCCCTCGTCGAGGCCATGCGGACCGAGCGGGATGCGTGGCGGGCCGAAGCGGAGCGCGTGCACGGGCGCGTGGCGCGAACGGTCTGACGTCGCGAAACCGGCGCCCGCGACGGCCCCGCCCGGTCCCGCCCGACGCCCGGCTGCGCCGGGATCGGGGAGACGGGGAACGGAACCCGACGGGGCGCCGGCGCGCGGCCCTGGCGCTACCCGGCCTCGGCCGGCTGTTCGGCATTCGACGCGACCGTGAAGCCCTCGCGATCGAACACGGTGTAGAGGACGCGGGCCGGATCGAGCCCGAGGCCTTCGATGTGCGTGACCGCCGCTTCGTGTGCCTCGGCCACCGTGCCGAACGGCTCGGGCAGCTGGTACATCCGCGCCGCCTGCGCCTCGTTGTCGACCACCGCGGGAGGTATCGTGATCTCGACCGTATAGGGCATGGTACCCGCCTATCCGCGCCTAGTGGAACACGCCGAAAAACCACAGCAACAGGATGATCGGCAGCGGGATCCCGAGCAACCAGAGCAATCCACCACGCAACATCTCCGCCTCCGCTCTGTCGACTATTGCACACACCGCGTGGGCAATACGCCGCAGGAACGCGCGAAAGCGCAAAAGCGATGCGTGGTTTCGGCGTGGGTTTGGACGGGACCTGGAAATTCATTCCTGGCCGGAACCTGAACGATTCGGATCACAGCTACGTTGGGGTGAGGACTGATCGATCGGATCCGTCTGGAGGAACGCCCATGTCGAGAAAGACACTCATCCTAGCGGCCGCGCTGACGCTCGCGGTCTCAGGTGCCGCCACGGCTCAGACGGCAGCCGGCGGCGGCAGCGCCGGAGGCAACATGAACAATCCCGGCAGCGTGAAGAGCCCGTCCGAGAAGTCGATGGAATCGCGCTCCGGCACGATGACCACGGGCACGACGGGCACGGGCACGGGGCCGGGCACGACCGGCGGGCCGCCCGTCAGCACGCCCGGCGCGCCGGCCGGCAGCGGCACGGGCAACGGTGCGACGGGCAGCGGTGCGGCTCCGAGCGGCAAGTAACGTCCGGCAAGTAACGTCCGGCAAATGACGTCCGGCTGCCCCGCGGGCTGGATCCGCGGGGCAATCCCAAAGCTTCGCCGGGCGGTCGACGGTCTCGTGGCCGCCCCGTCCCGAGAACCGCGTGCGGCGACGGGGCTCGCCTCAGGGCCACCCGCATCGGCCAGGTCCGCCCGCACGCGACCGGGTCAGCGCGCCGGCGGCGCCTCGGCCACGCGTCCTGTCGGCACGGCTGGTCGGAAGGCCAGGTATCCCCGGCGTTCGCCCCGTTCTGTGTGGGCCCCCTCGGTCGTTTCCCGACGGCGCAAGGATTCGCTAACCGACGGCCGCCACCCTGGGGGTATGTCCAAGCGAACGCTTCGAAACCTGAGAGGCGCGCTCTGGGTCGCCGCCCTCGCGCTCAGCTGCTTCTCAGCCATGATGCTGGCGGAGGCCAACCGCCCCGCCGAACAGGCCCGCGCGCATCTGCCGTCCGCAGACCCTGCGACGACCGGCGCCCTCGATCGGGCTCCGATCCGGTGGTGCGGCGCCGCCCCCTGGTGCCGCTGACCGGCGCGTCCAACGCCCGCCGGCCCGGAGGGCGTCCTCCGGCTCGCCGAACGCCCGCGCGGTCGCTCCAGGCAGGCCGGCGCGCATGGCCGCGGGGCACGGCGTCCACCCCCTGCAGGGCTCAGGACGCCCGAGAAACGTGCGCTCGGCGTGGACCAGTTCGGTGGGTCAGGGTCAGACCATCGCCCCTTTGGCATCCACGCCCGCCCGTCGGTCGAGGGGGAGATGGCGTCGGGGCGAGCGTGGAGGTCGAGAGGAGACCCGACGCTGGGAACAAGCAAGAAGCATGCACCCACGCCCGCCTTTGTCGCTGAGGGGCAAACGGTAAGCGGGCGCGGGTGGTCGGCGAAAGCCGGCATCCGGAAAATACTACCGACCGGCCAGTAGGTTCAACTGTTGGTTAAAATCCTAACCACGTCTGCCCGCTGTTGCGCAAAAAAGCATCCACGCTCGCGCCGGCAGCTTGAGGGGCACACCAGGAAGCGAGCGTGGAGGTCAGCGCAAGGCCGACACCTAATATTGTATTCAGTCTAAAATGCCGCCGGCTATTAAATTTCGTGTCATCTGACTGGGGCCAAACGCACGATCCACCCCTCACGAACGCCGCTCGCGCATCCGGTGCGCGCGGATCGTCCGTTTTATCGTCGGTTGAGCCTGTATGAAAACCGCTAACTCTTTGGCAGATAACGGTTTCGCCGGCTTGATGGCGGAGGGAGCGTCCGCCAACGTCCTCCTGATTACTGTTATATGTCATGTGTTTAGCTTCGTATGTGTAGCGCCTACCCACGTCGGTATCCATGATGGCTTCGCGAACCTTCGCGAACTACCCCCTCCCCTCGCCCGCACCGGATGCGCGAGCGGCGTTCGTGAGGGTGGAAACCAATCGGTAATGTCGGCTGATTAGGACCCGCCCCGTTGGCGGGTTGACACGATCCCGTTGACCTTCCGCGCCCGCCTACCGCTCACCCCTCAGCGACAAAGGCGGGCGTGGTTGCCTCCATTATTTTCGTCGAACCAAATGCGCAGGCGGCGATCGCGAGTGCGGCCATTAGGGGATCACATTAAGCTCTGTTAGTTTGAGTGGTCGGGGGCGGGACAGGCCCTCGACCTCCACGCCCGCGGCCTAATGGCCCCTCAAATCCTTGGACAGCGGGCGTGGATGCTAAGGGGTTGCGTTCCACCACCCCCTTACCGGCACAGCACCGGCATCGGCGGCATCGCCGGCACTCCGCTGACTGTCCGCGGGATCGGGCCTCGACCGATTGCAATCAGCGTTCGCAGGCTGCGCGTGGCGTAGTAGTTCGCCCGGCGCATGTCGTGGGTGGCCCGGCGGGCCCGCCGCGTGTGCCACCACGCCACCGCGACGATGAAGGGGCTGATCAGGCGCATGCCGCATCCTCGTTCGGCCGATAGACGAACACCCTGTAGTCTGGGGGCAACGCCATGCCCGTCACCGACAACACCGCCTGAACGAGCGCGATCAGCATGCTCTCATCCGCGTCGAGGCTGTCTGCGCTGTAGGCTTGCTCCTCCGACAGCGCGATAGACAGGGCGAGCGCGCCGAGCCCGGTGAGTGTGGTGGGCGGCGCCATGGTGCAGGCTTCGTTGGCGAAGTGCATCACATCGCTGTGGGCTTCTGAGGCGGCGATGCAGGCGGGCGAGAAGCTCGGCATGCTCCACCCCCATTCGGTTGCCCGATGATGGCGGTAGAGCGCCCGGGCTTCGGCTTCACGGGCGGCATGCGGATCGGAGGCCATCGCCGGCACGGACGCGAGCGGGGCAGCGAGGATGGCACCGAGCGCGGCGCGGCGGGTGGAAGCGGTCATGGCTCGCACTTCGTGTCCGCGTAAAAGCGCTTGTGGAGGTCGAGCACCTGCGTCTGCTGTTCGCCAATCAGGAATTGCAGCGCGTCAATCTGCTCCTGAAGCAGGACGATCGTGACGTTGTCGCCGAACTTTGGCGCGAACCGAGACTCCTTCAGCGTTTGCGAGAGGAACGTCTCAATCACGTGCCCTCGTAAGCGGAGGTCGCAGACCACGTCTTCGAGGTCGACGTAGCGCTTGCCCAATTCCTCGTGCCAAGCTGCGATCTCGGCACTGGTGCGGACTCGCCCACTCATAGGCAGCCCCCGTAGCCGCGGAAGCCCTGCTCGCCGAGGGCGTCTTAGTCGCCGAGGCCGTTGTCGTCGGTATTGCCCTCGGCGTCGTGACCATTCTCCAGGTCCGTATCGCCGTCCCAGGCGTCGAGAAGGTCAATCGGGCCCTCTACCAGGGTCTCGACCTCGGTGCGGGACAGGGCGCGGATGCCGTGGGTGAACTGTGCGGCATAACCTGAGAGAGGCACAGGTTTGGTAATGCCGGAAATCTCGGCATTAACCTCAGCCGCCCGCATGGCGCGGATGGCCTGTGTGACCGGTCCTACCTGTGCTGAAGGCAAGCGCGGGCGTTCACCGCCGCCGAGGGGCGGTGTAGGGTGGTGGATAGCCATGAACTGCATCCTGGTGCGGTTGGTGGTTAGAGCCGGTGCGGGAGCTGCTACCTTCCCGCCGGCTCGCTATTGTGCTATCACGGTTCGTATGTGGATGCAAGAAACCTTGCTAGCAAAGAAACGCCGCGGTCCGGCCCCAACGGGCAAGGGCACACAGATCGTCGTCCGCATGCACGCCGATCAGCTCAACCCACTAGATGCGTGGATTGAGGCTCAGCCGGAGCCGCAGCCGTCGCGGCCGGAAGCCATTCGCCGCCTCGTCGAGGAAGCCCTGAAGGCGAAGCGGTCCTGACGGAGTCGTCCGGCTATGACGCCTGAGATGGAGCGGCTCTGCCAAGCCGCAGAAGAGGCATTCGAGACGGTGTTCCACGGCGATGCCGAGATTACGCCGGGCGGCGCCGAGACCATCGTGCGTGCCATTCTGATGCGATTACGGCAGACCAGCGAGAGCATGCGGAAAACTGGCGCTGGGGCTGTAGCGGATCACTTCGCTCTTGGGCAAGCACCGGAAGAGGCCGAGGGCATCGCGCGAGACGTCATTGTCGGCGTGATCGACCAAGTCCTCGCATAGTCTGCTGATCCCCAAGCTCCCGTGATCTCGCGATAGGCTCACCCCATTCCCCGCCTCGTGGAAGAGGCGCTGAAGGCGGGGTTGTCCCGAAAAATCTACGGCGCACTCGGTGTTGTCGTAGTTCCGAGCGCAGTCGTGCCAATGGTATCACTGCTGGCGGCCGGCTGACCTTGGTCATTTAAGGTAGCTGAGCGGACTTGCTCTGCAACGAGGCGTGCCACGATGGCGTGCAGCGGCGCTAGATCTGGAATTCCAGACTGCGCATGGCTTTCGTGGGCAACCTGCAAAGCATCGCAATAATCTTGTCTTTCTCTCCGAATTCACTCTGGCAGTATCGGGTCTCCCGCCGGCCAGCCGCCGGCCTTGAGACAAAGAACAAAATAGCACACGGCCCGTGCAGTGCGACCATTTCCGTTAATAAGTGGATGTATATTTTTTAGGCGCCAAAGGACATGGGTTGCAAGCACAACATCATCTGTGCTCTCCCATGCTCGATTTACCTCATTGACAAAATCGTCCATCGGCGCCGTCACTCGGTAGTGCTCCGGCGGGAGATGATTGCTAACTCTAACAGCGCAAGGCCGATACGCCCCGGCATCGTAGTGCAAGCAAGCAATAGCCTGGAAGTTCAGGGCCTTGATTATGTGTTGCGAGAAAAAGGGTCGCCCGATGTTGAGCGGCGCCGTCACGATAGAGCGTAGGAAGTCGTATTGCCGACTTCCGTTCTCAGCCTCAAGGACTTGATAGACAGGGTGATTTTCGTTGCGTCCCGTCAGCTCGTATATGATCACTGTTGGGAAACTTTATCCGCGCGCCGCACCTTTTTGCCGGTTCAAAACCTCGCGCACGTCCTCACGTGTCATATCGCTTCCCATCGGGAGCGCGCCCATGACAAATGAGAGACACTGGCGCTCAACCTGTTCGGTGGGCGGGGAGCGTGTAGCCGACTGCTTGAGGGCGGCGAGTAGAGCCTTGTCCGTCTTCAGTTCGGTCATCACAGCGCTCCTCCATAGGCGGCTAGGATCGGTGACTCACGGTAGCGCGGGCAGGTATGCCCTCTTTGAGAGATGGTGTCATGTAGCGATAGGTGGGGGGACGTGCGTGGAGAACACACCGGTTCCGCCCTGTCAGGGGTTCTCCCGTCAATTCTGCGATCAGGTCCTGCACCTCATCACGCCTGCCCGCTGTTGGCTGCCATCGCGTAGGCCCGGCCGCGCAGGGACTGCTTCAGGTCGGCCATCAGCCCGGCAGCGTCTGGCGCCCATGAAGAAGCCCGCCAGGGCGAACCGGGCGGGCTCTCTACGTTCGGAACCAATCAGCGGGCTGCGGTGCGCTGCATGCAAGTCACGTAGTCCTGAGCGCCGCGTGAGGCTACTCCTGGACGATCAGACCGCATCATCGTCAGTTCGGCGTCGCAGGCATGCTTAGCAGCGGCCGGACCAGAGTCGCCAACAATATGGTTCTTGGCTGCGCACTCGGCGTAGGCGCTGTGACCGATCATGGCCGTGTGCGGTCTATCCGAACGCATCATCGTCAGTTCAGCTTCACACGCGTGCTTGTCTGCCGCTTTCACCTCGTTCAGCGAGATCTTGTTCTTGGCTGCACACTCGGCATAGGCGATGTGGCCAGCCGAGGACAGGTTTGGCCGATCAGAACGCATCATGGTCAATTCACTGTCGCACGGACCAGCGATTGACGCAGCAGTGGACAATATAAATGCTGCACCTGCGAGCATGACGCCGACTGTGGGTTTCATGTTTCCCTCCCATTATAATTTTCGCTGTCACAACCGAGCGGCTTTTGGGGGGTCTAACAAGCCGATAGCCGTGTCTGTACGAGAGTGCGGCTGAGATTTGTAAGGTGACCCTCAGAGCACTCACGCCTGCCCGGTGTTCGACGACATCGCGTAGGCCCGACCCTTTGACCTGACCGGTATTTTGGACCGAGCCGATTGAGAGGCTACTGCATGGTGGCGGCGATGGGTAGCCGGAAGGCCAGATCCGGGTAGCTGACAGGCGCGGGCGGCCGATAGCCCAGGGACGAATGCGGCCGGACGCGGTT
>NZ_JAKSXX010000197.1 GCF_022829385.1 Methylobacterium sp. J-070 | reverse complement strand
CGGGGGGGATCGAGGAGGCGGTGGCGGCGCGTTCAGGGCATTCAAGCGCGGCGCTCTGGGCGCGTTCCGGCCCGCCTCTGCGGGGGAGGGTGGCCCACGCTGGGGATCGGGAGAGGGGGGCGGCGGGGCAGGAAGAGGCTGTAGCCTTCCTGAAGCTCACGCCTCATTCGGAAACCGCGCTCCGCTCTCCCGACCCCTGCTGACGCAGCGGCCACCCTCCCCCGCAGAGGGGGGAGGGAAAGCGCGGCATCTCGGTTCGGTTTAACGCCATGCACGGCACGATCACCCGCCCCGACCCGGCGCCCCGCCGCGTCCCGCTCACCCTGCG
>NZ_JAKSXX010000186.1 GCF_022829385.1 Methylobacterium sp. J-070 | reverse complement strand
CTGTTCCTGGAGTACGGCAATGATCGATGCGGTGTCTTCGTCGGCCACGGCGGCCGCGACATGCGCCGGAAAGGGCACCACCGTATTCGTCTGCTCTCGCTTCATCGCGCTGAACCCTCGGCTCTCGTCCTCGGGTTCGGCATGACGGCATCGTCAGCTTCATCGACGGCAAGACCTACAAGACGCTCAAGCGCCACCTCACCAGCCACGGGCTCGACCCGAAGGCCTACCGCGACCGCTACGGCCTGCCGGCCGACTACCCGATGGTCGCCCCGAGCTACGCCGCGCAGC
>NZ_JAKSXX010000181.1 GCF_022829385.1 Methylobacterium sp. J-070 | reverse complement strand
GCCGATCTTCCGTCGGAAGCAGGCTTCAACTGCGGAGGTATCATCGCCAGACTCGGGGCAAAGACGGCGATAGTCGGCCGTGCACGATGCGCGCAGCGCCGTCTCCGCCGGCCCCATCTGACGTCCTGCCGCCCAACCCGTCGACGGGGAGCCGAACGCCACGGTCAGGATCAGCGCCCATCGATGGAGGTTTGCAAGACGGCACAGTCTGTCCGGAAAGACATGTCGCCAACGCGCGTGGTTGCCGGCTGAGTATCTCCAATTTTTATCCTCATCTGGCGATTATGCCTCCGGTCGTGACTCCTGCATCGGGCGGGGCAACGGACTTGTATCCCCCGGGTGCCATGCACCCGCATCGGAGAGGTATGTTGCCGGATAGGCAGTGCGTGCTCGTAAACGTGCATCTATGGGCGGTGATCGACCCGATCGGCCTCGACGCCCTGCTGCCGGACTGGCGCACCGATCCGGAGCGGCCGCTGAAGACCGCGGTCCAGCGCGACGAGTTCATGATGCTCACCAAGAACAG
>NZ_JAKSXX010000180.1 GCF_022829385.1 Methylobacterium sp. J-070 | reverse complement strand
TCTGTCAACGCCGCTCTAAACATCCCCAAAAGCGCCGGAGTAAAACTCCTCAGTTCCGCCGTTCAGGCCACCTGGGCGGCGTAGCCGTTTTTCGGCGGCCGTCCGCGCCGACGAGGCGGCGGCTGCAGTGGGGCGGCGATGACTGCCTTGGAGCGGACGTGCTCCGGCATCAGCTCGGCGTGCTGGCGTAAGCGGTAGCTGGAGCCCTCGATCTGCACGACGATGGCATGGTGGAGCAGCCGGTCCAGCAGCGCCGTGGCAACCACGGGATCACCGAAGACCTCGCCCCATTCGGCAAAGCCGCGGTTGGACGTGAGGATCATGGCGCCCCGCTCGTATCGGGCGTTGACCAGCTGGAAGAACAGATTGCCGCCGCCGGGTACGACGGGCAGGTAGCCGATCTCGTCTACGATCAGGAGCCCCGGCCGGCAGAAGAAGTGGATGCGCTCCTGCAGGCGGCCCTCACGTTCGGCTCGGGCGAGTTGGGCCAGCAGGTCGGCCAGGGTGCAGAAGTAGACGCTGCGCCCGGCCTTTACCGCCTCCACGCCCAGCGCTGTGGCCAAGTGGCTCTTGCCAGTCCCGGGCGGGCCCAGGAAGTGGACCACCTCGGAGCGGGCGATGAAGCCGAGCTGGGCGAGCGTGTGGATGCGGTCGCGGTCCAGCGACGGCTGGAAGGAGAAGTCGAAGCCGGCGAGCGTCTTGATCGTCGCCAGCCGACCCATGCGGAGCGCCGTCTTGATGCGGCTGTTCTCCCGCAACGTCAGCTCCTCGCTGAGCAGGACGTCGATAGCCTCCAGCGCGCTGATCTCGCCGTGTTCGAGGCGGCGCACAATGTGGTCGAGCGCTTCCAGCGCGCGCGGCATCTTCAGGCCGACCAAGTCCTGTCGAATGCGCTCGATCATAGAAGGGATGATGTCAGGGGTGCTCACGCGCGACCTCCCTGGGCGAGCTGGCGACCGATGGCGTCGTAGAAGTCCAGCGAGCGCTGAGCGACGGCATCGCCGATCCGAGGTCCGCCCTCGCCATGGCGACGGCCGGAGGCGCCCACTTTGCGGTGACCCGGCGCAACGCGGCGCTGATGACGGCCTTCCAGCACGGGATGGGAAGCGATCAGCTTGCCGTCTTCGAAGATGCGGATCTCCTCGGCCAGCGTGTGAACTTCCACCGCCCGCCGCCGGGTCGCGTCCGGTACGCTGTAGAGGTTGCCGCCCACACTCACCATGCCCTCGCGCGAGATGCGCCGCTCCAGGCGTAGCACGTCCTTGAAGGGCGCCAGCGGCAGCAGCCGAAGCTGCGGCCGTTCTTCGGCAAAGGCCTCATTGACCACCCGACGGGTGGTGGCGTGCACGCGTGGGTTGGCGACAATGTCCAGCCAGCGACGGAGCTGGTCGTTCAGGTCCTCCAGGTTACGGAAGGTGCGCGCCAGGAAGAAGTCCTGGCGGATATAGCGGAACGGTCGCTCTACCTTGCCCTTGGTCTTGGCGCGGTAAGCCTGGCAGGCCTTGGGGTGGAAGCCGTAGTGGCGCGCCAGGCCGATTAGGCTGGCGTTGTAGATGATCCCGCCATCATCCCCCTCGCCAGTGACCGCGGTCTTCATGCGGTCGTAGAGCAGCTCTCGCGGCGCGCCGCCGAGCGCCTCGAAGGCCGCCACATGGCAGCGCAACACTGTGGCCAGGTCCTGGTGCACGACGAAGCGGGCCCAGATCATCCGGCTGTAGCCCAGCACCATGGAGAACAGCCACACGACGCGAGACGTCTCAGGCTCGTCGGTGAAGATCACCTGGAACTGAGCGAAGTCCACCTGACCCTGCTCGCCTGGCGAGGTCTCGAAGCGCACCTCGAAGCCCGGGCTTGGCGGAGGCCGCACGTCCCGCAGGAAGTCGGTAACCGCCGTGTAGCTTCCCTGGTAGCCTCGCTCCTTCAGCTCCCGCAGTAGCCTCGCCCCGGTCAGCCCCGGGTAGGCCGCCACGCGTTCCTGAAGGTAGGCCGTAAAGGGATTAAGCAGCGTCGGGCGGGGCTTGCGCGGGCCATAGGCCGGCGGCTCCAAGCCCCGTTCGATGTAGCGCCTCACGGTCTTCCGATCGAGGCCGCACAGTCGCGAGATCGCGCTCACCGACAACCCCTGCCGGTGCAGGTCCAAGATCATCACCAGTTCTCCCAGCTTGACCACCGACTCACTCCCCCGCCCATCGGGAGAGGATCGGCAAATCACGGCCGCCGGGCTCCCAGGGCGCGCCCCGGGAGCCCGGCGGCAGACGTCCAACTGAGGAGATTTCAAACGGCGGTTCTGGGGAGTTTCACTCCGGCATCAACAC
>NZ_JAKSXX010000179.1 GCF_022829385.1 Methylobacterium sp. J-070 | reverse complement strand
GCGCCGGTATTCGCATGCGGGCAGCACGCAGCATCGGCAAACTGGCGCGCAGCGAGAACGTTCAGGCCATCATCGGCGAGCTGCGCAAGGCCGGGTACAACGACAACGCCGTGGCCCGTGGCGATCGCTCCAATAGCCACCGGCAAGCCAACCCGCAGCATGGCTGCCAAGAGGGACGTGTTGCCCGTCACCAGCGCCGCGCGGATCAGGCCGATCTGCGCGAGCACCGCCCCGACCTTGGTGGCGACCCAGAGCCCGAAGAACGCCTCCGCGACGGTCTTCCAGCCGCCGACCGCCTTGGCCGCGTCGTTGGCGCCGACGATGAAATCCCGGATGCCCTTCCCGACCTCGTCCCACGGCAAACCGCGCAGAGTCTTGGCGAACTCCTCCAGCTTGGCGACGATGTCGGACTGGATCCAATCCTTGTTGGCCCCGATCCACTTCTGGAACCGCTCGGTCAGGTCGACGATGACCGGCGTGACCCGGGTCATGATCGCCTGGCCGAAGCTCTCCGAGGTCTGCCGCAGGGTCTCGATGGAGGTCTGGAGCCGCTGCGCCGCCTCAGTATCTTCCTTCCGCACCAGGCCGACCTTGCCGGACTTGGCCAGAGCCTCCATCAGCTTGGCCCGGCCCTGGATGAGCAGCGCGGCCGTGTCCTGATCCACGCCAGCCTGGCGCAGCAGGTAGTTGGCCATGGGGCCGCCGGCCCGCTCTGCCGTCCCCTGAGCCGCATCCGCCAAGTCGCCGAACGTAGTGGTCAGGTCGGTGTTCAGCCGGATCTGCTTGCCGCTTAGGCCTTGCAGTTTAGCGAAGGCAGGAAGCGCCGAGCTGTTGCCCGTCGTCTTCAGATTCATGATGGAGTCGGACAGCTTCTGGAACGAAGCTGCCGCCGCGTCCGCCGAGCCGCCGTTGCGGACCACCGCGTTGGCCAGACCCGAGATTGCCTCCGGCGTGGAACCGATCCGCTGTGCGAGGCGGCCCAAGGCGCTGTCCGCCGAGGTAACATCGGAGACGAAGTCCTTCACCGCGCGGCCGGCCGTGAAGATCGCGAATAGCTTGAGGGCGTTCCGGGCGAGCCGGTCGATGGACTCGGCAGCCCCGTCCAAGCTTTTCTCGATGCCCTTGCCTTCCTTGACCGCTCTCCCGGGTCTTGGCGAAGGAGGTCATCGCCTGCTTCTCGCCCTTGATGAAGGCGGAAGCATCCAAGCCTAGACTGACATAAAGCGTCGATAACTGTCGGCATGGTCTAGTCTTTCACGATGCTGAGGCCGATGCGTTCCCGCCGCGCCTTGGCCATGCCGGGCTCAGCCAAGTTCCGGCACTTCTCCACGCTGCCGCCGGCTCTGGCGAAGGCAGCGAGCGTGCACATCGCGAAGTACAATTCCGGATCCGGATCCGGGTCTTCCGACACCTTCCAATGCCGCTGTGCTGTCCGCTGCGCCTCGATGGCGGCCCGAACGGCCGGGTCGGCTAGCAGATGGTCGATCTCGCCCATGTCCGTCCTCACGCCGCAATCTTCGAGGCTGAAACCGAGCGCCCGGGCGGCTGTCGAGGAAATCAGGCACCTCTCTTGCAGACGATTGCTCGCGCCTTCACAGGCGCGCCTCTGCTCAAGATGGTTTGCGATGGTGATGTCAGCCCGCATGCGGACTGTAAGCGACTGGACGGATGAGGGATACCGCGGCCTGCGCATTCCGAGATGCACGTCGTGTCGAACCATGACGTGGCGGACCTGGGATCAGCTTCAGGCCCAGGGAGCGGAAGAGGTTTTGGTCGTCGCGCAGCGTTTTCACTGCGGGAAGTGCGACCAGGTTCCGGCGGGGCTCCCGATCGTGGTTGGCACCGGCCGGTAGGACTACCTGCCCCGGGGCGCCGGCTCCTCCTGCGGGTCGTAGGTCTGGCCGTGCTGCGCGGGCATGGGCTCAAGACAGCGCGCGGTGGGGCGGTGGGGCGGTGGTGGAGCGGACTTCGTCTCCGCGCAATGCACTAAATCGCGCCATTCCTGGGCAACCGCACGATCCTGCTTGTTGCCGAGGTTGGATCCGGCTATGAACCGCGTCCCCAGACAAGAAAAAGGCCGCCTTCAAGGAGCGGCCCGAAGTCTAGGGAGGAAACGCCCAAGATGGGCTGCGGGACGGCGACGCCATCGCTGTCCCGCAGTGCCTACCGTAGCCATTGCACTGCAGCACGCAACTGCGCAGGGCTGTAATTGCCGCACAATCTGGATGATCAGAGCCGTCCATGTGCGCTTCCGCACCATGGCTCGGCGAACCCTGGCCGTTTTGCGGGGGCTTCCGCTCGTCACGATCCGCAGCACCCCGCGGGAGCCGATTTTGGCTCCGCGTCATGCCAATGGTCGTGAGGTGTAGCGGTTCTTAACGATCTACGCGCAAATCTACTCAAGCTCTCGTTCTCGTTACCGTGCGCGAGAGGTGGGCGATCACTGCGTAGGTGTACCGCTGTGCATATCCTCAATCCGCTCACTGGCCAAAGCATCGAGCTGCCCAGGCCGAAGCCGAAGCCGACAGCGGAGTGAATTTACCAGCTCCATGCCTTCCGCCTCAGACTACCAGCTCCGGATCGCGCGACACCGCCTCCAAGGCGGAGTGGACGTCGAGATCGCGACCTTTGATGCTGCCACGATCGAGACTGCCGTCGCTCAAGCCATAGAGCTGACGGGGCAGTTTCTCGGAGATCAGCCGGGCGTAGCGACGCTGACGAGCACGGTGTGGGGTCTCGTCTGGTCGCACCGCCACAACATGCCCGAACCGCCCCAGCCCTAGGTGCTCCCTCGGCTGGCCGTCCGTCAGGCCGTCCGCGGGGTGGCCTGTCTCAGCCGCACCGCTTCGGCACGCCATGCGTCCCGGTTGGCGCGCAGCTCCGCAAGTTCGGATTGGAGCGCTCCGATCCGCGCGTGCAGGTGCCCGGCGTCGATCGCGGTTTCGACGAGCATCTCCTGCGCCTGGGCGAGTTGCTGGCGAAGCTCGGTGTTCTCGCTCGCGAGCGTAAGGAGTAGCGCGGCGTCATCCTCGTCCATTGCGTAGTCAGGTCACCTCGGCTCGGGGGCGACTGTATCCAGTATTATGGCCAAGCTTCTATAGCGGGGATCACACACAGCTGCGCGTTCGCTGCCGCGGGTGCGGTGCGCAGGACGCCGCGGTCCCGTTGTCGCGGCCGGCTCCCACGGCTACAGCCCGCCCGATGTCTGACAAGCTCGACGCCCTCCTCGAACGCCTGGCTATGGCCGAGTACGATGGGTCGCCTTCCGGCAGCGCGTTGCGGCAGGTCGCCGAACTGGAGAACGTTATCGCGGCGGTTGAGGCTGTGGCGGACGAAGAGGCCGCGCAAGATGGTCAATCCAAGAGCCAAGCGCCGGGCATGGGGTGATGCGATCCCGGCTTCGCTTGGTCCCGACGCGGAAGCGTGCGATGGCAGGGCATGCAAAGCGACTATGACCACGGCGAGAGCCTCGAATGCCTCGCCTGCGGCGCCGTCTACGCAGCTACGGGAGAACGCGGGTACGTTCTGACCGAGGACGATGCTCGCTGCACCGCCTGCACCAACGTGATGACGCACTGGCCGCAGCAGGTCGGGTTCGAGATGATCGAGACCGCTTCCGAGGCTCGGAGATAGGCGTTCTGCGACTTATCCCTTGATCGACGATCTTGTGAACACGCCTTCGTCCTCAGGGCGCGATACGGGCCGCGCGCGGTGATCCCGGTAGATCTGGTCTGCCGGGACTCTTTCGGCCACCGCACGCCCGAGACGCTGATCCGCAAGGTGTCGCTCGGCGACATCGCCCTGCCCCTCGTGCGGATCGAGGCCAGCGCGAAATGCGCGGAGGGGTCGGCCTCATGGACCTTGCCGCCTCCCTCGACCGGCAGACGGAGGCCGCTCGCAAGGAGTGCCTTCAGGTCTGCGGGTAGGTTGGAACGACAGCGGCGCAGCAACCCGTGAGGTCACTGCGCCGCCGGAGCGGGCCGCCGGCGCTTCAACTCGCCAGGCGCTGATCCTGACGTCGGCTGACCTCGAAGGCTTGCAGATCGAGGGCGAGCTGGACGATCTGATCCGACTTGAGGCGCGCAGGCTCCAGCGGACCGCCAAAGCCGTGCTGCAGATAGACTTCCTGAACCTCCGGCGTGCGCATCGCGCCACCCATGGTCCAGTTCGGGAACAGGCGGGCCGGTACGTCGCGCACGTTGATGATGGCCGCGCCGGAATGGCGGCTGTCGCGGGCGATGCGGTTGTAGGTCTCCGTCACCATGGCGCGCTCGCCCTCAAGGATCTGCACGAACCACGTCTTGTCGAAGATCAGGAAGCCGGTGACGCCATCGCGGCTGTTGTTGCGCTGAGACGCGGAGAGGATCTCGCGCATGTTGGTCAGCATGGCACGACCGTCGCCCTGTACGGTATTGCGGCTGTAATAGACAAGCTGATGGATCATCGATCTCTGCCCTGCGGCCCCGCGGGAGCCATGTACAAGCGTCGACCCGTCCGCCCTCATTTCAAGGCGCGGCCGTGTCCGTGCGTCGCAAGCGAAGGGTGCCTCCGATCCCTTAAGGACTTCTGATTAAAGCCTGCTCCGCCTGTTGACGAACGATTGGCTTCGTGAGGACTACCTTAACAGATCCTGATTTAGGACCCGGGTCAGGTGGAGGTCTGCTTCCGTGACCGTCGTGGAACTCGTTCGGCTGTTTGCAGAGCCGCTTGATACAGCCGTCGTGCTCACCGATGTCGACCTGGAGCGACCGGGTCCAACGGTGCTGTACGTCAACCCGGCCTTCACCGGCATGAGCGGGTACGCCGGATCGGCCGTGGTCGGGAAGTCGCCGCGTCTGTTGCAGGGCGCCGGTACGAGACGGGAACTCACCAGGCTTGTGACGCGCAGGCTCCGGGCCGAGGGCCGGTTTCACGGTGTGCTCGAGAATTACCGCAGCTCGGGCGCGGTCTACCTGTGCGAATTGGACGTGCGTGCCCTGAACGGCACGGACGGGCGGCCGCTCGCGTTCATCGCCTTCGAACGAGAGGTCGTGCGCCGTAAGGGAAGGCCGTCCGGGGACGGTGCCGGCCGCTACACACCTGTCGTCCGAGATCCGACCGTGATGGCTCCCTTAAGCTTGAAGCCAAGCATATTCGGTTGAGACGTCCAGCTCGGATCCGAGACAGTGCCGCACGGGTCTATGCCGGGCATTGCCTGGCCGCCCAGCGTGCTCACGATGGCGAGCGGCGGGGCGGGTGTCGACCCGAACCTTCCGCATGTTCGGCACGTTGGCTGAGATGGACACTCCACTCTCATCCGCGCCGGACCCTGCCCGTCTCGCCCTCACGGAGTCCGCCCTCGCGGCAGCCGATGGCCTCTGGCGCGCCGAGATGCGCCGGACGTATGGGCCCGACGGTGTGCTAACCTATGCCTTCTCGCCGGAAGGTCAGGGCGGTCTCGGGACCTCGCTTCGGCGGACCTACGAGGCTCGCCGCGTGGCCGTGGCTCTGTGGCGCCATGAGCGGCATCGGGCACCGCGGTTGACCTGACCCGTCGGCTGGCTCGCAGGCCTAGCTGTCAATGTTGCGGCAGGGCATCTCACCGGCGGCGATCAGCGCGTCGGCGATCGACACCATTCGCCGGCCCTGATGCCGCGCCGCTTCGAGATCTTCCAGCCCTGGCGGGTGGTTCTCCGCCCTGACGATCGCGGACGCACCATAGGGCGAACCGGCCTTCAGCATCGCCTCGTCGGTGTAGCCGGTCGGCAGCATGACCATGCCCAGATGGGCCATCGGGGCGTACAGCGACAACGTGACGACCTCGGAGCCGCCATGCGGCCAGGAGGCCGCCGCGAAAGAGCCGCCGACCTTCCCGGCCAGAGCACCGCGTTTCTACTGCGGACCGAGCAGGTCGAGATAGTTCTTCAGCTCGGTCGCCATGGCGCCGAAATAGCAGGGCGTGCCGAACAGGATCGCGTCTGCCCATTCGGCATCCTCGTGCGTGGGAGCCTCGTAGGGGGGCATTCTGCCGGGCGGCACTGTCGTGCCATCCATCAACCTTGGCCATGGTTATCGCGTCGACGACTTCTCGCGGCCTGCGCAGGCGAATCTGGGCCCCAGCCTCCCGCGCGGCATCGGCCGCAGCGGTCGCGAGCGCTTCGACACTACCGATGCGCGAGTATAAAGACGATCAGCAGGCGCGTCGGATCGGATTTACGGTTGACCACGGCATCCCCCTACGGATTGGCGCTCTGGCCCGACGGCTGCAGATTGGGCGCGGCGGCGCTCGACCGCGTTGGGCTTCCGGAGAGCGATGACGTATCCGCCGTGTGGCCGATCGTTCGATGCGAGTTCGCCACCTGGCCCGCCATCAGCAGGGTCAGCGCCGCCAGCATCAGTCCGGTGCCGCCGATCACCCCGTAAAACATCGGCAGACCGGGGCCCCCGTGTTGACCGTTCTGACTGGAATGCCGTTCCGCCACCTGAAGACCTCGCTGATCCACACTGGTGGACCCGAGGATGCAACGGGCGCTCTATCCGATAGGTCCGCCTCTGCGGCGCCATGACGGTTCGCCCCATCTCCGCGCGGAGGGGTAGCCCCGCGACCGAGCAGACGCTGGGCTGATGGCGATCCCTTGCCGCTCGGGGCCGCGCCAGACGGATCAGCCAGATCGGTCCTGGGCTGAACCTGACCACACTCAACATCATCGAGGCCCCCGCCAGGGTTGACGCTACAGATCCGGCCGGCGTCGCAACCGCAGCGCCAGGATCAGCGCACCTGGCCAGAACACGACGCTGAGCAGGGCGACCGGCACGATGGGGCGGCCCTTCCACCAAACGATCATGACCGGCAGGAACAGGCACGGGATCGCGACGGCGAGGAATGCCCATACGTCCAGGTCGGTCATGCATGCCTCCGGTCGTGGACGCCGGCCCCCGAATGGCCTCCTCGTATGCCCTGAGACAACTTCGCAGCACCATCACGGTGCCGAATCCGGAACAGGCCTGTCCAGGGCCGGTTCGCCCTTGAATGGAAACCTACGTCATCGTGCTCGCCGGGTTCGGCGCTTTGGTCCTGCTGACAGCATGGCTGCCAATGGTCCTGAGAGCGCTTCCGCTGTCCTTGCCCATCTGCTGTGTCGGTGCCGGCGCGGCCCTGTCCCTGCTGCCCGCGGTGAGTGGCCTACCCCTGAAGCCATCCGAGCATCTCGGGCTGATCGAGCACGCCACCGAGGGGGTGGTCATCATCTCGTTGATGGGCGCGGGCTTGAAGATCGATCGCTTGATCGGGTGGCGCCGCTGGGCTGTGACTTGGCGCATGCTCGGCATTGCCATGCCGCTGACCATCCTGGCCCTTGCCGTGCTGGCCTGGGCGCTGCTCGGCGTCGGCACGGCAACCGCCCTGCTGCTCGGGGCCTCCCTCGCCCCGACCGACCCGGTTCTCGCCTCCGACGTTCAGGTGGGGCACCCGACCGAGGGGGGAGAGGACGAGATGCGCTTTGCCCTGACCTCGGAGGCCGGCCTCAACGACGGTCTCGCTTTTCCCTTCGTCAACCTCGCGATCGCGTTCGCCGGTTCCGGCACCCTCGTCGACCTGTCGTGGGCCCACTGGCTGGGTGTCGACGTCATCTGGAAGATCGTCGTAGGTGCCGCTCTCGGAGGCCTCATCGGCCGGAGCCTGGGTTGGCTCACCTTTCACCTTCCGAACGCCTCGAAGCTTTCCCGCACCGGCGACGGGTTCGTAGCCCTCGGCGCGACCTGCCTGACCTACGGGATCGTGCAGATCGTCGACGGCTACGGCTTCGTTGGAGTGTTTGCCGCCGCTCTAGCGCTGCGTGCCTCACACCACAGTCACGAGTACCACCGGAAGATGCACACTTATGCCGAGGAACTCGAACGCTTGCTGATGATGATCCTGCTGGTCGGCTTTGGAGCCGCGCTGGTCGCTGGCGGCCTGCTCACTGGCCTGACCCTTCCAGCTTCCGCCTTCGTCGTCCTGGCGCTCGTCGTCGTTCGTCCGGCCAGTGGCTGGATCGGGCTGCTCGGCTCCGGTCTGCCGCACGACGAGAAGGCGGTGATCGCCTTCTTCGGCATCCGTGGGCTTGGCACGGTGTACTATCTGGCCTTCGCCTTGAACCACGCTCCCTTCGACGCGCCAGATTTGCTCTGGGCTACGGTGGCGCTGACTGTGCTGATATCCATCATCCTGCACGGCGTGACGGTGACGCCGGTTCTGCGTTTCCTCGACCACCGCAGCGGGCGCGATACGCAGATCGGCCAATTGGAAATTCCCCTGCAACAGGAAGCAACCTGAGCCACGAATACGGGCTTACCGCTCCGCTCTATCCACGCCGGGTGGCACAGTGCGCCTCGCCAATCCGGCCCGAGCTTCGGCGCTGGCGATGGCCCACGCTGTTCCGGCGCAAGGCGCTGGGCGACCTATTCGGCGGTCCTTACGTGTGATCGCATCAGCACTGACGGTACCCGATGAAGCCACGGGCCAGCAGCCCCTGCCCGCCCGACCCCGAGCCGGCGGAGCAGCCCTCAGGCGGCTTTGTCGTAGGGCTCAGCCTCGCAGGCACGCAGGCGTGCCAGCATGGTCCGGAGCGCTTCCTCACGGCCTTCGTGCTCGACGGCGAGGGCCAGTGCTGACAGCGCCGCAGAGGCCGCCGTCAGAGCATCGTAGGTCTCGCGATCCAATCCGCCGCCCTGCGTGGCTCGCTCAGCAACCCGCTGAACCAGGAGCCTGACCTCGGCCTCGATGTTCTTGCTCATCAGGATCTCCCGACATTTGCGTGCCTGCCCTGGGCGCTCGTACAGAGACGCGCGCTATCCTGTGTTTGGCTGCTGTCGGTTTCGCCGAGCAAAGGACGTGCCCACGTCAGCAGGGCACGGCTCGAGGAGCGCTCGTTGTTCTCGAGAGTGGGGTTTGGGCTGCTGCAAAAGCCGTTGCCCTGGGATCGCGTGGCTTCGCTTAGCCGCCGCCGATCCCGGTCGTAACCTTGCCGGTGCCGTTGCATTCCGGGCAGGCGTCGCCGTCAGCCTTGCCCTTGCCCTTGCCCTTGCCACTGCAGGCCGGGCACAGGTTTTCGCCGGTCGCTGGCATACCTGGCGGTGCCTCGTCCCCGGGTTTTACGGGGTCTGTGACGCCCGTCGGTTCCTCCCTTTGCGGAGAAAACCGGGGATCCACCCGCCGTTCCTGCCCCCCGCTCACAGGTGCGGACTGGCTGCACGCACCTATCACCCGGCCCCGTGGCCGCCCTTGGCGTTATCAGGTCTGGGCACGTCCGGCCGGTTGTCGTAGCCGCCACTCTCCGGCCCCTCCCCGACATCGGGCTCTGGGCTGCCCGGGGCGTGCGGGCCGCTGCCGCCGACCGCCGGATCGGGCTTTTTCACCTCACCGCTGAGGCGGCCCGGCGGCACCGTCCCGAAGGCTTCGCGCGCTGCGCCTACGTCCTGGCCCATGGCGGCCTCCCTATCCGATGTAGAAGCCAAGGCGCGGAGGTATGGCGCGTTCCACGACCGTCCGCTTGGCGCCTTCAGAGCCTCGGATCGGTTGTGCGATCCGGGGCTGCGTCAGGTAGCGGGACCCGGCTTTGATCCCGGAGATCAGCCCTGCTGGTTGCCCATCCTGCCCTGCATCTGCGACAGCTGCGCGATGTGCAGGTTAATCAGCGGCAGCGCACCGCGTGCGATGCGGCGCAAACCCGGGTCCTCGCCGGACTGGGCGTAGGAGCCGTGGATGGCGAGCGCCTCTCGGTGGCCCTGCAGGGAGTCAGCCACGAAGGTGGCGTCGTACTGCGGGCCCGGCGGCATTGCGGTGAGCTGGGACAGGATCTGCGCCTTCTGCGCCTCCGTCGTCATACCGCTGGGCGGCGGTGCGATCCCGAGCGCGCCGCCCGCAACGCCCGCAGCCGTGCCAACCGCGGCTCCTGCGACGGCGACTGGCGCAGCTACGAGGCCGCCGATCAGGCCACCGGGTCCAGCCGGCGCTGCCGCCATCAAGGCGCCACCGGTGTAGGCGCTAAGCTTGCGGGAGAGATTGACCTGCTCGATCACCTCGGCCCGGGAAAACTTCTTGACCGCTGAGTTTCCGGTCTTCTCGTGCGCATCGCGGGCGGTGTTCTCTAGGAACATGCCGCCGGTGGTCGCCATCTGAAGATAGACGCTCGACGGGATCGCGCCGGCCGGGGTGACCTGGGCGACGGCGGTCCGGGTGATGGCCAGGGCTGCGGTGGCGCCCAGCATGGTGGTGAGGACTTCGCGACGGTGCATCATGGAATGGCTCCGGCTCGTGAGGGAGGACACCGAGGCGCCAGAGGTCGCTTATGGTGCCATCCCGCGAACCGGATGGCCCAGCCCTAGTATCCCGGCGTTGAGCGGCTGGGACAAACCGCCACGCAACAGGTCGGCGCGCCGTTGGCGTGATCAGAGCTGCTTGACGCTCCGGGATGTGTCGCGGGTCCGGTAAAAATCCCAGAGCAGGAAGGCGGGGAACGGGAGCATGATGGCGAAGAAGATCCAGTCGAACATCTGGGGCATGGAGCGAGCCTCCTACGGTCTATAGGCGACCAACCCGCATCGTGCGCGTCAGATCCGATGTCTGACTCCACAGCCAGACATTGCCCATCGCGAGCACGTCACCGCGACAACGCCGCCGCCAACCTCGCGGCCTTCCTTCAGCGCTGCCACATCATCGACGACCGGCCGGAGCATCGGAGGCGGCGCTGGCGTACCCGTTTCCACCGGACGGCGTCGGGCGACCTATTCAGCGGCCCTGAGCGTGACGCGCCACGTCGGGAGCGCTCGTGGTTGAAAAAACGTTGCATTCGTCCTGCAGATGCCGCTCATGTCACAAATCGGACGCCAAGCACCAGTACATTTAGAGGCGGATGCTGACTTTGGTTAGGTCGTCAGTAGCGAGACGAGGCTACCTCTACCGCAATATAAGCTGACCTACTCAGGTTGTCTCCCGTGTCGATTTGCAATTTACGCCGCTCGCTTTCCCTCGGCGCCCCAGTCGCAGTTGTGGCAGCCGTGCTTGCGCTCGGACCAGCCCAGGCCAGCCTCTCCAGCGTCGTCCGCATCGTGCTGCAGAAAGGCCGGCACTACGACCCCACCGACCTGTTCCTGCGCCGAGGTGACACCATCACCCTGGTCAACGGCGACGACAGCGCCGTCCATCATGCCTTCATCGACGCGGACCGCTTCTCGTTCGATGGCGGGGATGAAGAACCAGGCAAGCAGGCCACCCTGATACTCACGGAGTCCGGCGACTTCGTGATCCAGTGTGGCATCCACCCGAAGATGAAGCTCACCGTCCACGTGCAGTAGACGACATCATATCGGCCGCCCACATCAAGGTGACAGCCGCCGCGTAGCGCACGACGTCGAGGGGGGCGCAGCCCGAGCGGGCTGATGCCGAGACCGCTCATCACGAGGTAGGCGGCCACGCCGAGGAACACGGGATAGTCGGCCATGGGTAAGAAGCCGTACTGCGCCGTGGCCAACCCGTACAGGAAGGCGATGCCGAGGCCGGCGAATGGCATGGTGCGGCGCCAGTGTCCAGGTTCCCCGTCGCACCGACCCTCCCGGCAACCGCCCGGCCGAGGCCTCACGGGCACGACCAGGGGGGCGCCCTGTCCTGCGGATCACCTCGTCTTCGAACGAGACGAAGTTCCCGGCAAATGCGGGAGGGGTGGGGGAGCGGTCGAGGCTACCCTGAGGGAACATGCTTCTGAGACCCAGGTTGGCGAAGGACGCGTATGGTGGGCTGAGTTGAGGTCGCGGCGCTCATGGTCCAGCAGATCCCAGTCGATCCAAGAGCCCGCGCCGACGATCCGGAGCGCGACGCATCGCGTGACGACGCGACCCACGAGATCGCCCCAGACCTCGCCTACCGGCGCCTGGCGATCGTAAACGTCGCCTTTTTAGGTCGCCCGATGGCCGGAGATCGCGGCTGGGTTCTCATCGATGCCGGCATTCCGGGAACGAAGAGCCTCATCAAGGACGCAGGTGAGGCCCGTTTCGGCTCGGGCGCTCGACCGTCCGCGATCGTGATGACACATGGCCACTTCGACCATGTCGGGGTGCTGGAGGATCTTGCGGAGGAGTGGGATGCACCGATCTACGCGCATTCCCTGGAGCGCCCGTACCTGGATGGGAGCGCTTCCTACCCGCCGGCTGACCCGAGCGTCGGAGGTGGGGCGATGGCGCGGCTTTCCCCCCTTTACCCGACGAGACCCGTCGACGTGTCGTCCCGTCTTTTAACGCTGCCGGCTGACGGTAGCATTCCGCCGATGGCCGGTTGGCGCTGGATCCACACGCCAGGCCACGCTCCGGGGCACGTCTCGTTCTGGCGCGAGGCTGACCGCACCCTGATCGTCGGCGACGCCTTCGTGACGACAGCGCAGGAATCGGCCTACGCCGTCGCGACGCAGGCACCGGAACTGCACGGCCCTCCGATGTATCTGACGATCGATTGGACGGCAGCGCGCGACTCGGTGCGGACGCTTGCCGCTCTGAAACCGGAGCGGGTCGTCACCGGCCACGGTAGGCCGCTGCAGGGTCCTGACATGCGCCGCGCGCTGGACGCCCTCGCTGAGGACTTTGATCGCGTCGCGGTGCCGGAGCACGGTCGCTACGTGAGGGACCCAGCTCGCCCTGAAGACGGATCTGCCTACCGGCACCCGTGAAAAAGCGGGCGCCTTCCCGTTCGCCATACCGATCGACCGTAGACCCTCACCGCATGGCTCAGCCCGCGCCACCACCCGCTCGGATTCGAGAACGTGCCGCTCGGTCGAGGTCGACCGCTGCCCGTCGGTTAACCTCTTCAAGGATGCCGTGCTTTGGATGGGACGCCTGGTGGCGGCGACCGGAAAACCCTGACGCCGCCAGCAGAACGGCGCGCAGAGGCGGACGGCGGCTTCGATCCAACTCTACCGCCGAACCTTCAGCCCGCCCGGTTCGCCACGGCGGGCTTCTTCGACAGGAGCACGCCTACGTCGGGGCTGGAACCGGTGACGCCAGAGGTTTCCCCTTCTGCACTGTGAACGTGACGAACAGCTTGGTTGCATCGGATCCGTTCTGCAGCATGTGCGGAGTTTCAGCCGCGGTCACCCACGAGGAGCCGGGCTTGAGCATCAGAGCGTCCTTGCCCTTGACGCGCAGCTCGCCGCCGCCTCCCACCGTGTATCCCGCCTCGGTGCCGGGATGTGTGTGCCAGTCGAGGGCGAAGTTCGGCTCAAGATCGACCACGACCTGCAGGGTCTCGTAACCCTCCATCGGACCATCAACCCGAGACGTGATCGTTCTTTTCATCCCACTCGGCGCTTGCGCCGACACGTCGTCAGCCACTAAGCCGATAGCCGCGCAGATCGCACATCCAGTGAACATCCGCCTGGTTAACATGCGCCCCCTCCCATAACACGTGCCGCTAAGCCATGAGATCTATTGAAGCCCGGTCATAGACGATAAAGTACACATCGCCGGGACATTTTTATTTGTGTGGACCTATATTTTTCCAATCGATCACAATTCGATTGGATTGAAGACTGTAATCGCAATCTCCGTGCTTAGCAACTTACTGGTCAATCGGAGCGCCGGGCAGCCCCTCCGCCAGCGGGCAGCTCTTCCGCAACATCGTGCAGAACCATGCGCGGCAGATGGCGCAGGCGGATCGGGGGGGCGCTCGCTAACCTCCGTGCGCTCTGATAGGTTTGCGCATCACTGATCGTGACCCTCGGGCATCGGTGGCTGAGAGAGACGTGTGCTCCCGCCTTAATTCGGCAGGAGGACCGCATGCCCCATTTTCACTTCAATGGCTCTGACAGCGTACAGTGCTGGCGCGTCGAGGCGGAGCTTTGTGGCAAGGGCCTGAAGCCGTGGCGTTGGGCGATTTACTCTTCAGATGCCTGGCTTCCGTCCCATCGCTCGGAGGCCATGTTCCGTACTTCGAAAGCCGCCAAGCGGATCGGTGGGTTGATAGCTATGCGGCTCGACCTGGGACCGAAGTCTGAGCGCGCCGGGCTTCACTGAAGCGACGCATGATGGACAGGCTTGGTTGCTGAGGCTCAAGGTCTGTCGGCTGAGCGAACAGAACGAGCATTGGTGTCATTTGCACGCGACGGAATCCTGATTCCTTATGCCGTAGCACCGACCGATGTTATTGGGGTTTGCCTTCGATCGCGCCCGGCGCTCATACTCTGGCGCGCCCGCGTTGCCTTGTGGGCCACGGCCGGTTCCATCTGCAGCACCGTAGGCCTTGATGCGCTGCTTCGCTCTCGTCGTCGCTGCCGGCAGGGTCCCCGTTGGCCTGAACGCAGACCCGGCCATTCGGTCGTGGATCACGGGTGCCTGACGATGCGTTCCTGCATGACAGGTCAGCAGGAACACAGCTCATGGAAGTCAGCGACATGAAGAACCCGCCGTTCTGCGTGTTCACCTTCCGCGACGGGCACGTCGTCGTGGAGGAGGATGCCGAGACGGAGGTCGCTGCCCGCATCCGCTTCGCTTCGGCGATCGACCTGTGCAAGACGCGTGACGACGCCCATGTCCATCGGGTCGAGCTGCGATCTGGTGGAGATGTGGTCGATATCTGGCCGACGTCCGAGCCTTAGGGGCGCCCGATGGACAGCTTGCTGCCTATGGCCGAGAGGATCGGTGCCATTCTGACTGAGCGAGGCGAGACCGTCGCCGTTTCAGAATCGTCCTCTGGCGGCCTCGTGTCGGCGGCCTTGCTGTCAGTGCCCGGCGCCAGCGCGTACTTCCTCGGCGGCGCCGTGGTCTACACGGCGACTGCCCGGTTGGCCCTCCTCGGCATCGGCGAAGCGAAGATGGCCGGCCTGCGGTCGGCCTCGGAGCCGTACGCGCTATTCCTCGCCCGGACTGTCCGTGAGCGCCACAGCGCGACCTGGGGCATCGCAGAGACCGGCGCAGCTGGTCCGAGCGGCAATCGCTACGGCGATGCCGCCGGCCATACCTGTGTCGCCTTGAGCGGACCGGTCGAGCGGGTGGTGACGATCGAGACTGGCAGCGCCGATCGCCTAGCGAACATGCGGGCGTTCGCTACTGGCCTGTTCGAATTGCTGGGCGGAGCGCTGGCTGCGGAGCCGTCGGCGGCCTGAGGTCCATCGGCTGGCGGACTGCCCCCCGGCTTGCGGGACGCGTCGGCTCGTCAGCCATATCGCGCGGTCAGGTCTTCGCCTCTTTGCGCAGCCGCATCCCGGGCCCCTCGCCGATCGCCTCGATGAAGATGACGCTGGCGGCTCGGACCTGCTCAGATGGCGTTGCCGATCGCGTTGGCGCGAGGGTAAGGGTTCGGCAACGAGGGACGACCGAAACGGAGGTCAGGTTTCAAACGGAGACACGACCAAGTCTTGGGTCAGCCCCGATCTGCATAGCTTCCTCGTCTGCGATCGCTCTATCAATCGCCTCGATCTCGGCCTGTATGTTCTGGATGCTCTCCTGCTGATCCACCAACCTGCGGCGATCCATCACCATTTCCACGCGCAGCTTTCGTAAGGCCTCGACGGGACTCAGCATCGATTGCTCCTCATAAGACGCGTCGGCCTAGCGCTTCGCCGTTTTGATCGAAGGAAGATGATGCGGTCGGCTTCAACGGCCGGCCGATCACGCCCCTTCGATCCACACGCTGGTGCCGAGCCAAGCCACAGCCGCCTCGAACGTCTCGAACTCGTGCGTCTCCTGGGTGAACGGCGCGGGCATCGGCGGCATGTCGCTCATAAGCTCCGCGCGCCAACCTCGAACAAACCCGTTCTTCCCTACCTCGCGCACCACGCCGCCGACGAGCGCTCCCTCGAGGAGCAGGTCATAGCTGCCGGCCGCGAGGCGTTGGAGAATGTAGGGCATCAGGGTCTCGGCAAGGATGGTGGGCCCGGCGGGATCGCCGGCTTTCGGCGCTTCCTCCACGAGGCGCGGGGTTCAGTGGATCGTCGATCTTAGCGGCACCACGAGCGCTGCCATGCCCTCTTCCTCCACGGCCTCGTTGAGGGCGTCGAAGGCGTCTTGTGGGGTCGGGAACGGCTCATCCCAAGCTGTTGAGCTGCCCTCATGGTCAACGACTTCCAACTGCCAAGGGTCGTGGGTGCCGGCAAGGCGGTAGATCTTCACGTCCACCGTCACACCATCGCGCGTGAAGCGGCCCGATAGCGGCGAGTGCTCAAGCTCGCGGTCCTCGTTCGCCAAGATCGTCTCCGTCAGTTCGCCCCATCAGATCTCCGAGAGCCCGGCCGGATCCTTATCCGGCGAGCAAGCTGCTGGATCTTGAGCGTCGCATCTCGCGCCGTGCGCAATGCCTTGAGGCGCACAGTCCGCGCGTCGAAATCCATTCGGCCAGCCTCTATTTCATCGCGAATGGTTTGAGAATTCGCCTCCGAGATCGCCTCTCGAGAGGACGGTGTCACGAGTTGCCCGCGAAGATTGTACGGAATATCGGACATTGCCCAAACCTCGCCATCACCTGAATTAGACAGATGGTGATCAGCGAATCGTTTTACGACCGCCGCAATTTTAAAGATTTTTCGGCCAAGCGACTGACGGCTAGCCCACGATCACCGAGCCGTCGATCTGATTGATCGACACGACGCGCGGACCACGAATGTCCGGATCCCTCTGTTCCCACACCGACAGTGCAGCATTGGCTGCCTCGATGAGGGCCCCCGGCGAGCCGCTGCCGATATGAGGGCGGATCGCCTCGACAAGGCGCGCCAGGATCGTCTGCTCCTCCAGCGGACGGGCTGGCATCGTAGCTTGGCGGCAGAACGCCGCGTAGACGTTCTCGGCGATGACACGGGCTGCTCGATCCGGGGCAGGCGTGTCGCTCATTTCAGATAGCTCTTAGCCTTCAGGTGCGCGCTGCTCGTCCGGCCGGTCGGCCCGTCAGGGAGCAACGACGTCCTCACGCAGACCTTGCTCATCGAAGATCCGACGCACAAGGCCTGATCGCTTCGCCTCCTTCAACCAAGTGTCAACATAGGCCGGTGCGGCCGCTCGCTCCTTCGGAACAGCGACGGCGCTCA
>NZ_JAKSXX010000178.1 GCF_022829385.1 Methylobacterium sp. J-070 | reverse complement strand
TCACCTCATTGAGGTACACAGATCGAGCCTGCATAGGTGACGCATGAGCGATCCCGAGCCCGACGCCGACTTCCGCGAGCGCTTGCTGCGAGAAGTCCCTGACAGCGATCGGGACTTCGTGATGAGAGCGTCGGGGAAACGGCTGGACGCGTTGGGCCGCAAGTACGATGTGTATAGGACCGGCGTGCCCCTCGATGGCTTCGACGGGTTTGAAGACGGAGATGCCGAGGATGACGGCGTCTGACCCCAAGCTTGGTGGCCTGAGATGATCGGCGAAGCCGTCACTGAGTACCTGAAGGCGAAGGCCTACCTGAAATGCGCGTTCGAGCCCTGCTGGTATTAAGCGGTTGCCTGATTGCCGGCACCTGTGAGGCTGGGCACGCCAGTAGCTCCGTCGGTCGGATCGCACTCGCAAATCCTGCGTCTGTGCACTGCGCGCAAGGGGGTGGCACGACGGTGATCCGGAACAGCGCCGCCGGTGGGTTCGGATACTGCCGCTTCGCAGATGGTCGCGTCTGTGAGGAATGGGCGCTGCTGCGGGACAACCGGTGTAAGCCGCCCGAGTGAACCCCATCCGCCGCCAGCCCGTGCTCAGATAAGGCGCGGGGTTTCTTAGCCTGCCCGCTTAGCGCTCCAACTGCCACTGCACTCGACCAAGCCGCCTGACGTGCGCCATGTACCGCTGCCGCTGCCCTTCGCAGTCAGGCTGCCGGCGATCGGCACCTTGTTCGAGCCGCTTGTGATCGTGGCCTGCACGGCACCGCCGGCCGATACACCGCCATCGATATTAACTTCCTCACCGGGGATGGAGGCGTCGCTGTCATTGATCTGTACGCGATAGCTTGTGTGGGCTGAGCAGGGCCCCTCGGCCGTGGTGGCAATGATGGTCCAAGAGCCATCGTATTGATTTGGCACCCGCACCTTCTTCGTAGCCGCATTGGTCGGACATGAAGCACCGAGCAGAAGGCCAGCCGTAAGGATCGAGACGGGGATACGGGTCACAGGCAGCTCCGAGGCACGCGCCGTCGGGGCTGACTACGCCCCTGATATACGGGGACAGCAGCTAGATAGTTTCAGCTGTAATCGTCGATAAGGCATCCGATCGGTTAGGCTTGCGGACAAGCTAAACCCTATCTCGCTATGAACTTTCTCTGTTAAGCTAATTGTCCGTTCCCGCATGTTGAGGAAGATCGTCGCTTTATCGAACTGGCCGTTGAAACTCTCTCCTCAAGAGGACCGTAGGGGATAGCCGACGCCCTGTTATGGGCGCCGCGCCGCGGACGTGGAGTTCCCAAGCCTTTTTGGCTTCGAACTGACACGTCCGCCGAACTCAGGAGTCCATGATGAGGAAGACGACTTTCTCGCTCTCCGCTGCAACGCTGCTTGTCAGCCTCGCTCTCGGTGTCGGCACAGTGTCGGCAGCCCCGATGTCGGTGAACGGCCTTCAGACCGGCCAGTCGGACGTCACCCAGGTTCGCATGATGCACGGCGACCGGATGATGCATAAGCGGATGATGCGCCGTCACATGATGAAGAAGCGGATGATGCACCGCATGTGAGGCGCACACCTTCAGCATCGGGAGGGCTCCTGTCAGAGTCCTTCCATCATCTACCGCTCTACCGGATCAATGAGACCGACGCCTTGCCTCGCACCTATAGGCTCGCGGTGAAGCCCTGCCCTTTGTACGGAAATTGTTTCCGCTGGGTCATCTCGTCCTCGGACGGCCTCTTCTCCGAGCAATCGGCCTATCCCTATGCGACTAGGGCAGCTGCGATGATTGTGGGCCGGATCCGGATGGCTGATCTGAGCAGCGGCCAACAGGGAACGGAACCGCTCATCCGTCGATCGGAAATCTTACGACGGCCCCGGTCTTGACGATGGTCCAACGCAGGCCTGGTGTGGTGGCTTTGTCGGCGAGCAGCTTCATGGCCTGCGGATGCATTTCAATCGCCCTGGCGACGTCGATCCGGTGTAGGATCCTCGCGAGATCAGCAAACCGTGATGCATCATACAGATGGTCGGTGAGTTTGTGTCGAGCGACAGGAGTTTCATCCCATGCTCTACAGCCGACCGACTGCTCACCTTTTTCTCGCTACGTCTCTGTCGCTGGCAGGGCTTGTGGCAGCGCGAGCAGCGACCATTTCCGATGAGGATAAGGCTTTCGTCGCCAAGGTCTCACAGGGCGGGATGTACGAGGTCGAGCTAGGCAAGCTGGCTGAGAGCAAGGGGGCCCGCCAGGACATCAAGGACCAGGGCAACACCGAAGCGCACGACCACGGTCTCGTCGGCGACAAGCTCAAGTCGATCGCCACGGGCGCTGGGCTCTCGTTCCCCGACACGCTCAACACGGAGTTCCAGGGCCGGCTCGATCGGATGAAGGGGCTATCGGGCGCGGCCTTCGATGCCGCCTACGTCAAGGACATGAAGGCCATTCACGACGCGGACGGCGCCGCCTTTGCCAAGGAAGCCAAGTCTGGGAGCAACCCAGATCTCAAGGCTTTCGCCAGCGAGACCCACCGCATCGTCCAGCGTCACCTTGGCGAGCTAAGTGCCAGGACAAACTGAAAGCGCTCGGGACGGTAGGACGTACACCAGCTGGGCGGCCACATCATCACGGCCTCGCGCACTCCCGACCGCGACTAAGGCGTTGCAGTTGGCATCTTTAGCGCGCGAACCTGATATCGCTCAGAAGCTGCCGGTCTGCCGGGACGTGATCGCGAAGGCAGCAGAGACAAGATCCCTGGCGCGGAAGGGTTTAGACAAAAACCTCACCCCTTCGGGTAAGTCGCCCACCCTCGGTGTATCTGCTCCCGACACCACGACGATGCCCATCTCCGGCCAGCGTGCCGTCACCGCTCGAATGAAGTCGCGACCGCTGATCCGGCCTGCCGGCATATCGAGGTCGGTGATCAGCACGCCGATATCATCGCGTTGAGCCAGCAGGACCATCGCCTCGTCGGCATCTCGTGCCTCGAACACGGCCATACCGACATCGGAGAACACGTCGGCCGTATCCATCAGCAGCAATGGCTCATCCTCGACGACGAGGACGCCGATCATGCCGCTGCGAAGAGGCGGCCGAGTTGGCATGACAGCCTATCCCTGAAACCCTGCTCAGCGGGTGCCCGGGCCCAGATAGTCGGTGACGGTGGTGATGCGCGAGCCGACCATGCGCACCGCCTTGGGCAGCCGCTCCTCGGTGACGCCGAACCGCTTCATCCACAGATCGCGAGCGCCGCGGTCCGAGATGTCGATATGGGTGCTGGCACGAGGTTCGGTCGGCATGATGATCGATCCGGGATGGGTCGTCCGGGACAGCCGGACATCTACAAGGCCCAACTGCGCTTTGGCGACGCGGGTTGCTCCAGCAAACCGACAAGGCACCCTGAATTGGTGAAAAGCCTGGCGGCCATATCATCACGGCTCGCCCGGCCCATTAGCGCATATGTGGCGGTGAGGCACGGGTCGCGTTGGCTTACTCGACGGTGCGCCATTTCACAGGCGGCAGGGCCGCGCCGGGCGTCCTCGCATCCCGCCGGCAGAAGACCCATCGGTCGCCGGTCACGACCACGGCTCAACTCGCACACAGATGGTTTACCGCTACGTGCATACCTGCGGAACGGGTCCTCGCGCTGAGCACTTAGCGAACCGCCATGCTTTGGTCCTGCCTGATCCTCTTTGCCGAACAAGCGTTCGTGCCTGCGCAGTGGGAGCGTGCCTCTGTGCGGAAGGAGGCAGTCCACGAAACGCTTATGCTCGGTTTCGTGGGCATCATCGTCAGCGCCGGGGCGCTCGCGTTCCTGATGGGAACGATCGAGATCGGCGGCATAACTCACTGCGCGAATTGGCACCGGAAGCACGCCGCGGCGCAACTCGCCGACGGTCCGCTACCTCCCCTGTCCCCCAAACGCCACGGCAATCTGCTGCTCAAGCACCATGCTACTGCTCCCGACCGAACGGCTAGTGGTTCGAGTCTAACGCTTGGTGCCCGCGTTTGGCGGCCTGGATGATGCGGTCCGGGTCCGCGGTCCAGACGAAAGGTTTCGGGTTGCCGTTGCTCTCGGCGATGAAGCGTTTGATGGCTGCCTGAACCTCGACGAG
>NZ_JAKSXX010000176.1 GCF_022829385.1 Methylobacterium sp. J-070 | reverse complement strand
CAGAGCAAAGGAAGTGATTGCGACGGCTCGGCCGCTGACGCTCACCGCAGACCACCTCCTGGCGCCCACGACTGCCCCACTCCCCCGGGGCGGGTTCTAGCCTGGTCCGACAGGCTCCGATACGAGGCTGCACCCCTGATGTAGGTCGGCTCTTCTTTATGCGAATCCGCGAAGCGCGAAGGAACGATTGGGTTCGCGGATGGTAGCCCGGGGGCGCACCTCGCGCGGACGGAGCTGCCCTCATGTTCATGAAGATCGACCGCCTCCTCACGGAGCTGCCCGAGCCGAAGAAGCCTGAGCCTAACGCGGCCGCCGCTCTACAGGAGCTGCTCGGTGGTAAGTACGGCGAGATGTCGACGCTCGGGAA
>NZ_JAKSXX010000175.1 GCF_022829385.1 Methylobacterium sp. J-070 | reverse complement strand
CGAGCGCGGCGACGCCTTCGGTGACGTCCAACGCGTGCTCTCCCCCTTCGTGCAGGGTGGTGCGTTGGATATCATCTTCGTGCCCGCGATCTTCGAGGGTCCGTCTGCGGAGCGCTCCCTGACCGAGGCCTGCGTCAAGGCCGAGGCGACGTGCGCTGGTTATGACGCGCAGTCGGTCACCCTCTTGGTGCGCGGAGGTGGCCCGCAGGCAGCCTTCGCTCCGCTCGACGCAGCCGGGGTCGTGCACGCGGCCCTGCGGCTCCCGAACCTCGTGGTGGGCGTCGGCCACGCGGCCACACCGGAGACCGCCCTGGACGCCATCGCCGCCCGCTCAGTCGCCACCCCGACGGCTGCGGCGGTTCTTGTGCGGGATCTCTTGGAGACCTGCGCCGAGCGGGCCGCGCGCGCGCTCGCCGAGCTTGACGCCGCGATCGAGGAGCAGATCGAGGTTCCGGCCCGGAGCCTGCTCGCCCGGGTCGGGCGCGAGTTCGATGCAGCCGTGGACCTCTGCCTCCTTGAGGCCGAGAGCCGCCTCGCTGAGGTCGGGCGTGGCCTTGAGGCTGGCCTGATGAGCACGGTCGCCGCGCTCTCTCCGGCTGACCGGGGGCCAAGGGCGACCGTAGAGCCGGGCCCCGTACTCCCTCACGCCACTACGGGCTCAGAGGTGCATCCGACGCTGTTCGATGAGACGCCGGATGGTCCGGCGTTCGTCACCACCGCCTCCGCGGTGCACCCGGATGCCCTTCTCACGATCCTGCTCCCGGACGGGTCCGTCACCGTCCGGGTCGAGTACGTCCTCGTCATCCGCCCCGCTTCAAACTGAAGGACACCATGACCATGAGCACCGACGCACAGCCGATCCCGTTTCTCGACGCCCTGCGGCGGATCGAGGAGCTGACGAAGCGCATCCGCCAGGGCGGCCTCGCGCACTTCGATACCCTTGAGACCGACATGGCGGAGGTCAGAGAGATCCGGAGCGCCCTGACCCAGCGCATCGCGGGGGTACGACGCGCCCGCGGCTGACGCCGCCCACCTCACCCTGAGACGAGGAGGACCCGCACAGATCCCGCGACCGTGATGGAGCGGCCGACCCTCTGAGGCCGGAACCGCAGGCCATCACGTGTGAGCACGCGGACAAACCCCGGCCGTGTGCCAACCTGTTCAGAAAGATGTTATTTCCCGGCTTGGCGCCGACCTTGCGGACGCGTTCTGATGAGCCTTAGTCCAAGCCTGGGAGACGCAGATGTCAGCTAGGGACGTCGAGGCGGCAAAGGCGTAGTCCGAGCCACCGCGGTCTGCATCAGCTCGGACTTGTTGACGATAAGGGCCACGGCGATCTCAGACAGCGCCTTATCCTCGATCTCGCTGACGCCCTCATGGTCGGCGACATCGGCGGCCACCAAGAACGTGTCCTGCCGCTGCTCCATCGGACGGCCGGCAATCGCAGCGACCCGGCGAAGGTTCTCCACGCGGCCAGCGCGGGTCCGTGCCCGGGCGATCGCCTCGTACAGCGCCTCCTCCAGCATCAGGAGGTCGTAGCCCTTCTCGATGATCGGGTTGGCGCGCAGACCTACGAGCGCGGTCTCGAACTCGTCACCCGCCACCTCACCGTCGGCCACGATGACGTTGGCCGCGGCCGAGATCCCCGCCTGCATCAGCGCTTCATCGCCGGCATAGGCCGTGAACGTCCGGCCGAAGCGAGTCAGCAGATCCTTTAAGGCGTTCATCGCGATCCGAGGGGGTGAAGGAAGTGAGCCGCCATAAGCTCGCGTAGGCGTATGCCACCAGGGAGATGTAGAGCCGACGTTACTTTGGATCGATACTCACGTTGCGGGCCATGGTGGCGTTAATTCCGCGGGGCGCCGACCAGGTCATGAACGCCAAGGTGATCGAAATGAGTGCGCTGTGCCGGGCACCAGGTCCCGGCGCCACCTGTCTCGAACTCGGTCGAAAATTCGCCCTCCGCCGCGTTGATGGCCTGCCGCAGCTTCTGCTTCCCGAACCGATCCAGCCCTTTGTTGAACAAGGCTTGTTCGATGTCCTGCACCCGCGCGCGATCGACGGCATAAAACATCGGGCACTCGCGACCGACGACATTGACGCGAACGATCGCGCGGGCGGTTTGGAGGAGATCGAGGTTCTGCTGAGACTGGGCTGCCGCTAATCGACTGCCTTGCGCCGCGGTGGCGGTCCCTGCCGTAGCGGCGAAGGCAAGACTGATCAGGGCGCCGCGTACCAGCTTGGAATAATGCTCTCGATGACGAGACATTGGGGCAACACCTGATGGCACCGCCGAGCGTAAATGCTGGCTTGGCACTCACGGAAGGTGGCGCGTGCGAGGGCGCAGGGCCAGGGGAGGGATCAGGCACCCCTCTTGCAGATCTTCGTTTGCGCCTTTCCGGGTGCGATCCGGCACAAGATGGTTTGCGATGGTGGTCTCGGCCCGCATGCGGACGGTGAGCGACTGGACGGATGAGGGCTACCGCGGCCTGCGCATTCCGAGATGCACATCATGCCGATCCATGGCGTGGCGGACCTGGGATCAGCTTCAGGCCAGGGGGCCAGAAGAGGTTCTGGTTGTCGCACAGCGCTTTCACTGCGGGAAGTGCGACCAGGTCCCCGCTGGGCTCCCGGTCGTGGATGGCACCGGCCGGTAGGACTACCCGCCCCGGGGTGTCGGCTTCTCCTGCGGATCGTAGGTCTGGCTGTGTTGCCCAGGCATGCACTCAAGATGGTGGGCGCGGGCGTGGGTGTCGAGGCAAGCGCGCTACTTCGAAGGCTCCGCCGGGTTGGTGCCCGAAGGTGATGCCGTGCGGTTCGGCAGCGGCGCCTGGGGCTCGTGAGCGGAGTCACCGGTTGGGTTTGCAGCCGGAACCGGCCGGTCCCTGTTCTCCGCGATCGAGTGGCCGCCGGGATTGGGCGCATCCTTGGCCGCCGACTCCTCGCGCGGCACCGGTGCTTGGCTAAAGCCGTCCTGGGCGCTTCGGCCCTTGTCGCCCATCGCATCGATACCCTTGATCTCGCCGGGCTTGGTCTGGGCCTGCACGGATGCAGTGAGCGCGAGGGTTGCGAACGCGGCAAAGGCCACGCTCAGCGGAAGGGGAGAGCGGGCCATCGGATTGTCTCGGCTGTCGTGAAAATGTTCACGGGCAACCGGTCGAGCCATATGCCTGTTCCAGCTTCACGGACCTCTCCGATAACCGGACCGCGTCACTGATGGCCAATCCAAGCCCGGGCCGCGAGGACAAAGCGGCTACGCCGATCCTGCCTGCACACATCGCGGACACCGTCCGCGCCATCGCGGATCTCCGTTGGGAGCATCCGGCACAAGGTGCACAGCGACTTGTTCGGCTGCCCCTACGCCTGAGAAGCTTGCTCGCTCATGAGCCTGTCCCGGTCTGCGGTCCAACCGACACCTTGTCCCCATCGCGCAGAGATGCCGGCGGTCCGACGATGACGCGCTCACCGCCGGTTAAGCCGGAGCGCAGTTCCAGCGCCATCGCGGTCTGGCGGAAAATCGTGACCGGGCGCAGCCGCGCGACGCTACTTCCATCCGCAGCCGCTTCGACCACCGCTACGCGGGTTCCGTTCTGGTCGAAGATCAGGGCGTCGCCCGGCACCGTCACGGCGGGTGAGACCCGCGGGATCTCCAGGGTGATGGTGATGTAGAGCCCGGCCCGCAGGACGCCGTCCGGATTGGGGATGTCGACCTCCGTCATCAGCGTGCGCGCGGCCGAGAGCAGCGTCGTCGACGAGCGCGCGACCATGCCGGGGAAGATTTTCCCGGGGATCTGCGCCACCTCGATCCGGGCGTCGAGCCCGTCGCGGACGCCGTCGGCGGCGTAGAGGGGCACGTTCACCGCCATGCGCAGCACGTCGTCCCGGGCCAGCGTCAGAAGCGGGGTGCCCGTGATCGTGTCCGCCGTGACCGCGTCGCCGACATCGTTGTTGCGGGTCGTCACCACCCCGTCGAAGGGCGCGCGGATCTCCTCGAAGCCGGCTAGGACCTTCAGGCGGGCGACCTGCGTCTCTTGGACGGCGATGTTGGCCTCGGCAACCTGCACGGCGGCGCGGGTGGCGGCGGCATTAGCCGTCTGGGCCAGCACGCCGGCCTGCGAGGTGTCGGCGTTCTGCCGGTTCTCGATCCCGGTGCCCGCGAGCGTCGAGGTCCGGCGGTTGGTCACGTCCGCGAGGTGGCGGTTGGCCTCGGCCTGGTCGACCATCGCCCGCGCCTGGATCAGCGCCGCCTGGAGCTGCAGCACCTGCGACTGCGCCTGGACGAGCTGCTGGTCGAGGTCGGGGGCGCTGATCCGGAACAGCAGGTCGCCCTTCTTCACGTGCGTGCCGATATCGACCTTGCGCGCGACGATGTAGCCGGTCGCTCGCGGGTAGAGGCTCGCCATGTCGAAGGCTTGGGTGGTACCGGTCTGGGTCAGGCTCAGCGGTCCGGAGACCCGCGCGGCCGTGGCGGTCTGCACCATCGGCGGTCTCGCTTCGGGGGCCTGTGCTAAGCTCGCCGCCCGGGACTGTTCCGGCCAGTGGCGGTATCCGACGAACCCGGTGCCCCCGAGCGCGATCAGGGCAAGCCAGGTGATGCCCCTACGCCCAGGACGATCGGCTGTCCCGGGAGCTGAACTCTTTCTATCCGACATCAGGTCCTCGAGGCACAAAACGGCGTCCATCGAGCGCCGCATCAACGCTGTGGCTCGAAGCACTGGGCACACGCTGTCGCCGCGTGATGATCGGAGAAAATCGAGAGCCTCAATAATATTTCCTCAGAGTAATTTTTGAACTCACTTAGATCATGACAAGGCATTTATTTTTCTGATCATTTGACCAATCATACCGCATGGCCCGGCCTGTATCACCACTGTGAACTATCGGGTGGTCTGATTGGCCGGAGCCGCTGTTGCCCGCCCCTGTGACACTGCCGTCGGGACACATCGCGCGCAATCGACTGTTCCCCACGCTCACAGACGAAAGAACCTTATGACCAAGCTCATCCTCGCCGCGGCTTTTGTCGCGGTGATCGCTACCCCTGTCTCTGCCCAGGTCTTCGAGACCCAGACCACCACCACCGTAATCGTTCCGCCGGGTTCTCCCGGGGTCGTGACGCGTCAGTCCGGCTCGACCGGTGATGAAGGGGCCGCCACGTACTCGCCGACGGGACGGGCTGCGGATGGCATCTCGGAGGACTCGGCGGCTGCCGGCAATGAGGATCAGCCCTCGCGCGTTGGCTCCACCGGTAGCGGCGGTGGCAGCAGCGGTGGTGGCGGCTAACAGGCCGGCATCGGCCGCGCCGTCGAGGAATAATCTCGTTGAACTCTCAGCGTCCCAGCAGCTGCCATGCCGGGACGTGAGCCACCATGCTCGAGGCAACCGATCCAAGCCTCACGCGACCGGTGTCGTATCGAACGACGCCGGCTGCCGCTGCTCCGAAAGGCACTTTCATGCTCTTCCGATCCGAAACCCCGCCGCCTCCCGGCAACCTGCACGTGGCGGAGCCGCCCGCCTCCAATCGTCCGACCACGGCCATGTTGAAAGCCGACATCGACAGCGGCGCGACAGGTGACAAGGTCGCGGACTACGACCCTGGCCTGTCACAGCTCGGGACGGACGATGAGGCTGCCGGCAACCCGCCTTCGCAAGAGCGCATCGCGCTCGCCCGCAAGACCGAGGCGGCGTCCGTCAGAGTTCGGAAGGCGGCTCGGCCTCTAGGGCTGAACAACTGGATCGTACCCGGCTTCTGCACCATGATCGGCGCGATCGGCGCCGTCCTGACGCTCTCGATCTGGCTCCTCTGACAGCTTCTTCGCCCTATGATCCACGATCGGCCGGAGCATCAGCGGAGGCGCTGGCGTACGCTGTTCCGCAGGAAGGCGCTCGGCGACCTGTTCGGCGGGCCCTACGCCTGAAGGCGATGCGTCGGCCGCAAGTCGCCCAGCCGTCGTCAGGCAGCATCGGACCGGGCGGGAGTTTCAGCCGGTACGACGGAGGAAGGGGGCAAGTGGACGGTCGGCAGGCGAGCCACGGTGGGTTTGGCGAAAAGGTAGCCCTGGAACAGATGTATCCCAGCTGCACGCAATGCCGTCAGCTCCGCTTCCGTCTCCACACCCTCGGCGATCACCGCCACGTCCAGCTGGCGCGCCATCATGATCACGCCGGCTACGATGGTCTGCCGTGCCGGTGACGTCGCGATCCCGCGGATCAGATCCATGTCGAGCTTGATGAAGTCGGGCTGGAAGCTCGCCAGCAGGTTGAGCCCAGCGTAGCCTGCGCCGAAGTCGTCGAGGGCAGTCGCGAAGCCCTGCTTGCGATATTCGGCAATGATCCGCTGGACGTGGACCACGTCGGTCATGCGCTCGTTCTCGGTGAACTCGAACATGATCTGGCGGTGCGCAAAGCCAACGCGGTGCGCGGCTTCCAACGTTGCACGGATACAGGCGGCCGGCTCGTAGACCGCGTTCGGCATGAAGTTGATGGAAAGCCGGGTCTCGCCATCTTGGAACAGAGACCCGGCGAGTTCGATCGCTTTGACGCGGCAAGCTTGGTCGAACTTGTAGCGATTGCTCTCGTCGACCATGCCGAGGATCTGCCCGGCACCTTGGCCTTCCGTGCCCCTGACCAGAGCCTCGTAGCCCCAGACCGCGCTGCGCGAGAGATCGAGGATGGGGTGGAATGCCATCGTGAAATCGAACGGCAACGGTTCGCCGTCTCTGCACCCCTGGCAATCGCGTTTCATGGGTCGGCCTAGCGAGTGCATTGGATGCGCTGGAGGCTAGCAGCTTATTTATTTCGCTGAGGTAAATCCCTCGCGCGTCATCAGACCTTCGGTTTTACTGCCCAATCTCCTGATGCTGAATGCAGCACCCGGCCGTTCGGTTCTAAATACCCTTAGGGCGGCGTCCGCTCCTAAATCGGAGATAGCGTCTGTAGCCATTCTCACGAGTAAAAGGCGGCCCCTTTGGATCGAGATAAGCGCCGGCCCCTCTGCGTTCTGCGGCACGCCGTCGGCATCTCTGCGCCCGACGTCGGGCGCACACGGGCGCACAGGGCAAGACCAAGCCCCGATCGCAGGTGCTCCGAGCGCCTCTGTCAGCCGCTGACAAGGAGTAAGGGGAGTACAGGGGTCAGGGATCAGCCGCCGATCGAGAACGGGGTTACCTCGACGCTCAGGCGGTTTAATCAACTCACGAAGCGCAGGACCGTCTTACTTCGTTCAGCAGCACGAACTTGGTTCCGGCCCGCGCCTTTGGCCGCATACAGCGCCGCATCCGCCTCGGCGACGAGCGCTGCCGCGTTGTGCGCCAAGACCTCAGGAACGCTCGCCACGCCACAGCTCACCGTGAGCACCGCGTGCGGACCCTCAGCATGAGGCATGGCCCAGCCCATCACCGCCGTCCGGATCCGCTCAGCCACTATCTCAGCGCCCGCAGAGTCGATCTCCGGCAGGATGACAGCGAACTCCTCGCCGCCGACGCGACAAGCCAGGTCACTGGCGCGGTTGGCGGCCGCCCGGATCGAGCCGGCGATCAATCGGAGCGCTTCGTCGCCGCGCTGATGGCCGTAGGTGTCGTTGAAGCCCTTGAAACAGTCCGCGTCGATCAGGATCAACGACAGTGGCCGGCGGCTCCGCACTGCGCGGTCCCATTCCTGTGCCAGCGCCTCATCGAAACGCCGCCGATTGCCGAGACCGGTCAGCGCGTCGGTGGTCGCCTGCGCCGCCAGGCGGGCATTGGCGGCGAGCAGCCTGGCCTCGGCCTGTTCACGACGACCCAGCTCGCGGCGCAGCAGCCAAGTCAGGCTAGCTGTGACGCTGCACAGGCTGAGCAACACCATGCTGAGGCCGAGGGCTCGATGCCACCACTCGGCGTAGATCGCGGACGGTGCCACGGCGATACTGAGGGTGAGGGGCTCCGTGCCGAGCCGCGCGAAGGTGAGCCGACGCTCACCGTCCCCGAGCATCGCGGGTCCGACGAAGCTACCTTCACGCATCGCGATCATGCGGCGGTAGCTCGGGGTATCGGCCACGCTCGCGCCGATTGCGCTCTGATCATAGGGCTCGCGCATCAGGATGATGCCTTCGGGTCCGTAGAGCGTCACGGTTCCGGCATGCTCGGCATCCACCGAAGCGAACAGGCGGCGCAGGTAGTCGATCTTGATGCCGCCGACCACGACACCGGCAAAGGAGCCGTCCGGGTTCGACAGGCGGCGGGAGAGCATGATCATCCGCTGGCCGCTGACCCGCGAGATGGCAGGCGGGCTGATGTGCAGGCCGTCGTCGTCTGGATGGGCAACGAAGTGACGAAAGTACTCGGCCTCGGACCGGTCGAGCCCCTTAGGCACTAGATGATCCGAGCCGGAGGCGATGACGCCGTTCGTGTCGAGGAGCAGGAGGAACGCGAACCCGGGTGCCGATGCGGCACGATCGAACAGGATCAACTGCCGCAATTCGGGCGATGCCTGTGCGACGTCGGTTCGGCCAAAGCCCTCGACGACCGCCAGAAGGGATAAATCGTAGAGTTCGACGTTGCGAGCGATATCGCGACCGAGCACCTGCACGAGGCTATTCGCGGTCAGCTGGCTGCGACGCTCCGCATCGGTGCGCATCTGCCAGAGCAGAAGCGCGGCCACGCTGATCAGGCCGGCAACGGTGAGGAAATTGGCAAGGACCAGCCATCGGGCCAAGGATGACCCGAACCAAGAGCGATCGTGGTGCCCTGGCGGGCTGGACTCAACGTGCACCACCTCAGGCCTGCGTGGCATAAAGATCCGAGCGCAGTAAGTCATGGATTGATTGCCAATCGCTTAGCGCGATAGGGAAATTTGTACGGGAGGAGACAATAGGACTTGTGATGCCGCTGGGCGTGTTGGCGGGATCTCGCGACAGTCGTAACAATGGCGTGAGGCTCGCTGCGGCCAGCGATATCGGGCGCGTCCTATGGTCGAGAACGAGGAGCAGCGGCGGGTCCTACTGCACAACCTCGCGATGCATTCCGGTCCAGCGAGAGCCCGGTTGCGTCTATCCCTCTCCAGCGCGGCACGTCTGGCCGGGCTTGCCCCAGAGGCCCTCGCGGTGATCGAGAATGGCAGCGGCTGCACTCTGTCGCTCGTGGCGCTGACACATTTGGCTCTGTTCCTCGGCCTCACCGAAGTAGGCGAGCCACGCCCCCTTCCACCTGGAATGGAGTAGTGGCCGCGCCGGTGTGATGCTGGACTATGCCAACCCACGTCAGCGCCCTAACGCTACGCTTTCTTCACGCCCGGTGGCACAGTGCGCCACCATGCCGATCCGGCCCGAGCACCGCTTCTTCTACCCCATCGACTGGCCGCAGCTCTCGGCGGTGATCCGCTTCCGGCGGGCCGGTGGCTGCTGCGAGGGTTGTGGGCGGCCACACGGGCAGAAGGTCTACTGCCTCTCGGATGGCCGCTGGTGGGACCGCGAGTTGGGCACGTGGCGCAACGAGAACGGGAAGCCAGTCTCCTGTCCCCCGAGCCTCGACGATCTCATGGCCGGGGTCAGGGTGACGAAGGTCGTACTGGCCGCTGCCCATCGGGATCACGACACCTCGAACAATGCCGGCGCCAACCTCGCGGCCTTCTGCCAGCGGTGCCACATGAACCACGACCGGCCGGAGCATCAGAGAAGGCGCTGGCGCACGCTATTCCGGCGGAAGGCGCTCGGCGACCTGTTCGGCGGTCCCTATGCCTAAGTGAACCTACCGACGACGGTGACAGCCGAACTTAAGTCCCTTTGCAGGCCGCGTGACGCCTCAGCTCGGATCCTCGTACAGGTCGGCGTGCTGGTGCCGCAGGGCAGCTATCTGACCCTGTACCTCCAGGACTCGGATGCGATAGTTCCGGGCAACGACACGCATGGCCTCAGCATCGCCGTAGCTGCCGGCCTTCTCAAAGGCGTCTGCGATCCTGCCGATCTCACCAGCTGACGTGTTGTAGCTGGTGCCACTGCTGACCAGGACCTGCATCAGCCTCATCACCTTCTCGCGCATGATCAAGAGCTGCGCGGCCAGGAGATTGGCCGCATCGCTCACGGAGCAGGCTGGCCAAGATAGTCGGCGACGGTGCTGAGGCGTGAGCCCACCATGGTCACGGCTTTGCGCAGACGCTCCTCGGTGACACCGAAATGATGCGCCCAGTGCTGACGCGCAGTGCGGTCGTAGATGTCGATGTGGGTCTTGCTGTGCAGCTCAATCGGCATGGCGCTTCCCATGAGGCTGAGAGTGCGGCACCGGGCTAAGCCGGGCTGAGTACCCACAACCGCAGGAGGGCGGCCGCGGTTGCAGGCCTACAACCCGAAAGCGAAAATCGTCTGAACCATCCACGTTTCGGGCTCTTAACCCAAATCAAGAGCGTTTCGACGGCCGCTCATTCCCTTAACCGTTTGAGCCCGCGTTCGGCATGCGCACGGTCGACTCCTACACACCCTCCTTCGGCTCTTCGCACGATCCAGTGCTGCATGGCGTGGCCTGCGGTTTGGCGGATCTATTCCCGCCGATCGAATATTCAGCCAGCTCAGCAGACGAGCGTCAGGACGATCCAGCTTTCTTACCGGAAGTCATGTTGGACGAAGAGAGCTGACCACGCTGCTTCTCTTCCAAAGCCGCCTGCAGCTCCCGGGCGAGGTCGGCGACCGTGAAGGGCTTGCTGAGCAGGCGCACGCCAGGGTCCAACATGCCGTTGTGGACGATGGCGTTGCGCGTGTAGCCCGTCATGAACAGCACGATAAGGTCGGGATGGGTGCCCCGGATGCTGTCGACGAGTGCGCGCCCGTTTTCCCCCGGCATCACCACGTCGGTGAGCAAGATCTCGATACCCGGCTGCTCGGCGAGCGTGCGGCGCGCCATCTCGGCGCCATCGGCCCCAATCGCCCAGCAGCCAAGCTCACGTAGGGCGCTCAATGCGAAGCTGCGCACGCCCGCCTCGTCCTCGACCACGAGCACCTTCCGCTCGGCGAGATCCGAGGAGAGCCGTGCCGGCGTGGCCTGCACCAGCGCAGGAACGGCCTGGCTGCGCGGCAGATAGATCTTGACCGTCGTCCCGACCCCGGGCTCGCTGTAGAGCTTGACGTGCCCGTTGGACTGCTTGGCGAAGCCGTGCACCTGACTGAGGCCCAGTCCGGTGCCCTGGCCCACGCCTTTGGTCGTGAAGAACGGGTCGAACGCCTTCGCCAGTACCCCTTGGTCCATGCCGGCACCTGTGTCGGTGATGGAGACTGCCACGTACTGGCCCGGCGTCACCTCGACGTGAGCGTCGGCATAAGCCTGATCGAGCATGGCGTTTGCCGTCTCGATGGTGAGGTGACCCTGGCCTGCCATGGCGTCGCGGGCATTCACGGCGAGGTTGAGGATCGCGCTCTCTAGCTGCGGGCGGTCGACCAGGGCAGGCCATAGGCCGCCGCCGAGAACCGTCTCGACCGCGATGCCCTCACCCAACGAACGTCGCAGCATCTCGGACATCTCGCACACGCACCGGTTCACGTCGGTCGGCTGCGGCTGGAGTGGTTGCAGCCGTGAGAAGGCGAGCAGCCGTTTGGTCAACTCGGCTGCGCGACGCGCCCCACCCAATGCATTCTCGATCATCGCTCGCACACGCTCATCGTCACTTATGAGGCGGCGGGTCAGCAGGTCGAGGTTGCCGACGATGATGGCCAGCATGTTATTGAAGTCGTGGGCAACACCGCCCGTGAGTTGGCCAAGCGCCTCCATCTTCTGCGCCTGCCGAAGCTGCCCCTCGGCTTGCTGGCGCTGCGATATCTCACGGCGGAGCGCATCGTTCGCGGACCGCAGTTCATGTGTGCGCCGTCGGTCAGTCCTAATAACGAGCCAAGCGAGGGCAGCGGCCAGCAACAGGGCGATGAGGATAACCGCTGCCAGGATTGAGCGGCGGAACGCGGCTCGGTCGGTGCGTGTAGCCTGGAGTTCCACTTCCGCCCGGTCGAACTCGACGCTGATCGATCGGAAGCGCCTCATCAGGTCGCGTCCCTTATTGGTGCGAACGATGGCGAGCGCTCCCGCTTGGTCCCCCGCCTGCATGCGCCCGATCGTTCGTGCCAGTTCGTCGACCTTCTCGTCGATGATGGGTCGGAGCTGATCGAGCCGGGCTTGCTGCGCCGCGTTGTCCCCGGTGAGTGCTCGCAGTTCTGCCTCGGCGGCCGGCAGTTCGCGACGCGCGGTCGTGAACGGGTCGAGGTAACTGGGGTCCCCGGTGAGCAGGTAGCCGCGCTGTCCCGTCTCCGCCTCTTGAACGAGCCGGAACAGCCGCGCCTCGGCTTGCCGCACCTCGGCCGAGTGAACCGACCACGCGGCGGCGTCCGCACTGGCCAGAGCCGCGGCAGCCGCCGCCAGACCGGCGAGAACGAGCAGGACGAACCCGGCGACCATCGCGGCCGTCTCGCGCGACCCGGCAAGGCGTTGAATGAGCCGACGTTTCAAGCTGCATCCTCTGCGCCGCGATGGGAAGTTTCCGCTGTGGCAGCGGCCCACATAGGCGCAGTTTCAGACACGACCATTGGCTGTGCAGTGGCTCATTCGCTGACCTCGCCTGAACCGTTGAGCGCTGAAAGCATCACCCCGTCACTCCCGATCTCGGTGCCGGTATAGCCGAGCATCCGCGCGAGCTGCTCGCGGGCGCGCCAGACGCGGCTCTTCACGGTGCCGAGCTGGCAGTTCATGACCGCGGCAGCCTCCTCGTAGGTGAGGTTTTCGATTGCCACGAGGACCAGTGCCTCCCGCATCGTCGGCGCTAGCCGGTCGAGGGCGGCGCGCATGTCCTGCAGGTCGAGACGACCACCTTGGTCAGGCAGAGATGCCAGCCGGGCGGTGCGGCTTCCGTCCTCGTCCTGGACTTCACGGTGCTTGCGCTGGTGGGTGTAGAACTGGTTGCGCAGGATCGTGAAGGTCCAGGCTTCGAAGTTCGTGCCCTGCTCGAATCGTGCTCGGCTCCGCCAGGCCCGGAAGAGGGTGTCCTGGACAAGATCGTCAGCCGCCGTGGGGTCGCGGGCGAGCGAGACGGCGAAGCGGCGCAGAGCCGGCACTATGGTGACGAGGAGTTTCTTGAACTCGGCATCGTCGCGACTGGCCACTTCTCCGAGAGCCGCATCGAGCTTCGCCAGCAAATCGGCAAAGCAGCTCGTGGCACTGAGCTCGGCATCGTCCTGCGCGTAGGCGGCTACCAGCAAGTTCCCGAGGTGTCTCTGGATCTCATTCGAGAGAAGGGGCTCAGACGCGCCCGTAACCTCCTTGGCCCGTTCCGGAAGCTCCGCCGCTTCCGTGCTCATCGTGGGCACCGGGTGGATTTGCACGACATCGTTCGAGGTCCGTTCGTTCGATAGATCGGTCGCCTACATACCCTCACGGCATAGCTCGACCAGTGCGACCACTCGCGCGGATTCTCATTCGGCCTGATCGGTCGAGGTCGCCCGCTGCCCTCCGGCAGCCCTTCTTCGGTTCCGCATCCACAACCTGCCTCTGTGGATCTCCCCTATCCGTGGGGTGAACCGTTTTGCACCCTATGCCGCCCAACAGCGCCGGGGCCGCGGACCGCCCTCCCCGTCGGAGCCACTGCAGCCATTCTCGGCTGATAATCCGAAGCACGTTCGGGTCGTTCTTCCGGCCCTGGTGGCGCCGCTCCTGGATGGTCAGCAGGCCGTCGCCTTCGGCCAGCCGGATCGCGCCCTGAGCCAACCGCCGGCAGACGCCCGCCCGCGCTGCGATGGCGTCGATGCACAGCCCGCAGGCGCCGTGCCGGGCTATCTCGTCGCCGACGATCCGCAGGACCGCGAGCTGCCCACGGGTGAACCGGCTGGCCAGCGCGTGCGGCATCGGGCCGGAGGAGGCGAGCCGTCGGCAGCGCTCGATCGACCGAGAGCCAACTTCCGCGCTTTCCAGGTGACCGAGGCGCTCGACGCCTTGGTCCGGCTTCGGGGACGCCCCAAAAACCTATGGGTCGATAACGTCCTACGTAGCGAGGGAGGACAGCTAGTCGGGCAACAGGTCCCCGTCCGCGAACATGCGCCCGCGGCGTGTTTGTCGTCAACGTCGATCCAGGCGGCTCCTGCCGATCCGGAAGAACTCTCGCCCATAGCGAACACAGGATCCAGCCGATGCACGCGGCACCGTAGTCCTCACCATCCTCAACACGAGATGCCAATCCAGGCAGGAGACCCGAGCATTATCTACAGGGTCGTGGCTCTCACGCCCTCACGGCTCCAATGAGAGGGGTTCTCCCATCTGGCACCGGCTCCTTGACGAAGGGCCGGTAGTCGTCACCGGTCTTGATGACGGCGTGCACCACGCGCGCCATCTTGGCGGTGATCGCAGTCAGCGCCTTGCGCCGCAGGTCGGCATTGTGCCGGTCGCGGGCGATGTAGCGCTCGAACTTGTCGCGGAAGCTGTTCTCCCGCTGTCGGATGGCGACCTGTCCGGCCATCCACAGGGTCCGGCGCAGGCGTGCGTTTCCCTACTTCGACAGCTTGGTCTTGCCGCGGAAGGTACCGGACTGCTGGGTGGCCAGATCGAGGCCGCAGAACTTCAGGAACCGCCGGTGATGGCTGAAGCGGCGCAGATCGCCCGTCTCGGCCAGGATGGTCAGGGCGTTGACCGGACTCTGCTGCGCCTGCGAGACTCGTCCGACGCCGTTGGCTGAGCAGTCAGGGTCGCGGCATCGGACGTCGAGGAAGCCTGCCCCGGTTACAGCCACACCTTATGCCTGGACGCCGCCAAGCCCGAACTCGCCAC
>NZ_JAKSXX010000173.1 GCF_022829385.1 Methylobacterium sp. J-070 | reverse complement strand
CCCCGGGCCGCCCGTAACCCGCGCACCGGCAAGCAGGTGACGGTCCCGGCCAGGGTGCACGTCTACTTCAAACCGGGCAAGGGAATGCAGGCGCGGCTCAACCTTGAGAAGGTCGATCCTGAGGAGGTAGCGGAGCGGATCCTGCGGGTATCCTGACCGCCCCGCCAGCCCCCATGGCTCCGCCTTTGACCCTCAGTCGATGTTCTCAAGCGCCTGCGGCCGGCTCAGCCACGATTTCATCTTCGTGGACAGGAAGCCAGTCCGCTTCTTTGCCGAGGCATCCGTGCCCCGTGCTGCATCCAATCGGCTGGCTGCCTCGTCCAAGCCAAGCGGATCCGCTTGTCGCCCGATGGCAAGTGCGCCTTCCAGAATGACCAGACCCTCATCGAAACCGAACTGGTACGATGCGACCGGGCAGAACGAGTCGAGATTGATACGCCTGCTGATATAGCGCTCCCGCTGTCGCTCGATCTCAGGTGTGTCAGCGCAGCCTAGCCGGGTCACGAACGGTAGAAGGCGCTGCCGCTGCGCATCCGTGGCCTCGTCGTTCAACTGCATGGCGAGCCGGCAGATCGGGCGCGAGAAGCAGTCCGGCATGGATTTGACTGACGAGACACGCTGGTACGGAAAGCCGCACGCCACGACCGCCGCTTCGTTGATGCAGGTGCCGCCTGTGGGGCCCGGAAAGTCGTGCGAGCCCCGAAGAAGCTTCCAGTTCAGGATGTGATCGAAGTCGCTCATGGTGGCTAACTCCGTAGCCGGTTCCCACCCTGAGCCTCCTCCCATGCGATCATGCCGTCAACCACGTCCACCAATCTAGCGCTGCCGAGCTTGCCCGGGTATCAGCCCGGCATGGCCAAGCGCATCAAGCTGCTGCCGCAGGAGCGCGGCACCGTCCTGTTCGGTGTCGTCTTCGACGATGGCAGCCGAGCCTCGAACCGGCGCCTGCCGATGGAGAACCTAGACGGCTTGGATGGCGATCAGCCGGCCCGCGATCTCATCGAGCAGCAGGAGGCCGAGATTGCCCAGAAGGCCGGTCGGCCGCCGCGAACGATCCAGAGCCTGACGCGCGCTGCCAAACCGGAGCCGAAGCTCGTCCGGGAGTAGCCCGCGCCGTCCGCACTGGCGCGACGGGCTACGGCTCCTCGGCCTGTGGCCGGGCACCGATCGCCTCGTGGCAGGCCAACCAGCGCCGCATCAGGCGCAGCAGCCGGTCGTCGGTTGCTTCCAACTTTTCTCGGCTTTCTGGAAGGTCTGCTCACCAGCAGTATGATCGGCTCGGGATATGACCTCCTATCAGCGCCGCATACGTTCGATCGATCGCGACATAGAAGGTGGCATCTGATCGGCCATGACGGACAGGATCCGCTCGACGGACGCGAGATCGAGGCTATAGCCCTCTCCCGCAAAGATTTCGTCCTGGCTATCGAGAAGGATCAAGCCACCGCGGTTTCGGACATAAGGCTGATGCCAGCGTGACCTCGACAGTTTCAGACCGAAGCTCTTCGCCTTCTTCCGGAGTTGATTGAGACGGAGAGTATCCTGGTAGGTCGGGGTCAAGTCGAACTCGTGCAAGTCAACCTCCCTCGCCCTGTCGCTTCGACCGCAGCCTGCCACGCGACGGGCTACGGTCGTCACGCCGATGTGGCAGCTTGATGTCCGGACGCCCGACCGCCGGAGGTGGGCCCTCTCACCATCGATAGATCAAGCTGCCGATGACCGTCGCCGGCTGGTTGCGGTTGCAGAAGCCGAACGAGCATGTGGTGTAGTTGCGGTCGAAGATGTTGTAGCCGTTGAGCTGTGCGCGGAAGCCCTTGTACTTCGGATCGAGCGCGGCAAAGTCGTAGGCGACCAGCGCGTCGTAGAGTGTCACGGCGGTATTGCGCACCGTGTTCTGGTCGTCGGCAGGGCTCGAACCGATGTAGCGGATGCCGCCGCCGATCTGCAGGCCGCGCAGGGCTGAGGACGGAGGGAAGGCGTAAGTCAGGAACGACGCGTAGGTGTCGCTGGGGATGCCGGACACGCGGTTCCCGGCGAGCGACTCGCCCGTGGCCGAGACCGAGTTCACGAACCGAATGTCGACGTGTGTGTAGGCGATCGTCAGGTTCGTCCCCGGCGCGAGATTGGCCGTGGCCTCGGCCTCGAAGCCTTTCGAGCGAACGGCGCCGCCGGCAGTCTGGAACGCGAGGTTGCTCGCGTCGGGGATCAGGATGTTCGACTGGGCTATGTCGAAGCCGGCGAACGCTGTCTGGATGTTGGTGCCGGGGATCAGGTACTTCACGCCCGCTTCGATCTGGTCGCCGGTCGCGGGTTTGAACGCCTGCCCGTTCCGGTCGAGGCCCACCTGCGGCGTGAAGGTCGTGGCGTAGCTGGCGTAGGGCACCAGCCCCGGCGCGAGCACGTAGCCCAGGCCGACCCGGCCGGTGAAGGCGGAGTTGTCCTGTCGCGAGACCGCACTGTCGGGTGTGGCGTAGTTGTTCTGGAAGACCCAATCGTGGCGTCCGTTCAGCGTCAGGATGAAGTCGCCGAACTTGGCCTGATCCTGCAGGTAGACGCCGACCTGGTCCTGGGTCTGACGCGCAGCGGGCCCTAGCGCCGGCGTCGGGATGAACTGCTGCCCGTAGTTGCGCGTGACGAGGTTCAGGTCCGGGGCCAGGCCGAAACCGAGGCGCTCGGACAGGCTGTACCGGGCATAGTCGACGCCCCCGACCACGGTGTGGGCGATCGGGCCGGTGGCGAAGCGCGCTTCCAGCTGGTTGTCCAACGTCTGCTGCACCAGGCCCTCGCGGATGTAGCCGGTGTCGCGCGTGCCGATCGTGTTTGCGTCGTTGATGTTGTTGATGTCGACGTACTTGCCGCTTAGGAACAGGCCGTAGTGACGGAAGTTCTGGCGGAAGACGAGGTCCGGCGTGAAGAAGTGCTCGAAGGCGTAGCCGACCCGATACTGAGTCTGGTCGAGGCCGATGAAGCGCGGGTCACCCTGGTAGAAATTGGACACCCGGAAGCCCGGGTAGTTGTAGTAGAACGTCGCCGCCGGCGTGTTGGTGACCTGGAACTCGCTCAGGAACGTGAAGGTCGTGGCCGCGTCGGGTTTCCATGTGAAGGCGGGTGCGATGTTGAGCTGATCGTCGGTGGTGCCGAGGCCGATGAAGGTGCCGGCTTCTCGCCGCACGCCGGTCAGCCGGTAGGCCATGGTGCCGCCCGATCCTTCGATCGGACCACCGACATCGAAATTGCCCTGGAAGCGGTCGAAGCTGCCGGCTTGGAACTGGACCTCGCCGAACGGCACGAAGACGGGCCTCTTGCTCGTGATGTCGAGGATGCCGCCGGGCGAGCCGAGGCCGTAGAGACCGGAGGCCGGACCTCGCAGGATGGTGAGCGCCTCCGCGCCGTAGGGCTCGCTTTTCGGGTAGGCGAAGCCGCTGCCGATCACGCGCAGGCCGTCCCGGTAGATGCCCTGGTTGGTGAGCACGTCGAAGCCGCGGATGAAGATCTGGTCGAAGCGCGGGTCGAAGCCCGAGCGGGCGGATATGGCACCCGGGACGTAGTTGACAGCGTCGGTGAAGGTCTGGACGTTGCGGTCGTTGAGCTGCTCGCGGGTGAGGACCGAAATCGACTGAGGGACCTCGATCACCGGCGTGTTGGTCTTGGTCCCGGCTGTTACGACTCGAGCGGTGTAGCCCGTGACGCCGGACGGACCACCACCGCCGCCGCTGGTCGCGGCCGTGCCGCCGTCGCCCGCGCTGACGTTGAGGCTGCCCGAGCCCGCCGGGCCCGGGGCGGAGCTGCCGGGCCCCACTGCATGGACCGAGATCTCGTCGAGCTGAACGGTGCCGTCCTGCGCCGTCGCGGTGCCGACGAGAGCGGTGGTTGCGAGAAGGGCGGCGAGGAGCGAGGAGCGGTGGGACATAGATCACGCTGTCGCGCGCCTGGAAAGGCGCATTGCAGCCGTAATCATCGTTCACGGATCCTTGATCAAGCCGAAAGCGTGTTTTAAATCACACACTTATATCAGTTCAAATCTGAAGGTATTCTAAGCTGAGCACTAACGAACGTTCCCCGGTCCGCGCCGAACATGACCTGCGCCCTCGGCATCAGGCGCGCTCCAGCAGGTCCAGAAGTAGCGTGCCGGCCACTGCGATAACGTTGCCGCGTCCGCGCCAGGGCAGGATCTCTGCCACCAGCTGCGGCTCGGGCTGGGGTTCCGGTATCGCCTCGGCCGCCACCTCCGGCAGCGCGGTTTCTGGCGCCTCGGTCTCGCGATCCTGATCGTTCCCGCGCATGTAGACTACCTGCGAGCCGGTGGCGTTCTCGGGGGCGGCTAGGGACGGCTCGGCGTCGGCGCCGTCCTCAAGGTCCGTATCGCCGTCCATGCGGTCCAGAACCGCGATGATGCGGTCTGCCGCGTCGAGAGCGGTCTGCGCCGCCTCCTCTAGGCTGGCGCGAAGGGAAGGACCGGTCAGTGGCTCCGAGATCGCCGGAGCGACTGGTTTCGGACGGGGGTGAAATTGAGCAGATCGCCCATGGTGTGAAGTCTCGGGTCGAGTTGAGGGGAGGCCCGGCAGAACCCGGCCGGGGCGGTACGCGGTACGCAAAGGAGGTGGCGGACTGCTCAGGCCCGCGCCTGCTCGGCTGCGAGGTCGGTCAGCTCACGGGCCAAGGCTGCCGTCTTCTCGGGATCGCCGTCCTCAACGATGCCCCGGGCCATGAGGGTGAGCCGGGCTTCCCGATCGGTTTCGGTCGAGGGGACGCGTTGCGCCGCTTCTCGGACGGCTAACCCCACCACTTCCGTCATCTCGTCGCCCAGCCACTGCATCAGCCGCCCGGCTGCGTTGTAGCGATCTCCTGGATTGTTATTCTCGTTCCACCCGCGGGTATGGCAGCGCCCCTGCCAGCACACGGCATGAGCCATGTCGACGATGAGGCCACCCGTGTCGTGCAGGGCAACCAGATCCTCCAGCGCCTCGGCCGTGAGATCGTACTGGTCGAGCAGGTTGGTGGCTCGCGTCCGCGCAGGCACGTCGATCCCGGCGAGTGCAGCAGCGCCGTCGCTATCCGGGTCGACCGCAGCCGTGAGCGGCGACAGGAACAACTCAGTGCGGCTCGTAGCTTCCCGCTCGCGCGCCTTGTCCTCGCTCATGCGCTCGCGTAGACCCTCGGCCTTCCGATGGAACTCGGCCAGAGCGATCCGATGGAGACGACCCAGTTCTAGGCGCAGGCCCTCGCGGATGATGAGGAAGCTCTGCGGTTCGATTGCCGGGTAGGCCATGAACCCGGGCGGCGGGGCGTGCCAGTCCACGGGTTCGGCCGCAGGCTGCGCCCCGCCCTGTACGTCGCGCCAGAGCGAGTGCGCCAGGAGTTGGTCCTGGTCCGGCTCCCCCGGGATCTCAGCCGGAAGTGCGCGGGGGTTATAGCTCTCCATTGCCCGCAGCTTAACTCGGAAGCCTTCCGCCGTCCGGGCCGGCAGGGCTGCGATACGCCCGGCGAGCGCGGCCGCTACGTCGCCGGCTTCGTTGGCGGCGGCATCAAGCTCTGGGGTTACGTGCTGCATTGAAATCGTCGCCTTGGCGGCGCACCAGCGTTCCCATGCCGTTACGATCTCTTCAGCCCGAGCCTGCGCCTCAGGATGGGGCACGATGTCGAACTTGCACCCGGGATGGTCGATGTGGGCGCGCTCGCCCGGGCGGATCGGGCGCAGCACCTCGTGTCGCATCGGCATGATGCGGCGCAGCCTTTCGACATCCGCGCTGCGAATGTCCCGCCCCTCCAGCGCCTCGGCCATCATCCAGTTCTGGTGGACGTTCAGGCGGGCGTCAGAGGCGCGGTAGATCAGGCAGGCCGGGCGCTTGGGCATGAGCCGGTCAGCTTCATGCTGAGCCGCATTGCAAGCTTCACAGGCCGCAATTTCGCGGGCGCGGGCGACCTCGAACTGCGCACCGAGCCGTAGCAGCTCGGCGTCGGCCTCCGTGGGGGTCGTGCCCGGCTCGGGAACGGTCTGAGGGCTACCGACGTGCTGGCTAAGGCCGGCTTTCAGGTTGGCGGCGCGTTGCTTGAGGGTCGAGCGGTCAGCGCCACGGCGGAACGGATTGGACAGCTTGAGAGAGGGCACGAGCGGCCTCCAAGGATCACAGGATGAGAGGAGGCGCGGCGAAGCGGGCGCCGCGCGGTGGCGGCGTCAGGCGTCGAAGAACTCATACTCGGCGTGAGCCTCGGCGATGGCCCATGCCGTTAGCGATGATGCCGAGGCGGCAGGACGACGGCTGTACACGGCTGAGGGACGGCAGCGTGCGGCAAGGCGCGGTAGCTGATGGCAGCGGTACGGTAAGAAGCACGGTAGCGGGAGGGGTATCACACCACATGCACTGAAGGTGCGGACGGCTCCCTTTGTGGACCGTAGGTCTGGCCGAGCTGCGCGAGCATGGGCTCAAGATGGCGGGCGGCGGGGTGATGTCGAGGCATCCTAGTGCTCTCGCTGGAGCGCTGTTTCTCTCACATCAGCGAGAAAGAGGCCGTTCGTTCGGGAACAGCACGAGTTGCGAAGGGCTATCCCTGCAGTTTGCATCTGCGGGAGAACGAGTTCGATGAAAGCGCTCACATGGCAGAGCCGGGGCAAGATCACCTGCGAGACCGTTCCTGACCCTAAGATCGAACACGGGCGCGACGTCATCATCAAGGTGACCGCTTGTGCCATCTGCGGATCGGACCTGCACCTGATGGGCGGGTTCATGCCCACCATGGAGTGCGGCGACATCCTCGGTCACGAGACCATGGGTGAGGTCATCGAGGTCGGGCGCGACAATCACAAGCTCAAGGTCGGTGACCGCATCGTCGTGCCGTTCACGATCTGCTGCGGCGAGTGCCGCCAGTGCAAGTGGGGCAACTGGAGCTGCTGCGAGCGCACCAACCCCAACGGCAAGATGCAGGCGGAGACCTACGGCTACCCGCTCGCAGGCCTGTTCGGCTTTTCGCACATCACCGGAGGCTACGCCGGCGGCCAAGCCGAGTACCTGCGGGTACCCTACGCCGATGTCGGCCCCATCGTGGTGCCCGAGGGCCTGACCGACGAGCAGGTGCTGTTTCTGAGCGATATCTTCCCGACGGCCTACCAGGCCGCCGAGCACTGTGACATCGGCCCGGAGGACACGGTCGCGATTTGGGGCTGCGGACCTGTTGGCGTGCTGGCGGTGAAGTGCTGCTACCTGCTGGGCGCCAAGCGGGTCATCGCCATCGACAGCGTGCCGGAGCGATTGGCGCTCGCCCGTGAGGCCGGGGCCGAGACGATCAACCTCTCGAACCAGAACGTTCAAGATACGCTGATGGAGATGACACATGGCCTCGGGCCGGACTCGGTCATCGAGGCGGTCGGCATGGAGTCCCACGGGGCGGACACGACGCTTCAGAAGGTGTCCTCTGCCATCATGGAACACACCGTCAGCCTTGAGCGGCCGTTCGCGCTGAACCAGGCAATCCTGGCCTGTCGCCCCGGCGGCAACGTCTCGATGCCGGGCGTCTTCGCCGGGCCGGTCGGGCCGGTGGCGCTCGGCGTTCTGATGAACAAGGGTCTGACCCTGAAGACGGGCCAGACGCATATGGTCCGCTACATGAAGCCGCTGATGGAGCGTATCCAGAAGGGTGAGATCGACCCCTCGTTCATCATCAGCCATCGGTCCACGAACTTGGAGGACGGCCCAGCGCTGTACGACATGTTCCGAGACAAGACCGACAACTGCACCAAGGTCGTGTTCAAGCCACATGGTTGAGATTGAGCCCGAGCCGCCCCTAGTGATCAGGAGAGGGGCGGCTACCGAGCTATCACACGTGCTGACGTCAGCCTCTCTGCGCATGACGTCGGCCCGAATTGGGCGCACAGGGCAAGGCACGAGGCCCTATCGGTGCGAGCAAGATCGCTAGCACTCTAGGTGTCCCTGTCAGCCGCTGATACGGAGTAACGGGGGAGTACCCAGGGAAGGTGTCAGCCGCTGATCGAGAACCGCGTTCCCTCGCTCGGTGGTGACTGCTTCCGGTTCCTTTGTGGCCCGCTGCTGGGTGTTCGCGGTTGAAACAGCGGCTTTCGCGGATCGACCCAGGCCCCCAGTGGGCTTCCTCGATCCGGCCAGCCTCATTAACCGCAATCGAGCTGATTGGGTTCAGAGCCTGGTCGCTTCGGGTAGTCTGAAAACCGTGGGATCCTACCCTTTCACCTCTTGGCGTGGATGGTGTTCGCCTTCTCATAGGCGATGACGGTAGCCGGGCTGATCCGGGTCAGCACACCGCCATGCAGAAAGGCTTCCAGTTCGCCGCGCCGGATCATGTTGCGGACGTGCTGCACGCTGCAACGCCACCGCTCGGCCAACGTCGTCGGGTCATAGACATTAGGGTGCCCGGGATAGTCCTCGGACATCATGATACGTGTCGCGGGGCGTTTGGTGTCCTTCCGGGCTTGGATCTTCGCCGCGTCGGCCTTGGCCAGCCTCTCCTTCTGCGAGGCTTTGCTCTGCGCCTGTGATGAGGCATCCCAGTCGTCCCATGGATTAGCTTTCTCAGGCTCGCTCAGGGCGTCGAAGGCGTCATCCACCTTCCGCAGATCCCAGATGACCCGAGAGCCGATCCGGAAGGGCTGAGGCATCAGCCCTTCCCGCACCAGCTCGTCGAACTTGGCCGCGCTGATCCCGACGTAGCGGGCTGCCTCCTGCCGGTTCAGCCCACGCCGGGGCACCACCTCCACCCGGGGCGCGAGTACAGCGTCAGGGTCCTCGGGACGGCGCTTCGGCACGGATTATCTCCCGGTCGCCGTTCGCCCTATCGGTCCGGCCGCATGATGCCACGGCATGGCTCAGACCGTCCCAGCCGTTCACCGGATCTAGCTGCAGCAGGCTCAGCAGATGTCCGACCCGGGCAAGTTCTACGGGATGCTGCGCAGCGCCCGGGTGGGCGGCTAGTCACTACGGCGAGCATCGTGCCGGGTCTCATAATCCTACTTGCCAGATGGCATCAAATCGAGTTCACTTGAGGTGTAGCTTCGGTTGGTCCTGGGGCTAAAGAAGCCTTTAACCCCTCGGCGCAAGTCGAGGGGCTTTTTGTTTCTGAAATTGGTTTACAGAAACACGTAGAAACATTCGAGATAAGTCGAACACAGTTACGTCATAGTCTGCGTAAGCCGTCCAATTGTTCATTGTTTCTTTAGGTGCAATGCGTCAGACCTGTTGCCGTTGTGCACTATCGCAGCCGTGCACGCTGCCGTTCTGTCGCCGCGCACACATCCCGTCCAACGGGAGACTGAGGACCCAATGATCAAGAAGCTTCTGCTCGCCAGCGCCGCGACGGCGCTCCTGACCGGCGCCGCCTCGGCGGCCGACCTGCCGCGCCGGGCCGCCCCGCCGCCGGTGTTCACCCCGGTGCCGGTTTTCACCTGGACCGGCGCCTACTTCGGTATCAACGCCGGCTACGCCTTCGACGCCAGCAGCAACAACACCGGCTCGACCTTCACCGTGCCCGGCGCTTTCACAGCGAGTGGTGCCCCGGCCTCGGCGACCTTCGGCAACCGCAGCCAGGACGGCTTCTCCGGCGGCGGCCAGGTCGGCTACAACTACCAGTTCACCCCAGGCCGCGGCGTCGTGATCGGCGTCGAGGCCGACGCCCAGTACCTCGACTTCGGCCGCAGCCGGAACAATGCCATCACCAGCGCTGCCGTCGCACCGGGCTACTACGTCACCGACCCGCGCGGCCTGTCGAGCCTCGACTTCTTCGGCACGGTCCGCGGTCGCCTCGGCTACGCCTTCGACCGCACCCTCGTGTACGGCACCGGCGGCTTCGCCTACGGCTCAGGCAGCGCTGACCGCTCCTTCGGGGGCTACGCCACCAACGACAGCTTCCGCACCGGCTACGCCGTCGGCGGCGGCGTCGAGTACGCCCTCCCCACCGACTCGTTCCTGAAC
>NZ_JAKSXX010000171.1 GCF_022829385.1 Methylobacterium sp. J-070 | reverse complement strand
CTCGTACTCCACGTGCGCCGTCGAGATCGTGATCCCGCGCGCCTTCTCCTCCGGTGCCTTGTCGATCTGGTCGTAGGCCGTGAACGTCGCGCCCCCCGTCTCCGCCAGCACCTTCGTGATCGCCGCCGTCAGCGACGTCTTACCGTGGTCGACGTGCCCGATCGTGCCGATGTTGCAGTGCGGCTTGGTGCGGGAGAACTTTTCCTTGCCCATCAGAGCCTCCTAAAGTCGAATGCGTGTTGCGGAAGACGAGATGCCGAGGCGCGCCGCCTCAGGCGTACTTGGCGATGACCTTGTCGGCCTCGCCGCGCGGCACCTCTTCGTAGTGGTCGAACTGCATCGTGAAGTTGGCGCGTCCCTGCGAGAAGGAGCGCAGCTGGTTCACGTAGCCGAACATGTTGGCCAGCGGCACCATCGCGTTGATGACGTTGGCGTTGCCACGCATGTCCTGGCCCTGGATCTGGCCGCGGCGGGCGTTCAGGTCGCCGATGACCGAGCCGGTGTACTCTTCCGGCGAGACGACCTCGACCTTCATCACCGGCTCGAGCAGGACCGAGCCGCCCTTCTGCAGCGCCTCGCGGAAGGCGGCGCGGGAGGCGATCTCGAAGGCCAGCGCCGACGAGTCGACGTCGTGGTAGGCGCCGTCGATCAGCTCGACCTTGACGTCGACCACCGGGAAGCCGGCGAGCACGCCCGCGCCCAGGACCGAGTTGAGGCCCTTCTCGACGCCGGGGATGTACTCCTTCGGCACCGCGCCGCCGACGATCTTCGACTCGAACGCGAAGCCGGCGCCCGGCTCGTTCGGCTCGACCACGAACTTCACGCGGGCGAACTGACCGGTCCCGCCGGTCTGCTTCTTGTGCGTGTAGTCGATCTCCTGACGCCGGGTCAGCTTCTCACGATAGGCCACCTGCGGCTGGCCGATATTCGCGTCGACCTTGTAGGTCCGGCGCAGGATATCGACCTTGATGTCCAGGTGGAGCTCGCCCATCCCCTTGAGGATGGTCTGGCCGGATTCCTGGTCGGTGGAGACGCGGAAGGACGGATCCTCGGCGGCGAGCTTCGCCAGCGCGATGCCGAGCTTCTCCTGATCGGCCTTCGACTTCGGCTCGACCGCGATCTCGATCACCGGCTCCGGGAACTCCATCCGCTCCAGGATGACCGCCTTCTGCGGGTCGCAGATGGTGTCGCCGGTGCGGGTGTCCTTGAGGCCGGCGAGGGCGACGATGTCGCCCGCGAAGGCTTCCTTCACGTCCTCGCGGTTGTTGGCATGCATCAGCAGCATGCGGCCGACGCGCTCCTTCTTGTCGCGCGTCGAGTTGATGACGTTGGCGCCCGACTCGATCTTGCCGGAATAGACCCGGCAGAAGGTGATCGTTCCGACGTGGGGATCGTCCATGATCTTGAAGGCGAGCATGGCGAAGGGATCGGAATCCGTCGGGTGACGGACGACCGGCTCCTCGGTCTTGAAGTCGATGCCTTCCACGTCGCCGCGATCGGCCGGGGAGGGGAGATAGTCCACCACCGCGTCGAGGAGCGGCTGCACGCCCTTGTTCTTGAACGCGGACCCGCAGAGCACCGGATGGAAGGCGCGCAGCTGCACGGCCCGGCGCACGAGCTTGTGCATCGTGGCGGCGTCCGGCTCCGTGCCGTCGAGATAGGCCATCATGGCCTCGTCATCGAGCTCCACGCAGGCCTCGACCAGCTTGCTGCGGTACTCCACGGCCTGGTCCTTGAGATCCTCCGGGATCTCGACCTCGGAGAAGTCGGCGCCGAGGGTTTCGCCGGACCAGACGATCGCCTTCATCTTGATGAGGTCGATCACGCCCTTGAAGCTCGACTCCGAGCCGATCGGCAGCTGCAGGCAGACCGGCTTGCCGGCGACGCGGTCGATGATGTCGGCGACGCACTTGAAGAAGTCGGCGCCGACCTTGTCCATCTTGTTGACGAACACGACGCGCGGCACGTCGTACTTGTCGGCCTGGCGCCAGACGGTCTCGGTCTGGGGCTCCACGCCCTGGTTGCCGTCGAGCACGCACACCGCGCCGTCGAGCACGCGCAGGGACCGCTCCACCTCTATGGTGAAGTCCACGTGGCCGGGGGTGTCGATGATGTTCAGGCGCTTCTCGCGCCAGAAGCACGTCGTCGCGGCGGACGTGATCGTGATGCCGCGCTCCTGCTCCTGCTCCATCCAGTCCATGGTGGCGGCGCCGTCATGGACTTCGCCGATCTTGTGCGACTTTCCGGTGTAGTAGAGGATCCGCTCCGTGGTCGTGGTCTTCCCGGCATCGATGTGGGCCATGATGCCGAAGTTGCGGTAGTCCTCGATCGCGTGCGTGCGGGGCATCGGATTGCTCCTGAGAGACGGCGGAACCGCTTACCAGCGGTAGTGCGAGAAGGCGCGGTTGGCCTCGGCCATCCGGTGCGTGTCTTCCCGCTTCTTGACGGCGTTGCCGCGGTTGTTGGCGGCGTCGAGCAGCTCGGCGGAGAGGCGCTCGATCATGGTCCGGTCGTTGCGCGAGCGGGCGGCCTGGATCAGCCAGCGGATCGCCAGGGCCTGGCGCCGCTCGGTGCGCACCTCGACCGGGACCTGGTAGGTCGCGCCGCCGACGCGGCGGGAACGGACCTCGATCATCGGCGCGACGTTGTCGAGGGCGGCGCGGAACACCTCGATCGGGTTGGCCCGGGCGCGGTTCTCGACGATGTCGAAGGCGCCGTAGACGATCCGCTCGGCGGTCGACTTCTTGCCCTCGTACATGATGGAGTTCATGAACTTCGTCAGAACCACATCCCCGTACTTCGGGTCCGGGATGATCTCACGCTTCTCGGCAGAGTGACGACGGGACATCTCTTAAACTCTCAAACGAGTCTGACTTAAGCACCCCGCGCAGGCCGCCTTGGCTCGCTGATGGAGCCGGCGACATCCTTACGGGGCCGTGGAAACGCGTGGTCGCGGCCGGATAAGCTCCGGCCGCCGGTCTTACTTCGGCCGCAGCCCCTACTTCGGACGCTTGGCGCCGTACTTGGAGCGACGCTGCTTGCGGTTCTTGACACCCTGCGTGTCGAGCACGCCGCGCAGGATGTGGTAGCGCACGCCCGGAAGATCCTTCACGCGGCCGCCGCGGATCATGACGACCGAGTGCTCCTGAAGGTTGTGACCCTCGCCCGGGATGTAGCCGATCACCTCGAAGCCGTTGGTGAGACGGACCTTGGCGACCTTCCGGAGCGCCGAGTTCGGCTTCTTCGGGGTCGTCGTGTAGACGCGGGTGCACACGCCGCGCTTCTGCGGGCATGCATCGAGCGCCGGAACCTTGTTGCGGCTCCGCTGGATCTTCCGCGGCTGCGCGATCAGCTGGTTGATCGTCGGCATCCTGTGCCCTCTTCCTCGGTCACCTTGGCCGGACTGCGCAGGGCAATCCGCAAAACGAATATGCGCCGGAGGTCCTGTCACAGACCCTCGGCGCGGTGTGGGTAGAGGAGCACGTTCGACGACGAACGCGCTCGTACCTACGGATCTGACTTAGAGCGTCAGGCGATTTGAGCCTTCGGATCGCGCTGGGCGATGGCGGCTACCGGGCTGAACCCTGAAGGCCGTCGGCAGCCAATGGCCGTCCGAAGTGGCGCGCTTCTAGACGCGGTTGGCCCGCAGGTCAATCCGCCACCGGCGGAAATCTCGCCGCACCGGAGGTTAAGGATCGGTCAAGGCGCGGCATCGGGCGGGCGGTGCGGCCTGTCCGCGGCACCCGCCCGGCCGGCCCGTGCCGGATCGGGGCAGGCGGGCATCGTCACGGTCTACGGAAGATTAAAGCGATCCGTCGAAATGTCGCGATCAACGGGCGGTCAGCCGCCCTGCGTTGGCGTCGAGGATATTGCGTATGGGTTGCGTCGCGGTCAGCAACGTCGTTCCGTTCCGGCGGGCCATTCCCGTCCCGGCATCGAGCGAGCGGGAGGCGCATCATCGCCGCCGCGGGGAGCAGCGGTCGCTGCTGGACGCGGTCTACGCCACGGGCAGCATGATCGTCGCCGCGGAGGACCGCGCGATGAAGCTCACGGCGTCGCGCCTCCAGGTCTACGGCTTCCTGGCGATCGAGGAGGTCGGCGAGGACGGCCTCATGCGTCGGCTTCGCCCGTCCGAGGCGATTCGCGCCCGCTCCGAACGCCCCTGGCGCCTGTCGAAGCCGGCCTGCGGGACCGCCGTGACCATCCCGCGCCTGGACGGCTTCCTGTTCGAATCGGCCGGCCAGCCGGCCTGAATCAATCGCCCCTGTAAGAAGAGGGCTGGCGCGCAGGCATGCACGCCGGCCCTTTCCCTTTGTCGAGCTGCGGCGCGGACGCTTCGCGTGCGCGGTCGCAGATGCAGAGCAGGGTCCGCTGACGCTCCATCGCTCCGGGACAGGGCGGTTCAGGATCGCGGGCCGCGCCCTGTCCCGGGCGCATGGCGCGCCAGCGGAACGCGACCCGGCCCCCCGTCAGACTCGCCGCGCGGCGGCCCCGCAAGGCGCCGCCGACCGAGCACCAGCGCCGAAAATCCCGCGGCTCGGCTTGCCTTCCCGGGCCACCCGTAGTATCCGCCCGGCCTTCGCGAGAATTTCGATGGGTGCTCGCACCCTGTGAACGCGGTGACCGCGCCGGTGTCATAACGACACCGCCAGCGCGGTCGAACACATGAGCCGGGGACATCAGATCCCCATCAGGCGTCGTCCGCCGGGCAATACCGTCCGTGTGCGGAAACCCGCCTGAAACAAGGAGTCACGCACGTGATCCAGATGCAGACGAATCTGGACGTCGCCGACAACTCGGGTGCACGCCGTGTGATGTGCATCAAGGTGCTCGGCGGGTCGAAGCGCAAGTATGCCGGCGTCGGCGATGTCATCGTCGTGTCGGTCAAGGAGGCGATCCCGCGCGGTCGCGTCAAGAAGGGCGACGTCATGAAGGCGGTCGTCGTCCGCACGGCCAAGGACGTGAAGCGCGCCGACGGATCGGTGATCCGCTTCGACAAGAACGCCGCGGTCCTGATCAACAATCAGAAGGAGCCGATCGGCACCCGCATCTTCGGACCGGTGCCGCGCGAACTCCGGGCGCGCAACCACATGAAGATCATCTCCCTGGCTCCGGAGGTGCTGTGATGGCGGCCAAGATCAAGAAGGGCGACACGGTCGTCGTGCTCACCGGCCGCGATTCCGGCCGCTCGGGCGAGGTGATCCAGGTTCTGCCGAAGGAAGGCCGGGCCTTCGTGCGCGGCATCAACCTGGTGAAGAAGCACCAGAAGCAGACGCAGAACCAGGAAGGCGGCATCATCTCCAAAGAGGCCGCCATCCAGCTGTCCAACATCGCGGTCGCCGATGCCAACGGCAAGCCGACCCGGGTAGGTTTCCGCATCCTCGAAGACGGGCGCAAGGTCCGGTTCGCCAAGAGCACGGGGGATCAGATCGATGGCTGAGGCCGACAAGAACGCCTACACCCCGCGCCTGCGCAAGCACTACGACGAGGTGGTGCGCCAGAAGCTGATCGAGCAGTTCGGGTACAAGAACCCGATGCAGGTCCCGCAGATCGAGAAGATCGTCATCAACATGGGCGTCGGCGAATCCACCGCGGATTCGAAGAAGGCCACCGTTGCGGCGGGCGACCTCGCGCTCATCGCCGGCCAGAAGCCTGTGATCACCCGGGCCCGCAAGGCCATCGCGACCTTCAAGGTCCGCGAGGGCATGCCGATCGGCTGCAAGGTGACCCTGCGCAAGCAGCGCATGTACGAGTTCATGGACCGGCTGATCACCATCGCGCTGCCGCGCGTGCGCGACTTCCGCGGCCTGAACCCGCGCTCGTTCGACGGCCGCGGCAACTACGCCCTGGGTCTCAAGGAGCACCTCGTGTTCCCGGAGATCTCCTACGACAAGGCCGAGCAGATGTGGGGCATGGACATCGTCGTGGCGACCACCGCCCAGACCGATGCCGAGGCCAAGGCCCTGCTCGCCGCCTTCCAGTTCCCGTTCCGGCAGTGAGGCCCTCGGGCCTCAGACGCGGACACCGGAGATAGACCACATGTCGAAGAAAAGCTCAGTCGAGAAAAACGAGGCCCGCAAGGTGCTGGTGAAGCGCTTCGCGGCTAAGCGGAAGGCGCTCCTCGAGATCGCCAACAACGATTCCCTCGAGATGGAGGAGCGCTTCGAGGCGCGCCTCAAGCTCGCGGAGCTGCCGCGCAACTCGTCGGCCACGCGCATCCGCAACCGCTGCGGGATGACCGGCCGTCCGCGCGCCTACTATCGCAAGATGGGCGTCTCGCGCATCGCCCTGCGGGAGCTTGGCAACCGGGGCCTGATCCCCGGCCTGGTCAAGTCGAGCTGGTAAGGAGGTCCCCATGGTCAACGATCCCGTGGGCGACATGCTCACCCGCATCCGCAACGGCCAGCTGCGCCGTCGCAACGTCGTCCAGACGCCGGGCTCGCGCCTGCGCGCCAACGTCCTGAACGTGCTGAAGTCCGAGGGTTACATCCGCGACTACGCGGCGACCGACCTCGGCAACGGCCGCACCGAGTTCGCCATCGAGCTCAAGTACTACGACGGCCGTCCGGTGATCCGCGAGATCAAGCGCGTGTCGAAGCCGGGCCGCCGGGTCTACTCGTCGGTCGGTGAGCTGCCGCACGTGGCCGACGGCCTCGGCGTCACCATCGTCTCCACCCCGCAGGGCGTCATGGCCGATCACGAGGCGCGCGAGCGCAACGTCGGCGGTGAAGTGCTCTGCACCGTGTTCTGATCGGGACATAAGGAGGGTATCCCATGTCTCGCGTAGGCAAGAAGCCTGTTCCGGTGCCGGCCGGCGTCACCGCCACCGTCACGGGCCAGACCGTGAAGATGAAGGGCTCCAAGGGTGAGCTGTCCTTCGTCGTCCCCACGCTCGTCAGCGTGGCGATGAAGGACGGCGCCATCGCGGTGGAGCCGGTCAACCAGTCCAAGCCGGCGCGCTCCCTGTGGGGCACGTCGCGAGCGCAGATCGCCAATCTCGTCGAGGGCGTGTCGAAGGGCTTCGAGAAGAAGCTCGAGATCACCGGCGTCGGCTACCGCGCGGCGATGGCCGGCAAGGCCCTCAAGCTGTCGCTCGGCTACAGCCACGACATCGAATACGTGATCCCGGCCGGGATCACGATCGCAACCCCGAAGCCCACCGAGATCACGATCTCCGGGATCAACCGCCAGCAGGTCGGTCAGGTCGCCGCCGAGATCCGCGACTACCGCGGACCCGAGCCCTACAAGGGCAAGGGCGTGAAGTACGCGGGCGAGTTCATCTTCCGCAAGGAAGGCAAGAAGAAGTAAGGAGGGCATCATGTCTCGCAAGCTCGAAGCCCTCGATCGCCGCAAGGCGCGCGTCCGCCGCGCGCTGCGGGCGGCCGCCAACGGCCGTCCGCGGCTCTCGGTGTTCCGCTCGTCGAAGCAGATCTACGTGCAGGTCATCGACGACGTCGCCGGCAAGACGCTGGCCGCCGCTTCGTCGATCGACAAGGCGCTCAAGGGCGAACTCAAGACCGGCGCCGACGTCGCCGCCGCCAAGGCGGTGGGCAAGCTGGTGGCCGAGCGCGCCAAGGCCGCGGGCGTCACGAAGGTGATCTTCGACCGCTCCGGCTACATCTATCACGGCCGCGTCGCGGCCGTGGCCGAGGCCGCCCGCGAGGGTGGCCTGGAGTTCTAAGGCCGACAATGGGCCTCTTCTCCTCCCCCCTGCGGGGAGGAGCCGGAGGTGGGGGTAGATCAGGAGGAACCGGTGCGCCGGGTCCTGCACCACCCCCACCCCTAACCCCTTCCCACTCAGATCGGGCTTGGCCGATCTGAGCAGGCAAGAGCCAATCTCGGGCAAGCCCGAGATTGGTGGGAGGGGAATCGAGCGAGCGGGTCTTCGGATCTGCGCCAGTGAGATAGGTTGCAAAAACATGGCACGTGAACGGGAAGGCGGGGGCCGCGGCCGCCGCGATGATCGCGAGGAGCGCGACAGCGAGTTCGTGGACAAGCTCGTCCACATCAACCGCGTCGCCAAGGTGGTGAAGGGCGGCCGTCGCTTCGGCTTCGCGGCCCTCGTCGTCGTCGGCGACCAGAAGGGCCGCGTCGGCTTCGGCCACGGCAAGGCCCGTGAGGTGCCGGAGGCGATCCGCAAGGCGACGGAAGCCGCCAAGCGCGGCCTGATCCGCGTCTCGCTCCGCGAGGGCCGGACCCTGCACCACGACGTCAACGGCCGCCACGGCGCCGGCAAGGTGATCCTCCGCGCGGCCCCGCAGGGCACCGGCATCATCGCCGGCGGTCCGATGCGCGCCGTGTTCGAGACGCTCGGCATGCAGGACGTGGTCGCCAAGTCGCTCGGCTCGTCGAACCCCTACAACCTCGTGCGCGCCACCTTCGAGGCGCTCAAGAACGAGGACAGCCCCCGGGCTGTGGCCGCCCGCCGCGGCATCAAGGTGTCGACCCTGCAGTCGCGCCGCCGCGACGCCGACCCGTCCGACCAGTCCGAAGCCGCGGTCGCGTGAGGGAGGGTCCGATGGCACAGAAGACGCTCCGCATCGAACAGATCGGCTCGCCGATCCGCCGCGAGGCCAGCCAGCGCCAGACGCTGGTCGGCCTGAAGCTCAACAAGCTCCACCGCGTGTCCGAGCTGGAGGATACTCCCTCCGTGCGCGGCATGATCCGCAAGGTTGCGCACCTCGTGCGCGTCCACGGCGACGTGGCGTGAGGAGGTCCCGATGAAGCTCAACGAGATCAGCGACAATCCCGGCGCAACCAAGAATCGGATGCGCGTCGGCCGGGGCATCGGCTCCGGCAAGGGCAAGACCGCCGGCCGCGGCGTGAAGGGTCAGAAGGCCCGGACCGGCGTGTCCATCAAGGGCTTCGAGGGCGGCCAGATGCCGCTGCATCGTCGCCTGCCGAAGCGCGGCTTCAACAACCTCTACGCCCAGGACCTGAACGAGGTGAACCTCGGCCGGATCCAGGAGGCGGTGGACGCCGGCAAGCTCGACAAGGCCGCCACCGTGACGGTGGAGAGCCTGGTCGCCGCCGGCATCATCGCCCGTCCCCGCGACGGCGTGAAGCTGCTCGGCGTCGGCGAGCTGACCGCGAAGCTCAGCTTCGAGGTCACCCGCGCCTCCAAGTCCGCCGTCGAGGCGGTCGAGAAGGCCGGCGGCTCGGTCAGCGTCGTCTACGCCCAGGGTGCATCCACCCGCGGCGGCAGCGAGGCGGCCACGGCCTGACGGACGCTGCGGGAGCGACCCCGGGACCCGTTGCACGGGCTCCGCGCACCCTTTAAGCCGATCCTTCGAGCGGCGGCCCTGCGACCACGCGGGCCGCCGTTTCCGTTTCATCCGGGCCCTCTCGCCCGGCGACATGTCCAGGACGCGACGCTTATGGCCTCAGCCGCCGAGCAGCTTGCCGCCAACCTCAATTTCGGCGCGATCGCCAAGGCCGATGAGCTGAAGAAGCGCATCTGGTTCACCCTCGGCGCCCTCGTGGTGTTCCGGCTGGGCACGTACATCCCGATCCCCGGCATCGATCCGGAGCAGTTCGCGCGCAACTTCCAGCAGCAGGCGGGCGGCGTGCTCGGGCTGTTCAACATGTTCTCGGGCGGCGCCGTCGAGCGCATGGCGATCTTCGCCCTGAACATCATGCCCTACATCTCGGCCTCGATCATCGTGCAGCTCCTGACCTCGGTGATCCCGAGCCTGGAGGCGCTGAAGAAGGAGGGCGAATCCGGCCGCAAGGTGATCAACCAGTACACGCGCTACCTGACGGTGGTCCTGGCGCTGGTGCAGTCCTGGGGCATCGCCGTCGGCCTGCAGGGCTCCTCGGCCGCCATCGAGCCGGGCCCGTTCTTCCTGGCCTCGACGGTGATCACCCTCACGGGCGGCACCCTGTTCCTGATGTGGCTCGGCGAGCAGATCACCTCGCGGGGCATCGGCAACGGCTCGTCGCTGATCATCTTCGCCGGCATCGTGGCCCACCTGCCGGTGGCGATCGCGGGCGCGCTCGAGCTCGGCCGCACCGGCGCGCTGTCGCCGGCGATCATCCTGGGCGTGGGCGTCGCCGCGGTGGCGCTGGTCTACTTCATCGTGTTCATGGAGCGCGCCCAGCGCCGGCTCCTGATCAACTACCCGAAGCGCCAGGTCGGCAACCGCATGTACGAGGGCCAGACCTCGTTCCTGCCGCTGAAGCTCAACACCTCGGGCGTGATCCCGCCGATCTTCGCCTCGTCGCTGCTGCTCCTGCCCGCCACCGCAGCGAGCTTCTCCGCCAATGGCGGCGCCACCGGCTGGCTCGGCACGATCACGGCCTATCTCGGCCACGGCACGCCGCTGTTCATGGTCCTCTACGCGGCGCTGATCATCTTCTTCACGTTCTTCTACACCGCGGTGGTGTTCAATCCGCAGGAGACGGCCGACAACCTGAAGAAGCACGGCGGCTTCATCCCGGGCATCCGGCCCGGCGAGCGCACCGCGGCCTTCATCGACAAGGTGCTGACCCGGATCACGGTGATCGGCGCCCTATACCTGACCCTGGTGTGCCTGTGCCCCGAGATCCTGTCGTCCTACGCGGCGGCGAGCCTCGGCTTCGGCGGCACCTCGCTGCTGATCGTGGTGTCGGTGACGATGGACACGGTGGCGCAGATCCACGGGCACCTGATGGCGCACCAGTACGAGGGCCTCGTGAAGAAGGCCAAGCTGCGCGGCGCCTCGGCCACGCAACGCCGGCGCTGAGACCGATACAGAGGCGGGGCGGCAGCAAGCGTCCCTCCGCCTCTGGTCCAAAGGTCCGGGTGTCTCCGTGCCCGGAACCGGCTAGACACTCCTGAACCCGGCGATGCCAGGGAGGCTTCGCCACCGCGGCTTGTGCCCACAGCGAGTGGGCCGAACGAGGACAACAACGCCATGCGCATCATTCTGCTCGGTCCGCCCGGTGCGGGGAAGGGGACGCAATCCGAGCGGATCGTTGAGCGGTTCAGCATCCCGCAGCTCTCCACGGGCGACATGCTGCGTGCGGCCGTCGCCGCCGGCACCCCGGTCGGGCTCGAGGCGAAGGCGGTGATGGAATCCGGCGGTCTCGTCTCCGACCGGATCGTGGTCGGGATCGTCGCCGACCGGATCGAGGAGGCGGACGCCCGCCGCGGATTCATCCTGGACGGTTTTCCGCGCACCGTTGCGCAGGCGGAGGCGCTGAGCGAGATGCTGGCCGGCAAGGGGCTGAAGCTCTCGACGGTCATCGAACTGAAGGTGGACGAGAACGCCCTGGTCGGCCGGATCGAGCGGCGCGCCGCCGAGACCCAGGCCCGCGGCCAGGCGGTCCGGAAGGACGACACGCCCGAGGTGTTCAAGCAGCGCCTGGAGGCCTACCGCGCCCAGACGGCGCCGCTGTCGGCCTACTACGCCGAGAAGGGCATGCTGAAGACCGTCGACGGCATGCAGCCGATCGACAAGGTCACGGCCGACCTGATGGCGGTGCTGGAGCCGCACGAGGAGCGCGTCCCGTCCTGACGGCCGCCCGGGCGGCTTTTCGCCCGGGCAGCGCTTCCCCGAAGGATTGACCGGCCGGGTATCCACCAGGCGTTTCGGACGGTTTCCGTTCGACGGCCCCATCGCCGCGTCCCGCGCGATCGTTACGGGCGCAGCGAGGCAAGCCAGGACGGACGGGACGCGCGGCGCGATCCCGGGTCGCTGCGCACCGCGCGTCAGGATCGCGGTGCCGACGAGCTCGACCGGAATCGGGATCGGTGACGGTCTCCACGGCGACCGACGGGGGCAGGCCCTGACCGGCCGCGTCCTGTCGGCGGCCGTGCGAATGCACCCTCGACGTTTGGCCTGCGCCACGGTCTGGTCGACCGCCGATGAGCGAGCGCCGGCGCCGCTAGCAGGCTGCTGAAGAAGTCTGTGGCGGCTTGGCTATGATTCACTCTGTCGGGGAGATCGGCGGGGTTTGAGCGATGCGCGGGCGCGGATCGGGGTCGGCCCATCTGTTCCGCTACGGGCCGTCGGAAGAGCCGGTGCCATCCGACCAGCCGCTGCGACCGATCCGAGCCCTGGCGGACGAGGTGCTGGCCCGCCTGAACGCGCTTAGAGGGTCTGCACTCGGGGATGGGGCCCCTCGATCCCACCGGAGCTGCTCCTGCGCCCCGCCCTGCTACAGGCGTGCCTCTCGGTGCGCTCCGAGCGCATGCTGATCGAGCAGATCGACGACAACCTGCCGTTCCACCGGCCTCACCGTCGTCTCAGGCGTTTTTGCTAGTCTGCCTGTGTCGCGTGAGCGATTCCCGGTCCCGGATGGGCATCCGGGTCCGGCCCGCAACGGCGTGCCCGACTTCCGCAAGGAGACGCGCTCGAACGAGACCCTGCCTCGACACGGACCCGGACGCGCGGCTCTGTCGTAAAGGGCGACGGCCAGGAGAGCCGGCTGTGCTTCATGGGTCATGCGCTGATGGAGAACCGCCACGGCCTGGTGGTCGACGCGACCCTCACCCGCGCCACCGGCACGGCCGAGCGGGACGCCGCCCTGCTTATGCTGGAGCGCCGGGCGCGTCGGCACCGGATCACGCCTGGGGCGGACGAGGCCTACGACGTCGAGGCTTTCGTGCGAGCGCTACGGGCGCGGCGGGTGAGCCCGCACATCGCCGTCAACGGGGCGGTGTCGAAGACCGGCAGGATGCGCAAGACCGTTCTCGATGGCCGCACCACGCGACACGCGGGCTACGCGATCGGCCGACGCTGCCGCAAGCGGATCGAAGTGGCCTTCAGCTGGATCGGGGCGGAGGCAGGATTGAGGAAGGTCAAGCTCAGGGGACCGGCCAATGTCGAAGCGCGATTCACCTTTGCGACGGCTGCCTACACCCTCGTGCGGTGACCCAAGCTCTTGGCAGTGCCACCGGCCTGACCGGACGACCCACCCCCCGGGGAAGCGCTGCGGTTGCCCATGCGGGCACCCACGAGCCGGCCAAGCTTCTCCCAACGATCAAATTCCTCCCCGACACATAATCACGACGTTTTTAGCGGTCGAAAAGTAACTTAAGACTACGGTATTCTTTATAATACTGACGTTCTGAGATGCACCCTCGAATGAATCGAGAAGCTTGGCCCCCAAAATCGCCCGATCGACTTGGGCTGCCGCGCGCCGACGGTATCACCCCGGCACTGGACCGGCGGTCGGGGACCGCCAGCGACGGGATGCCTATGACCGGCGTGCCGCGACTGATTTGGAACGGAGAACGCGGATATGGATGATCTTCGAGGAGACCAGAGGCTGGAAGGGCTTATGGTTCGCGTCACCGAGGACCAGTTGAAGCGTATGGTTGCCGGGCGGCAGCTCCAGTTTCATTTCTGTCTGCCCGGCTCCAAAATGCAGATACCTCTTGTTGGAGGGCAGCGGTTCCGTCGGGTTGATCGGCTCCGTGACGTCGATGAGAAGGTGATGGTGGCCCATGTTCGGAGCGGCGTCGCCGGCGTGGGTGACGCCCATGTTCCTGAGTCCGAAGCGCACGATGATCGGATTTCGGAGCTTCGCGCCGTCTCGCGGCGAGATCAGGTAGGTCTCGGCATCGGCGGGCGCGGCCGTCTGCGCCCAGCTCGGCCCCGGCATCGACAACAGTCCCGCCAGGAGCATTGCTTTGTGAAAGTCACGCATCCATCATTCTCTTCGTCTATCTACTGCTGAGAGCGACCCGAAAGCCGTGTGACGGATATCGGACATCGGAGTCATAAGCCTCCCGACTGCTGACCCTGACGTCGTCCAGTTCGCTGAGCCAGGATCCCCCGCGCAAGACGTGCTCGCGGCAATTGGGGGCGGACCAGGACCCGGTACGCGGCGCCCCTTGGTAGCTGCTGTGCCAGCAATCCGAGACCCATTCGGCAACGCCTCCGCCCATGCCCTGCAGCCCGAAGGGATTCGGGGGCAGAAGCCCGATCTGTATCGGTTTCTCGGGATCGTGCGGCGTCCCGCACCCGCGGCAGTTCGCGTAACCCGGGGCCATCCGCGCGCCCCACCAATACGCTGTGGTCGTCCCGGCGCGCGCCGCGTATTCCCACTCGGCCTCGTTCGGCAGGCGATACGGTTTCGACGTCGTCTTCGACAACCATGCAATGTATTGTTGTGCGTCCTTCCAGCTCACATTGCGAACCGGAAGATCATCCGCGCCATCGGGATGGTACGTGCATTCCTTCGCGGCGACGCAGGTCTGCCACTGCGCTTTCGTGACCGGGACGCGGCTGAGCGCGAAGGGGGCGACGTTGACCTGGTGGACCGGCTTCTCACTGAGATCTGACGAGCTTCCCATGCGGAACATCCCGCCGGTCAGGCTGATCATATCTGGACAATTGGGACAGTCGCGGAAGGCGTCCGACGGCGTGGCCGGTTCCGGACGCTGCGCAGGCATCGGCGGTGCGAGCACGGCGACCGGCGAAGGCTCCGAGATCGGCGCCTGCGGCGGGGGCGCGACGAGCGCCGAGTGAGGTATCGCGGTTTGCGGTTCGGATGACTTGGCTTCGACCTTGGCTTCGACACTGACCGGGGCGGGCATCTCCTGCGTCGGCTTCGGGATGGGTTGCTCGCCGCCGCGAGCGGCCACATCGGGTATCGCCTGCTTGTCGGCGAGCCTCTGCGTCGCGTACCAGACACCGATGCCGAAGGTCAGGGCACAGGCGCCGACGATGGGAACGGCCGTCCGAGCAACCCACCTGACCCCGTGATCGGTGTTCACGACAGCAGACGGATCCGGCAGGACGCGATAGATGCGGACGGGATCGGTGATGTTCTTGAGGCGCTCGTCGCCAAGCGATTGATAGCCGCACACGAGCTTGTTCTTGACCTGCTCGTACACGCCTCCCGATATATTGACATCTCCTGGCTTCGCCGCGGTCTGGAGTCGTGCGGCGATATTCACGCCGTCGCCAAATATGTCGTTCGACTCGTATATGATATCGCCCAGATTGATCCCGATGCGGTACTGAAGCCAATGAGTCTTATCGGACACGGCGGCATTGCGCGCCGCTATGGTCTGCTGAATTACGATCGCACACCGGGTGGCTTCGAGCGGACTGTCGAATACGGCCAGAAATCCATCGCCCATATGCTTGACGATGGTTCCACTGTGCTCCGCGACTGTAGGCTCGACGATGTCGCGCCTGTATCGGGTCATCCTGACATGAGTTCCCTCTTCATCATGACCCATCATCCGGCTGTAGCCAGCGATGTCAGCGCTCATGATGGCCGCGAGGCGACGAGTGCTGATTGCAGTATGCACTGAAGGATCTCTGATCATGCGGGCAATCTCTGCAAGAAATAGCTGTCGTTGTGCGCGACTTCCTAACATAAGTTTTTGATCGTGGAGCGGCGCGATATCTAGCAAATTTTTGAACCGAATACTACTGGATTTGCGCGAATTCGCGACTTGAACGTGAGTATCGTGGTTTTCTTGGTCGCAAACGTCATTTTGTCGTCATAAGAAAATGTATTATGACGTTATCACGAAAGCAAGATATAGATGGCAAATCAATAAAATCGACTTCCGCCAAAAAATCGAAGCTTAATTCCTGGCAAGTGCGGCGTAATACATGAGAAGATATTTAAATCCGTGCGGAATGGCCGCTTCCTTTCCCGTTGCTCAGGACAAAGATGAAAGCAGCGCGGTGAGGCCGGGCCGTTCATCGATCGCCCAGAAGGCGTCGAGGACGCGGCGAACCTGGAGCGGGTCGAGCCGCTTGCCGGCATTCATGCGGAACTTGCGCTCGACGTCGTCGCGGGTCATCGGCCGCGCCACGAAGCCCGGGACATCATCGACCTGCCGGACGATCTCGCGGCCGTCCGTCAGCGTCGCGGTCAGACGGTTCGGCACCGCCTTCGGCTGCATGGCCGTCAGCGCCGGATCCTCGGCGACGGTGATCCGGTCGATGAGGGTCAGCAGGGACGGGTCGTGGAGCTTGTCGGGGGCGTAGCTGTCGTTGGTGATGGCGCCGTCGAGCATCGCCCGCGCCGTGATGTAGGGCAGGCTGTGGTCGGCCGTGTCCTTCGTGGTGGGGCGCCACTTCTCACGGTCGCGGCCGGCGGTGACGTAGCCGAGACGCGTCGTGTCGATGCGCAGGCTGCGGATGGCCTCGACGCCGCCGGCTTCGGCGACGAGGGCGATGCCCGCCGGGATCGCCGTCAAGCAGTAGACCTGCGCCGGGTAGGGCTTGATCCCGCATTCCGAGATGCGGAAGGTTCGTCCCTGGCCGCCGAAATTCGCGACCTCGACTGTGAACGGGCCCGAGACTTGTTTGAAGAACCCGGCGCGGCCTTCGAAGATCGGCGCCGGGCCGGTGAGACCGGCGCGGGCGAGGCGCGCCGCGAACACCCCCGCGCGGGTCGCCTCGGCATCGGCCACGCCCTTCCAGTCCGACAGCGTCTGGACGCGGGTCTGGTTCAGGGCGATGTGACCGTTGATCGCGAGGTTGACGGCCTGGGTCAGGGCCTCCGGCGGGAGCCGCATCAGCTTGCCCGCCGCCAGCGCCGAGGCGGGCAGGCTGTAGACCGGATGGTCCCAGCCACGCCCCGTCACCTCGGCGGCATCGAGCAGGCGGCAATCGATCTCGTAGGCGAGGGCGATCGCCGCGATGAGATCCCGGCCGGTGGCCCCCTCCGCCTCGGCCACGGCGAGGCAGGCGGCGATGGTGTCGCTGGGGTGGCCGGGCTCGCGCCCGACATAGACGTCGTTGAAATCCTCGTAGCGGATGGCGACGCCGTTGGCGAAGGCGGCGAGCTCCGGGCTGGTCCGCCGGTCGGTGCCGAGGATGGTCGCGGAGCCTGCTCCGTCACTGAGCGCGATCTCCCGGCAGATCCGCACCGGCCCGGCATCGAGGGCGGCGAGCCCGCATCCCAGCGAGTCGATGAGGTGGATTTTCACCGTCTCGACGGTGGCCGGGTCGAGATCCTCGAACCGCAGGCCGTGGGCGTAGGCCGCCAGCCGATCGGCGAGGGGAGGCTCCTCGCCGGGGGCGGCCCGCGCCGATCCGGCGGTGAGGGCGGCGCCTGCGGCCAGCCAAGCGGCGACCTGGCGGCGGGAGGGCATGGTCGAGATCTGCATCGGCGGCTCTCCCATCAGGCGAAGCCGTAGAGCTTGGCCGGGTTCTCGACGAGGATTCTGTCGCGCACCGCCTCGCTGCCGGCCCAGTCGGAGAGCAGGTCGAACAGCACCGCGTCGTCGGGCTTGCGCGTCTCGGTGACGTGCGGCCAGTCGCTACCCCAGACGAGGCGTTCGGGGGCGAGCCGCACGAAGGCCTGGGCGATGCGCGTCGCGTCCGGGTAGCCGGGCGGACCGACCTGGGTGTTCAGGTAGGCACCCGCGAGCTTCACCCAGGTCCGCCCCTTCTCGACCAGGCCGGCGATGGTCGCGAAGGCGGGGTCGTCAGGGCCCTTGGCGGGGTCGAGGCGGCCCATATGGTCGAACACGATCGGGCAGGGCAGCCGATTCAGGAGCGCCGCGTTCTCCCGGATCTGGTCCCCGGACATGTGCAGCTGCACGTGCCAGCCGAGATCGGCGATGCGTTTGGCCAGGGGCTCGATCGTCGCGATGGGGGCGACCGTGTCGTTCGGGTTCCAGACGCTGAAGCGCAGGCCGCGGACATAGCCGGCATCGAGGCGCTTCAAGTCGGCGTCGGTGACGTCCGGGGAGAGGACGGCGATGCCGCGCCCGTTGCCGCCGAAGCGCGCGAGGGCGTCGAGGAGGCAGGTCGGATCGGTGCCGTGGTTCTTCGGCTGCACCGGCACGGCACGGGTCGTGCCGAGGCGCGCCTGGAGCAGCCGGTAATCGTCGACGGTCGTGCCCGGGGGCTTCGGCGTGTCCGGGGGCGGAAAGCGCGCGTCGATGATGTGGAAGTGGGAATCGCAGGCCTTGGCCGGCGCGCGGTTGCGCGGTCGTTCGGTCCCGGTGGAGTTCGGGACCGCTCCGTCGGCGGCGAGCGCCCCGTCGGCCGCCGCCAATCCGGCCATGGCGGCCGCGACGAAACCGCGGCGTGTCAGCGTGGGCATTCCCATCCTCCCTGTCGGTGTCGTCAACGGCCGTCCCCGCTGCGGACCACGCCCGCCTCGACCAGTGCGTCGAAGGCCGCGCCGGTGATGCCGATCCGGCCGAGCAGCTCCTCGTTGTGTTGGCCGAGGCTGGGCGCGGGGGTGCGGATCGAGCCCGGCCGGTCGTGCAGGCGCGGCACGACGGCATGCATGGGGAGGAGCCCCATGTCCGGGTCGGGATAGTCGGCGATGAGTTCGCGTTCGACCACATGCGGATCGGCGACGAGCCCGGCCGCATCGTTGATCGGGCCGATCGTCACCTCGGCCGCCTCGAAGAAGGCGACGTTCTCGTCCTGCGTCCGCTGCCCGATGAAGGCGCCGATGATGGCGTCGAGTTCGTCCACGTGGCGCAGCCGGTCGGCGTTGGTGCGGAAGCGCGGGTCGTCCACCAGGTCGGGGCGCCCGATCGCCCGGAACAGGCGCTCGGCCATCTTCTGGATCGAGCCCGACAGGCCGACATAGAGCCCGTCGCTGCAGCGATAGGCGTTGCGCGGCGCCGAGTTCGTCGAGCGCGAGCCGGTGCGCGGCTTCACCGTGCCGGTGAGCCGGTGATGCGCCGCCTGGGGGCTGAGGATCGCGAAGAGCGGGTCGAGGAGCGGCAGATCGATCACCTGCCCCCGGCCCCCGTTCACCTCCACCTCGCGGAGCGCGATCATCGCGGCCGAGGCGCCGGTGAGCCCGGCGACGCCGTCCGCGAGGTACATCGGCGGCAGCACCGGCTCGCGGTCGGCAAAGCCGTTCATGGCGGCGAAGCCCGAGAAGCCTTCGATCACCGTGCCGAAGCCGGGCCGCTGCGCGTAGGGCCCGTCCTGCCCCCAGCCGGAGATCCGGACGATCGTCAGCCCGGGATTGAGGGCGTGCAGGGCCTCGGGCGACAGCCCCATTGCCTCCAGCACCCCCGGCCGGAAGCTCTCCACCAGCATCTGGCAAGAGGGCACCAGGGCGCGGATCACATCGATCGCCCGCGGATCGCGCAGCGACAGGCACAGGCTCTTCTTGTTGCGGGCGTAGATCTTCCAGTGGGTCTCGACGCCCGCGGTCTTCCAGGCGCGCAGGGTGTCGCCCTCGGGGGGCTCCACCTTGATCACCTCGGCGCCGAAATCGCCGAGCATCTGCGTCAGGACGTTGCCCGCGAAGAGACGCGAGAGGTCGAGGATGCGCACGCCGTCGAGGATGCCCTTGGCCTCGGGCCGGTAATCGCGTCGGTGCAGTTCGCGCACGGTCATCGGCTTTCCGTCCCGGTGTGGAGGTCGGCCAGCGCTACGACGGCGCGGGCGCGGGCCAGGAAGGGCGGATCGATCATCCGCCCGTCCACGAGGATCGCGCCGAGGCCCCGCGCCTCGGCCTCGGCGGCGGCCGCGAGGATGCGGCGCGACCATTCCACCTCGTCGGGGCGCGGCAGGAAGGCGGCGTTGGCGATGCCGACCTGGGCGGGATGGATGCAGGTCTTGCCCGCGAATCCGTGCCGGCGGGCGGCCTCGCATTCGGCGCGGAACGCCTCCGGTTCCTTCACCGCCGCGAAGGCCCCGTCATAGGCCGGCAGGCCGGCCTCGGCGGCGGCGAGGCGGACGGCGACGCGGATCTGGGCGAGGGCGGCTTCATCGTCCCGGTCGATGCCGCAGGGCTCCAGCAGATCGGCGTAACCGACCTGAAGGCCGGCGACGCGGGGATGGGCGCAGGCGAGGTCCGCCGCCCGGCGGAGGGAGCGCGGCGTCTCGATGTTGACGAGGAGGCGGATGCGCCCCGCCGGATCCAGGCGGTCGAGCCGCGTGGCCGCCTCCGTGACGGCGGCCGGATCCTCGATCATCGGCAGGTTGATCAGGTCGGTGCGGGGCAGGGCCACCGCCTCCAGGTCGGCGGCGAAATGCGCCGTGCCCGGAGCATTGACCCGCACCACCACGACCTTGCGCAGATCGGAGGGCGCCTCCCGCAGGTAGGCCGCGAGGCTGTCTCGCGCCGCGTCCTTGCGGGCTTCCGGCACGGCATCCTCGAGGTCGAACGACAGGGCGTCGGCGGGGCCGGCGGCGGCCTTCGCGAACAGTTCGGGCCGGGAGGCCGGGACGAACAGCTTCGAGCGCATCAGCACGGCGTGCCTCCGTCAGACGATCTTGAAATGGGCCATGGCGATGAGCGCGGCGGTGACGGTGAGCGCCCCGCCGATCCGGGTCGCGACCTGGGCGAAGGGCATCAGTTCCATCCGCTCGGCGGCGGTCAGGATCATCACGTCCCCCGTGCCGCCGAGGCCGCTGTGGCAGGCGTTCACGATCGCGGTCTCGATCGGGTACATGGCGAGCCAGCGCCCGACGACGTAGCCGGTGCCGGTCAGGGCCAGCACGGTCGCCACGATGGTGACGAGGTTGGCCGGGTGAAATGCCTCGACCAATTCGTGCCAGGGCGTCAGCGCCACCGCCGTGCTGAACAAGAGCGGGTAGGTCACCGCCACCACGAAGAACCGGAACACCACGCGGGCGCCTTCTTCCAGCGAGGCCGGCACCGCGTGCAGCAGCTTGGCGAGCACCACGAGGAACAGCATCGCCACCGGGGCCGGCAGCCCGACGAGGGCATGGATCAGCGTCCCGAAGACATAGATGGCGATGCCCGTGATGCCGCCGGCCGCCACGGTGGCGACATCGATCCCCGAGGTGTCGCGGTGGACGGCGCCGGGGTCGGCCTCCGCCTCTCCGTTCGCGGAGGGCTGGATCCGGCCGTTGCCGGTGAGGTCCGGCCGGCGCTTGCCCAGGGTGTTGAGGGCGCCGCAGGAGACGATGGCGACGAGGTTCCCGAAGAACACCAGCGGCAGGATCTGACCCAGCATCCCGCCGTGATCGACGCCCAGCGCCTCGGCATAGCCGACCGAGAGCGGGATCGCGCCCTCGCCGACGCCACCGGCCATCACCGGCACCACGACGTAGAGGATCGACCGCCAGAAGCCGATGCCGACGAGCCAGCCCACGCTGCCGCCGGCGAGAAGGCCGGCGACCGAGCCCAGCGCCAGGGGCACGAAGATCTTGGCGAAGCCCTGGATCAGCACCCGCCGGTCCATGCTCAGGATCGAGCCGACCACCACGGCGGTGATGAACAGGTAGATGAAGTTCGTGGACTTCGTGAAGGTCGTCACCGCCTGGACCAACGGCGCCGGCAGGAGCTGATGGGCGACGAGGAAGGAGGGCAGGAAGATCGTCACCAGGGACGACCCGCCGACCGCCCGCAACACGGGAATACGCCGGCCGATCTCCGCGCAGGTGAAGCCCCCCGCGACGATGACGGCGATCATCACCGTGACCTCGCCCGAGATCTTACCCCTGACGGCAAAGGCGGCGATCAGGGCGAGCAGCAGGACGTATACGGGCAGCGGGATGATGCCGACCCTCGCCTCCATGGCCCGGGTCCAGACCGGTTTCGGCGCCGTTACCGGACGGGTCGAGGTCGCGACCGGCGACCCGGCGGCGGCATTCGCGCTCATCGTTTCCTCCGCATCGCCCCGTTTCAAGCCGGGGTCGATTTATGTCGGTCGGGCTTCGACCCACCGTCACTTGTCCCGTGCAGGCATCATCGAGTAAAATGAATTGATCTCATCAATTCATGATTTTTCCGCATGAAGCTTCCCGTGGACGGCGTTCAGGCCTTCGTGCTGATTGCGGAGCTTGGCAGCTACCGCCGGGCTGCGGAAAGTCTCGGGCTGACGCAGACGGCGCTCACCCGGCGGATCCAGAAGCTCGAAGGCTTCCTCGGCGCCGTGCTTCTCGATCGCACGACACGGACCGTGCGCCTCAGCCCTGTCGGGCGCGAGTTTCTGCCGCTGGCATCCCGGCTCATCGCCGACTTCACCCACGGGGTCGAGCGCCTGCGCTCGACCTCGCGGCTGGGCGTCGGCGACGTGACGGTGGCGACCGTCCAGTCGATCGCTTTCCGCCGGATGCCGGCGATCCTGCTGGCCTATGCCCGAGACTACCCGCACAACCGGGTCCAGGTCCTCGAACGCTCCGGTGCGCTCGTTACCGAAGCGGTGCGCAAGGGCGAGGCGGATTTCGGCATTCACATCGAGCAGGAGACCGATGCCAACCTCGTCGAGGACAGGCTGGTGCGGGATCCCTTCGTGCTGATCTGCCACCCCGGCCATCCCCTGGCCGGGCGGCGCGCGGTCCGGTGGGCGGACCTCTCCGGCGCGGATCTCGTGACCCTCGGCGGCGCCAGCGGCAACCGGCCCCGTGTCGAGGCTCAGCTGACGGCGGCAGGCCTGCCGCCGCGTGGTCGGTTCGTGGTCGAGAGCACGCCGACCGCCCTCGCGCTGGTGTCGGCGGGCATCGGCGCCGCAATCCTCCCGGCGGCCCTGAAGAGCGCCTCCCCACGCGACGACCTCATCGAGATCCTGCTGACCGAGCCCGTGATTCACCGCACGATCAGCCTCGTGCGCCGCCGCAATACGTCGCTGACGCCAGCGGCATCCCTGTTCTACGAGGCGCTCAAGTCCGAACTGTCGACGGGTTTCCATGAGCCCGAAACCCGAGCGGATCCGGATCGCGCCGCCACACTGCGCTGACGGGAGTCATGCCGCCCGGAGGTCCGCTTCCAGGATCCGCTGGAAGCGCGTTGAAGGACCGGATCGGGCGCGTCGACCCCGTCAGGATCGGCATCGTGTTCGGCGCCGCAGGCGCCCGGCACAGGCCTATGCTCCGTACGACAGGGGGTCCGTTTTCGACCGGGAAGCCTCCGACCGCCTCTCGGAACGCCTCCGTGAGCGATGCAGCCAAGCCTACGGGACCTGGGATGCGTCTCAATAGGTCAATGTCGCCCGGACGCCGACAATTGTGGCGTTCTTGATGTGCTGCCCGGTCGGATCCCGGGGATCGGGGATGTTGCCGCCCGGATGGAAGACATACTGCAGGTTCGGTTGCACGGTAACGCCCGGCCCCAGAACCGCCTGGTATGTCGCTTCGACCTGGGCCTCGAACCGGCGTCGCGGCATCGCCAGTCCGGTCGCCAGGATGGCGTCGCTGTCGAAGCCCCGTGCAGACGAGGAGATGCGCGCGTAGGATACCGCCACGCCGGCGGTATCGTTCGAACGGGTCGGCAGGAGGCCGCGGTAGCCGATGCCCGCATCGACGTAGAGATCGACCAGGTTCCGGTCGCCGGGGGAGCCCACGGCGCGCACGAACACGCTCGCACCCTCGTCATCCTCGCCCGGCTCCCGGAAGACGGTCTGATCGATGATCGCGTAGAGCCCGTCATTGCCTCTGAAGCGTCGCGCGACGCCGGTCGTCGACGGATCCGCGAGGGAGCGACCCGCGCTGTCGATCCGCAGCGAGTCGAACCGGCCGAAATGGTGCCAGCCCCCGACCGTGACCGTCCCAGGCTCGTCCAGGATTTGGCCGGAGCGGTCCCGCTCCTCGAAATTGTACGCGTAGGCGGCCTCCGCGATCAGGAACGGCGGGTCCGACAATCTGAAGTTCGTCCCCGTCCGATCGCGTCGTTGCGGGTCCGGGTCGTTCCACGCCTGCGCCGGGCCGGCCGGGTCGCCATCGAACAGCCCGACCTGGAAGGAGAGGTTCGGGTTCGGGAGGTATTTCACCCGGACGGCCGGAGCGCCGAACGGGTAGGCGGGGCCGCCGCTCGGGAGATTCGTGCCCGCGATGGTCGGCCAGCCAAACGTCGAATTGATGAACAGCGTCGCGGTCTGGCTGACGAGGAACTCGGTGTCGGCCGCGATCTGGCCGACCTTGACCGCCAGCTGGCCGCCGAGGAATTGCTGCTCGACCCACAACTCGTACAGACGGGTCGACGGCAGCGCCTCCAGCTCGCTGACCACGGCGAGGTCGTTGACCGCCGCCCGGGTCAGTCCCGCGCCGTTGATCTGATAGGCCTCAGCCCGGAACGCCAAGCCCTTCCACCCCGCGAGCCGGTCGAGGTCCACGTCCATCTGCATGTCGATGCGGCCGACGACCGTCGCGGTCCGACGCGTGCCGCCGTTCGTGTCCCCGAGGATGTCGGCGATGGCGTTGAAGCTGAAGACGAACCCGCGGTCTGCCAGGAAACCGCGAAGGCCGGTCGGGTCCCCGAGGGCACCCAACGCCGACTGGATGGAGGTGGTCGCGACGGCGGACGGTTTGCCCGAGACGTCCGGCTGCGCCACCGAGGTGCGCGGATCGCCGCCCGCACCCGTGTTGGCGTTCTGCGCGGTGCACATCGCCGGCGTCAGACAGCGAAGGGCGACGGCGAGGACGCATGCGGCGCGGATCGCCGGCGCCGTCCAGGGCCGATGCCCTCCGGCGCCCCACCGGGCCGATGCGGCCATCGCCGCGTCCGACCGGTCAACGGCGTGCGGCAAACGTTCTGCCCATAGGACCCGATGTACAGGCATGACGCTCGCCAGAAACGCGTGGTGCGCGCACGGGCTGCCACCATAGTGACAAGCGTTCGACGGAAGAAGCGGCACTGGCGCGTGGCCGGCCGATACCGCCCAGCAACCGCATCGGTGTTGCGGACGGCGCGGCAAATTCCGTCATGCGGCACGCATCCGGATCGGGCCGGCCGTCGGACGAAGCGACGGTCCAGGCAGGCATGCAAGACCTGCGCTTCTCTTCCCCGACGGCTCGCCCGGACCTATGCGAGGATATTGACCGCCCGGGCGGCGACGAGCGCCACGGTCAACAGGGAGATCAGCGCTTCCGCCATCATCAACAGCTTGGCGCGCGCCGTCAGCGGCAGCGTGTCGGTCGGCGAGAAGGCGGTGGCGTTGGTGAAGGCGAGGAACAGGTAGTCCACGAAACCCGGGACGAACCGCGTCCGGGCATCGCCCGGCGCCATCGTCATCTGCGGGAACAAGAAATCCGGATCTCCCGCCCCTGGACGGCCGCGCAGGGCCGCGCCGCCCCGATCCGTGGTCCAGAACCACAGGGCGAAGATGATGACGTTGGTGCCCCAGATGTTGAGGGCATCGACCAGCAGGGTCGGGCCGCCAGCCGCCTTGCCGTTCAGGAGGGCGCGCACCAGGGCTGCGAGGGCGGCCGTGTTGGCCACGGTGACCAGCGCGGTCAGCACCATGGCCAGCCGTCGGATCAGGCGGTGGAAACGGTGGATCTCGGCCCAGTGCGCATCGGTCGTGGCACGCCGCGCACGGCCCTGGTTCCAGGCGGTGATCGTCGAGAGCGGCACGAGCAGGGCGATCTCGAGGGCGGGGGCGAGCCAGCGCGGCCCGAGCGACAGGTCGTTGACGACGAGCAGTTGCAAGCCGGCGACGCAGGCGATGGCGCTCCGGGCGAGCCAGAAATCGAGTCGGCTCGTCCGCACGCGATCCGGATGCGGGGGAAGCCCCATGAACGATCCTCGATGCTGCGCCGCTCCGGGCAGTCGTGGCGGGATCTGCTGAATTTATGCTGAAGACGAGGCAGCCGCCGCGTCGGGCGCGAAGCGGCCGGCTGGACCGCGCTCGAAGCGGCACGTTCGCCTCATGGACGGTTCAGAGGAAAAGCCGACCAGGCCCCTGCCCACTGGTCATCCGAGAGCCGGAACAGGTCCGCCATCGCCGCCTCCAGGCTGGATGCGGCGCCCCGGCATCGCGAAACCAAAGCCCGCACAACACCTCGGTTCGGTGCGCACCCTATAAAAAAACCCGGCCGTGAGGCCGGGTTAGTGGGGTCCCTTTGCACGGGGACATCAAGACCGGGAAGCTTTGGAGAACAAACCGGTCTCGATTGGTGATTAGAAGTCGCGTTGAACGCGAATACGGATCTGCTCGATGCCGTCCGACGTGGTGGTGCGCACGAAGCCGCCGGCGTTGATCGCGCTGATCCGGGTGTAAGCTGTCGGATCCTTGTCGATATCGATCACGCGACCGTTCTTGACGCCGATCTGAGTGTAGAAACCTTCAAGGCCGATATCAAGATCTTTGACCGGCGACCAGATGATGTTGGCACCCGCGACGATCTGATACGTGTCGCGCAGCGGTGCGCTGAGTGCGTAGAAGCGCGTGCCGGGCACACCGACGGCGTTCGTGCCGAACGCGTTGGCGCCAGCGACGCCGTTCACCCCTGAGAAGATGAGGCCCTGGCCAGCGCGGGCGCCGGCCGAGAAATCCTGCTCCCCGTAGCTGCCGAAGATGGCCGAGCGCCATTCCGGCGTCCAGTAGTGCAGGTATGCGGCCGAGGCCGTGATGTTGGTGGCCTTCTGGAGCTGCCCGGTGATCGGGTTGACCGTGGCATCGTTGAAGTACTGCGCGAATTTCTGCCCCTCGATGGTCGTCGCGGTCTGCGCGTAGCAGCCGGAGTACGAGCAGTAGCCGGAGTACATCTGGGCGCCGTTGGTGTACGCCCCCTGCAGATAGAGGGCGTCGCCGGGGGCGATGAACGGCGCGTTGATCTTCAAGCCACCCTGAACCGCGTAGCCGTAAGCAGCCCGCGTGTGCGCGATGCCGGTCGCGCCGGCGACAGGAACCGTGTTGGCGAGATCGCCGACGTCGATCTGGTGCGAGGCGGCCGACAGCTGGGCGGAGCCCCAGGCCTGATCGAGGCGCACCACGCCGACGAAGTCGGGCACTTCGTTGCGTTGGATCACGTCGAGCGTGCTGGTGGTGAACGGCGTCCGTCCGTTGAAGTTCACGAACACCGGGGCCGGCTGGTTCGTGACGCCGAAGTTCTGGACGCTGCCCGTGCTGACGGTTGCCGAGATCGCGAGCGGCGAGAAGACAGGGGTGCGGCGCGCAGTCGGGTCTTCGACCGAAAGCGTCGCGGAGAAGCCGTTGCCGAAGGTCGCCGTATAGGCGAGCAGGTTAGTGGAGAAGACGTCCGAACCGGCGGTGGCGGCGGCGAACTCGAAGTCGTGGGCGTAGAAGTCGAAGAACGAGGAGGCGCGACCGGCGGTCAGGCCGGCGAACTGGATGAAGGCCTTGTCGACGTTGACGTATTGCTGGGCGCGGCCGAACTCATCGGTGCCGAGACCGGGGAACGCGTTGCCGATACGCTGCTGGGTGCCGGAGGTGCCGCCGCCGTAGGGGCCGCCGGTGCGGGAGCCGGCTTCAAGCCGGACGAAGGCGCGCAGGGTGCCGTAGGCGGTCTGCGTTCGCGCATCCATGTTGATGCGCAGGAGCCCGCGGTAGCCGGCGGTGTCGCCGTTATTGGTACCGGACTGGCGCGTGTAGGTCGGCTGATAGCCACCCTCGAACCGGGCACGGCCCGAGATCCGCAAGCACGTATCTGTCCCGGGGATATAGAAGAAGCCCGCGCCGTATGCACCGCACACGCGAACGTACTCGATCGGGACCGCCTTCTTCACCGGCAAGTCGGCGGCATGGGCAGCCCCGACGGCAGTGAAGGCTGCGCCGGAGCATAGCAGAGTCGTTTTTAAGATCCTCATAGATATCCCCAAAACCGAGAGACCGACAGAACTGGCAATACTTGGCTCGAAAGCCCGTGCCATTATTTTGACCGGGCCTCTGAAGTGATCTTAGAACCGCATGGGTTCTATTGATCGAGCCCTATCGCATTAATCATGGGCAAAAACCGGCAGTTCGCAATACAAAAACGGCCAATTCGGAGTCGATACGCATCGCCGTTGCAGAATAGCAACTTTTTATAAAAAGTTTTGCTGTCAGAAATACGGTATATAGCTGGATATTTCTCTCAGAAATAATATTTCGATAGACGGTCGCTGCTCAAAATCTTGTCGTTCACGCGATATTGATGCTGCCCGCAACACTGCTCAGCTCATATAGGCGGTCTCATGGTTCGGGACTTGCTCCGGGACAGCGGAACGCACGCTCGCCATAGGTGCTGCCGATTGTCACCTATCAGACAATGAACATCATCATCGATCGATCTATAGTTTTTCTTGCAAATTCTCAGATCGGACTGAGCGCATGATCACAGATCTGGAGCATTACTATAGCTTAGCCAAGTCGGGAGACCTGGCATGCATCCTCCATCATGATGCGGATTACGGCGACCAGTACCTTTTCACGCGAATAATTGATGCACACTCCGGAAAGATCAGTACCTCATACGGGGTTTTTTGGGGTGTCAACGGTGAGAAATGCGATCATGTCTGGCACAACAACGGCGATCGACTTGTCGTTCCAAATCTGGAACGCCTGAAGATTGCAGAAACACGTATTTCGAACGTGTATCAGTTCGGCATTGATCGGAAGTACGAGCTTGCATGCGCGCGAGCCATACTTGAACGGCGCTTGACCAAAATGCCGGACATACCGCCGCCGCCTGTTCCAACGCCTGAAGAGGCCGAAGCCGAGCTGCGCGAGGCCATGCAACATTGGATCGACGCGGACAAGATCCCAGCATCACCAGGAAATTCCGGTCGCGTCCTCAGAGACGCAAGCGAGCGATTGTCGATTGCAAGAAGAAATTTTTGCCTTTCAGTCAAGCAGTCCAAGCATCGACCCAATCCTCCGGCGAAATCGATGCTCGACAATTCAAATAGCGATACGAAAAGTCATCCTGTTCAAGCTGCAATCGGGTCTTTGGCTATAGCCGCAAAGCTCAACTTAGCACTTGACAGCGGATACAAACCGCAATTCAATAATTTTGACTCAGCAAGATACACTATAAACTTGACTTCTCTGACCGGAAATCATATCGAACGAAAGTGAGACGAATTTATTGTCTTCGGCAGAATTTTGTTGTCGTATCGATCTGCATCGTCGGGTGTGATAAGGTTTCGGCTGGCCATACAGCAGCACCTTTATTTGGGGCCATCGGATCACCCATTTCTCGCCCGGGAAGCTCATGACGACGGCGGTCATCACCCGGGTTCGGCGTGAGGCGGGCTGCAACCCTATCGATGGCAGGGCTCAGAGCAGCGAAAGCAGCCACGTGTTTGATTACGCGGCGTGGTGGCAAGGCCAACGACCCGGCTGCGAGGGATGCGCCGTCGGCCTGATTCTCCACGGCAGCGCCCCCACGAAGGAGGTGATCCGTCGCGCAAGTCAGGGACGTCAGGAAAGGGTGAGAGCTTCGGCCAAGCGCTACGGCGTCAGCGCGACGACGATCCTGGAATTGCCCCGTTTTTGTGACTTGGCTGAGCAGAGGTGCGGTTGACCGTTGAGATCCGGTCTCCTGCGCGTAGGCGGCGGGCGAGCAACTCGCAGTCGAGGGTGGAGAACAAGCTCTCGGCCATGGCGTCGTAAGCGTCACCGACCGAGCCCATCGAGGGGCATCTGCACCTCGATCCGGCGCAGCGTCAGCACGACCTGCTCCGCGTTCGCCTGCTGACCGCGCCGCATGTCCGGCGCCTTCAGTCCTGGCTGATCCTCCCAATCAGCCCGGTCCAGAGCCATCTGTTCAGGTTTCAGTCCGGCACAGGTCGGTGTTCGGCAACGGAGAGATAGCAAAGTCTTGGAAGACCGGACCCGTGCCCCAACCGCGGAGATGCCGCCTGCGCCCTATGTCGGACGGTCCCCGCAATGAAGTCCGGGGGGATTGTTCCGGCGTGTTTCAACGCTCCGAGGATGGGCTGCAGCCGTACTGAGACCGGTAGCTGCGCGCGAAATGGGCCGCGCTCGAGAAGCCGCAGGCCGTGGCGACCTCCCCGATCCTGAGCGGGCTCTGGCGCAGCAGGCGACGGCCATGGGCGAGGCGGATGGCCCTGTACTGGGTCGAGAAGC
>NZ_JAKSXX010000164.1 GCF_022829385.1 Methylobacterium sp. J-070 | reverse complement strand
CGCGTCCGGCCGCATTCGTCCCTGGGCTATCGGCCGCCCGCGCCTGTCAGCTACCCGGATCTGGCCTTCCGGCTACCCATCGCCGCCACCATGCAGTAGCCTCTCAATCGGCTCGGTCCAAAATACCGGTCAGGTCAGGTTTGGGTCCTTTTCTTCTGGTCGCGGCGCGTGGCTGCACCGGCCTCCCGAAGGATCTCCTCGGCCTCGGCTATGAAGTCGCGTAGATCGTCCTCAGTGGTCTCGGGCAGCTCGGCGAAGGGGACGGTTAGCGGCGAGGCATCCGGCCAGCGGTATGGCGCGGCGGTCTCGGGGTGAATGCCGAAGCTGACGAAGTGCTGACCAGACAGCAGAACCTCGACCTTCGTATCCTTCTCCTTGGGATCTTCGGTGAAGAACAGGGCCGGGGTCTGGATTTTCTTGAGAGGGATCGCGAGCCGATAGCCAAGCAATAGTTTCGGCTCGCGGCCGATCCGTACCAGCGGGGTATGGCCGAGCATGCCGCGCGCCCGGTCGGCAATCAACGCGGCCAGTTCCGGCACCCTCACGTCGATGTCGACGCCTGCCAGCCGGCCGCACAGCAAGCCGGTGTTGGTACTGTCGGGGTAGTGCGTCGCCCACCGTCGGATTTCATCCGGCGACGCATCAAGGCAGCGGCGCTCCCAGCCTGACATGACGGGGCGCTTGCCGGCCGAGTCGATGTTCATGCTCGGACTGGAGACCGGCACGGGGTTATAGCCGTTCTCACGCAGAGCGAGGCGCAGTTCGGTCGGGTTCGGCATGGTGTGCGCCGTCATGCTGCGCCTCCGAAATGCGGGGTCGGATCGTCGAAGGTCGCACCGAGGCGCACTGCTGCGTCTCGAGCGATGGTCACGGCTTCGCCGAAGCTGAAGGCGCTGCCGACGATCGCCGCGGAGTCTCCGGAGGCCGAGATGTGGTCGACCCGCCAGCAGCCGCCGCCGTCGGGGTCGGGCCAGATCGAGATTTCGCCCCGGCCGGCAGCCCGCGGCTCGTCCAGCACGACGGCGAGCGGCTTGCTGTGCACCGTGACGGGGATGCCGTGCCTGGCTGCATAGGCGCGGGCGTCCCGTAGCGCGTGCCACTCGTCGGGCGTCCGCTCTAGGGCGGTGTAGTAGCCGGTCGGGAGGCGTAGCCAGGCCACCCACATGTCGACCTGCGGAGCGACGATCACCTCGACGGCGGTCGGGGTCCGCTGGGTCGACAAGGGCGAGGGGAAGCAGATCACGTTGCTCATGCTGCACCCCCGTCATGGAAGGTGCCGCCGATCTCCTCCGCGAGCTTCCGCCCCTCGCGGACCGCCTCGGCGCGGTCGGTGTATTCGCCATGGCTGCCGGACGAGCCGCCGGATGGCGACTCGTCGAACACGGTCCAGCCCTGGTGCGGCGGGGTGCCGAATGGGACTAGGAACACGTTGCCGCCCCACGGGGCGCGAACCGGCTTCGGATACGGCTTGGGTGCCGGCGGCGCGGACTTGCGCCCGAAGGTGAGGACGCGCCCCATTAGGCGGCCTCCTCGTTCTGGTCTCGGGCCGCAAACTGGCGGCACCAATGGTCGGCGGCGACCACCGGCCAGGAGGCATTGTCACCAGCGATCGCGTCGGGGTCGATGCTGGGCGGCGCGGCGCGACACTGGCCGGTCGGCTTGCGGCCGATGACCACGAACCCGCGCGGTCCGTCCTGTCCGACGGCTATGCTGTCCCAGTCGTTCCAGGCCGTGCAGTTCGCGCAGGCGAGGGCGCCGACGGGCGGCGTGATGATGCGGGGGTGCGTCATCGGCCGCCCCCGTCCTGCTGAGTGGGCCGGAGGGCCTGCGCGGTGGAAGCCGCCGACGCGAGGGCCTTTGGCAGCGCAGTTCAGGCTGTAGGCAGCGCCTCTGGCGTCTCGGATCAGGGCGAACTCGACCGCGTTTCTGGCATAGCTCTCGGCCAGGCTCGCGGCCTCGGCCACCGCGTCGAACGTGAGGCAGGCCGTGGCGGTGATGGGGCTGGGCGCTGCCATCAGCGGGCCTCCCGCATCTGCGGGCCGATGCCGGCGAGGCTGGCAAGGACGGCGGCAACCCCACACTGCTCTCGAACGTGCTGGCGCAGTCGAAGCCTAATTACCAGACCGTCGGCGGCAACATCTACGACCTGTCCAAAAACGGCGGCGTGCCAGGGCAGGGCAACCTTGTCGGTCCCGCCTCCGGGCCGCCGGCTGGGTTCGAGGCCGACCCGACAACCCCTGGCCAGTACCGTCCGATCGCCGGCGGTCCGGCCACGCCCGAGTACAAGGGTTCGGTGGCCGGCGCGGAGGCGAAGGCCAAGAGCGATGCCGTCCCGGACAAGCCGATCCAGGTGCGTCCTGGTGCCGTCGTCCTCGACCCGAACACCATGAAGCCGCTGTACGAGGCTCCCGGCAACAAGCCGCAGGGGTTCGAGACCGAGGACAAGCTGCGCACCGAGTTCTTGAAGCAGCTCGGCACCTTCGGGCAGGTTCACGACGGCTACGGGCGCGTCATCGCAGCCACGAAGCAGCGGCAGGACAACCCCGGCACGCCCTCGCCCGCCTCCGACATCGGCCTGATCTTCGGCTACATGAAGATGCTCGACCCCGGCTCGGTGGTCCGTGAGGGCGAGTACGCCACGGCCAAGAATGCCACCGGCGTGCCCGAGCGGGTGCTGAACGCCTACAACAAGGCTCTGAACGGCGAATTCCTGTCGGACGCCCAGCGCAAGGATTTCCTCGGGCAAGCGGCCGAGCTGTACGGCGCCGCCCGCAAGACCGCCGACGGCGTCGCGGATCGCTATCGCGGGCTCGCCCAGCAGTACGGCGTCAGCCCCGAGCGGTCCGTCTACCTGCCGGACATGCCGACGCCGCCCCGGATCGGTCAGCAGAGCCAAGCGCCGCAGACCGCCGCCCCAGCCGCCCGCTATCAGCAGCTTCGCCAGGGCGGCCTGTCCGCGGCCGACGCCCACGCTCGCATGCTGCAGGAGGGCTTCTGATGGCCGACATCGAGGCGTTCGATCCCGATGCCTTCGCGGCCTTCAAGGCCCAGGCCGCGGGTACGCAGGCCGCCCCCATCGAGGCGTTCGACCCGGATGCCTATGCGGCGTTCAAGGCGCGGCAGTCTCGGCCAGCACTGGACCCAAGCCAGGCGCAGCAACTCGCTGCCGCGAAGGCCGCCACCGCCGCGCCCTACGTCGAGGGTGGCCTGCCCGACATGCCGAGCAGCGAGGATCTGTACCGGCAGGGCGCGGGCGTTCCGGCCAGCCTCTACGCCGCCGCCAGCAGCGCCATGTACGACATGCCCATTGTCGGGCCGATGCTGACGGGTGCCAGTGATCGCCTTGCGGCCGGCATCCGCTCGTACCGAGACGGCACGTCCTACGGCGACGAGCTGAAGCGCATCCAGGACTACGACACGGCCGCCAAGGCGGCGCACCCTGTCGCCAGCACGGTCGGCGGTGTGGCCGGAGGCATCGCGGGCACCGCCCCGATGATCATGGCGGCCCCGGCTCTGTTCGGCGCGGGCGAGGCGGCCCTGCCGGCGCGGCTGCTGGCCTCGACGGTCTCGGGCGGGGCGCTCGGCGGTGCTGACGCGGCGGTTCGGAGTGGCGGGGATCTTGATGCTACGTGGAAGGGTGGCGCTGCCGGTAGCGTTCTCGGTGGCGCAGCTCCCGTCCTCGGCGCGGCCGTCGGCGCAGGGGTGCGCAACGCTGGCGAGTTCGCGGCCAGTCGCCTCGCGCCTACCGCAGGGTTCGGATCGGCCGCCGCGGGGAAGATCGCCGACGACGTGGCAGCCTCCGGGGGCGCCGATGCGGTTCGCGCCCGGCTCGCCGACCTCGGCCAGCCCGCCATGCTCATGGACACGTCGCCGGCCTTCACGGGCAGGGCGCAGGGCCTCGCGGTCGAGCCCGCCACCCGGGGCGCTATCGTCACCCCGTTGGAAACCCGTGCTGCTGGCGCGAACACCCGGATCCGTGGCGATGTCGATCAGGCGCTCGGCCCGGCCGCCGAGCCCGCCACGGTCGAGGCGGCCCGGCAGCAGTCCTACGACCGGGTGGTGCCGCCGCTCTACCGGCAGGCGACCGGCCAGCCCGTACAGGTCGACACCAGCAACGTGCTGGGCATGGTCCGCGATCTCCGAAGCCAGGAGAAGGGCCCCGCCGCCGACGCCCTCGATCGCGCCTGGGGTCTGCTGCACCAGGACGGCGACGTTCCCGGTGTCGGACGAGCCGCCATTCCGGACCGCCGGCCGGAGGCCCTGCACAACGCCAAGGAGGCGCTGGACGCCCAGATCGCGCAGGCGCAGGGGCAGATGGGCTCTGCCGCCGCCAGCACCGTGAACCGGCTCGGGCAGGTCCGTGGTGCCCTGAACGATGCCCTGGAGGCGCAGGTACCCGGCTATGCCGACGCGAACCGGACGGCGCAGCAGTACCTCGCCGGCCGGGACGCCTTAGCGCGTGGGCAGACGCTGCTGAGCGGCGGACGTGATGCGGTCCGTCCCGGTCAGCTCGCGGCCGAGACCGTCGGCATGTCCCCGATGGAGCAGTTCATGCAGCGGACAGGGCTCCGGTCCGAGATCGACCGCCATCTCGGCACGACCCTGAACGACCGGGTGGCCTTGCAGCGCGACCTCATGGGCGAGGGCGACTTCAACCGCGCTCGCTTGGCGACGGTGTTCGGCGAGGAGCCGACCCAGCGGCTGGCCAACACGGTCGGGCGCGAGGCGCAGTTCGACCGGACGTACAACGATGTCGTGCGCGGCAGTCAGACGGCGCAGCGCACTGCTTCGGCCCGGGACATCACCCCGCGCGAGGTGTCGGCCGGCTCGACGGACGTGCTGCCGGGGCTGGCGACGATCCTGGGCGGTGCGGATGCGGGGGCGAGTGCCCTGGCGACCAAGGCCGGCATGGGCGGGCTGAAGCTCGCCACCAGCGCCGCCGGCAGGCAGGCGGACCTCGCCAGCAACCAGCAGCTCGCCCGTGCCGTGACGATGGAGAACGGCGACGCGCTCAACGCCCTACTGGATGCCATCGAGCGGCGCGGGCGGATGATGCAGCGGGTCGGCGGCTACGGGGACGCGGCAGCCCTCGGGGCACAGGCTGGGGCGATCTCACAGGCCGACCGGACACGGGGCTATCTGCCCTCCAGTCTGCCGACGGTGCCCTTTCTCGGTCGATGACCGCGCCATGCGAAATAACCGCAGATGAGCCAGAACCCGATGAGTCCGACCCAAGCCCCTATCCTGCCGATGTGCTTGATCAGCCAAGCATGCACGCTCGGCACGGTCGCATTCACGGCCCACGACAACACCGCCATGCCGACGGCGAAAAGCACGAGGGTCAGGGCGATTTCGAGCCAGCGGGGCATGCCCGAGAATGTGGCCCCGACCCGGCATTCTGTCGATAGCCGCCAGGATCGCGTGCGGAAGCCCAGGATGGGCGTTCGCGAAAAACCGCAGGCAGGCACCAGGAATCAGCGGACGGCCGCCAGCAGGCTAGATTTCGCAACGCAGGGGCATTTCGCATGAGTGACGGGCCGAGCTTTGGAGGCGTGCCCTCTTTCACGGGTGGCGACGCGCCGTTGAGTTCGTCCATCCAGGAGTGGCTGCAGATGCAGCAGCTCGCCCAGGCGCAGGGTCAGGGCGGCATGGGTCAGGACGTGCCCCAGGCCATGCCGCCGGGGTTCACCGGGTATCAGCCGCAGACGCCGCCGACGGGAGCACCGACGCCCGTGGTGCAGCCGCAGGCACAGGGCCTCGCCTCCGCGGCCATGAGCGCGCTGGGCCCGAACAGCGCCGAGGCGGCGACGCCGGATCCGAACGACATCCGCGGTCGGTTCATCAGCACGTTGCAGCAGGGCGGCCTCACCAACCCGAACGGTCTCGGGGCGGTGGCGGCCTACGCGCAGCACGAGAGCCGGTATTCGCCCGCGAACATCACCGGATCGTGGTCGGACCCGTCCGAGAGCGGGCAGGCGGGACAGTCCGGCGGCATCCTATCGTGGCGTGACGACCGCCTCGACAAGATGCGGGCCTTCACGCAGGGCGCGGCCGACCCGGTTGTAGCGCAGGCCAAGTTCCTGCTGGCCGAGAACCCGCAGCTCACGCAAAGCCTGCAGAACGCCGGCAGCCCCGAGGAGGCGCATCGCCTGATGGCGGACGCATGGAAGTTCGCAGGCTACAATCGCCCCGGCGGCGAGAACGCGGCGCGGCTGGCGACGACGCAAGCCTACGCCAACAGCTTCGCGAACGGGCAGGGGTTGCCGAACCCCGGTTCCTCGTCGGGCTCGCCTGGCATCGCTCGACCGGCCGGGACCTCGATGGGCTCGACCGCGCAGGCCGGTGGGTTCGGGCTCGGCGGTGTTCAGGGTCTCGGATCAGCCGTGCCGGGCCAGTCCTCGCCGACGCCGGATGTGGCCTCCCTGTCCGGGCAGCCTCTCACCGCAACCGGCGGCTTCTCCGATCCTGCCGCGCAGCAGCCGAGCAACCAGTACGCCCAGCTCGGGAACGCGCTGAAGGCCATCGCGGCCGGGCAGCAGAAGCAAGGGCAGAAGGCGCCGGGCATGATGGGCGCACCCGAGGTCGGCGGGCGGCAGATCTCGCTGCAGCAGGCGCGGCAGATGTTCGACCCCGGGAAATTCTACGGGATGCTGCGAAATGCCGGTGTGGGCGGCCAGACGCGCGGATCGTAGGTCTGGCCGTGCTGCGCGGGCATGGGCTCAAGATGGCGGGCGGCGGGGAGACTGTCGAGGTGGCGCTTCGATGGGTCGCCGCTCAGATGTGCCGGAACAGCGCAAGCTCTTGGAGCACGCCCGCCAGCATATCGTCGCCCACGCTAATCGGCTCGTAGCGCCCGTCTGCGCTCATCGCAGGGCGGCCGACGCGCCGGACCACCTCGCGCTCGAAGGACACGAAGTTCTCGATCCGCCCATCTGCACTGCGCAACGGCCGGCAGTCGATCTCGGCACGGTACCGGGTGCCGTCGGCGCGGTAGTTCGTCAGATAGCCGTGGAAG
>NZ_JAKSXX010000157.1 GCF_022829385.1 Methylobacterium sp. J-070 | reverse complement strand
TCAGCCACGAGGGCTTCGAGCCGAAGGCGATCCGAGGCGGGAAGCGTGAAGGAGAGGCCGCTGCGCATCCCGCCAGACTCGCAGGACAAAGCCCAAACCGAAACCTGGGACGGACTCAACCGTCAGGTTTTGACCACTAGGATGTAGAACGATGGGGAGTGGCGGTCCGTCCGATCATGGCCTGGACGGACTGACATTACCGACTGGCATCCCGTTCCGGGATCCAGGCGCAGGCTGCCATTGAGCCTCGGCTAACCGCCCTCCCCCATCCTGCATCCCGGGCCGCGTCGCGTGCTGGCCCCTCGCCGTGAGGAACGGCACCGAGCCCCGCCAGCCCGTGATCAGATCGGGCGGCGGGGCTGTGACCCTTCCGACTGCGGTGAAGGCAGGCCGCTTACAGTTGCTGTCGGCGCCATCGACCTGGAGTCATGCCGGTTTTACGGTGAAAGATGCGGCTGAAATGGCTCTGATCGGCAAAGCCGCAAAGCACTGCCACTTCAGCGAGCGAGTGAGTCGATTGTTGGAGCAAGTGGCGCGCCCGGTCGAGGCGGCACTGCTGCAGCCAGCCATGCGGCGTCAGTCCAGTAGACACCTTAAACGCCTTGCAGAAGTGCGACATCGACAGACAGCATTCGGCTGCGATCTGCGCGAGCGAGATTTCTGATCCCAACGTACTGGCGATCATCTCACGTGCCCGCCGTTCTTGCCAGGGAGCCAGTCCTCCGGTTCGAATGATAGTGCGGCGAAGGCCGCCGTAAGCCTCAGCAAGGTGAGTCGCGGCAGCCAACAACAGCTGACCACTGAACAGCGGGCCCACCGTCCCAGCCTCGGCAAGAGCCGACACAATCAAGGGTTGCAACTGCGTCAGCTGCGGATCCGGTGTCTGCCACGGATCTGGGACGGCCAGATTTGAAAGCCGAGGGACGCCGATATCTTCAGCGAGATCGTCCAATGCAGCGCGCGGCAGTTCCAAATTCAGACTGTCCAGAGGCTCGCGGAGAAGCGCAGAAGGCTGCGCTTTGAGATCAGCTATGTGCAAGCAGCCTCGCGGTGAGAACGCCGCTTGTTTAGGCTGGCCGTCGTTCCAGTGTTCGTGCGGGGGATGATCCCGAAGCTGGAAGATCGCGTAGAACGTGTCTTCCTTCGGCATGCTGACGTGCAGACCATCTCGCTCGGGAACCGCACAGAAGCGTGTCAGGCGCAGACGGGAGCCTCGCGTTTCCATCACCAGAGGTGATGACGAAGCCTGCTGACTTCGGAATGGATGTATCCCGGACGACCGAACCAAAATCTAGCTCCACTTTCTCACGGCTTCAGGCTCAATGCGTCGCCCTTGTGACCACACAATGAGGCCTAGGTCGTGATGCCGGACCGCTGCTTCTTGGTCGATCCGGCGCTCTTTTGTCAGATGTCGTCGTTCCGATGCGGCGGCTACTGACTTCAGTGCTGAGTTGACCACGTGATCGGCGGATTGAGCGCGATATCAGTCAATTAAAGCGTTGGCCCCCCGGATTAGAGGTCACCGCAGATCACATCGATCTGCGAAAGGCCAGCAATCATGACACATCTCGGGCAGGATCACACATTCCACTTCCTCTCGCCCCCCATTGAGGAGGGAGCCCCCGGAGCATGGATCGACGGCGTGCCGGGCGAACGTGTTCGCATCCGCGTAGACAGCCGCACCGTCGAAGGGGCGTACACTGTCATCGAGTCGATCGTTCAACCCATGATCGGGCCACCGATCCACCGGCACATCGGAGATGAGATCTTCCACGTCCTTGAGGGCTGTCTGACCTTCCAGTGCGATGCCAACAAATTCGAAGCGCCGGCAGGCTCAATCGTGATCGTGCCTGCCGGCATGCCGCATGGTTGGTTCAACTTCGGGCCCGCTCCAGCGCGCATGATCGCGACCTTCATACCGGGTGGCCTCGAAGAGATGTTTCTCGGCTTATCGCGGGTCGCTCCCGAAGATATTCTAGCTTACGCAGCTCAGCACAACATCGATGTGCTCGGCCCACCAATTGGTGCCGTGGCATCATGATGGATACATCCGCTCGATACACCTTCTCTCGGTTGCGCTTGATTACAAACAATCCTAGGCGATACACCCGCACTGATCAGCCCCAATACAGTCGAAGCAGTCTGTCCGGCTGGATCGGTCGCCTTCAAGACTTCATTGTTCAGGAAATCAAGATCCGTCGGGCGCATAGAGAGCTTGGTGCGATGAATGATGCGATGTTGGCTGACATCGGCATTCGCCGCGCCCAGATCCCCGGCGCGGTTCGCTTCGGGCGTGCGCGCGCAAGTGATTGGGAGAGCTAGGAAGAGCCATCCAGCCGGACTTGCAGGCTCACGTTTCCAGACTGCGCGAGCGGTAATCTGCTTATTGCCGAGCACCAGCGGCATCGCGTTCGCATAGTGAACGACACACGTATGTGGAGCACGGTCATACCGAAGATGCACGCGATGCCTGCTATGCGATCCACCACTGAAAGGCCGGGCGGCCATATCATCACGGCTCGCCCGGTCTCGCGCAGATCTCTAGCGGCGGCCGTGAATGACCAAGGCGAGCAGATAGCCAATCGCGCCGGCCAAGACCACGAGGCCCAGCGGCGACTCCTGCGCGTGTGGACGAAGCGCCTCGCTACCCTGCCGGTACAAGCGCTGAGCATCCGGATAGCGCTCGCGAGCGCGATCGAACGCGTCGCCGGCGAACTCGCGCGCTTGCCCAGCGGCATCGCTCAGCGTGTCCTTGGCCTGCCCGTACAGGTTCTGCGCCGAGCCCTTCAACTCGGTGATCTTGGCTTCAGCCTGGGTCTGCGTGTCCCCGGTCAGATCGCCGGCCGCGCCTTTGACCTTGCCGGCGAGTTCTTTCGCGGCGCCTTTGACACGTGCTTCGTCCATGGCACTTCCTCCTCGATATCCGAACGGATTGGGGCATCGAGCCACCAACGCGTGATCAGGGCGCTTCGTCTCGACGGTAGAACCACGCAGCCAGCGGTGCAGCGGAACTGTATGGGGCGCTTACGGTTCATTCTGGTCGAGAGTGCCCCGGAGTAAGTGCCCAATGCCGAACGGTGCTCAGAATGGCCGGCCGAGCGCGGCCGGTCCAGGCTTTGCCGAC
>NZ_JAKSXX010000154.1 GCF_022829385.1 Methylobacterium sp. J-070 | reverse complement strand
TGCACGACATCGTTCGCCGTCCATTCGTTCGATAGATCGGCCGCCTACATACCCTCACGGCATGGCTCGACCAGCGCCACCACCCGCGAGAATTCTCGTCCGGTCTGATCGGTCGAGGTCGCCCGCTGCCCCTCGGCAGCCCTTCTTTGGTTCCGTATCCACAACCTGCCTTTGTGGATCTCCCTTATCCGTGGGGTGCAGAGTTTTGCACCCTATGCTGCCCAACAGCGCCGGGGCCGCGGACCGCCCTCCCCGCCGGAGCCATTGCAGCCACTCCCGGCTGATGATCCGGACCACGTTCGGATCCGACTTCCGGCCCTGGTGGCGGCGCTCCTGGATGGTCAGCAGGCCGTCGCCTTCGGCCAGCCGGATCGCTCCTTGCGCCAGCCGCCGGCACACGCCCGCCCGGGCGGCGATGGCGTCCACAGGCAGCCCGCAGGCTCCATGCCGGGCGACCTCGTCACCCACGACCCTCAGGACGGCGAGCTGTCCGGTGGTGAAGCGGCTGGCGAGGGCAGGCGGCATCGGACCGGAACAGGCGAGTCGGCGGCGGCGCTCGATAGCAACGGATCGCTCAGGAGCCCGCTGGAGGCGCCTCGGCGGGAACAGGGTCACACGGCCGAGCGGGATGCCGACGGACGTCACGGCCTCGCGGATGGCGCTCCTGCGGGTATGCAGCACCTCGGCCAAGCCCTGCGCCTCACCATCGGTGACGGTCTCGGCGGCGTGGGCCTGCCAGATGGTGCGCGACAGGTCGTCGAGCTGCGCGAGCGTGCGCGCGCCCTCGATCGCCTCCCGCATGGTGGCGTGAAACATCGATCCCGGTCCCTCACGGGCCGCGGCTAGGGTCCAGGCAAGCCTTTCCCGTTGACGGAAACGGGTTCCGTCTTGACTCCCGGGTGGGAGCTATGGCTTGTGGGGAGTCGCAGAACAGGCCCCACACGGCCCCAGGATTTTCAGCAGCCTCTTCCTTGCCGGGAAGGGGCTGTTGGCTTTTCAGGGTCTATCTCGCGGCGATGGTCTCCTGAATTGCCGGCTCTCGACTCGATGGAACGAGCCCAGTCGGAACAGCCCATGTCGGCCGGGCAGCACGGTTAAGTCAACGTTGGCATTCCCACGTCGACATCGATCAACCCCGACGTATGGTGCTGTAGCAAGCGATCGGCGACGAAGTCGGATCGCGTCACCACAGCGATCGGACCGCTTGATGCGCCTCTCGACTCTTATCGTTGGCCTGTGCCTTGGGGCTGCCCTGCCTTGCGCCGTATTGGCTCAATCAGCCCAGAAGCCTGCTCCTACGATCGCCCCAGATCCGGCTTTGGTGAAGGTCGCTCGTGAGACAGTCGCGCAGATGCAGGGCGACCGCACCGCGACGCTCAGCGCCATGGCCGGGCCGATGGTGGGGATGATGCAGCAGATCGGCATCAAGGAGCCGGACAAGGCACAGGTTCTGGTCCAGG
>NZ_JAKSXX010000072.1 GCF_022829385.1 Methylobacterium sp. J-070 | reverse complement strand
GGTGACCCGGGAGATGTCGGGCAGCATGCACACGGCCGCCCATGGTGTCACGACGATCGCCGGCGGCATGGAGGCGATCGCCAGAGCCTCTGAGCAGGTCGACGCCGCCACACGTCAGGTCCGTGAAGCCGCACGGGCGGTGGGTTAAGGCTCGGTGCGGTGTTGCCGATCTGGACATCGCAGGGCGCCGGCTCATGGCCTGCTCAACCACGCGTTACGGCAGCTATGCCTGTTGATATTCTCCGCAGGGTCAGAGAGGCGAGCGACTACGCTGCTCGGATGGGGTGCGGCGACGGCCGGGATGATCCTAGAGGATTTCGGCTACACGGTGCTGACGGCGATTAGCCCGGATGAGGCGTTGCGCACGCTGGACGGGGAGGCGCGCATCGACATACTGTTCACCGACCTGATCATGCCCGGCGGATGAACGGGGTGATGCTGGCCCGGGCCGCGCGGGAGCGTCAGCCCAAGATCTGCATACTGCTGATTACGGGCTTCGCCGAAGCGTCGCTGGAGCGCACCGACACGAGAAGCTTGGAGTTCGAGATCATCATGAAGCCCTACCGCCGACTCGATCTCGCGCGGAGGGTGAGGCGGGTGCTGGATGGGCCGACCGGCGTAGGCTGAGCGCGGAGAGAGGCAATTGTGCGCCTGAGAGGTTCCAACGAACCAGAAAGCGCCGACGCCGTTGAAGCCTCATGTCGAAACCCAATTCAGACATGGATCACGCCTGCAGCCGGCTCCGGACCAGGATTGCCATGAGCATCTTGGTCGATGAGCAGGTCATCTCCGTACTCGCCAGAGCGGTCGCGATCCTGCGTGAGGAGAACGATCCCGGCGTGCTTGACCTTGAGCATGCGATCCGCTCCCATCGCATCGGTATCTTGAAGCGACGGGCCATCCTCGGCGCAGCCGGGATAGACGTGTGATGGAACAGCGCCGCCTCTTCGTCGTTCGGGGCGTCGCCGAGAAGGGCACTATCACCTACAAATGCCCGACGGCGGCTTGGGCGCTGCGCAAGCTGCGCGATCTTACAGCGGCTGAGCGCCGGGACATCACCGTCACCGATCCGGATGGCACCCAGCTGACTGAGGCCGATCTGATCGGCTTGGTGGAGGGCTCGGGTGCCGCGCCGTCCGAAGAGGTGATCCCAGCCGCCCCTCAGATCACGCGTCAGCCGGCCTTGGCATAGCAGTACTCACGCGATCGGACCGATAGGTCGAACGCACACTTGAAGCTCGGAAAAACGCCAACGAGGTCACGGACCTGGATGCATGTAGCGCAATCCCCGATCAGCGGCTGATCCCTGAGGCTCGCACACCCCCGTTACTCCCCATCAGCGGCTGACTTCGCCGCCCGGAGAGCCAGCAATCCGGTCCATCGTGATCTGGGCTTGTGCCTTGCCCTGTGCGCCCAATTCGCGCCGACGTCGGGCGCAGAGAGGCTGACGACGTGCCGCAGAATGCTGAAGCAGAATTCTTGTCGACGATAAGTCTGGGATGAAGCGTCGCGGTCCGCGATCACGCCGGCGCGATCTGCTCGTCTGTTGAGAGCAGATCACCATGCGTGTCCTTGATGGCGTCGAGCACGGCCTGGGGGTCGATCGGTCGCGCCATCGCCTCTGCTTCATCGTCGAGCCGATCGCTGATGTGGGGATGGTCGCGCCTCATCTCCTCCAGCAGAGCGATGATCTTGGCATTCTTCTGCTCAGAGACGATCGCGAGTTCTAGGGTGAGCTGAGCCCGGTGCTCGGCCAGCTGCTCATCGTGCCGTTGCGTGATCAGGATCAGGCTGGTGATGTACAAGCTCAGGATACCGGCTGCGTCCTGCATATACGCAAAGGGCGGCGGGTCGAGGCCAGCGTGGCCGAGTGCGGGGAGGATGAGGTTGAGGCTGATCCAACTGAGGATCGCCAGAGTGAGCAGGCCGACGAAGCGCGGGCGCCCGATGGCGCTGGTCATGCGAGCGACGGTGCGCTGGACCGGCGTGGCCTTGCGGTGATGCTCCCAATGGAGATCCGCGATGGCGCGGACGGTGTCCTCGATGTGCGCAGGTAGGATCGGCGTAGCCGCGCTGTCTTCACCGTTCGAGGTTTGATTGGCCATCAGTGGCGCGGTCCGGTTATCGGAGAGGTCCGTCAAGCTGGAACAGGCATATGGCTCGACCGGTTGCCCATGAACATTTTCACGACAGCCGAGACGATCCGATGGCCAGCGCTTCCCTTCCGCTGAGCGTGGCCTTTGCCGCGTTCGCAACACTCGCGCTCACTGCATCTGTGCAGGCCCAGACGAAGCCCGGAGAGATCAAGGGCATCGACGCAATGGGCGACAAGGACCGAAGCGCCCAGGACGGCTTTAGCCAAGCACCGGTGCCGCGCGAGGAGTCGGCCGCCAAGGATGCGTCCAATCCCGGCGGTCACTCGATCGCGGAGAACAAGGACCGGCCGGTTCCGGCCGCAAACCCAACCAGCGACTCTGCTCACGACCCCCAGGCGCCAATGCCGAACCGCACGGCATCACCTTCAGGCATCAATCCGGCGGAGCCTTCGAAGTAGCGTACCTGCCTCGACACCCGCCCCGCCGCTCGCCATCTTGAGCGCATGCCCGCGCAGCACAGCCAGACCTACGATCCGCAGGAGGAGCCGACGCCTTGGGGCAGTTGATGAGCATCGGCGATGGCTTTGCGACCGTGCGCTGCCGAGATAGCGTGACCGTCCAGCCCCGCTTCGGGCTCGGAGACGATCATCATGTCCCGCCCCCTGCTGTCTGCCGCTCTCCTCGCCCTCAGCCTGGGCGCCGTTGCTACGCCCGCCGCAGCCCTATCCACCAAGGACTGCTCGGTGAAGTACCAGGCCGCCAAGCAGGCCGGGACGCTCAACGGCCAGAAGTGGAACGACTTCCGCAAGGCTGAGTGCGGCGCCCCGCCGGACGCGGCGACCACCGCGGTGCCAAACCCTATGGCGCCTGGCGCAACTAAGACTGCCGCTCCGGCCCCTGCCCCGCCCACAACGGCTGCGAGGCCGACGGCTGTCCCTGCCGCGATCGGCACGGCCGCGTACCCCTCCGCCGTCGATCCGAAGTACGCGAAGGAGTCGGCCGGCAAGGCGCGGATGCACACCTGCCTGGACAGCTATAACGCCGCCAAGGCCGCCGGCACGCTGGGTGGTGCGAAATGGATCGTGAAGGGCGGCGGCTACTACTCGGCCTGCAACACGCGGCTCAAGAGCTGAGCTGGCAAGCGATGGATAGCCGCGCGAACGGTGCGTTTCAGTCCAGAGCCTGCGGATGCGGCTTCGGCGTACCGGCGTAGTGCTTGGGCATCCTGGGGCAGCCGTCATGCACCCGCCGGTGCGCGATCGTGACGGCGCCCTGCAGTGAGTAGGACCCCTGCGTGTGGACACGCCCGTGGCAGACCGGACAGCGCTTCTCGGCGGCGCGGTGATGGGCGTGCGCCCCGGCCAGCGGCACGAGCCTCCACGCGCCGTCGATCCGCACCTCGCATCCGGTTTTGTCAGAAGTCGCCATAGCGAACAGGTGCCATGCGGGGGCGGCGGTCGCCAGAGCGCGATCGACACGACGAGGCGCGAAGGAGCCCGCCCCGTCGGGGGGGATCGGGACGGGCTCTAGGCTTCACTCCGAGACTGTCACCGCGGACCGAAGCCAGGGCGCGATCTAGCAGCAGTCGTGGCCCGCGTCCCGGATGGTCTCCGTAGTGGCGGCCGAGCCGAAGGTGGTGGCCTACGCCGCGCCCGCCAGCCTCGGGTGTCTCGGGCTGAACGCGACCATCATCGAGACGCGCGCCGAGTTCGAGATGCAGTGGATCGGCCTCGTCAGAGCCGAGAAGACCCGCGTCCTCACCTTCGAGCCGCACCGGCAGAAGGGGCATACCCGCGAGGTGGCGACGTACCTTCCGTTCGAGGATTTCCGGAACTTCCACCTCAACCGCACCGTGCGGATCGGCCAGGACAAGAAGATCCCCCTCGGCCACTGTGGCTCAAGCATCCCGAGCGCCGGCAGTACGAGGGCGTCACCTTCCAGCCTGGCGCTGGGCAGGAGGTCGACGGGCGGCTGAACCTCTGGCGCGGCTGGGGCGTCGAGCCGAAGAAGGGCCTGTGGCCCCGAATGTACCGGCACATCAAGGAGGTGCTCGCCGACAACGACGTTGCTGCAGCGAATTACATCTTCAA
>NZ_JAKSXX010000149.1 GCF_022829385.1 Methylobacterium sp. J-070 | reverse complement strand
CGCCTGGATCAGCCGCAACCGACGCCTCTGGAAGGATCCGGAAGCGACCCCCGCCTCCGCCAGAGCCTTCCTCTACGCCGCAGCCGTCATGATCCTCGTCAGGCGCCTCGCCCGATCAACCTGACTTCTCGGACGGACTCTTAGCGTGATGCATGCCTGCGGCGGATCGACCGGCAGCATCCGCCACGGGATCAGGCTGCCGGTTGCGGCCTTTTCCCTAGCATGGACCGCTTCGCCCTCATCAGCATCTTCGCAGCCCTGTTCGCCGGGATCCTCGCGATCGGAGGCACCTGGTCATACATGACGAGCGTCAGCCCAGCGGTTGGGCCAGATACAAGCTCGACGCCTAACCCCACCGCGCAGCGGAAGGAGCCATAGCTCGTCCCGGATGGGACATAGAAAAGCCCGCGCCGGCGAACCGAGCGGACCAAGGTTGTGCGGATGCCCAGACCCGCCAAGGCACGAGCATCTTGAGTCGTCCTAGCACGATGGCCATCGAAAAGAAGCCCGCCGCGGCGGTAGGCCAGGCGGGCTCGACCTGAAGGCTGATCCCGTTACTTCCCGCTGGGCGCCGCTCCGCTACCGGTCGCACCATTGCCAGAGCTGCCAGATCCAGCAGGAGCGCCGCCGGTCGAGGTGTTGCCGCCGGGCGTGCTCTGCGCGGCAGCCATCCCGGCGCTCCCGGCGACGAGCGTGAGGGCGAGAAGCGCGGATTGGATGGTTCGGCTGGTCATGGCTCTCTCGGAGTAGGAAGGGCCGGCCCACGCCGACACGGATTGATCAACGAAGGGCCGCTGCCCCCGTTCCTGTCCGCGCCCTGGATGATGGAGTCAGGCCCTACCATCCGTCTTCGCCGTCTGCCGCACGTGGTTCTGCAACACGATGTGGAAGGGGTCGCCAATGGCAGAAGGATCCAGCGGGGCGGAGCCGCAGCTGGAACGCTCCTCACGCGTAAGAGGACGCTACAGCTGCCGGTTAGATAGACGACCTTCCCCGCCAGCCCGTGATCGGATCGGGCGGCGGGGCAGCGTTCGTCATCTCGCGGTCCTGATATCTACCGCGGCCCTGGCGAACATGCTGCATGTGCAACCTCTACAGCCTGATCCGGCCGCAGTCGGAGATTGGCAAGGCGTTCGACATCGAGCACGACGACACCAGCAACCTGCCGTCATTACCGGGCATCTTCCCCAACACCACGGCGCCCGTGATCCGCATGCGCGAGGGCGCCCGTGCCCTGTCGATGATGCGAAGGGGCCTGCCCTCCCCGGCCTTTGCGCTTAAGGGGAAGAAAGTCGATCCCGGCGTCACGAACGTGCGCAACACCGCCTCCTCGCACAAGCGACGCTGGCTGGTGCCCGCACACCGCTGCCTCGTGCCATTCACGAGCTTCAGCGAGAACGAGAAGGCCGCGGACGGCTCGCACCCGCCCGTGTGGTTCGCCCTGACGGAGGATCGGCCCCTCACCTGCTTCGCAGGCATCCTGGTCGCGGGCTGGCAGAGCGTGCGGACGGTGAGACGACGGACGATCTGTATGCCTACCTGACGACCGCGCCGAACGCCGAAGTCGGTGCAGTTCACCCGAAGGCGATGCAAGTTATCCTCACGAAGCCGGAGGAGTGGGCGACGTGGCTGTCGGCACCCTGGCCGGAGGCGAATAATCTCCAGCGGCCGTTGGCCAACGATGCCTTGGTCGTCGTAGCCCATGGCGCGCGCCGGGACGGGGGAGCGGACGATATGGATTAGCGGCTCGCTGATTCTCCCGCGGGTCGCTACGCTGGCTCCTCGTCAGCGATCGCCCGCAGAGCTTCCAAGGCTCGCTGCCGCCCCTCCGCCGTCCTGATCCTTGACCAGAGGTACAGGCACCCATCCGCATTGACGGGCAGGCTGTCGGTGAAGAAACGTTCGACGGGCACGCCGAGCGCATCGGCGATCCGTTGCAGAGCGGCCCGATCGGGCTCAGCGGATCTTACCATGATGAAGTAGAAAATTATCCCGATAAAAATCGTTCCATAAATTTTTGTTCTCAGGTTCATCAGCATTGAGATAACGCGGAGCGTATACGACACACCCGGCGAAGCAGGAGTATGTATGGCATCTGGCGCCCGGGCTTCAGCGTCACCGTGAGACCGAAGCCAAGGAGCGCCGAGGATGATCTTCGTCAAGAAGGCGGACGGTGGGTGACCTACGTCAGCCCCGAATGGACGGCGTTCACCGGGCAATAAGCGACTGAGGCCGTCGAACACGGCTGGCTCGCCTACTCGTCTAGCAGCCGTTGGAATTGCTCGATGCCGTCACCGGCATGACCCTCTCGCTTGTCCGGTGTCGAAATGTCGCGCGCGATTTCCTTGCCGACGATGAGCGGCAGCGTTCGGATCAACGCTTTCTTCTCCGGGGTGCCGTGTGCTTCGATGGCGGTATAGGCAGCGATACAAGCATCTGCCAAAGCATCTAAATCAGGTGCGTGGTTCATAGCATGCCCAGTCCAGCGTACATTCAGCACCAAGTCTCAAATGTAAAATTCTTACATTTGCAAGCCAGACTGCCATTATATGTATTGTTCTCACCATTTTACCGCATGATTTACAATGCTAGTATGTGCGTGCGCCCGTGATGTGCGGTTTCGTTTCGAGATAAAATGCTATGGATATGCCGAAGCCCCATGTTTTGGGTCCATCCGCGGATCACAACCGACGTGCAAAGCTCGACGCCGTGGCGCAGACGCTTGGCTGCTCGACCGACTTGTTTTTCGACGCGCTGGGCCAACCGACCACCTCTAATACCGCCCAACTCCTCCAGATGTGGCTTGAGATCCGAAGCCCAGAGGGCCGACAGGCTGTGCTCGCCTGCGTTCGCGAAATTCTGAAGTCACAAACGACTTAGGACAACCGGCGAAGAACCTCGTGAGATTTGGTAAAATGCCTTCAGGATACAAATCGAGACGAATTTTTCCAAGTCTATGGATTGTGTAATATTTTTACAATTCGATATTAAAACTTGTAATTTTGTATGCATGAGCCCAGATGCTGGAGATTGCCAGCCGTATTCAGGGCGCTGGCGATTGAGGGACCGCGAGTGCTCTCGCCCCTAACAGGCGAGCACCCATGGCCCTCTTCAACAATCAGACGTGCGCAACCGGCTCCTTGGCATCCTGCCGCCAGAGGATTTCGCTCACCTGCAACCTGCCCTGCAGGTCCAGCCTACACGTCTACGGCAGGTTCTGATCCCATCCCATACCGCAATCACGGCCGCCTACTTCCCGGAAGAAGGCTTCATCTCCATCACCTTCGATGGCGAGAACGGCCGGGTCGAGATCGGGCTAGTCGGGCGTGAAGGCGTGGTCGGAGCGGCCCCGATCCTGCTCGGAGACGACCGCAGCCCCCACACACACTTCGTGCAGATGGCCGGTCGCGTGCTGAGCATCGATGCCGACACCTTGCGCACCGCGGTCGAGGGGCGCCCTGCCCTAAGGCGCCTTCTCAATCGCTACATCCAAGCTCAGCACGTGCAGACGGCTCAGACGGCCTTCGCCAACGCGAAAGGCAACACGGCCACCCGCCTCGCTCGATGGCTGCTGATGTGCCAGGACCGA
>NZ_JAKSXX010000146.1 GCF_022829385.1 Methylobacterium sp. J-070 | reverse complement strand
CTGACACGCGCGCTCCCTCCCCCCTGTGCGGGGGAGGGTGGCCCCCGAAGGGAGTCGGGAGAGGGGAGCAACGGTGCAGGACATGGCTTTGCCCGCCCCGCCAGTCGCGCCTCAACCTGAACCCGGGTTCCCCTCTCCCGGTGGTTGATGCCGGTCGCTATCAGCGTGCGTGATGCATCCTGGGACGAAGCAACCGCCCGAGGCGAGGTAAGCTGTGGTGTGAGCGTCATCCTGCTTCCTGGGGACTGTCAGCAATTCCGTGTTGGGGGCGGCGGATTGAA
>NZ_JAKSXX010000145.1 GCF_022829385.1 Methylobacterium sp. J-070 | reverse complement strand
GATCCGCTCCGCTACCTCCTCAGGATCGACCTTCTCAAGGTTGAGCCGCGCCTGCATTCCCTTGCCCGGTTTGAAGTAGACGTGCACCCTGGCCGGGACCGTCACCTGCTTGCCGGTGCGCGGGTTACGGGCGGCCCGGGGATCGCGGTCGCGGATGCTGAACGTGCCGAAGTCGCGCAGCTCCACGCGGTCGCCTTGGACCAGTGCCTTCGTGATGACTCGGAGGATCGTGCGCACGACCGCCTCGCGCTCCTGAGCCGTGAGGTGCGGGTTCTGCTCGGCGATGCGGGCGACGAGTTCGGACCGGATCATGCCCCTCGATGCCGTAGAGGAGAGGCTTCCGCAATTGGGTCTCGACTGCTGTAAAGCGTTTCGGGCATGCCTCGGTATCCGCTCACGGCTCAGTTGAGGATCGCCCGTTGAGATCAACCGCTAGGCTTTCCGAGCGTTCGTTCACCCTCGTCCTCTGGCTCGTCGCCCTCGCTTTCGCCGGCTTCCTGATCGGGCTGGGGTCGCTCGTGGTCGGCGACCTGCCGCAGGTCGAGCATCGCTACAACCTCGACGAGTTCCTCGACCGCGGGCAGGCGGACGCGACCGCCGCCGCGCTGAAGCAAGTT
>NZ_JAKSXX010000144.1 GCF_022829385.1 Methylobacterium sp. J-070 | reverse complement strand
CCTGCTGGGCCGCCTGATGCTAGGCGTCCTCTGCCCCGTTCTCGGCGGAGCTGACCCCGAGCGGTTCCGCCAAACGTTGCAGTGGCCGCTCTGGGGCACGCTGGGCTTCTCCCTCTACAAGCTCATGATCCCGGCGATAGGGCCGGCGCCGGCGCCGGCGCCGGCCGCAGCAGCTCCTCGTCGCCCTCGGGCTCGGACAGGGCGAGCTTGTCGCGGATCTGGCGCTGGGACACCCGCAGGCCCAGCGGCACCAGCCGGGCCACCGCCTCGGACACCGCCTTGATGTCCTCGGGCTCGGCGACCGGGAACTCGACGCTCGGGTATTGGTCCTGCGGGCCGAAGTTGAAGGCCACGAACCACGGGATCAGGTCGCGGTTGACCGTGGCGGCGGTCTGCTGCCCGTCGGCGCGCTTGATGTCGAGGCGGACCTCGTTGTGGACCTTGGCCTGGGCGAGGCTGCCCGACGAGGCGGCGTCCGCCGTCATGGTCTGGCCGACCACCACCTTGCTCACCTGCATGTCGAGGTAGCGGATCAGCTCGCCGAACACCGCCTCGCCGTGCTGGCCCGAGACCGCCTGGAACTCCAGCTCCATGCCGATCGGGATGATGGCGGCGCCGTCGTTGGCGATGTTGCGCACCGCCCGCAGCAGGGTGCGCTTGTCGTCCGCCGTGGCGTTCGGCCCGTAGCGGCCGACCCGGAACGGGATGCCGTAGATCTCCGCGAAGGCGCTCCAGTCCTGCAGGGTGAAGCTCTGGACGAGGAACGCCCAGGCCACGGGCCGGGCGAGCCCGCGCCGGAGCGGCAGCCCGGTCTCGATCGCCGGCATGTGGCGCAGGAACACCCCGTCGGCGATCGGCGTGCCGTCGAGATCCGTGTCGCTGGCGAGCCGCATCCCGGTGAGGTCGACCCGGTCGAACACGAAGAAGCGCGGGTCGCGGTGCTTGTAGGCGACCGGACGCAACATCCCGCGGTGATAGTCCCAGATCGGCTCGACGACGGCATAGCCCTTCGGCACCGCGTCCTGGAGTTCGGAGCAGGCGCCGCGGAAGCCGGCGCTGTTCACGAGGTCGATCACCGCGTCGACGATCGTCGTCGGGCAGCCGGCGGGCGCCGAGACCGAGGGGGCGATGTTGTCGAAGGCCAGCCGCCGCACCTGGAGCTGGGAGCGGTAGTGCATGTACCGCTCCTGCATCTCGATCGCGAGGGTGAGGTAGGCGCGGGCATGGCCGCGGTCGGCGTCGCGCAGGAGCGCCGCGAGGCCCTCGGGGGTCAGGCCGGAGGCCACCGTCAGGGAGGGCAGCGCCCGCACGCCGTAGGCGGTGGGCTCGGCCAGTTCCCCGGTGAACAGGGCCACCTCGACGGGCCGGCCGTCCGGGCCGAGGATCGGGGAGCGCCGGGTGGTCACCATAGCGACCGCCCGCCGTCACCCGCCTCCAGGTCGGACACGTCCCGGGCCCAGAGGGTCGGGAACGCGCCGCCGAACGGGACGGTCTCCCCGTTCGGCGCGATCGTCATGGAGGCCGGGGTGTAGGCGTAGGCGATCACCGGCATCAGCGAGGCGAAATGCGCGAGCGCGGCGGCGATGGCCGCGTCGCCGTGCCGGCGTTTGGTCTTGCCCGCGGCGGCGCCGTCGCCCTTCTCGACCGTGCGGGTGCGCGGCACCCGGGCGATGCCGTCGATCATCCTGATCAGCTTGAAGTCGCCGAGCACGTCCGGATGGGCCGGGAGCGCCATGCCGCGGCTCTCCAGGGTGTCCTTCAGCCGCGGCATGGCCTCGCGATACCAGTCGATCGAGAACTTCACCTGGGCGATGACGTGCTCGCCGTAGCGTTGGGCGGCGTATTCCGCCTGGGCGGCACCGTTGCCGCCGGCGTCCAGCGCCCCGCCGCAGAAGCACGGCAGGCGGTCGACCACCCAGAACAGGATCTGCTTCTGCTGGGCGAAGGGGATGTTGCGCAGCTCCACCACGAAGGGCGTGTCGCGGTAGAGGCCGGCGACGCGCTGCAGGGGCCAGATCACCGTCAGGTCGGCCACGCGGCCGAAATCCTGGCCGAAGAAGCTGGGGCGGCGCGGGTCGAGCCGGTCGAGATGCGGGCCGATCACGCTCTCGCACCACGCGGCGGCGAGCGCCTCGCGCTCGGGCTCCGGGCGGAACGCGAAGGCGGCCGGCATCTCCCAGCGCAGCACCGGCACGTCCCGGCGCATGCACGCCTCGACCACCGCCGGCAGCAGCCAGACGCCCGAGCCCTCGGCGGGGATGCAGAACAGCTCCTCGTCGGCGCCGTCGCCGTAGATCGCGATGATCTCGGCCCGCCACGCCGCCTCGGCCTCCGGCGACCACGCCCGGCCGGTGCGCAGGCAGACCCGGCGGTAGAGGCCGTCCGCCAGGGCCCGGTCGAAGTCGACCTCCACCAGGGCGTAGGGCCGCCGGCCGGCGCGGATGTCCTGCACGAGGCGGTTGAACGGGTTGGACTCGCCGTTGTGCGAGGAGATCACCAGCACCCGGCCGCCCCAGATCAGCAGCGCGAAGGCGGCCTTCAACAGGCCGTCGAGGTCGTCGTGGAACGCCGCCTCGTCGACGATCACGCAGCCCTGGCGCCCGCGCAGCGACCGGGGCCGCGACGACAGGGCGACCACCTCGAAGCCGCTGGCGAAGCGGATGCGGAAGGCCTGGATCGCCTTGGTGTCGGCGGGGTCGGCCGGGTTCACGTCGGCGAACAGGAACTCGCCGACCGCGCCGGCCGCCTGGGAGAACGCCACCGCCCAGAGGGCGCAGACGTCGATGAACTCCCGCGCCATGTCGAGGTTGTAGCCGATGTACAGGACGTCCATGCCGCCGGCGTCCCGGGCGGCGCCGGCGGTCAGGGCCGCGTCGGCGCCGATGCCCCAGGTGGCGCCGATGCGCCGGGATTTCGGGACCACCACCACCGGGTGGGCGGCCGTCGTCTCCAGCAGCCGGCGCTGGTAGCCGAGGAGCACGTCCGGATCGGCCGGGTCGAGATCCGGCGGCAGCCCGGCCAGGCTCTCCCGGCGGAGCGCGGCCCATTCGGCCTCGCCGATCGCGCGCCCGGCGCGGAGGTCGTCGTCGGGGACCGGGGCGCTCATGCGGCCGCATCCGGCTTCGGCAGCCTGAGGCCGAGGATCCGCTCCTTGATGCCCCGGACCGTGTCGCCGGTCAGGCCCTTCTCCCGGGCGACCGCGTCGATCGCCGTCTCGGCCCGGGCGGCGAATTCCCGCTGGAGCGCGACCCGGCGCTCGGCGGAGATCTTCTGCCCCTGGATCACCGCGAGGTGGGCGCGGGCGAGTTCCATGGCGCCCCTGGTGCCGATCGCCTCGCCCTCGGACTGCGCCAGCTCGAACACCAGGAGCTTGATGAACTCGCCGACCACGATGGTGTGCCGGTCGACCGTGTCGGCGGTGAAGTGCGGCGCCAGCCCCTGGAAGATGTGCCGGGCCTCGTTGAGCCGGTTCGACATCGCGGCGAGCTTCATGCTCTTGCGGTTGAAGGCCGAGCGCGAGATCGGGTCGAGGCCCTTGGCGGCCAGCCGGTCGTTGAGGGCGAACAGGATCTCGCTCTGGGTCTTCTCGCGCCGGTTCAGTTCGCCCACCGCCCAGACGACGTCCTCCTGGGCCTCCTCGGGCAGCTGGTCCACGCTCGACAGCCGGCCGCGGCCCGCGCGCCGGGGCTCCGTCTCGGGTGCCCCGCGCATCCGCGCGGTCCGGGCGTCCGCGCGCGCTTCCGCGCGATCGGCGGCATCGAGCACCCGGTGGAGCGGCGGCCCGTCGCGCATCTCACGCCCCGAGGCGCGGCTGGCGGATGCCCGCGATCCGGGTCCGGCGCAGGCAATGGTCGACGCCGGCCTCGGTGATCTGCGCCACCAGGATCGAGCCGATGCTGGTGTTGCGCGTCGCCCCGAGGTCCGCCAGCTTGTGGAGCTGGGTGCGCAGGTAGTCCCGGGACCGGTTGTGGCCGCAGGCATAGACCGCCTCGGCCAGGATGGTCTCGTTGCTGCGCCCGTCCGGCATGGCGGCCAGCTCCTTGAGGATGATCAGGCGGACATCCTCGTCGATCGCCTGCGCGATGCCGCTCACGGTCGGGCTCCGGGATCAGGCCGGCCGGCGACCACGGCCTCGGCGGCGGATTTCATCAGGAACTCGACGATCAGGTCGAGCTGCCTGGTCTGGCCGCGCAGGGTGTCCTGCAGGCCCTCGATCTTGCCGCGGCTCTCGGCCAGCGACAGGCCGATCTGGTGGATGCTCTCCCGGGTCGGGAGGGTGTGGACCACGGCGCCGAGCGCCCCGAGGTCGCGGGCCATGGTCTCCAGCTTCTCCTCGGCGGAGACGAGGCGGCGGTGGAGGGCGTCGAGGCTGGCGGCGGCCGGCTGCGACGGCGCCCGGGCCATCCGCAGGCCGGCGACCAGGACCAGCGTCAGGACGCCGGCGGCCAGCGCGAGGGCTGCCCCATCGGCCGCCAGGGCCGCGCCCGGGCTCACCGGACCAGCCCCGCCAGATCGGCCTCGGTGATGGCCGAGGGCAGGAGCCGCCCGTCGCGCACCGCCCGCAGCACCTCGATCGCCCGGCGCAGTTGCGCCCGCATCAGCTCGACATCGGCCTGCAGCTCCACCGCGCGCAGGCGCTGGCTGTCCCGGTCGAGTTCCTGGCGTTCCATCTCGGCGCGGAGCGCCACCTCCCGGGCGGCGAGCTTGTCGACCTCGGCGATCAGCCGATCGACCAGGTCGAGGCTCTGCCGGTCCGCGCGCCGGTTCAGGTAGAGCCCGCGGAAATGCGCCAGCAGGGCCGCCGCGAGGCCGAGCCCGATCACGGCCGAGACGACCAGCGCCCCGCGCGGGCCGAGCCGGTCGATGATCCGGATCGCCCCCTCGACGGCGTTGCCCCACTCCATGGCTACGGCGCTTTCCGCGGGTCGTGCGCGGCGCAGAGCCGCTTCCACTTCCGGTTCTCCCGGTCGGCCTGTTCCTTGGTGGCGCGGGTGTCCCGGGCCGACCAGGTGATCGGCCGGGCGATGGCGCAGTAGGGGGCGGCCGCGGGCGGGGTCGCCTGCAGCGCGCCGAAGCACACCAGGAAGCCGAGGCAGGGGGGCATCAATCCGGTCTCCGGAAGTCCGGGTCGAAGGCCGCGTCGGTCCGGTCGGCACGGTGGGCGGCCTCGGCCTGCGCCTCCACCGCCCGGGCGACCCGCACGGACTCGGAGGCCTGGGTGAGCGCCGCCGCCATCGCCTCGGTGCGCCCGAGGCCGCGCTCGCGCTCGGCGTTGGCGCGCGCCACCAGGGCGGTGACGAGCTGGAGGGCGAGCCGGACGAGCGCGAGGATCGTCACGGTCTCAGCCGATCAGCTTGGTCGCCTTGAGCCGCCCGTAGAGGGCGAGCACGGCGCCGCCGAGGGCCACGCCGGCGGCGATCACGGCGGTGGCCTGGTCGGCCACGACCTGCTGCGTCGTCGGGTCGATCTTCACGCCGAAGAAGCCGGCGACGATCGCGGCGGCGGCGACCAGCGCGCCGATCACGCCCTTCGACAGATACCAGGGCTTGGTCTCGGCGACGGTCGCCGTCGTGTCGTTGCCCATATCGTGCTCCTCGCTCTGTGGTGATGGCGCGCGCGGCGCCGGGCTCACGCCTCGTCGGCGGAGAGGGCGCCGCGCGCTGCCAGGATCCGGGCGCCGCCAAGGGCGCCGTTCGCGGCCGGGGCCGGGGCGGTGGCGGGCCAGCGGATGGCTTCGAGCCGGACCCTGGCGACGCGGGCGATTGAGACGCTGTCCCGCTGGTTGCCGCCGAGCACGTGGAACGCCTCTGCATCCTCACCCGCGTAGAAGCCGACATGGCCGCCGCCCTTGCGGCGGAAGACGCAGATCGCGCCGTCCCGGCCGGTGGGCAGGGGCGTACCGAATGCGGCCCAGGCCAGGGCCGAGAGCGGGTTGGCCGGCAGGGGCTCGTCCGGCAGGGTCGCGCCGATGCAATGGGCGGCGAACAGTCCGCACCAGGGGGTAGCGTCGTCCCGGTAGAACCGGGCTGCGAAGCCGCCGAGGGTTCGGGCCCAGGCGAGGATCGTGGGGTTCGAGGCCGGGCCGGGGGCCTCGCGCAGGCCCTGCAGGCGCTGGGCTTCCGCGTACCAGGCGGGGCGCGGCACCGGCGCCGGCTCCTCCGGGAAGAGCCGGGCCAGGGTCGCCCGGGAGGCGATCCCGTCCGGGCCCAGGCCGTGGCTGCCCTGGAACAGCTTGAGCGCCGCGATGCTGCGCCGGCCCCAGACGCCGTCGGCGCCCGCGGGGCCGCAGTCGTAGCCGAGCCGGATCAGCCGGGATTGGATGGCGCGGGGGGACATGGGACGCGAGACCGGGGAGGGGCTGAGCCCTCGATCCCGCTACGATCCCGGAATTGGCTGCAGCGCGGGCACCGGAAGCGGTTCCGGATGATCGCGCTCAATGACGTATCTCGCCGATGGCCTGGAGCGCCCAGCTAAGCCTTTTGTCCGATTCCGAGCTTCACCAGCGGCCTTTATTTACCAGGCACGACGAACCCTATGAAGAATGTGTATATAAGTATCGAAAGGCTTGCGATCGACGGGTCGAATACATTCCAACCAACTGCATTCCACATCGTCCCGTCGGTTGCGTAACTCCAGAGAACGAAGGCTGCCAAAGCTAGGCAAACGTTCACACCGATCGGCTGTCCGCGGTCCGCTGCGGCGCGGTAATAGAACGGTAATCCGATCAGGCACGCGAGAAACACGATTCCGGATATCATTGCCGGATGTGCCTTAGAAGCAGATACGAAGACACTCTCTCCGTTAGATGTTTGTAACGCCTGAATGGATTTATCCGCCGCCAGATAAAATGAAATCACCTCGGCCGGAATGTATTTCGCGATGCGAGTTGTGTAATTGTCCACGTCCACAACCTGTGATTGATTTGTGGTCGGCGCTCCCGGTGTTCCAGGCACATTAGCTGTATTTGTCATAACAGCAACAGGACCAGTTCGAAACGTCAGAAGTCCATTTGTGTTCACATCCGGCCTCACAAGTCGGCTCATTACAATATCCTCCCCATTTCGACCCACTGACATTTGTATTCGCAGACGAAGCAAAATTGCAACAGACATGGAAGCCGGTCCATGACAACCTATCCGCGACTGATGATTCTAATTCCAATATGCGCCTCGATGTCGTGCCTATTCACTCCGGATCGAAAGATGAGTCGACGCACCAAAGCGAAATTGCGCGAAGTAATTCACGGGATTGCTTCGAGTTCGATCATTGTTGCAGCGATTTATTTGGGCGGGTGCGCCGTGCATCCGCTGCCGGACGACTATTCTGGCGTCACGGGCCGCCATATTGCGCGCCAGATCCGTTGTGAGACCCGTGAAGCCGTCATCGACTCGGTACTTGGCTATCTAACTGATGAAAGAAATAAAGGCGCCCATCAGGTTGACGAGCATTCGAGAAATCTTGGAAATAAATACAAAGAAGCCCTGAAAACCGACCCTGGCGCAATGAGAAGTTTTAGACCGGACAAGCTAACCGGCGTTGCCCAGAAGGTCGTCGATCTGATCTGGAGAACAGGAATTGCGTATAATTATAATCTTGAGATGACTGAAACCAACAACAATGACGGTTCACTCAACCTTATCAATATTTTTCCAAAGTCTAGCCGATCTCTAGGTTTCGGTGCCAAGCTCGATCTTCAGAGACAAAACACACGCATATTCACGATCACCGACACATTTGGTGTTTTGGCCAGCAACACGGATCCGGATTATTGCAACTACGGCTATCAGATAAAAGACAAAAATATCATCTATCCGATCACAGGGAGGATCGGCATAGACGAAGTTATTCACGAATTTACTGCAATGGCTTTGTTTGATAACTTGTCGGGCAAGGACGGTGACGACCCGTCAAGTCCCAAGGGACCGTCGCAGATGGCGGAGCAGCTCGAATTCACGACAACAATCGACGTTTCCATTGCCCCAAAGGTAACTTTTACGCCAATAGGTAGAGGTCTACATGTTGCAGATGCTTCGCTCAGCGAGGAATCGATCCGAAAGGATCTGCACAAACTGACCCTAGGGCTCTACGTGCCCAGCAACGCGCCGCTCGCGGCCATTCGCGGCGGCATTCTTCATGACTTGGGGACACCTGCGGTTAACGCACTCGCTTCCGCACCGGTTCGAACGCCGGGAGAAGAAGGAGCGCTGGCAATCGTCAATCAGGCATTGTTGCTCAAGTTGTTCCAGTTCCGAGCACAAGTTGTTCAACCATAGGAGTAGCCTCGATGGCCGAGAAAGTGAGAAATAGTGGTGATTCTGAGGGAGGCAGCAAAGCAAGACCGATTAAACGCGTCGCGCTTCTTCATCCTAATGCAGCTGCGCACTTGATGAATTCGATCCACGCCGCCGGACTCGGAAAGCAATTTGCTGCGCTGTCGAAGCAAAAGAAAATCAACTTGACAGTTCATATGACGAGAGGCGCTTTAGCTTACAGAACAAATGTAAGTTCCTTGAACGCCATTCATGATTTCGTGAGCGAGAAGATGCCTAACAACGCATCCGTCTCAAGCCTCTGGGATTGCAACCCGGACGACCCATACGATCTGTGCTGGGGCGCAAAGAAGTAGACGAGAATGCCCACGTATGCATTCGCTTTCCCGGGGGCCCAGCCCAGCGTCGTCCCTCACTCTGCTTAAACCGTGCCGGCGGTCATGAAGCATCGGACCGGCACTACAATCCCAGATCCCCCTGCGGATCATCCCCCCGTCCCCGCACCCGCGCCTTGAACAACCGCACCGCCCGCTCGGTGACGCCGACCTGCCGCGCCGTCTGCCGGTTCGGCAGGCCCTGGGCGGTCAGCTCGCGCATCTTCCGCGCCCGGCGCTGGCGCTCCTTCACGTAGGACCCGGCCGGGCCGATCGGGAACTCGATCTCCGAGCCCGAGCGGCCGGTGGTGAGGTGGTCGGCGATGGCGGCGGCCGCCTCGCGGCCCGCGGCCCGCACCAGCCAATGGTCCGGGCCCGGCCGGCGGGGCACGTAGGCGCGGGTGCCGCCCACCGCCTCGGCCACCGCGAGGGCGGCGGCGAGACCCGCCACCTCGGCGATCTTGCCCCGCACGCCGGGCAGACCGTGGCTCTCCGGGCTCATCCGACTGCCCCTTCGATCGCGACCTTCTCGGCCTTGGCGATCCCGCGCGCGATCGCCGCGCGCAGGCGAGCGCGAAGGACCTCGTCGCCGAGGAGGGCCGCGACATCTTTTACAATGCGAAGGGCCCCGCTCGCGCGAAGCCCTCCTGAATGGGTTGGTTTTGTGAGGTCTCTGCTTATAGGGAGCTGCTCACCAGCGCCTCCAGCGCCTTGAAGACTGCGTCCGGGATATAACCGCTGCCACTCAAAATCGTCTCCCGGATCGACTCGAAACTCAATACCGCAGCACCTGCTGTCGCACCTGCAACCCAATGCAGGATGACATGCCTCAAATCGTGATGGTGGCTGCTTCGCTCGACCAAAATCTCAATCTGCCGCTCCAGATTAATGATCTTGATGCCGAATTCCCCGATATCTTCGAGGCCAGCCATTTTCTTCTGATCCTCGTAATCCATCACCTCACGAGTTTGATCTTTCTCCCGCTTTCTCGTGCCGCCCGCAGCACTTACATCTTTCGGTAACGGAAAAGGAGCTTTACGCTCTCTCTGTCTTAGCCTGTCGATCGGATTTTTAGGCTTTGAAGGCCTAGGACGGGGACTGCGCTCCTTTTTCATATCGATGTCCTCCTGGGGTGAAGAGTCGTCCGGCGGCTATCGCCACCTTTCGGCCCTGTGGGTCGGCCCACGCGGGTCCCGAAACCGTCAGCGCTCGGCGCGATGTCGCAAAGCGGAAGGCCGTCTGAGCCTTGCTCGGCTTGACGGCGAACCGGGCGTCGGTGAACGGAACACCGTGCTGCACGTCGCAGACGCCCGGGGCCTGGCCGACCGCGTCCCAAGCAAAGGGCGGCTTGATCTGGGCGACCGCGTCGCGAACAGAAACCGACTCGATCTGGACCGCCGCGTCCTGACCAGACCCGGCCTCAATCTCGCCCGGGGTCTTGATCTCGACGCCGGCCTTGATCTCGACGCCGGCCTTGATCTCGCCGGCAGCCAGGATCTCGGCGGCAGCCAGGATCTCGGCGGCAGCCATGATCAATCCGAGATCAATGCGCGCCACTCGTCGGTCGTCCGCCGACACGATATGGGTGAATAGCCTGTTCATCTCTTCTCTCCTCGCGTGAATACGCGTCTTCTAATTGTCCAACTGCGCAAGGGCACCGGACATCGGGCTGTGAACAGGGCTCTTGGCCACTTGCTAGGGGAGCAGGAACCCGTGTTCACCCTGCAACGATGCTCAACCAAACGATGCGCGTCAAGCTTCTTCCACACCTTTCTGACGATTTTCTGACACAAAAAATTCTACCTCAGCGTGGATATCGCTTGACGCAGCTCCTATTTCCGATGAGAAGACGCACGGCCCCACGAGGACCGAACAGCGAGGGCTTCGGCCCGACCTGGGCTAACGGAGAACCAACAATGGAACAGCGTGAAGCTGTCGCTCGGGGTCTTGATGATCGTAAAAGCGTTGGACGCCCTAAGAGTATCGAGAAGAGCGTCAAAATGCAGATCACGATGCCAAGCACTCTGGCGGCTAAATTAGACGATATACGACTTTTGACCCATCACACGAGCACTCCTGATCTGATCAGGCGAGCGATCGTTTTCTATTCTGCTGCGATCCGGCAACACCAGAAAGGTGGTCGTGTGATCTTCCAGGACCCTGATGGTCGAGAAGTCGAGATGTCCGTGACGATCTAGAGATCAAGGGGGCCTTCACGGCCCCCTTCCTCTACGTGGCTCTGGCATCTCAACGCGAGCTCGTGCCGTGGCGCGTTGCCCGGTCCACGGGACGGCCGTGTGCGCCCGCTTGTCCCTACAGCCCCAGATCTCCCTGCGAATCATCCCTCCGCACCCGCGCCTTGAACAACCGCACCGCCCGCTCGGTGACCCCCACCTGCCGCGCCGTCTGCCGGTTCGGCAGGCCCTGGGCGGTCAGCTCGCGCATCTTCCGCGCCCGGCGCCGGCGCTCCTTCACGTAGGACCCGGCCGGGCCGATCGGGAACTCGATCTCCGAGCCCGAGCGGCCGGTGGTGAGGTGGTCGGCGATGGCGGCGGCCGCCTCGGGGCCCGCGGCGCGCACCAGCCAATGGTCCGGGCCCGGCCGGCGGGGCACGTAGGCGCGGGTGCCTCCCACCGCCTCGGCCACCGCGAGGGCGGCGGCGAGGCCCGCCACCTCGGCGATCTCGCCCAGCACGCCCGGCAGGCCGTGGCTCTCCGGGCTCATCCGGCCGTCTCCGCCGCCGCCGCCTTCTCGGCCTTGGCGATCTCCCGGGCGATGGCGGCGCGCAGGCGGCGCCGGAGCGCCTCGTCGCCGAGCAGGACCGCCAGCTCGGCCACAAGCGCCAGGGTCTCGGCGGCGTCGAGCAGCGCCTCGGGCAGGTCGCGCCACGCCCAGGCCTCGGGCCAGCCCTTGGTCAGGAACGCGGCGTTGTCGCCGAACCGGCCGAGATAGCTCCAGTAGCCGAAGCCGTGCTCGCGGGCGGCGAGGTCCAGGCAGGCGGCCTGGCGGTGGATCGGCACCGGCCGGGCCGGGCGCATCGACGGGACGTAGCGGCGCTCACCCGACACGGCGCGCCTCCGCGGCTTGCGAAGCACGGCGGATCCAGGCGCCGAGATGGCCGGCGGCCCGGTCGAGGTCGGCCGCCGTCAGGTCCGGATCGGCGAGCGAGGCCAGCCGGCGCGGGCCGCCCCGGAGCTTGGCCGAGACGTAGTCGGCGAGCCCGTCGCAGGCCTGCGGGTCGCCGAAGGGGCGCACGGCCCCCAATGCGATCAGGCGCAGCCACTGCGCCCGCAGCACCGCCCGCTTGGCGGCGAGCCGGTCGGCCGCGCGGTCGCCGCTGCGCGCCGGCCAGGCCACGCCCGCCCGGATCAGCCAGGCCTTGAGCGGCTCGATCGCCGCCCGGGCCGCGTCCGCCTCCCGCAGGAAGCGGGTGTGCGGCAGGCCGGTCTGCCGCTCCAGGAAGGCGTGGAGCGCGCCGTCGCCCCGGTCGGCGACCTCGCCCAGGTTGTAGAGGGCGATCCAGAGCGCCTGGAGCTTTTTCGCATACGGGCCGGTGGCGGCTCGGATCGGCGCCGCGCCGGACGGCCCCGCCACGAGCGCCGACAGCCGGGCGATGAGCCGGTCGGCGTCGTCCGGGTCGAGGTCCTTCGACGAGGCGACGCCGTAGGCCGCCAGCATCCCGCGATAGGCGGCCTCCGACAGGCCGGAGCGGGCCTTCAGGGCGTGGACGGCGCGGATCTGCGCCGGGCGGGCGGCACTCACGGGTGCCGCTCCAGGTAGGACGCGACCGCCGCAGCCAGGACGTCCCGGACGGCGAGCCGGCGGCGCCGGCAATAGGCCGAGAGCCGATCCGCCACGGGTTCGGGCAGGCGCGGCGCGTCCCCGGGCTCGGACCCGGCGAGGGCGAGGGCCCGGGTCCGGTGCGGCAGCCGGACCACGTGGCCGCGCTCCTCCAGGGCGGTGAGCAGCCGGTGGATGCCGGATTTCGAGTGCAGGCCCATATGGGCGGCCATCTCGGAAAAACTCGGCGGCGGCCGGCCGGCCTCCGCCTCCGCGACGATGAACGCCAGGAGCCGCGCCTGGCGGCCGGTGAGGCCGATGCGGGGGCTCGGGGCCATCACGCCACCGCCCGGACCCGGGTCGTCGGGATCTGCGAGGCCAGGGGCTCGACCACGAACTCCTCCGGCCCGCGGGGCACCGTGACGCCCGGGATGGTCCCGGCCAGCTCGCGGGCGGCCAGCATCGCCTCCTTGTTGGGCTCGACCCGGGTGCGCAAAAAACCCTCCAGGGCGGCGATCTCCTCCCGGAGCGCGGCGATCTCGGCGGCGCGCCGGCGGCGCATCGCCTCGGCGAAGCGGTCGGTGGCGGCGGCGACGCGCGCGCGGATCGCCGCCACGACGTCCTCGTTCCTGAGCCCCCGGTGCCGCACCGCGTAGCGGCCCTCCCGCCACAGGAGCGTGCCGGTGGGCAGCTGCACCGTCTTGGTCCGGCCGCCCTGGGTCAGGCGCTCCCGGTGGGCCGTGGCCCAGACGTTCAGCGCGTCGACGATCACGCCCTGGACCTCCGCGAACACCTTCGCGCGCAGGCCGAAGGCCGCCTCCAGGGCCGCCACCTGGGCGTCGTGGTGGGCGCGCTCGGCGGCGTGGTCGCGCTGCAGGGCACCGAGCCGGGCGACGAGCTGCTCCGCCTCGGCGTCGCTCTGCGGGACCGGCAGGTTGGTGCCGGCGGCCTTGGTCTTAGCCTTCGCCATGGTGGGTCTCCGGGTGGGCGGGACGGGGGAGGGGGTTGGGGGCCGGGAAGGCGAGCACCCGGCCCTCGGGGTCGAGGGCGACGGCGAGGCGGGCGAGGCCGAGCCGCTCGGCCCGGGTGCGCCGGGGCGGGGGCCCGGCCTCGAGCGACCCGGTTGCGGGGGGCCTGAGCCGCTCCAGCAGGCCGGCGGTCTCGGCGCGGTCGAGGACGGTCCGCAGGCAGGCGGCGGCGTCGCGCAGGCCCTCCGCGAAGGCGCCGCACAGGACCGGATCGAGGCTGACGCCGCCCTCCCGGGCCGCGTCGGCGAAGAAGTCGGCGATGTCCTGCAGGACCGGCTCGGGGTTGGCGAAATCGGCCATTCACGCCCCCTTCAACCAGGAATGCGGGCAGCCCGACCGGCAGGCGCGGTAGAGCCGGGCCCGGGCGGCGTTCGAGGTGGCGAAGGGCTTCTTCTGCTCCGACAGGCAGCGGTCGCGGCCGATCTCGCCGAGCACCGGGCAGAGCACCGTCTCGCCCATCAGGGCGCCGCGGATCCGGGCGAAGACGGCCCGCTGGTCGCCCGGGTAGCGGGCGGCCAGGATGTGGCTGACCACCGCGGGCGAGTAGCCGATCGCCTTGGCGGCGGCGGCGCCGGTGGTGCGGTCGACGTGGAGCGCCAGGGCCCGCACCTCGTCGGGCAGCGCCGGGCCCCAGGCGGCGGCGGCCTTCTCGGTGGCCGTGACCTTCGCGGGCGCGGTCATGACGGGGTCCGGGCGCCGGAGCGGCGGGGCCGGGGGTTGCGGTCGACCATGCCGCCGCCCGAGATCGCCGGGGGCAGGGGGCCGGTGTTCATGCCGGGCTTGAGCCGCAGGACGCGCCAGCGGCCGCTGCGGCCGAGCTCCTGCAGGTAGCCCGCCCGGCGCAGGTGCCAGCAGAAGATCCGCGCCAGGTCCGGGCCGACCGCGACCTCGTCGGTGGAGGCGTGGGCGGCCAGCTCCCGGCTGGTGAAGGCCGGCAGGGCGCGGATCGCCGTCCACATCTGGAGCTGCGCCGCGCCGAACCGACGCGCCGCGCGCGCCTTCTCGAAGGGCGCCGGCGTCGGGGCGGTCGCCGTGACGGCGTAGAGCTTGGCCGGCGTCTGGCGGGAGCCCGGCCGGGGCTGGGCGCCGACCTCGCGGACGTGGCCCGCCCGGACGCAGGCCCGGACGTAGCATTTCACGGTGTTCAGGCTCTGCGCGCCGCACCGGGCGAAGACGTCGCGCATGGTGAAGCGGCCGGCGCCGGCGGTCAGGCCGCGCATCGCCGCCCAGTAGGCCGTGGGGCCGCCGGCCCGCGGATTGCGGAGCCGCTTCATGCCACCCTCCGTAGCAGGCGGGCGGGGGCGCGGACCTTCGGGGCCTCGCCGGTGAAGAACCGGCCGTCGTAGCCCTCGTCCACCGCCTGGGCGCCGTGGTGGCGGGCCCATTCGGCGATGTGGTCGAGGTTGGTGACGATGCGCCGGGCCCGGCCCTCGCTGCGCTCGCAGACCCGGTCGAGGAGCCCGTCCGAGAGGGTCAGGTGCGGGGTGTAGAGGTCGGCGAGCTTGCGGGTGTCCTCCCGGTCGCAGGGCTCGGCCGGCGCCCAGTCGAGCACCCGGTTGTGGACGCGCTCGACCTTCACGAGCTTGGACGGCAGCGCCTCCTCGCCGATCAGGATCACCGGCGCCTGGCTGCATTCCGCGATCTCGCGGACCAGCTCGATCATGCCCTTGTCGACGAGCTTGTCGGCCTCGTCGATCATCAGCGGCCGGTCGATCTCCTCGCCGAGCAGCTCCACGGCGCGCTCGACCATGTCGGCCACCGTGCCCCGGGGCGTGACCCCGAGTTCCACCAGGATCGCCTTCATCAGCGTCCGGCGGGTCCAGCTGTCGCCGACCTCGACCCGGACGGCGTTGGACTTGTTCTGGGCGTAGATCGCCGCCTGGCTCTTCCCGTAGCCGGAGGGCCCGTGCATTACCCCGATGTTCGGCAGGTGCGGCCGGCGCCCCTGGAGCTTGCGCACCAGGGCCATCATCATCCGCACGTTCTGCAGCGCGGCGTGGCTGCGGGTCTTCTCGTCCCCTGGACTCGTACTCATGGTGACCCCCGTCTCGACGACATCCCCCGGTCCGCGCCGGGTTCTTTCCGGCCGCGATCAGCGCAACGCCGCCTCCCCAAAATCCTCGTAGAGGTCCCGGAAGGCACGGTGCTCGGGGCCGGCCTCGTAGCCCCCGAGCCAGAGGGCGTCGGCGGTCGCCACCGGCTCGCCCCGGTCGATCCGGGCGCGCAGCTCCAGGGCGCGGCGGAACCGCGCCTGGGGCGTGTCGACCACCCGGAGCCGCCGCACGGCGGCGGCCGGCGCGGGCCCGGCGAGGTCCGCCTCGATCTCTGCCTGCAGGGCGTGGGCGGCCGGATCGAGGGGCCGGGCGGGCGGCGGAACCGGGTTTGCGGCCTCCGCCGCCGCGTCCAGGGCGGGCGTGGCGTGGCCGTCGGCCGGGCGCGGGAAGGCGACGAGGTTGTCGCGCGAACGGGCGGCGCGGCCGAGGACCGCGTCGGCCATGTCCCGGGGCCTGATCTTCCGGGCCTCCCGGCGGATCGCCGCGGTCGCCCCGTCGATCAGCGCCTTCTGGGCCGCCTTGGCGTGGGCCGTGGCCGCCACGGGATCGACGCCCAGGATCTCCGGGCAGGTCGCCTCGCCCAGGAACTGGCCGCCGGCGACGGCGAACAGGTAGGCGCGGCCGAGATCGGCGGGGTCCATCCGGACCAGCACCTCGGTGCCGGCGAGCACGGCGGGGGCGAGGTAGTGGCTGCCCTCGACCAGCACGCCCTGCTTGCCCACGACCCGGCGGCCGTCGCGGCCCGCCACGGGGGCGAGCAGCATGTCGAGCGCCCGGGCGTCGGCGATCCGGCGCAGGCGGCCCGCGGCGGCGGCCGCGACCGCGTAGGGGGTGGCGCCCCCGAGGCCGGCATGGGGCCGGTGCTGGTAGCGCTTCTCCGCCCAGAGGTCGCAGTAGCCCTGCAGCTCCGGCCCGGTCAGCGACACGCAGAAGGCGTCGGCATCCGACTGGCCGAGCCGGGCCGCGAAGGCCCGGCGGGCCTCGATCACCTTCCGGTCGGCCACCGAATGGCCGATGAAGCCCGGCAGCAGCGGCCCGAGATCCCGCTGGAACGTGCCGATCGCCCGCTCGACGAAGGCCTTGGCCTCCGGGGTGAAGGCCGGGGACAGCGCGCGCTCGATGCCGAGATGCGCGAACAGGCGCTCGGAGGCCTTCGCGGTGAAGTCGCTGCCGTTGTCGGTCTTCACCCGCTCGGGCACGCCCCAGGCGAGGATCGCCTTGCGCAGGAGCAGGCCCACCGCCTCGGCCCGCGGGGTGCGGGCGACGTAGAGGACGAGCCGGCGGGAATACACGTCGATCGCCACGTAGACGCTGTGCCGGCCGTCGACGCAGAGCGCGTCCATGGGCGAGGCGTCGATCTGCCAGAGTTCGTTGAGGCGGGTGAGGCCGGCGGCCGCGTTGGCGCCGGAGGCCCGGTAGCGGCTCTTGAACGCGTCCGGGTTGGTCAGCGCGGTGAGCGCCACCTTCTCGGCGGATCTCCAGGCGGCCAGGGCGGCCTGGACCGTGCGGACCGGCGGCATCGGCACCCGGAGCCGCCGGCCGCCCGACCGGGTGACCGCCAGGGTCTCGCCGAAGCGCTCCAGCAGCAGGGTGCGGACATGGTCCGCCGAGAGGTGCGGCTGCCGGGCGATCAGCGCCAGCATGGCGACCCGCACCGCCCCGTCCTCCGCGGTGGCGAGCACGCCGGTGCCGCGCCGGGCGGCGCCGCGATCCACCGCGAGCCGGGCGGTGGCGCCCGCCGTCCGGGCCGCCCGCCAGCGCTGCAGGCTGCGCAGGGTGAGCCGCGGGACCTGGGCGCGGACCCAGTCCGGCAGGCCGAGGCGGCCCGCCCCGTAATCGGCCACGCAGCGCAGGTCGGCGTGGCGCCGGGGCAGCCCCGTCTCGGCGCAGATCCGCTCGGCCGCCGCCAGGATGGCCAGCCGCGCGTCCCGGGCCTCGGCGGCGTCCGCCCGCAGGACGGGGCCGGCGGGCTCGGGCTCGGCGGGGGCCGCGGCCGGGGCCGGATCGCCGATCAGCCGGCCGACATAGGCCTGCCGGGCCGGGGCGGGCAGCAGGTCCACGTGATACTCGACGCCGCCGCCGGCCTGCCGGCGCGGGCGGCTCAGGCCCGGGCGCCGCGCCCAGCCCTGGGCGGCGGCCAGCGCGTTGACGTTGCGCTTGGTCCCGGGCAGCCCCGGCAGGCCGAGGTGGGCGATCTCGGCGGCGGTGAGCCAGACCTTCATGGCCGCCCCGGCCGGGCGGCGGGGCGGGAGAGGGGGAGCAGCGCGTCGTCGGGCCCGAACCAGTCCGGCCAGATCTGGTGACGACTCACACTCAGATGTGATGCGATGATCGCGTTGGCCCGCGGCCAGCGCTTCCGCAGCGCCGAGTGCAGTGACCGGTCCTTGAAACCGTTTTGGCGCGATAATGCCGCCAGACTCGTTCCGGATTTACGGATTTCCGCGATGACGTCTTGTGGGTGCCAACCTCGGATTGCGGGCATGCCCTTCTCCACCGGCAGGGGCGCGGTTAACCTCGCGGCGAATCCTGACTTGTCGGGACAACACCACATCTGAGATGATGTGGTCAACCCACATCTGGGGAAAGCCTCACAAGTGATTGCAGCCGAGCCCCCGACGCTCCTGGCGGTCGCCGAGCGCCTCAACCAGGCCGTCACCGCGGCCGGGGGCCGCCGCGCCGTCTCCGAGGCGGCGGACGTGCCGCTGAGCAGCCTCGACCGCTACCTCGCGGCCAAGAGCGAGGCGCCGTCGCTGACGCTGGCCCGCCTCGCCCGGGCCTGCGGCACCAGCGTCGACGCGCTCCTGACCGGGGCGGAGGCGGCGCCGGCGCTCCGCCCGGCGCGGGCGAACGGCCGGGGGGAGCACGGCGGGGACGACCTGGTGCGGGTGCCGTTCCTGGGGGTGCGCGCCTCGGCGGGGCAGGGGCGGGCGAGCCTGCCGGCCGAGACCGCGGCCGACGCGCACTTCCTGTTCAGCCGGGCCTGGCTGCGCAGCCTCGGCGTCGCCCCCGACCGGGCCGAGCTGCTGCGGGCGCAGGGCGACAGCATGGACCCGACCCTGCAGGACGGCGACCTGATGCTGGTCGACCGGGGCTTCGGCGAGCCGGTGCACGGCAAGATCTACGCCCTCGTGGTCGACGGGCTGGTGCTGGTGAAGCGGGTCAACTTCCTGGCCGGGGGCGGTATGATCCTGATCTCGGACAACGACCGCTACCCGTCGGAGACGATTCGGCGCGACGCGGTGGCGGATCTGAGCTTCCAGGGACGCGTCGCATGGTACGGGCGGGCGATCTGATCGGGGCGGTGACCGGCCCCCTGCGCCGGGGCACCTGCCTGCTGGCCCTCCTCGCCGGCCCCGCCGCCGGCCAGGCGGCGGGCGACCATCTGCAGCTCTGCCCCGCCGGGCCGGACGCCGCCTGCGCGGCCAACCAGGCGGAGTTCCGCGCCGCGGTTCCGCTTGCCTATCGCGGCGACTACCAGGCCCAGCGCAACGTCGCCTTCTGCCTGCAGGACGGGTGCGGCGGCGGGATCCGGCGCAACCCCGCCCTCGCCTGCGCGTGGCGGCAGGTCATCCTCGGCTCCGGCTCGAACCGGGTGGACGGCTCGGACGAGAGCAACGCCCGGCTGGCCTGCGCGGGGCTCGACGCCGCTCAATCGGAGATCGCCCGGGCGCAGGCGGCGCGGATCCGGCGGGGGATCGCGCGGGTGGGACGGTGAGGGCCGGTCGCGGCGGGCGGATCGGCGAGTCCGGGTTGAACCTCGCACGGCTCCGTCCGTCTGACAGCCCCCTTAGCCCCGAGTGCATGGAAGCCTGAATGCCGAGCCGCCGTTTGACGAAAGAGGAAGCCGCGAAGGCCGACGCCCTCCTGACCACGGTCCGGCAGATGATCGCGGATGCGGCCGAGGGTGACCCCGTCCTGCTGTTTGCCCTGCGCCGCCGCCTCTTTACCCGGCTCATGTACTGGGAGCGCGGAACGCCGGCCGAGCGGCGGAAGCTCCAGATCCTGAAGTGGCGCGCGCAAGGCGGCCTCTGCGGCCTCTGCGGCCAAGCCATGGAGCAGAAGGGCGCGGAGTTGGACCGAACCGACCCGGTGCTCGGCTACACGGCCGAGAACACGCGCCTCGTCCACCACGCCTGCCACCGGGAGGACCAGGAGACGAAGGGCTTCAGCTAGGCGGGCGCCGTCGACGCTTGTGCGCGCGTTCACGAGCCATCCTCGACATTCACAGGGCGGACCGCGCACCGGAACATGTCTTGTTCCTGTTTTGTTCTTGATGCAGCATGCGACTCGCAACCGGGGGGTTGGACATGATGCATCAGACCAGGACGATCTACAGCGTGCAGGCGTTCCGCCTGAAGGGCAGCGTGCTGGAGGCGGAGGCGCCCCAGGCCGTCGACGACGCGATACAGGCGCTCCGCCGGGTCACGCGCATCGCGCACGGCAAGGCCGGGGCGGTGGCGGTCCGGGTCGATGTCGATCCGGACACGCAGGACGCCCCGGAGCCGGTGGTGCTGCGCATCGTCGGCCAGGTGCCGGAGGTGTTCCTCGACCAGCTGCCGTTCTAGGGCGTGCCGACGCTCGGGGCGCTGGAGAAGGCCGGCTGGCACGGGCTGCAGAGCTACTGCCGCGCCTGCCGGATCGGGGCGATCCTGATCTGGGCCTACCTGAAGCTCGCGCCCGCGCTGGACTTCGACACGGTGGCCGCCCGGCTGCGCTGCAGCCGCTGCGGCCGCCGGCCCGAACCGGGGGACGTGCGGCCGTACTATCACGATACCGGGCACGCGCAGGGGCGGGGGGTGCCGCCGGGGGCGCAGGACGTCCCACCCGCGAAGCCACCGCACGGACAGGCGGGGTGACACAGCCCGTTTCGGACCAAGCGGTTAGGGCCGCCGGACGGTCATTTCGGCCATGCCACGCCGATCATCCCGCCTTGCGAAGGGGGAGGGCTCCCGCCCCTGGGACCGACTCCGGCCGGGTGGATCGGGCCCGGGATCCGCGCCATCGGAACCTGCGGGTGGGCTCCGCCTCGGGTCGTGAAGCCATGCGGGGCGTAAAACGCTGATTCAAGCCCACTTTTGCCCGCTTGATCCCGCCTAGTCCCGCGCCGCCGCGCCGTGCCATTTGAAGTCGCACATCACACGAAGGCGCGGGCGAGCCGCGAATCGTCGGCGTTGTCGATCACCAGCCGCCCCTGGAGGCAGGCGGTGCTCCCGGGAAGGCGTGCGAACAGCGCGGCCGCCAGCCGCAGCTGGCCGGGATTGGGGATATCCTCGGCGTCGTAGACCGTGAGCAGGGCCCCGCGGGCGAGCGGCAGGGCGGCGTTGAGCGCCCGGGGCTTGGTGCGCGGGGCGCCCGGCGGCACCGTGACGACCTCGAACCGGGCCGGCAGGGGGATGCCGGCGAGGACCGAGGCGGTGTCCGCGTCGTCTGCCTCGAGCAGGAGCTTGATGTCGAGCTTGGCGGCCGGGTAGTCGAGGGCCGCCAGCGCCGTGAGCAGATGGGGTACCACCGCCGCCTCGCGGTGGAGCGGGACCAGCACCGTGAAGACCGGCAGGTCCGCGTCGGCGAGCGGCGCCACGGGCGCCTCCTCCGCCGATACGGGCGCCGGGATGGCCAGAGCCGCCAGCCGGAGGGTCGTCATCCCCAGGAACAGGCATTGCCCGGCGAGCGCCATCGCGCGCACGAGCGGCGCCGGGAGGACCGCGCACAGGCAGAGCGCCGCCGCGAGGGCGAGGGCGAGGAGCAGCAGCCACCAGACGGCGGGTTCGCGCGCCGTCGCCCGGTCGGGACTGCGGCGCCGCAACTCGTGCGCCGCGTAATCGGCCACCTGACCGGGGATCGCGGCGAAGACCGCCTCGCGCAGACGGGTCGGGCTGGTGATCGCCGGCATGGTGCTGCGGTGAGCGCCGTCGAGGAGGTCCGTGATCGCCCGGCCGCGGGGCGCCAGCACGCAGGGCGCCACCGATCCGAGGGCCAGCGGCGCGAGGCCGGTGATCAGGCTTCCCGGGAAAGTCAGGCCCAGGCCGAACGCGATCGGCCCGTCGAGGTAGGGGGCGCCCAGCGCCCGGGCCAGGGCCCGGTAGTACGCGCCCTCGGACATCAGGCCGCCGTTCAGCAGGGCGGTCGCCGCGTCCGTCCCGGCGGCGGCGGCCGCCGCGGCGGCCCGGACCAGCAGGCGGCCGTCGACGCCCTGCCCGCGCAGGAAGGCGATCTCCGGCGGCAGGGCGGCCTGCGCCGCAGGCGGGCGCTGGACCGACACGCCGCGCTCCCCTGGTGGCCCCAGGACGTGGTAGGGGAGGCGGGTGAGCCAGTTCCCGTCCCCCCGCTCCGAGTGGAGCACCGCCTCCGCCGCATCGTCAAGAGACGGTGGGACCGTTGTCCCATCCTGGCTCGCGGCGGCCGCGCTCGCCGTCGCCCTGTGCGGCGGCCTGCAGCCGCGCGCCGCCGCGGCCCAGGTCGAGCCCCAGGCCGCGGCAACGGCCGCCGCACCGGCCGTCACGGTCCCGGATTTCTGGAATCCGCGCAGCCGCGGCGAGCGGGTGGAGGCGCCCCAGACCGGCCGGGCGGTCCGATTCCTCACCGACGACGAGTTCCCGCCGCTGCACTTCGCCGGCCCCGACGGCAACCCCACCGGCTTCGTGGTCGAGCTCGCCCGCGCCGTCTGCGAGAAGCTGACGATCACCTGCACCGTGCAGGCGCGCCGCTTCGACACCCTGCTCGACGCCCTCGACAGCAAGCAGGGCGACGTGGTTGCCGCGGCGATTCCCCTGACCGCGAGCCTGCGGGAGAAATTCCTGGCGACCCGGCCGTATTTCCGCTGGCCGGCGCGCTTCGCGGCACGCACCGACAAGGGCCTTCCGGTGCCCTCGGCGGCGGCGCTGGAGGGCCGCAGCGTCGGTGTGCTCGGCAACAGCGCGCATGCCGCCTACCTCAAGGCGTTCTTCCCGAAAGCCGTCCCGAAGGACTTCACCGACCTCATGGCGGCCGAGGGGGCGCTCAAGCGCGGCGAGATCGACTACCTCTTCGCCGACGGCCTGAACCTCGCCCTCTATGTCGGCGGCCAGGACGCCGAGACGTGCTGCGCGCTCATCGGCGGCGACTATCTGGAGAACCGCTATTTCGGGGAGGGAATCGGCCTGGTCACCCGCCAGGAGGATGCCGCCCTCTCCCGGGCGCTCGACGACGCGCTGCAGCGGGTCTGGGACGACGGGAAGTATACCGAATTGTACCTGCGGTTCTTCCCGGTGAGCCCGTTCTGACCGGGCTCGACAGGGGCTTTCACCGGGGATGGGATCGGGGATCCTGCGTCGAAGCCCCGCCGCCCCGACAGGATCGAACCATGACGGCAGTTCTCGATTTGGCCGTGGCCAGGGCGCGGGACCTCGCCCCGGACAGGCAGGACGAGATCGCTCGCCTCATGCTGGCCGTTCTGAGCGACGATGCGCCCGTCTACCACTTCACCCCCGAGGAGGAGGCGGAACTCGACGAATCCGAGGCCGCGGCAGCGCGCGGCGAATTCGCCACCGATGAGGAGGTGCGCGCCATCTGGACCAAGCATGGCCTGTGAGGCTGCGCCTGACCCGACCCGCCGCAGCCCAGCTCGACGGTACGCTCGCCTATATCGGTCGTCGAAACCCGCAGGGTGCGCGCAACGTGCTGCGAAGCCTTGAGGCCGCCATGGACCTCCTGCGACGCTATCCCTTCGCGGGCGCCTTGACCGCTCGACCCGAGGTCCGGCGCTTATGGTTCTCCCATACCCCTACGCGATCACCTATCGCGTCGCCGCGGACGAGATCGTCATCTTGGGTGTCCGGCATGCCGCGCGGAAGCCGCGTCCCTGAACGCTCGGGATGCTTCGGCCACTACCAAGACCCGCCGGGCGACCCGAATGCACCGTCGGGCGTTCCGCTCCGTTGCGAACCGCTCTAGGGTGCGCCCTCCCAAATTGCGCTTACCCCCGAAGACATGCCCGCCGCACCAGCCCTGATTCTCGACCCCGACCTGATCGAGGCCGCCGCCACCGCCGCCGCCTGGCCCTTCGAGGAGGCGCGCAAGCTCGTGGCGCGGCTGGAGAAGACCGGCAAGACCGAGATCCTGTTCGAGACCGGCTACGGGCCCTCGGGCCTGCCGCATATCGGCACGTTCGGGGAGGTCGCCCGCACCTCCATGGTGCGCCACGCCTTCCGGGTGCTCACCCGGGACGCCGTGCCGACCCGGCTGATCGCCTTCTCGGACGACATGGACGGGCTGCGCAAGGTGCCCGACAACGTCCCGAACCGCGAGATGCTCACCGCCCATCTCAACCAGCCCTTGACCCAGGTGCCGGACCCGTTCGGCACCCATGACAGCTTCGGGGCGCACAACAACGCCGAGCTGCGCCGCTTCCTCGACGCCTTCGGGTTCGCCTACGAGTTCCGCTCGGCGACCGCGTGCTACCGCGCGGGAATGTTCGACGCGACGCTGCTGCGCGTGCTGGAGCGCTACGACGCCGTGATGGAGATCATGCTGCCGTCGCTGCGCGCCGAGCGCTCGGCGAGCTACTCGCCGTTCCTGCCGCTCCATCCGGTCACCGGCCACGTGATGCAGGTGCCGATCGACGAGGTGAGGGCCGGCAGCGGCACCATCGTGTGGCGCGATCCCGAAACGGGCGAGCGCTACGAGACCCCGGTGACCGGCGGCCATGCCAAGCTGCAGTGGAAGCCCGACTGGGCGATGCGCTGGGTGGCGCTGGGCGTCGACTATGAGATGGCCGGCAAGGACCTGATCGATTCGGTCAAGCTCTCGGCCAAGATCGCCCGGGCCCTCGGCGGCGAGCCGCCGGAGGGATTCAACTACGAGCTGTTCCTCGATGAGAAGGGCCAGAAGATCTCGAAGTCGAAGGGCAACGGCCTGACCATCGATGCCTGGCTCAAGTACGGCACGCCAGATTCGCTCGCCCTGTTCATGTACAACAAGCCGCGCGAGGCCAAGCGCCTGTTCTTCGACGTGATCCCCCGGCACGTGGACGAGTATATCGGCTTCCTCGACCGCTACGCCGGCCAGGACGCCAAGCTGCGCCTCGGCAACCCGGTCTGGCACCTGCATGCCGGCGATCCGCCGGAGCCCGAGCGGGTCGAGGGCGCGAGCCTCACCTTCGCAATGCTGCTCAACCTCGCCGCGGTGGCCAACACCGAGGATCCGGCGGTGCTGTGGGGCTTCATCCGCCGCTACGCGCCGCAGACCGGGCCGGAGACCCATCCGGGCCTCGACCGGCTGGTCGAGCACGCGCTGAAGTATTTTTCGGATTTCGTGCGCCCGGCCAAGACCTACCGGGCGCCCACGCCCGAGGAGCGGGCGGCCCTCGAGGACCTTTCGGAGACGCTGGCGGGGCATGAAGGCTCCACCGATCCGGAGGCCCTGCAGGCGGCGGTCTATGAGGTCGGGCGGCGCCACTTCCCCGATACGTCCGGCAAGGCCAAGAGCCCGGACGGGCGGCCCGGCGTGTCGCAGGCTTGGTTCACCAGCCTGTACAACGTGCTGTTCGGCGAGGCGCGGGGGCCGCGTTTCGGCTCGTTCGTAGCCCTCTACGGGGTCGCGGAGACCCGCAGCCTGATCGCGGCGGCCCTGTCGGGCGCCCTGGTGGCCGAGCACGAAGCCTTCTCGGCCGGCAAGGACGGGGACGCGTGAGGGCGCCATGATCGTCGACAGCCTCGCCGCGCTGGAGGCGATCTACCACGCGCCCCTGGCGCCCGCCTCCACGGTCAAGGTGGCGGATTCGGTCACGCCGGACTACGCGGCGCTGATCGAAGCCGCCCCCTTCGCGGTCCTGGCGACCAGCGGCCCCGAAGGGCTCGATTGCAGCCCCCGCGGGGATCAGCCGGGCTTCGTGCGGGTCGCCGACCCGCGCACGCTGATCCTGCCCGACCGGCGCGGCAACAACCGGATCGATTCCCTGCGCAACGTCGTGCGCGACCCGCGGGTGGCGCTGCTGTTCCTGATCCCCGGCTCGGGCACGACGCTGCGGGTGAACGGACAGGCGGTGATCTCGGCCGATCCGGATCTGCTGGACTCGTTCCGGGTCGACGGCCACGCGCCGCGCACCGCCCTCGTGATCACCGTCGCGGCGATCTACTTCCAGTGCGCCCGGGCGATCATCCGGGCCCGGCTGTGGGATCCGGAATCCCGCGTCGATCCGGCGACCCTGCCGACCCCCGGGGCGATCCTGGCGGCGCTCACCGCCGGCGCGGTCGGCGGCGAGCGCTACGACGCGGAGTGGCCGGAGCGGGCGGCCAAGACGATGTGGTGAGGGCCGGGTCCGGCAGCCGCCGACGCTACGCGACGCCGAGGAACAGCGCGAGTAACCGTGTCACGGCCGCCAGGGTCGCGTCATCGAGCCGCCCGATCGGTGGCCCGACGTTCGCCCGCCTCACCGTCATGACCTTGTCGATCTGGACCTGAGACGGCCTTTTCAAGCCGTTTCGCGGTGTCGGCTGCACGGGCAGCCGGATCAGCGGTGCATCCACTTGCGTCGATGAGAGCGGCAGGACCGTCACCGAGTCGGTCTGCACGAAGGTGTCAGCCTGGATCACGAGTGCCCGACGCGGCTTTCCGAAATCGCCCGCCATGGCGACGGTGACGAGATCGCCGCGCCTCACGGCTCGGCTGGATCGTCGAGATCGGCGTCGAGGAAGGCGTTTAGCTCATCATCGGCCGCATCGGCCTCCGCCACCAGCAAAGACCGGCGCCGGCATTCCTCGGCGAAACCTGGCTGACTCGAATCCGGAACCCAGATCTGCACCGGACGAAGCCCGGCCGCGCGCAACGCCTTTCGACGCTTCCGAACCCTCTCGACGACCGGCGTGCCCATCTGAGTCCCGCATCCGGTTACATGTCACATGTAAGAAGGCGGGTCGAAATCCGTCAAAGCGACTCGAGCAGGGACCCGGTCATTCCCGTCTTGGCGGCCGGACGCGGCTCACCCCACCAGGGCGAGATCCTGCGTCTCGGTATCCGGAATGACATCCACCTCGACCTTGAGGCGCTGCTTGCCCGAGCCGCTGACGATGCCGTCGACCGGCGCCACGTCGCCGTAGTCGCGGCCGCGGGCCACCACGATGTGGTCGTCCCGCACCGCCACGCCGTTGGTCGGGTCGAGGCCGAGCCAGCCCTCGCCGCACCAGACCGCCACCCAGGCGTGGCTCGCATCCGCCCCGCGCAGGCGCGGCCGGCCCGGCGGCGGCACGGTGCGCAGGTAGCCGCTGACATAGGCGGCCGGCAGGCCCATGCCGCGCAGGGCCGCGATCATCACGTGGGCGAAGTCCTGGCAGACCCCGGCCCGGAGCGCGAAGGACTCGGCGAGCGGCGTGTAGACATGGGTGGCCTTGGCGTCGAAGCGGAAATCCTGGCCGATGCGCAGCATCAGGTCGTGGGCCGCCCCGTAGGCGCTCCGGCCGGCGGAGAAGCTCGGGCGCGCGTAGTCGGTGACCTCGGGCAGCAGCGGAACCCGGCCGCTCGGATACAGGAAATGCACCGGCGCGCGGCCGTGGAGCTCGCGCCCGGCCACCACGGCATCGCGGACCCGCTCCCAGGCCGTCCCGGTCTCCAGCGGCGGCGGGGCCGGGCGCTCGACCCGCACGGTGGAGAGCGCCTCGACGCTGAAGGTGGTGTGGGGGAGGTCGAGGGTGATCGCCACCGCGTCGATCCCGAAATAGTCGCGCCGCATCACCGCGGTGGCGGGGCTCGGGTCGACGGTGACGGCGCTCGCCAGCACGCTCTGACCCTCGCCATCCTGCGGCTTGAGCCGCAGGGCGCAGCGGGCGAAGCGGACCGGCTTGCCGTAGCGGTAGGTGGTGCGGTGGCGCAGCGTGTAGATCACGCGAGCCCCGTCAGCTTTTCCGGGCGCAGCGCGTGCGGCCCCGTCGGGAAGTAGCGGGCCGCGATGCCGTCGGCGAGACGCTCCAGATCCGTCTCCAGGGCGGTGAGGCGCACGGCGTCGAAGTCGGCGGCCTCGCCGCTGCGCAGCTCCGCCAGGATCCGGGCGGCGAGGCGGCAATGGGGCTCGGGGATGCCGTCGGCCGCCAGCGCCGGCAGGTCGGCGAGGTGGCGGGCGATCGCCTCCGCCTGGAAGGCGATCGAGCGCGGGTTGTAGGGATCGAGCAGGACCATGTCGCGCACGGGGTCGAGGGCGGCCCCCTGCAGGTAGCGCCGCCCGTAGCTGATCTGCGAGTCGCACAGCGACAGCATCACCCCGAGGCAGCCCGGGGTCGCCTCGTCGTTGGCCAGGGCCAGCGCGAAGGTGCAGGTGTTGATCGCCCGCTCGATCCGCCGGCCGAGCTCGACGAAGTGCCAGCCCTCCGCCCGGCTCATGTTCTCGTGCGTCAGGCCGGAGAGGGCCGCGAGGTGGCTCAGCGCCCGCTCGGCGCGGCCCGCGAGCTGCGACTCGGTCAGCGCCCGATCGGGGTCGAGCGCCAGGAACTCGTTCAGGTCGGCGAGCACCCGCCAGGCCTCGCCGGAGAGGCGGGCGCGCAGCGCGGCGGCGTTGCGCCGGGCCGCATCGATGTGGGCCCGGGCCGAGCCCGGCCGCTCGCTCCCGGCGAGCGCCTCCTGGGCGAGGCGAGCGGTGGGCATGCCGGCGGCACCGGTGGCGCCCCACTCGTGCAGGAGGGTGCGGAGCGCCAGGGCCGCCGGCGTGTCGAGGGCGCCCGAGATGTCGGCCCCGACCGCGTCGCCGACGCTGCGCAGATGGGCCAGCACCAGCCGGATCACCGCCTCGGCGCGCTCCAGGTAGCGGCCGAGCCAGAACAGGCCGTCGGCCGCCCGGGAGGGCAGGTGGCCGCCGACCCGCCGCACCCGCGGGGCCGCGTGCGAGCCGATCACCGGGGCGGCGACGGGCTTCTCCGAGAGCACCCAGACGTCGGCGGAGCGGATGCCGAGCCGCATCTCGATCGGGTCGAGATCCTCCCGCTCCGAGACCCGGCAGAAGCCGCCCGGCATCACCTGCCAGCCGAGCGGCGTCCGGGTGGCGAAGACCCGGACCACGAAGGGGCGGGGCACCAGGGAGAGGCCGGCCTCGCCGCGCTCCCAGCCCGGCATGGTCGAGAGCGGCGCGGCCTCCTGGGCGACGTAGTCGAAGGGCCGGTCGCGCAGGGCCGCCAGGACGCGCGCGCGCTCGGCCGCCAGCACCGGACCCGCCAGGATCGCGTCGCGCCCGGCCCCGCGCTGGGGCGTGGCGGCCGGGCGCAGGATCAGGCTGTCGAGGTTGGCCTGAGCATGGGCGAGCCCCTCGAGGTCGCCGCACCACCACGTCCGCGGATGGCCGAGCCGCAGGGGCTCGCCCAGCAGCCGGCGGCTGAGGCCGTCGAGATAGGGGGCGAGCGCGGCGGATTCGACGAGCCCCGCGCCCGGCATGTTGGCCATCACCACCGAGCCGTTGCGCAAGGCGTCGAGGATGCCGGGCACGCCGAGCCGCGAGGCCGCGTTGAGTTCGAGGGGATCGAGGAAGTCGGCGTCGATCCGCCGCCACAGGGCGTCGGCGCGCTTCAGCCCCGAGACGGTGCGCACGTGCAGCCGCCCGTCCCGCATCACCAGGTCGTCGCCCTCCACCAGCATCAGGCCGAGATAGCGGGCGAGGGCCGCCTGCTCGACATAGGTGCTGCTGTAGGGGCCCGAGGTCAGCAGGCAGATCCGCGGGTCCGCGCGCTCGGCCCCCAGCGCCAGCCCGTCGCGGAACGCCTGGAAGAAGGCCGGCAGGCGCTCGACGTGGAGGTCCTGGAAGAAGTCCGGGAAGGTCCGGGCCAGGACCATCCGGTTCTCCAGCGCCCAGCCGAGGCCCGAGGGCGCCTGCGTCCGGTCGGCCAGCACCTGCCAGCGCCCGTCCGGGCCCCGGCAGAGATCGGCGGCGTAGAGCTTCAGGTAATGCCCCCCGGGGGGCACGACGCCGTGGAGCGGGTGCAGGAACTCGGGGGTGCCGGCGATGATCGCGGCGGGCAGCAGCCCCTCCGCGACCATCCGGCCCGGACCGTAGGCGTCGGCGAGGATCGCCTCCATCAGCTCCGCGCGCTGCACGATCCCGGCGCTGAGCGCCTGCCACTCGGCCCCCTCGATCACCAGGGGCAGGCAGCCGAGCGGCCAGGGGTGCTCGCGCTGGTCGCCGGCGATGCGGAAGGAGATGCCGGCGTCCCGGATGTGCCGCTCCGCCGCGACGAAGCGGGCCGTGATCTCCGGCTCGGTGAGGGCGCCGAGACGGTCCAGGAGGCGCGGCCACGCCCCGCGCGGGGCGCCGTCCGGACCGAGGAACTCGTCCGGACGGCCGGGCGCCGGGCGGTAGCCCGCGGTCCAGCGCGCGACGCGCGCCCGCGGGCTCTCCCCCATCTCGGCCCGGGCGGCGAGCGCCCCCTCCATCACGGGCCCCCGGTCATTGCGGCGCCGGGGTGCGCAGGTCGAGGGTGAGCGGGAACTCGGCGCTCGGCTCCGCCCGGGGCATGTCGACCCGTCCGGGCGTGTGGCCGTGCGGCTGGAACCGGGCGAGGCGGCGCCCCTCCGCCTCGTAGGCGTTGACCGGGTGGGTCTCGTAGTTGCGGCCGCCCGGATGGGCGACGTGGTAGCGGCAGCCGCCGAGCGAGCGCCCGCTCCAGGCGTCGAGGATGTCGAAGGTCAGCGGCGCGTGGGCGGGGATCGTCGGGTGCAGGGAGGAGGCCGGCTGCCACGCCTTGAAGCGCAGGCCCGCCACGGCCTCGCCGCCGCGGCCGGTGCCGGTCATGGGCAGCCGGCGGCCGTTGCACGCGATGACGTGCCGCTCGGGCACGAGGCCCTCGACCTTGACTTGCAGCCGCTCGACCGAGCTGTCGACGAAGCGCACGGTGCCCCCGCTGGTCCCTTCCTCGCCCATCACGTGCCAGGGCTCCAGCGCCTGGCGCAGCTCCATCCGGACCCCGCCCTGCTCGACCGTGCCGAAGACCGGGAAGCGGAACAGGGCCTGGGCCTCGAAGGCGACCGGATCGAAACCGTAGCCCGCCGCCCGCAGATCCTCCAGCACCCCGAGGAAGTCGGCCCAGAGGAAATGCGGCAGCATGAAGCGATCGTGGAGGTTCGTGCCCCAGCGGACACAACCCCCGGTCTGCGGCTCGCGCCAGAGCCACGCCACCAGGGCGCGCAGCAGCAATTGCTGCGCGAGGCTCATGCGGGAATCCGGCGGCATCTCGAAGGCCCGGAATTCCAGCAGGCCGAGGCGCCCGGTCGGGCCGTCCGGCGAGTACAGCTTGTCGATGCAGATCTCGGAGCGGTGGGTGTTGCCGGTGACGTCCACCAGGATGTTGCGGAACACCCGGTCGATCAGCCAGCGCGGGATGTTGGGCGCATCGGGCGCCGGGATCTGCGCCAGGGCGATCTCCAGCTCGTAGAGCCCGTCGTGGCGGGCCTCGTCCATGCGCGGGGCCTGGCTGGTCGGGCCGATATAGAGGCCCGAGAACAGGTACGAGAGCGCCGGGTGGCGCTGCCAGTAGAGCACCAGGCTCTTGAGCAGGTCGGGCCGGCGCAGGAACGGGGAATCGTCCGGCGTGACGCCGCCCATGACCACGTGGTTGCCGCCGCCGGTGCCGGTATGGCGCCCGTCGACCATGAACTTCTCGGCGCCGAGCCGGGTCTGCCGCGCCTCGGCGTAGAGGTCGGTGGTGATCGCCACCGCCTCGCGCCAGGACGCGGCCGGGTGGACGTTGACCTCGATCACGCCCGGATCGGGGGTGACCTTGATCACCCCGATGCGGGGATCGTAGGGCGGCTCGTAGCCCTCGATCTGGATCGGCAGCGTCAGCGCGGCGGCCGCCGCCTCGAGATGGCCGGCGAGTTCGAGATACTCGTCGGCGCGCTGGGTCGGCGGCATGAACACCCGCACGACCCCGTCCCGGGGCTCGATCGCCAGCGCGGTGCGCACCGCGACGCCGGTGATGCCGGCCCCGTTGACGACGGCCTTGCCGCCCTTGCCGATCGGGTCGTCGGGGAGCGGCCCGCGGGGTTCCAGGGGGTCCTGCGGCTGGTAGTAGGGATAGTGCTCCGGCGGCACGTAGGGCAGGGACGACAGGGGCAGCCGGAAGCCGAGGGGCGAGTCGCCCGGCACCAGGAAGGCGTGGCCGCGCCGGAACTCCCACGCCTCCGAGATCCAGACCCGGTCGGCATCGCCGTTCCTGCCGGTGGGCAGGCTCGCCAGCGGCAGGACGTAGCCCGCCGCCTCCCCGAGCCCGCGCGCGTAGACCCGCCTGATCCGGGCGTCGAACTCCACCGAGCCGGACCGGGCCTCCGCCGGCGTGACGTTGACCGGGAGTTCGGCGGCCTTCTTCTCCCAGAGCTCGCCGTCCTCGAAGGCCGGGATCACGTAGTCCGACAGGCCGAGGCGGCGGGCCAGGGCGTCGGCGAGCGCCCTGGCATGCGCGATGGTGGCGGTGCCCGCCTCCCCGGCGGCCGCCTCGGGGCCGATCAGGGCCGGGTCCTTCCAGATCGGCTTGCCGTCCTTGCGCCAGTACAGCGCGAAGGCCCAGCGCGGCAGGCTCTCGCCGGGATACCACTTGCCCTGGCCGTAATGCAGCAGCCCGCCCGGGCCGAACCGGTCGCGCAGGCGCCGGATCAGCTGGTCGGCGCGGCTGCGCTTGGTCGGGCCGACCGCGGCGATGTTCCATTCAGGCGATTCGAAATCGTCCACCGACACGAAGGTCGGCTCGCCGCCCATGGTCAGCCGCACGTCCTGGGCCGCCAGGTCGGCGTCGATCCGCTCGCCCAGGGCATCCATGGCGGACCAGACCGCCTCGGAATAGGGCTTGGTGATCCGCGGCGTCTCGGCGACGCGGGTGACGGTCATGGCGTATTCGAACGTGGTCCTGGCCGGCTCGACGGCGCCCGCGATCGGCGCGGCCGAGTGGTAGTGCGGCGTGGCGGCGAGCGGGATGTGGCCCTCGCCGGTGAGCAGCCCCGAGGTCGCGTCGAAGCCGACCCAGCCGGCGCCCGGCAGGTAGACCTCGGCCCAGGCGTGCAGGTCGGTGAAGTCCGCCGACGCGCCGGTGGGCCCGTCGACCGCGGTGGTGTCGGGCACGAGCTGGATCAGGTAGCCGGAGACGAACCGGGCGGCGAGGCCGATCCGGCGCAGCACCTGAACCAGCAGCCAGGCCGAATCCCGGCAGGAGCCGCTCTTGAGCCGCAGGGTCTCGGCGGGGGTCTGGACGCCCGGCTCCATGCGCACGCCGTAGGCGGTCTCGCCGGCGATCAGGGCGTTGAGCGCCACCAGGAACTGGACGGTGTTGGGCTCCTCGGGAAGCCGGGCGAGGAGCGCCTCCATCTCGGGGCCGTCCGCGTCGACGGCGACGCGGTAGGGGGCCAGCTCCTCCGCGAGGTCGGTCGGGTAGGCGAACGGGAACCTCTGCGCGTCCTCGTCGACGAAGAAGTCGAACGGGTTGATCACCGCCATGTCGGCGGTGAGATCGACCTCGATCCTCAATTCGTCGGTCTTCTCCGGGAAGACCAGGCGGGCGAGCCAGTTGCCGCTGGGATCCTGCTGCCAGTTGAGGAAGTGTTCGGCGGGGGTCACCTTCAGCGCGTAGGCCGGCACCTTGGTGCGCGCATGCGGGGCCGGGCGCAGGCGGATCACCTGGGGACCCAGGCTGATCGGCCGGTCGTAGCGGTAGTGGGTGACGTGGTGCAGGGCGGCTTTGATCGACACGATAGCTCCGTCGAAAGGATCGAACGCGGTCTCGTCGCCGGTCCCTGGGCGCCGGCGCCCACCGGGCGGTTATGCGACACAGATCGTGCCGGAAGCAATTTCTGTGCGGCGGGGGCGCGGGCCGGGAATGCGGGCCGGGAATGCGGGCGGCGGCCGCGGGCAGGGCCCCGGGATGATGGCGGGGCCGTCCCGGGCCGGAGCCGGACCCGGAGACCTCGCGGATCCCGACCGGAATCCGGCGCCCCGGGGGCGTGGCAGGAACTTTGCCGGCCGGCCCCGCTTGACCGGCAGTGGGCCGGCCGCCGGCCCGGGACCGCCCGATGAAGATCTTCCAGTGCCAGGCCTGCGACCAGCCGGTCACCTTCGAGGCGACCGTCTGCGAGAGCTGCGCCCGGCGCCTGGGCTATGTCTGCGCGGTCCACGAGGTCTCGGCCCTGGAGCCGCAGGGGCTCTCGGCCCACCCGCTCATGGGCGGGGCCCAGGTCTTCCACGCCTACGCGGATCCCGGCGGGCGCTACCGCCTGTGCAACAACGCCCTCTCGGAGGCCTGCAATTGGCTGGTGCCGGAGGGCAGCCCCGACATCCACTGCACCGCCTGCCGCCACAACCGCGTGGTGCCGGACCTGTCCCGGCCGTGGAACCTCACCCGCTGGCGCCAGATCGAGGCCGCCAAGCACCGGCTGTTCTACTCGCTGCTGCGCCTGGAGCTGCCGCTGGCGACCCGCGCCCAGTACACGGACGGGCTGGCCTTCGACTTCCTGGTCGATCCGTCCGAGAGCTTTTCCGGCGGAACGCCGGTGCTCACGGGCCATATCAACGGCCTGATCACCATGAACATCGCCGAGGCTGACGACGTCGAGCGGGAGCGCCGCCGGATCCTGTTCGGCGAGCATTACCGCACCCTGCTCGGCCATTTCCGGCACGAGATCGGGCATTACTTCTGGTACCTGCTGGTGATGAACGGCCCGACCATGGGGGCGTTCCGGGCGCTGTTCGGGGACGAGAGCCGGAACTACGTCCAGGCCCTGCAGGACCACTACGCGCGCGGCGCGCCGGCCGACTGGGACGAGGCCTACGTCTCGGCCTACGCCACCGCCCACCCGTGGGAGGACTTCGCCGAGACCTTCGCGCATTACCTGCACATCGTCGACACGGTGGAGACCGCCTCGACCTTCGAGCTGCACGTGCGCCCGCGCCTGCGCAACGCCACGCAGGTGCCGACGGTGATCGACTTCGACCCCTACGACACCCAGGACCTCGACCGGCTGATCGAGGCGTGGCTGCCGCTGACCTACGCGATCAACTCCCTGTCCCACAGCATGGGCCAGCCGGCGCTCTACCCGTTCAAGCTGACGCCGACGGTGATCGCCAAGCTCGCCTTCGTGCACGAGCGGATCTACGCCTCCCGCACCGGCACGCTGCCGGATGCCGGCGAGGCCGGGGCCGAGATGCTCCGGGCGGTGATCCTGGGGCTGCGCCAGAAGGTGGCGGCGCCGACGGGGTGAGGCGGCTGCTTCAGGGACGGGCGCGCGGAAGCGGCTTCAGGGTGATGAACCGGGCCGTCCGGGACGGGTCGCCCTCATCGACCTGCCAGACGGTCCTGACCTGAGGGTCGATTCCGATCAGCGCTGCGAGCGGCCCCTCGAAACAGAGCTTGACGGCCTGATAGCCGGGAAGGACGCCCTGGAAATGCGTTCGGCGACAGTGCCCGAGCAATGCGTCCCTGAGGTCGTCCGGGTTGCGCGGCGTGAAGCCGAACGCGGCGAGGAAGCGGCATTTCGCGGCGCCGTCCCGGTGGTCGGGATTGTGAAGGTAAGCCGTGATCTTGGCCGGGGCGATGTGAAAGCGAGAGGGCCAATCCTCTTCGCCGATGTTCACCTGACCGCCCGCTCGACAAGGCACACGGTGTCGGCCTCGACCGTTGCCAGCGTGTCGATGGGGTCCGTGAACTCGACCTCGAATGCCGCACCGTCGGCGTAGACCGCCACGACGGTGCCGGTCGCGCCGGCTGGCACCGTCAGGTCGTCGTCGCCCGTCACCGCCCGCAGGACCCGGACGCGATCGAGTTCGCGGACCCGCCCGTCCGATTCGGCGCCGGCGGGCGGGACGCGCGTTTTTGGAAGCTGGGCTCACATGGCGCACACGATAATGGTCCGTCCCGCGATCGCAACACGGATCGTCGCGGGTCACGCCCCCCCATGCCGTGCCGCGAAGGCGCGGAACGCCTCGAGCGTCTCGGCGCTGACGTGGTGCTCGATCCCCTCCGCGTCCCGCCGGGCGGTCTCGGGGCTCACCCCCAGCGCACGCAGGAAGCGCTCGACGATGCGGTGGCGCTCGCGCGCCTGGGCGGCGAGCCGGCGGCCGGCCTCGGTCAGGAACGCGCCGCGATAGGGCCGTTGCTGGACGAAACCGTCCTCGCACAGCCGCTTGAGCATCTTGGCGACGGTCGGCTGCGCCACGCCGAGACGGGCGGCGATGTCGACCTGCCGGGCCTCGCCGCCGTCGCCGATCAGGTCGTCGATCAGCTCGACGTAATCCTCGACAAGCTCCGAGCGCCTTGCCTCGCGCGCCTGGCGGAAACTCTCCACATGCCGCTCGGGGTCGATCAGCTCGGTCTCGGGCGTGCCCTGCTCGGACGGTTCCTGCATTGGCTCTCCCTCTCGGCACGCGCGCGCCGCCCCGCCCCTGTCTAGCAAGAACCGGCACCGGCAGGGGAGTCCCACAAGGTCGACTCCCGCCCCTTGAATCCCGCCGCCGCAACGCTGAATATAGCCTCCGCTATATCTTTGAGGAGTGGATTGCCCATGGTGGCGCCGAACGCCGCGACGGTCCCGGGACGCGCCGCGCCCGGGGGGATGAGCCGGCGGACGGAGGCGGCCATCCGCGATGTCCTCGACGGGCGGATGGGCGGACGGGGCCGCTTCCTGCTGTTCGCCGGCCCCGCCGTGACGGCGTCGATCGCCTACACGGACCCCGGCAACTTCGCCACCAACATCCAGGCCGGCGCCCGCTACGGCTACGGGCTGCTCTGGGTGGTGCTGCTCGCCAACCTCACCGCGATGCTGTTCCAGGCGCTCTCGGCCAAGCTCGGCATCGTGACCGGCAAGAACCTCGCCGAGCATTGCCGGGACGCGACATCGCGCCCGGTGCGCCTCGCCCTCTGGGGCATCAGCGAGATCGCCGCGATGGCCACCGACCTCGCGGAGTTCCTAGGCGGCGCCATCGGCCTGTCGCTGCTCACCGGCATGCCGCTGATGGCCGGCATGGCGGTCACGGCGGTGATCACCTACGCGATCCTGCTTTTGGAGCACGAGGGTTTCAGGCCGCTCGAGATCGCCATCGGCGCCATGGTCGGCACGATCGGCCTCTGCTACGCGGTCGAGCTCCTGGTGGCGCCGGTGGCCTGGGGCGCGGCGGCCCGGGGCCTCGTCACCCCAAGAATTCCGGACGCGCAGGCGCTGACCATCGCGGTGGGGATCATCGGCGCCACCGTGATGCCGCACGCGCTGTTCCTGCATTCGGGCCTGACCCAGGGGCGGGGCAGCCCCCGCACCGAGGCCGACCGGCGCCTGCTGGTGCGCTACTCGAACCGCGAGGTGGTGGTGGCGCTGCTGCTGGCGGGCCTCGTCAACATCGCGATGGTGATCATGGCGGCGGCGGCGTTCCATCTCGGCCACAGCGAGGTCGCCGAAATCGGCGAGGCCTACCGCACCCTGACGCCGCTGCTCGGCCCCGCGGCCGGGGCGGCCTTCCTGGTGTCGCTGCTCGCCTCCGGGATCTCGTCCTCGGTGGTGGGGACGCTGGCCGGGCAGATGGTGATGCAGGGCTTTACCGGCTGGCGCATCCCGCTCCTGATCCGACGGCTGGTGACGATGCTGCCGGCCTTCGTGGTGGTGGCGATCGGGGTCGACCCGACCCGGGCGCTGGTCCTGTCCCAGGTGGTGCTATCGCTGGCCCTGCCGGTGCCGATGGTGGCGCTGGTGGTGTTCACCCGGCGCCGCAGCGTGATGGGACCCTTCGCCAACGGGCCCCTGACCCAGGCGGCCGCGGTGGCGGGGGCGGCGGTGGTGCTCGGGCTCAACATGGTGCTGCTGGCGGCGGCCTTCGGGGTGCCGGTGCCGGGGCTCGCGGACGGGTAGCCTGCGCGCCGTCGGGACGGCCGGCGCGGGGCTGCCCTGGGTGGTTCCCGGTCGGTCCGCTTCGGAGCACGCCGGGGAGACCGCGAAGGGTTGACGCAGAGTTCGCGCTGGCCGTTTCCAAGGCAAGAAGCGGAGTTCATCCAAAGCCGCACGGCGGCATGAGCGGTTCCTCGCCGAACCACGGAGCCCCGCATGAGCGATCCCCATGTCACGATCGAGCCGTCGATCCTCTATTTCGGGACCCCCGTCGTTCTGATCAGCACGCAGAACGAGGACGGCACAGCCAATCTCGCGCCGATGTCGGCCGCGTGGTGGATCGGCTGGCGGTGCATGCTCGGTCTCCAGACCGCGTCCAAGACGCCGCAGAACATGATCCGCACGGGGCAGTGCGTGCTCAATCTGCCGTCGCCGATGCAGGCCGATGCCGTGAACAGGCTGGCGCGACTGACGGGGACCCAGACAATCCCCGCGTTGAAGCAGCGGCTGGGCTACGCGTATGAGCCGTCCAAGTTCGCGGTGGCCGGCCTGACGCCCGTCCCATCGCAGACCGTGACCGCGCCACGCGCCCTGGAATGCCCGATCCAACTCGAAGCCGTCGTCTCGGCCCAACACGGGATGATGGACGACGACCCCCAGGTTGCGGGCCTGATCTCGGCCTTCGAGGTGCGCATCACCCGCGTCCACGTGCATCCGGGCTTGCTCATGGACGGGCACGAGAATCGTATTGATCCGGCTAAATGGCAGCCGCTGATCATGAACTTCCAGAAGCTCTACGGCGTGTCCGGGACCGAGATCGTTCCGTCCCGCCTCGCGGAGATCGAGGAGAAGCACTACCGCATGCCCGACGTGGAGCGGGCCCGCGGGGTCACCGAGCCCATCGGCTGAGGACCGACGCCAATGAACCGCCGGGACAATCACGCGGAAGCGATCCTTGCCGATCCCCGCTGGGCGCGCATCGTCGCCCGCGACAAGACAGCCGACGACCAGTTCTGGTACGCGGTCAGCACGACGGGCGTCTATTGCCGGCCGTCCTGCCCCTCGCGCGGCTGCAACCCCAGGAACGTCACCATCCACGCGACCCTCGAGGACGCGCGGCGCACCGGCTTCCGGCCCTGCAAGCGATGCAAGCCCGACGGCCCGGCCGCCGCGGTGGCGAACGCCGCGCTCATCACCAGGGCGTGCCGGCTCATCGAGGACAGCGAGACGCCTCCGTCGCTGACCGACCTCGCCGCGGCTCTCGCCCTGAGCCCCGGCTACGTCCATCGCATCTTCAAGGCGCATACCGGCCTGACGCCGAAGGGCTACGCGGTCGCGCAGCGGGCGAAGCGCGTGCGCGCGGCGCTGGCCGGCGAGAGCAGCGTCACCGAGGCGATCTACGACGCCGGGTTCAATTCGAGCGGCCGCTTCTACGCGGCATCCAACGCGATGCTCGGGATGACACCGTCGAGCTTCCGCAAGGGAGGGGCGACGGAGGAGATCCGCTTCGCCGTCGGCGAGACGACACTCGGCTCGATCCTGGTCGCCTCCAGCACCAGGGGTGTCGCCGCCGTCCTGCTCGGCGACGATCCCGATGCCCTGGCGCGGGGTCTCCAAGACCGCTTTCCCAGAGCGAAACTGATCGGTGCCGACGCCGACTACGAGGCCGTCGTGGCCAAGGTGGTCGGCCTCGTCGAGGCGCCGCAGGTCGGTCTGGACCTGCCGCTCGACGTGCGCGGCACCGCGTTCCAGCAGCGGGTCTGGCAGGCGCTGCGCGACATCCCGCTCGGCGAAACCGTGTCCTACGCCGAAGTCGCCGACCGCATCGGACTCCCGAGCGCGACCCGGGCGGTCGCGGGCGCGTGTGCAGCCAACGCGCTGGCGGTCGTGATCCCGTGCCATCGCGTCGTGCGCACCGACGGCGCCCTTTCAGGCTACGCCTGGGGTGTCGAGCGCAAGCGCGCGCTCCTCGACCGCGAGCAGGCGGTCGCCCGAGCCTGAGCTCCCGCCCTTTCTTCGATTGGAGAGCAGGGTTCGGAGCGCAGGACGTTCCTCCATCGCCCATCTTCGTCCGTGACAGATGGAGCAACCGACATGACCGAGAGCAGTCGGCCGTTCGCGGCCGAAACCCTCCGCTACGGGTACCGCCCGACCATGACCGGGCTGGCAGGGATCGCCGTCGGCGGCCGCGGTGTCGCCGCCGTGATGCTCGGACATGCGCGCGGCGAACTCCTGCAGCAGCTTCGCGACGCGCTGCCGGGTGCCGTCCTCGTCGAGGACGCAATCGGCGACCCGGTGCTCGATGCCGTCGCCCGCCACATCGACGCGCCGACCGACGCGCCACGGTTCGACCTGGACCTCCGCGGTGAAGCCGGCGAACGCGCCGTATGGGCGGCGCTGCGCGCCATACCGGTCGGCGAGACGCGCTCGTACGGCGCCATCGCGAAGGCGATCGCGATCGGCATGACGGCGCAAGAGGTCGGCGCCGCCTGCGCCGCCAACCGCCTTGCCGTCGTCGTACCGTGCCACCGCGTGCTGAAGGCGGACGGATCGATCTCGGGCTACCGCTGGGGCGTCCATCGCAAGCGTCAGCTGCTCAGCCTGGAGACGGCGGCATGACCACGACCCGCATCGAGGCGTTGGACTGGGCGATGATCGCCGGCGACCTCGACCGGCAGGGCTGGGGCGTGTTGCCAAAGCTCCTGGCACCCGACCAGTGCGACGCGATCTCCGGCCTGTACGGCGACACGCCGGCGTTCCGCAGTCACGTCGTCATGGCGCGCCACGGGTTCGGGAAGGGCGAATATCGCTACTTCTCCTATCCGCTGCCCGACATCGTTCAGGACCTGCGCACGGGCCTCTACGCGAAGCTCGCTCCGATCGCCAATGCGTGGCACGGCCGGATGGGACTGGACGTCCGCTTCCCCGCGACCCACGCGGCGTTCCTGGAGCGCTGCCACGCCGCCGGACAGCGCCGGCCGACACCGCTGCTGCTGCAATACGTTTCGGGGGACTACAACTGCCTCCACCAGGACCTCTACGGGGAGCATGTCTTCCCGCTCCAGGTGGCCACGCTGCTGTCCGAACCGGACGCGGCATTCGAGGGCGGCGCGTTCGTGCTGACGGAGCAGCGTCCGCGCATGCAGTCGCGTGCGGCCGTCGTGCCGCTGACCAAGGGCGACGCGGTGGTGTTCGCCGTTAACAGCCGGCCGCAACGCGGATCCAAGGGCGACTACCGCGTGATGATGCGGCACGGGGTCAGTGAGCTCCGCTCGGGTCGTCGACACGCCGTGGGGATCATCTTCCACGATGCGCATTGACGCGGCGACGTAGGGCGGCCGTGGCCGGGTCCTTCGATGAGCCGGCAAGAAACGGAGTGCGACGCGCGGCGACGCGCGTATCGGCATGTTCAGGAGGTGCGCCCATGACGAATTTCCGATGTGTCCCGATCGCGACGGAGACGGCAGACCGCTTCCGTCGCACCTTGCTGGACGATCGAGGAAACCGAGTCCGTCGGTTCGTAGCGACCGCGAGCGGTAGTTTTCCGTGTCGGCACTGCCTCCGATTGGCTCGGCCCGGAGAGACGATGCTGCTGGGATCCTACAATCTGCCGCGGCCTCTCGGCATCTACTGGACACCGAGCCCGATTTTTCTGCACGAAGGGGTTTGTCCCCGCAGCGAAGCCGTCAACGAAGTGGCGCCCATCGTGCGAGCCAACCCGCTCGTCTCAGTGCGAGCCTACGATGTTGAGCATCAATGTCTCTACGATCTCGGACATGTCTGCTTAGGCAACGAGGTCGAGGATCCGCTGCGCCGTGCCCTGAATGATCCTCGAACCCAATACGTTAATATCCACACGGCGCGCCCCGGCTGCCTTTTATCACATGTGGAACGATCGATCGATTGATCGCAGACGGTTGACGTTTTCCGGATATCCACAATTCATTTGCTGTGGACTCTGCAGTGTCCGCATTCGAGCACTTGCCGCAGCGGAGCCGGACGACCGAGATGGTTCGAAAACTACGGCGGCGCCACGGGCAGCTCGGCCGGCCCGGGAGCCCCGCTCACGTCGCCCGCACCACCACCTCCACCAGATTGGCGCCCCCCGAGCGGATCCCCGCCTCGATCGCCGGGGCGATGTCGGCGGCCCGGGTCACGCGCCGCGCCGGAACCCCCATGGAGGCCGCCAGGGCCAGGAAGTCGATCCGCGGGTCGGTGAGGTCCATGGCGATGAAGCGGTTGGCGCGCACCGAGGCGTAGTGCGACTGGCCCTTCATGAAGGTCTTGAGGATGTTGTACTCGGCGTTGTTGATCACCACGAAGGTCACGGGCAGCTTCTCGTGCGCGGCGGTCCAGAGCGCCTGGGGCGAGTACAGCGCCGCCCCGTCCCCCACCACGCAGACCACGGGCGCGCGGTCGAGGCCCAGGGAGAAGCCGACCGCGGCCGGCATGCCCCAGCCGAGGACGCCGCCGCGCATCGCCGCGTATTGATGCGCCGAGGGGCTGTCGAGGAAGGTGCGCAGGTGGGTCAGCGTCGCGGGGGCCTCGTCCACGATGGTGGTCTCGGCCCCGACCGCGCGGGCGACCTCGCGGGCGGCCACCAGCGGGGCGATCACCGGATCCTCGAAGGCCGCGTCCGCCGCGGCGGCGAGCCGCGCCCGGCGCTCGGCCCGGGCGGTCACGGCCCGGCCGCGCAGGTCCGCGAAGGCCTCGGCCCGGTCGGCGAGGCGCGGCGCCAGGAGCGGCAGCAGGGCGTCCAGCGAGGCGCGGATATCCCCCACCGTCGACAGGCTGGTGGCATAGGTGCGCCCGAGGTCGCGCACGTCCGCCGAGAGCTGGAACACCTGCGTCCCCGGCGGCACCGCCGAGACCTCCGAGTAGAGCACCGTGATCAGCGACTTGCCGCCCAGCGCGAACACCGCGTCGTAGCGCCCGAGGATCTCGGCGATGGAATCGGCCCGGGTCGGCAGGTTGCCGGCCCAGAGCGGGTGCGCGGTGGGGAAGGGGATGTGGGCCGGCCAGGACGAGCCGTAGACCGGCGCCGCCAGCAGGTCGGCCAGCGCCACAGCCTGAACGGAGGCGTCGGAGGCCTCGATCTCGTCCCCGGCGATCAGGGCCAGCCGGCCCGGCGCGATGGCGGCGAGCCTCTCCGCCAGCCGGTCGAGGGAACCCGCCACCGCCCGCTGGTCGATGGTCGAGGTCTCGCCCGCCGGCACGGCGGTCATGGCCTCCATCACGTCCATGGGCAGGGACAGGAAGACCGGGCCGGACGGGGCGGCACCCGCATCGTGGAAGGCCCGGCGCAGCAGGATCGGGATCTGGTCCGGGCTCGTCACCTCCCGGGCCCACTTCATCACCGGGTCGGCGATGGCGACGAGGTCGCCCATCAGCAGCGGGTCGGTGAGCGCGTGGCGGAGATCCTGCTGCCCGGCCGTGACCACGAGCGGCGTGCCCGAGACCTGGGAGTTCACCAGCCCGCCCATGGCGTGGCCGAGGCCGCCCGCCGTGTGCAGGTTGAGGAAGGCGGGCCGGCGCGCGCCCTGCGCGTAGCCGTCGGCCATCGCCACCGCGGTCGCCTCCTGCAGGGCGAGGATGTAGCTGACATCCGGCGCCTCGGTGAGCGCGTCGATGAGCGGCAGCTCGGTGGTGCCGGGATTGCCGAAGATGTAGCGCACGCCCTCCGAGCGCAGCACCTCCACCAGGAGATCGGCGCCCCGGCGCCGGCCGGCGGCCTCCACGGTCTCGATCGGCATGCCCAGGCCCCTCTACCCCGATGGAATCGGCCCGGAGGCTAAACCATGGGCGGCCCGGGGCAATGCGCCGGGCGCCGGGAAGCCGGGCTGGGGGATCCTATCCGCGCAGCTGCGCCACGAAGGCCCGGATGAACGGCGGCAGCCCGTCGAGGTCGCGCAGGCACAGGGTCAGGTCGCGCCGCGCCCAGGCATCCGAGAGCGGCACCACCGCGATGGCGAGCCCCTGCGCGGCCCGGGCGGCCGCGCTCTCGGGCAGGACCGCGAGGCCGACCCGGGCCTCGACCAGCCGGCAGACCGCGTCGAAGCCCCGCAGCTGCACCCGCAGGCGCATCGGCCGTCCCGCCCGCACCGCCTGGGCCACGAGGAACCGGCTGATGGCGCTGCGCCGGTCGAGGCCGACGAGGTCGTGACCCAGCACCTCGGCGAAGGGGATCGCGGGACGCGCCGCCAGGGGATGGTCCCGGGCCGCCACCAGCACGAACCGGTCCTCCCGGAACGGGAAGGTCTGGAGCGCGCCGGTATCCACGGTTCCGGACAGGATGCCGAGATCGGCCGCCCCCTCGGCCACCAGCCCGACGATCTCCTCGGAGGTGCGCTCGTCGACTTCGACGCCGATTCCGGGATGGCCGGCCAGGAAGGCCGAGAGCGCGTCCGGCAGGAATTCGGTGAGCGCGTTGGTGTTGGCCAGCACCCGGATCTGGCCGAACGCCCCGCCCGAGAAGGCCGACATCTCCTCGCGCAGCCGCTCCACCCCGGCCAGGACCTCCCGGGCGTGGACGAGGAGCGCGCGCCCGGCCGGGGTCGGGTCGACGCCCTGGCGGCCCCGGGTCAGCAGCGGCGCGCCGAGGGATTCCTCCATGAACCGGATCCGCGTCGAGGCCGCCGCCAGGGCGAGGTTCGCCCGCGCCGCCCCGTGGGTGATCGAACCGGCCTCGACCACGTGCCGGAACAGGCCGAGATCGACGAGATCGAACCGCATCATCGCCCGCGCGTCTCCCGACAGGCCGCCCCCGGCGGTCGGACGCCGGCCGCGGCGGACGGTAGCGCCGGCCCGCCCCCCTGTCAGCGGGCCGGGGGCGCCGCGTCGATGCCGGCGCGACCCGCATCCCTCCGTCGATCCTGTTCATAAGGGCACCGTCAATTCGACTGTATAATTATCACTATTCGAATATTATATCCTCGCGATCGACATCGCTCCTCCCCGCGTTTCAGTTATTTTGTCAGAATATACGCCTCTTTTGTGTCGAATAAATCCGATTTCATTTCAGAGGACTACGAATATCATTCACTGTCTATTAACCTGCCGCGACCCAACATTTGATCCAGCCGATGGAATCCTTCGCCGCAATGACGAATTTTCAAGCCCGAGCCGTCGCCGCGCCGATCCTGGCTCGGTCGCGAGGTTCCGCGTCCGGACATCCGGACGGCCGGCGGTTCGGCCGATCCGCGCGGCGGCATCCGTCTGCGGCCGCCGAAGGACGCGACAGCCCATGATGGACGCGCTCCTGGTCGACGACAGCGACACCATGCGCCTGCGGCTGCGCCGGCTGCTGGAGGCCAAGCCCGGCGTGAGCGTGACCGATCACGCCGATCCGGCCGCCGCCCTCGTCGAGGCGCAGATGCGGGCCTTCGACTTCGTCCTGGTCGACTGCCACATGCGCGCCATGGACGGGATCGCCTTCATCCGGTGCATACGGACCATCCCGCACTACGCCCAGGTGCCCATCGTGATGATCACCGACGACGTCTCGGACGCCGTGCGGCTCGCCGCCCTGGAGGCCGGGGCGACCGATTTCCTCGACCGCTCGGTGCAGGGCGTCGAGTTGACCGTGCGGCTGCGCAACGTGATCCGGCTCGCCAAGGCGGTGCGGCGCCTGGCCGAGCAGGCGGCCTGGCTCGACGGCGAGGTGGAGGCGGCCCTGCGCCACATGCGCGAGCGCGAGGAGGAGATCATCTTCCGCCTGGCGCTGGCCGTCGAGTACCGCGACAACGAGACCGGCGACCACACGTGGCGGGTGGCCCGCTACAGCCAGATCGTGGCCGAGGGGCTCGGCCTCCCCCCGGAGATGTGCCGCAACCTCTACCTCGCGGCGCCGCTGCACGACGTCGGCAAGGTCGGCATCCCGGACGGCATCCTGCTGAAGCCCGACCGGCTCGACCGGGACGAGTTCGACGTCATCAAGACGCACGCGACCATCGGCCGGCGCATCCTGGGCGGCAGCGCCTCCGAGCTGATCTGCCTCGCCGCCGAGATCGCCGAGTCGCACCACGAGCGCTGGGACGGCGGCGGCTATCCGAAGGGGCTCGCCGGCGCCGCGATCCCCCTGGCGGCCCGGATCGTCGCGGTGGCGGACGTGTTCGACGCCCTGACCACGGCGCGGCCCTACAAGGCGGCGATGTCCTTCGAGGCGGCGCTGGACTGCATCCGCGCCGACAGCGGCCGCCATTTCGACCCGGCCTGCGTCGCGGCCTTCTGCGCGCGCTGGCCGGACATCCGCGTCGCCGGCGGCCGCGCGCGGGCCGCGATCCGGCCGGTGACCGAGCCCTGGGCGCGGGTTCCGACCCTGCTGCGCGAGATCGCCGACGCGGCCCCCGCTCCGACGGGGTGGCGGGTCCGCGATCCCCACACCCTCATCGCCGGTGAGGGCGGACCGGAGGCCGAGCCCGACGGGTCACCGACGCAGACCCGGCCGGAACCCGTCCCAAACGGCGCGGCGGGCGCCCGCGCCGACGGGCGCGGCGGACGGCCCGGCCGAATCGCGCGCGGGCGGCCCCGCCCCCCGCCCGCGGCGGCCCGGACGGATGACGCGCGTCCCGCGGGGGCCTAACCTCCCGGGATGCGCATCTTCCACACGCCCGACGCGGCCCGGCACGATCCCGAGCATTACTGGCGGCGCGGCACGCCGATCCCGCATCCCGAGCAGGCCGCGCGCTACGCGATCCTGCACGACGCCGCCGCGACCGCCGGCCACGACCTCGCCGTCCCCGGCGATCACGGCCCCGACCCGATCCGGGCGGTGCACGATCCCGACTACGTGGCGTTCCTGGCCGGGGCCTGGGCGCGGCGGGCGGAGATGCCGGGCCTCGGCGACGAGATCCTCACCGGGGTCTTCGCCCGGCCGCAGATGCACCGGAAGCCCGCGGGCCTGCTGGGCCTCGCCGGCCTCTACATGGCCGACACCTCGACGCCGATCCGGGCCGGCACGTGGCCGGCGGTCTACGGGTCGGCGCAATGCGCCGTCGCGGCGGCCGAGGCGGCGCTGGCGGCGGGCCACGCCTACGCCCTGTGCCGCCCGCCCGGCCACCACGCCTATGCGGCCTCCGCCGGCGGCTTCTGCTTCCTCAACAACAGCGCCATCGCGGCGGCGCGGATGCGCGACGCCACCGGCGGCCCGGTGGCGATCCTCGACATCGACGTCCATCACGGCAACGGCACCCAGGGGATCTTCTATGCCCGCGCCGACGTGCTCACCGTCTCGGTGCACGCGGACCCGTCGGACTACTTCCCGTTCTATGCCGGCTATGCGGACGAGACGGGGGAGGGGCCGGGGGCGGGCTTCAACCGCAATCTGCCGCTGCCGCCGGGTTCGGGCGACGCGCCCTGGCTCGCCGCCGTCGAGGCGGGGCTCGCGGAGGTCGCCGCCCACAGGCCCCGCGGGCTCGTGGTGGCGCTCGGCCTCGACGCCGCCGCGGACGACCCGATCGGCGCCCTGCGGGTGACCCGCGCGGGCTTCGCCGCCGCGGCGGAACGGATCGCCCGGGCCGGGCTGCCGACCGCCCTCGTCCAGGAGGGCGGCTACCTCTGCGCGGCCCTGCCGGAGAACCTGACGGCGTTCCTCGCCGCCTTCGACGCCGCCCGCTGAGCCCCGGCCTCTGAGCCCGCCGGCGCCTCCGGGGACGCGCGAGCGGGCAGGGGGTCGCGGGCGCTGCCGGCCCCGACGGCGACAACGGACCGGAGGCGCCCTATCTCGGTGCCGCGGAACGGGGACACGGCATGGACACGGATTCGGGACACGGCCGCTACGCCTACAGCGCCCTGCCGGAGCGGCCGGTCTTCGACTGGCCGGAGGGCAAGCGCCTCGCGGTCTATATCGGGTTGAACCTCGAGACCTTCGCGTTCGGCGAAGGGTTGGGCGCCGAGCTGGCGCCGGGCGGGCCGCAGCCCGACGTGCTCAACTATGCCTGGCGGGACTGGGGCAACCGGGTCGGCGCCTGGCGGATCGCCGCGCTGCTGGACGGGCTGGCGATGCCGGCGAGCGTGCTCGTCAACAGCAACCTCTACCGGGACTGCCCCGGGCTGATCGAGGCGTTCCGCGCCCGCGGCGACGAGATCGTCGCGCACGGGCGGACCAATGCGGAGCGGCAGGGCGTGCTCGACGAGGCCGCGGAACGGGCGCTGATCGCCGAGACGACGGCGGTGATCGCGGCGCGGGAAGGGCGCCCGCCGGCCGGCTGGCTCGGTCCCTGGATCTCGCAGTCGCGGGTGACGCCCGATCTCCTGGCCGAGGCCGGCTACCGCTACCTGCTCGACTGGGACCACGACGACCAGCCGACGTGGTTCGCGACCCGCGGCGGCGGCCGCATCCTCGCGGTGCCCTACCCGCAGGAACTCAACGACATCCCCGCCATCGTCGCCCGCAAGGAGACGGGCCGCCAGTTCGCCGACGCCATCGTCGACGCCTTCGACGAGATGCTGGAACAGGCGCAGGCCGCGCCCCTGGTCATGGGCCTCGCGCTGCACCCCTACATCGTCGGGCGCCCGCACCGGCTGAGGCCCCTGCGCCGGGCGCTCCAGCACATCGCCGAGCGCCGCGCCGACATCTGGCTGACGACCGCCGGCGCCATCGCCGACCACGTCGTCGCGCGATCGGCCGGCGCGGGCTGAGGGGCCGCCGGCATGACGGGATCGGTCGCGCCGCCGCTCACGCGTGTTCCCCCGCGGCGGGCAGGCGCCTCAGCTTGTCGAACCGCTTCAGGAGCCGATCCCGCTTCAGCCGCGACAGGCGGTCGATCCAGAAGAGTCCGTCGAGCTGATCGATCTCGTGCTGGACGATGGCCGCCTGGAAGCCGTCGGCCTCCGCCTCGCGGGCCAGCCCGTCGAGGTCGCGATAGCCGAACCGGATCCGGGCGGGCCGGGTGATCTGCTCGCGCACGCCCGGCATGCTGACGCTGCCCTCGTCGTGGCGCGCCATGTCGGAGGAGGCCCAGAGCAGGACCGGATTCACGTAGACGCGCGGATCCGCTTCCGGCGCCATCCGGGCCACCATGACGCGCGCCGGCACGCCGACATGCGGGGCCGTCAGACCCAGGGCGCTCACGGCCAGGAGGGTGTCGCGCACGTCGTCGGCAAGCGCCTTCAGGCCCGGGCCGAACGCCTCGACCGGGGCGGCGGGACGGCAGAGGCGGGGATCGGGGAACAGGACGAGGGGGCGGCACGGCATGGTCGGTCGGTCCACCTGCGGCGACGGGGTCGGGCAGCCCCTCGAGGCTCGACCCGAGCGGGGGCTGCCGGCTCTCGGGATGACGCTCCAACGCCCGCCCGGCGCCGCGACCGTAATCCCGGCGGGGCGCGGCGCAAGGATGCCCTGGACGATCTCGGGCAGGGCCTCGAAGAGCGCCCCCGATACCCGGACCGACGTCCCGACGGACTCCGCCGGCGCTATCCGGCCCGGTTCCAGGTCTGGCCGCCGCAGAACATCCCGCCGAACGCGCAGCCCTGGACCCGCAACGTCCCGCCCTCCTTGAGCGTGACGGTGGAGTCGTAGGTGCGGCCGGTGTTCGGATCGTAGATCTGGCCGCTCCAGCGCGACGAGCTCTGCGCCTTCAGGTCGATCAGGACCTTCTCGCCGTTCGCCTTCGACCGGGCGTTCCACGCGTAGCCGCAGAGATTGCGCCCGCAGGCCTCGATGCGCACCATCCCCTTGCGGTCCTCGGTCTCCCACATGCCGAGCGGCGAGGTCTCGGCTCGGGCCGGGGCCGGGGGAGGCTGCGACGGGGACGCCGGTTCCCGGGCCGGCGCCGCCGTGCCGACCGGATCCTGCGTCAGATCGGCCTCCTGCCGCGGCGCCGGCAGCGGGGGCACTGTCGACACTGGGGGCACCGCCGACAGGGATTTTGGCGGGGCGGCGGGAGCGGGCGCACCGTCGTCGTCGGCGGCGGCGGCGGGGGGCTGGGCCGTCGATGCGCTGTCGGCGGGGGCGCGGTCGGGGGCTGGATGGGCGCGGGAACCGGAGGGGGCCGCAGCCGCGTCCGGCTCATCCGCGACGCCGGGTCGGGCCGGGGGGCGCCGCTTCGGCCCCATCTCGAACACGCCGGGGATCGACACCGATACGCACGAGAGGCCGTCGCAGCCGCGCGAGGCCCCGATATGGATCTTCCGCCCGTCGATCTCGAAATCGACCGTGCCCTGGGCGTTTGCGGCGGTGCCGGCCATCACCAGAACGGCGGCGAGTTGGAGACATCTCATGGCGGCCCCTCACATTCGAAAATCGAATCTCACCGCAACCATATACGCCGCAGACTGAATTCATGTGCGGATAGACACTCTATCGATCAAATACTCCAAGTCGAACGTCCAGCAACACGGATGAAATCGGCCCGGGGCGCTCCGCAACGGCGCGGCCGACGCGTCAGGGGCGCCCCATCCGCGGCTTCATCGGGGCGCGTTGAGGAACATCTGCGCGCCGAGCATCAGCGCCTGCTCGGGCGCCATGTCGGGCGAGCCCTCGGCGGGCGTGGCCACCGCGAAGGCGGCGACCGCGCCGGCCAGGGCCCGCAGGTCGTCGGCCTGGGTCGGATCGAGGGCGACGTCCTGGGCCTCCCGGGCCAGGCGGAGGTTGCACGCCCGCGTCGGCAGGCCCCGGCTGGGGGTGCAGGCATCGTGACGGGCGCAGGCCGCGTCGAGGGCGTCCACCGGCGGCAGCGGCGCGTTGTTCCCGGGCCCGCAGTAATTGCCGTAGATCACCATCTTCGGGGCGCCCAGCGCCGCGGGCTCGGCCCGGGCCGGCATCGTGCAGCCGACGGCGAACAGGATCGCGACGGCTTCGAGGGCGGCGGTGTGACGCGTCATGTCGGCGATTCTCCGGCACGCGCCCTGAACAGATCTGGCCTGCGCAAGCGGCGCATTCGACACCAGATCATCAATTATCGCCTTAGGCAATATCGAAAAATTGCCGCATATCCGCGGCCAAAGACAGACTACGATCCGGGCCCCGGCGCGCGGACTGGGAACATCCGGCCTGCGATCGGATATCTGCAGAATTCGCCGGCACGGCCGATCCTTCCCGAGAGCGATGGAGCGTCAAAGACCGCGTGCGGGCATGATCCGGGATCGACGACGCGCCGTCAGGTCCGGCGCGACGGACATCGGCGTCCGTGCCGGGCGTCCCGCCGAACGGTCCGGTCGGCGATCGTGGCGACGACAACCTGCTCCGCCGTTCGCGCGCGGCCGCCGGTCCGGCCCCGGGGGGCGGCGAAGGCCCCGGGCTCACCCCGTGCCCTCGGGCCGCCGACGCGCGTCCACCGTCCGGGGATTGCCCGGTCGTGCCGGATCGGGGCCCGTCAGGCCTCGACCCGGATGCCGGCAGAGCCGGCCTCGAACCGCCCGACGATGGCGGCCTGCGCGAAGCCCGCGGCGCGGCACTGGGCGAGGATCGCCTCGGCCCGCCCGGGCGTGCAGGTCACCAGCAGGCCGCCGGAGGTCTGGGGATCGGTGAGGATGTGCCGGCGCCAGTCCGGCAGGCCCTCGGGCAGCGCCACCTGGCCGCCGAAGCTCGCCCAGTTGCGGTGCGAGGCGCCGGTGACGAAGCCGTCCCGCGCGAGCGCCTCGGCCCGGGGCAGGAGCGGGACCGCGTCGCCCGCGACGACGAAGGTCAGGCCGGCGCCGCGCGCGAGTTCGAGGCCGTGGCCGAGGAGGCCGAAGCCGGTGACGTCGGTGACGGCATGGACCTCCGCGTCCCGCGCGAGATCCGGCCCGATCCTGTTGAGGCGCGTCGTGGTGGCGAGGAAGTCGGCGTAGCCCGCCGCGTCGAGGGCCTCCCGCTTGATGGCGGCGGAGTAGATGCCGACGCCCAGGGGCTTGGTCAGGATGGCGACGTCGCCGGCCCGGGCATCGGCGTTGCGCCGGACATGGGCGCGGTCGCACAGGCCGACGACCGCCAGGCCGTAGATCGGCTCCGGGGCGTCGATCGAGTGGCCGCCCGCGACGGGGATGCCCGCCTCGGCGCAGGTGGCCGCCCCGCCCTTCAGGATCCTGGCGACGATCTCGGGGGCGATCTTGCCCACCGGCATGCCCAGGATGGCCAGCGCCAGGATCGGCCTGCCGCCCATGGCGTAGACGTCGGAGATCGCGTTGGTGGCGGCGATCCGGCCGAAATCGTGGGGATCGTCCACCATCGGCGTGAAGAAGTCCGTGGTGGCGATGAGGCAGGTGCCGTCGTCCAGGGCCCAGACCGCCGCATCGTCGGCGGTCTCGTTGCCGACCAGCAGGCGCTCGAACGGGCCCGGGACCGGCTGGTCGGCGAGCAGCGTCCGCAGCACGGCGGGATCGAGCTTGCAGCCGCAGCCGCCGCCATGGGCGAGGCTGGTGAGACGGACCGGGATTGTATCCATGGTCGGATCCTCTGATGCAGGGTTCAGAACGCGGGTCGAAAACCGGAGACCGGCTTCGGCTCGACCGGTCAATAGCCGACATCGCGTCGTCCTGGATCCGCACGGCGGTCGGGGCAGGCCTCCGCACCGGCGCCGGCACGCCGATCGCGCGGACGCCGGGGCGGACGCATCGGACGTCCCGGACCGACGCGACACGGCGCCTCCCGGAGGCGGGGCCCTGCCGTCGGCGGGGGGCCGCCGGGCCGGCGCCCTTGCGCCCGCTTGACTGTCGGTTGATTGGACAGCGGTGCCCGCTCTGCGGTGTCGCATGGCGAAATCCGGTTGAGGGACGCTTGATGCTGAGACGGACGCTGAGCCGGTCGCTGCTGGTCGGCCTGGGGTGCCTCGCGCTGGCCGGATCCGCGGGCGGGCAGGGGAGCGCCAAGCCGGCCTTCGTCTTCACCGGCATCCCCGACCAGGACGAGAGCCGCCTCGTCGAGCGCTTCGGCAAGGTCGCCACCTATCTCGAAGGCAAGCTCGGCGTCCCGGTGACGTATATCCCGGTGAAGAACTATCCGGCGGCGGTCACGGCCTTCACCAACGGCCAGGTCCAGCTCGCCTGGTTCGGGGGGTTCACCGGCGTGCAGGCGCGCAGGGCCGCGCCCGGGGCCCAGGCGATCGCCCAGGGGGCCGAGGACGCCGCGTTCAGGACCTACCTCATCGCCAACACCGGCACGGGCCTGACGCGGTCGGCCGACTTCCCCAAGGGGATCGCGGGGAAGACCTTCACGTTCGGCGCGCGGGCCTCGACCTCGGGGCGGCTGATGCCGGAATACTTCATCCGCGCGGCGTTCCCGGGCAAGACCCCCGAGGAGGTGTTCGCCCGCGTCGGCTTCTCCGGCGACCACAGCCGCACGATCCAGCTGGTCCAGTCGGGGGCGTTCGCCGTCGGGGCGGTCGATTACTCGGTCTGGGACCTCGACAGCAAGGCCGGCAAGGTCGATCCGAAGGCCGTCGGCATCATCTGGGAGAGCCCGCCCTTCCCCGATTACCAGTGGACCGTGCGGGGCGACGTCGACGCGATCTACGGGGCCGGCTTCACCGAGCGGTTGAAGGCGGCCCTGATCGGCATCACCGATCCGGCGATCCTCGCGCCCTTCGCCCGCTCGAAGTTCATCCCGGTGACCAACGCCGCCTACGAGCCGGTGGAGCGCGTCGCGCGGTCCACCGGCCTGCTGGACTGAGGCGGGGGTGCGGCCGTGACCCAGGCCGAGGCCGAGATCGTGCTGTCCGACGCCCGGGCGGCCTATGACGGCAGCCCGGTCCTGTTCGGCGTGGACCTGACCATCCGGGCCGGCGAGCGCGTCGCCCTGCTGGGGCGCTCCGGCGCGGGGAAATCCACCCTGCTCGGGCTCATCCACGCCCAGGCGCGGCCCCGGGCCGCGCTGATCCCGCAGGCGGCGGCCCTGGTGCGGACGCTGTCGGTCTTCCACAACGTCTACATGGGCCGGCTCGACCGGCGCTCCACCCTGCACAACCTGCGCACCCTGGCGTTTCCGGCCCGGGCCGACCTCGCGGAGGTGCGCGGGATCCTCGGGGAGGTCGGGCTCGCGGACGCGCTCCGGGCCAAGGCGGGCGCCCTGTCGGGCGGTCAGCAGCAGCGCGTCTCCGTGGCGCGCGCGCTCTACGACGGCCGCCCGATCCTGATCGGCGACGAGCCGGTCTCGGCCCTCGACCGCGCCCAGGGCGGCCTGATCCTGGAACGGCTGGCCGCGCGCCACCGGACCCTGGTGCTGGCGCTCCACGACATCGCCCTGGCCCTCGCCCACGCGGATCGGATCGTCGTCCTCGAGGCCGGGCGCATCGTCCTCGACGCCCCCGCCGGCGACCTGGACGAGGCGGCCCTCGCCTCGTTCTACGGGCGGGCCGCGTGAGCGCGAACCGCCTGTCCCCCGGCTGGGGCTACGCCGCGGCGACCCGCTGGTTCGTCGCCGGCGCGGCGGCGGCGCTCCTCGCCTCCGACCTCGCCGTCACCAGCCTCCACCCCTGGGCCGACCTCGAGCGCCTGCTGGCCGGCCTGATCCATCCGGACTTCCCCGCGGTGGAGGTCCGGAGCATCGTCTACACGGTCGCCTTCGCGATCCTCGGGGTGAGCCTCGGGGCCGGGGCCGGCTTCGTCCTGGCCATCCCCTTCGCCCGGGTCCGGAGCCTGCGGCTGGCCTGCGCCGGCCTGCGCGCGGTCCACGAGCTGTTCTGGGCCCTGCTGCTGATGCAGGTGTTCGGGCTGTCGGCGACCACCGGCGTGCTCGCCATCGCGCTGCCCTACGCGGGCATCTGCGCCAAGGTCTATTCCGAGATCATCGAGGAGGCGGATTTGTCCGCCCTGCGGGTCCTGCCGGAGGGGACCGGCGCCGTCTCGGCCTTCGCGTATGCCCGCCTGCCGGAGGTCGCCGGCGCGATCCGGCACTACACGCTCTACCGGTTCGAATGCGCCCTGCGCTCGACCCTGGTGCTCGGCTTCATCGGCCTGCCGACCATGGGCTTCCACCTCGAATCCGCCTTCCGGCAGGGCCGCTACGCCGAGGCCGGGGCCCTGCTCCTCACGTTCTACGCCCTGATCGGCTCCCGCCGCCTGTGGATGCGGCTCTCGACCCTGCCGGTCCTGCTCGTGGCGAGCGTGCTGGCCCTGCCCCGGACGGTCGGGGCGACCGACTGGCTCGCCAATCTGGGGCGCCTCCTCGGCCACGACCTCGTCCCCGCCCCGCTCCGGTCCGGCGCGCTCGGCGATCCGGAAACCTGGGGCCGGTTCTGGCTCTGGCTCCGGCCGATCCTGACGCAGCAGATCCTGCCCGGCGCCGTCGAGACCCTGGTGCTCGCCCAGGTCGCCCTGGTCGCCACGGCGTTCGGCGCGCTGCTCCTGTTCCCCCTGGCGTCGCGCCGCTTCGCCGGGCCGGTCGGGCAGCCCTTCGGGCGCGTTCTCCTCGTGGTCGTGCGCGCGACGCCGGAATACATGCTCGCCTACGTGCTGCTGCAGCTGCTCGGTCCGTCGATGCTGCCGGCCATCCTGGCGCTGACGATCCACAATGCCGGCATCGTCGGCTACCTGATGGGCCGCCACGCCGACGGTCTCGCCTACCGCGCCGATGCCCCGGCCGGCCTGAACCTGTACAGCTACGAGACGCTGCCCCGGCTCTACGGGCAGTTCCTGGCCTACCTGCTCTACCGGTGGGAGCTGATCCTGCGCGAGAGCGCGATCTTCGGCATCCTCGGCGTGGCGACGCTCGGCTTCTACGTCGACGCCGCGATCTCCGAACTGCGCCTCGACGTCGCCGCGCTGCTGATCGCGGCGACCGCCCTGCTGACCATGCTGGTGGATGCCCTGTCCCGGGCCCTGCGCCGGTCCCTCCGGCTCACCGACCTGCCGACCCGCCTGTCGGCGCCCCTGCCCGGGTCCGCCGCGGCGGACGGACGGGCCGCGCGATGAGGTCCGGCGTTCCGTCGGCGTAGGGCCGGCCCTCGGACCCGCGCGCCCGACCCTGCCGCCGAGCGTCGCGATCCCGGGGCGGGGGCGGGCGCCTTCGCGGTGCGGTCACCCGGCGCGGCGCGGCCCAGCGCGGCGCGGCGCGGCCGGCGAACTTGCCTCCGGACCGGGCTTGATGGTCTATGGTCGACATCCGCCAGATCCCAGACGCCAGGCGGCGCCGCGCACCCAGGATGAGGACGATCATGACGCCCTGCCTTTTTGTATGAGGCCAATAATTATTCTCATGAGATACGACATAAGATTGCCTTTCGATGGGAATTGACTTCCATGTACGCGCCGAAAAGCCGGCCGATGCATGCCGATGCCCTGCGGCTCGTCCCTTGACCGGCGGGGCGTCTTGCCCGGCAATGCGGCCCCGGTTCCGGGCGCGGGGGCTGAGGCCGATACCGCGAACGGGAGCGGAATGACCGGCCGGAGGCGAGACACACTCATCATCGCCGATGACCATCCGCTGTTCCGCGAGGGCATGAGGCACATCGCCGAGCGGCTCTACACGCAGGCCCGCGTGCTGGAGGCCGCCACGATGGATCAGGTTCTGGCGCTGTCGCGCGCCGGGCCGCCGCCGCACGCCTTCTTCCTCGACCTGCTGTTTCCCGGCCTCGATCCCGGGCCCTCCATCGGCGCGCTGCGCGACGAGTTCCGGAAGGCCTCGATCGTCGTCGTCTCGATGATCGAGGACGAGACCCTGATCCGGACCGTGATGGCGGCGGGCGCCGACGGGTTCATCGGCAAATCGCTGCCCGCGCGTGAGATCGCCGACGCGATCGAGGCGATTCGCGACGGGGAGTACGTGATCAGGTGCAGCCCCGCATCGGGCCTCGTCCCGCAGCGCGGTGCCCTGCCGTCCCTGACGCAGCGCCAGCGCGACGTCCTGCGCCTCGTCGCCCTGGGGTACACGAACAAGGAGATCGCCCGGGAGCTGGACATCTCTCCCTTCACCGTCCGCATCCACGTGTCGGCATTGCTGCGGACCCTCGAGGTCACCTCCCGCTCGGCCGCCGCCGCGAAGGCGGCGTCTGCCGGGTTGGGGGGATGATCGGGCCGCAGCGCGTGCCCGGACCGCGCGGGATCCCGATGTCCCCGGCGATGGGCTTCCCCGCCGGGCGGGCCGCCGCCGCGGCCGGCCGGGGCTGAGCCGCCGATGCCGGAGCGGCGCAACACCCCGGACGAGGATTTCGACACCGAGAAATCCCAGGCCGTCGTCCGGATCATCATCGTCGGCGTCGCGATCCTCTACAGCGCCGCGCAGGTCCAGATCGGCGCCGCTGCCCCGTACCAGACGGGCGTCTTTTACTTCATCCTGCAGTATTTGGTATTTTCCCTGATCGTCGAGAGATGGATATCTCTCCGTCCCGGCGAAAACGTTCCGCGACGTCTCATCACCATCACCGCCGATATCGGCGGCTTGACATACGTCATGTCGGTTGGCGATGCGACCTTCACGCCGCTCTATTCCATTCTCATCTGGGTCACCGTCGGGAACGGCCTGCGTTTCGGGGTCGCCTATCTGAAAATCTCGACCCTGGCATCGCTTGTCTCGATCGCCGTGACGACGGTCTTCAACGCATATTGGCGCCAGAACCCGTTCATGGTGATGACGCTCGTCAGCACGACCGTCCTGGTGCCGGCCTACATCCACAGCCTGCTCGAGCACCTGCGCCGCGCCTATGCGCGCGCGCAGGAGGCGAGCCTGTCCAAGTCGCGGTTCCTGGCGCAGGCGAGCCACGACCTTCGCCAGCCGATCCACGCCATCAGCCTGTTCACCGCGTGCCTGCGCGACGCGAGGCTCGGGGCGGAGGAATTGCGGATGGTCGAGAACATCGACCGGTCCCTGCAGAGCGTGTCGCGCCTGTTCAAGTCCCTGCTGGACATCTCCACGCTCGACAGCGGCAAGGTCGAGCCCAGCCGCGAGCCGGTCGCGATCGACGACATCCTCAAGGATGTGTGGCGCCAGAACGCCGATGCCGCGCAGCTGTGCGGGACCGAGCTGCGCAGCCTGGCCTGCGACGCCGTCGTGACCACGGACCGCGCGCTGTTCACGACGATGCTGCAGAACATCGTGAGCAACGCGATCAAGTATGCGCCAGGCCGGCCGATCCTGATCGGATGCCGCCGCCGGGGCGGCAGGCTCGCCGTCCAGGTCTACGATCGCGGGCCCGGCATCGCGACCGAACATCAGGCGAAGGTCTTCGAGGAGTTCTACCAAGTCCGCCGGCGGGGCGACCGGGACATCGACGGCGTCGGCCTGGGCCTGCCGATCGTCCGCCGCCTGGGCGATCTCCTGGACGTCGCCGTCGATCTGCGCTCGGTGCCGGGGCGCGGGACCTGCGTGACCCTCGGCAACCTCCCGATCGCCCGGGTGCCGAGGCCGGCCGCCGACCGGCCCGCGCACGAACCGACGGCGACGATCAGCGGGCTGCGGGTGCTGCTGGTGGAGGACGACGAGGCCGTGCGGCTGGCGACCGCCAACCTCCTGCGGAGATGGGGCTGTCGGGTTCAGGCCGAACCCGCGATCCCCGAAGCGGTCGCCGATTTCGACCTCCTCATCACCGATTTCGACCTGGGCAACGGCGTGACCGGAACGGACTGCATCGCGGCGGTCCGGACCCGCGCGGGACGCGACGTGCCGACGGTGGTGATGAGCGGTTACGACGAGGCGCGGGTGCGCGAGGACCTGGGCTCACCGGACGTCACGATCCTGTCGAAGCCGGTCCGAACGGCAGAGCTGCGGTCCGTCATCCTCGCCGCGCGCACCGGGCGGCGGCCGCCCGCGGCCTCGGTCTAGGACCGTTCCCGACCGGGTTGGACCGGTCCGCCCGAGCGGGAGCCGCGCGCGGGCGCTCTCCATCGTCGCGGGGGCGGGGCCCGGGCCGGCCCCGGCGAACGTCAGGGGCTGAGCGCCACCCGGTCGCCGGCCGCTCGCCGCCGGAGCAGCGCACCGGGCCCGAGAGCTGAGGCTCCGACCGTCGGCGCGGGACTCGGAGACGAGCGTCCCGGTCCGGTCGCGCGGGCGGCCCGGACAAGAATCGTCCCCGTCCGGCCGTCGATTCCCGATGGTGTTCGCAGATCTCGGCACGCGGCAGCGCATTCGGCGCGCCGCCGCCGGAGACCCGGACTGCCCGGACGCGCCGATATGCTTGTAAGTCCGCACGGCGCGCATCGTAAATTCTTCGTCTTCACCGCCGGGCAGAACGATCGTCTGGCCACGGCCGCGCCTTTGGAAGACCGTTTCATTGACGTCCGGCGGTCGAACCAGCACCTTTCGGTCATGGTTTCGGACGGTCCAGCGCAACGGGCGCCGGGCCCCTCCGCTTCATCGGCCAGCCGCAATCCGGAAAGACCCGCGATGACCCGCCCGAGACTCGTCGGACTGAGCGCGAACGTGCAGCGACCGTCCAAGACCCGGACGCTCGTCGAGGCGGTTCTGGGCGAGGTCGCCCGACACGCGACCGTCGACGGCCGCGTCGTCGATCTCGTCGATGCCGGGCCCGGCCTCGGCGCGGCCTGGACCCGCGACCAGCTTCCGCTGCCGGCCCGCCGGGTGATCGAGGCGATCGAGACCGCCGACGCGCTGATCGTCGGCTCGCCGGTGTACAAGGGCAGCTACACCGGCCTGTTCAAGCACCTGTTCGACCTCGTCGACCCGGGCGCACTGGCCAACAAGCCGGTGGCGGTCGTCGCCACCGGCGGGGGCGCTCGGCACGCGCTCGTGGTCGAGCACGGCTTCCGCCCGCTGTTCGGCTTCTTCGGCGCGCTCCAGGTGCCGACCGCGGTCTACGCCTCCGAGACCGACTTCACCGACGGCGCGCTGACGGACGCGGCGGTGCGGGCGCGCGTCGTCCAGGCCGGCGGCCAGCTCGCCGCCCTGCTGGCGGCCGCCCGCGGGCAGTCCGCCCCGGCGGCCCTGACGGCGGCCGGGTGAGGCGCGCCATGCTCGACCGCCGCGCGTTCCTCTCCGCCGCCCTTGCCGCGTCGGTCACGGCGGGCGCGCGCGCCGCCGAGGCGAACGTGCTGCGCATCGGCTACCAGAAGAACGGCATCCTCGTCGTCGCCAAGCAGCAGGGGGCGATCGAGGCGGCCGTGGAGCGGTTCGGCCACCAGGTGCGCTGGGTCGAGTTCTCGTTCGGACCGCCGCTGCTCGAGGCCCTGTCGCTCGACGGAATCGACTTCGGTCAGACCGGCGATGCCCCGCCGATCTTCGCCCAGGCCGCGCGCGGCAGCCTCGTCTATGCCGCCGCGCAGGACGGCGGCGGTTCGGGCTCGGGGATCCTGCTGCCGAAGGGGTCGGAGATCCGGACGCTGGCCGACCTGAAGGGCAAGCGCGTCGCCTTCGCCAAGGCGTCGAGCGCCCATAACCTCACCATGGCGGCGCTGGAGAAGGCCGGCCTGACCTACGCCGACATCGAGCCGGTGACCCTGGCGCCCGCCGACGCGGCCGCCGCCTTCGCGCGCGGCAGCATCGACGCCTGGACGATCTGGGACCCGTACTTCGCGATCGCCGAAGTCGGCGACGGGGTGCGGGTGCTCGCCGACGCCATCGCCAAGCAGAACAACTTCTTCCTCGCGAGCCGGGAGCTGGCCCAGGCCCGCGCGCCGGTTCTCGCCGCGGCGGTGGATGCGCTCGGCACGGTCGCGCGCTGGTGCACGGACAACCGCGGCGCGGTGGCGGCGCTGCTGTCGCAGGGCACCGGCGTGCCGCTGCCCGCCACCCGGCGCGCCGTCGACCGGACCGACTACGTCGTCGGACCGATGAGCGCGGGCCTGGTGGCCGAGCAGCAGGTGATCGCCGACCGCTTCCACGCGCTGAAGCTGATCCCGAAACCCGTCCGCGTCGCCGATGCGGTCTGGACGCGGCCCGACAAGGTCTGATCCCGGATGATGCGCCCCCGCTCCCTCGACCGCCTGCGCGACGCGGGCCTGCCCTGGCTCGTCCCGTTCGCGGTGCTGGCCGGATGGCAGGCCGCGGTCTCGACCGGGCTCGTCTCCAACCGCTTCATGCCGACGCCCGTCGACGTGATCCATGCCGGCTGGGAGGCCGGGCGCACCGGCGAGCTCTGGGTCAACCTCGGGGTCAGCACGCTGCGCGCGCTGGCGGGCTTCCTGGTCGGCGGCGGCATCGGGTTCGGGCTGGGGCTCGCCAACGGCCTGTCGCGCCTGTCCGAGCGGCTGACCGACACCTCGGTGCAGATGGTGCGCAACGTGCCCCACCTGTCGCTGATCCCGCTGGTGATCCTGTGGTTCGGCATCGGCGAGGAGGCCAAGCTCTTCCTGGTGGCGCTCGGCGTGTTCTTCCCGATCTACGCGAACACGCTGCACGGCATCCGCTCGGTCGATCCGGCCCTGGTCGAGATGGGCCGCGTCTACGGCATGTCGAACGCCGAGCTCTTCCGCCGCGTGATCCTGCCCGGCGCGCTGCCGTCGATCTTCGTGGGCCTGCGCTACGCCCTCGGGATCATGTGGCTGACGCTGATCGTCGCCGAGACGATCTCGGCCTCCTCGGGCCTCGGCTACATGGCGATGCAGGCGCGCGAGTTCATGCTCGTCGACGTCGTGGTGCTGGCGATCCTGATCTACGCCGGCCTGGGCAAGCTCGCCGACGCGCTGACGCGGCAGGTCGAGCGCACCTGCCTCGCCTGGAACCCCGCCTACAGGAGCGCCTGATGCTGCTCGACGCCCTCCCTCGCGAAACGCTGCCGGACGCCGTCTCGCAGCGCCGCGAAGACCGCGGTCCCGCGCGGATGCCGGCCCCGCAGGCGCCGACCGCGCGCGGCATCGGCGTCACGGTGCGCGACCTGCACAAGGACTTCGGCGGCGCCCCCGTGCTCGACGGGCTCGACCTGTTCCTGCCGGCCGGCGGCTTCACCGCGGTGGTCGGCCGCTCCGGCTGCGGCAAGAGCACCCTGCTGCGGCTGATCCTCGGCCTGGAGGAGCCGACGCGCGGGCGGATCCTGCTCGAAGGGGCCGACAAGAAGCCGGGCACCGCGGCGCGCCGCGGCACGCCGCCGAAGCGGATCATGTTCCAGGAGCCGCGCCTGCTGCCCTGGGCCCGGGTCGTCGACAACGTCGCGGTCGGGCTGACCGGGCTCGGTTCGCGCGCCGAGCGGCGGGACAGGGCGCTCGCCGCGCTCGACGAGGTCGGGCTGTCGGACAAGGCCGGGGCGTGGCCCGCGACCCTGTCCGGCGGCCAGCGGCAGCGGGTGGCGCTCGCGCGCGCGCTCGTCAGCGGGCCGGGCCTGCTCGCCCTCGACGAGCCGCTCGGGGCGCTGGACGCGCTGACCCGGATCGGCATGCAGGACCTGATCGCGCGCATCTGGCAGGCCCAAGGCTTCACCGCGCTGCTGGTCACCCACGATGTCGGCGAGGCGGTGGCCCTGGCCGACCGCATCCTCGTCCTCGACGCCGGGCGCGTCGCCCTCGACCTGCGGGTGGACGTGCCCCGCCCGCGGCGGCGCGGCGACCCGGACCTCGCGGCGCTCGAAGGGCGCATCCTCGAACGCCTGCTCGGACAGTCTCAGGCCGCCTGAGCGACAGGGAAGACCACCATGACCGCATCGAACGACGGGCGCGCCGACGTCCTCTGGTTCCTGCCGACCCACGGCGACGGGCGCTACCTCGGCGCCGCGGACGGCGCCCGCGCGGTCACCCTCGATTACCTCCGGCAGATCGCGCAAGGGGCGGACGACCTCGGCTATTACGGCGTGCTCCTGCCCACCGGGCGCTCGTGCGAGGATTCCTGGGTGATCGCCTCGGCGCTCGCCCCCCTGACGCGGCGCCTGCGCTTCCTCGTCGCCGTGCGGCCCGGCCTGCTGGAGCCCTCGGTCGCCGCGCGCATGGCGTCCACCCTCGACCGGATCTCGGACGGGCGGCTGCTCATCAACGTCGTCACCGGCGGCGACCCGGTGGAGCTGGCCGGCGACGGCGTGTTCCTGGCCCACGACGAGCGCTACGCCGTCACCGACGAGTTCCTGCACGTCTGGCGGGGGCTGATGTCCGGCGAGACGGTGACGTTCGAGGGGCGGCACCTGCGCGCCGAGAACGGGCGGCTCATCTTCCCGCCGGTGCAGAAGCCCTACCCGCCGCTGTATTTCGGCGGCTCGTCGCCCGCCGGCATCGCGGTCGCGGCCGAGCATTGCGACGTGTACCTGACCTGGGGCGAGCCGCCGGAGCAGGTCGCCGAGAAGATCGCCGCCGCCCGCGCGGCGGCGGCGCGGAAGGGAAAGACCTTCTCCTACGGCATCCGCCTGCACGTGATCGCCCGCGAGACCGAGGCCGAGGCGTGGGCCGCGGCCGAGCGCCTGATCTCCCGCGTGGACGACGCCACCATCGCGAAGGCGCAGGAGACGCTCAAGCGCCAGGACTCGGTCGGCCAGAGCCGGATGATGGCGCTGCATGGCGGGCGCCGCGACCGCCTCGTCGTGTCGCCGAACCTGTGGGCGGGCGTCGGCCTCGTCCGCGGCGGTGCGGGCACGGCGCTGGTCGGCTCGGCCGATCAGGTCGCGGACCGGATGAAGGCCTATATCGATCTCGGCATCGACCGCTTCATCCTGTCGGGCTACCCGCACCTGGAGGAGGCCTACCGCTTCGCCGAGCTGGTCTTCCCGAAGCTGCCCCTGCGCGCGACGACGGGCCGGGCCGCGACCCAGGCGCGCAACGACGGCCCGTTCGGCGAGATCATCGCCAACGACCTCGTGCCGCAGCGGCGATAGGGCGTTTTCCGCCGCAGCCGCTGCCGGTTCGGCCTGCGGAGATGCGGCCCCGGCCGACGCGCCTCAAGCCGCGACGGAGCAGGGCGGCCCGGGCCCGGCGGTCATGCGGTCCGTCGGCGACCGCACACCGCCTCCCCCGCGAGGTCCAGCCCCGTGCCGATCGCGCGGAGGCGTCGAGGCGCCTCGCGGACGCCCGTGAGGGCTGCGACGCGATACTCCCGCGGGCTCATGCCCTGGTGGCTCTTGAAGCGGCGCGAGAAATGCGCCTGGCTGGCGAAGCCGCTCTCGTAGGCGAGCATGCCGATCGACAGATGGGCGCTGGCCGGATCCGACAGGCGCCTGCTCACCGCCTCCAGCCGACGCTGCCAGATCCAGTCGGAGATATGCTGGCTCCGCTCGTGGAACACTTCCTGGAGCCGGCGCAGCGACACCCCGACGGCGGCGGCGAGTTGCGGCGGGTCGAGGTTCGGGTCGCCCAGGTGGGCCTCGACATACGCCTTGGCCCGCTGGATCAGCAGGGTGTCCTGAAGCGGTCGCGGCACCTCCTTCGACAGCCGCTCGGCGATGCTGGCCACGATCAGGTCGGTGCCGGCCGACAGCATCCGGGCCCCCATGTCGGCATCGAGCTGGTGGTGCACCCGGATCAGGTTGTGGAAGAACTGCGTCGTCAGCATCGTGGAGGCGAGATCCCGGCCCACCGTCAGGGACGTGTACAGCCGGCCCGGGCCGAGCACGGACTCCAAGCGCTTGCGCGGCAGTTCCATGAAGAGCGTCTGGCTGCCGGTGCTCGACTCGTGTGCGGCGGGGCGATGATCGAGCAGGACGAAGTCGCCGGCGCGCTGCACGGAGGAGCGGTCATCCTGGCTGCGCTTCGACACGCCGGCGAGCTTGAAGATCACCACGAAGGTCCCCTCCTTGCCGTTGCGCCGGATCAGATCGGGCGTCGCCTCGCTGCGCAGCGCGCCGTGCGAGACGCGGGTCAGGAGGAGCGGGCCGACATTGGCGATCTCCACCTTGCCCGCGAAGGGACCCTCGTCGGTGCGCACCTGCTCGAGGGGGACGCCCCGGTCCATCAGGGTCTCGCGCCAGCGGGCATATCGGACGTGCGGGTTGAGGCCTTCAGTCGAGAACAGTGTTTGCATCAGCGATAGATCCGAGCTCCGCGCCATCCGAGCTGACGGTCATTGTCATCCATTGCTTCCGAAGAGCGTGACTCGCACGTAATATAAATTGGGATCTCGGGCAAATTGGGTAAGTATTATAACCTAAGATTTTCGGTCGGAATTTTCGTCATGCCCGGATAAATGATTGTCTTTTTATATACTTCCAGCGATTTACACTGATTATTCGACCAATCGAATATGTAAACTCGTGACTTCACACCCTGGATATTGATCCCGGCTTGGGCGCCATGACGCAACTTCAGATCAGAGTTCCGGCGCCTCGACCCTGCGATGCATGGGAGCGGCTGGGACGGACCCGCCGTCATGGGCCGACGGGCCGAGCCGCTCCGCGACGCGGATCCGGCGGTCGCCGCGGCGATACCGGGCCGGCCGCGGACATCGGTGCGGGCGTGGATCCGGATCGTCCGGCAGCCGCGGATCACGACGACCCGGCGCGGGCGGTCCCGTGGCCCGGCCCGGACCCGGACGCGCGGGACGACGCCTGCCGGCCGACAGGCGGATGTCGCGCCGGTCGGGACGGACCTGCGCCGCTCTCGGGACCGGCCGAACCGCCGCGGTCGCGATTGCGGCGCGCCGGCGCGCTCAGCCGATGCCGAGGCCGCGGATGAGCAGGATGGCGATGGCGAGGAGCACGAGGAGCGAGGCGGTGACCGCCAGCGTCACCCGGCCGCCGACCTGGGCCAGCACGCGCACGTCCACGCCCAGCCCCAGCGCGGCCATCGACACGATGGTGAGGAAGCCGGCGAGCCGGGAGGCCGGCGCGATCCAGGCATCCGGGATCAGACCGAGCGAGCGCAGGCCGGCCAGAGCCAGGAACCCCAGGATGAACCACGGCACCAGCTTGAAGAAGCCGGGCCGGCGGGGGGCACCGTCGCGCGTCGCGGCCTGGCCGGTGGCCCCCTCCGCCGGCAGGCGCGGGGCGAGGAGCGAGAGGGCCAGCACCACCGGTCCCAGCATCAGCACCCGCACGAGCTTCACCAGGGTGCCGACCTGCGTCGAGAGCTGACTCACCGGGAGCGTGGCGGCGAGCACCTGCGGCACCGCGTAGACGGTCAGTCCCGCCAGCACCCCGTACTGGTTGTCGCTGAAGCCGAAGAGCGGCACGAACAGGGGCAGGCCGAGCACCATCAGCACGCCGAGCACGGCCGTGAAGGCGATGGCGGCCGCCACGTCCCGGCTGTCCGCCCCGATCACGGGCGCCACCGCGGCGATCGCCGAGTTGCCGCAGATGGCGTTGCCGCAGGCGATCAGCAGCGCCATGCGCACCGGCAGCCCGAGGGCGCGGCAGAGGGCGCAGCTCGCCAGGATGGTGAGCCCCACCGCCCCGACGATGCCGGTGAGCAGCGCCGGCCCCGAGGCGACGATGGCGCCCAGGCTCACCGCGGCGCCGAGCAGGGTGACGGCGACCTCCAGCACCTGCTTGGCCGAGAAGGCGATGCCGGCCTTGAAGCGCGCCCCCGGCATCCAGACGGTGCGCAGGGCCGTGCCGAGCAGGATCGCCAGCACCAGGGCCTCGACGTAGGGATGGCCGGTCAGGTGCTCCTCGCCCGCCTGCAGACCCTGCGCCACGACGGTGATCGCCAGGCACAGGAGCAGGCCCGGCAGGAGCGAGCTGGCCGTTCCGGCCCAGCCGCGACCGGCGGGTGCGGCCTCGGTCCCGATGCGGCCGACGGTCCTGGCGGTCATCGTGGGGCTCCTCCTGCCCGGTTCCGGCGCTCAGTAGGCCGCGCCCAGATAGGCGGCGATGGCCGCGGCCTGCTGCCCGTCGATCGGCGCGCGGTAGACCTTGATCATCTTGGCGACCTCGGTCTCCCAGAACGCCTGCCCCTTCTTCGGCGGCTGCATGGCGACGTAATCGGCCGCGTGACAGGTCATGCAAGACTCCTGCGCGGCCTGGAATCCGGCCGCGTGGCCCGCATCCGGCGCGGGACGGAACTGGGCCGTCGGCTCCGGCAGCGCGTAGGTGTCGGGGGCGGCGCGCGCGGCCGGCGCGGCGAGGCCGGCGGCCAGCACGGCGGCGAGCGCGAGGGGCGCGGCGTGACGTGAGCGGGGCATGTCGATCCTCCTCAGGCCGCCCGCACGCGGGTGGTCTCGACGACGTTGCGCATGTACCCGGCCGGGTTCCAGCGCGGCTCCATCGGCTGCGTGCCGCCGTCGTTGCCCGTCGCCCGGACCCGGAGTGCGTGCGCCCCGGGCGCCAGATCGACCGCGGCGGTCCACGTGCGGAAGGCGAAGCGGCCGAGATCCGGGCCGAGCGCGGCCCCGCTCCAGGTCCGGCCGTCGTCGGCCGAGACCTCCACCGCCCGGATGCCCGAGCCGCCGTCGAAGGCGATGCCGCGCAGGGCGACGCGGCCGGCCTTCACCTCTGCGCCGTCGGTCAGGTTGGTCACGAAGGAGCGGACGTTGAGCCGGCCGATCGGCACGGTCTTGTCCGGCGCCTGGCCGGGCTCGGTGCAGGCGCAGGCATTGTCGGGGATGCGGTAGGCGCTCGTCATCCAGAAGCCCGGGAAGGGCTTGTCGAGGACGGTGACCGCGTCGAGGTGCTTCACCCAGTAGGTGCCGTAATAGCCGGGCACGACCAAGCGCAGGGGGAAGCCGTTGAGCCAGGGCAGGTCCTGCCCGTTCATGCCCCAGGCCAGCATCACCTGCCCGTCGGCCGCGTGATCGAGGGTGAGCGCCTTGGCGAAGTCGGGCGTCTCCGGCAGGACCGGCCCGTCGAGGCCCTCGAAGGCCACCTGCACGGCCCCGGCCTTCACGCCGGCCTTGTCGAGGACGGTCCTGAGCGGCACGCCGGTGAAGCGCGCGCAGCCCATGGCGCCGTTGGCGAGCTGGCCGCCGGCGATGCGGGGCTCGAAGAAGCCGCGGGAATTGCCCGAGCACTGGTTGACCGCGACGATCTCGGTCTGCGGCATCGCCTTCAGCTCCGCGAGCGACAGCGCCACCGGATGCTCCACATGGCCGGCGACGCTCAGCCGGAACGCCCCGGGGTCGATCTCCAGGGGGATGTCGGCGAGGTGGTAGCGGACGAAGAACGCGTCGTTGGGGGTGATGGCGCCTTCATCGAACACCGCAAAGGGCGTCTCCAGCTGCGGCGGGCGCGCGGTCATCTGCAGCAGCGGGCGCTTGCCCGGATAGGCCACCAGCGGCCGCTCGCCGTTGCCGAAGGGGAGCCGCGCGATGTCGCCCGCCCGGGCGCGCGGCACGCCGCCCAGGGCGGCGAACGCGCCGAGCGCGGTCAGCCGCATGAAGTCCCGTTTTCCGCGATCGGTCATCGCGCTCCCCGTTTGGCTCTCGCGGCGGATGTCGGCTCCGGCGCGGACCCCGCGCCGGAGAGGATCCCGGTCAGCGCAGGACCGAGAGGTAGTGGATGTCCTGCGTCAGGCAGGTCGAGAGGCGCCACTCGACCGGCCGCTCCTCGAGATCGATGGCGACCCGGTCGATCTCGAGGGCCGGGGTCCCGACGGGCACCCGGAGCAGGTCCGCCTCGCGGACCCCGATCGCCACGGCCTTCAGGCGCTCGTTGGCGGTGGCGATCGTGATGCCGTAGCGGGTGGCGTAGAGGCTGTAGAGGGTGTTGGGCAGCTCGATCCCGGCGATGCCCGGGAACAGGCCGGCGGGCACGCTGATCGTCTCGGCCACGCACAGCTTCGCGTCGACGGCGCGCACGCGCTCGATCCGGACCACCCGGGCGGACCGCACGAGGTCGAGCCGCCCGCGCTCGTCGGCGCTGGCGGCCGCCTCCGCGATCGCCGTCACCCGGCTCGTGGGCATGCCGCTGCCCTCGCCGTCCGGCCGCAGCTTCAGGAAGCGGAAGACGCTCTGCTTGTCGTCGTGGTCGGCCACAAAGGTGCCGCGGCCCTGGCGGCGCACCAGCAGGCTGTCGGCGGTGAGCGCGTCGAGGGCCTTGCGCACCGTTCCCTGGCTGACCCCCAGCTCCACGGCGAGCTGCCCCTCGCTCGGCAGGATCTGGCCGGGCTGCCAGACCGCGTCGGCCAGGCGCTTCAGCAGCGTGTCGTAGACCTGCCGGTAGAGGGGACGGAAGCCGACCGTGCCGGCGCGTCCCGAACCTGCCTGCCCTTCGCCTGACCGTTCCATCGCGTGACGACGCAGAGCCCCATCGGTGGGCAGGACGTCGAAGGTTGTGTCCAGCACCTCTCCCTCCTCTGGCTTACGTCGGCCCGCCGGGCGGGGCAATCGGGGGTTCAACCGCTGCACAGGCGATCCGCCTCACAGCGCCCGGATCTCGGCGACGCGGGCGTCGGCCAGATCGAGCCCCGCCTCGACGGCGCGGCGGCGCAGGGCCAGCCGGCGGCTGCCCGGCAGCCGGGCGCCGTCCTGAGACTCGATCGCTTCGGCGAGGCCGGCGAAGCGCTCCGGCGCGTCCGGGCTGAGCGCCGTCGCGTCGAGGGCGAGGATCAGCTGACCCGTGCCCGGCGGGTCGCCCGCGGCGTCGAGGAAGGACGAGGCCTCTCCGGCGAAGCGCGCGCCGACGAGCCCGGCGGCGAGCAGCTCGACCATCAGCGCCAGCGCCGTGCCCTTGGCGTCGCCCAGCGGAACCATCGTGCCGTCGAGGGCGGCCCTGGCGTCCGTGGTCGGGCGCCCGTCCGCGTCGAGGGCCCAGCCCTCCGGGATCGGCTCGCCCCGCTTGGCCGCCCCGACGATGTTGGCGCGGGCCACCTTCGACAGGGCGAGGTCGACCACGATCGGCGGGCGGCCCGGCAGCGGGCAGGCGAAGGCCAGCGGGTTGGTGCCGAACACCGCCTGCCGCCCGCCCCAGGGCGCCATGGCGGCGGGCGTGTTGGCGAAGAGCAGCGCGACGCAGCCCTGCTCGGCGAGCGCCTCCACCGGCCGTCCCGCGGCGCCGCAATGGTGCGAGCGGCGGATGCCGGCGGCCGCGACGCCCTGCCGGCGGGCGAGCCCGGGCAGCGCCTCCAGGGCGAGGTCGAGGGCCGGGTAGGCGAAGCCGTGGGCGGCATCGATCGCGAGCAGCCCCGGCCGCGGCTGCTCCGCCCGGGGGACGGCGTCGCCCGCGACCTTGCCGGCGCGCACCTGCGCCCCGTAGGGCGCGACCCGCGACAGGCCGTGGCCCGTCAGGCCGTCCGCCTCGGCGCCGACCAGGGCGCGGGCGACGCTGCCCGCCGCGGCCGCGGCGGTGCCGCAGCGGATCAGGGCCGCCGCGACGAGGGCTTCCGCCTCCGAGAGGGTGAGGTTCGGCATCGGCTCAGCGCTCCGTGAGGTGGCGGCGCACGGCCTGCGCGGTGACGGCCGAGACGCGCACGTTCGACTCCTGGGTCACGCCGGCGATGTGCGGCGTCAGGATCAGGTTCGGCACGTCCGCGAACCGGGCGCCGGCCTGCGCGTCGAGGGGCTCGCGGTCGAACACGTCGAGCGCCGCGCCGCCGAGATGGCCCGCGCGCAGGGCGTCCGCGACCGCCGCCTCGTCCACGATCCCGCCCCGGGCGGCGTTGATCAGGATCGCGCCGCGGGGCATCCGGGCGAGGGCGCCCGCGTCGATCAGGCCGCGCGTCGCCTCGGTCAGCGGCACGTGCAGCGAGAGCACGTCGCTCGCGGCCAGCAGCGCGTCCAGGTCCAGGCGCTGCACCGGGCCGAACGGCTGGGTCCAGGCGGGATCCCCGGGGGCGACGAACGGGTCGTGGGCGGCGATCGTCATGCCCAGCGCGGCGGCGCGGCGGGCGGTCTCTCGGGCGATGGACCCGAACCCTACGAGGCCGAGGCGCTTGCCGCCGATCTCGCGGCCCATCATGGCGTTGCGCGGCCAGGTGCCGGCGGCGACGCCGGCCGTCGCCCCGTAGGCGCCGCGCAGCAGCAGCAGCGCGGTGGCCACGACGTACTCGGCCACCGCAACGTCGTTGGCGCCGGTCGCCGGGCAGACCGCGATGCCCCGGTCCCGGCAGGCCGCCACGTCGATGTTGTCGAGGCCGACGCCGAGGCGGCCGACCACCCGCAGATCCGGCGCGCCGGCGAGCAGGGGGCCGCGGACCTGCGTCCGGTTGCGCACGATCAGGGCGTCGGCCTGCGCCACCGCGGCGGCCAGCGCCTCGGGCCGGTCGACGAGGTCGGGATCGTACAGCACGTCGAAGCCGGACAGGTGCGCGGCGATCGCGGCCTCGTCCATGAACTCGCTGATGACGACCTTGGGCATGGCCTGTCCTCGTTCCCCGGCGGTCCGGCGCCCGTCATGCGGGCGCCGGACCTGTGCGTCAGGCGCTGCGGTAGAGCTTCGTCATGACGAATTCCCGGTGGCCGAGGGACTCGGCCGCCGTGAGCCGGCCGTTGGCGGTGCGCACCACCATGTCGATCAGCGCGTCGCCGGCCTGCGGGATCGTCATCTCGCGGCTGAGCACCCCCGAGACGTCCACGTCGATATGCTCGCCCATGGTGCGCACGGTCCGGGGATTGCCGGTGATCTTGATCACCGGCAGGATCGGGTTGCCGATGACGTTGCCCTGGCCGGTGGGGAAGGTGTGGACCACGTAGCCCGCCGCCGCCATCAGGGTCACGCACTCGGCCGCCGCCGAGGACGTGTCCATGAAGTAGAGGCCCGGCCCCTTGGCGGGGGCCTCGGCGGGCTGCAGCGCGTCGATGAACCGGCATTCGTGGCCGATCTTCTCGAGGTTGCCGAGGGCCTTCTCCTCGATGGTGGTGAGGCCGCCCGCGATGTTGCCCTTGGTCGGCTGCGAGTCCGAGAGATCGTCGGTCTTGTGGGCCTCGATCACGTCGTCCTGGTAGGCCTTCCACATGGTGTACCACTTGTCGGCGATGTCCGGGCTGATCGCCCGCTCGCGGCAGAGGTGCTCGGCGCCGGTGATCTCCGAGGTCTCGCCGAACACGCCGTAGATCCCGTGCGGGATCAGCTTGTCGTACATGTTGCCGACGGTGGGGCAGGAGGCGAGGCCGGTGGTGGTGTCCGACTCGCCGCACTTGGTCGAGACCCACAGGTCGGCGATCGGGCATTCCTCGCGCTGGAGCTCGGTGGCCCACTGCACGAAGCGCTTGGCCTGGTAGCTCGCCTTGGCGACGATCGCGATGTCGCCGTGGCCCTCGATGCCGAAGCCGACGACCGGCTTGCCGGTCTTGGCGATGCCCTCGACCACGCGGTTGGTCCACTGGTCCTCGATGCCGATCACCACGACGGCGGCGACGTTCGGGTTCGAGCCGATGCCGATCAGGGTGCGGAAGTGGAGGTCCAGATCCTCGCCGAACTGCAGCCGGCCGTAGGCGTGGGGCAGCGCCATCGTGCCCTTCACATTGTTGGCCACCGCCTCGCAGGCGGCGTTGGAGAGATCGTCCAGCGGCAGGAGCACGACGTGGTTGCGCACGCCGACCCGGCCGTTCTCCCGGCGCCAGCCCATGAAGGTGGCGGCGGTGTGGTTTTCCGAGGCGCGCTTGGTCGCGAGCGCCCGGGTGGCGAACTGGTCGGGGGCCCCGCCCACGAAGGGGGTGGCGATCTCGTGCTCGAGCGGAGCGGCTTCCTTGAACATCGTCACCTCACCAGCGCTTCGTCTTGACGTTGTGGACGTGGACGTGCTCGCCCTTGGCGACGTCCTTGATGACCTTGCCGATGTCCTGGCCGTACTTGATCGCCGTGTCGCCGGCCTTCAGGTCGGTGAGCGCGACCTTGTGGCCGATCGGGATGTCGTGGCGGACATGGACCGCGAAGGTGGTGTCGTTCTCGGTGATCACCCCGAAGGCGTCGGTGTTCGCGCTCAGGCCCTCGATCACCGCGACGGCGACGTTGTCCTGGGGGGAATGGGCGAGAAGATGCGGCTTGCGGTGCCCCTCGCCGGACGCGGCGTGGCTGCTCATGCGGTCCTCCTGACGGTGGTCGTCGGCTTCTGGGCGGCGACTGGTCTTATATAAGATCAATAAGGCTCCGGGCGTCAACGGCGGATCGGATGGCGCGGGGGTGAATTCCTTGGTTCACGGCGCGATCCCACCCGCGCCTCACCCTCCCCCGCAGAAGGGGGGAGGGCGCGTGCTCGATCCGGACGACCAATCACATCAAACGACCGAAGCAGCCGGCGAACGTCCGTCCGAGCAGGCCCGAAAAGGCTCATGCGATGCCCACGGGGCCGTCCTACGCCTTGCCCTACGGACCGGGTCTTATATAAGATACATTCAAAACAAAGCCCGTCCCCGGTGGGGCACTGGCCGGGGGGATGGGGATGGCGGGCGCGCACGGGTATGGCACGGGCCGGGGCGGGCGCCCGCGGTGAACGACACGCTCCTCCTCATCCTCTGCGTCGGCTGCGCCGGTCTGGTCTCGGGGCTGACGGGCTTCGCCTTCGCGCTGATCGCCTCCGGCACGCTGCTGTCGATCCGCACGCCCGTCGAGGCGACCGCCCTGGTGCTCGTCTGCAGCATCCTCTCGCAGGCGATCTCGATCCTGCGGCTGCGGACCTGGCCGCCGCGGGGCACCGCCTTCGCGATGATCCTGCCGGGCCTCGTCGGCGCGCCGATCGGCATCCACCTGCTGCACGACCTCGATCCGCGCTTCATCAAGGTCGCCATCGGGGCCTTCCTGGTCCTCTACAGCGGCGGGATCGCCCTGCTGCGCGCCGATTACCGTGTGGGGTTCGGCAATCGCTGGAGCGACGGCGCGATCGGCTTCCTCGGCGGCGTGCTGGGCGGCATCGCGGGCCTGTCCGGAGCCCTGCCGACGGCCTGGAGCCTCGTGCGCGGCTGGGAGCCGCGCACCCAGAGGGCGGTCTACCAGTCCTTCACCCTGGTGATGCAGGTCTGGGCCCTGGCGATCCTCGTCTGCCTCGACCCGGTCCCGCCCGAACTCGTCGGCGATCTCGCCCTGGCGCTGCCGGTGGTGCTGGTGAGCGTGCTGGCCGGGCTCGCGCTGTTCGCCCGGATCGACCAGCGCCGCTTCCGCACCCTCGTCCTGGCGCTGCTCGCCGCGATCGGGCTGACCACCACCGCGCTGGCGCTGCCCGGCCTAATGCAGGGCTGAGCCCGGCCGGCCTTTCGGCTCAGCTGCCGTCCCGGACATGGACGCCCGGGAAGAACAGGTCCTTCCAGCTCTCCGGCCGGCGGCGGATCGTGCCGGTGCGGGCCATGAAGTCCGCGACCGTGCCGACCGCCCGGGGCGTCGCCGTGAAGGAGACCTGCGGGTCGTTCAGGATCTCGGTGATGAGGCCGCTATCGCTTCCGTCGCGGGCAAGCCGCACGTAGGTGCGCGCCGCCTCCGCCGGATCGGCCGCAATCGCCGAGAGCGCCTCGTCCAGGGCGGCCGTGAAGGCCGCGAAGATCGCGGGGTTGGCCGTCGCGAAGGCCGCAAAGGCCCAGACCACGTTGAAGGTCGAGGGTTCCCCCAGCACGTCGAAGCTGTTGAGCACCGTGCGGATGCCGGGCCGGCGCAGCTCCAGCTCCTGGATCGGCGCGGCGGTGAAATGCCCCGTGACTTCGCTGCCCCCGAGGAGCGCCGCCATCCCGTCGGGATGCGACAGGGTGACGGTGAGCCGGTCGAGGTCGTTGCGGTGGCCGGCGCCGAGTTCCGTCTCGGCCGCCATCTGCAGGACCATCGCCTGGACCGAGACCTTGACGGCGGGGAGCGCGATCCTGTCCCGGTCGGTGAAGTCGGCGAGCCTGCGCACCTTCGGATTGCTGGTGTTCAACAGGAGCGGCATGCTGTTCATCGCCGCCACGCCCTTCACGGCCATCGCGGTGCCCTCCGTCTTCGACCAGAGCAGCACGAGGGGCGGCACGCCGCCCGCCGCGAACTGGATCTGCCCGGACAGCAGGGCGTCGTTCATCGCGGCCCCGCCCGCGAGGGTGAGATAGCGCGCCTGGAGCCCCGCCACGCCGCGGGCGGCCGCCGCCTTCTGGAGCAGGCCCTGCTCCTCCATCAGCATCAGCGGCAGGTGCCCGAGGCTCGGCTGGCGGGCAATGGCCACCGCGCCGACCTCCGCCCGGACCGGACCGGGGCTCATCGCGAGGGCCGCGGCCCCCGCCAGAACGTCGCGTCTGCGCATGATCCCCCTCCCTGAAAACACGGTCCGCGCCTGTCGCGCCGGCGGGTTTGGGGCGCGCGACCCGCCCCCGCTCCCGTGCGGCAAAGGCGGCGCCACGGTCATGCCGTGCCCTGAACCACCCCTTCAGCCGGGTCGCCGGATCACCGGCGCCGGCACGCTCGCGATCATCACGTTGAGGCAGGCGGGCAGGCCGCTGGCATGGGCCGCCTCCAGGGCGGCCGGGAGGTCGGCGGCCTCGGTCACCAGAGCCCCGAAGCCGCCGAGCGCCTGGACCACCGCGTCGTAGCGGGTCGGCAGCAGGTCGCAGTGGCGGGTCCGGTCGGGGCCGTAGCTGCGCAGCTGGATCTGGTGCTCGGCGTTCCAGCGCGCGTCGTTGCCCACCACCGCGATGAACGGGATGCCGTAGCGCACCGCCGTGTCGAACTCGGCCATGTGGAAGCCGAAGGTGCCGTCCCCCAGCACCGCGACCACGGGGGCGCCGGGGCGCTCCAGGGCGGCGGCGATCGCGAAGGGGATCGACGCGCCGATCGTGCCCGAGACGCCGTTGATCAGCCGGCGGCCGGTGCGGACCAGGGCCTGCGGCCACTGGCCGATCTCGCCGCCGTCGCAGATCAGCGTGCCGTCCGGGTGGTTCTCCAGGAAGGCGTCGACCGCGCGGCACAGCTCCACCGGATGCAGGCGCCCCGCGCCGCCGCGCAGCGCGGCCCAGCCGGGGGGCCGGTGGGCGAGCGCTGCCCGCGCCTCCCGGTGCCAGGCGTCCCGACGGGGACGGCCGGCGCCCCGGGCCGTCAGCGCCGCCAGGACCGGCCGCGGATCGGCGAGGCCCGAGACGGCGAGGCGGTCGGCCGGGGCGCGGGCGAGGAGCGCCGGATCCGGATCGATCACCGCGAAGCGGGCGTCCGGCGCGAGGGCGGGCGCCGCACCGAAGCGCAGGGTGAAGTCGAGGGGCTTGCCCAGCAGGACGAGGAGGTCGGTGCGGGCCAGGATCTCCGCGAAGGCGCCGAGCGCCGGATCGGCGATCCCCCGCGGGCTCTCCATGCTGACGACCGGCAGGCCGAGGGTCTCTTCCAGGGCCGCCATGGCGGCCCGGCCGGCGGCGTCGCACAGGGCCGGGCCGCACACGACGAGGGGGCGCTCCGCCCCGTCGAGGGCGGCGAGGAGGTCGGCGATCAACTCCGGCGCGGGGGCCGCGGAGCGGATCTCGGCCGCCGCCCGGTCCGGGATCCGCACGGCGGCGGCGGGGACGGCCTTCTCCAGCAGGTCCACCGGCAGGCTGAGATGGACCGGGCCGGGCCGCCCCTCCCGGGCGATCCGGAACGCCCGGGCGAGGTCGGGGGCGAGGGCCGCCACCGAGCCGGCGGTCCAGGCGGCCTTGGTCATCGGCCGGGCGATGTCGGCCTGGGCCAGCTCCTGGAAGGCGCCGCGCCCGAGTTCGGACAGGCCGGCATGGCCGGAGAGCAGCAGCACGGGCGACTCCGCCGCCTGCGCGGTGGTGAGCGCCGCCGCGCCGTTGGTGTGGCCCTGGCCGCCGGTGACCAGGGCGACGCCGACCTCCCCGGTGAGGCGGGCCCAGGCGTCGGCCATGTGGACGCAGGCCGCCTCGTGGCGGGTGTGGACGAGGGCGATCCCGGTCTCCAGCAGGGCGTCGAAGACCGGCATGATGTGGTTGCCCGACAGGGTGAAGATCCGGGTGACGCCGAGCGCCTCCAGGGTCCGGGCGACGATGTCGGCACCGCGCAGGGTCTGCATGGACGGGCTTTCTTCAGGCGGCGGCGTCGAGGAGCGAGCCCCCCGGCCGCACGTGGGTGAAGCGGACCGGCTCCAGCGCGAGGTCGAGGGCGCCGTCCCGCTGGCGCACCACGGTGTAGTGCGAGGTCGCGAGATCCGAGGCTTCCGGAAAATCCTCGCGGAAATGCGCGCCGCGGCTGTCGGTCCGGGCGAGCGCCGCCCGGGCGACCGTCTGCGAGACCAGCACGAGGTTCTCGAGGTTCAGCCGGTCCATCCAGGTGAGCGCGTAGCGGCGGTCGCCGTCCGGGGCGCCGGCCCGGGCGACCGCCTGGGCGAGGCCGTCGAGGGTGGCGAGCGCCCGGTTGAGGCCGGCTTCGTCCCGCAGGATGCCGACATCCGCCCACATGGTCTCGTAGAGCGCCTCGCGGATCTCGGGGAGCGCGGCCGAGGGCCGGCCGAGGGGGCCGTAGGCCCGGGCGAGGCCGGCCTCGACGGCGGCGGGATCGGGCTCGGCGAGGCGGCCCTCGCGCCGCACGGCCCGGGCCATGGACTGGCCGGCGAGGCCGCCGAACACCGTGGAATTCGCCACCCCGTTGCCGCCCAGCCGGTTCGCCCCGTGGACGCCGCCGGTGTCCTCGCCGGCCGCAAAGAGGCGCGGCAGCGCGGTGGTGCAGTCGACCGCGAACTGGAGGCCGCCCATCATGTAGTGGGCGGTGGGGATGACCTCGACGCGGCCGCCGGCGAGGTCGAAGCCGCAATCGGCGCAGCGCTCGACCATGCCCTTGAACCGGCGGCGCACGTCCTCGGGGCCGAGATGGCTCATCTGGATGTGGACGCCCCCGCTCGGCGTGGCGAAGCCCTCGCGCAGCCGGCGCATGATCGAGCGGCTGACCACGTCCCGGGTCGCCCGCTCGCCCCGCGGATCGTAGGCCTCCATGAAGCGCTCGCCGGTGGAATCGAGGAGCCAGCCGCCGGCGCCGCGCAGGCCCTCCTCCAGCACCGTCCCGGTCATGCGGGTGCCGGCGCCGGCGAGCAGCCCGGTCGGGTGGAACTGCACCATCTCCATGTCGCGCAACGGGAGCCCGGCGCGCAAAGCCATGGCGAGGCCGTCGCAGGACTTGTCGCCCGAGGGCGTGTGGTATTTGTACATGGTCGGTCCGCCGCCGGTGGCGAGCAGCACCGCCTTCGCCCGCACCAGCTTCGGCTCCCCCGTGCGCATGTCGAGCATCAGCACGCCGGCGAGCCCCGAGCCGTCCCGGGCCGGGATCAGCTCCAGGGCCCGGTGGTCCTCCAGCCGGCGCACGTCCCGGCGCCAGACCTGCTCGGACAGGCGGTTGATGATCTCGATGCCGGTGAGGTCGCCCTTGTGCACCGTCCGGTCGAAGGTCTGGCCGGCAAACGCCTTCTGGTGGACGCTGCCGTCCGGGTTGCGGTCGAAGAAGCAGCCGAGCTCGGTCTCCAGCTCGCGGATCCGCACCTGCGCCTCGGTGACCAGCGTCCAGGCGAGCGCCTGGTCGTTCAGCCACTTGCCGCCCTCGATCGTGTCCATGAAGTGCCGCTCGACCGAGTCCCCCGGCGCCAGCGCCACGTTGTAGCCGCCCTGGACCATGCGGGTGCAGCCGCATTTGCCCAGCAGCCCCTTCACGGCGATGGTGACGTCGAGGTCGGGCGCAGCCTTCTTGGCGTGGAGCGCCGCGAACAGCCCGGCCCCGCCGGAGCCGAGGATCAGGATGTCGGTCTCGACCTGGGCCGGGCTCATCGGGCGTCCTCGATGGAGGCGATGACGGCGTCGCGCCGGGCCGCTACGTCGCGCTGGACGTCGGCGAAGAGCGAGCCGCCGTGCGAATCCATGCCGACCAGCAGCGGGCCGAAATCGCGGATCGCGAACTGCCACAGGCTCTCGGGGTGGAGGTCGTCGAGATCGACGTCGACGATCCGCTCGATCCAGGTGGTCTCCAGCGCCGCCGCGCCGCCGACGATCGCCAGGTAGGCGCCGCCGCGCCGGGCGAAGGCGTCGAGGGTCGCCGGGCCCATGCCGCCCTTGCCGACGACGAGGCGCACGCCCTCGCGCTCCATCAGGGCGTCGGTGAAGCGCTCCATGCGCATCGACGTGGTGGTGCCGATGCAGAACGGCGCGTAGCCCACCGGCGCCTCGGGGGAGGGGGCCACCCGGTGGACGTTGGGCGCCGTGTGGATCACCGCGTGGCCGGCGAGATCGAGCCGGGTGCGGCGGCCCCGGTCGAACATGTGGATCAGGGTCGCGTCGCGGATGCCGAACAGCCAGCGCCGCAGGGTGACGGTGTCGCCGATCCGGAGCGCCCGGATCTCGGCCTCGCCGGCCGGCATGTCGAGGACGTGGTGGGCCACGGGCTGCTCCTCAGGCGAACGTGATGCCGCCCGGCGTGATCGTCGCGCGGGCGCGGCGGGCCGAGTGGCACTGGATGTTCACGGCGACCGGGTTCTGGGTGATGTGGGTCGCGGCGAGTTCGACATGGACGGCGAAGCTCGTCGACCGTCCCCCGAGCCCCTGCGGGCCGATGCCGAGCTCGTTGACCGCCCGCGACAGCTCGGCCTCGATCCGCGCGCCCTCCGGGTCGGCGCAGACCGAGCGCAGCGGCCGGGTCGCCGCCACCTTGGCGAGGTGCATGCACAGGTCCGAGGTGCCCCCGAGCCCGACGCCCACGATGGTCGGCGGGCAGACCCGGCCGCCGAGCTCGATCACCCGGTCGATGACGAAGCGCTTGGCGGCGCCGATCCCGTCCGAGGGCAGCAGCATCTGCAGGAACGAGCCGTTCTCCGAGCCGGACCCCTTCGGGATCATCTCCACCGCCACCGTCTCGGGCCGGTCGTCGAAGTCGACATGGATGATCGGCACCCGGATGCCGCAGGAGGTCTGCTCGTTCGTGCGGCTGATCGGATGGACCACGGAGGAGCGTAAGGAGAACTCCGTCGTCGCCCGCGCGCAGCCGCGCCGGATCGCGGCCTTCAGGGCGGCGCCGTCGAAGCGCACGTCGGCGCCGATGACGACGTTGTAGATCGGGATGCCGGTGTCCTGGCAGAGGATGTTGTTGGTGCGCTCCGCGACCGCGACGTTCTCCACCATCGTGTCGAGGATGGCCCGGCCGGTGGCGTCGGTCTCGGTGCGCTGGAGGTCGGCGAAGCCCGCCTTGATGTCGGGGGGCAGGATCTTCAGGGCGCGGACATAGAGGTCGCGGCAGACCTCCTCGAATTCGCGGATGTCGAGATCCATGGCGGGTCTCCGCTGACGAGGGGCGGGGGGTCAGGCCCCGCCGAGGAGGAACAGGAGGCCGATCGCGAAGGCGGTCGCGAGGCAGCCGGAGACGACGAGGGCGGTGCGCTCGCGGTAGCGCAGCCACTCGATGGCGAGCACGCGCAGGCCGAGCGCCATGTGGACGGCGAGCGCGCAGACGAGGCCCCATTCGGCGGTGCGGACGAAGCCGTTCTGGGTGAGGCCGAGGAAGCTCTCGAGCCGGTCGGCGCCCTGGAGCGCGGTGCCGAGCGCGATGAAGTGCATCGGCAGGAACAGCGCCAGGGCTATCCCCGAGAGCCGGTGGATCAGCGCGGCGGCGAAGCCCGGCCGGCGGAGGGACGCGCGGGTCATGCCGGTCCGGCTGGGTCTCCTCGCAGGCGCCCTCATGCCCAGTACACCGCCAGCGCCGCCCGCAGGCCGAGCCCGGCGAGCAGCGCCGAGAGCCCGATCATGGCGAGATCGAGGGAGCGCCCGCGCCAGCCGGTCCATTCGCGCAGGACGCTGCGCAGGCCGATCGGCGCGTGGATCGCGGCCGCCAGCACGAAGACCGCGTAGAACAGCAGGAACGCCGGATTGCCCTGCGTCCGCCCGAGGATCTCGCCCGCGGTGAGCCCGCCGCGCACCGCGTAGAGGATCGTGCCGAGATGGACCGCGACGGTGACGGCCAGGATCGCCGCGGTGCCGCGCTGGGCGAGGTACAGGAGCGGGCTCATCCGCGCTTCCACAGCCGGCGCAGCGCCGCCTTGCCGGTCTCGCGCTTGAGGCCCGCGATGGCGAAGGTCGGGCTCAGGCCCTTCGGGCAATGCTCGGTGCAGCTCATGTGGCTGTGGCAGGAATGGCAGCCGGCATCCCCCGCCACCGCGGCGAGCCGCCCGTCCCGGTCCCGGTCGCGGACGTCGTTGACCAGCGTCCAGGCCCGGTTGAGGGCCGCCGGCCCGAGATAGTCGGGATTCCAGGTGACGAGGTCGCAGGCCGCGTAGCAGACGCCGCAATTGATGCACTCGATGCCGGCATCGACCTCCCGGCGCTCGGCCGAATCCGGCTGCACGACCGCGAAGTCGTCGGGCGGGTTCTCGCCGGGTTCGAAATAGCCGTGGGCGCGGCGCCACTTCTCGAAGAAGGGCTCCATGTCGACGGCGAGATCCTTCACCACCGGCAGGTTGCGCAGGGGCTCCAGCAGGAGGTCCCCGTCCGGCGCCACGGCGGCCACGCGGGTGCGGCAGGTCCAGCGCGGGCGCCCGTTCACCGTCATGCCGCAGGAGCCGCACATGCCGACCCGGCAGGCGAAGCGGTAGGCCAGCGTCGGATCCTGGTCGCGCTGGATCTCGGTGACGACGTCGAGCACCGTCTGGTTGGCCCGGCGCGGCACCGTGAACGCCGCGACCGCCTCGCCCCGCCGGATCCGGACCTGCAGCGCCGCGGTCGCCCCCGGCTCCACGGCGGCCGTCACCGGGTGGCCTCCTTCGGGCCGCCGGCGTCGGCGGGCGCCGGGAAGAACAGCTCGTCCTCGCTGGCGGCGGTGGCGGAGACCAGCCCGGCGCGGTTCATGTAGGCGAGGTAGGCGAGCATGCGCTGGGGCTTGGTCGTCCAGGCGTTCTGCGGCGCGCGGATGAGGGCGACGGCCTCGTCCTGCGAGATCTTCGACCCCTCCGCCTTGATCCAGAGCGAGGCGGCCCGGGCCGGGTCGTCGCGGATCAGCGTCAGGCTCTCCTCCAGCGCCGCCCGGAAGGCCGCCACGACCGTCGGGTTGGCGGTGACGAAGCGGCTGGACGCCCAGACGAGGTTGAAGGTGTGGGGGCCGCCCATCACGTCGTAGCTGTCGAGCACCTTGCGGGCCCGGGGGTCCTTCAGTTCCATCTCTTGGAAGGGCGGCGAGCCGAAATGCGCGGTGATCTCGGAGCGGCCGCCCATCAGGGCGGTCTGCGCGTCCGGATGCCCCATGGAGACGGTGAGCGCGTCGAGCTTCCCCTGCTGGCCGGGTCCGAACGCCTGCTCGGCGGCCATCTGCAGGGTGATCGCCTGGATCGAGGTCTTGGCGGTGGGCAGCGCGATCTTGTCCTGCGGGCCGAAATCCCTGATCGAATTGACCGCGGGATTGGTGGTCACCAGCCAGAGCGGCATCGCGTTCAGCGCCGCCACGCCCTTGACCTTGATGTTGCCCTGCGTCCGGCCCCAGATCGTCAGGAACGGGCCGACGCCGCCGGAGGCGAGATCGAGGTTGCCGGAGAGCAGAGCCTCGTTCATCCCCGAGCCGCCGGTGAAGCGCAGCCACTCGGCCTTGACGGCGAGGCCGCGCTGCTTGGCCTGCTTCTCGAGGAGGCCCTCCTCCTCCATCACGGTCAGCGGCAGGTAGGAGACCCCGAACTGCTTCGCGAGCCGCACGGTCGAGACTTCCGCCCGGGCGGCGCTCAGCGCCCCGCACAGGGCCGCGACCGTCCCGACGAGCCGGATGATGCTCCGTGCCGTCATGGGTTCCTCACCTGTCCGCGCGCCGATCTTGCGGGCCCTTGCGGGTCCGTCGGCGTCGCGTCGAGGATACGCCCCGGGGACAGGCTGTCAACATTCATGTGTCATATACATGACCTGGAGGCGCGGCCGCCCCCGACGCCGGGTGCTTGGGCGTTCGGGGTGTCGGCCGGGTGCGGCTCAGGCCTGCATGCCCCAGCGCTGGACGGTGCGGCGCTCGATGGTCTGGAAGATCAGGTTCTCGACCACGAGGCCGATCAGGAT
>NZ_JAKSXX010000128.1 GCF_022829385.1 Methylobacterium sp. J-070 | reverse complement strand
GATCCCGCCGACCGCCTGCTCGAAGCCATCGGCCATCTGGCGCATGCCGGTCTTGCGCTGCTCTTCGGCCGCCAGCCGCGCCTGCGCGGTCTCGGCTTCCAGCGCTTGGGTGCGGATCAGGTTGTCCTTGAACACCTGCACCGCGGCGGCCATCGCGCCGATCTCGTCACCGCGGTTCCGGTACGGTACCTCGGCTGCGGCGTCGCCACCGGCGAGTATGCCCATCGCCTGTGTCATGGTCTGGATCGGCCGGGAGACGCGCAACAGGGCGAAGGCGGCGGCGGCACAAGCGGCGGTGAGCGCCAGGGCCACGGCGACGTAGGCGGCCAACGCGGCAGTATCGGCTTCGGACACGGCCGCGTCGGCATCCCGGCGAGCCCCTTGCTCGTTCAGGGCGACATCACGCGTGAGATCATCCCGAGCTTCGTCGTAGAGGTTCGCGGTCTCGGGTGCGGTCATCAGCTTGAGGGCAGATGACTGTTGCCCGGTCTCCATCAGGCGACGCATCTCGGCGTCGGCCTGCTCGAAGTGCTTCCAGACAGAAGCGAAGGCGTCATAGATGGCGCGCTCCTCGTTTGAGGAGATCAATGGCTCGTAGGCCCTGCGCGCTTGCGTGAGCTTATCGTGGGTCGCGGCGAGTTTGGCCTCGTTCTCAGCTAGATGAGTCGGAGTATCCGACAGAGTGAGCAGGCGCAGCTGCTTGATCCGAACCTCCGACGCGGCTGCACGGATCTCGTTCACACTGACGACCGATGGCAGCCAGTTCGATGCGACCTCGGTGACGGAGTGACGGATCCCAGCCAGCTCGAAGATCGCGAGTGCGCCTTGACCTGCCGCGATGAGGGCGAGCAGGCCGAAGGCAGCCGAGAGTGCTGCCTTAAGCGAGAGGTGCAGGCGCATAATCAGATCACCGGAATAGGAATTTAAGCTGTGTTAGCCTCCGAAGACCGGAGGCAAACTTCATATCGGATTTAGGCAATTCAGTTAATTAACTGCTACTTATGAATTAAAACCATAAAACGTTATGTGTTAGTCGTGGCATAGGTACTTATAAGTACCACTGTCTCAACCGTGAATTGCTATCTACAACTATGAGTTTAAATATCGCGACCGACAATAATCACAAAGCCGTGAATATCACCAATCTGTCCCGTAACTGACCAAGTTCGACGCCCTACTACCCTAGGCAAAGGAAACCCTTCGGTGAAAAGCTCGCCCAGGTGAAACTTCGGCTTAGGCTAGCACGTACCGCTCACCCATGAGCGAACGACATGACAAGCCCTTGTCCCTGGATGCTGCGTTAGCCGCACAGATCCATGCTGCCCGCCTCCGGGGTGCCTACTCAATCGAGGCCCTGGCGGCGCTCGCGCGGGTCGACCCCGAGATGATCGCCAGACTTGAGCATGGCGCACCGATCGCCGATGCCGGGGCTCGGGACCGCGTCATGGACGTGCTCGGCCTGCGTCCGGATAGCCAACTCTATCCTGCCAAGCCGACTGATTACAGCCAGCGCACATCGGACTGAGATGGACCCTGCCTGACCCTGTCTGCTCAGCCTCTTCCCGCCACGCGTCCCGCTCGGTCCGCATCGCCTCGGTCAGGGCGCGCATGTTCCCGGCGTCGATAGCGGTCTCGACGAGCATGTCCTGGGCCGCCGCCATCTGTTCACTCAGCTCGGCGTTCTCGGCTGCCAGAGTCAGCAGAAGCGCCGCCACGTCGTCACCCATGCCGTACCTCGCATCGTCACCTTGGGGCGCGGCAGGTAGGCCCGAGATGGTTACCTCGTCGACAAGGATACGGGGTCTGCGGGAGCTGGCTGTGACCTCGTCCACAGCAGGATCGCGGGTTGGATGTTGGGTCACCTCGCAAACTGCAATCGACGGTGCCCCGGGCTCTACAGCGGCTGAGGTATCGGCGCATACGGCGGCGCATCGTGTCTCGTCGAAGGGCAGCGGGCACCTGTCACTGTCCCAGCATCTAACCATCGCCGAAGAGGGCGCGCACAGCAGGAGAACGGATACCGGACAGCCGATCTGCTGTGTATCGGCGACTCGGAAACGTGGGGGAAGATTTGTCACCCGCCCGGACGCCATCGGCCTGCAAAATACCTTGATCTCATCGACAGGATCCTGATCTACGCATCTCGCTCTGTACATTCGTGCGAGTTTTAGGATCGGGACAGGAATAAAGTGACAGAAGAAACCGTTAATCGTATTTTTGATGCGACCGAGCTGACCGGCGAAATTGTTGCCGCTTATGTCTCGAATAACCCCGTTCCCGTTGCAGAGCTTCCGAACCTGATCCGGAATGTGCACAGCGCCATCTCAGCGCTTAGCTCTGGCAATCTCCCCAATGCCATTGCCTCAACCGTCGAGGCTGAAAGGCCTACGCAGGCCCAGATCCGCAAGTCGGTCCGGCACGACGGCCTCGTCAGCTTCATCGACGGCAAGACCTACAAGACGCTCAAGCGCCACCTCACCAGCCACGGGCTGGACCCACGCGGCTACCGCGAACAGTATGGCCTGCCGGCCGATTACCCGATGGTCGCCCCCGCCTACGCCGCGCAGCGCTCCGCGTTGGCCAAGGCCATCGGCCTCGGTGTACCAGGGCGCCGCGCCGCCTAGCGCAGGATTGGCTTGGATGACTCATCGATAGCCCCGTGAGCTACGGAAGGGGCGTCGCCGATCTGCGTGCGATGCCGAAACCGCAGAACCTGTGCATCGATCGTTCGTGGCCGACCTAGCCACGAACCATCGACTCGGGCCGGCCGCCCCAAGGCATCGGCCCAGCTCAAGTGGATAACGTTGGCCTGAGCTACCTCGCTTCTGGTATCCGCGCTCTGCTTCGGCGGTCGCCGCTTCCCAGCGCCGATCCAGCGAGTGATCCGGCGTGCCCACTTGGAGCGCAGCATCCGCGCGACACGAGGCACAGTCTTCGTCCTATGATCTCGGGCAGATCTACTGACGCGCTTCGTCGCCGCCATTGGCCCGCTCTCCCATTCGCCTTCGATGTCTGCCGAATCTGGTTAATACCGGCTGGCAGGAAGCGGCTGTTTCTCAGCCTTCGATTCATCGGGGCGACAGAGATCGCTTGGCTAAACTTACCTCAGAGCGGAATGGCTATATTTGCGTGCAATTCTGTACTGCATACCCCGTGGCTGAAGCGTCACATATCCATCTGTCGGGATGACCCTGAGTAGGGCAATGCGAATTGAGTCCGATACTAGGACGTCACAAACGCGGCTTGAGAGATGGCATCCTGGTCGGCCTCGATCTCCGCGAGGAATTGGTCGTAAGCGGCCCAAAGCGGCGGCAGGATCTCAACAGGGCCGTCACCGCTAGAGCGCAGTCGCACGTAACCTGCGCGCTCTGCCTCGAAGAACAGCGTCCGCAGGTGTGAGCGCGCGACGCCGAGATCGTTGGACATGGACGACCAAGTCAGGTCGCGCGATCCAGATAACTCGGCCTGGATCACCAGCAGGAGCGCGAGGTAACCGGCATCGCGTCCCAGGAACAGGCGGATCGCGTCGTGTTTCAGGACGGAGAGCGCTCGCGGTAGATTGCGGAGACCCGAGATGCGGATGCGGCGATGGATACTCGCGTCCTCCCCGTGGATCCACTCGTAGCCACGGCCCGGGAACAGGTCGAGCAGGAAGCGATGGTAGGCCGCCAGATGGTGACGGTCGTGGGCGATCACCTGCGCCGTCGGAGCGAGGATAGTGATGCGACGGTCATCGGGCGCAGGGGCAGATTCGACGTAGCCAGTTTGGCGGAACCGAGCCAGGAGGTCGTCGACGCGCCGAGGGCTGGCCAAGCCGCGCTCGACGAGCATGCGTCGCACGTTACCGGGAGTGGCCCAGGTCGCTCGGTCCTCCGGATCGAAGGCGAAGTGGAAGCCGACGATGAAGCCGCGGAGAATGATGATCCCCGCGTCGGCCATCATCCGCAGCGCGAGGGGATCGGTTTTGAAGAGATCGACGATCGCATCGACGTGTGACCTGACCGGCTGGCTTTGGACCGGGCTGATTGAGAGGATCAGCCAGGATCGAAGGAGTCGGACATGCGGCGAGGTCAGAAGACGAGCGCGGAGCAGGTGGTGCTGAAGCTGCGCCAGATCGTCGATCCGGCCACCGGC
>NZ_JAKSXX010000126.1 GCF_022829385.1 Methylobacterium sp. J-070 | reverse complement strand
GCCGGTGGCCGGATCGACGATCTGGCGCAGCTTCAGCACCACCTGCTCCGCGCTCGTCTTCTGACCTCGCCGCATGTCCGACTCCTTCGATCCTGGCTGATCCTCTCAATCAGCCCGGTCCAAAGCCAGCCGGTCAGGTCAGGATCCCGGCCCCGCCGCCATTCTCGGGAATGAATTCAATGCCGATTACCCTCACTGGTAGAGAGCCGCTAAGGCTATCAGCGAACATCTGGGGATCCGTCGTTGCACGACCTTGAGCCTGCCGTCACCGCATGGTGCAAAGAGAGCGGCCAGGTGGGTGAGTGTCCAGCCAGGAGCCTGCAACGCTTCGCACGTCCGGTTCGACTCCGGACCCCGGCCTCCAAACAAACCTGCCGTTCACTGGTCCAGCAGCACATCAGGATTAGCAGGCGAGAAGCTGGCGCTAGCAGCCCACAGGGCCTTCATCAGGGCCATCAACTGCGCGACTGTTATCAGCGGCTCGCTGGGGCTGTTCTCCGCCCGGTGCACGACACTGACAGGTACCTTCGCCCGCATCGCGAAAATCCTGGGTTTCCAGCCAATCGAAACGCGTGCTGCGCGGAGCTGTGGGCCTGTGATCACCCTCTAGACGCTCCTGTGACCAAGTGATGGAATTATCAGCCTTCGTCCCGCAAGCATAGGGCGGCCACTACTTGCCCCCGCTCCCCTTGTAGGCCGTGATTGCACGCCGGCAGTTCTCTGAGATTTTGTCCATATTTTTCTTAAAACAGGCGTCCATCTCGGAGCTGTCCGGATCGTTGCCGCTGCAAAAGGTGACCGCATCACCGGAGCAGTAGGTCTTCAAATCCTTGTTGCCACGCTTTGAGGCGGACGCGTCAGGAGCCGCGAGGCCGGAAGTCGCTACGGTAATTAAGCCTAGAGCGAGGATGGTGCTGCGCATATTGGATACCGGTCGGAGGAGTTCATCGATGCGCTAACGGCCAGGATCGGTGATCTATCCCTTCCGCCTCCGAAGCCGAGGCTCGGCCCCCCTCCGCAGCATTCGGGCTATGATCGAACAGTCGGGTGGCTACTTACCGCTGGCTTTCTCATAGGCATCGATGGCGCGACGGCAGCCTGGGGACATTCGGCTCATATTCTTCTTGAAGCAGGCGTCCATTTGCGGGCTGTTCGGATCGATGCCGGCGCAGAACGCGAGGGCGTCCCCAGCACAGTTAGTCTCTAGG
>NZ_JAKSXX010000125.1 GCF_022829385.1 Methylobacterium sp. J-070 | reverse complement strand
CGGCCTGGAGGTAGGCGAGGCTGCGGCGGCGTGGGGGAGCGGCCGCGACCGGCGATGCGACGGTCTCGGCGGGCCGGGGGAGGGCGAGGTCGTTCACCGGATCGCCCTCGACGGTGCCGCGGTCTGCCTCCCCCCTCTGCGGGGGAGGGAGACCGATCCCGCGCTTGCCCGAGATCGGTCGGCGCGGCGCGCATCCCGCTCACGCCGCGATGAACTCGTTCCACTTGCGCACCATGTACGTGTTCTCGTCCATCACGGCGTTCCAGCACGCGACCGACCGCATGAGCTGGTCGAACGAGCTGCCGTCCCGGGTTGCGCCGGCCTGCTCGATCCGGGACCCGTCCGTGGCGAGGCTGT
>NZ_JAKSXX010000070.1 GCF_022829385.1 Methylobacterium sp. J-070 | reverse complement strand
CTAGAGCCGGTCCCGCGCCGCTTGAGACGGGTTAGCGGGTAGCGCGTTGGTGAGTGAAGGAGCTTGCTTATGCCTTCACCCCTGTCTGTGGACCTGCGCGAGCGTGTCGTGGCTGCCGTGGTGGCGGGCGCTTCCTGCCATCGCGCCGCAGCCCGCTTCGGGGTCAGTGTGTCGAGCGCCAGCCGGTGGTCGGAGCGCTTCCGCCACGAGGGCCAACTCGCCTCCAAGCCGATGGGCGGCGATCACACCTCGAAGCGCATCGAGGCGCATGCCGGGCTGATCCTGAGGATCTCCAAGCAGGAGCCGCGTCTTTTCCTGCGCGAGTTGCGCGACCGGCTGGCTGAGCAAGGCGTCCAGACCAGCACGAGCGGCCTGTCGCGCTTCTTTGCCCGCCACGGGATCAGCTGGAAAACGTATGGCCCGCCCCGTCCGCAAGTGGCTCGGATCCGCTGGTCTGTGCAGTCTGCATAAACGTATCCGGCCTTCCAGCAGCGCCGTTGGCCAAGATGGAGATCCGCGCGTCCTGGGCCTCATAAAGGGGTCGGCGTCGAGCGCCATTTTTGCGGAGAGGCTTCCAGAACACCGGTCGACTGTCAGGCCATCTTCCTCTCACCGCCCGCAGACATCGGAAGGCCGGCGCGTCCGCGTCGGCCGAACTCGGATCAGGCGGCCACGGCCGCCGGCTCGTAGACCCGCCCGTGGCGCAGCAGCGCCCAGACGATGCGCGCCATCTTGGCCGCCAGGGCGACCACCGCCGTGTTGACGTGCGACCGCGCCAGCAGACCGCGCAGCCACTGCCCGAGATGGGTGTCGCTCTGGCGCAGCGAGGGCAGCGCGGCGCGGGCACCCTGGACCAGCGTCTTGCGCAGGTACTTGCTGCCGCGCTTGGTGATGCCGACGAGCCGAGGCTTCCCGCCGGTCGTCACCTGCCGCGGTACGAGACCAAGCCAAGCCGCCAGATCGCGCCCGCGGGCGAAGCTGGCCACGTCGCCGATGGCCGCCACCAGCGCGGTTGCGTTGAGTGCGCCGATGCCCGGGATCGTGGTCAGCCGACAAGCGTCCTCGTTGATGCGGGCCTGCTCGGCGAACTCGGCGTCGAGCGCGGCGATGCGCCGGTCGAGATCCTGCCAGCGTTCGCGCACCTCGGCCATGAGGGTGCGCATGCGCGGTGTGAGCGACGCGCCCGCGTCCGTGTCCAGCAACGCGGCCAGGCAAGCGGTGAGCTTGGCGCGCCCCTGTGCCACGACGTGGCCACGCTCCAGCAGGACGGAACGGATCTGGTTGGTCAGCGCCGTGCGCTCGCCCACGAGCTGGTCGCGGACCCGGTGCAGGGTCTGCACGTCGAGCTGCGCCTCGGACTTGAGTGCCACGAAGCGCATCGTCGGGCGTGTGGCCGCTTCGGCGATGGCCTCGGCATCGCGGTCGTCGTTCTTCTGCGCCTTGACGTAGGGGCGCACGTACTCCGGCGACATCAGCCGGACGGTGTGGCCTTGCTCGGCCAGGGCGCGGCCTATGTGATGGGCGCCACAGCAGGCCTCCATCGCAACGACGCACCCCGGCAGCTTCGCGCCGAAGGCGATCACCCCCTCGCGGCGCATGCGTCGGCGCAGCACGACCCGCCCCGCCGCGTCCAGCCCGACGAGGCTGCAGCTGTTCTTGCCCAGGTCGATCCCAAGAACCGCGATCGTCATCGTCCCGCTCCCTTCCTCATCTCGGCTACCCTGCAAGCCTAGCAGCGTAGCCCGGTGAGGGGCGGGCCATCCATAAAGGGGCGACGTACGCAGCTGAGCAGGAGCGTGCGGACGTAAGGGCTGCTCGCGAGGCGTGGTTCGAGGCACAGCCCGAGCTCGATCCGGATCGGCTGGTGTTCCTGGATGAGACGGCGGCTGCCACCAACATGGCGCGCCGCTATGGTTGGGCTCCGCGCGGCGAGCGCTGCCGGCTCACAGCCCCGTTTGGCCACTACAAAACCACCACTATCACCGCCGCCCTGCGCTCGAGCGGGCTGTGCGCCACCGCGCTATTGGACGGTCCCACGAACGGCACGCGCTTTTGCAGCTACGTCACCGAGACCCTGGTCCCGGTGCTGCAGCCGGGCGACGTCGTCGTCATGGATAACCTGCCAGCCCACAAGGTTGCGGGCGTGCAGGACGCGATCGAGGCCGCAGGAGCGCGGCTGCTCTACCTTCCGTCCTACAGCCCTGATTTCAACCCGATTGAGCAGGCCTTCGCAAAGCTGAAGGCGCTGCTACGCAGCGCGGCAGCCCGCACAATCCCGGATCTCTGGGCGGCGATCCGCCAAGC
>NZ_JAKSXX010000123.1 GCF_022829385.1 Methylobacterium sp. J-070 | reverse complement strand
CGGCCAGACCGAAAAGCTCACCCGGTAGGTGGCCGTCACAAGATGATCGCGCGTCTTGTACCGCAGCGTCACCCCGTCAACCGCCAGAAGTGGCGCTCCCGTATCCATCCATCCTCCCCGGGCGCCGCGGATCTCGCCGCGGTTCTGCGCGACGCTGTCGCGTTCTGGTCTCTAGTCTCAGCCGTCCTGCGCGGCTCGATCGAGCCGGACGGCCGTCGCGCGTTGAGAACCCGCGACGTCCGGCCGACAGGAGCGCACTGCCGGTCTCGATTTTACCGCGCCCCCTTCCCCGGAGGCCCCATCGCCCGGCCTCAGGCGCTCCGACACCCCCGCGCCATCGACGAACCCCGAAGGGACGAGCCGCGGCAGATTCGGCGAGATAATACATCATTTATAAGACTACTGGCAATGAAGGCCCGGCCCGCGAAGGGTCGATCCAAGCCCGACACGACCCGGATCCGCCGACGGAGGCCCGCTATCCCGCTTCGCACCCGGACAGCGGAGCGTCCCGTTCCGGCCGGATCCGGCAGGCCGCGGTACGGCGGGGCATCGACGGCTTGGCCGCGTCCATCCCGCAAGCCTCGCACCGGGCGGCGAGCGCCGTCGATCAGGCGAACGCCACCGCGACCTCGCCGGCCAACCTCCGCGCCCTCGACGCCCCCCGCGGGGCGGCCCGACATCGCCGGATCCTGGAGCGCGCCCTGGCGTGGATGGTCCGCGTCCGCCCTGTGCGCCGCGCCGATCTCCACCGCGCCTGGGCCGGCGACGGCCGCAGGCCGGCGAAACGGTTTTGTCGCCGGTTCTCGGACCGGCATGCCGTCATGCCGTGAGGTCGACGATGCTGCCCGGCGGGATCGGCGCCTGCGCGGTCTGGTCGGTCGCCGACGCCTTGGCCTGGGCAAGCTGCATCTGAGCCTTGTCCACCAACTTCTGGTCGCAGGCGACGCAGCCGGGGCTGTGATTGCGCCGGTCCTGGTCGACGATGCCGTTGGCACTGGCGAGCGCCTGCTGCGCCGCGGCCACCGCGGACTGCGTCCGGGCCGTCTGTTGCGCGGCCAGCGCCGGGTCGGCGGCGCGCGCCGGTCCCGGCGATCTGGCTGGCACCGCGAGGGCGCCGGTCCCCGCGGCGGTGCCGATGCTGATAGACATCAGTACAGATCCTGGCCCGCCGTCCGTGCGGAACGATATCGTCGAATCCTTGAGATCGCGCTAATCGCCGATCGGACGAGACCGAGACCCATTCCAGGTCTGCCCAGGTCGCGCCGAGCCCGAGGCCGTGGCGCGTCCGTGTCCGGTCTCGCCGCCTCCGCAGCCGACATCGGCTCACGTGGATCACCGAACCCGCCGGCCTCGCGTCTGGACCATCGGCCGGGGCCGGCGGAGGAGCGGCTGGTTTCCCGGCCCGTGCCGCCGGTGCGGAACGCTCCGTCCGGCGGCCGCAACCTCCTGACGACGCGATACCGCTCAGGCCGTCAGACGGGGCGCCCGGGCCGTGGGCGGGGCTTCACGGGATGTGCCGGTTGCCGGGATGCCTTCGCCGGGGGCGGGACTCGATCGGGCCGGGGGGCTGCGGCGTCGGCGGTTCCGCCGGCGGATCGATCTCGGGTGTCTGCGGCTCGGGGATCGGGTCGCCGACGGGCGGGAGCGGATCATCGCCGGGGCGCGGGGTTCCTGACTGCAAGGCTCCCTCCCTCACGGGTCGGCGGCGCAGGCGGCGCCGTCAGCATGCAACGCGCGGCCCGGGCAATGGTCCCACCGCCGGTGAGCCACCGGCGGCGGGACGCCGCGGTCAGCGATGGCAGCGCCCGGCAGGACCGCGGTACAGCCCCGGGGGGCAGCCGCCGGGTGCGCCCGTCAGCGCGCGGCGCATCGCGCCCCGCGGGCCGCGGTTCAGTCGGCATCCCCCGAATGGACCGCGATGGGCACCGAACCCGCAGCCGCCCCGCGCGAGGACGATGGGCGCGTCCATGCCGGCCGGGGGCGGGGCGATCGGCAACGCCTGAGCTTGGCCGAGGGTGAACAGCGCCGCGGAGGCTGCGACGGCGAGGGTGAGTCTCATGAACGCTCCATCGGGATGCGACGACCGGATCCACGGTGCCGGTCGTCCGGGGAAGGGGTGCCGCAGGCGATGGCGGCCGGTCGGCTCACCGGCTCCGGCAGGGTCTCTCGGAGCGCGTGATGCGGCCGTCGTGATTGTCGTCGAGGCGCGCGAAGCGCTTGGCCGTGGCCGCGTCGATCTCCTCGGCCGTGACGAAGCCGTCCCCGTTCGCGTCGAGGCGCCGGAAGCGCCTCGCCGGATCGGCCGGGCCCTTGCCGGGATGGGCGGTCCACCAAGCGGTCCATTCCGCCTCGCTGATGCGGCTGTCGTGGTCGGCATCCGCCCGCATCAGGCGCGTCCGATGCCGGGTCTGGAAGGTCGCCAGATCGACGCCCCCGGCCGTCTGGTCACCGGGCTTGGCGGGAGGTGGGGCCTCGGGCGTCTGGGCGATGGCGGCTGACGCCGACAGGGCCGCCGCGAGGGTCAGGCACAGGGTTCTCCGGGCCATATCGGGATCCTTGCTGGACGGGCGGGGGGGGGCGGGGGTGGGATCGCACCCTGGGGCGCGATCCCGGGACGAAGGCCGGCGCGGCCCCGTCACCAGCGGTGATGCCAGCCGACGTGACGGTAGCCGCCCCAGCGGTGCCAGCGCCGGCCGCCCCAGCCGATGCGACGGGGGCCGTAGAACCGCGGGCCGTAGAAGCGGGGGCCGTAGAAGGCCGGCCGGACGACGTAGGGGGCGTAGACGACCCGGGGGCCGAGGTTCGGGCGGCAGAAGCCGTACAGCCCGCGGTGGAAGCCGAGGCCGCAGCCGTCGCGGGCCTCAGCCGGACCGGCCGCGGCCAGCGGAGCCGCCAACCCCGCGGCCAGGAGCGCCGCCGGAATCAGGCGCTTCAGTCCGGAGGAGGCGGTGTTCGTCAGACCCGTCATTGCAGGTTCTCCCTGTGGGTGATTGCGATGACGGAAGACTGCCCGCGACCTGTCGCAGGGATGTGCCGGAAAATCCCGATTGTGTCGCGGACGGTCGCGGATCCGAGGGGCCTGACACAGTTTGCGACACCTTCGTTGCCTGCCGGATGGCGCGCCGCGTTAGAACCGGCGGATGGGACACACAGCCAAGGATCACGCCCATGTCCTGGTGGTCGACGACCACCGCGACATCCGCGAGCCCCTCGCGGCCTACCTGAAGCGGCACGACCTCCGGGTCAGCGTGGCCGCCGACGCGGTCACCGCCCGTGCCACGCTGTCGGCATCGGCCATCGACCTCGTCATCCTCGACGTGATGATGCCGGGCGAGGACGGGCTCTCGCTCTGCCGTCACATCCGCGAGGTCCACGACACGCCCGTCATCCTGCTGACCGCGCTGGCCGAGCAGACGGACCGCATCGTCGGCCTGGAAATCGGCGCGGACGACTACGTGGTGAAGCCGTTCGACCCGCGTGAGCTCCTGGCCCGGGTCAAGAACCTCGTGCGCCGGGCCCGGGCGCTTCCCCGCGCCCGCGACGCCACCGACGGAAGCCGGCTCGCCTTCGACCGCTGGGTGTTCGACACCGACCGCCGCGAACTCGTCGACGAGGCCGGGCGGGCGGTGGCCCTCAGCACCGCCGAGTTCCGCCTGCTCTGCGCGCTGACGCGGCATCCGCGCATCGTCCTGTCGCGCGACCAGCTCCTCGACCTGACCAGCGGCCGGTCCGCCGAGGGGTTCGACCGCAGCATCGACAACCAGGTCAGCCGGCTCCGGCGCAAGCTCGAGCGCGATCCGGCCCATCCGGAACTCCTCAAGACGGTCTGGGGCGGCGGCTACGTTCTGGCGACCGATGTCAGGGCGGTGTCGTGAGGTTGGGCGCGGGCTCCCTCGCCGGCAGGCTGGCGCTCCTGCTGGTGGTCGCGGTCGTCGGCGCACAGGCCGTCGCCTTCGCGATGGTCACGCGGGAATCGTCCCTCGTCGGTCGAGCGGCCGCACGCACCCAGGTCGTCGACCGCGTCGCCACCCTGGTTCGCCTGCTCGACACGGTGCCGCCGGACGCCGTCCCCCGGGTGATCGAGGCCTACGGCTCGCCCCGCCACCGGTTCACCATCGACGCCGCCAGCCTGGTGCCGGACAACGCCATGGACGCCGACGAGGCCAGGCTTGCCCGCCGCCTGGACCGGCGCATGCGGGACGGCGCGAGCCAAGCCCGCCTCCTGCTCGTCGAGCGGAATCAGGACCGGCGGTCGGAACCGACCTCCGAGCGTCTCGCCGACACGCCGCAGGTGCTGCGCGTGTCCGTCCGGCTCGACGACGGCCGATGGCTCAACGGCGAGGCGCCGCTCGCGCTTCCGACGCCGCCCTGGATCCGCATCGGGCTCATCCAGATCGCCGCCGGCGTCGCCGCCGTGCTGATCGTGACCAGCATCGCCATGCGGGGCATCGTCGGGCCGATGAAGGCCCTGGCCCGGACCGCCGAGCGCGCCGGCCGGGGCGTGGCCGTCGAGCCCCTGCCGGAGCGGGGGCCGCGCGAGCTTCGCACCATGACGGCCGCCTTCAACGTGATGCAGGCGCGCTCGCGGGCCTTCGTCGCGGACCGCACCCGGATGCTGGCCGCCATAAGCCACGACCTGCGCACGCCCATCGCGTCGCTCTGGCTGCGCGCGGAGATGGTCGAGGAAGCGGACCTGCGCGACGCGATGGTGCGCACGATCGCGGACATGCGCGCGATGGTCGAGGCGGCGCTCACCTTCGCACGCGAGGACGCGCTCACCCAGGACGACGGCCCGTTCGACCTGGCCGCCCTGCTGGGGTCCCTCGTCGAAGACGAGAGGATCCTGGGCCATGACGTGACCCTGTCCGCCCCCGACGCCCTCCCGTTCCACGGGCGCGCGACGGCCCTCCGCCGCGCCTTCGGCAACCTCGTCGCCAACGCCGTCCGCTACGGGGGATGCGCCAGGATCGCGCTGGAACGCCGCGACGCCGCCGTCGTCGGCACCATCGACGACGACGGGCCCGGCATCCCGTCCGACCGGATCGAGGAGATGTTCGCACCCTTCACGCGCCTCGACGACTCGCGCAGCCTCGACACCGGGGGGACCGGGCTCGGCCTGGCGATCGCGCGGTCGGCCGTCCGGGCCCATGGCGGGGAGATCACCCTCCGCGGTCGCGCGGGGGGCGGCCTCAGGGCGGAGGTGACCTTGCCCGCCCCGGTGGCGCGGGGCCGGGGCGGGGCGGCCGCCCGGAGGCCGGACGGGGGGTGACGCACCCCGTCGCGGGCGACGGGCTTCGGACGGATGCCGGTCCGACGGGCCGCACCGGTCCTGGAACCGACCGGCGGCGGCGTAACGTGCGCGCGAGGCCGTTCCGCGGCTCGCCCTGCGGGCGCCGGCCAGGCCTCCGGCGACCCTCGTCATCACGTTGCTCCGAGGAGGATGTGGTCATGGGGACCCTCGATCTCGCCCCGCTCCCCCGTTCCACCGTCCGCTGTGACCGGCTGTCCGCGATGCCGGACCGCGCTGCCCGGACCGAGCCGTCGACGCAGGGGCCGCCCGACGCCATCGAGACGGTCGCGGACGACGCCTGCCGCATCACCAGGGCGGTCGCCGGCGCCGGCCTGGAGCACGGCCGGCTCGCCGTCGCTCTCAAGCGCGCGGTGCCGGAGGCGCTCAGGCCCCGCCGCATCGGCATCGGCGGCACGCAGGCCGCCTGCGGGCAGGGCGATGCGCCGGCCCGGGTCGAGGGCGGGCCCGAGGCCGCCTGATCCAGGCGCGCCCCCGCCGAAGACCGGGACCCCGGGGACGGTCGCCCCGGGGCCCGACCCCTTTCCGTGAACCGTCACGCACCTTCAGGGAGGATGATCCATGTCGACGATGGAGACGCACCCCAACCGGCTCGGCCCCGTGAACCCGCCCGCCCTGCCGCCCGCTTCGTTCGAGGCGTGGCAGGCGCGCGTCGCGTCCGGAGACGTGTTCCGGCACCCGCGGGAGGTCCTGGGGCACCCGCACCTGTCCCGCGCGGACAAGCGCGCGATCCTGGCGTCCTGGGCGTCGGATGCCTGCGCCGTCGACAACGCGCCGGGCCTGCGCTGCCTCACCGGCTCCAGGGCCGAGCCCGTGCCGGTGGACGCGGTGCTCGCCGCCTTGGCCCAGCTCGACCGCGCGGTCGCCGTTCCGCCGAGGCGGGCGCCTGGCCGGCGGACGCACGGCCCCGCGACCCTGCGCCGGTCTCCCCGCTCCCGCCGGAGCGACGACGATGACGATCCGCCGCCGTGCCCGGTCGCGGCGATGCCCCGCCCGCGGACGCCGCCGGGGGCGGGGCATCGCCCTGCGCCTGCCGGCATAGCGGCTCGGCACGGACCCGCGACCGGACCGGGATCGGCTTCGATCCCGATGACCCGCCGGCCTGGCGGACCGGGGCTCGCTCGCGGAGCCCCTCGCGCCCGCGCGGTCATGGCGGGGTCGGAGGCGGCGGCCCCGCGCGGGACGGGGCCGGCGCCGACTTCGGCTGCCGGCCTCCGTTCCTGAACGGTTGTTCAAACAATATTCATCCCGCGTTATGGCCGGACTCGCTGTGAAGAGCGGTCCCGTACGGGGAACCGAAAAATTCAAGAGCGGCAGGACACCAAAATTTGTTCGCCCACCCCTCCTCGAAGCTCCACGAGCACTTACATCGCTGTCGCGGCGACGCTGCCGCGGAGGGATGATTACTATGATGAAGCGTATCGCTGTGGCCGCTGTGGCGGCGGGTGCCCTGATGGCCGCCGGTCAGGCGGCCGAGGCGAAGGGCTGCATCAAGGGCGCGATCGTCGGCGGCATCGCCGGGCACTATGCCGGGCATGGCGTCCTCGGCGCCGTCGGCGGCTGCGCCGCCGGCCGCGCCCTGGCCAACCGTCAGGCCGGGCGCCAGCAAGTCGCTCCGGCGGGCAGCACCGGCGGCGCGGCGCGCCCCGGCCAGGGTGCCGGCGGCTACGTCGGCTACTGAGTCGACGGCGGCGCTGCGCACGCGCGCGGCGCCGCCCCGTTCATCGGGGAGCGGGACGGGACCGGTCCCCGGCAAAGCTGGTCGTGGTCTCGCTCGAATCCGGCCCGTTCGCCGCCGTCCGCCTCCTGGCGTCGGGGCGGGCCGATGACCGCGCGGGGGGCCGCCAGTCGCGCCGCGCGGCCCCGTTCGCGGCGGTCCGCTGCGGCAATACGAGGACCTGTCCGGGGTAGATGCGGTCCGGGTCGCGGATCCGGTGCCGGTTGGCGCCGTAGATCAGGGTGTAGCGTGCGCCCGCTCCGTAGGCACGCCGGCTGATCCGCCACAGGCTGTCGCCCCGCACGATGCGCGCTGTCTCTGTCCCGGGGCCGGAGACCGCGGCCAGGCTGCCGGTGTTGGCGGGCTGCAGCGGCGGGTCCGACCCCGCGGCCTCGCGAGCCGTATCCCGTCGCGGGGCGTCCTCGACGCCGGGGCCGGGGGCCGCGAACGGGACCTCCGCCCGGTCGCGGAGCTCGCCCGTCGTCGGGCCGCCGGCGCCGGAACCGCGCAGGTCATCCCCGGAATCCGGCGCGTTCCGCCCCGGCGCGGGCGGATCCGGTCGCGCCCCGGCGGCGTCCCCGTCCCGAAGCGCCTGCCGTCCCGGCCCGGTGCCGGGGGCCGGCTGGCGCGCGGCCGGGCCATCCGGCCGGGACAGGATAACGGTCGGCTGGTCGGGCGACGACGGCGCGTGGGTGACAGGGCCGTGGGCATCGGCCTGCTCGTTGGCGACGGGCCGGCCGTCGACGGGCGGTTCGACGCCGGCGTTCGGCGCAGCCCGTCCGGCGACACCGGCATCGCCGCTTGGCTGCACGACATTGGGGTCCGGCACGGTCCGGGCGGGGGGCGGGGCCGGAGGCGAGAGGGCGGCCGATCTGCCGCGCGCGGGCGTCGGGCGGGCCCGGGTCGACGCATCCGGCTTCGGAGCCGGCGAGCGATCGGCGCCGGCGTCCGGGGGCGGAAGGGCGGCCAGGGGCGTCCCGTCGGCGGTCGCGCGCGACCCGGGCCCGAGGCCCATGTCACGGCTCGCGAAGACGATCCCGGCCAGCCCTATCAGGAGCGACAGGCCCGCGAGCCCTGCAGCCCTGCCCCGCCAGCCGTCTGTCCTCCGGGCGACGGGCGACGGACCGGCGACCGGGACCGCCGCCCCGACGCGTCTGCGCGGGCGTCGGCCGAATAGGGCCGTGATCACCCCGAGGCCGACGAGCGCGCCGAACAGCGCCGTGACGAGGATGCGACGCAGGCGGGCCATCATGGCGTGCAGGAACCCCCGGTGTCCCGAAGGGGTGCGGCGGCGCCGGCCCTCGTCGGCTGCGAGGCCGTCGCGCGGGGGCGACGGCCTCGGCATTCGGTTCTCGATCTCAGGCGAAGCGGCGGCCGTCGGTGGCGTAGCGGTCGATGGCCGAGGGCAGCTCGCGCGACAGGCGCGAGAGGATCTCCGAACGGCCGAGGCCTGTCTGCTGCGCGAGGTGGTCGAGCGTCGCCGGACCGATGGCACGCTCCAGGTCCGCCTCGGCGATGTCCCGGTTGGCGCCCGGGCTGACCCAGGAGTTCGCCGTGTCGCCGTGACCGCCTTTGGTGAAGTGCTCGACGAGTTCGGCCAGCCCGCTGGCGATCAGGCCACCGACCCCGGCCGAGCCCACGCCTCCGAGCACGCGCTCCAGGTTCGACGGTATCGCCGACCCGGTCACCGGGGCGGTCCGCGCCACCGGCGGCACCACCGACCCGTGGGCGTCCCGGGCGGGGGTGCCGAGCCACTCGGTGATCTTGTCCCGGTTCTGGTAGCCCGCCACCGCGAGCAGCCCCAGGAGGGCGGTCATCGAGGGGTATCCCTTGCTCATGTCGCGTCCTTTCCGTGATGGGTCGGTCGAAGCCGCCGGGCCCGGCGGTCAGTAGCCCCGGCGCGGCGGCGTGGCCGCGCGGCCCGTGACGCGGCGCGTGACGAAGGCGATCACCCTCGGCAGCAGGAAGGCGGTGAGAAGCTTGCGGATCATCGGAATCTCCAGGTTGGCGCGCGGTCAGCGCGCGGAACGGGCGAGCCAGCCGAGGGCGAAGGCCGCGCCGGCGAAGGCGAGCAGCGTCGTGGTGCGGTTGGCGTCGGCGTAACGGATCGCCCTGCGGCCGTGGGTCTGCACCCGGCGGCGGGCCTCCTCGGCGACGTGTCGGCCGTCCTCGATGAGGCCGTCGGCCCGCTCCCACGCCTCGTGGGCGAGATGGCGGCCGTCCTCGGCGAGATCCTCCGCCCGGTCGCGGGCGCGTCCGTAGGCGTACTGGGCGCCGCCGGATACCTGATTGACGGCGCCGCGCACCTGGCGGGCCGGGTCGCCGGTCAGGCCGCCGATGGCGGTCTGGGCGCGACCCTTGAGGTGACGGGACGCGCCACGGATCTGGTCGCGGTTCATGCGGGTCTCCTGTGTCGGGTTCAACGGGCCCCCCGAACGGGGGCTGGAGGCGGCGCCGGCCGGCCGGCGCCGCCCGGGGCGATCAGCGCTTGCCGGTGACCTTGTCGGCGAGGTTTTTGGCGCCGTCCTTGACGTCGCCGACCGTCTTCTGCGCTTCGCCCTTCAGTTCCTGGGCCTTGCCCTCGGCCACGAGCTTGTCGTTGCCGGCGACCTTGCCGGCCGCCTGCTTGACGTTGCCGACGGCCTCGTTGGCCAGACCCTTGAGCTTGTCGGTGGTGCTGCTCATCGTGTGCACTCCTGCTTGGCGAGTGAGGCCGGGTGTTCCGGCCGGTGGGGACCCCCGCCGGACGGCGGGGGCCGGTGACGGGGATCAGACGCGCCGGGTCTCGTAGGCGCCGAGCAGGGTCGCGGGCTTCGGGGCGCCGAGGCGACCGCCGAAGAAGGCCGCGAGCGCACCCAGCACCAGCGCGAGGGCGGCGTAGAAGGCGCCCTGCGTGGCCGCCGACTTGGCCGTCACGGCAGCGGCCTCGGCCTTCTGCTTGGCGGTGGCGACGGCCTGCTCGTACTGCTTTTGATAGTCGTCGATCTGCGCCTTGGCCTGGTCGGGCGAGACGCCCTGGGCCTTGGCAAGCGCGTCGGCGGCCCGGGTCTTGGCCTGCTCCTTCTGGGCGGCATCACCGGTCAGCACGGCGCGCACCGCCGCCACCGCGGCATCGCGCGCCGCCTGCGGGTCCTGGCCGGCCGCCTGCTGGCGGACCTTCTGCTCGATGCCGTCGAGCGGGTTCGAGATCTTCGACAGCGACGGCGCGGCGGCCTGGGCGGCGGTCTGGATGGTGCCGCCGACGAGGTTGCCGGCGCCGCCGAGGGCGCCGGAGACCGTGCCGAGGGTCCCGCCGACGAGGCCGCTGGCGGCCGAGGTCAGCAGGTAGAGCACGACGAGGGTCGTGACCGCCCAGGAGACGAGGCCGTGCAGGGCGGCCGCGCCCGGCAGGGGCTTGCCCGAGAGGCGCCCCGCGATGAGCCCGCCGGCCAGCGAGGCGACGATGCCCGAGGCCACGAACCAGACGCCCGCGCCCAGCGAGACCGTCGAGGCGGAGGGATTGTCGGCGGCGGTGGTGCCGACCGAGGCCAGGCCCACGCCGACGCCCACGAGGTTGACGATGACCTGGGTCACCAGGGCGGTGACGGCGCCGGCGAAGATGGCGCCCCACGACACCTCGTTGAGCAGAACGGCACGCGTGTCGGCGTGGGCCGCCGCGGTCGCCAGGGGGGCTGTGGTCGTCTGGATGGTCACGCTTTCACTCCGGTTGGGTCGGTCGTCGAAGGTCGTTGGGGTTCGAAGCTGGCGGCTCAGTCGCGGGTCGCGTTGACCAGCAGGCCGAGGCCGAAGCCGACGGCGCCCGCGATGAGCAGGGAGGCGAGGGGGAACTCGGCGACCTGATGGCTCACCGAGCCGGTGCCGCGGCGCAGGTAATGGCCGCCGCGCTCGTACGCCTCCTCGGCGTAGTCGGAGGCCGCGTCGGCCGCGTGGCGCACGGAGCGCCGGGTCCGGTCGAAATGGTCCTCGGCGGCACCCTGGGCCCGGCGGGCGCGGTCCTCGACGTCGTCGGAGCCGACGAGGCCGCCCACGGTGTCGCGGATCCTGCCGCCGATGTCGCGGGCGGTGTCGGAGACGTGCTCGGCCGCGTCGCGGACGGTATCCTTGGCCTGGCCGTAGAGATTCTCGGCCTGGCCGGCCGCCTCGCGGGCGCGGCCCTCGGCCGAGTCCCGCTTGGAGCCGGTGAGGTCACCCACCGTACCCTGCACCTTGCCGCCGAGTTCCTTGGCGGCGCCCGTGATCCGATCCGTATCGACCATGTCGTTGTCCTTCTGTGGTGGTGTGGTTGGAGGGCGCCTCGCGTCGAGGCGCCGGTTGGATGCGCGTCAGTCCCGGTTCGACTTGCCGCGCTCGGTTCCGGTGGCCTTGGGGGCCTGGGCGCCGCGCTTCTGACGCCGGCCCTCGGCCTCGATCCCGGCATCGCCCGTAAGCTTGCCGAGGGCCTCCTTGACCGAACCCTTGCGATGCTCGGCTGAAGTGAAATCCCTGTTTTCGGTCATGCGAGCTCCGCCGTGTTCGAGAACCTCTGGACCGCATGTGAGATGATAGGCCGGGAACCGAATTCAATGATCAGTCTATACTGGTATCTTAGTCATTTTGCTCCCGACATGTGCAGCGGATATCCGTTCTCCCGCCCCCAGACGACCGCCTCGCTGCGCTTGTGGACGCCGATCTTGCGGTAGAGCGCGGCGCCGTGATTGCGCACCGTGTTGCGCGACAGCCCGAGCTTCCTGGCGATCGCGTCGTCGCCCAGGCCCGAGCAGATCAGGTTCAGGATCTGGCGCTCGCGCACCGTCAGGTCGACGACGGAGGCGTCCGACCGCCCGACGTCCGGCCGGCGCAGGTTGGCGAGCTTGTCGATCAGCCCCCGGCTGAACCACGACGTGTCGGCCATCACCGCCTCGATCGCCCCGAACAGCTCGCGCTCGGTGTGCTTGCGCGCGGTGATGTCCTGCAGCACCAGCAGCACGAACGGGTCGTCCTCGATCTCGATGCGCTCGGCCGAGACGACGCAATCGAGGCTCGCCCCGCCCTCGTGGCGCAGGCACACTTCGGCGCCCAGCAGATAGCCGTGGCGCTCCAGCGCAGCCTCCACGTCCAGGCGCTGCCTCTCGTTCACCCACAGCCCGGCCTCGGCCAGGCTGCGCCCGAGGATCCGATCCTCGCCCAGTCCGAAGACCCGGGTGAAGGCCGCGTTGATGCCGGTGACGTGGAGGTCGTCCGCCCGCGCCAGCACGGTCGGCACCGGCGTCATCCGGAACGCCTTGGCGAAGCGCGCCTCGCTCTGCCGCAACGCCGTCTCGGCCTTGCGGCGCAGCTCCAGGTCGGCGAACGTGAACAGCATGCACGGGGCGTCGCCCATCGCGATCGGCTGCCCGGCCACGATGACGAAGCGCGAGCCGCCGTCGGGCAGGTCGAGGCACGCCTCCATCTGCGGGATCGTGCCGCCCTCCTTGAGGCGGGACACGGCCAACTCGCGGTCGCGCGCGCCGGCGAGCACGTCGACCTCGTAGACGCTGCGGCCGATGACGGCGTCGCGGGTGTGGCCGGTCATCTCCAGGAAGCCGGCATTGACCTTGACGTGGCGCAGGTCGGACAGGCGGGTGATCACCGCGGGCGCCGGGTTGGCGTTGAAAGCCGCCTCGAAGCGCGCCTCGGCCTCGAACTGGTCGGTGACGTCCTTGAGGATCAGCGCCAGGCAGCTCGGGTTGCCGTCGCGGTCGGTCGCCACGAGGCTGCGCAGGCAGTGGACGAAATCGGCCTCCGGCGCATCGGCGCGCCGGACCTCGACCACGACGTCGTGGAACTGCTCGCCGGCCACGACGCGCTCGATCGGGTAGTGGTTGGGGGTGACGTGGTTGCGGTAGCGCAGGGCGAAGCGCTCGCGGTAGGCGTCCACGGTCTGGCCGAGCTCGTCCAGGCTGTCGGCGCCGTGCATGGCGAGGGCAGCCGCGTTGGCGTACGCGATGGTCTGGTCGGGCTCGACCAGGATCACGCCCTCGCTCAGGCCGGCGATGATCTGCCGGAGCTCATGCCTGTCGACACCTACCGTCACCGCTCGCCCCGCCCGTCCCGCAGACACCGTCCCGATCGCCGCCCGGACCGCATCGGCTCGCGGGCAGCCGGCACAAACGGGTTGCGCACAAGCCGGTTCCATCCAAAAGGCGCTTTTCCTGGTATACCTGCATCATTGACGCGGGCGATTTCGTTCAGAGATTAATCGTCGCCGATCCTGAAGGCCGCCTGTCCAAGACACGCGCCGCTTCCCGACTGACGTGAGTGTCTCTTCCGTGCTGAACGTCGACGAACATCTGACGACGCCTGCCATCGTGGATGCCATCATCACATGCGCGCAGGCCCGGTCCCGAACAGATCTGCGGGAAATCTACCCAGAAGTTGTGTCTGTTGACGAAGCTTCGCGCCTCGGTCAGGTGCTGAAGCGCCTGGCGGAGGCGCTCGATGCCGCGGAGGCGGCGGATGCCTCGAACCGGTTCAGGGCCGACCTGATCGGGGCGGTGCCGCACCTGCGCCGCTTCGCGCTGTCGCTGACGCGCGACCCGGTCGAGAGCGACGACCTCGTTCAGTTCACGCTCCTGAAGGCGTGGGAGCATCAGGCGCGGTTCAAACCGGGGACCCGGCTGATCGCGTGGCTCTTCACGATCCTGCGCAACGGCTACCTCAACGGGCGGATCAAGCATCGGCTCGAGGTGCCCGATCCCGCCGGCCTGCATGCGGGCCGGCTGTCCCAGGCCGCCGACCAGGAGCACAAGCTCGACGTTCGGGACATGCAGGCGGCGCTCGACCGGCTCGAGCCGGCCCAGCGCGAGGCCCTGTTGCTGATCGCGGTCGACGACCTGTCCTACGAGGAAGCGGCCGCCTTCATCGGCTGCCCCAGCGGCACCGTGAAGAGCCGGGTCAGCCGGGCGCGCGAGCGGCTCGCGCGCGAGCTCGGAGACGCCTGAAACGCCCTGCGGATCGCGCGCCCATCCCCGCGGACACCGCAGGTCGGCGGGGCCCCCGTCACGAAAGCTCCGGATGCCGTGAGACGCCCCGTCGTCACCCTCGGGCTCTGGGCCTCCGGCCGCTGCGCCAACGGGCACGTCCTGCCCTACATCCTGGCTCAGATCGTCGGCGCGGTCGGCGCGACCGGGATCGCCCGCGTCCGGGGACCGGAGGCGGGCCGGGCGCGGCGCGGTCCTCCGGAAGGCGGGATAAAACCGCGTACCGGTAGAATTTTCTCAGTGTCGTGAGACAGTTCGCACCCATATCGGCAGGACGGGACGCACGGTGACGCGCTCACGGGTCCCGACGGTGTTCACGAGGTTGTGCCGGGCGCTTCGCCCAATCGGCGTCCGGCACGGCCGCGAGGCCGGGCGTTCGCGCCGCTCCGGGCGCACGTCCGGCCCGTTGCCTTTCCCGAGACCAGACCCGCGAGGAACGTGATGGCCGATCCCGGCCCGCTGGACCCGACGCCCGCCGCGCCCCCGCCCGGCACCGAGCCGTTTCCCGGCGACCGGCCCCTCGGGCCGGACGAGCCCTCGGCGCCCGTCGACGTTCCTCCGAACCAGCCGAATCCGGGCTTCGGTCCCGACGTCCCGCCCGGCGACCCGCGCGGCCCGGACCTTCGTGCCTGAGGCGAAGGCCCCGGGACGCGGGGGCGACGGGCCCGGGGCGGACCTCCACGCCGTCCGCGCCCTGGACGCGGCGACGGCGGCGGGTCTCACGCCCGGTGAGCTCCAGGACCTGCTGAAGGGCCGCCTGGCGACCGACCTCGTCCCGCCCTGGCCCGGCGAGGATCCGGACACCTATGCCGACCGGGCCGCTGGCGAATTGATGGTTCTCTACCTCGGCGCGGACGGCCACGACCCCTCGCGTCCGCGCTGAGGGTACAGCCTCCCCCAACCGCCATTCGACAGAGGAGACCATGACCCGACTTCATCGCATCGCGCTCGTGCCCGCCGTGCTGATCGGCCTCGCCGCCGCACCCGGAAGGGCCGACGCGGCCAGCCGCTTCGACGGGGCCTGGTCGGTGGTGGCGACGGCCGACAGCGGGACCTGCACGGGGCCCTACCGCTACCCGATCGTCATCCGGGACGGGACCGTCGACGACGCCGGGGGTCAGGGCATCGACGCCTCCGGTCGCGCCGCGCCGGATGGCCGGATCAGCGGGACGATCCGCCAGGGCCTCGCCAACGTCGCCGTATCGGGCCGCCTGCGCGGAACCGCCGGCAGCGGCCGCTGGACGCTGTCCGGCCTGACTGCCTGCTCGGGGCGCTGGACGGCCGGCCGCTCGGGATAGGCCCACTTCGGCGCCCCCGCCGATCCCGGAACACGGCGCGGGACCGCGTCTTGCTTGAACGATCGCGGCCCGGGCGGCGCGTCCGCGGCGGCCGGGACAGGAGGGTCGGGGTCGATGCCCACAACCGGTGCGCAGCGGGGCACGGCCTGCGACCTGCGCCTCCTCGACGCGGCCACGCCCGACGGCCGCCGGATCGCCATCGACATCGCGGCCGGGCATGTCGCCGCGCTCTGGGGGCCGGACGAGCCCCTGCCGGCCGCCGGGCAGGCCATCGATCTCGCCGGCGCCCTGGTGCTCCCCGGCCTGGCGGACGGGCACGTCCACCTCGACAAATGCATGCTCGGCCTGGACTGGCGGCCGCACCGGGCGGACGCGTCGGTCCGCGCGATCATCGCGGATTAGAAGGCGTTCCGCCGCGCGACCCGCATCCCCCTCGCCCGGCAGGGCGCCGAGGCGCTCCTCGAACGCATGATCCGCGGCGGCACCACGAGCCTGCGGACCCATGTCGACATCGACGACGTGACGCGGCTGGACCATCTCGCGCAGATCCTCGACCTGCGCGCGCGCTGGGCGGACCGGATGCAGATCCAGATCGTCGCGTTCCCGCAGAGCGGGATCCTCGCTGCGCCCGGGGTGGCGGCGTATCTGGACGAAGCCCTGCGGATGGGGGCAGACCTGATCGGCGGCCTCGACCCTGTCGGCATCGACGGGGATCGGGACGGGCCGCTCGACACCGTCTTCGCCCTGGCCGAACGCCACGGCCGCGCCGTCGACATCCATCTCCACGACGGCGGCGAGACCGGCCTCGACGAGATCGACGCCATCGTGGCCCGCACGATCGCCGCCGGGCTCTCCGGGCAGGTAACCATCAGCCACGCCTTCGCCCTCGCGGATGCCGACGACCTGCGGCTCGGCAGGATCGCGGAGGCACTGTGCCGGGCCGGCGTCGCGATCCTGAGCAGCGTGCCCGGCGGCCGACGCTGCCCACCGATCCCGCGCCTCCAGGAGCTCGGCGTCGCGGTCTTCTTCGGGACCGACAACGTGCGCGACTGCTGGAACCCGTCCTCGGTCACCAGCATGATCGCGCGCGCTCAGCTCGCCGCCTACCGGTTCGATCTCAGGAGCGACGCCGCTCTCACGGCGCTGCTCGACCCGATCACCGCCGTGCCGGCGCGCGTCGCCGGGCTGGGGCCGGGCGTCCTGGCGCCGGGGGTCCGGGCCGACCTCGTCGCCTTCGAGGCGGCCGGGGTGCCGCAGGCGGTCGTCGAGCGGCAGGAGCCCGTGCTGGTCGTCGCCCGGGGCGCCGTCGCCGTCGACCGCCGCGGCCGCATGGCCGCGGCCCCCGCCCCGCCTCCGGCGGCTTGATGGCTCCGCCCGCCGCCGGCACGGTGGCGCCCGCCATGAACGACCGCGCCCTCCGCTACTTCCTCGCCGTCGTGCGCGCCGGCTCGGTCCGGGCCGCCGCCGAGGGCCTGAACGTCGCCGCCTCGGCGGTGAGCCGGCAGGTCATCGATCTGGAGGCGCAGGTCGGCGAGGCGCTGCTCGAACGCCTGCCCCGCGGCGTGGTCCCGACGGAGGCCGGCCGCATGGTCGCCGAGCACGCGCAGCGGCAGGCCGACGAGGCGGCGCTCCTGGACGACCGGCTGAAGCGCCTGCGCGGCGTCCAGCAGGGGACGATCCGCCTCCGCTGCGGCGCCGGCTTCCTGATCGACCTCCTCGACAACGCCCTCGCGGGCTTCGCGCAGGCCCATCCCGGCCTGACCTATCAGGTCGAGAGCGGCACCACCGACGGGATCCTGGCCGCGGTGGCACAGGGGGAGGCGGATATCGGCCTCGCCTACAATCCCCCGGCCCGCCCGGATGTCTCCGGCATCGTCTCCGCCCGCCAGCCGCTCCTCGCCGTCCTGCCGAAGGGGCATGCTCTCGCGGGTGCCGCGGCCCCCGTCCCGCTCCGCGCGTTCGCGACCGAGCCGGCCGCCCTGCTGCCGCCCGACCATGGCGTCCGGCAGCTGCTCGGCCGCGTCGAGGCCGATGGCGGGTTCCGGCTCGTGCCGCGGCTGGAGACGGCGTCCTTCGCGCTGCACCGGCGCTTCGTCGCGACCGGGATGGGCGTGGCCTTCCTGCCCCGCTTCGTCGTCGCGGCGGAACTCCAGGCGGACGTCCTCGCCGCGATACCGCTGCGCGACACCCTCCTGTCCGAGGCGAGCGCCCATCTCGTGGTCCGGACCGGACGGCGGCTGCCGGAGGGCATGGCCCGGCTCGTCGGCTGGCTCGCCGAGCGGATGGTCGCCTTCAAGTCACGGCCCGCGTGACCGCGACCGTACTGTGAATTCGCACGCCGCGTGCGAAAATCGATGATTGTGAAAACGCCTGCCCCCTGAACAGCTCGCGAGGCGTGAGGGCGCATCGGCATGGCGATTGAAACCGTAGGCGTCGTCGGGCTCGGCAACATGGGCCTGGGCATGGCCGCGACCCTGGTCCGCAAGGGCTTCCGGGTCCTCGGCTACGACATCGACCCGGCCCGGGGCCCCGCCGCCGCGGCGGCGGGCGTGACCCCTCTGGATGCCCTCGGTGACGTGCTGCGCGGCGCCGACGCGCTGGTGTTCTCGCTGCCGCTGGCGCGGGACGTCGAGGCCGTGGTGACCGCCGAGGACGGGCTGCTGGCCCGGCACGACCGCAAGGTGGTGGTCGTGGACACCTCGACCTCCGATCCCGGCACGACCCGGCGCCTGGCCGAGCGCCTGGCTGCGGCCGGGCACGGGCTCCTCGACGCGCCGGTCAGCGGCGGCCCGTCCGGCGCCGCAGAGGGCACCCTGACGATGATGATCGGCGGCACGGCGGCGGATTACGCCCTGGCCAGGCCTGTCCTGGAGGCGCTGTCGGCGCGCGCGCCGCATGTCGGCCCGTCCGGTGCCGGCAACATCGTCAAGCTCGTCAACAACCTGCTGGTGGCCGCGCATCTCGTCACCACCGGCGAGGCGCTGCGGCTGTCGGAGGCGGCGGGCCTGTCGGCCGAGGAGGCGGTCCAGGTCGTCAACACCGCCACCGGCCGCAGCGCCGTCAGCGAGGCGATGGTCCCGCGCTGGGTCGTGCCCGGCACCTTCGACAGCGGCTTCTCCGCGGGCCTGATGCGCAAGGACCTGCGCCTCGCCCTGGACCTCGCCGCCGCGTGCGCCGTCGACCTGCCCCTCGCCGCCGAGGTCGGGCGGATCTGGCAGCGGACGCGGGCGCGCATTCCCGACACGGCCGATTTCACCCGCATGGCCGATTACCGCGATCGCGAAGGCACCCGCTGATGTCCGGGCTCACGCACTCCCCCGCGGCCGAACGGGTCGCGGCCCTCCTGTCCGATGTCCTTCCGGGGGGCCGGATCGGCAGCGTCGTGGCCGGGGCGGTGATGACCGGCACCGGCGCGGGGCTCGATCTCGTCAACCCGGCGGACGGCGGTCTGCTGGCGAGCTATCGGGATGCCGGACCGGACGTGGTCGAGGCCGCGATGGCGGCCGCGCGCGACGCCCAGCGCGCCTGGTGGGGCCTGAGTGCCGCCGCCCGCGGCCGGGCGCTGTGGGCGGTGGGCGCCCTGGTCCGGCGGCACGCCGAGGCGCTGGCCGAGCTCGAGACCCTCGCCGCCGGCAAGCCGATCCGCGACACGCGCGGCGAGGTCGCCAAGGTCGCCGAGATGTTCGAGTACTATGCCGGCTGGTGCGACAAGCTCCACGGCGCGGTCATCCCGGTCCCGACCTCGCACCTGAACTACACCCGGCACGAGCCCCACGGCACCGTGGTGCAGATCACGCCCTGGAACGCGCCGCTGTTCACCGCGGGCTGGCAGATTGCCCCGGCCCTCTGCGCCGGCAACGCCGTGGTGCTCAAGCCCTCGGAGCTGACCCCGCTCACCTCCGTGGCCCTGGGCGCGCTCTGCGACCGCGCCGAGGGGCTGCCGCGCGGCCTCGTCTCGGTCCTGGCGGGCGCCGGCCCGACCACCGGCGCGGCGGCGGTGGCCCATCCCGACACCCGCCTGGTGGTGTTCGTCGGCTCGGCCGAGGCCGGCGCGCGGATCGCGGCAGCCGCGGCGCGCAACATCGTGCCCAGCGTCCTGGAACTCGGCGGCAAGTCGGCCAACATCGTGTTCGCGGATGCCGATCTCGGCCGCGCGCTGACCGGCGCGCAGGCCGCGATCTTCGGGGGCGCCGGGCAGAGCTGCGTGGCGGGCTCGCGCCTCCTCGTGCACCGGGCGATCCACGCGGAGTTCGTCGCTCGCCTGTCCCACGCCGCCGGACGCATCCCGGTGGGCATGCCGACCGATCCGGCGACGCAGATCGGCCCGATCAACAACCGGCGCCAGCTCGACAAAATCACCGGCATGGTCCAGGCCGCGACCGGGGCCGGGGCCACCCTGGCGGCGGGCGGGGGCTGCCCCGCGGCGCTGCGGGATACGGGCGGGTTCTATTTCAGCCCCACGATCCTCGACGGCGTCGCGCCGGACGCGGCGATCGCCCGGGACGAGGTGTTCGGGCCGGTCCTGGCGGTCCTGCCCTTCGACGACGAGGCGGAGGCGGTCGCGCTGGCCAACGCCACGCCCTACGGGCTCGCCGGCGCGGTCTGGACCGGCGAGGCCGGGCGGGGCCACCGGGTCGCGGCCGCCCTGCGGGCCGGCACCGTCTGGGTCAACGGCTACAAGACGATCAACGTGGCCTCGCCGTTCGGGGGCTTCGGGCGCTCCGGCTTCGGCCGCTCCTCCGGGTACGAGGCGCTGATGGCCTACACGCAGACCAAGAGCGTGTGGGTCGAGACCGCGGCCGAACCCGCCGTCGCGTTCGGCTACGTGGGATAGGGCTCGGTCCGCGCAGCGGGTTCTAGGATCGGGCCGGCGCCCTCGGCCGTCGACCCGCGCCGGAAGCTACTGCCTCTGCTTTCGAGCATTGTCGGGCGCTCGTCATGGCTTTCGCGAAACCCGTCTTCGTGATCCAATGTGCGGTGCCCGTGGCCCGGATTCTATTCAGGACTGGATGAGCCGACAGCCCGTCGATAGGCCGAAGGTCCGGCCGATGCCCCCGGATCGGACCCGGCGCCCTGCCGCACGGACGCCAGCGATGGGTGCGCGCCGGTGAGGACCGCGCCGCTCGGCGCCCTCGCGGCGCTGCTGCTCGTCCCGGCGGCCGTCCAGGGGCAGGATGCGCTCGGGTTGACCGCACCGGATCTCTCCGGACTCGGCATCTCGCCCGAGGTGGAGATGCGGGTCAGGGTCGCCGCCGAGTTCCCGGACTCCTGGCGCGTCCGCTTCCGCAAGGTGCGGCCGATCGCGACGGAGGCCGGCGAGGAGGTCGCGTTCTGCGGCCAGGTCAGCGCCGGGAGCCTGGACCAGCGGGAACAGAACTTCCACCTGTTCCTCTACGGCCGGACCGCCGGGGCCGAGAACGTCCGGATCCTCGGGTCCGAGGCCCTGAACGGATACCGCGTCGGCCGGAAGCTGATCGGCGCCCTCCGGCGCGTCGGCTGCCTCTAGCCCCGTCCCCGATGGGTCCTACCCGTGCGGTGTAACCGCCGGGCGCGGCCCGGCCATTCTCGGCCGGCGGGGCGCATGCCATCCTGCCTGAAATGGAGGATGACATGAAACGCCACCGCCGCCTCGCCCTGACGCGCCTCTGCGCCGTCGGCACCCTGCTCCTCGCGGGCGCCGCCGCCGCCCAGGAGGTCAAGCGGACCGAGCTCGGCCGCTCGCCCGTCTCCGGCGATGATGGACGGGAGATCATCATGCAGCTCGTCGAGATCCCGCCCGGGGCGACCTCGCGGCGGCACTTCCATAACGGCGAGGAAGCCTACTACGTGCTGGAAGGCGGTCTCGCCCAGGTGCAGGGCCAGGCGCCGAAGGAGCGGCCCACGGGGGAGCGCGGGATCAACAGGCGCGGCGTGCCCCATGCCGGCTACACGGTGGTGGGCGACAGGACCGTGAAGATCCTGTCGGTCTACGTGGTCGACAAGGGCAAGCCGCTCCAGGAGGCCGCCGATTGACCGCCGCGCCGGCGCCGAGCACGCCCGATGTCCCACATACGCGCTGTCTCATCCGTGGCGAAAACATGGCAGAAGCTTGACCATTTCGCCCGAATCAGTTTAGATCTTGACCGTTGCGTAGCGGATACACCACCGAGTCCCTGGAGGTTCGGATGTGCGCGCGGAAGACGTTCTACATCTTCGTCAAGGGTTCGGACGAACAGCAGTTCTGTGCTGTCCGTCAGGATCAGCCGATCCCCCTGATGATCGACGGCGTCCAGTGGCGCTATGTAAGCTGCATCGACACGTCGCGGGACAGGCCGTTCGGCTTCGACATCGATGCGGCGCACGAGGCGATGCGACGGGGCGGCGTGTACTTCTACCGGCGCGAATTGATGTTCCGCCGCGCCAACTTCCTCCTCGAAGCCGCCTGACCGCAGCCCGTCGCGCACGGGGGCGGACCGGGCCTGACCGGCGCCCCGCCCGGTCGCGGCGGCCGGCACGAACCTTTCGCCAGGACACCGGCGTTGCCCTCCTGCGGGGACCGCGATCCGGGTCTCGACCGTGGGAGGATGGGCCGTGTTGCGGAAGTGTCTTGCCGTCGCGATGCTGGCGGCCCTGGGAGGCGCGCCGGGCGCCGCCTGGGGGTGGGGCGTGCCCGGATGCACCAACCTGCCCGAATACAATCGCGCTCTGGGCGCCCTGCAGGGTATGACGAGCGCCTGCGACATGAGCGTCGAGGAGGCCCGCCGCGTCGTCGCGGCCCATGACGGGGTCGCGGCGGCCCCGCCCGCTGTCGCGGAGCCGCAGGCCACGCCGAGGCCCCGCATCCGCCACCGGCATCGCGGCCGTCCGGCCCGGCGCGCGCCGGCTCGTCGGTCTCGCTGAGCCCTCAGGATTCGTCCGCCGCGGGGGACGACCCGGCGCGGGCGCGGGCGCGGGCCCAATCCCGGTCGCGCTCGGCCTGCTCGGCGCGCCGCTGCGCCGCGTAGGCCTCCTGTTCGGCGCGCTCCGCCCGGCGCCGTCGGGCGGCCGCGGTCGCGACCCGCTTGCGCCACGCCTCGGTCTCGGCCTTCTGGCGCTGCAATTCCTCGAGCGTGACCGGGGTCACCGCCGCCTTGGGCTGGGCCCAGGCGTAGGGCTGCCGCGACGGTCGAGAGGTCCGGGACGCGGATCCCGTCGCCGGCCCCTGGCGGACGGCGCGAATCGCCTCCGCGAGGGTGAGGCCGGCGGCATCGGCGATGCGTTCGGCAGCGGCGAGGCCGGCCGCGCGCTCGCCCGCCGTGACGCCCCGCTCGGCCAGGGTCAGGCACTTCTCGAACCGGTCTCGATCGGCGGGCGTCATGGGACGCCTCTTAGCGCCCAGCCGGGCCGCCTGTCCCGCAGCTCCTGCGAATCGGGACCGCGTCCGGTCGCTCCGGCTACGGTCCGGGGGGCGACCTGGCTGGCTCGCGGCGCGCGCCCGCACCGTCCCGCGTCCCGCCCAACACGACGAGGATGCGCTCCAGCAGGGCCTTCGAGTGCCGTGCGGCGCTCCGGTCGCGGCGATCATCCGGCACGCCCGAACGGGCATCGTAGACCGCGCGAAGCTCGGCGAGCTGGGGCAACGGCGATTCGGGATCCCTGGAACCCACGGCCCATCCTCCCGGCTGGTCCTTGTCTGCGGTACGCCCCCGCACACAAGCCCTCGACCATCCCGAGTCGGGGAGTTGGAAAACCGTGTCTGAACGGCCCCTACGACCTTTAGCGCCGGGACGCCTGGACATACGCCGCAGGCTCCCCGACCGTATGGTCGAGGCTTCGGTGCCGTTCCGGTCGGCACCCACCCTCAGACAAGGGGGTTCCACGCCCCAGGGCCGCGCGTACGGCCCCGCTGGCCTTCTAGCCAATTTAGGAACGAAATCCAGCCCGCCGTGTTGCTTTTCGCTGCAGGGCGAGGAAGCCCGCATCGACGAGGATCGCCATCGCCGCGACGGTGAGGCCCCCCTGCAGGACGTAGGCGGTGTTGCCGGTGAGCAGGCCCGACACGATCACCTCGCCGAGCGTGCTGGCCGCCACCGTCGACCCGAGCGTCGCCGTTGCGAGGCCGATGACGGCCGACACCCGGATCCCCGAGAGGATCATCGGCAGGGCCAGCGGCAGCTCCACCTGGACGAGCCTCTGGCGGCCGGTCAGCCCCATGCCGCGGGCCGCCTCCAGCAGCGCCGGATCGAGACCGCCGAGGCCGGTCAGCGCGGTCTCGAAGATCGGCAACAGCCCGTACAGGACCAGGGCGATCAGGGTCGGGACCGTGCCGAACCCGACGACCGGCACCGCCAGCGCCAGGACCGCCACCGGCGGGAAGGTCTGGCCGAGATTGGCCACGGCCCGGGCGAACGGCAGGAGATCGCGCCCGGCCGGCCGCGTGGCGGCGATGGCGAAGCCCACGGCCAGCAGGCCGGCCGCCAGGGTGGCGGCGGCGACCAGCACGATGTGGTTGACGGCCAGCCGCAGCAGCGGGGTCTGCGCGTAGATCGGCGGGCTGTCGCCCGGGGCGAACGGCCGGAACAGCGGCGCGAAGGCGTCCGGCGCCACCAGGAAGGCGCCGAGCCCGGCCAGCAGCGCGACCTTCAGCACGAGCGGGGCTCGGCTCACGGCCCGGCGCCCTGCGCTTCGAGCGCCGCGCGGGTGACCCGGCCCAGGATCACGCCGTCCCGGCTGACCGGCAGGGCCGCGCGCCGCGACCAGAGGCTCTCGGCCAGGGCCGCACGCACCGAGGTTCCGGCCGGGATCGGCGTGCCCGGCGCCGCGCCGGGCTCGACGAGGTCGTCCACGACCCGCAGGGACATGAGCTGGAACGCCCGGTCGCCGCCGCCGAGGAGCGCGCCGACGAACGCGGATGCCGGCGCGCCGATCAGCGCCGCGGGGCTAGCCTCCTGCACGAGGCGGCCCGCGTCCATGACGGCGACCCGGTCGCCGAGGCGCAGCGCCTCGTCCATGTCGTGGGTCACCAGGACGATGGTGGTGCCGAAGCGCCTCTGGATCGCCAGCAGGTCCTCCCGAGCCCGGCCGCGGATGATCGGGTCGAGGGCACCGAAGGGCTCGTCCATCAGCAGGATCGGGGGCTCGGCGGCGAGCGCCCGGGCGACCCCGATCCGCTGCTGCTCGCCCCCGGAGAGCGCCGCCGGCAGCCGGTCCCGGTAGAGCGCCGGATCGAGGCGGAACAGGCCCAGCAGCTCGTCGACCCGGGCGGCGATCCGTCGGCGGTCCCAGCCGAGCAGGCGCGGGACGACCCCGACATTCTCCGCGACGGTGCGATGGGGGAACAGCCCGTGCCCCTGGATGGCGTAGCCGATCCCCTGGCGCAGGAGGTGGGGCGGCACGCTCCGGACGTCGCGGCCGGCGATCCGGACCGTGCCGGCGCTCGGCTCGACGAGGCGGTTGATCATCCGCAGGAGCGTCGTCTTGCCCGACCCGGAGGTGCCGACCACCGTCAGGATCGCCCCGGCCTCGACCCGCAGGCTGACATCGTCGACCACGGTGCGGGCGCCGAAGCTGCGGCTGACATGCGCGAGGTCGATCACCGCCTCCGCTCCGGCCCGCGGCCGAGGTCGATGACGGCGTCGAGCAGGATCGCCGCGGCGCCCGCCATCGCCACCGTGGGCAGCGCCCCGAGCAGGACGAGGTCGCCCGCATTCTGGCTGATGCCCTGGAAGACGAACACGCCGAGGCCGCCGCCGCCGACGAGGCCGGCGATCACCGCCAGGCCGATGTTCTGGACGAGAACGATGCGGATCCCCGTGAGGATCGCCGGACGGGCGAGCGGCAGCTCCACCTGGAGGAGGCATTGCCGCCCGGTCATGCCGACGCCCCGGGCGGCATCGCGCACCGGTTCGGGCACGGCGTCGAGGCCCGCCACGGTGGCGGCGGCCACCGGCAGCAGCGCGTAGGCGAACAGCGCCACGAAGGCCGGCGCCGCGCCGATCCCCGCGATGCCGAGATCCGCCGCACCGGGAACCGTCCGGCCGATCCAGCCCAGCGGCGCGATCAGCATCCCGAACAGCGCCATGGAGGGGATGGTCTGCACGCCGTTGAGGATCGACAGCAGCGCCGTGCGCGCGGCCGGGACCGGGCGGGCCAGGATGGAAGCCGGGATCGCCACCGCGGCGGCGGCCGCGACCGACGACAGGGCGAGCCCGGCATGGGTCCGGACCTCCCGGCCGAACGTGTCGGACCGGCTGGCATATTCCCGCAGGATCGAGAGATGGTCCCAGAACCCGGAGCGCAGGGCGAGCCCCGACAGGACGGCGGACCCCGCCAGCAGGGCGATCCGGATCCCGGGCCCCGGGCTGAGACGGGCCAGACCGTCGCCGAGGGCGAGGGCCGCCGTCGCGAAGCCGAGCCACCAGCCCGCATCCGGCGAGACGCGGCCGTAGCGATCCCCGGGGAGCGTCAGGTGATCGGCGGCCCAGCCGGCCGCGAGGCAGAGGATCACGAGGGCGCCGCCGGCGGCCACGACGCGCAGGCGCGGCCCGATGCGCAGGACGAGCAAGGGGGCGGCGAGGCCGAGCACGACGCCCAGCGCCAGGACCCGACCGGGCGGCAGCGCCGACCAGGCCATCAGGGATTCCCCCGCGGCGATCCTGTTCGGGCGCGCCGTCATCAGAGGCAGCGTCAGAAGGCTCAGCCCGATCAGGGCGGCGAAGACTGAGCCCAGCGGATCGAGGCCGGGACGGATCGCGCCCAGGCGGCGCGCGCCGGGGCGTTCCAGGGTCGCAGTGGTTTCGCCCATCCCGATGCTCCGCGCGAGGGGCCGCTCGCGGCCACCCACTCAAGGTTACGATCGAATGCGGGTTCTGCTAAATCGCGGGGCGCTTTTGCGGAACCTGCTCACGGCAGGAAGCCGTTCCGCCTGAGGAAATCCGCCGCCACCGCGGAAGCCGGTTCGCCGCCGATCTGCACGCGGCCGTTGAGATCCCGCAGCGTGGCCAGGTCGAGCCTGCGGAAGACCGGGTCGAGGGCCGTCGCGATGTCCGGATGGGCCCGGAGCACCGCGCCGCGGACCACCGGGGCGGGCTGGTAGACCGGCTGGACGCTCCGGTCGTCGTCCATCACCACGAGGCCGGCGGCGGCGAGGCTGCCGTCGGTCCCGAACACCATGGCGGCGTTGGTCCCGGACGTGCCGCGCGCCGCCGCCGCGATCGTGGCGGCGGTGTCGCCGCCCGACAGGATGACGAGCTGGTCGGGCTTGAGCGTGAAGCCGTAGGTCCGGCCGAAGGCCGGGAGCGCGGCCGGATCCGACACGAATTCCGACGAGGCGGCGAGCTTGATCGGACCGCCGCGGGCGACGTAGCGGCCGAAATCACTCATGGTCCTCAAGTCGTTGGCCCGGGCGATGTCGGTGCGCACCGCGATCGCCCAGGTGTTGTCGGCCGAGGCCGGCGCCAGCCAGACGAGGTCGTTGGCCTCGCGGTCCAGGGTCCGGGCGGTCTCGTAGGCCGCCTCGGGAGTCTTCCAGACCGGCAGGCCCGGCCGCCCGAAGAAGAAGGCCGCGTTCCCGGTGTATTCCGGATAGAGGTCGATCTGGCCCTCGATCAGGGCCCGGCGCACGATCGCGGTGGCGCCGAGCTGGGTCCTGTCGACCGTCGGGATGCCCTTCGCCTTCAGGACCTGGAGGATGAGCGACCCGAGGACCCCGCCCTCCGTGTCGATCTTGGAGGCGACCACGACGGCGTCTGCCGACGCGCAGGGCGCGGCGATGAGCAGCGCGACGAGGCCGGCGAGGATCCGCTTCATCATCGTCCCGAAGTTCCCCGCGCGCCGAGCGAGGCGTCCCTATCGCGTTTTGCCGGCGGATCGAAGTCGTCTGCGTCCCGACGCCCTCGCCTTCGCCGGACCGTCGGCCCCACGGGAGCGGGCGTTCCGACACATAATAAATCAAATGCGCGAAATCCGGTTAAAACCGCTTAACCTTGACGACACTCCCGGTTGAACGGCCGAGCGGGAGAAGCATTCCCCTGCAGAATTCAGCATCCGTGGAGGACTCTGAACACCATGTCGTACTCGATCTTCGTTCGCGATCTGGCCCGCTCGAACGGGCAAGTTCCGCAATTGCTGGCCTACGACATCGATGATCGGCGCGCGGCCGAAGCCCTCGTCTCGGTGATCGCCGCCTCCTACCAGGATCACGGGTTCAACCCGGCGACCCGGACGCACTGGTTCCGGCACGACGACGGCCTGCGCGAGATCTACGCCTGGCCGGGCGCCTGAGGGCGGCGCGGCCCGCCGCCCCCGGTCGGGTGTGGGAGGGACCGGCGCCGCCGGCTCCGTCAGGTGCCGCAGAAGGTCCGGTAGCCCACCCCACCGCCCTCGGGGGCCTCGGCGTAGCGGGCATGGGCGGGCTGGTCCGCGTAGGGGCGGGACAGCACCTCCAGCAACTCCGCGAAGGGTTCGAAGTCGTTCCGCTCCACGGCCGCCTCGATCATCGCCTCCACGCGGTGGTTGCGCGGGATGAAGGCCGGGTTGACCGCGCGCATCCCGGCGGCCGTGGCGGCCGGGTCGCGATCCTCCCGAGCCAGCCGCTCCCGCCAGCGGTCGGCCCAGGTGTCGAACGCGGTGGGATCGACGAACAGGTCGCGCACGGCCGCGGTGGCCTCCGGCCGCTCCGCGGCGGCGCAGAGGGTCCGGAACGTCAGCGTGAAGTCGGCTTGGTTCTCGGCCATCCGCTTGAGGAGATCGCCGGACAGCGCCGGGTCGTCCGGCTGGAGCGACCCGAGCCCGAGCTTCCGGCCGAGGCCGCCGTGATAGGCCGCCTCGAAACGCGGCGCGTAGCCGGCGAGCGCGGCCTCGGCCTCGGCGACCGCCGCAGTCTCGTCGTCGGCCAGCAGCGGCAGCAGGGTCTCGGCCAGGCGCGTCAGGTTCCAGAGGGCGATGCGCGGCTGCTCGCCGTAGGCGTAGCGCCCGTTCCGGTCGATGGAGCTGAAGACCGTCCGGGGATCGTAGGCGTCGAGGAAGGCGCAGGGCCCGTAATCGATCGTCTCACCGGCGACCGCCATGTTGTCGGTGTTCATCACCCCGTGGACGAAGCCGACGAGCAGCCAGCGCGCCACGAGCTCGGCCTGGGCGGCGACGACGCCGTCGAGGAGCGCCCGATAGGGGTTCGCGGCCTCGGCCGCCTCCGGGTAGTGCCGGGCCAGGACGTGATCGGCCAGCGCCCGCAGGGCCTCGGCGTCACCCCGGGCGGCGAAGTACTGGAAGGTGCCGACCCGGATATGGCTCGCGGCCACACGGGTGAGGACCGCGCCCGGCAACCGGGTCTCGCGCACCACCGGCTCGCCGGTCGCGACGGCGGCGAGCGCCCGGGTGGTGGGGATGCCGAGCGCCGCCATGGCCTCGCTGACAAGGTACTCGCGCAGCACCGGCCCCAGCGCCGCACGGCCGTCGCCGCGCCGGGAGAAGGGCGTCGGGCCCGATCCCTTCAGCTGGATGTCGCGGCGGCGCCCGTTCCGGTCGATCACCTCGCCGAGCAGGACCGCGCGGCCGTCGCCGAGCTGCGGCACGAACTGCCCGAACTGGTGCCCCGCGTACGCCGCGGCGATCGGGTCGGCGCCCTCCGGAACCGCGTTCCCCGCGAGCGCCGCGACGCCCTCGGGGCCCGCGAGCCATCCGGCATCGAGACCGAGTTCGTCGGCCAGGTCGCGGTTCAGCCGGATCAGCCGGGGGGCCTCCGCCGGCGTCGGGGTGCGCCGCGCGAAGAAACGCTCCGGCAAGCGGGCGTAGCTGTTGTCGAAGGGGAATGCCGTCATCGGGGGGATCTATGGACGAGAACCTCGCCGGGCAAGCGCAGCCCGCGGGTTCGGCCGTCCCGCGCACCGGCCGCCGCCAGAGGCCGTCGACCCCGATGATCGCCGGGTCCGGTGCATACAGACGCGATCGCGGGGCTGCCCTGGGGACGCATCGCGGTCGCGGGGGGTTTCGACCGGAGCGTGCGGCGGCCGGGCGGATCGGCGGCCCCCGATCGTGGCGCAGGGTCCGGCGCGCCGCGCCCGCCAGGGCCGCCCTGCTTCGGCCACGTCGGCGGCATGCCGGACGGATCTATCGGTCGGGCTTCGGCGCCGCGTTCGTGGCCGGCGGTTTGCCGGTGCCGACCGCGCCCTCGGTCGGCGGCACGGCGGCCGGATTGGTCACCGCATCCGTCGCGGTCTTGCCCGGCTCCACGGTGTCGGCGGCGGGTTTGCCGGCGGTCTCGGCCTTCGGCTCCGGTGCGGTGCCGGTCCTGTCCTGCGCCGCGGCGGGCGCGCCGGCAGCGGTGGCGGCGAGGAGAAGGGCGGGGATCAACCGGTTCAAGCGGAACTCCTGACGATGACACGGGCCAACGGCCCGCCGGCCCGGACGTTCCGCGCCCCGGGAGGTCGGCCCGGGACCGGCGATTCGCCGGGGATCGGCCGCACCGCACCGGCACCGGCCGCGCCCCGCGCGCGGCCAGGCCCAAGACGGCCACACGCCGCCGACGCAAAGCGGCGCCGGCCCGGTCTGGCCGGCGCCGGGTCGACGTGTCTAGGCAGCCGTCTCCTTCGTCTTGGACTTGCGGCCCCTCGCCGGCTTCGCGGGCGCGGCCCGGGTCTCGGTCTCCGGAGCGGACGCCGCCTCGGACGACTCGGCGCGCTTCGCGGTCGGGCTCCTGCGCTTGTGGCCCAGCCCGGCATTGCGGGCGAACTCGGCCCGCATCGCCGAGTAGGTCGACGCCGTCGTCGGATAGTCCGGCGGAAGCCCGTAGCGCTGCCGGTACTGCTCAATGGTCATGCCGTTGCCGGTGAGATGACGCTTGAGCGTCTTGTACGGCTTGCCGTCGATGAAGCTGATCAGCGCGTCCGGCGTGATAGATTTCTTGATCTGCGCCGGCGTCGCCCTCTTGAAGTCGGGCTCGGCGGGCGCGGAGGACTGGCCCAGGCCGGTCAGCGCAGCATGAACGCCCGACAGAAGCGTCGGCAGGTCGGGCACGGGAACGGAGTTGTTGGCCACGTAAGCCGAAACGATGTCGGCGGTCAGCTCGACGAAATCGATCTGGTCGTGGCTCGGGACTGAAGTGTTGTCTTCCATTGACGCCTCTCACGAATGAGTCCCCCATGAACGTGGGGTCTCTTCGCGACAGTCAAGTCCACATTGCAAGAAGAAATCCAAATCTCGCTGTTATCGACCAGATCTGCGCGCAAATACCAACATAGATCAGTCGGCTCGCAGCGCTGGACCATGCCCGTTGCGGTGGGCGCAGGTGCGGCTTTTCTGCGCGCACGAGGTCGTGGGCGCGCGAACGCTCGGTCGGGCGGCTTCAGGATCCGTTAACCCCGGGGTGGTGTCGTCCGGTGTCGCTGCGGCTTGGGGTTTGCAAAGCCGAACGACAGGCGGGTCGAGCTTTGCCCCAGCTCGGCCCGCGCCCTTCACCCGCCCCGTTCAGGCGCCGGAGGCGTCGCCCAGCGGCGTCGCGATCGCGCCCCGCTTCCCGGTCGGGACCACCGCCTGAAGCACCCGCCCCGGCCCGGCCGCGAACTCCGCCCGGTAGGTCCGTTCCAGGGTCATCAGCGTGCGCATCGGGGCCTCCGCCAGATCGAGGAGACGCGCGTCGCGCCAGCGGAGCTTGGTTGCGCCGTGGCGGCTGAGCCACCGCGGCGCCTCTTCCTCGACGAGCAGGACCAGCTTGCCCGTCCAAGTCTTGCGAAACCAGAAGCGTCCCGTGAGTTTGGCTGCTCCGAACATGCCGCACCTCGCATGTGAGCCCCCGAAGGCAACGTTCGGCAAGCTCGGCGGTTTCCGGTGCGTGCATCCAAATCCCCGCCGAGCGGGCCCGGTCCGTCCGGGGCCGCCCCGCGCGCCGCGGCCGATCAGGCGCGGGCCGCGCCCTCACGCGCAGGCTCATCCGCGCACCGGCCGGTCAGGCGCCGGCGGGCCAGGCCCGTGAGCGCGAGGCCGACGCCCCCGCCGGCCAGCGCCGCCGCGGCCTTCACGGCGAAGTCGTCGAACCGACCGTGGCGCGTGCTCGTCAGGGTCTGGGCCGCCTCCAGCCCACCGGCCAGGAGGACGCTGCCGGTCAGGATCAGAAGCCAGTGCCGCGGGTAGCCCGCCATCATGAGCAGGGCGGCCAGCGCGTAGGCGGCGCTGCGCTCGATCCCGGGGTTGGCGGTCACGACCGGCCGAAGACCGATCGGCACCAGGGTGACGGCGACGATGAGGATCACCAGAGCCCAGGCGGCGAGCCGCACCCCGTCGAGCCACCGCGCGTCCGAAATCGGCATTGATGCCCCGTAACATTGTGCTGACAGCTGGGGCATACGGTCATGCCCGCACCTGTCTGTAGCATAACCGCTGCCAAGGACCGTAAACGCCGATCATGCGCCGGATTGCTGCCATCGCGACATTGGTCGCATTCATCGCGACGCCGGCCGCCGTCGCGGCCGATCCGACGCGGGACGTGCTCTGGGTCGCGCTGCAGGGCTGCGTGCTCGCCAAGCGGGCCACGGGCCGGAGCTTTCCCTGCCTGTCGGTCGACCTCGGCGACGGCGAGCGCCCGGGAACCGCGGTGCTGCGCGTCCCGAGCCGGCGGACCCACATGGTCGTGATGCCGACCGACGACGTATCGGGGATCGAGGCGCCGGTGCTTCAGGGTCCCCGCGGAGTCGCCTACTGGCGCGCGGCGCTCGCGGCCCGGCGCGACGTCTCGGACGCCGTGCAGGGCCGGCTGCCGGCCGGGGCGATCGGCCTCGAGGTGAATTCGGTGGGCGGCCGCAGCCAGGACCAGCTGCACATCCACCTCGACTGCATGCACGGGATCGTGCGGGCGGCGTTGACGACCCACGGCGAAGCCGTCGGTGCGACCTGGGCCCCGTTCCCGGAGACCTTCGCGGGGACGTCCTTCCTCGCCCTGCGGGTTCCGGCGGACGCGGTGGAGCAGTTCAACCCCTTCGAGGCCGTTGCCCGCGTGCCCGGCTGGCGCGACCGGCTGCGCGACGTCACCTTCGCGGCGGTCGATGCCGATGCGAACGACCCGCGGGCGGGCATGATCCTCCTGGCCTACAGGATGCCGGGCTCCAGCGCCGAGGTCCTGATGGACCACGCCTGCCGGGCGGCCCGGCCCCGCCGGAGCAGCTGACGGGAGCGCCGCGCGCGCCGGACTGTTGCCGATCCGTTCTTTCCAGCCGATCCGGGAATCAGGCATAGAGCGGTCATGCGCATGCCGATGCTCAGCCTGTTCGCGACGCTCGTCCTGGGCGGCCCCTCGGCGCAGGCGGCCCCGGCGGCGAGTTCGGCCGACCCGCGCGCGCTGGAACTGGCGTGGCACCGCTGCCTGCGCGACGCCTCCGCGCACCAGCCTTCGGGCCAGAGCCGTGCCGGAGACGAGCGCAACGCCCTGGACGAATGCAAGGCGCGCGAGGACGCGCTGGTGGCGGCCCTGATGGCCGGGGGCCGGCCGGACGACGCACGCCCCGGAACGGTCTGGTCGCGGACGTGGGCCGCTTTCGCCGAGCCGCTGACCGCGTGGTTCGGCGCATTGCGGCGCTGAGCGGTCCGGTCGGGGGCCGGCCACCGGCGCTTCACCGCATCGCCCGCCCGCGCAGACGCTCCCTGCCCTCGATGACGGGCAGCGGCGGCGGTTCCGGCCCGCCGCGCGCGGGCTCCGCGGCGTCCGACCGCGCCGGGCGGGCCGAACCGCCGCGCCGGCGGATCGTTGGAGCTCCATGACGGATACGAACCCCACGCCGCACCTGGACCCGCTCGTCGAGGCCCGTCGACGGGAGATGGCGACCGAGCACCTGCTGTTCGGGACGGTCCGCTTCCTTGCCCGGCGCCATCCGGAACTGCTGGACGAACTGGAGGGAAGCCTGGATCACCTCTGGGACAAGGTCGAGGGCGAGGCGCGGGACGATGCGGCCGTGCGCAAGATCGCCGGCCGCATCATCAAGAGCCTGCGGGCCGAGGGTTGAATGGCCCCGGTCCGGCGCTATCGATTGCCCGCGTCGGTCAGCCGGATCGTCGGGATCATCTCGACGGCCTTCGCGGTCACGCGCTCGAAGGTCTCGCCGGTCAGGCCGCGCTCCGCTGCGAGTTTCCTGATCCGCTCCGCATGCTGTGACAATGTCTGGCCGAAATACGTCTTCTCTGTCGCCTGATCGACAGTCGGGTTCGCCACGCTTCGACTCCTGTTCGTGGTGTGGGTGGGATCGCTGATCTGGTCGACGGCGCGCCTCCGTTCAAGGCCCGAACGCGCCCGGGTCGCGGCCGTGAACAGCCGTCGCGCACGCATGGATCGAGAGCCGCTCCGGGACGTCGCCGCCGCCGCCGGCCCCGATCTCCCTGCCGCTGAGCGCGCCCTACCGCGAGCAGCCGATGCAGATGCCGCGGGTGATCGCGTCGTTGCGCTGCTCGAGCGTATCCCGCTGCTCGATGCTGCCGGTCTCGTTCGGGTTGAGGGCGCTTGGGTTCGGCACCGTCTGGCCGGTCGAGGCGGTATGGGGGGCCTTCGCGGCCGTGCTCGGACCGCCGCCCGTGCCGGTCTGGCTCACGGGCTCCGCCGCGGCGGCGAAAGAGCCGAGGGCGAGTGCCGCGGCGATTGCGAGGATCGGGGATGTGCGCATGTGAACCTCCCAGGACGGCCTGCGTGGATCTGCGTGAAACCGACGCAGCCGGAACCCGGAAGTTCCCACCGGACCCGGCGCGGGGCGACGGATCCGCCGCCGTGCCGCCCCCTGACGGGGCTGCGGCCATGGCCTATGAGGACCCGCGAGGATCCGAGGGGATGGACGGATGGGCGACGGCAGCGGCGCGCCGAGCGAGAAGATCGCGGAGGTTCAGCGCCTCGCAACGGCGCTCGCCGCCCGGGTGCGCTACGCGCAGCTCGTCGGGCGGCCGGTCTACGAGGAGCAGATTGCGGCCCTGGTCAGCGCCGCGCGCCTCATGGACGAGCAGAACGCGCCCTGGCCGCCCATGGTCGAGGAGGTCCTGACGGAACTCGCGAAATCCCTGGAGGGCGCCGACCCGGAAGACGGCGCGACGGACGACAGCTGATCGTGTGGCGCGGCGGCCCTTGGTGGGGATGCGGTGCGTGCCACCCCTCCGTGCCTCGGGACCGATACCCGGCAGGGGGCGATGAAGCCCGATACGGCGGCCGTCGATCGGACGGCCCGCACGAGCGTGGAGAGCGTGTACGCCGCCTGCGGGCGCCGGGCCGGGGGCCAGAGCCAAGGCGGGAACCATCCGCAGACCGGGAGGACGGTCCCGGCGCGCTGATCCGACCGGAGGTCGCGGGCGGCCCCCGCGCGATCGCGCTCGACCGGGCCCCGAGGGTGAGGGGCGACCCGGTCGAGTCCTGACCCGGCGGCAGCGGCCCCGCCTCAGGCAGGGAGATCCGCGACGGGTCGGACCGGCGCGGTCAGGCGAACGCGCCGAGCCAGCGCAGGGCATGGCGCAGGCGCGCGGCGCCATCCCGGGCGAACCACTGGCCGTGCGCGAAGATGACCCGCTCCGGATCGAGCGCGACGAGGCGCGCGGCCGCCTGCGCGGCCGCGCGCCGGCGCAAGCGGATGACGAGGCGCAGGTAGGGCGGCGGTTGCCCGTGCGGCGGCGTCATGCGGGCGAGGCGCAGGAAAGGCCGCAGGAGCACCGGCATCTTCGCCGGCTCCAAGTTGAGGACGAGATCGGTCAGGATGAGCGTCCGGCTCTCCCCGTGGAAGAACGCCACCTCCCGGAAGGAGAGGCCGCCCGGGACGACGGCCTGCCGCAGATCCGCCGCCCATTCCGGGGGCGCCGCGTCGTCCAGCACGCGGTCGAGGCGCAGGCCGGATCGGCGGACCTGTCTGCGCTGGCGCAGGTTCGGCGCCGCCCAGACCAGGGCCTCCGGGCAGTGCGCCTGCCAGTCCTTCAGGAAGGTCCAGTGCGCGACGTTCGGCGCCACCATATGGCGGATCGGCCCCAGCGCCGCGATGTCCCGGTGCAGGCGCGCGTCGTAGCGCGTCGGCGAGTGCAGCCAGATCCCGCCATCGTGGAGCCGGATGACCGTCATCCGGACGGGGAGCGGGATGCCGAGGGCGCCGAGCGGGCCGCTGTCGACGATCCACACGCCGTCAGCCACGGGTTTGAGCACGTCGAGCGGGGGATAGGTCGCCTCGGGCAAGAACGGAAACCTCCGGCCGTCTCCAGGGCCACAATCCGCCCCCGGCCGACGGGGCAACCCGGCGGCCCCGCGCGGTTTCCCGGATGGATCGCCGCAGGAGCCCGGCCTACGCCCGCAGGCCCTCCGGAGCCGCCGCCGCGACCGGGCCGGTGCGGACGGCACGCAGCCCTGCGATCGCGAGGCCGAGGATCGTCAGCACGTCGCAGGTCAGGCCGAAGACCGAGCCGACCATGAAGTTGTGCCCGGCCCAGCACAGGGAGGCTCCGAGGAACAGCAGCCGCATGGTCTGGGGCGCCGCGTGCAGGCGCGCCGCCGTGGCCAGCAGCGTGCCCAGCGCCGCGCAGGCGGACGGCACCCCGCTCCAGGTGGCGACGGTCAGGCCGGCCGCCGCGAGGGTGCTCGCCGCGAACAGGAGCGTCACCCAGCTTTCGCGCCGCGGCGTCGCTCCGCACCGCAGCGAGACGAGGCTCTGTAGGACCGCGATGGCGCACATCGCCGTGCCGGTGAGTGCCCCGAGCGTCAGGTAATGGGCGCCGAAACACGCCGCGCAAGCCGCCGAAGCCAAGAGGATCCGGTCGCGGCGCGGCATGATGCCGGCGGTAAAACCAAGGCCCAGGCCCAGTGATCCGAACAGATCGAGATGTGCCGCGGCCGAAGCATACCAGGAATACAGAAACTCGACGGCGTTCATCGTCAGCGCTCAGCCGGCGCGGGCGCGCCGTTCCTGACGGTTGCGCTAGGTTCGCATGGTAAGCGGTCGGTTAACGGCGCCCCGCCGGCCGCGCACGACGGCGTGAGCGCGGCCGCTGCAGCGCACGCGGTGATCCGGATCGCGACCGCGTCCAGCCCGCCGCGCGAAGACCCGACGCCGCCGGACGCCGTGTACCGTAGGAAACCGGACGTTCGGTCACAGAGTATTCAATTGTTTCACACCGCAGATACCCAGTATTAACATAGATCAATCCGTAGAAATATCCGCCTAAGAGGGGAACAGGCCCTGCCGCACCCGGTTTTCAGGGCATCCAGTTCGGAACGACAACGCGGCCGATCGGGCGGCGATGCGTGCAGTCCTGCCCGATAGCGGTGGCGTGACACGATTTCCCCATGCAGCTTCCGACCAACGATGACGCGCATCCCGCTGCCGAGCGCTTCCGGGACTTCCTTCACCTGGGCCCTTCCCTGGCGTCGGCGCGAGAACCGCGCCCTCGCGCGGCCGGATGAAGATGATCGTCGCCCGCGACATCAGGTCCGGATGGGACGACACCCGCATCGATCCGGCACGCCTGGCCGTCATCTGCCGTAACCGCGCGCAGCCGAGCCTCTTCGGGGTGCCGTTCGGGGGCCACCACACCCTCTCGGAGGACGCCTTCGAGACGGACCCGTGGGACCGGGTCCAAACCCGCTCCGACAAGGACCAGCGCCCGGGCCAGACCTGCGACTCCCGGGTCGCGTCCGGCCCGGCGGATCCGCCTGCCGCCCTGAACCTCGGCGGGGAGGGTTTCTCCCTGGTCGGGCTGCATCCAGGCGCCAGTCGCCGTGCCCGGCGCTTCGCGGTGCCGGCCCGGGTGTTCGACCGGCTCGGCCAGTTCGCGCGGCTGCCCGCCGAGGGGCGCTACGAGAGCCTGCCCGTTCCCGCGGGGCGAGGACGCCCCGTCGTGGGACGCGCAGCAGGTGCCGGAGGATCTCGCGTCCGGCGCCTTCCTGGCCCCGCAGATGGACAGCCGAGGAGCGGCCGATGATGCGATCCGAACCGTTCCCGCAGGACGAGGACGCCGTGCTCGCCCTCGCCCGCGCCCTGCGCGAGACCGGCTACAAATTCACCACCGTCACGCCCGCGACGCACGCCCACGTCAATGCCCGCCCGCGGAACGCCGAGGCGAGAAGCCTGCGCGACGTGTTCGGCTGGAGCCGGCCGTTCCGCGGCGACCTGCTGCCGGAACCGCTCCTGACGCTGATGCGGCAAGCGGGCGCCGTCGCCGAGGACGGCCCGCTGCTGCGGCCCACGATCCGGTTCTCCAGCCTGGACGGCGCGTTGTTCGCCCACTCCTCCTACCCGCCGAGCGCCGCCGACGCGGTGTTCTTCGGGCCCGATACGATGCGCTTCGCCGCCGCGGTCATCGCCCATCTCGAGGCCCGGACGCGACCGGTGCGCCGCGCGGTCGATCTCGGCTGCGGCTCGGGGGCGGCCGGGATCTGCATCGCCAAACGCGCCCCGGGGGCGGAGGTCGTGCTCGTCGACATCAACCAAGCGGCCCTGCGGGCGGCGCGCGTCAACGCCCGGCTCGCCGGGACGGCGGGGGTCGACGTGCGCCGCAGCGACATGCTGCGCGACGTCGCCGGGCCGTTCGACCTCATCGTGTCGAACCCGCCCTTCATGATCGACGGCGCCGAACGCGCCTACCGCCACGGCGGCGGCCCCCTCGGCGCGGGCCTCCCGCTTGCCGTGGCGGAACAGGCGGTCGAGCGCCTCGCGCCCGGCGGCAGCCTCGTCCTGTTCACCGGTGCGGCGATCGTCGCGGGCGAGGACCCGTTCCGCGGCGACGTGGCCGAACTCTGCAGCCGCGCCGGCCTGGACTGGACCTACCGCGAGTGCGATCCGGACGCGTACGGCGAAGAACTGGCGACGCCGGTCTACGACGCGGTCGAGCGCCTCGCCCTGGTCGTCCTCACGGCGACCCGCCCGACGGTGCAGCCATGAGCGACGCGTTCCTCCGAGACGCCCTCGCGGGCCTGACGGCCGTGCCGAAGACGCTGCCGGGGAAATATCTCTGGGACGAGACCGGCTCCGACCTGTTCGACCGGATCTGCCACACCGACGATTACTACCCGACCGCCCAGGAGGCGACGCTCCTGCCCCGGGCCGCCGCCGCCGTGGCCCGGGACGTCGCACCGGGGGTCACGGTGGTCGAGTTCGGCAGCGGCGCCAGCCGCAAGATCCGGACGTTGCTCGACGCGCTGCCCAGCCCGTCCACCTACGTCGCCATCGACATCTCGGGCGACTACCTGGAGGCCGCGATCCGGCGGCTCGCACCGGATTACCCGGGCATCGCCATGATGCCGGTCTGCGCCGACTACTCGAAACCGGTGCGGCTGCCCGTGGCGGCGGGACCCGGCGGGATCCTGGGCTTCTATCCGGGCACCAGCATCGGCAACTTCGAGCCGCGGGAGGCCGCCCTGTTCCTGGACCGCGCCCGGGCGACACTGGGCCCGAGCCTGTTCCTCGTTGGCGCGGACGGCACGAGCGACCCCGAACGCCTGCAGCGCGCCTATGGCGGCGCCGACGGGCTCATGGCGGCGTTTCACGGCAACATCCTGACGCGCCTCAACCGCGAGTCCGGTGCCGATTTCGACCGCGACAATTTCCGGCACGAGATCCGGCTGTGCCCCGATCCCCTGCGGGTCGAGGCCCATCTGGTGGCGATCCGTCCCGCCACGTACCGGCTGGGCGGCCACACCATCGCGTTCTCGGCGGGCGAGAGCATCCGGACCGATACGTCGCACAAGTACACGGCGGACGCGTTCCGGACGCTGGCGACCGCGAGCGGCTGGCGGCCGCGGGCCCTGTGGCAGACGGAGGGCGGCCGCTTCACCCTGCACCTGCTGCAGGCCGAGGGCTGATCCGCCCGCCGGGGTCGCGGGCTTCGCGCCTGCGGGCCTACCCGACCTCGATGGGGGCGTGCTTGCCGTCGTGGGCGCCGGCCGATTCGAGGGTCTGCCGCTCCGGCGCGCCCTGCTGATCCCGCTGCGGCGGCGCATAGTTCGTCAGCGGGCGCCAGGGTGCAGCCGGGGCGCCCAGCCGGGCGCTGGTCGGGCGCATCGACATCCAGACCGCGACGGCCATCCACGGGACAACGAAGAAGACGAAAGCGGCGAGTCCCACGGCGATCCTCCACAGCGCGACTTGTGTGGATGGAGAACGCCGGAGCGGCGGCCGGGGATCCGCTCCCGGGGTCGATCGTTCGCTCGGCGCCGGACACCGCCGGGCCGGAACAGGCGATACGCCGCCTCCGGGATGGTGGTCCGGAGCCCGTGGCGGGTCGCGCGGTACGCCACCGGCAGGCGTCGGCCTGCCGGCGGAGATGCTGCATCCGACCGTCGGCGACTACCGGAACGAGACCGTCAGGCCCGGGACGTGGAAGCGATACCCGGGGCGATACGCGTACCCGTAGGCGTAGCCCGGGCCGTACGCGTAGACCGCACGCGGGCCGTCATAGCCCACCGGGCGGTCGTTCGGGCGACAGGAGCCCCAAGCGTTCCGATGGAAGCCCCAGCCGCAGCCGTCGTAGGCCTGGGCCGAGGAGGTCGCGCCGAGAGCGGCGACGAGGACGGCGGCGGCGCCGAGAACCTTGATCTTGAGCATTGCTTGGCTCCCTCAGTCGTTCTTGGCGTCAGATATTGCGCTTCGAACGATCTGAAGATTGATCAACTATCTTACGGCCGTATGTGTGGAAAAACACGCCCACGAATAGTGATTTCGCGTCGGGTGATCCCGATCCTCGCAGGCGCCGCGGTGTCACGACCTTCCGCCGGGCACGCCAGTCCGCCACGGCGACCCGACCCGAAGGCGGGCGGAACGAATGCCACTCGCGCGGCCGGGCTCCTCCGGGCCGTTCCGGCGCCGCTCAGCGCTGCCCGGCCGGTGTCCCGCGCGACAGGAACCGCGACGGACGGACGACATTGCCTCCCTGTTGCAGCGCCGGACCATCGTTAGGCAGCAGGGACCCGATCAGCCTGAACAGGCCTTCCCTTTCCCGCCCCTCGAACAGCACGAGGAACGACCCGAGGTCGAGTTCGATGGTCAGCCGACCCTTCCCGAGATGGTGGATCACGAAGGGCTGGCCCGTCTTGGGGTCGCGCGCCAGAAACCAGCGCTTGCCATCCGGCTCCGCATGAAACTCCCGGGCCGCCCGGAGGGCATCTTGAATCATGGCCGACCCAACTCGTACCGCGAAAACTGATTAACGGCCGTTAATAGAGCGAATAACTGTCGTAAAATATCCCGGAATTCTACGAGGTTGTGGAAAGCCGGGGCCGTCTCCGTGGCGGCCAGACCCGCAGACGGCCGCGGGATCGGACATCGCCCGTCTCACGGCACGCTCCCCCGGGACGGGCACCGGTAGGCCGGAAGCGGGCGCGTCACAGCGTGGACCGGGCGCCGCTCTCGATCGCGCGGCGAACCGGACCGCCGTTACGAACGCTTCCTGGTATCCAGCGCCTGCGTCAGATGCATCACGACGTCGTCACCGCTCAGCGCCGCAGCTTGGCCGGAGGCGGCCGCCCTGATCGCGTCGACCCGCTTGGCGACCTCCATGACGACATACTCCACGGAGGAGGGCCAGAGAACGCCATTGTCCAGGAGCATCCGGGCGGCACGGACGAGCATGCGGAACTGTTCCGGCGGGATCGGCACGCCGGCCTCGTGCTGATCGAGGATGCGATCGGCGATCGCCGCGGCAAGCACGGCGACTTCAGCCATCTTGTCGGGCTGACCGCCGGGTTCCGTCATTTCAGATAGCCTTTCGCTTTCAGGTGTTCGGCCAGGATCCGACGGATCGCTTCGGAACGGTGGAGGTTCCCGGATCCATCCTGTGACCGAAGCGCATCGAGGGCGGCCGCCTGTTCGCAGGTCAGGCGAAGCTGAACCTGGACGGGAACCGTCTGCCCCGGCGGGCGCCCGCGCCGCCTCGCATTCACCAGTGGAGGGCCGCGCATGGTTTCAAATTTACAATAACGACCGGACGGACGGAAGGGCTCGGCCGCCGGACCGGCACGTCCACGACGGGACGTCGCTCCTAGGTTGCCAATCCGTCAGGATCCGAATGATACACTCATTGGGGTGTCCGCGGAGGCGTCGCGGGAGTCTCACAGGTGTCCAGGGCACTCGTGGCCGGAATGGAAAGCGGTTCGACGATAGAGGGCGCGCCGAATCGGCGTTCGCAGGCCGGTCGCTGCGCGGTCGGGAGCGGCCCGACGCTCGTCCCGAGCCTGATCGAGACCACGCGTCACATCGAGCCGAAGCGGGCCTTCGAGTTCTGGCGCTGCACGGCCCTGGCGCCGTTCGGGGATATCGGACAGCGTCATCCGCGGGAGCGTTTCTCGGCCAAGCGCCTCAGCGTCGCGTCGGCCGACTGGTCCCTGACGCATACGGTGAGCAGCCCGGTCGAGGTGGAATTCCGGTCCCGTCATGTCGACCGCAACGCGGCCGCCATGGTGGTGATCGGCCTCGCCGTCGACGGCCTCGGCTACCAGGAACAGGATGGGCGCGGCGCACAGATCAACGCCGGCGACATCAACTTCCTGTCGCTGAACCGGCCCTTCGTCGCCGGCACCCTGAGCGCCTACGAGGAGATCCGGCTCGCGGTCCCGCGCGCGACCTTCGAAGCCTGGATCGGCCGCGCCGACGCGTTCGCCGGCCGCAGCCTCACCCGGGACCCGGCGGGCGCCGAGTTCCGGGCCTGCCTGCGTTCGGTCGCCGGGTCGATCGCCTGGATGTCCGCGGACGAGGCGCAGGCCGCGGTCGAGGGCGCGCTGCACCTGCTCGGCCGCCTCGCTGGCGGCGCGACCGAGGAGCCGCGCCGCGAATTGTCCCAGGCGGCCGTCGGGTCGCTGGCCCGCGCGCATATCGCCCGCCGGATGCGCGATCCCAATCTCGGCCCGGGTGAGATCCACGCCGCCCTGGGGATATCCCGGTCCAGCCTGTACCGGACGTTCGCGGAATCCGGCGGCATCGCGACCGCGATCCGCGACGCGCGCCTCGATCTCGCGCGCCGGCGGCTGGCGGCCCCGCAAGACAGCAAGCTGAAGATCGCCACCATCGCGTATGCGTGCGGCTTCACCGACATCCCGACATTCAACCGCGGATTCCGCAGACGCTTCGGCCTGTCGCCCGGCGACCTCCGGCCCTGACCGATCCGCGATGCGCCGCCGTGCGGCGCGCGCCGGCCTCAATTCAGATGGTAGGCGACGCCCGCGATCAGCGCCTTCTCCTCGGTGTTGATGGTGCGCCGCGGATCGGCACCGAACTTGTTGTGCCAGTACTGAAACCCGGCGAAGATCTCGACCCGGTTGGGCACCCGCGCGAACAACTGCCCGACATCCAGCACCAGATTGGTCTGCGAGACGAACTCGATCTGCGTGTCGTTCTCGTTGATCCCACCGTAGCGCCCCTTGGGCAGGATGATCGTGTTGAAGCCGGCCAGGGACAGCGGAAGCCCCGTGAAGGGCAGCGGGATGGTGTAGGTGACCTCGAATTCCGGCGTCATCTTGTACTCGACGCTGCGGAAATGCGAGTAATCGAAGCCCGGGACGCGGCCGTAGATGGAGCCGGCGCCGGCGAAGCCGTTGCGGGAAAACTCCTTGTAGGCCTGGACCTTCAGGTCCACGAACCCGGTCGGCACGTCGAAGGCGAAGCTGAGGCCGAAGGTGCCAGCGCGCTTTTCCGAGTCGAAGGTCGTGTCCTTGCTGTTGATGTCGGCTCCGAACGAGAGGCCGACATCCCGGACGAGGCCCGGAACCGCCAGGGTCTGCGTCTCGAAGATCCTGTTGAGGCTCAGGACCCCCCAGTAGATCAGGTAGATCTCGGTCGCACCATCGTCCTTGGCGGTGATCCGCTTGTCGCCCGCCGGATCCTGGGATCCGGACCGGAGGATGTCGAGGGAGATCAGGGTGGTGCCGTAGTCCCAGGAATCGGTGTGGAAGAAGTTGATGACGTTCTTCGGCACCGCCTGGGGGGCGAACCCGCCTTTCGCCGTGCCGTCGGGGCGTCCCACGAAGAGGCCGGGCTCCGCCGCTGGACCCTGGAACCGGTAGCTGACCACCGTGTCGGCGAAGCTGAAGGCCGAGGGCGGCGGGGCCGCCATCACGGTCGCGGCCGCGAGCGGAATCCCCGTCTCCTGACTGTCCGCCCGGGTCGACGCCCGTTGCGCCGCGCCGGGCTTCTCTGCGTGCGTCTGGACGCGATCCTGACCCGCCGCCCGGGGCGGATCGGCCGCCGGCTCGGCGCGGGCTGCGCCGGTCGGCCCGGATCCGCCGCAGGCCAGGCGCAGCAGCCCCGCCGCGTATAGCGCGCACACCCGGGGACGCGACCGGAGCCTGACGCGCCGGTCCACAATCCGAGGCCGCGCGCGGACCGGCCCCGTCGCGCCGGCGACGGTCAAGACAGCATCCAGAAGGCGAGGATCATGGCCGCATAGGCGGCGACCAGGAGTGCGGCGCCCTGCAGATCGACGCGGGACCGCCGCTCCGGATCGGGTGACAGCCACCAGCGCAGCCTCCGGGCGGTCCGCGGGACCAGCATCGCGGTCACGAGCACGCTGAAGACGTTGCCGATGAACAGCGCGATCGGAAAGTCCAGCCGCAGGGTCCGGCTCAGGATCGGCGTGCCGACCAGGAACCCCCACAGGAACACGGTGGGGTAGAGCGTCAGCACGACGATCATGTTCATCTTCCACGCGGGGGATGCTGCGCCCCCCGCCGGCACGACGTCGCGAAACCACTGCTCGAAGCCGCTCTGGACCGTCCGGGTGTGGAACTCGGCGGTGAGCGGCGCGGCCTCGGCGACCAGCGCCTGACGCTGCGGCGACTCCAGCCAGGCGCGGAGGTTCGCTTCGCCATCGAACCGGAGGATCGCGACGCAGTCCTCCTGAACCCCGGGCACGGCCGGCTCGAAGCGGTAGCCCTGCAGGCCGGGCGCCCGCGACTGCGCCGCGGCGATCTTCTGCTCCCACCTGCGGTAGGCGGCCTCCATGCCGGGCTTCACGCGGGTGCTGATCACCGCGCTGGCCGGCGCGGTGCGGGCCGCGCTGGCGTCGTCCTGGACGATGTGGACGTCGTCGCGGCCGACGAGCATCGGCGTGGCGCCCTCGATGCGGGTCTGCCGCTCGTCGGAGCCGAGCCAAGCCTTGGCGTGGTCCAGGCTGCTGAACCGCTGCAGGATCACCCAATCCACCTGCAGCGGCGGATGCGGGGGGATCAGGCGCTGCTCGATGAAGCCGGGGAACGACGCGACCACCGCGCTGGTCCCGCTCTGCCACTGGGCGAACGCCTCGGTACACTCCGGCCGCACCGAGGTCTGCGTCACGATGCTGACGCTGGAGGCGCGCGCGCTCATGCTGCCGACAGCTTCTCGAACAGGCGGTCCGGCGTGAACGGCAGGTCGGTGAACCGCACCCCGGTGGCGTCGGCCAGCGCGTTCGAGACGGCCGGCGCCACCGGATTGATGCCGCACTCGCCCTGCGATTTCGCGCCGAGCGGCCCGATGCTGTCGATCGTCTCCGCGAAATGGATCTCGGTGCGCGGCGTATCGGCGTAGGTCGGGATGCGGCAGTTGCGGATTTGCGGGTTGACCATCCGGCCCGCCTCGTCGTGCACCATGTGTTCGACGAGCGCCCAGCCGTAGCCCATGGCGACGGCGCCATCGAGCTGACCGCGGCACTGCATCGGGTTGATCAGCCGGCCGATATCGGCGGCGTGGACGGAGTGCAGCACCCGGATCTCGCCGGTCACCCGGTGCACCGCGAGGCGCACGCCCTGCACGTTGCACGCGATGGTCCGTGGCGACAGGTAGGCCTTCCGAGTCGCCATGAAGCGGTGGTCGACCTTCGTCCCCTCGGCGTGGAGGTCGGGGAGTGCGATGCGCCGGTTGCCGCAGATGACGCCGGTGTCGTCCAGCCGGCACTGATCCCGCTGGACGCCGGCATGCCGGCTGGCGAAGTCCAGCACGTCCTCGGCCATCGCCTGCGCGGCGAGGTGGACCGCCTTGCCGCCGACCACCGTGCCGGTGCTCGCGAAGGTGCCGGTGTCGTAGGGGGTCCGGTCCGTGTCGGCGTTGATGATGTCGATGGCCTCGACGCGGGTCCCGAGCACCGAAGCGGCGATCTGCTTGTGCGCTGTGGTGATGCCGTTGCCCATCTCGGTGGAGCCGCAGGCGAGATGGTAGGTCCCGTCAGGCAGGAGCCGCATCTCGGCGCCCGAGCGGTGCTCCGTCGGCGGCCCGCATTCCAGCATGGCGAGCGCCACGCCCCGGCCCTCGGCCCAGTCCGCCCCCTCGGGCTTGGCGACGCCGTTGCCCGCCGCCAGGGCGCGCTCGACGATGTCGAGGCATTCGCCGATGCCGTAGCTGCCGAAGCTCGCGTCGCTCGGCGCCTTCCAGATCGATTCGATGTTGTCGCCCGGCTGGACCGCGTTCTTCCGCCGCATCGTGAACGGGTCGATGCCGAGCTTGCGGGCGAGGGAATCGATCGCGCACTCGATCGCGAAGGTGGTCTGCGAGGAGCCGTAGCCGCGGAAGCCCCCCGCCGGCACCATGTTGGTGTAGACCGCGTGGCCGATGCCGCGCTTGTTGAGGCAGCGATAGACGGCGATCGGGCTCGCCATCGCGGCCCCCAGGGTCTCACCGCCATGGCCGCCATAGGCGCCGGTGTTGGAATAGACCTCGACGTCGAGCGCCGTCAGCGTGCCGTCCCGGCGGGCGCCGATCTTCACCCGGGTGGTCATCGGGTGGCGCGTCGTGGCGCCGATGAACTCCTCTTCCCGGGTCCATTCCCACTTCACCGGGCGCCCGAGCTTCATCGTGGCGAACAGGACGAGATCCTCCGAGACCATCTCCTGCTTGCCGCCGAAGCCGCCGCCGACCCGCTCGGTGAAGACGTGGATATCCCGGGGCGACAAGCCCATCACGTAGGCGAGCTTCGTGCGCACCACGAACGGCGCCTGCGAGCTCGTCCGGACATGCCAGCGGCCCTCCTCGCCCTTCCAGGCGATCGAGCCGTGCGTCTCCAGGTGCGTGTGCTGGACGCGGGTGGTGGAATAGGTCTCCTCGTGCACCGCGTCGGCCTCGGCGAAGCCCCGCGCCACGTCGCCGATCTCGCCCTGGAGAGTGCAGTAGATGTTGGTGTTGGCGTCGACGTGGTCCTTGTCGTGGAGGATCGGCGCGCCGGGCGCCATGGCGGCGACCGGGTCGAACACCGCCGGCAGGACCTCGTAGGTCACCTGCAGGGCCCGGCAGCCGGCCTCGGCCGCCCCCTCGGACTCGGCGACGACCGCCGCGACCCGCTGGCCGGCGAAGCGTGCCACGTTGTCGAGGAGCAGGAGGTCGTCGGGGTCGACGAGGTGATCCTCGTGGAGCGCCGAGGTGAAGCGGCGCTTCGGCACGTCCTCCCAGGTGTAGACCGCCACGACCCCCGGCACGGCGAGCGCCGCCGCCTTGTCGATCGTCACGATCCGCGCATGCGCATGGGGCGAGCGCAGGACCTTCAGGTGCAGCAGGTTCTCGACCGCCACATCCATCGTGTAGCGGGCGGCACCGGTGAGGATCGCGTCGGTGAAGGGGTTGGGCAGGCTGGCGCCCAGCGCCTGACCGGGGAGATCCGCCTCGATGTTGCAGCGGCCGTGCAGGGCGTCGTCGATGGCGCGGTAGCCGGTGCAGCGGCAGAGATTGCCCTTGAGCGCGTGCGGAAGGTCGGCCTTCTGCGCGTCGGTCAGCGTCACCGCCGTCATGATCATGCCGGCCGCGCAGAAGCCGCACTGGAACGCCTGCGCGTCCCGGAACGCCTGCTGCATCGGGTGCAGATCGTTGCCGCAGCCGGACAGGCCCTCGATCGTGGTGACTTCGCGTCCCTCGGCCCGGAAGGCCGGGACGAGGCAGGAATGGAACGGCTTGCCGTCGATATGGACCGTGCAGGCGCCGCAATCGCCGGCATCGCAGCCTTTCTTGACGCCGAAGACCTCGAGATCGCGTAGGAAGGTCCGCAGGCACTGGCCCGGATGCGGCGCTGCGTCGTAGCGCCGGCCGTTGATCGAATACTGGGTCATGCGAGCTCCGAGCGGATCTGTTCGGCGAGGTATCGCGTGACGTGCTGCTTGTAGGGGGCCGAGCCGTGCACGTCGTCGAAATAGGCGTCGCCCGGCAGGCGCGCGTCGAGCGCGTCGCGCAACGCCTCGGCCGAGGGGCAAGCAGGGAAGCGCAGCTGCACGGGCCGGGGCGTGGCGGCCGTGACGGTGAGCAGGAAGTCCGCGCCGTACGCGCCGACCGTCCCGATGATCAGGGCCGCCGAGCGGCCGAGCTTGGTCAGCGACACCTGCCGCATGGCCGTACGCTTCGACAGGGCCGCGGCGGGCAGGTGGATGCTGCGCAGCAATTCCCCCGGCTGGAGGACGTTGGCGTGGTTGCCGGTCACGAAGTCGACCACCGGAACCCGCCGCGGCGCGCCCTCGCGGGGCCACAGGGTGCAGACGCCCTCCAGCGCCGCGGTGAGCGAGATCATCGCACCCGCGGGCAGCGACATGCACACGTTGCCGCCGACGGTGGCGGCGTTCCAGATCTTGAAGGACATCAGGAAGGAATCGATGCACTGGCGGAACAGCGGCACGGCGCGCCACGCCTCCGGCCCCGCGAAGGCGTGCAGGTCCGCGACGCGGCAGGTGGCGGCGATCTCGAGGCCGGCCTCGGTCACCGTCAACGGCACCCAGCCGAGGCGGTCGAGGTCGATCAGCGTGTCGACCGCGCTCTGCGGCTCGGAGAACAGCCACGTGCCCCCGGCCAACCAGGAGCAGCCCGCATGCCACCCCGGAATCTCGTCCACCGATGTCGGGCGCCTGACTTCAACGACTGTGGAGAGGTTCATATTTCGATCCAGATCATGCGCCGGAATTCAGATCTTTATTTGCCTTGATGCGATCGCCGTTACATTGTACAATATCGTCCTATAATGCCCATGCCACACGGAATTTGATCGTTATCGTTGGATGGAGGGCTGCGATTACTTGGCCGTTCGACCGTGAGGCCGCTCCGTCCGAACAAACCGCGTCGCGTGAGCGGCCCGGCAGCCCTGGAGGGCTTGCCGAGAGCGCTGGCTGAGATCGTCGGATCACAGCGGATTCGTGACCGCGTTGCCGAGGCCGCATCGCCTTATGCCGAACCGGTCGCCGCTACGGCTGAGGATATCCGAGCGGCGTCTGGCGAGGTCGGTATCCATTCCGCGAGAAGATCACATTCCGATGACCGGGAGTCGATCTCGGCCCAAATAGGCATGATCCTCGCCAAAACGTCAAGAATCTTCGTATTTCTCGATCTTTATTTGATAATCTATAATCAAAAAACGAATATAAATGCTTTTCGGTATTTGACTCGATTATCTGAAAAAAGTCTTTTCACTTGAAGTTGATCTAATTCGATTTGCGGACCATGGTCGAGCCGCCGTGAGACGGACCGACAAGAAATGGAGACGGGGACCGCAGGACCAGCAACCGAACGGTGCGGGCCTGTCCGGCTGCACGCGCCGCGGCCCGAAGTCTCATTCCGGGCCTGCCCGCAGGGGACGCTCCGCACGCGTGTCCCGCCGGCCAACGGCGCGCACGGCCGGCCTCTGCGGGCGGACAGGTGATCCGCCAGGGTCCACGGCCCTCGGATCGGAGGGGACGAGAGCATTGTCGGTTTGACTTGGATCACGCGCCTGACGGTCTGGGCGCGAAGCTCCTGCCCCTCGCTGGGAGGGATCAGGGGGTGATGCCGGATGTGGCCCGGCGGTGCCTTCCGACACCACCCGCGCCGCTTCCCTGCAAGGGGGAGGATAGCGAGTCGCGCTTCGTGACCGGCATCAGAGAGAAACCGCGCTAATGGCTGCCGCCGAGATACGCCGCCCGCACGGCGGGATCGTTGCGCATCTGCTGGGCCGGGCCCTGGAAGCGGATCCGGCCGTTCTCCAGCACGTAGGCGTGGTCGGCCACGCCGAGCGCCGCCATGGCGAACTGCTCGACGAGCAGCATCGTCACCTGCTCGGCCTTGAGCAGGCGGATGATCCGGAACACCTCTTCGACGAGCTTGGGCGCCAGCCCCATCGAGGGCTCGTCCAGCAGGAGGATCTCGGGCCGCAGCATCAGGGCCCGGCCCATGGCGAGCATCTGCTGCTCGCCGCCCGACAGGGTCCCGGCGAGCTGCGCGCGCCGCTCCTTCAGCCGGGGGAACATCTCGAAGGCCCGCGCGCGGTCGGCCGCGACGTCGCCCTTCGGCCGCGAGCCCGTCAGGCGCGGGAAGGCGCCGAGGGTCAGGTTGTCCTCCACCGAGAGCGTCGGGAACACGCGCCGGCCTTCGGGGGAATGGGCGAGTCCGATGCGGGCGACGGCGTGGCTGTCGAGGCCGCCGATCTCGCGCCCGTTCAGGCGGATCGAGCCCGCCCGCGGGCGGATCATGCCCGACAGGGCGCGCATGGTGGTGGTCTTGCCGGCGCCGTTGGAGCCGATCAGCGCCACGACCTGCCCCTTCGGGACCTGGAAGTCGAGGCCGTGCAGCACCTCGATCTGGCCGTAGCCGGCCGACAGACCGGTGACCTCAAGCATGGGTCATCTCCTCGTCGGCGACGGGGCTGCCGAGATAGGCCTCGACCACCTTCGGGTCGGCCTGCACCTCGCGGGCGCTGCCTTCGGCGATCTTGTGGCCGAAATCGAGGACGGTGACGCGGTCGCACAGGCCCATGACCACGTCCATGTGGTGCTCGATCAGGATCACCGTGATGCCGGCGTCGCGGATCTTGCGGATGATCGTCGTCAGTTCGGCGATGTCGGGGGCGGTGAGGCCCGCGGCCGGCTCGTCGAGGAGGAGCAGGACCGGGTCGAGGGCGAGCGCCCGCCCGATCTCGAGGAGCCGCTGCTTGCCGTAGGGGAGATTGCGGGCCTCGACCTGCGCCAGCGCGCCCAGGCCGACGAAATCGAGGATGGCCATCGCGCGGGCGCGCTGCTCGCGCTCCTCGCGGCGGCGGCGCGGCGTGCCGAGGATCGCGTCGAACAGGGTGCCGCGGAAGCTGTGGTGAAGCCCGACCAGCACGTTCTCGAGCGCCGTCATCTCGCGGAACAGCTGCACGTTCTGGAAGGTGCGGGCGATGCCGGCCGCGGCGATCTCGGAGGGGGTGCGCCCGTCGAGACGCCGGGTCCCCTGCCCGCGCGCCAGGGTCACGCTGCCGCCGGTCGGCCGGTAGATGCCGGTCAGCACGTTCATCATGGTGCTCTTGCCGGACCCGTTCGGGCCGATCAGCCCGTGGATCGTGCCCGGCCGCACCGCGAGGTCGACCCCGGCCAGCGCCTTGAGGCCCCCGAACTGCATCAGGACCTGCTCGACGGTGAGCAGCGGATCGGCGCCCGCACCGCCGCTCTGGGCGCTGAGCGCCGGGCCGGCGGCGTGGAGGTCCCTGCCGGCGGCGGTGTGGGCCGGGCGCAGGGCCGGGATGGCCCCGCGGACGAAGCCGACGATCCCGTCCGGCAGGTAGTAGACGACGAACAGGATCATCAGGCCGAACACCGTCAGGCGGAAATCGGTGACGGATTCGAGCGCGAGGGTCGCCGGGAAGAAGGCGAGGCAGAGGCCGACCGGGACCAGCAGGGCGAACCGGTTCTCCCGGCGGCGCAGGAAGGCGAGGCCGACCACCACCAGGGCAGCGAGGGCGATGAGCCCGGCCATGATCCGCACGAGCCCGATATCGGCCAGCACGTTCGGCATCATCACGACGATCGCGGCGCCGAGGATCGGCCCCGCCCGCGACTTGCGCCCGCCCATCGTGACGGCGAGCAGGAACAGCACGGTGAGTTCGAACCCGTAGGAGTTCGGCGCCACGTAGCGCTCCGACCACGCGAACAGCGCGCCGGCGAGCCCCGCCAGCGCGGCGGAGATCACGAAGGCGTAGACCTTGTAGCGGTAGACGCTGACGCCCATGCAGTCGCAGGCGATCGGCGAGTCGCGCAGCGCCTCGAAGGCGCGTCCGTAGGGCGAGCGCACCACCCGGTTGACGACCAGGATGGTCACGAGCAGCGCGAGGCACACGAGATAGTAGAATTCGAGCCGGCGCCCCGCCGCGCCCCAGGGCGCCTGGAGGCCGAGGAGCGAGAAGTCGAGCACCCGGGCCGGCGGCAGCGTGACGCCCAGGGGACCGTTGGTCAGCGGGGTCAGCTCGTTGATGAAGATCTGCACGATGGTGCCGAAGGCCAGCGTCACCATGGCGAGGTAGGGTCCGGTGACCCGCAGGGCCGGCACGGCGAGCAGCACGCCGAAGGCCGAGGTCACGCCGATCCCGGCCAGGATGCCCCACCACACCCCGAGCTTGAAGTGCAGGAACAGCACCGCCGCCGCATAGGCGCCGACGCCGAACAGGCCGGCATGCCCCAGGCTCACCTGCCCGGTATAGCCGACCACGATGTCGAGCCCGAGGATCAGGATCGCGTAGATGGCGATCACCACCACGAGATGGATGTAGTACGAGCTCGTGACGACGTGCGGGAAGGCGGCGAGGCCGACCGCCAGCAGCACGGCCCCGAGGGCGCCCACGTGGCGCGACAGGCTCGGGGCGGCGGCCGGGTCGGCCGCTCCAACGGGGGCGAGGGTCTGCGCCATGGCTCAGGCTGCCGGGAGGGATGCGCGGGCGGTCAAGCTCAGACCTTCTTGATGACCGCCTTGCCGAACAGGCCGACGGGGCGGATGGACAGGACGACGAGGAGCAGGATCAGGCCCGGCACGTCCTTGTAGCCGGTCGAGATGTAGAAGCCCGTCAGCGTCTCGGCGACGCCGAGGATCAGGCCGCCGACGATGACGCCGAGGCCGGATTCGAGGCCGCCGATGATCGCCACCGCGAAGGCCTTCAGCGCCAGCACGGAGCCCATGGTCGCCCCGGTCAGCGTCACCGGCGCCACCAGCACGCCCGCGAAGGCCGCCGTCATGGCGCTGATCGAGTAGGACAGCGTGATCACGCGCTGCGTGTTGATGCCCATCAGGCCGGCGGCGTCGATGTCGTTGGAGGTGGCGACGACCGCCTTCCCCCAGATCGACTTGCGATTGAAGATCTCGACCGCGAGCATCATCAGGAGCGCCCCCGCGACGATCAGAAGCTCCATCGGCAGGATGCGGATGCCGCCGACCTCGAGGGCGGTCTCGGGCAGCGGCGAGGGGAATTTCAGGTCGTCGCGGCCCCAGACGTTCTCGGCGACGTTCTTGAAGATGATGCCGAGCGCGATGGTCGCCATGATCCACCCGTACTCGGACTTGATCGTCACGGCCGGGCGCACGCCGAGGCGCTCGACCACGGCCCCGAGGGCGAAGCCGAAGACCAGGACCAGCGGGATCATCAGCCAGTAGCCGATGAACGGCACCAGGGTCAGGCCGAACAGGGCTCCGAGCGCCAGCGCCTCGCCCTGGCCGAAATTGAGCGTCTTCGAGGTGGCGAAGGTGAGCTGATAGCCGAACGCGATGGCGGCGTAGATCATGCCGACCGCGACGCCGGAGGCGATGAGCTGGAGCAGGATGGCCATGGCTGTGCTGTCACCGGAGGGACGTCCGGTCCCGCGGCAGGCGCCGCGGGACCGTCGGGCAGTTCGCGGGCGACCGCGCCCGGGCGCGGCCTTCGGGACCTCAGTTCGAGGTCTTCTCCTTGACGCGGACCACGCCGGCGTTCTTGGCGTCCTCGGCCTTGGCGTAGACGATCTTGCCGTCCTGGACCTTCCCGAACACCACCATGTTGCGCGAGATCGCGTTGTGGTCCTTGGCGGTGAACGGCTTTTCGTAGGTGGTGACGACCCCCTCGACCTTCTCGTTCAGGTTCTCCAGGGCGGTGCGGATCTTCACGCCGTCCGTGCTGCCGGCCTGCTTGATCGCCGCGGCGAGGAGGAAGATCGAGTCGTAGGCCTGCGCGCCGGCCACCGGCGTCGGGATCTTGGTGACGCCGTAGGTCTTGTAGTAGTTCTCCAGGAACGCCTTGCGCTTGGGCAGGGTCTGATCCTCGATGAAGGTCTGCGGCATGATCACGCCGTTGCCGTTCGGGCCGGCGATGTCGACGAAGCTCTGCATCGAGGACGGCCAGCTGGTGATCATCGGGACCTTCCAGCCGAGCTTGGCCATGCCGTTGGCGATCTGGGCGAGTTCCGGCCCGATCCCGTAGGCGAGGATCACCTCGGCGCCGGCCTGCTGCGCCTTCAGCAGCTGGGCCGTCATGTCGACGTCCTTGATGTTGAACTTCTCCACCGCCACGGGCTTCACGTTCTTCGTGGCGAGATACTTCTCGATATCCTCGCGTCCGAGCTGGCCGTAATTGGTCGAGTCGGCGAGGACCGCGATTTTCTTGTGTCCCTGCGCGAGCGCCTCGTCGACCATCAGGCCGGCCTGGAGCACGTCGTAGGCGGAGTTCCGGAAGACGTAGTTCGCGTCGTAATCCGGCTCCTTGAACTGGTTGGTGATGATCGTCCCGGTGGCGACATTGTTGAACACCGGAATCTCCGCTTCCTGATAGAAGCGCTGGGCGGCGAGCGCGACGCCGGTGTTGATGAACCCGACGGTGGCGACCACCTTCTCCTTGCTGATCAATTCCTGCGCGACCTGCGCGCCGACCTCGTTCTTGGCCTCGTCGTCGCGCTCCACGAGCTGGATCGGGCGGCCGAGCACGCCGCCGGCCTTGTTGATCTCGGCGGCCGCGAGTTTGGCGCCGTCCCGCATCGAGACGCCCATCGAGGAGGAGCCGCCAGTAAAGGGGCCGGTCAATCCGATCTTGATCGGATCCGCCGCCCGTGCCGGCGTCGCCGCGAGCGTGATCACCAGCGCGGCGGCTGCCGCACGACTTGCGAAGATCATCGTTTCCCCTCCAAGCTGCCGCTCGCGCGGTGTGCCCTTCGTCGTGGCACTCTGGATGGCAGATCTCCTTGAGTTGCCGCGGGCCGTCAAGCTGCAGGATCGATAAAGTCACGACGATCAATACGGAGTGTCCGGGGACGACCCTCGGGAAAGCAACATCGTCGAAAAAAATTCCATTCCGATACACGCGCGGCGGGATTATCGGACCCGCGTGATCGTGGCGGCAGTCGCGGCTCGGCCGGCTCACCTTGAGCCCGGCCGCTGAAATACCTCCCCCCCGACCCGGATCCCGTCTCCCCGTCCCCGGCCGCATCCCGCTCCGCCTCCGGTCCCGTCGAACCGGACCGCGAACGCGTGTGGCCGGCGGGGATACCTTCTCGCAGGGCGAGAAGGAATTTTCGAAATCTGGAAAGTCGGCGCTGGACAGTGCCGGACGCGGGACTGCACACTGCTGCCAACGAACAAGAGTAAACGGGAGGAACGATGCTGCTGGAGACAGCTGCAGCGCGCGAGGAAGGCTCTCGATCGTCGCTCTCCAAAGCTCTCGCGTTGCTGGTTGTTGTCGCCGAGCGGAGCGAGAAGGGCGTCGGCCTGAGTTCGGCCGCGGCCCGCACCGGTCTCCACGTTGCCACCGCCCATCGGCTGCTCGGCGCGCTCGTCGACGAGAACTTCCTGAACTTCGATCCCTACACGAAGCGGTATGTCCTGGGGCTGATGCCCTACGAGATCGTCAACCGGGCCGGACCGGATCTCGAATTCCTGCAACTGCGCAAGAAGCTGCGTCCGATGCTGGAGAGCGCGCAGAGGCGGCTCGGCGGGATCATCAACCTGTCCGTGCCCTCGTGCGGCGAAGCCCTGTGCATCGACGTGATCGAGGGCCGCGCCCAGATCCTCGTCAGCACGCTGAAGGTCGGAGCGCGGCGCCCCCTCGGGGTCGGGGCCGCCAGCCTCGCGTTGCTGGCGACGCACCCGCTCGCCAGCCGGACACAGATCATCGCGCGCGAGGCGGAGCGCTACCTCAAATACGGGCACCTGTCCGCCACGCTCGTGACCGAGGCCTGCACGCGGTTCCTCGCCGACGGCTACGTGGTCAACGAGGCGCTGATCATTCCGGACATCGGCGCCTTGGCGATCCCGGTCTTCGAGGCGGGGGCCGTCGTGTGCGCGGTGTCCGTCACCAACACGATCTCCCATCTGCGCTGCGACAGTCGGGCCGGGATCGCCGAGACCCTTCGCCGGGCCGTCGTGGACGCCGGCTTCAGCACCGAGGCGGCCTGACCGATGTATCCGATCGATCTCTTCCATCGTCAGGCGGCCCGGACCCCGGATCGCATCGCCGTGGAGTTCGGCGACGCGCGGATGACCTACGCGGATCTCGCCGCGCGCGTCGGCGCACTGGCGACCGGGCTGCAGGCGATCGACCCGGAACCGCAATCCCGCGTCGGCATCTGCTGCTTCAACCATGTCGAGCACGTGGTCGCGTGGCTGGCGGTGCTGGCGGCCGGCAAGGTCTGGGTCCCGCTCTATCCGAAGAACAAGGCGGCCGAGATCGGGCTCGGCATCGCGTTCACGGAGGCCTCGATCGTGATCGCGGACGCACCGGCCCGATCGCTGGTCGAAGGCGCCGGGGGCACGATCCTGGTGGCGGACCGGAACGGCCGGGCGGGAACGACCGGGGGCCTCGCGGGCGACCACGCCGGGTCGGCGCCGCGCTTCCACCCGCTCCCGCTCCACGCCACGCAGGCGATCAAGTTCACGGGCGGGACGACGGGCAAGCCGAAGGGGGTGATGCAACCCTATCGCGCGTGGAACACCAACATCGCCACTCAGGTCGCCGCCTGGGGCCTGCAGGCCGGCGATCGCCTGCTGGCGGCGGCGCCGATCACCCACGGCACCTCCACCTACATCCTGCCGACGCTCGGCACCGGCGGGACCCTCGTCCTGCTCGATCAGCCGCGGCCGGACGAGATCCTGCACTGCCTCGCCGAGGGGGAGATCGCCACGACCTTCCTGCCGCCGACCGTGATCTACATGATGATGGCGCTGCCCGCGGCGCGGCGCGGCGCGTACCCGCACCTGCGCAACCTCGTCTACGGCTCGGCCGCGATGCGTCCGGACGCCATCGCCGAGGCGCAGTCGGTGTTCGGCCCCTGCATCGCCTCCACCTACGGCCAGACGGAAGCGCCGCAGATCGCCACCATGATCTCGGCCGCGGAACTGGCGCGCCCGGACAAGCGGGCGACCGTCGGCCGGGAGACGATGCTGACCCGGGTGGCGATCCTCGATCCCGAGGGCACGATCCTGCCGACCGGCGCGTACGGCGAGATCGCCATCCGGGGCGACCTCGTGATGACGGGCTACTGGAAACAGCCGGACAAGACCGCCGAGACGATCCGGGACGGGTGGCTGCACACCGGCGATCTTGGAAGCTTCGACGCGGACGGCTTCCTGTCGATCAAGGGGCGGGCCAAGGACCTGATCATCACCGGCGGGTTCAACGTCTACCCGGCCGATGTCGAGCCGGTGCTCGGCCAGCACGCCGCGGTGTCGGACTGCGCGATCTTCGGCGTGCCCGACGACAAGTGGGGCGAGGCGGTCCACGGGGCGATCGAGCTCCGCGACGGCATGACGGCCGATCCCGAGGAGATCATCCGCTTCGTCAAGGACCGGCTCGGCTCGGTGAAGACGCCGAAATCGATCGTCGTCTACAAGTCCCTGCCGCGGAACAACTACGGAAAGCTGCAGAAGCAGGTCCTGGTCGAAGACCACATCGCGCGCGCCGCTCAGAAGAGGCAGGAGCCATGAGCCCCAAGACACCCACCACGGCCCTGAGCCATCACACAACGGACGCGATCTACTATCGCGAGAAGAATCTCGTCGCCGAGATCCTGAAGCCCGGGGCCGCGCCCGACTTCGTCGCGGAGGCCGCCGCCCACATCCTCGGGCGCGACGTCTCGGAGGGCGAGCGCCGCGTCCTCAACGCGATCATGATCACCATGATGGAGCACGGCTTCACGCCGAGCGCCATCGCCACCCGCTCGATCTACATGAGCGCGCCGGAGAACATGCAGGGCGCGGTGGCCGCCGGCCTGCTGGCGGTCGGCAGCCAGTTCGTCGGCACGGTCGAGAACAACGCCCGCATCCTGAACCAACTCGTCGCCCTGCCCGCCGACGCCCAGCGGACCCTGGCGGAACGCGTCGTGGACGACCACAAGGCCCGCAAGGTGCACATGCCGGGCTTCGGACACCACCTGCACCGCCCGGAGGATCCGCGGGCGGTCCGCCTCCTGGAGATCGGCGCGGAGAACGGGCTCGACGGCGGTCACATCGCCGCCCTCCGCCTCCTGTCGGAGGTGGTCGACCAGAGGGCCGGCAGGCACATCACCATCAACGCGACCGGCGCCACCGCGGCCCTGCTCGGCGAGATGGGCGTGCCCGTCGACCTGATGCGCGGCTTCTCGCTGATCGGCCGCACGGCCGGGCTCGTGGCGCACATCGCCGAGGAGCAGCAGCGCCCGAGCGGCCGCTTCATCTGGGACCTCGTCGACAAGTCCATCCCGTACGAGGCCTGACGATGCGCGACTACGCCCTCGTCACCGGCGGCAGCCGCAACATCGGCGGCGCGATCGCCCGGCGGCTCACCGCGGACGGCTTCAAGGTGATCGTGCTCGACATCGTGAAACCCGAGCACGACGACCTCGACAGCTTCGTCGAAGCGGATCTGTCCGACGCGGCCGCGTTGCCGCGGACGCTCGCGAACGCCATCGCGGGCAAGACCGTGACCCGCCTCGTCAACAACGCGGGCATCGTGGCGCCCGCCGCCCTCGAGGACACCGATCCCGCGAGCCTCGATGCCGTCGCGGCGGTGAACCTCAAGGCGCCGATCCTCTGCGCGCAGGCCCTGCTGCCGGGCATGCGGGCGGCCGGGCGCGGGCGCATCGTCAACATCTCGAGCCGGGTCGCGCTGGGCAAGGAGCTCCGCACCGTCTACGCGGCGACCAAGGCGGGCCTGCACGGGATGACCAAGACCTGGGCCCTGGAACTCGGGCGGGACGGCATCACGGTGAACGCCGTCGGGCCGGGCCCGATCCGGACCAGCCTGTTCGACACGGTGAACCCGCCGGGCGACCCGCGCACGGACGCGATCATCGGCAAGGTTCCGATGGTGCGCCTCGGGACCCCGGACGACGTCGCCGACGCCGTCAGCTTCTTCGTGTCCGACCGCGCCGGCTTCGTGACCGGCCAGGTCCTCTACGTGTGCGGCGGAATGACGATCGGCTCGGTCTGACGCGCGCAAGATTCGGCAACGCCAAGATCCAGAACCATCAAGTTCCAAGACGATCAAGACCCAAGACCATCAAGACCCAAGAACACCAGATCTCATCGGGAGGACATCGTGGCATCTCTGACTCGGCGCGGCCTCGGGGGCCTGGCGCTCGGATGTGCTGCGCTCGCGCCGCTCGCCGCGCGGGCCCAGCCGGCTTGGCCTGCGCGGACGGTGTCGATCATCGTTCCCTATTCGGCCGGCGGCGCCACGGACATCCTGGCCCGCAAGGTCGCCGAGGGGCTCTCCAACGCCCTGGGAAAGACCGTCGTCGTCGACAACAGGCCCGGCGCCGGCGGCACGCTCGGCACGGCGCTTGCCGCCAACGCGAAGCCCGACGGATACACCCTCTTCCTCGGACAGGTCTCGTCTCACGGCATCGCGCCGAACCTCTACACGGAGCTGCGCTACGACCCGGTCAAGAGCTTCGTGCCGATCGTGTCCGTCGAGACGATCCCCAACATCGTGGTCGTCAACAAGGCCCTGCCGGTGAACTCGATCGACGAGCTCATCGCGTACGCGAAGGCCCACCCCGACACGCTCAACTTCGCCTCCTCCGGGACCGGTGCCTCGACGCACCTGTCCGGCGAGATGTTCAAGTCGATGGCCGGCGTGACCATGACCCATGTGCCGTTCCACGGCAGTGCTCAGGCGATCGTGTCGGTCATGGGCGGCCAGACCCAGATGATCTTCGACAACATGCCGTCCGCCTACCCTTACGTGACGGCGGGCAACCTCAAGGCGCTGGCGGTGACTACGCTGAAGCGCTCGCCGCAGGCCCCCGACCTTCCGACCGTCGCCGAATCCGCCAAGAGCGCCGACCTGTCGAACTATGACGTCAGCGCCTGGTTCGGGCTGTTCGCGCCGGCCAACACCCCGCGGCCGATCGTCGAGCGCGTCAACGCGGCCGTGAACGCCATGCTCAAGGAGCCCGGCTTCGCGAAGTTCATCGTCGAGAACGGCGGCGCGCCCGAGGGCGGGACGCCGGAGGATCTCGGCCGGCTGGTCGATACGGAACTGACGAAATGGAAGGCCGTGATCGAGCGGGCCGGCGTGCCGAAACAGTAGCGCGCCGCACCCGCGACGCCGCCGCTCGGGGTCTCACCGCTATCAACCAGGGGGTGCACGTGGAATCCGCCCGACAGACACGACAGGCCCGCTTCGCGACGGGGAGGCCGCGGTGACGCCGGCCGGGACCGTGCCGGCGCGTCCCCGCGACCTGGAAGGGCTCACCGCGGTCGTGCTCGGCGCCGGCTCGATCGGCGCCGGCTGGGGCATCGGCAAGGCCGTCTGCCTGCTCTTCGCCCGGGCCGGCGCGCATGTCGTCGCCGCCGACCGCGACCTGGCGTCGGCCGAGGAGACCCGGGACCTGATCCGCCGCGAGGACGGAAGCGCGCAAGCCGTGGGCGTCGACGTCGCGGACGATGCCGGCCTCGCCGCCTGCCTCACGGCCGTGATCGCGGAGCGCGGTGGGATCGACATCCTCTACTTCAACGTCGGCATCGGAAAGGCGGGGCCGTCGACCGAGACCTCGCCGGCCGACTGGCGGCGGATATCGGACGCGAACCTCACCGCGCTCCATCTCGCGGCGATGACCGTCGTTCCGAGCATGCGCGCCCGCCACCGCGGCGTGATCCTCGCCACGGCCTCGATCGCGGGCCTCCGGGACGTCGGCTATCCGCATCTCGCCTACGGCGCCACCAAGGCGGCGGTGATCCAGTACCTGCGCCTGCTCGCCGTGGAGAACGCGCCCTACGGCATCCGGGCGAACACGATCGTCCCGGGCCTCATCGACACGCCCCGGATCGAGAAGACGGTCGCGGGCGCCTATGCGGGCGATCTGGAGCGGATGAAGGCGCTGCGCGCCTCCCAATGCCCGCTCGGCCGGATGGGCAACGCCTTCGACGTCGCCGAGGCCGCGCTGTTCCTCGCCTCGGACCGCGCGGCCTACGTGACCGGAACCGAGCTCCTGATCGACGGCGGCCTGGCGGCGACGGCGCGCGGCCCGTCCCTCGGCTGACCTACACCCCCGGGTGGCGGGCCGAGCCCGGCACCTCCCTCGTTCGGAACCGTCGGCGCCAGCGCCGTCGCCCAGCCCGGAGCGCCGATATGGCCAACCAGAATGCCGTCCGCGGGGTCGTTCTCAGCGGCATCGCCCTCTGCTTCGGGCTGACGGCGCTGCGCTACCCGATCGGCAGCTTCGCCCATGCCGGCGCGGGCCTGTTCCCGCTGCTGGTCAGTTCCCTGCTCCTCCTCCTGGGCCTGATCACGCTGGTCAAATCCCGGTTCGAGCCCGCGAAGCCGTTCGACTTCGCGTGGCGGAACATCGGCGTCATCTTGCTCAGCCTCGTCTGCTTCGTCGTGGCGGCCAAGTTCGTGAGCATCGTGCTGGGCATCGTGCTGCTCGTGGCCGTCTCCTCCGCGGCGGCGACCTCGCGGTCGTGGAAGCGGTCGCTCGCCATCGCGGTGGCGCTCGTCGTCATCGCGCTCGCCTTCCAGAAGCTGCTCGGCCTCAACCTGCAGGTGATCTGATGGATGTGATCACGAACCTCGCCTTCGGGTTCGAGCAGGCGCTCACCTGGAGCAACCTGCTGTACTGCGCGATCGGCTGCGTGATCGGCACCATGATCGGGCTGCTGCCCGGACTGGGGCCGCTCGCGACGATCAGCCTGCTGCTGCCGCTGACCTATTCCATCCCGGTCAACGGCGCGCTGATCATGCTGGCCGGGATCTACTACGGGGCGCAGTACGGCGACAGCGTCAGCGCCATCACGATGAAGATCCCGCACGCTTCGAGCATCGTGGCCTGCATCGACGGCTACCAGATGACGCTGAAGGGGCGCACCGGCCTCGCGCTGTTCACCGCGGGCGTGTCGAGCTTCATCGGCGGCACGGTCGCGATCGTCGTCCTGGCCTTCCTCGCGCCGCTTCTCGGTCAGGTAGCCTTCCTGTTCGGGCCGGCCGATTACTTCGCCCTCATGCTGCTCGGGTTCGTGTGCGTGAGCCTCGTCACCACCGGAAACCTGCTGAACGGGCTCGCCATGTGCCTGCTCGGGGTTCTGCTCGGCCAGATCGGGACGGACCTCGAATCCGGGACGCTGCGCTTCACCCTCGGCCTCACGCCCCTCGCCGACGGCGTGAGCGTCGTGAGCGTCGCCCTCGGCTGCTTCGGCATCGCCGAGATCTGCCGGAACCTGGACGCGCGCGAGGAGCGCACCCCGTTCAACGGCAAGATCCGCCTGATGCCGAGCTGGCCGGAATTCAAGCGCATCATCCCGAGCGCGCTGCGCGGCAGCGTGGTGGGCTCGGTCCTGGGGATCCTGCCCGGCGGCGGCCCCGTCATCGCGCAATTCGCCGCCTACGCGATCGACAAGAAGGTGAGCCGGTATCGGCACGAGATCGGCAGCGGCGCGATCGAGGGCGTCGCCGGCCAGGCCGCGGCGGACGAAGCCGCCGCCCGGACGAGCTTCATCCCGCTCATGAGCATCGGCATCCCCGAGAACGCCGTCATGGCGTTGATGATGGTCGCCTTCATCATCAAGGGCATCCAGCCCGGCCCCAACATGATCGCCAAGCACCCGGACCTGTTCTGGGGGCTGGTCGCCAGCATGTGGATCGGCAACTGCTTCCTGCTGATCCTGAACGTGCCGCTCGTTCGCTTCTGGCTGTCGATCTTCAAGGTGCCCTATACGGTCTTGTTTCCCTCGATCCTGTTCTTCTGCTGCGTCGGAACCTACAGCGTCAACAACAACCTCGACGACGTCTTCATCACCGCGGCGTTCGGCCTGCTCGGCTACATCCTCATGCGCCTGAGCCTCGATCCGGCCCCGCTCATGCTGGGTTTCATCCTGGGCCCGATGCTGGAGGAGAACTTTCGCCGCGCCATGCTTCTCGGCCGGGGCAGCTTCAGGGTCTTCGTCACGCAGCCGATCAGCGCGACCCTGCTCGCCTTCATCGGCGTCCTGATCGCGGTGCAGATCGCCTACGCGGTCGCGCGCAGGCGCTCGGGCGGCCCGCAGCCCGGGCACGGGGAGCGGGACGCGCCGGAGCCCGTCGCGGTCGTCGAGACTCCCGGCGTGCCGGCGGCGTCGCCCCGTTGATCCGCGGGGCGCCCGGTCAGTCGACCGTCGCGTTGGCGAACGCCACGACCTTGCGCCACTTCGCGATCTCCTCGGCGATCAGGGTGCCGAAACCGTCGGGCGAGAGGCGCAACGGCGTGCCGCCGAGGTCGGCGAGCTTCCGCTCCATGGCCGGCTCCGCCAGGATCTCGTTCACCTCTTTGTTGAGACGCGCGATCAGCTCCGGCGGCGTCCTGCGCGGGGCGCCGATGCCGAACCAGGCGCTCGCCTCGTAGCCCGGGACCGTCTCGGCGACCGTGGGCACGTCGGGCAAGGCCGGCGAGCGCTCGGCGGTCGTCACCGCGAGGGCGCGCAGGCTGCCGCCGCGCACGTGCCCGATCGAGGAGGGCAGATTGTCGAACAGCACGTCGGCATGGCCGGCGAGCAGATCGATGATCGCCGGACCGGCACCGCGGTAGGGCACGTGCACCATCGGGGCGCCGGTCATCGCCTTGAACAGCTCGCCCGACATGTGCAGCGACGTGCCGATCCCCGACGAGGCCATGTTCACCGAGTCGGGGTTCGCCTTGCAGTAGTCGATGAACGCCTGCACGGATTGGACCGGCAGCCGCGGGTTGATCTCCATGATGTTGGGCGCGCGCGTGATCCCCGCCACCGGGGCGATGTCGCGCTGGAAGTTGAAGCTCAGCTTCTTGTACAGGCTGTCGTTGATCCCGTTGGCGGGGTTGACCAGCAGGATCGTGTGGCCGTCCGGCTCCGCTCGGACGACGACATCGGTGCCGATGTTGTTGCCGGCCCCCGGCCGGTTCTCGACGATGACCTGCTGGCCGAGGCGCCGTCCGAGCGGCTCGGCGATGAGGCGGGCCAGCACGTCGGTCGTGCCGCCCGGGGCGTAGCCGACGACGAAGCGGATCGGGCGCATCGGGTAGGTCTGCGCCAGTGCGGGCCGCGACAGCAGCGCCGCGCCCGCGCCGGCCCCGACCGTCAGCACCGCGCGCCGCGACCACTTGGAACGCATGTGCGCCTCCTCCACGCGGCCCGTTTCGGCAGGGCCTTATCGGTTCGCAGACTACGCGGGAATTCGCCGGCATCAACCTGACGCGGTCCGGTTCTCGGTGCCGCGTGCGCAGGTTCCAGCGCATCGCGCGCAAAAGCAGGGGACGGGCGGGCTCCGTTCTCGCCGCGACCGGCACGGCGATCCGGATCCATCCAACACAGTCCCTGCCGCCCACGGCCGAGCGAAATTCTGCGGCGGGGTTTCCCGGCATTCCGCCGACCGGCGAATCGACCGGCGGCCGGATCGTCTGTGCAGATCTGCACACGGACGGATACCGGCATCGGATCGCGAACACCCGCGCTTCCCCGGCAAGCCGCTCTTAATGAACTCACGTTATGGTTGCAGCCCTGGTCCGGGTACAGCCTTTATGAATCCCCTCCGCTTCCTTCGCGCCACGCTGGCCGCGCCGCTGTCCGGAACCGCCAATGACCTGACCGCCGTCCGTCAGCTGGTGGAGCTTCGGAAGCAGATCCCGACCCTCTACGGCCTGCTCTGCGCCAATGCCTGCGCGGTCGCAGCGACGCATTACCCCCTCGCCCCCGCGACCCTGACGCTCGCATTGCCCGGCACCTTCATCGCCATCTGCATGGCCCGGGCGCTCCACTGGTGGCGGATGTGCCCCGAAGCGATCGGCGAGGCCCGGGCCGCCCGTCAACTCCGAAGCACCGCCGTCCTGACGGCCTTCTTCTCCGTCGCCTTCGTGAGCTGGGCGATCGCCCTGAGCTTGTATGGCGGCCCCTACGAGCAGGGCCACGTCGCGATCTTCGTCGCCATCACGGTCATCGCCTGCATCTTCTGCCTGACGCACCTGCCCGTCGCGGCCCTCCTCGTGACGGGCATCGTCATGAGCGTGTTCCTGTTCTGCTGCGTCGCGTGCGGGAACCCGGTCTTCCTGGCGATCGCCGTCAACACCGCCTTCGTGACGGCGGTCATGATGCGCGTTCTCCGGACCAACTATCGCGCGTTCGTCGAGCTCGTCGCATCCCAGGCCGAGGCGAGCCGTCTCTCGGAGGAGAACGCGCGCCTGGCCCATACGGACAGCCTCACGGGTCTTCCCAACCGCCGCTTCTTCTTCCAGCGCCTCGACGAGGTCATCCGGGCCTCGTCCGCGGAGAATGTCCGCTTCGCGCTGGCGATCTTCGACCTCGACCACTTCAAACCGATCAACGACACCTATGGCCACAACGTGGGTGACCGCGTCCTGGCCGAGACCGGCCGGCGCCTGGCCGCCTTCGCGAGCGCCGACGTCACCGTGACGCGGCTGGGCGGGGACGAGTTCGGCGTGCTCGTCCGCTCACCCGGGCCGCCCGAGGAGATCATCGCCTTCTGCGACGGCATCTGCGCCGCGCTGCAGAAGCCGATCCAACTCGGGGACATCCGGCTCATCGCGGGATGCTCGGGCGGCCTGGCGAAGTTCCCAAGGGCGGGACGCGCGGCGGACGAACTGTTCGATCGTGCCGACTACGCCCTGTACCACTCGAAGGAGCACCGGCGCGGTCTGACGACCTTGTTCTCGCAGGAGCACGAGGACGCGATCCGGGCCGAGCGCGCCGTCGAGGCCACCCTGCGGACGGCCGACCTCGCCGCCGAGATGGAGATGCACTACCAGCCGATCATCGATACGGGTTCGGGGGAGATCGCCCTCGTCGAAGGTCTGGCGCGATGGACGAGCCCGACGCTGGGCCGGATCCCGCCGGACCGGTTCATCGCCGCGGCGGAGCGCTGCGGCATGATCCACACGGTGACCCTGATGCTCCTGCGCAAGGCGCTCGCCGATTGCGCGCGCCTGCCGCCCGCGATCGGTCTGTCCTTCAACCTGTCCGCCCACGATCTGGCCTCACCCGAGACCATGGTGGCGATCCTCGCCGCCGTGACCGAGAGCGGCTTGAACCCCCGCCGCCTGACCATGGAACTCACCGAGACCGCCCTGATGCGCGACTTCGAGCGGGCGAAGTCGGCCATCACCGCGTTGCGGACCCTGGGCATCAAGATCGCGCTGGACGATTTCGGGACCGGCTATTCCAGCCTCGGCTACGTGCACCGCCTGCCGCTCGACAAGATCAAGATCGACCGCAGCTTCATGGCCGACATCGACACGGACCTGGGCTGCAGTCTCGTGTCCACGATCCTGGATCTCTGCCAGAACCTCGGGCTCGACGGCATCGCCGAGGGGATCGAGACCGTCGACCAGCTTCAGGCGGCGCGGCGCCACGGCTGCCGCTACGTCCAGGGCTACCTCGTCGGCAAGCCGATGCCGGTCGCGGACCTGCTTCACCGCCTGGGGGTCGAGACGGAGATGGCGCGCCTCAGCGCCTGACGGACCGGAACCGCCGGACACGCGGCGCCGCCTGCCCCGATGCCGGGGACCGCGCTCACGCATCGGTGTCCGCCCGCATCCGGGATCCGGGCCGGGGGGATGCGCGTGCCGGAACGGGGTCTCCGCGGCGGGCGCGAAGGCGCAGGCCCGCCACCGCGGGATAGACCGCCGGCAGGACCACGAGGGTGAGCAGGGTCGCGGAGATCAGCCCGCCGATCACCACGGTGGCGAGCGGCCGCTGGACCTCCGCGCCGGCGCTGGTCGAGAGCGCCATGGGCAGGAAGCCCAGCGCCGCCACCAGGGCCGTCATCATCACCGGCCTGAGCCGCATCTCGGCGGCGCGGGTGGCCGCCTCCCGCGGATCGAGGCCGGCCCGCTCCAGGTCGCGGATGTAGCTCGTCAGAACCACGCCGTTCAGGATCGCGATGCCGAACGTCGCGATGAACCCGATCGCCGCCGAGATCGAGAACGGCATGTCGCGCAGGGTGAGCGCCAGGATGCCGCCGGTGGCGGCCACCGGCACGTTGAGGAAGATCAGGCCGGCCAGGCGCAGATCCGCGAACATCACCACGAGGAGCACGAGGATCGCCGCCAGGGCCGCCGGCACGACCAGGGCCAGCCGCGCGGTCGCCTCCTGGAACGTCTGGAACTGGCCGCTCCAGACCAGCGCGTAGCGCGGCGGCAATCGCACCTGCTCGGCGACGGCCTTCCGGGCATCGGCCACGAAGCTCTGGACGTCGCGGCCCCGGACGTTGGCCTGGACCGAGATCCGCCGCTGCAGGCGCTCCCGGCTGATCTGGGCCGGGCCGGAGGCGACCTCCACGGAGGCGACCATCGACAGCGGCACGGGGGCCTGGGTGCCGGCCTCCTTGCCGGAGCGACCCACCGGCAGGGCGCGGATCCGCTCGAGATCGCTGCGGTCGGCCGGGTCGAGGCGCACCACGATGTCGGTGATCGCGTTGTCGTCGCCGTAAACCATCCCGCTGGTGCGGCCGCCGAGGCTCTCCACCACGTCGAGGACATCCGAGACGTTGATGCCGTAGCGCGCCGCCCGGGCGCGGTCGACCTGGATCGAGAGCGCGGGCATGCCGGCCTGGGCCTCGGCCTTCACGTCCGCCGCGCCGTCGATCCCGGAGACCGTCCGCACGATGGCGTCGGCGGTGTCCTTCAGGACCTTCAGGTCGTCGCCGTAGAGGCTGATCGCGACGTCGCCGCGCACGCCCTCCAGCAGGTCGTCCATGCGCATCTGGATCGGCTGCGAGAAGCTGTAGGCGACGCCGGGGACCTCCGCCCTCAGCCGCTTGTCGAAGGCCGCCACCAGCCCGTCCTGGGTGTCGGCGGTGGTCCAGGTGGCGGGATCGGCGAGGGTGATGAAGCTGTCGGTGGATTCGACGCCCATCGGGTCGGTGGGGATCTCGGCGCTGCCGGTGAGGGAGACGACGCGCTTCACCTCGGGAAACCCCTTCAGCACCTGCTCGATGCGCCGCATCGTGGCCAGCGAGGCGTCGAGGTTGATGCCCGGCAGCTTCTCCGAGGTGACCACGATGGAGCCCTCCGACAGCTTCGGCAGGAACTCGCCGCCCAGCCGCGTGGCCAGGACGCAGGATCCGGCGAAGAGCGCGAGGGTCGTAACGACCGTCAGGGCGGCGTGACGCTCGGCCCATCGCAGCACCGGCCTGTAGGCGGCGCGCAGCCAGTGGACGAGGCGCGTCTTGCGCTCGCCGACGCCCCGGCCGGCGAGGAGGATCGCCGCCAGCGCCGGCATCAGTGTCATGGTGACGATCAGGGAGCCCGAGAGCGCCAGGATCACCGCGAGCGCCATCGGCACGAACATCTTGCCGGCCACGCCCTGGAGCGCCAGGATCGGCACGTAGACCAGGATGATGATCGCCACCGCGAACAGCACCGGCCGGGCCACCTCGGCGGCGGCATCCCGCACCACCGCCCGGGGCGGCCGGTCCGGATGCTCCCCGCGGGCGCGCAGCACGTTCTCGATCATCACCACGGCCCCGTCGACGATCAGGCCGAAATCGATCGCCCCGAGGCTCATCAGGTTGCCCGAGAGGCCGAGCAGCCGCATGCCCGCGAAGGCCATCAGCATCGCGAGCGGGATCGCCGCGGCCACGATCAGGCCGGCCCTCAGGTCGCCCAGCAGCAGGAGCAGCACCACGATCACCAGCACCGCCCCCTCCAGGAGGTTGTGCTCCACGGTGTGAATCGTGCGGTCCACGAGCGCGCTGCGGTCGTAATAGGGGACGATCTCGACCCCCGGCGGCAGCTGCGGGCGCAGGTCGTCAAGGGTCGCCTTCACCTGCTCGACGACCGCGCTGGCGTTCGCGCCGTAGCGCATCAGCGCGATCCCCACGACCGTCTCGCCGGCCGCGTCGTGCGTGACGGCGCCGAGCCGGACCTTGGGGGCCTCCTGCACCGAGCCGAGCGTCGCGAGCGTCACCGGCACGCCCCCGGGGCCGGTGGCGACGACGATGTTGGCGATGTCCTCCGGACCCTTGGCGAGGCCGAGGCCGCGGATCACCTCCTGCTGGTCGTTGTGCTCGATATAGGCGCCCCCGCGGGCGGCGTTGTTGTCGGCCAGCGCCGTGTAGACCTGGGCGAGCGTCACGCCGTAGCGGCGCAGCGCGTCGGCGGAGACCCGGGCCTCGTAGGTCGGCATCTGGCCGCCGTAGATGTTCACGTCGGCGACGCCCGGCGTGAGCTTCAGCTTGGGCGCGACGGTCCATTGCAGGATGCGCTTGAGCTGCATCGGCGTGTAGGCAGGCCCGCGCAGCTCGAACTGGTAGATCTCGCCGAGGCCCGTCGCCATCGGGCCCATCTGGGGATCGCCGACGCCGGCCGGCATCAGGCTCTTGGCCTGCGGCAGGCGCTGGAACACCTCCGCCCGGGCCTCGGTGACCGACTGGGATTCGTCGAAGGTCGCGTAGACGGCCGAGACTCCGGCCCGGGAGGTCGAGCGCACGTTGGTCAGCCCCGGCGCCCCCGCCAGGGCGGTCTCGACCGGGAAGGTGACGAGGCGCTCGACCTCCAACGGGCCGAGCCCCGGCGACAGGGTCAGGATCATCACCTGCTTGGGGGAGATGTCCGGCACCGCGTCGATCGAGAGCCCCCGGAGGTTGGCGACGCCCCCCGCCGCCGCGGCGAGCGCCACCATCAGGACGAGGACGCGGCGGCGCACCAGGAGGGCAAACCAGGTCTTCATGGCGGCCGCCTCAATCCGTCGCGCCGAGCAGGCTGCGCAGCAGGATCGCCTTCAGGCCGAAGCTTCCCGCGGTGGCGACGCTCTCGCCCGCCGCGACGCCGCTCTGCACCTCGACCCAGTCGGACCGCTGGATCCCGAGCGTCAGGGGCCGTCGCTGGAAGCGGTCCGCCGCGACACGCGCGAAGGCGATCGGCCCCGCCTCGGTCTGCTGCACCGAAGCGGCCGGGATCGTGACGCCGTCGCGGCCGAGATCCGCCGCCAGGGTGACGGAGACGAACATGTTCGCGCGCAGCAGGTCCCCCGGGTTGTCGAGCTCGATCCGTGCGGGCGCCGTGTTGGTCGCCGGGTCGAGGGCGGCGTTGACCGAGCGGACCCGGCCCTCGAAGGGCGGATGGCCGGGGATCGGGCTCTCCACCACGGCCGCGTCCCCGGCCTTCACCCGGACGATGTCCGGCCCGTAGAGGCTGGCCAGCACCAGGACACGGGCGGGATCGGCGACCGTGAAGGCGTCCTGGCCGGTCTCGACGACCTCGCCGAGGGTGATGCCGACGCGCGTCACCACCCCGGCGATCGGTGTGACCACCGCGCTGGTGCCGGGCGCGGCGCCCTCGGCGGGGGCGAGGCGCTGGTACTGCGCCCGGTACGTGTCGGCACTGGCCTGGGCCGACTGGACCGCGGCATGCGCCTTGGCGAGATCGACCTGCCGCCGCTCGACCTCGGCCTGGGCGACACCGCCGAACTTCAGCTGCTCCTGGCCGCGCCTAAGCTGCAGCTCCGCGACCTTCTCGGAGGCCTGCGCCTCGCCCAGACTGGCCTGCGCGGCGAGGAACCCGTTCCGGGCGTCCAGGATGCCGGCCGCGTCGAGGGTCGCGAGGGTCTGTCCGGCCTCGACGCGGTCGCCGGGCTGGACCGCGAGGCTGAGAACCCGGCCCTGGGTCCGCGGCTTGAGATGCGTCACCCGCCGTTCGTCGAAGGCGACGGTGCCGGGCGCCCGCACCGGCAGCACGATCCGACGGGTCTCGGCCGTCCCGAAGGCGAGGCCGATCCGCGCCTGCCCGGCCGCGTCGAGGGTCACGACGTCGGGATCGGCCGGAGGATCCCCGGGGCCCGGCGTCCCGGCCGGCCCGGCCGCAGGCGGGGCCGCCGCGAGGCCGAGCGCGTCGCGGATCGAGGCGCGCTCGGTTCCGCCCGCGAAGGCCAGGGCGGCCAGCGCGGCGGCGAGCGCCAGGACCGCCGGCCAGCGACGCCGCGCGGCAGGCGGCACGCGGTCCGGCTCCACGTCGCGCTCGGAAGCCGGCGGGCCGGCCGGACCGGCGATCTCGGCCTCGTGGGCGGAAGACGGCGCCTCGGCGTGCAGCGTCATCGGCGGGGGCGCCGGCCGGGCCTGCCGGCGCAGGAGGAAATCGGGCCCGGCACTGACGGCCTCATGCGTCGAGGCCCGGGCGCAGGACCTCCTCGGTCACGAAGCGGCCGGTCTCGACCTCGCGCACCACGACCTCGTACCCCTCGCTGCGCAGCTCCTTCAGCCGGTCGAGCGAGACGTAGGTTCCGCTCGCCACGTCGTAGAGGCGGGTCTGCGCGTACCGGTTGATCAGGCGCCGTGGACGCGGTTTCCTGGGCATCTCCGGTTCCCTTCAGGCCGCCGCATGCGGGCCGAGTTGCGCGCGTCCCGCGCGTCGCGGTCGGCATGGCTGATGTCCGCGCGCCTGCCTTCGGGCCGCGGAGCGGGCGCCGAAACGTGCTAGAGTCATTCTAATAAGTTGGTCGAACCCGATGCGGCGCCACTAAATTCGGGTTCATACTGGCTGCCGTTCGGGACGGCGTGCGCGAAATCCGACACACAGGCGCGCGGCGGGCGGTCGAGCCGGGTCCAGGCCGCAGAACGACTTGTCGGAGGCAAGGGCGGGCGTGGCGAGGCTGCTGCTGATCGAGGACGACGCTGACACGGCGGGGGACGTGCTCGACGACCTGCGCGGCCGCGGCCACGAGATGGTCTGGGCCGCGACCGGGCCGGACGGCGCCCGGGCGGCCCGGGACGGGCTCTGGGGGGCGATCATCCTGGACCGGATGCTGCCCGGCCAGGACGGGCTCCGCGTGCTCCAGGACCTGCGCCGGGACGGGGACCGGACGCCGGCCCTGGTCCTCAGCGCGCTGGGCGACGTCGACGAGCGCATCCGCGGCCTGCGCGCCGGGGGCGACGACTACCTCGCCAAGCCCTTCGCCCTGGGCGAACTGGCCGCCCGCATCGAGGCGCTGCTCCGGCGCCCGGTGGACAGCCGCGCGACGGTGCTGCGCGTCGGCAGCCTGGAGATCGACCTGATCGCCGGGACCGGCCGGCGCGGCGGGCGCGATCTCGACCTGCTGCCGCGCGAACTCAAGCTCCTCGCCTACCTGATGCGCTCCCCCGGGCAGATCGTCACCCGTGCGATGCTCTTCGAGGAGGTCTGGAACTACCGGTTCACGCCGAAATCGAACCTCATCGACGTCCATCTCGGCCGCCTGCGCCGGAAGCTCGAAGCGGGCGGCGAGGCGCCCCTGATCCAGAGCGTGCGCGGCCTCGGTGTCATGCTCTCGCCCGATGCCTGAGCTCCTGCGCTCCACCACGCTGCGCTGGGCGCTCGGGATCGCCCTGTGGTCGGTCCTGCTGGCGCTGACGATCTTCGCCTTCATCTACTGGCAGACGGCCACCTACCTGCGGGAGGAGCTGGCCGAGACGCTGCGGCTGGAGGTCCGGGCGGCCGCGGCCGATCCCGCGGCGGCGGCGATGCGGGTCGAGACCTGGACCGCCATGGATCTTCACGCCACCCATTACGGCGGCCTGTTCGGCCCCGCCGGCGCGCGCCGGGCCGGCAATCTCGGCGCGGTGCCGGATCGTCTGGCGCGCGACGGCGATGCCTACCGGGTCAGCGCCACGGTCGACGTCGCCGGGCGCACCCTCGACGACGAGATCTGGGCCGCCGCCCTGGCGCTCCCGGACGGCGGCACCGTGGTGATCGCCCACGATACCGACGAGATCGATCGGGTCCGGGTGACGACCCTGCGGGCCCTCGGCCTCGGGCTGCTGCCGACGCTGGCGCTCTCGGGGCTCGGCGGCGTCCTGCTCGCGCGCCGGGCCCGCGGGCGCTTGGCCTCCACCGAGGCGGCCCTCGCCGAGGTGATGCGCGGGGACCTGCGCAAGCGCCTGCCGGTCGGGAGCCGGGGCGACGAGTTCGACCGCTTGGCCGGGAACGTGAACCGGATGCTCGACGAGATCGAGCACCTGATGGGCGAGGTCCGCAGCGTCGGGGATGCGGTCGCCCACGACCTGCGCACGCCGCTGACCCGGCTGCGCGCCCGGCTGGAGCGCAGCCGGGCGCAGGCCCGGACGGTGGCGGAGTTCCACGAGGCGATCGATCAGGGCCTCGCGTGGATCGACCAGACGCTGACGATGATCACCGCCGTGCTGCGGATCGGCGAGATGGAGGACGGGCGCCGCCGGGCCGCCTTCTCGCGCGTCGACCTTGCCGAGGTGGTCGGCGTCGCGGTGGAGTTCTTCGAGCCCGTGGCCGAGCAGAGGGGCGTCGGCCTCACCGTCTCGATCAGCCCCGGCGCCCACACGATCCGGGGCGACCGCGACCTGTGCTTCGAGGCTCTGTCGAACCTCCTCGACAACGCCCTGAAGTTCACGCCCCGCGGCGGCGTCGTGCGCGTGGGCGTCGACCGCAGCGGCGGCGCGACCGTCATCACCGTCGAGGATACCGGCCCGGGCCTGCCGCCGGCGGAGCACGCCAAGGTGTTCCAGCGCTTCTACCGCGCGGAGGTGGCGCGCCGGACATCCGGCAACGGGCTCGGGCTCAGCCTCGTGGCGGCGATCGCGAAGCTCCACACCGCCACCGTGACCGTCCGCGCCGGCGCGACGGGGGGCTGCCGCTTCGACCTCGTCTTCCCGAGCGCCGAGGGGAGCAAGGCCGGTGCTCCGTCGGTATGACGGTGCCGGTCCCGCGATGGACCGGGCGCGCTTGACGACATGCCGGCAGAGAAGGCCGAAGGCCGCCTGACGGCTGGCCTCGTGGCGGATCGCCGCCGTACAACGCAGCGCAGGTCCGCGCGGACGCTCTCAGGCATCCGCGCGGCACGGGAGAAACGTCATGCTCTACATGGTCCACATGCAGGTCAACATTCCCGACACCTTGCCGAAGGCGGAGGCCGATCGCCTGAAGGCGGAGGAGAAGGCCTACGCGCAGACGCTGCAGCAGGCGGGGACGTGGCGGCACCTTTGGCGCGTCGCCGGGCAGTACGCCAACTACAGCGTGTTCGACGTCCCCGGCAACGACGCGCTTCACGACACGCTGACGGCGCTGCCGCTCTACCCGTATATGGCGATCAGCGTCACGCCGCTGGCGCAGCATCCCTCCGCCATCGTGGACAACTGACAGGTCGCGCGCCATGCCCTTCATGATCGAGACCTTCGACAGAACCGGCAGCCTCGACATCCGCAAGGCCCATCGTGCCGAGCATCTCGCCTATCTCGACCAGATCCGGCACCGGCTCCTGGCCTGCGGGGCGAAGCTGAACGACGACGGAAGCGATGCGGGCGGCGGCCTGTACCTCGTCGATGTCGACACCCGCGCCGAAGCCGAGGCGCTCATCCGGGCGGACCCGTTCCACAAGGTCGGCCTCTTCGAACGCGTGGAGATCAGGCGCTGGCGCAAGGCCTACCTCGACGGTCGGAGCTGCCTCTGACGGCGCGCGACGACGGCGTCCGCCGCATCCGCCGCACCGGGAGCGTCGTCCGACCGGCGCGACACCGCCGGCATCGGAGTCGCGCGGCGCCGCGCCACCGGCTTTCCCGGGGCCGCGAAGTCGTGTCGTATCGCGATCAACAAACAGGGAGGAACTTTGTGGGTTACCGTAGCTTCGTCGCGGCCGCGGCATTCGGCGCAGCCTCACTCGCAGCCGTGCCGGCCTCCGCGCAGTATGCCGATGGCGGCATCAAGATCGGCGTCCTGACCGATATGTCCGGCGGCTACTCGGACCTCGCCGGCCGCGGATCCGTGACGGCGGCGGAACTCGCGCTGGAGGATTTCGGTCGCCCGATCAACGGTCGCAAGGTCGAGCTGATCTTCGCCGACCACCAGAACAAGGCCGATATCGCCTCGTCGATCGCGCGCCGCTGGTTCGACACCGAGGGCGTGGACGCGATCTTCGACACGAATTCGTCGGTCGCGGGCCTGGCGGTGCGGGAGGTCGCCCGCATCAAGGGCAAGATCGATATCAACTCCGGCGCCGGCTCCATGGCGCTGACCAACGCCGCCTGCTCGCCGACCGGCGCCCACTGGACGTGGGACACCTACGCGCTGGCCGCCGGCACCGCCTCGGCCCTGGCGGATGACCCGAAGAACACCTGGTTCTTCATCACCGCCGACTACACCTTCGGGCACGATCTCGAAGCGCAGGTGACGCGCGTCGTCAAGGCGAAGGGCGGCCAGGTGCTCGGCTCGGTCAAGCACCCGTTCCCCAACGCCGATTTCTCCTCCTACCTGCTTCAGGCACAGGCGTCGGGCGCCAGGATCATCGGCATGGCCAATGCCGGGGCCGACACGATCAACACCATCAAGCAGGCGAGCGAGTTCGGCATCGTGCAGGGCGGCCAGAGGCTGGGCGGCCTCAACATCTTCCTGACCGACATCCATTCCGTGGGGCTGCCGGCCGCGCAGGGCATGATCCTGACGACGGGCTTCTACTGGGACATGGACGAGCAGACGCGGGCGTTCGCGCGCCGCTTCGGCGAGCGGATGGGCGGCCGGATGCCCACCATGGTGCAGGCCGGCGACTATTCGGCCGTGCTCCACTTCCTCAAGGCGGCCGAAGCCGCCGGGACGGACGACGGCGTGCGGGTCATGGCCAAGATGCGCGAGCTGCCGATCCAGGACTTCTTCGCCCGGAACGCCAAGCTTCGCGAGGATGGCCGCATGGTGCACGACATGTACTTGGCACAGGTGAAGACGCCGGCGGACTCGCGAGGACCCTGGGATTTCTACAGCATCGTGAAGACCATTCCCGGCGAGCAGGCGTTTCAGCCCCTGTCCGAAAGCACGTGCGCGCTCGTGAAGAAGTAGCCCCGGCGGGATTCCTCGCGGTCACCGGCCGGCCCCGTCAGCCGTGGCAGGCCTCCGCCGCCAGCCAGGCGGCGAGGATCGCGGTGGCGTCGAGGAGATCGTCGATCGCCATGGCCTCGTCGGGGTTGTGGCTGCCGTTGGCGTTGCGCACGAACAGCATGGCCATCGGCACGCCGGCCTTGGCGAAGGCGGCGGCGTCGTGGGAGGCCGGGCTGCCCAGCGGCCGGGTCGCGATGCCGAGGGCCCCGGCCGCCGCCGCGAGCCCGTCGCGGATCCGGGGCGAGACCGCGCCCACGCCGGCCTCGGCGCGGGGCCCGAGGACCACCGTGACACCACGGCGTTCCGCCGCCGCGGCGACCGCGTCGAGGAACGCGGCCTCCATCTCCGCCAGCACCCCGGCGGCGTAGGCCCGCATGTCGAGGCTGAAACGGAATTCGCCGGGGACCGTGGTCAGGCCGTGCGCCGCGGCGTCGGTGTGGAACCGGCCGAAGGTGACGGCCATCGGGCATCCGGCCGCCTCGCGCTCCGCCCAGACCCTGTCGAGGGCGAGGGCGATCTCCGCGCCGGCCATGGCGGCGTCGCGGCGGAAGCGGCGCGGCGTACCGACATGGTCGTAGCGCCCGCGGATCCGGACATCGGGATAGCGCACGTTACCCGGGATCCCGGTGCAGAGCCCGACCGGGATCCCGGCCTCCACGAGGCTCGGCGCCTGCTCGATATGCACCTCCAGGAAGGCGTGGATGGCGGCGGCGTCGAGGGCGGGCGGGCTAAGCCGCAGGGCGTCCGGGTCGCCGCCCGCCCGGGCGATATGCGCGGCGAGGGTTTGGCCGTCGTCGATCCGGACCGCGTCGAGGGCCCCGTCCGGCAGGGTGCCGAGCGCCGCCCGGCTGCCGATGTAGGAGACCTGGAACCAGACGCTCTCCTCGGCGCGGATGCCCATGACGGTGATGTCGCGCGCCGGCGTGAGCCCGAGCGCGCGCAACGCCGCGACGGCGGCGAGGCCGGCCACCACGCCGGCGGCCCCGTCGAAGTTGCCGCCGTGGGCCACGGTGTCGAGATGGGAGCCGATCAGGATCGGCGGGAGGCTCCGGTCCCGGCCCGGCCACGTCATGGCGGTGTTGGCGGCGGCATCCCGCCGGACCGAGAGGCCGAGCGCGTCGGCGCAGCGCGCCACCACCGCGTGGGCCGCACTCTCCTCCGGGCTGTAGGAGGCCCGCGTGAACCCGGGATCGGTCCGGCCGCAGCGGGCCAGCTCCGCGAACAGGGCCTCCACGGGGCCGCGCTGGGCGCGGACCGCCGTGCCGATCGCCGATACCGCTTCCATCCCGATGCCTCATCAAGCCGAACCACGTCTCGGCCGCGCTGCCACTTCCGTGCCGCCCGCACCGGAACGGTCCTTGCCACGCGGCGACGGCCGGGCGCGTCACGATCCGCGCGGGAGACAGGGCGGGAGGGTGGATATGCCGCGGACGACCAGGCTCGGGATGCTGACGCCGTCCTCGAACAGCGTCCTCGAACCCATGACGGCGCGCATGCTGGCGGGCCAGCCCGGGATTACAGCCCATTTCGCGCGCCTGCGGGTGACGCAGATCGGCTTGTCGGCGGCGGCGCTCGGGCAGTTCGACCAGGCGCCGATGCTCGCCGCCGCGGAACTCCTCGCCGATGCCCGCGTCGCCGCGATCCTGTGGAACGGCACGGCGGGGGCGTGGCTCGGCTTCGCCAACGATGCGGCGCTGTCCGCGGCGATCACCCGGCAGACCGGCGTGCCGGCCTCGACCTCGGCGCTCGCCTTCCGCGACCTGTTCCGGCGGCGCGGGATCCGGCGCGTCGGGCTGGTGACGCCCTATACGGGCGACGTGCAGGCGCGGATCCGGGCGAACTGGCACGCCGACGGGCTCGACTGCGCGGCCGAGCGGCATCTCGGCCTGTCGGAGAACTTCGCCTTCGCGGAAGCCGGGGAGGCCGAGATCGCCGGGATGGTGCGCGCCGTCGCGGCCGAGGGGGCCGAGGCGGCCGCCATCGTCTGCACCAATCTCGCGGGCGGCGCCGTTGCGGCCGCCCTGGAGGCGGAGCTCGGGATCCCGGTCTACGATTCCGTGGCGGTCAGCCTGTGGAAGGCGATGGACCTTGCCGGACTGGATACCGCGGCGATCGCCGGCTGGGGCAGCGTGTTCGCGCCGGATCGCGGGGCCTGACCTCACGCATCGTCGCCGGCTTCGTGCTCGATCCAGCGCCGCAGCGCCGGCGCCAGCCCGGTGGCGGGCTTGGCGGGAGGCCGGGCGAAGCGGCCCGCCCGCGGCGGCCGTGCCCCGAGCCGGACCAGCGCCTGCGCCTGACCGAGGGCGGCCGCCAGCGGATCGACGAGGGGGACCGGCACCGCGTCGGCGACCCGCCCGGCGAGGCCGGTGAGCGGGGCTCCGGCCAGGATCACCGCGTCGGCCCCGTCCTCCGTGACGGCCCGGTTGGCCAAGGCGACGATCTCGGCTTCCAGCTCGTGCTGCACCTCCGCGACCGAGCGGAACGCCGCCGTCACCGCCCGGACGCAGGCGCAGCGGGCCGACAGGCCGGTTAGCGCGACCGCGTCCTCGTACCAGGGCAGGAGCGTACCCGAGAAGGTCACGATGCCGAAGCGCTGGCCGAGCTGGCAGGCGGTGAGCATCGCCGCCTCCGCCATGCCGACGACCGGCAGGTCGAACAGCTCGCGCGCCGCGATCAGCCCGGGATCGCCGAAGGCCGCGATCACGGCGGCGTCGTAGCCGGCCTGATGCTCCGCCAGGGTTTCCAGCAAAGCCGCCCCCGCGAGCTGCGCCTCCGCGCGGCTCGCGATGTAGGGCAGGCCGCGGGCCGCCGTCAGGGCGGTGAGCGCGACGTCCGGGGCCAGCGCCGAGGCGGCCGCCGACGCCATCCGAGCCGTCATGGCGGCCGAGGTGTTCGGATTGACGAGGAGGAGCCGCACGCCTCAGACGCGGGAGCTCGGCCGGTAGAACGGCTCGTGCCGCGACGGGTCGATGTAGTCGGCGTAGAAGCGCCGCGCGTGGGGCAGGAGCGCCTTGGACAGCTGGCGCCGCTCGACCTCGTCGTCCGAAAGCGCCCGCGACAGGTCGTCGTGGAGTGCCTTCAGGGCGGCGTCCCGGTCGACCCGGGTGAAGCGCCCGTCCGCGTAGAGCACCTCGCCCTCGCACAGCACCGTGGTGACGCCCCCGGTCTTGGCCCGCTGGATCACCGCGTCGAGGAGCGGCGTCTCCGGGTCGAGGTAGGGATAGGCGATCTGGTCCCAATCGATCAGGACCATGTCGGCGCCCTTGCCGACCGCGATCGTGCCCAGGCTGTCGCCGTAGGGGGTGGTGCGGGCGCCGCCGACGGTGGCCATCCGCAGCACCTGGGCCATGCCGGGCACGTCGGCCTCGTCCATCCCGGGCACCCGATGGGCGCGGAGCACGAGGCGCATCTCCTGGAGCATGTCGCGGTCGTCGTTGATGCCGGCCTCGTCGAGGCCGATCGCCGTGTTGATCCCCTTGGCCTCGAAGCGGTTGAGCGCCGCCACGCCCGAGCGCAGCCGGAAGTTCGACGAGCAGTTGTGGCAGATGCAGGTGCCGGTCGCGGCGACCCGGTCGATGTCGGATTCGTTCAGCCAGACCCCGTGGCCGAGCGTCAGGCGCGGCCCGAGCATGCCGAACCGGTCGAGATACTCGACCGCCGTCCCGCCGCCACGCTTCTCCGCGTAGGCCTTCTGGTAGGCGGTCTCGACGAGGTGCATGTGCATCGGCACGTCGTAGGACTCGGACAGACCCGCCAGCCCTTCGAGGGCGGCGTCCGAGCACCAGTGCAGGTTGGCGGGCGCGAGCTGGACCTTCGCCCGCGAGGCGCCCTCTTGGCCGGCATGCAGGCTGCGGAACAGGGAAAAATTGTCCTCCAGGGACATCTGGAAGCGCTCGAACCAGCGCTTCATCGGATCCTGCAGCGGCGCCGGCAGGCTCGCCACGAAGTCCCTGTCGGCCTGGTAGACGAGGCGGTTCTGGTCGCGGACCGCGAAGCAGTACGAGACCCGCATGCCGATGTCGCGATAGGCGCGCAGCACCTCGTTGGAGCGCGCCTCGACCTCCTCCAGGCTCCCGGGCATCCAGCCGTGGATGTGCTGGACCGTGGTGATGCCGGAGCCGACCATCTCGAAGGCCGAATACAGCGTGTCGAGGTAGAGGTTCAGGTTGCGCGCCACCATGCGGGTGACGAACCACAGTTCCAGCGGCATGTCGGGGGAGCCGAGCTGCACCGGCGTCAGGCCGACATGGTGGTGGCCGTTGACGAAGCCCGGCAGCAGGATCTCGCGGCCCGAGCCGATCACGGGGGCGTCGGGGTAGCGGGCGCGCAGGTCCGCGTAGGTGCCGACCGCCTCGATGATCCCGTCCTTCTGGAGCACCGCGCCGTCGGCGATCTCCTCCCAGCGGTCGTGGTCGAGGGTGCGGGTGATCATCCGCCGGCTGCGGATCAGCGAGGTGGCCATGCTTCGGTCCGTCATGAGGGAAGATTGCGTCAGACGAGCGCTTCCTGCTCGGCGAAGGCCCGGTCGACCTCGTCGCGCAGGAGCTCGGTGAGATGCCGCCGCATCGCCTCGGCCTCGGGCGAGAACGGGTCGCGCGGGCGGGCGAGGTCGTTGCGCACGATCGTCTTGATCCGCCCGGGCCGGGCGGTGAACACCACCACCCGGTCGGCGAGCGCCACCGCCTCGTCGATGTGGTGGGTCACGAACAGCACCGAGGCGCCGCTGTCGCGCCAGACGTCGAGGAGGAAGTCCTGCATCTTCTGGCGGGTCTGGACGTCGAGGGCCGCGAAGGGCTCGTCCATCAGCAGGACCTTCGGGCGCATGGCGAGCGCCCGGGCCACCGCCACGCGCTGGCGCATGCCGCCGGACAGCTCGTCGGGGCGCTTGTCGAAGGCCTCGGCGAGGCCGACCCGCTGGAGCGCGGCCCGGGCGATGCTTCGGCGCTCGGCCTCCGGCACGCCCTTCAGCGACAGGCCGAAGCTGACGTTCTGCCAGACGCTGAGCCAGGGCAGCAGCGAGGTCTCTTGGAAGATCAGGCTGCGCTCGGGCGACGGGCCGGTGACGGCCTCGCCGAAGGCCAGGAGCTCGCCCCCGGAGGCAGGTTCCAGCCCGGCGATCAGGTAGAGCAGCGTGCTCTTCCCGCAGCCGGAGGGGCCGAGGAACACCACGAACTCGCCCGGCCGCACGGTGAGGTCGATGTCGCGCAGGGCCTCGTGGGCGCGGGCGGTGCCGGCCGCCCAGACCTTGGCGACGCCCCGGCAGGAGACGGCGTCGACGGCAGCGGGGTCAGAGGCCAAGGGACGACCCCGCGTCGCGCGGCAGCCAGTAGAGCATCCGCCGCTGGACGACCCGGAACAGCAGGTCGAAGGCGAAGCCGAGCAGGCCGATCAGCGTGATGGTGAAGAACACGAGCGACGGGTTGAAGGTGTTGCGCGCCAGCATGATCACCTGGCCGAGCCCGTAGCCGACGCCGGTCGCCTCCGCGACGAGCACCACCATCCAGGCGCCGAACAGGTTGAGGCGCAACACTGCCAGCAGCCCCGGCAGGATCGCCGGCACGATCACCCGGGCGTAGATCTGGCGCTTCGACGCCCCCATGGTCCGGGCGACGTTGATGTAGTTCCGGTTGACCCCGTCGATCTGGTGGATTGTCGAGAGGACCATCGTGAAGAACAGGGCGATGAACACCATGAAGATCGCCGGGGCGTTGCCGATGCCGAACATGAAGATCGCCACCGGCAGCCACGCGATCGGCGAGACCGGGGCGAGCAGCGTGATGGTCGGCAAGGTCAGCCGCTCGACCAGCACGACGTAGCGGATCGCCACGCCGACCAGGATCGACAGGGTCGCGGCCAGGAACAGGCCCGCCAGCACCCGGCCCGTGGAGGCGAGCACGGTGATCAGGACCGCCATGGCGGGGCTCGGGCCGGCATTCATGCCGGTGCCGATCTGCCAGCGCTGGGCGGTGTTGAAGAAGCGCGCCTGCTCGACGAGGTTGCCGAGGAAGATGTGCGGCGGCGGCAGCAGCTTGGCATCGGCGATGCCGAACGCCCAGAGCAGCTCCCACAGGCCGGCGAAGCAGCCGACCGAGACCAGCATCCAGCCGGTCCGCTGCAGGAGCGGGACGAGGCCTTCGGGCAGCGCGATGCGCTGGATTAGGGGGAGGCGCGCCGGGCCGTGCGGGACGGCGGGTGCGCGGGCGAGATCGACGGCCATGCCGCTCAGGCCGACTTCAGCTTGAGCTTGCCGTAGAGATCCGGGTTCTCGGCGATGACCTGCTCCAGGAGCGTCCAGTCGATCGCGTCGCGGCCGGGCTTTTTCTTGATGTAGCCCATCTCGGCGACGGAATCGGTCCGGTCGAGGATGAACTGCGTCTGGTTGCGGGCGTCCACCACCGAGGGCTGCCGGCCCATGGCGAGCTGGGCGTTGCTCATGGAGGTCTTGTAGTAGGAGCCGACGAGGGTGTTCAGGGCGGACTGGGGGTCGCCCTCGGCCAGGGCCTGCGCCTTCATCATGCCCTTGATCAGGGCTCTGACCGCACCGGGGTTCTTGGCGATCAGCTCGTTGCGTACGGCGAGCACGCAGTCGGTGTAGCCCTTGCCGTAGATGTCGGTGCCGTCGGAGAGCTTCACGGCGCCCTTCACGTCGGTGAGCAGCGCGGTGCCGTAGGGCTCGATGGTCGAGATGATGTCGAGGGCGCCGGCACGGAAGGCCTCCACGGCCTCCGGGGTCGAGCCCATGTAGCGGACCGTGATGTCCTTGAAGGCGACGCCGTTCTTCTTCAGCCAGTCGTAGGGCAGCACCTCCAGCGTATCGAGCTGGAAGGTGCCGAGCGTCTTGCCCTTGAGCTTCTCCGGGCTGTCGAGGCCCGGCTGGGCCACCAGCACGCAGCCCTCGATGCCGCCGCCCGCCACGATCTTCACCGGGGCGCCCGCGTCGTAGAGGGCCATGAAGCTCGTATACGGCATCACGCCGGCATCGACCTGGCCCATGCCGAGGAAGGTGACCTGATCCGAGAAGGTCGGGGTGTTCACGAAATCGATGGTGAGGCCGTCATCCTTGGCGAGCTGCATCGCCTCGGCCAGGAAGAAGTTGAGGTTGCAGAACCCGGTCCCGTGGGTCGCCCGGATGCCGGTGGCCGCCGCGGCGCGGCCGACCATGCCCGGGCCCACCGCCAGGGTGAGTGCGGCGGCGGTGCCGCCGAGGAAGCGCCTGCGGCTGGGCTTGAACCGCGCGAAGTCGGGGACGCGGTAATCGCCGTGACGGTCGCACATATCGGCTCTCCTCGGGAGGCGGATGTCAGGGTCTTACGGACGGTGCGTGCCGGCGCCCCACCGGACGCGCGGGGTTGTGTGGCTCGGGACAGGGTCTGGTGGTCGGTGTCGTGGCGGTCGATGAGATCCGGTCACCCGGCACCTCATGGTCTCGACGGCACGCCAACCTGTAGCCGCCGCCGGGGGCGACGCTGCGCTGGTGGGATCTTCACAAGAAGCGTGCCATCGGCGCCCCCACCGTCGGTTGAGCGGCCCCGCCGGCCGCACCCTCACGATCTGTTGAGACGCCGGGCATGCCCGCGGCGGGGGCGAGACAGGTTTGAGGTCTCGGCGGGCCGGGCAGCGTGAAGGGGCGCGGGTCCCCTCTCCCGTGCGGAAGAGGGGGCCTGTCGCGCTCCGTCATCAGCGTCGGTCTCAGCGCGACGATGCGCGCATCGGAACCCGAGCGGGCAGAGGGCCGCACCTCGGTCTGCGGCCGCGTCGCCCCACGCGATGCGTCATCCGGCAGTCGCGAGACGTAAGATCCGATACGATAATTTTGACGTTCTCCGTCGAGGACCGCCCGTCGCGCGCACAAATGCTGCCAATATGCGCAAAGTCCTCGCCGACCTGCAGCCTCTTTGACCTTCCCGTCTTCCGGACGCCGACCGACAATCGCGTCCGCATTCCATGGGGGCTTCGGGGTCGATGACGCATCTCACGCGGCGCAGCTTCGTCGGCACGGCGGCGCTTCTCGCGGCGCCGGCTCTCATCCGGCCGGCCTACGCCGCCGACACCGTCAAGCTCGGCTGCCTGTTCTCGTCCTCCGGCACGATGGCCAATCTCGAGGGCCGGCTGAACCACGTGGTCCGCATGGCGGCCGACGAGATCAACGGCCGCGGCGGCGTCAACGGCCGCCAGATCGAGGTGGTGACCTCCGATCCCGCCTCGGACTGGCCGCTCTACGCGCAGGTCGGGCGGCAGATGCTGCAGCAGGAGAAGGTCGCCGCCCTGTTCGGGTGCTGGACCTCCGTGTCGCGCAAGTCGGTGCTGCCGGTGGTCGAGCAGAACGACGGCTTGCTGTTCTACCCGCTCCACTTCGAGGGCGACGAGAATTCCAAGAGCGTCGTCTACGTGAATTCGCCGCCCGCCAGCTCCGTGCTGCCGGCGGTGGACTACCTGATGGGCCCGGACGGGGTCGGCGCGAAGCGCTTCTTCATGATCGGCTCGGACTACGTCTGGCCACGCACCATCAACAAGCAGCTGAAGGGCTACTGGACGGGCAAGGGCATCCCCGAGACCGCGTGGCGCGAGGAATACGTGCCCTTCGGCTTCTCCAACTTCCAGACGCTGGTGAACCAGGTGCGCAGCTTCGCCAGCCAGCCCGGCGGCCAGCCGATCGTGGTGCTCACCGTCGTCGGATCTTCGATCCCCGACTTCCTGCGCGAGTTCGCCAACCAGGGCATCAGCGCCACCGACGTGCCGATCCTCGGCCTCGACATGGTGGAGGCCGATCTCGAAGGGCTCGATACCGGCAAGCTCGTCGGCCACCTGAACTGCTGGGCCTATCTCCAGGCCGCCAAAAGCGCGCGGAACACGACGTTCCTGTCCGACTGGGCGTCCTACGTGAAGGCCAAGAACGTCCCGTTCAGCGCCGATACGGTGATCGACCCGATGGTCTCGGCCTACGACAGCGTCCATCTCTGGGCGCTCGCCGCCGCCAAGGCCGGCTCCTTCGCGGTCCCGGAGGTGCGCAAGGCCTTCGCGGGCCTGCGCTTCGACGACCCGTCCGGCTACACGCTGACCATGACGGGGGAGAACAATTACGTCTCCCGCGGGGTCTTCATCGGGTCGGTCAACGAGAAGCGCGGCTTCGACGTGCTCTGGCAATCCCCCGATGCCCCGAAGCCGGTCCCGTTCAGCCCCTATGGCTGATCGGAGGCGGCGTCCGCGCCGCGCCGTCCTGGCGCTCGGCTGCCTCGCGCTCGCATGTCTCGCGATCCCCGCGAGGGCCGCGCCGCTCGACCGGGCGGCCTTCGCGGCAGCCCTCTGCGGCGACGCCGCCGCCCAGGTGCGCGGCGCCGAGGGCCTCGTCCAGGCCGGCGGCGCGCTGCCGGCCGACGATCTCGCCCGCGCCGGGCGGCTCCTCGGCGCGCTGGCCGAGCGCCGCCTGTCCTGCACGGCGGAGGGCGCGGTCCTGCTCGACCGCCCGGGCGCCCCCGAGGGCCGCGACGCCGTCACCGACGCGGTCCGGCCGGCCGCGGAGGCGCGCGCCCCCGTCCTCGGCCTGCGCCAGCGCGCCGCGATCGAGACCGCGCGCGGCGTCGTCGCCCTGCTGACCGGCCCGGACCCGGCCGCCCGCGCCGCCGGTCTCGCGGTGCTGGAGCGGCGCATCGCCGCCGTGCCGGAGGCGGTGCTCGACCGGGCGCGGGACGCGGAGACCGATGCCGCGCTGCGGGGGACGATCGCCGGCCTTGCCCAGGCGGCCGCCCTGTCGTCGCCCGATCCGGCCCGGCGCCTCGGGGCGATCGGCGCCGTGGCGGCGAGCCCGTCCGGGACCGCCCGGGCGCGGCTCGCGACCCTGAAGGGCGATCCGGCCTACGCGGCGGACCCGGCCTTCCGGGCGGCCGTCGATGCGGGGCTCGCGAAGGTCTCCCGCGCGGTGGCGATCGGGGACGGCCTCGCGGTCGTCTACAACGGGCTGAGCTTCGCCAGCATCCTGTTCATGGCGGCGGCCGGGCTGGCGATCATCTTCGGGTTGATGGGCGTCATCAACCTCGCCCAGGGCGAGTTCATAATGCTCGGCGCCTACGCCACCTACGGCGTGCAGGAGGTCTTCCGCCAATTCGCCCCCGCGCTGCTCGACCTCTATCTCGTGGCGGCGATCCCGGTGGCCTTCGGCGCCGTCGCCCTGGTGGGGATCGTGGTCGAGGCGCTGATCCTGCGCCACCTCTACCGGCGCCCACTGATGAGCCTGCTTGCCACCTGGGCGGTGAGCCTGTTCCTGGTGAACCTCATCCGCGTCACCGTCGGCACGCAGAACCTGCAATTCGCGATGCCGGCCTACGTGAGCGGCGGCGTGCCGCTCTACGCCGACTTCGTCGTCACCTGGAACCGCCTGTTCGCCATCGGCTTCGCGGCGGCGACGCTGGTCCTGACCCTGCTGATCCTGCGCCGCACGCCCCTCGGCCTCGACATCCGCGCGGTGACCCAGAATCGCGACATGGCCGCCTGCCTCGGCCTGCCGACCCGCCGGGTCGACCGCCTCGCCTTCGGGTTGGGCTCGGGGCTGGCAGGGCTCGCCGGGGTTGCGCTCTGCCCGATCTACAGCGTCAATCCCGGGATGGGATCGGGCTTCATCGTCGACAGCTTCATGGTCGTGGTGCTCGGCGGCGTCGGCAGCCTCATCGGGACCCTGGTGGCGGCCCTCGGGGTCGGGGGCGCCAACGTGCTGATCGAGCCGATCTCCGGCGCGGTCGCCGCCAAGGTGATCGTGCTCGTCGGGATCATCCTGTTCCTGCAGCGCCGGCCCGAGGGGCTGTTCGCGGTCCGGCGGCGGCGATGAGCGGCGCCCTCCAGACCGCCCTGCCGAGTTCCACCGGACCGGCGACGCGGGCCCTGCGCGATCCCCTGGTCGCCGGGCTCGTCGGCCTCTGCCTCGCCGCCGCCGCGGCGCTGCTGGTGGCGCCCCCCGCCCCCTACCTCGTCAATGCCGTGGGCCAGCTCGCCGCCTTCGCGATCCTGGCCGTCTCCCTCGACCTGGTCTGGGGCTATCTCGGCATCCTCAGCCTGGGACACGGGCTGTTCTTCGCCATCGGCGGCTACGTCTGCGCCATGCACCTGCTCGCCCACGGCGTCGCCGCGACCGGCGTGCTGCCGGACTTCGTGCAGTTCATGGGCTGGAAGAGCCTGCCGGCCTACTGGGCGGGCCTCGACCACGCCGCCTACGCCTTCGTGCTCGCGCTGGCGCTCGCCGGCCTCGTCGCCTTCGTGTTCGGGCTCGCCTCGTTCCGCTCCCGGGTCAACGGCGTCTACTTCTCGATCATCAGCCAGGCGCTCGTCTACGTCGCGATGCTGCTGATGTACCGCAACGATACCGGGCTCGGCGGCAACAACGGCATGACCGGCTTCCCGCTGCTGTTCGGCTGGCCGATGGGCGCGCCCGGCGTGGCCACCGGGCTGGCGGTCGCCACCCTGCTGGCGCTGGCCGCGGTGCTCGCGGGCGCCCGGCTCCTCGTCGGCAGCGCGCTAGGCCGCCGGATGCTCGCCTGCCGCGACGACGAGACCCGCCTGCGCACGCTGGGCTACAGCACCACCCGGCTGAAGCTCGGGATCTGGTGCCTCTCGGCCATGATCGCGGCGCTCGCCGGCATCCTCTACGTGCCGCAGGTCGGCATCATCAACCCGCGGGTGCTGGCGCCGGATCTGTCCATCGAGATCGCCGTCTGGGTGGCGATCGGCGGGCTGGGGCGGCTCGGCGGGGCGGTGATCGGCGCGATCCTCGTCAACGGCCTGAAGTTCTGGCTCAGCGCCGCGATGCCGGAGGCGTGGCCCTTCATCCTGTCGGGACTGGTGCTGCTCGTGGTGCTGGTCCTGCCGAACGGGCTCCTCGACCTCCCGGGCCTGCGCCTGCGCCCGACCTGGCTGCGGGCGGCCCGATGAGTGCGCTGGTGGTCGACGCCCTGACGGTCGCCTTCGGGCGGTTCACCGCCCTCGATGCCGTCTCCCTCGCGGTCGATCCCGGCGAGGTACGGGCCGTGATCGGGCCGAACGGCGCCGGCAAGACCACGCTGCTCGACGTCATCTCCGGCATCACCAAGCCGGTCTCCGGCCGCGTGACGCTCGGCGACGGGATCGACCTGACGAAGAGCTCCGAGGCCGCCATCGCCCGGGCCGGCGTGCGGCGCAAGTTCCAGAAGCCCAGCGTCTTCCCGGCGCTGACCGTGCGGGAGAACCTGGAGATCGGCTGCGGGCCGACCCTGAGCGGGCGGGCGCGCCCGGCCCGCATCGCCTCCGTCCTGGCGGAGATCGGCCTCGCTCCGCGCGCCGCGGTGCTGGCGGGACGCCTCGCCCACGGCGAGAAGCAGTGGCTGGAGATCGGCATGGTGCTCGCCGCCGAGCCCGCGCTCCTCCTCCTCGACGAGCCGGTGGCCGGCCTGTCCGACGCCGAGACGGCCCACACCGCCGCGTTGATCCGCGCGCTGCGGCGGCCGGACCGGGCGATCCTGGTGATCGAGCACGACATGGGCTTCGTCGAGGCCGTCGCCGACCGGGTGACGGTGCTGCACGAGGGCCGCACCCTCTACGAGGGCAGCATGCGCGGCGCCCGCGGCGACGCCCGCGTCATCGAGGTCTTCCTCGGCCGATGACGCCCGCACCGGCACGCCTCGCCGTCGAGGGGCTCGACCAGCATTACGGCAGCGCCCAGGTGCTGCGCGGGATCGACCTCGCCGTCGAGCCGGGGGCCTGCCTCGCCGTGCTCGGCCGCAACGGCGCCGGCAAGACCACGCTGCTGCGCTGCCTCACCGGCCTCATCCCGGCGAGCCGCGGCCGGATCGCCCTGGACGGGACCGAGCTGAGCCGCCTCTCGCCGGACCGGCGCGCCCGCTCGGGCCTCGCCTACGTGCCCCAGGGCCGCGAGATCTTCCCGGAGCTGACCGTCGCCGAGAACCTGCGGGTCGCTGCCCGCGCCCATGGGCTCGACCGCACCGACGCCGTGGACGAGGCCGTCGCCCTGTTCCCGGCCCTGCGCGGGCTCTGGCACCGCCCGGGCGGCAACCTCTCGGGGGGCCAGCAGCAGCAGCTCGCCATCGCCCGGGCGCTGGCCACCCGGCCCCGCGCCCTCCTCCTCGACGAGCCGACGGAGGGCATCCAGCCCTCGATCGTGGCCGCCATCGAGACCGTGATCGCCGGCCTGAAGGGGCGGATCACGGTGCTGCTCGTGGAACAGTATCTCGACTTCGCGCTCCGGGTCGCCGACGCGGTGGTGGTGCTGTCCCGGGGCAGCGTCGTCGAGCGCGGCGACCCGGCTGCGCTGAACCACGACACGCTCACCCGTCACATCGCCGTCTGACAGCCAGACAAGGAGACGCCGTGCCCACGCATCACGAGATCCCCGCCACCCCCGACACGATGGTGCTCGGCTATTTCGACGCCGCCCTGCCGCCGGTGCTCACCGTCGCGTCCGGCGACACCGTCACCCTGCACTCGCATCCGGCGGGCGGGCGCGAGTCGCTCCACCCCGATCCGGCCCGGGTGCCCGCCGACCTGCTGCAGGCCCTCGACACGCTGGAGCGCGGCCCCGGCCCGCACTTCGTCACCGGCCCGGTCCACGTGGAGGGCGCGGAGCCCGGCGACATGCTGCAGGTCGACATCCTCGACCTGAAGTTCCGCCTGGACTGGGGCTTCGTGGCGATCCTGCCGCTGCTCGGCACCCTGCCGGACGAGTTCACCGACTACGAGACGATCCACGCCGACATCGATACCGCCCGCGGCGTCTGCCGGCTGCCCTGGGGCACGGAGCTGCCCCTCGACCCGTTCTTCGGCATCCTGGGCACCGCCCCGCCCGCCGCCTGGGGGCGCGTCGGCACGCCGGTGCCCCGGGCCTTCGGGGGCAACATGGACAACAAGGAGATGCGGGTCGGCACGACCCTCTACCTGCCGGTGTTCAACCCCGGCGGCGGCTTCTACGCGGGCGACGGCCACGGCGTGCAGGGCGACGGCGAGGTCTGCATCACCGCCCTGGAGACCGGACTGACCGGCACCTTCCGGCTGACCGTGCGCAAGGATCTCCCGGGCGCGTGGCCCTTCGCCGAGACCCCCGACGACCTGATGAGCATCGGCCTGCACGAGAGCCTGGACGAGGCGATGCGGCAGGCGGTGCGCGAGATGGTCCGCCTCGTCTGTGCCCGGACCGGCCTCACCCGCAACCAGGCCTACATGCTGTGCTCCCTCGCCGGGAACCTGCGGATCACCCAGACGGTGGACGGCAACAAGGGCGTGCACATGCTCCTGCCCAAGGCCGCCCTCCACACGGATCCGTCCCGGGCGGCCTGAGGGGGCGGGCGGGCGTTCAGTTGGCGCTTCGCCCGAAGGCGAAGCGGCCGACACAGGCCGGAGCCCCGCGATGGCGCGGCCCTTGGTGCGGGGCCGTGCGGTCCGTCGCGGCTGTCCGCATCGGCTCCGGATGCAACGGCTGCACGAGCAGGGCGGCCCGGAGGCGCTGCACCTCCGCCCGGAGGCCGGCATTCTCCCGCTCGACGTCCTTGAGGCGGACGACGCCCGCGGGCTCCAGGCCGCCGAGCCGCCGGCGCCAGCGATAGAAGGTGCCGAGCGAGACATGGGCGCTCGCGCAGATCTCGGCGACCGGAATGCCGCGTTCGGCTTCCGTGAGCAGGAACGCGATCTCCTCATCCGTGTGCAGGGATCGACGCATGCAGGATCTCCCGGTTCGATAGCCTCGACTGAGTCCTCTGCAGGGGGCGAGCAAGAAGCGGACCGGCGGCTTCCCGCCGGGCCCCGTCACGGGCGTCGGGGTGCCCTGCGCGGGCGCGTCCCGCGAAAGGAGCCGATGCGCCGCGCGGCCCGGCGCGGGCCGTCGTCCGCGCCCTCGTGGGGATGCGGCAACTTGGACGCCGGCCCTGGGAGTCCGCCCGATCCCCCCTACCCTCGTCCCGGCTCCAAGGTTCATGCGCCGGCTGTCGATGCCGGCGCCGCATTCGGTCCGGAGGCCTGCGCGACGATGACCCAAGAACTGTCGGGCCTGCCGCCGGAAGCGTTCACGAAGCACGATCGTGCGCCCGATCCCCAGTTCTACGCGCAGCCCCGCTTCGTCACCCATATCGATGCCGCAGCGATCGCGGCCGTGACCGGCCTGTATCGGACGGTCGTCCCTGCGGGGGGTGTCGTCCTCGACCTGATGTCGAGTTGGGTCAGCCACCTGCCGGACGAGATCGCCTACGCCGACGTCATCGGTCACGGCCTGAATGCGGCGGAACTCGCCGCCAACCCCCGGCTCACCCGGCATTTCGTGCAGGACCTCAACGCCGAGCCGCACCTGCCCCTCGACACGGCCTGCGCCGATGCCGCCCTGGTCTGCGTCTCGGTGCAGTATCTGCAACGGCCGGTCGCCGTCCTGTCCGAGATCGCCCGCGTGCTGCGCCCCGGCGCCCCGGCGGTGATCAGCTTCTCGAACCGCTGCTTCCCGACCAAGGCGGTTGCCGTCTGGAACGCCCTCGACGGGGCGGGACACGCGCAACTCGTCAGGCTGTATCTGCAGCGCGCCGGCTTCGCCCGCATCGACGTACGCGTGCTGAGGCCCGAGGGCGGCTCCGGCGACCCCATGACGGCGGTGATCGGCTGGACCGCCGCGGCGTGAGGCGCCGGCGGTCCTGACGGCGGGTGCCTCACGACCCCGCGCCGGCGCGCTCCTCGCGGGTGCCGCGGGTGGCCGTCCCGGCCCGGTCGCGTGTCGGGAACCAGTTGCCGTGGAAGCCCGGCGGGATCCGGTGCCCGAGGTGGACGCTGGCGACGGGGGGCGCCTCGAACGCGCGCGCGTCGAGGACGGTGAAGTCCGTGGTGTCGCGCGCGGTGTCGATGACGAGACCGACGAGCCAGCCTTCGTCCTCGCCGGCCCCGGGGCGCGCCGGCACGAACACGAACTCCCCCGGGACGCGACGGCCGCCGAATTCGTGCACGCGGCGGGCGCCCGTCTCCAGGTCGTGCTTGTAGAGCTGCGTCGCACCGGAAAGCTGCGTGTTGCCGTCGGCGGGGACGCTGACCGTGTAGACGTAGCGGTGACGCTGCCCGAAGAGCCGCTCGTCGATGCGGGGGAATTCCTGGGCCGCAGGGTCGATCAGCCGCCGCTCGACCCGCTTCGCCGAAGGGTCGATCGTCCAGCGTTCGAGCCGGCCCGGCGCGTCGAGGCCGCCCCCGGCCGAGGCGAACACCGTCTCGTAGGCGACGACGTCGAGGATCACCCGCCCGTCCGCGTCGTCGTAGGCGTTGGCGGCGTGGAACACGAAGCAGGGCTCGACGGCGCACCATGCGATGTCGGCGCCGTCGCCCGTCCGGGGGAGGAGGCCCACGCGGGCCCGGTGGCCGGGGTTCCAGCGGAACGGGAAGCGGTAGCCGGCGAGCAGCGCCCGGAACGAGAACGTGACGGGCAGGTCCAGCACGATCGCGAAGCGTTCCGTAATCGCGCAGTCGTGGATGCAGGGGCCGTGCGCGACCGCGACCGGCACCTCCCGCACGACCCGCCCGGTCGGCGCGACGACGACGTGGCGGACGCTGTCCCAGACGCGGCCGTCGTAGGCGATCGCGTGGGTCTCGCCGGTCAGCGGATCGCGGTGCGGGTGTCCGGTGAAGGACCCGGCAAGCGTCCCGTCGAACGGGTCGTAGCGCTGCGCCTCGAGGGTCCGCGAGAGTTCGACGGGGAAGCTGCCGGCCTCCACCACCGCGAAGATCCGGCCGCCGATCTCGACGACGTTGGTGTTGACGGTGTCGTTGCCGCCCCGCCGCGGTCCGGGCGCGGCGGGCCGGCCCAGCGCTGCCGCGGCCGTGCGCGACCCGATCCAGCGGTTGCGGTACCACAGCGCCCGCCCGCCCTCGATCGCGAGGCCGTGCACCATGCCGTCGCCGAGGAACCAGTCGTGGCCCCGCGTCGCCGGGCGGACGGGGTTGGCTCCCATCTTGAGGTAGAGGCCGTCGAGCCCGGGCGGGATCGTCCCGGTCACGGGCAGGTCGTGCAGCGTCAGCTCCTCGCGCATCGGCTCGTGAACGCCGACCACGAAGGGGTTTTGCGTTCCGGGCAGGCGCAGCCGGTTGCAGGCCGCCACCAGGGCGACGCCGCCCTCGGCGGCGGCGCGGAAGGCGGACTGGACTGGGTTCGGCATCGGCAGCATTCCCCGGGTGACGTGGCAGGCCGGTGACCCTTCGGGGCGGCAACGCCCGGTTCCCGGCCGTCGAGGGCGGCCCCGGAGGCCGGCGCGCCCGGCGCCCCGACGCGGAGGTCCGATGGTGGCGCGGGGCCCGGGCCCGCATCGTGGCGGCCCGGATGTTAGGTGCGAGACCCCGCGCGCATCAATCCCGATGGCCGCGCGCCGTCCCGGATGGATCTGTCGCCGGTCTGCGGAGGAACCGGGCCTGACGACGGAAATTGGCTTACCGAGCCGGCGCTCACGCCGGCCGGGAGGATGACATGTCGAGCGATCTCGAGAAGCACCGCGCGCTGCTCAGCGCCCTCAAGGCCGCGCAGGGGAAGGGCGATGGCGCCTTCGAGCAGGCCGTCACGAACGCGTTCGAGCACGTCTTCGAACACCTGGGACGCCTGAACGATCACGTCTCCCTCGGTGGCCCCGAGGGCGGAGACCCCCACCTGAAGCCCGGCGAGTCGCCGACCCTGCGATAGCGGCGGTCCTCCGATCCGGGCAGTCAGGTGAGGAACGCGCCATGATCACGCTGTACACATGGTCGACCCCGAACGGTCGCAAGATCCCGATCATGCTGGAGGAATGCGGCCTGCCCTACACGGTGGTGCCGGTGAACATCGGCAAGGACGAGCAGTTCGCGCCCGACTTCCTGAAGGTCTCGCCGAACAACAAGATCCCCGCCATCGTCGATGATGCGGCCGAAGGCGGCCCGCAATCCGTGTTCGAGAGCGGCGCGATCCTCACCTACCTCGCCGAGAAGACCGGACGCTTCCTCGCGCCGTCCGGTCCCGACCGCTACCGGGCGATGGAGTGGCTGCATTGGCAGATCGGCGGTCTGGGCCCGATGCTGGGCCAGCTCGGCTTCTTCGCGGTGCGTTCCGACGAGAAGGCCCCGTTGGCCATCAAGCGCTTCACCGACGAGGCCGACCGCCTGCTGCACGTCATGGACCGGCGCCTCGGCGAAGGGCCCTACCTCGCGGGTGCGGACTACTCCATCGCCGACATCGCCTGCTACGCCTGGACCCTCGCGGCCACGTCGTTCCTGAAAGAGCCGCTCAGGGACACGCTGGGGAGCGTCCCGAACGTGCACGCGTGGCTGGCACGGGTCGGTGAGCGGCCGGCGGTCCAGCGCGGCATGGAGGTCCCCAGGACCTGAGCGTCAGACGACGCTCACCCGCACCCGGTGCCAGCAGGCGCAGAGGTAGCCCTTGTGGTTCCAGGTGTCGTCGGGCAGCGCCGGCTGGGTCTGTCCGGCCGAGTCCCAGGCCCGGACGGCGAGTTCGTGTTCCCCCGGCGGCAGGTCGAGCCCGGCCGTCCAGAAGGTCCAGGCGAACGGCGCATCGGGCTCGTGCTCCAGCGCGGCCTGCGCCCAGTTCCGTCCGCCGTCGCCGGAGACATCGACGCGGACGACGGCCCGGTCGCCCGCGATCGCGTAGCCCCGGACACGGTTCGCTCCGGCCTTGAGGGACGCGCCGCGTGCGGGCTCGCAGATCGCGGCGTTGAGCGGCATCGCGTCGATGGTGTGGCCCCGGACCGGGTCGGCGGTCTCAGGGGTCACGTCGGACGGGTACAGCTTGTAGTCGCCGGCCTGGATCGGATTGTCCGAGGGACGGTCCTGCACCGTGATGCGCCGCAGCCATTTTGGACTGCGCACGCCGGCGAAGCCCGGCACCACCGCCCTGACCGGGAAGCCGTGCTCGGGAAGAAGGGCCTCGCCGTTCATCGCGTAGGCGAGGAGGGTCTCAGGGGCCAGCGCCTTGGCGAGCGGGATGGAGACCCCGTAGGGATGACCCGCCACCCCGTCGTGGCTCTCGAAGGCGACGTGGCGGTCCGCCCCCTCCCCGGCTCCGGCCTCGCGCAGGACGTCGCCGAGGCGGACGCCCGTCCAGTCGGCCGTGCCGATGGCGCCCCCGTCCCAGGGGTCGCCCGAGACGGGGGCGACCGCGCGCATGTCGGCCCGCCGATTGCCGGCGCATTGCATCGTCGCCGTCACCGTGACCTCCCGGAAACGGCTGCGCAGGCCCCGCAGCGAGAGTTCCATCGCGGTGCCGACGTCGCCGTCGACGGTGAGACGCCACGTGTCCCGATCGAGCGCCGGCAGGTCGCCGTGGGAGCGGACGTAGAAGTCCGGCGCCGGGGTCCGGTAAGCTGTGCGCAGCCGGTCCAGGGGCGGCTCGGCGTTGTAGGGGCGGTCGCCGTGGACGATCAGGCGCGCCTTGCGCTCGGACAGGCTGGACATCGGGTCTCCGGCTCCGCGGGGTCACCGCGCAAACGCGCCATGGGCGCAGTCGCTCAACCCGCGCCGGGACAATTCGGAGCCGCCATCGCGCAGGTCGGTCACGGAGCGGATGACGCCGCTCGGCGCGACGGATGGCCGAACGCGCCCGGCCCGCCGCCCGGCACCTGGGCGGCACCTCCGCGACGCCGCGGCGCGGCGCCTGGACACGGCCGGCCGATCCCGACGGCCCGGAGGTGACGATCTGGAGGGGTCCGGTGGCGCGGCGCGCAGGGTCGTGTAGGAGGGAGTGACGACCCGGCCGACGGCGTCGCATTCCTCTCGTGTGCGGGTCACGCCTCATGCCTGCGAGCCGATGGTGGTGAGGTCCCGGATCGTCCCGGGCTTGGCGCTCGCCGCCGTCCTGTCGATGATCGCGACCCCACCCCGCGCGCAGACCCCGACGCTCGGCTTCGCCGGCCTCGCGCTCGGCCGCGACGTCGACCAGCACCTCAGTGCGATCCGCGACCGGGCGGACGCCCTGGCGGCGGCCGCGGCGAAGGTGCCCGCGGCGACCCTGAAGGCCGCCACGGCGCTCGTGGCCGACGAGGCCGCCTCGCCCGTCGGTCTGGTCGCGCGGCTGCTCCTTCTCTGGCTCGGCGGCTACCTCGCTGAGCGGCTGTTCTGGCACTGGTCCGCACCGTGGATGCAGCGGATCGTGGACAGCCCCCTCGCCACGGCACGCCAGAGAGTCGTGGCGCAGGCCCAGCGCCTGTTGTTCGCCCAGAGCCTCGTCCTCAGCTTCGCGGCCGGCGCCTGCCTCGCCTACCTCGTCGCGGCCCCTCGGGGTCTGGCGGGCGTCATGGCGCTCGATGCGCTTCTGGCCATCGTCGCCGTGCGCAGCGCCCGCGCGATCGGCCGCTTCCTGTTCGCGCCGGGCGGTCCGCGGCTGCGCCTCGTCGCCCTCCCGACGAACGCGGCGTGGCGGGCGCAGCATGGGGTCACGATCCTGGCTCTCACCGCGGCGACGGGGCTCCTCTGGACGACCCTGCTGCGTCTGGGCGGCGCGGATGCGGCGATCGCCGACTCCGTCACCAGCCTGACGCTGCTCCTCTGCGCCCTGGTGTGCCCGGCCGTGATCGGCAGCGTCGTCGCCTCCCTGCGCGGGACGGGGCGGCGGTCGCCCCGTCCGGTCGCCGTCGCCCTCGGACTCGTTCCCGCCGCCTCATGGCTGCTGGCCCAGGCCGCCCTCCCCGGGTCCGCCTGGGCGGTCCTGGTTCTGGGCCTCGCCCCCGCCCTGTCGCTGGCCCTGGGTGACGCGGCACGGACGGTGGCGTTCGGACCGAACCGCGCCGGCACGCTGACGCGCGAGGAACGCATCGTCGCGCGGGTCGCGCGCAACGTCGCGCTGATCGCGGCCCTGCTGCTCCTCGTCGAGGGTCTCCCGGGGGCCGATCAGGGGCTGGGCTTCACGATGACCAGCGCGATCGTGTCCGCGCTGTTGATCCTCCTCGGAACCGACCTGGCTTGGCAGGTCGCCCGCAGCATCATCGACCGCGGCCTCGCCCATGTGGGCGGCGAACAGCACGCGGACCGCCTCGCCACGGTGCTGCCCGCCGTGCGCACGGTCGTGTTCGTCGCGCTTTCGATCACCGCCGCCCTGAGCATCGCCTCCGCGTTCGGCCTGCAGATCGGTCCGCTCCTCGCGGGCGCCGGCGTGGTCGGTCTGACGATCGGCTTCGGGGCACAGGCGCTCGTCCGGGACATCATCTCGGGCTTCTTCCTGCTGCTCGACGACGCCTTCCGGGTCGGCGAAACCATCGAGAGCGGCAGCCTGCAAGGCCAGGTGGAGGCCTTCTCGCTGCGCTCCGTCCGCCTGCGCGACGACAACGGCCACATGCACACGGTCGCGTTCGGCGAGTTGAAGGCGGTGACGAACTTCTCGCGCGACTGGGCAGGCCTGGAGGTACCGGTCTACGTGCCCCTCGGCGTGCCCTACGCGGTCCCGGCAGGCGTCATCGAGGCGGCCGTCGCCGAGATCGAGGCCGACGCGACGTTGAGTGCCCTGCTGATCTCGCCACCCCGCTTCCTGGGTGCGACCGCGCTGTCGGAATCATCCGTCCGGTTTGCGGTGCTGATCCGGACCGTGCCCGGCAGCCAAGCCAGGATCAGATCGGAGTTGCTCCGCCGGATCCTGTCGAACGCGGCCACGTCGGGGATCCTCCTGGGCACGGGCTCATCCGTCGCCTGATGCCGCCGGTACGGTCACGTTCGGAGCATCGCGGCGGAACACGGCGCCCGGACCAATCGGGGCCATGAGCGGAAGCCGTGGCCGCGTCCCCGCACGCCCCTCGGACCCGTGACGAAGCGGGATGCGCGGCGATCCGACCCGGCACGGACGTCCTCACTGCGCCTCCGCCTGCAGGAAATCCTGGCGCAGCTGCAGCAGATCGGCGTCCGCCACGTCCGAGACGGCGCAGAACGTGAACCCGTTCGACGTCCACCAGACCATGTTGTACCCGCGCTCGCTGTAGGTTTGCGCGGCCGTCTCGCGGGCGGGCCACACGAAGACATTGATGACGTGCCCGTGGCGCCGATAGACGACGACCGGCACCGGGCGTCCGGCGATGTAGTCGAGCCGCCCGCCGATCAGGGGGAAGCCCTGCGCGGCGAGGTCGATGACGGGCGGCGAGACGTCGGCCTTGCCGTTGAACCACGGCTTGACCGTGTGTCGGTCCGAGGTCTGCACGTCGGTGAGGTGATCCACCAGCAACGACCGGACGTGGCTCGCCACGATCTCGTCCTGAAGCGACGAGCTCGAATGCGGGACCGCGAGCACCAGGAAGAGGCCGGCGGCCAGGACGGCGGCCGAAGGGACGAAGCTCCAGCGCCGGACGAAGCCGAGGACCTGGGTCGTCTGCCGACGCGGGTCGCGCTTCGGCCGCGCGCTCATTTGCGCGACGGCCTCCACCACCTGCGCGCGGACGTGTTCCGGGACCGGCCACGCGACGCCCTCCTGTCCCATCGTCCGCCGCGAGGACGTGAACCGCTCGACCTCGGCGCGGCAATGCGGGCAGGCGGCCAGATGGGCCTCGAACGCGAGGGTGTTGGCCGCGTCGAGTTCGCCGTCGATGAAGCCATGCAGCGTCGCAGCCCAGGGCGCGCAGCCGTCAGGTCCGGGGGTCCTCACGGGCGAGCCCTCCCGATCCCGGAATCCTCGGTCCAGGCTGCAGCGAAGGCGCCCCTCGCCCGTGCCAGGCGCGACATCACCGTTCCGATCGGCAGCGCCGTCACCGCTGCGATCTCCCGGTAGGAGAGGTTTTCGAGCTCGCGCAGCACGAGGACTTCGCGCAGGGCCCGCGGCAGCCCGAGGAGCACGCCTCGCACACGCCCCGCCTCCGTCTTGCGGATCAGAGCTGCCTCGGGGGTGTCCTCCTCGGAGACGACCCGGTCGAGCGCCGACCCACCCTCGAAATCGTCGTCGTCGGCGGCATCGGGATCGGCCACGTAGCGGGCGGTCCGGGCCCGGGCCGCGTGCCAGTCGTGATGGCAGTTGCGCACGATCGCGAACAGCCACGCCCTGACGTTGCCGTCCCGGAAGCTGCCGAAATGCCGGCAGGCCTTCAGGAAGGCGTCCTGTACGATATCGTGAGCGGCGTCGGCATCGCGACTGAGGAAGCGGGCGAAGCTGTAGGCCGCGTCCAGTTGCGGGAGCACCAGCCGCCGAAACCGCTCGCTGGCCTCGGCGTCGAGAACCGGGCGCGCCTCGTCGTGGGCGACCGAGGCCGCTTTGATCAACTGCACGGCGAACGCGAGGACCCGCGACACCGGCCGGCGGCCGCGAGGCGCGACGATCCACGCCCAGGCATGGTCGAGCGCGTCGGCGCGCGCGTCCCAGCATCCCGCGAGCCAATCGAACGGCATCGCCGGACCCGCGCGGTAAGCCGCCGTCGCCCCGTGCAGATCGGGCACGCCCATCGGTTCGTTCGCCATCGCCCTCGCTCGCTTCTCGTGCCGTCACGCGGCTCGGTGCAGGCCTCTCCGTGCGAGACAGTCCGCAGCCGCGATTTATTCTCCGCCCGCGTCGCTTCCGTAACCACGATCGAAACGACAGGACCCAGCGAATAAATCGCCGCCGCTCGCAGTCTCTCCCAGTAGTGAGGAGCGGCATTGCCTGGCTGCACACCGGAGACGAGCCTCTTCTTCGGACCGAATGCCCGGCGAAGCGCGCCTGCCCTCACCCCTTGAGATCCGACATTCACATAGGAGAGGGTACCGATGGTGACTTTATCTCGCCGGGCCGCGTGCGCGGCCCTGGGCGCGGCGGCGGCGTTCGGCCTGAACCGGCCCCTGCGCTTCATTCCCGACGCCCGCGCCACGCCGGTTGAGCCGACCGTGGGCTTCCACCGATTCAAGGTCGGCTCGGTCGAGGTCACGGCCGTCTACGACGGCATCTGGCGAAAGCCGCACGATCCGGCCTTCATCCGGGACGTGACGGTCGACCAGACCAAGGCGGCGCTGGAGAAGGCGGGCCTGGCCTCGGACTTCATGCCGATCCCGCTGACCGTCTTCGTGCTCAAGCTCGGCGATCGCTACGTCCTGTGCGACGCGGGCTCCGGCGTCGGGCAGTGGCAGGCCAACGCCACGCACCTGCCCGGCAACATGGCGGCGGCGGGCATCGACCACACCAAGATCGACACCGTTCTCGTCTCGCACTTCCACCCCGACCACGTCTGGGGGCTGATGCAGAAGGGCACGAACGCGCCGACCTTTCCGAACGCCGAACTGGTCGTCAGCAGCACGGAGTACCGGTGGTGGACCGATCCGGAGCGGCTCGGGAAGCTGCCGGAGGGTCGGCGCGGCGCGGGCAAGCGGATCGCGGACGTGTTCCCGACCTGGAAGAACTGGCGTCTGGTGGAGGACGGCTCCGAGGTCGCGCCCGGCGTCCGGCTCGTGTTCGCCCCGGGCCACACGCCCGGCCACTCCGCGCTGCTGGTGTCCTCCGGCGCGGACCAGCTGATGATCTCGGCCGACACGATGTACGTGCCCGCCCTGCTCGCGCCCCATCCCGATTGGCAGGGCGCCTACGACCAGGACGGGCCGATGGCTGTCGGCACCCGCCGCATGCTCGTCGACCGCATCATCGCCGACAAGGTGTCGATCTGCGGCTCGCACTTCCCGTTCCCCGGCTTCGGCACCTTCGTCAGGGACGGCAACGCCTACGCCTTCACCCCCGTGGAAGCCTGAACCCGCCCGATACACAAGGAAGCCAGACCATGACTTACAGAACCTCCCTGCGTGCCGTCGCGTTGGCGGCCGGCCTCACGGCGACCCTGCTCACCGCGTCGCGTCCGGCCTTCGCGGTCGATGACGACTCGGCGAGCGGATCGGTCGACCTCACCTCCGTGCGCGCGAAGATCGCCGCCAAGAACTACGAGGCGGCTCTGACCGAGCTGCGCGACCTGGCCGAGGACAACCAGCAGGCGGAGGTCTACAACCTGCTCGGCTTCACCCTGCGCAAGACCGGCGATCTCAAGACGTCGCTGACCTACTACACGAAAGCCCTCGACCTGAGGCCGGACTTCAGGGCCGCACGCGAGTATCTCGGCGAATTGTACGTCGAGATGGGCGACATGGCCAAAGCGAGGGACCAGCTTGCCGCACTCGGGAAGCTCTGTCCCGGCGGCTGCGAGGAGCGCGCGGACCTCGAGAAAGCGATCGCCGCGAAGGTCGGCGGCTGATCCCCGCTGGGCCCGTCACCGTCACCGGTCCCGGGCCCGGCCCTCATCGACCGGGAGGTCGCCATGATCCACGCGTTTCGCGCCGTCCCCGCCCCCGTGGCCGACGGCCTCCTCCTGCTCGCACGGCTTCTGCTCGCCTGGATCTTCCTCCACGAGGGGTTCGTCCTGGCGGCGAACGTCGATGCCGCCTTCACGGCCATGGGCAAGCTCGGCGTGCCGGCCTCGCTGGCAACCGCGACCATCCTGCTCCAGCTCGGCGCGGGGCTCGCGGTCGCGACAGGCTGGCAGACGCGCGCGGCCGCGCTGTCGCTCTGCCTCTTCTGCCTTGCCACCGCCGTCCTGTTCCATACCAACTTCGCCGCGCGGAACGAGGTCCTGCACTTCGAGAAGGATCTCGCGATCGCCGGCGGCCTGTGCGCCCTCATGGTCGTCGGCGCCGGCCGGTTCTCTGTCGACGGCCTCGTCAGATCGCTGCGGACGGCGGCCGCGGAGACGCCGCCGGGGGGCGCTTCGTAGAGCGTTCTCTTCCTGATTTGGATCCCGACGCGCAACGCGCTCTCCTCCCCCTTGCGGGGAGGGGATGCGCGCTCAGAGCGTCGAGCGCGTGATCCAATTCAAACCGACAATATTTTAAGAGCCGCCGATCCCGACAGGCGCGGCCCATCAATCTGGCGGCAGGAGGAAATCAAATTCACCGGCAGAGATGCGCATCAATTCTGAGTACATGACACTTGTTTTATCGCTCAAATCAAAATCAAGACCGACGCACGATCATGAATGCCCGGCAGATCTCACGCTGTCCCGGAAGATGAAACGCGATCCCTCCAGGAAGGATGTGACATCATCGGAGATCGTCTGAGACAGATTTTGCGGGATCGGCCATCCGTAGACGAATTTGCGGATCGCCAGATAGAAAACCTTCCCGTGCATCGCCCAGGCGGCCTCGATCTCCCGTTCCGTCAGCGGGATCGTATCCGGGTCCGGAAGACCGAGATCGGCCCGGACCTCCGCGCAGATCGGGTGGATGACCCGCTCGCGGATGGTCGCGAGGTAACGGGGGGCGATGTCGTAGCCCTTCAGGCCTGAGAAGACGAAGATCCTGACCCACACGAAATCGAAGATCTGCTCGGTGTACTCCGTGTAGAATCGGATGATCCGGGAACTCAGCGGTTGAGACCGGTCGCGGACCAGTCCGGTCCAGGCGGGATTCCAGCGCTTGACGTAGACGTGCTCGTAGACGCGGTCGAGCAGGGCGTCCTTGCTGGGGAAGTACCGGAAGATCGCCGAATGCGTGATGCCCAGTTCCCGGGCGAGTTCCCGCGTCTGTCCGCCGAGACCGTGTTCGGCGAAGAACTGCGCGGCGGCCTCCACGATCTGCTGCTCGCGCTCGGCCGCAGGCAGGCGGCGCCGGGGCTTGGTCGACGCGGGATGCCCGGGGCAGGCGGCGATCTCAGCCATGCTTCGTGACCGGTTGGTTATTTCGCTTGACGGCGCGGTTCGCCTCTCGATAGCTTGTAACCAAGCGGTCAACAACGAGCGACCCCGAAATCGGCGGCCTGGGAGGGACGCACATGAAGGCGCGGGCCTTCGATTACCGCCGCGTCGCCAGCGTGGCGGAGGCGCTCGACGCCTATGCCGGCTGCCCGGGCGAGGCGCGCTACCTCGCCGGCGGCCAGAGCCTCCTGCCGGCGCTGAACCTGCGCCTCGACGCACCGGACCTGCTCATCGACATCGGCCGGATCGACGCCCTGCGGGGAATCGCCGTCGAGGGCGGCGCGCTGCGGATCGGCGCCCTGACCCGTCACGCCGAGACCCTGGCCTCCGACCTGATCGCCACCCACGCGCCGATGCTGACCGAGGCGGCGGCCTACATGGCGCATCCGGCGATCCGCAACCTCGGGACGATGGGCGGCAGCCTCGCCCTGGCGGATCCCGCCTCCGAACTGCCGGCCTGCATGCGGGCGCTCGGGGCATACATCGAGATCACCGGGCCGGCCGGCATCCGGAGTGTGGCCGCGGACGCGTTCTTCCGGGACCTGTTCGAGACCGCGATCGCGCCGGGCGAGATCCTGTCGGCGGTGCGCGTGCCGCTCGGCCGCCCGAACACGCGGATGCGCTTCGACGAGATCGCCCGGCGGCGGGGCGACTACGCGATGGTCGGGCTCGCGGCGCACCTCGTCCTCGCGGGCGACGCCGTCGAGACGGCACGCCTCGCCTTCTGCTCCGTCGGCCCGACCCCCGTGCGGGCGCCTGCGGCCGAGGCGGCCCTGGCCGGCCGGCCCCTGGAACCGGAGAGCATCGCGGCGGCGAAGGCGGCCCTGGCCGGGGACCTCGACCCGGACGACGACGACACGCTCTCGGCCGCGGCGCGGAAGCACCTGGCCGGGGTCCTCCTCGGCCGGGTCCTGTCCGGCCTCGGGGACGGCCGTCTGACGGCGGAGGCCGCATGATCGCGCCGCAACCGGTCGCCCTCACGGTCAACGGCGCCAAGGTCCGGCGCTTCGTGGAGCCGCGCCTATCGCTCGCCGATTTCCTGCGCCAGGATCTCGGGCTCACCGCTGTGCATCTCGGCTGCGAGATCGGCGCCTGCGGGGCCTGCATCGTCAATCTCGACGGCCGACCGGTCCATGCCTGCCTGATGCTCGCGGTGCAGGCGGACGGGATGCACGTGGAGACCGTCGAGGGCCTCTCGGATTCGGGGGCCATCGCCGCGCTGCAGGCGGCCTTCCACGCCCGCAATGCCCTGCAATGCGGCTTCTGCACGCCGGGGATCCTGGTCGTCGCCCTCGCCTTCCTGAAGGACTGCCGCGCCGGCGGTGCCGTCCCGTCGCGGGGGGCGATCCGCGACGCCCTGTCGGGCAATTACTGCCGCTGCACCGGCTACGAGGCGATCGTCGACGCCATCCAGGGCGTCGCGGAGGCCGCGTGCGCCGCCGAGGCGGCGGCGTGAGCGCGGCCACCGACAGCCCGGGCCGGGGCCGCTATATCGGCCGGGGCCTTCCGCGGCCCGGTGCCAAGCGGCTGCTCGCGGGACGGGGGCGCTACACCGACGACGTGGTGCTGCCCCGCATGCTCCACGCCGCCTTCCTGCGCAGCCCCTACGCCCATGCCCGTCTCGGGGCGATCGAGACGGCCGAGGCGGCCGCGATGCCGGGCGTGCATGCGGTGCTGACCGGCGCCGACTTCGCGCGGATCTGCGCGCCCTGGACCGGGACGCTCAGCCACTTCAAGGGGCTCCGCTCGGCCCCGCAGAGGCCCCTCCCGACCGACCGGGTCGTCTGGGCCGGCCAGCCGGTGGTGATGGTCGTCGCCGAGAGCCGCGCGGAGGCCGAGGACGCCCTGGAGGTCATCGGCATCGACTTCGAGGAGCTGGAGCCCGTCGTCGACCTCGACGCCGCGCGGGCGGCCGACGCGCCCCGGATCGACGCGGACGCCCCCGACAACGTCCTGTTCCGCACCCGGATCGAGGCGGGCTCGACGGCGGAGGCCTTCGCCGAGGCGCGCAGCGTCGCGGTCGACCTGCGCTTCGGCCGGCACACCGCCGTGACCATGGAGCCCCGGGCGCTCGTCGCCGATTACGATCCGGCGGAGGAGCGGCTGACGGTCCACCAGTCGACCCAGACGCCCTACCAGTTCCAGGACATCTACGCCCGGCATTTCGGGCTCTCGGAGGCCCGGGTCCGGGTGATCGCCCCGGATGTCGGCGGCTCCTTCGGGATGAAGCTGCATCTCTACCACGAGGACATGGCGGTGGTGGGGGCGAGCCTGCTGCTCAAGCGGCCGGTGAAGTTCACCGCCGACCGGATGGAGGCCTTCGCCAGCGACATCCACGCCCGCGACCACCGGGTGCGCGCCCGGCTCGCCTTCGCGGAGGATGGGCGGATGCGGGCGATCGAGGTGGACGACGTGACCGGCGTCGGCCCGTTCTCGGCCTATCCGCGCACCAGCGCCGTGGAGGGCAACCAGGTGGTGCGCCTGATCGGGGCGCCCTACCGGCTCAGCGACTACCGGGCCGACCTCACCGTCGTCGCCCAGAACAAGGTGCAGATGAGCCAGTACCGGGCGGTCGGCCACCCGATCGCCTGCGCGGTGACGGAGCGGCTGGTCGATCTGGCGGCGCGGGAGCTCGGCCTGGACCCGTTCGAGATCCGCCGGCGCAACTACGTCACCGACACCATGTACCCGCACAGGACGCCGAGCGGGTACACGTTCGAGAGGCTCTCCCTCGCCACCTGCCTCGACAGGCTCCACGCCCTCATGGACTACCCGGCGCTGCGCGCCGAGCAGGCCGCCCTGCGGGAGACGGGCATCCACCGGGGCATCGGCATCGCCACCTATGTGGAGATCACCAACCCGACGCCGGCCTTCTACGGGGTCGGGGGCGCCCACATCTCGGCGCAGGACGGCTGCGTCCTCAAGCTGACGCCCGCGGGCGACGTGGCCTGCGCCATCAGCATCACCGAGCAGGGCCAGGGCAGCGAGGCGATCGTCGGCCAGATCGTCGCCGAGGGCGTGGGGCTCGACCGCGACCGCGTCCGGGTGCTGACCGGCGATACCGAGACGACGCCCTCGGGCGGCGCGACCTGGGCCTGCCGCGGGGCCGGGATCGGCGGCGAGACCGCCCTCCAGGCCGCGCGCAAGCTGAGGGCGCGGATCCTGGAGATCGCCGCCGCCATCCTCCAGGCGGAAGCGAGCGCCCTCGACATCCGCGACGGCGCGGTGACCGACGCGGACGGCAGCCCCCGCATGACGCTGACCGAGGTCGCCAACCTCGCCTATTACCGCTCCGACCTGCTGCCGCCGGACGTGTCGCCCGCGCTCACGGTGGCGCACCACTTCGCCCCGCGCGGCTACCCCTTCGCCTTCACCAACGGCATCCATGGCAGCCTCGTGGAGGTCGATCCGGAGACCGGACTCGTGCGCATCCTGAAGCATTGGGTCGTCGAGGATTGCGGCCGGATCATCAACCCGCTCCTCGTGGACGAGCAGATCCGGGGCGGCGTCGTGCAGGGCCTCGGCGCCGCCTTCTTCGAGGAATGCCGCTACGGCGAGACCGGCCAGCTCCTGAACGGGTCGATGACCGACTACCTCGTGCCCATGGCCTGCGAGATGCCCGACATCGTCATCCGCCACGTCGAGACGCCGACGCAGGACACCGAACTGGGCGCCAAGGGCTGCGGCGAGGCCGGCACCGCCGCCTCCAGCGCCGCGGCGCTGAACGCCGTCAACGACGCCCTGCTTCCCCTCGGCGCCGCGGTCTCGCAGCTGCCGATGACGCCCGAGCGCATCCTGAGGGCGCTCGGCGTGGTGTGAGGGTTCTCTGGGTTTCGCGACGCGGGCCGGCCTGCAAGAGCCCGCGCGCACAGGAGGAACGGATGATGGGTCAGGATACGCTCTCGCGCCGGACGCTCGTCGCCGGCATGGCCGCCACGGGCACGCTCGCGGGGATCGGCCGGCCGCGCCCGGCCCGCGCCGCCGAGACGATCCGCATCGGCTTCCCGACGCCGGTCACCGGCCCGTTCGGCGCCGAGGCCAAGGACCAGATCCGCTCCGCCGAGCTGGCCGTCAGGCAGTTCAACGAGGCCGGCGGCCTGGACGGGCGGATGGCCGAGCTGCTGGTCCGCGACGACAAGCTCAACCCCGGCGAGGCCGCCACGCGCACCCTGGAGCTGATCGAGAAGGACAGGGCCCATTTCATCGTCGGCGCCCTGTCGAGCGCGGTGCAGCTGTCGGTCAACGAGATCACCCGCTCCCGCAAGGTGCTCTACGTGTCGATCAGCCAGTCGGACACGATCAACGAGGCCAAGGACTTCAGCCGCACGACCTTCCACGAGGCCCTGAACCCGCACATGACCACCGCGGCGGTGGCCAAGCACGCGTTCGGCAAGGGCACGAAGGTGGCGTATCTCGTCGCCGACTACGCCTACGGCCACGAGATGCTGCGGGGCTTCAAGCGCGCCGCCGCCGCCATCGGCGCGGAGACGGCCGGCGAGATCCTGCACCCGTTCGGCGCGGCGGATTACTCGACCTTCATGCCGCGCCTGCGCTCGATGCGGCCCGACATCCTGTGCATCTGCAACTTCGGCCGCGACCAGGCGAACAGCATCAAGCAGGCCAACGATTTCGGGCTGAAGAAGGTCGCCCGGATCGTCGTTCCGGTGCTCCTGCACAACCAGCGCCTCGCCGCCGGCCCCGACGCGTTCGAGGGCGTCGTCGGCGCCAGCAACTATTACTGGCGCCTGGAGGACACCGTCCCCTCGGCGAAGGCCTTCAACGACGCGTTCCGGGCCGCCTATGCGGGTGCGGTCCCCACCGATTACGGCGCCTACGGCTATGCCGCCATCCGCTCGCTGCTGATGGCCGTGAAGGCGGCCGGCGACACCGACACCGACAAGGTGATCGCGGCACTGGAGACCCTGACGTACGACGTCGCCAAGGGTCCGGAGCATTACCGGGCCTGCGACCATCAGGCCGTCCAGTCGGTCCTCGTCACCGAATCCAAGAAGAAGTCTGAGATGGCCAACGAGGCGGACCTGTTCAAGATCCTGGAGATCGAGCCGGGCTCGGAGGCGGCCCTGCGGAGCTGCGACGAACTCGGGCACCGCGCCTGACCGGGGCGCGGGAGACGGCCATGGATTGGGGATCCCTCGACCTCGAACTGATCGCCATGCAGCTCTTCTCGGGCGTGGCGCTGGGTGCGGTGTTCGTGATGCTGGCGCTCGGCCTGTCGATCATCTTCGGCCTGCTCGGCATCGTGAACTTCGCCCATGGCAACATCTTCATGGTCGGCGCCTATGCGGGCGTGTTCGTGATGGAGTGGACCGGCAGCTTCTGGGCGGCCCTGCTCCTCGGGCCGCTCCTCGTCGGGGCGCTGGGCCTGCTCATCGAGCGGTTCCTGATCCGGCCGCTGGCCGGCCGCCCGCCGGACGACGCGCTGCTCCTAACCTTCGGCCTCGGCTACGTGCTCGTCGAGGGCGTGCGCATCCTGTTCGGCTCGGACGGCCTGCCCTTCGCCACGCCGGAGGCGCTCTCCGGCGTGGCCGACCTCGGGGTCGGCTTCTTCCCGATCTACCGGATCTTCGTGATCGGCGTCGTCGCCCTGGTCCTCGTCGCCTTGTGGATCGGGCTGGAGCGGACGAAGCTCGGGCTGATCGTCCGGGCCGGCGCCCGCGACCCGGAGATCCTGCGGGTGCTCGGCGTCGATATCGAGCGGCTGTGGCTCTGGGTCTTCGGCCTCGGCATCGCGCTCGCGGCCCTCGGCGGCGTCCTCGCCGCGCCGATGCGCTCGGTCAACCCGGAGATGGGCAATGTCGTCCTCGGCGAGGCCTTCGCCGTCACGGTGATCGGCGGGATGGGCTCGCTGATGGGCTCCGTCGTGGCGGGGCTGCTCGTCGGCGTCGTGGTCTCGATGACCGCTCTGATCGCCCCCGAGATGGCGAGCATCGCCATGTTCGCCTTCATGGCCCTGGTGCTGCTCGTGCGGCCCCAGGGGCTGTTCGGCAAGCCCGGCCTCGGTGCCTGAGGGAGAGCGATGACGCAGCCCCTCGACCCGACGGTCATCGGTCCCCCGGCGCCGGCGGTCTCGCGCCGCTCGCCCCTGGCGGGCGGCGCCCTGTCGCGATGGCGCGCGCCGCTCTCGATCCTCGCGCTCCTGGCGCTGCCCGTCCTGCTCCCGTCGCAGGCGCTCGCGGTCAACGTCCTGATCTACGGGCTCTACGCCGTCGGCTACAACCTGCTCTACGGCTACACCGGCCTGCTCTCGTTCGGCCATGCGGCCTTCTTCGGGACCGGCGCCTACGTCACCGGCATCGCGATCGGCGCCTACGGCCTGCACCCGCTGGCCGCGATGGGGCTCGCGGTCGCGGCGGCCGGAGCGCTGGCGCTCGCCATCGGCGCGGTCTCGATCCGGTCGCGGGGCATCTACTTCGCGATGGTGACGCTGGCGCTGGCGCAGCTCGTCTACTACGCGGCGCTCCAGGCGTCGGCCTGGACGGGGGGCGAGAACGGCCTGCGCGGCTTCACGGTCGCCCGGATCGGCCTCGGCCCGGTCGCCTTCGACATCCTGAACCCGCTGACCAAGTACCTCGTGGTGCTGGCCGTCGTCGGCGCGGCGCTGGCGATGATCTCGCGGATCCTCGCCTCCCCCTTCGGGGCGGTGATCGAGGCGATCCGCGAGAACGAGACCCGGGCCCGGGCCTGCGGCTTCGACGTGGAGCGCACCAAGCTGCTCGCCTTCGTCCTCTCCGGCTTGTTCTGCGGCCTCGCCGGCGCGCTCTCGGCGATCCACCTGTCGATCGTGCCGCTGGACAGCCTCGCCTACCACACCTCGGGCATGGCCGTGGTGATGACCCTGGTCGGCGGCGCCGGGACCTTCTTCGGACCGTTCGTGGGCGCCCTGGCGGTCCTCGTGCTCGAGGACACCCTGAGCCTTTGGACGCCGCACTGGCAGCTGGCGCTCGGCACCGTCTTCATCCTGTTCGTGCTGTTCCTGCCCCGGGGCCTCTGGGGCACCGCTCTGGCCCGGCTCGATGCGATGCGGGGCCGCCCGTGACCGGACCCGTCCTCCAGGTCGAGAACCTCGGACGCCGCTTCGGCGCCTTCACCGCACTCGAAGGGATCAGCGCGACGCTCGGGCGCGAGCGCATCACGGCGGTCATCGGTCCCAACGGCGCGGGCAAGAGCACCTTCTTCAACCTGCTTTCCGGGGCCCTGAAGCCCACGAGCGGGACGCTCCTGTTCGGCGGCCGGGACCTGCGGCGCGTGCCCCAGGCCCGCTTCGCGCATCTGGGCATCGCCCGCTCCTACCAGATCACCACGGTCTTCCCTCGGCTCACCGCCCGCGAGAACATCCGCACGGCCCTGCAGGCGCGCGTGAGCCGGTACGATTTCTGGAGCCGCCGCGACCGGCTCGCCGGGCTCGCGGAGCGGGCCGACACGCTCCTCGAATCCGTCGGCCTCGCCGGCCGCCGGGATCGGCCTGCCGCCGCCCTCGCACACGGGGAGCAGCGGGCCCTGGAGATCGCCATCGCGCTCGCCGCCGATCCGACGCTTCTGCTCCTCGACGAGCCCACCGCCGGGATGGGGCCCGAGGAGACGAAGGACATGGTGGCCCTGCTCCGCCGCCTGTCGGCCGAGCGCGCCGTCCTCCTGGTCGAGCACAAGATGAAGATGATCCTCGGCCTGTCGGAACGGATCCTCGTCCTGCACCATGGGCGCCTCATCGCCGACGGCAGCCCGGCCGAGATCCAGGCCGACCGTGAGGTCCGCCGGGTCTATCTCGGCCAGAGCGGCGGGTACGGCCATGCTTGAGCTCGACGGCCTCCAGGCGTGGTACGGGGCGAGCCACGTCCTGCATGGCCTCACCTTCGCGGTGCGCGAGGGGGAGATCCTGGCCCTGATCGGCCGCAACGGCGCCGGCAAGACCACCACCATGAAGGCCGTGATGGGCCTGATCCCCAAGGTCGGCGGCCGGGTCCGTTTCCTCGGTCAGGACCTGCTCGGACGCCCGGCCCATGCGCGCTTCCCCCTGGGGCTCGCCTACGTGCCGGAGGACCGGCGGATCGTGCCCGGCCTGACCGTGCGCGAGAACCTGAAGCTCGGCTTGCTGCGCGCGCCGGCCGAGATCCGCGAGGGGCCGGCCATCGCCGAGATCGCCGAGACCTTTCCCCGCCTCGCCGAGCGCCTCGACCAGGTCGCCGTCACGATGTCGGGGGGCGAGCAGCAGATGCTCGCCATCGCCCGCGCCCTGATCGCGCGGCCCAAGCTGATCCTGCTCGACGAGCCCTCGGAGGGCATCATGCCGGTCCTCGTCGAGGAGATGGGGCGCCTGTTCGTCGCCCTGCGGGCACGCGGCGTCACGCTCCTCCTCGTGGAGCAGAACGTCGAGTGGGCCCTCAACCTCGCCGACCGCGCCGTGATCATCGACCAGGGTGCGGTCGTCCACGAAAGCTCGGCCGCGACGCTGCGGGCCGACAGCGAGATCCAGGACCGCTACTGCGCGGTCTGAGTGCCTGGCCGGTGCGCCTTTGGACGGGAGAACACGATGGACATCACCGGGGAATACCGCATCGCGGCACCGCGCGCGGCCGTCTGGGCCGCCCTCAACGATCCTGCGGTGCTCGCGCGCTGCATCCCCGGCTGCAAGGAACTCACGCAGGTCTCGCCCGAGGAGTTTGCCGCCAAGGTCGCCCTGAAGATCGGCCCGGTCTCGGCGACCTTCGCCGGCACCGTCCGGCTGGAGGATATCCGCGCGCCCGAGGGTTACACCCTGACGGGTCAGGGCAACGGCGGCATGGCGGGCTTCGCCAAGGGCCGTGCCGCAGTCGCGCTCCGGCAGGAGGACGTCGAGACCGTTCTGACCTATGAGGCCAAGGCGGAGATCGGCGGCAAGATCGCCTCCCTCGGGGGGCGCCTGATCCAGGCGACCTCGCGCAAGCTCGCCGACCAGTTCTTCGGCGCCTTCGCCGCCGAACTCGGCGCCCCCGCGCCCGTCACGGACACGGCCGAGGCTTCCTGAGGGCTACGCAACCGAAGGAGGCCCCGGCCGCGTCCCGTGCGTCGGCCCGGGTGCCGGCCCGATCGCGGACCGCCGGCGCTCAAACCGATTCGGCTGGCCCGCCACCGAACGTGCAGGCCTGCGTCCCGGTGGGTCGGTCGTCATCTGCCGGGCCAGGCCGGTCGGCCTCGTGGCCGCTCACGCGGCGATGATCAAGGGCGCGGCCGCTTCGGGATCGCCGAAGCCTCGCACCTTCGGCCGCCTCGGTTTGGACCGGATGGACAACCGCCTGAAAGCGCACGGCGCAACGGTTTGATCAGGTTCTGAAGGTAATCTTGCCGCTTCTACCGCTAGAGGCTGGACGAGTACGATGCGGATCGCGTCAGGCAAAGAAGAAGAAGCCAGGACGGTTCAGCTATCGGAGGTTCTCGGCGCCTTGAGCCACGCCCTCGACCTGACGGAAGGTCAGCCCGTGGGGCATTGCGTGCGGGCGACCTGGATCGGCTTCCACGTCGGTCGGGAGCTGGGGCTGACCGACGCGCAGCTCTGGGAACTCTACCACACGGTCATGCTGAAGGACCTCGGTTGCTCCAGCAACGCCGCGCGGATCTGCGAACTCTACCTCTCCGACGATCTCGGCTTCAAGCGCGACTTCAAGACGGTGAGCGACAGCCTGCCCAAGGTTCTGGGCTTCGTCTTCGCCCATACCGGCCTCAAGGCCGGCCTCGCCGAGCGCTTCCGTGCCGTGCTCAACATCCTGCAGAATGGCGGCGCGATCGTCGATGACCTGATCCAGACCCGCTGCCAGCGCGGTGCCCAGATCGCCCGTCAGCTTCGCTTCCCGGCGGGCGTCTGCGAGGCCATCCACGCGCTGGACGAGCACTGGAACGGCAGCGGCCGACCGGACCACCTCGCCGGCCCCGCGATCCCGCTCTACGCACGGGTGGCGCTCCTCGCCCAAGTGGTGGACGTGTTCCACACCGCAGCCGGCCGCGCGGCCGCGATCGCCGAGGTGCGGGCGCGCTCGGGCACATGGTTCGATCCTGAGGTCGTCGCCTGCTTCGAGGCGGTCGCCGCCGAATCCCGCTTCTGGGAGACCCTGGCCTCGGACGAGGTCGAGGCGGCGGTGTTCGCGCTGGCTCCGGGCAGCCCGATCGTCGTGGACGAGGATTACCTCGACGATATCGCCCGGGCCTTCGCCCAGATCATCGATGCCAAGAGCCCGTTCACCTCCGGCCATTCCGAGCGGGTCGCGGTCTACGCCGACATGATCGCGGCCGAACTCGGCTACCCCTCCGAGCGCCGCCGCTGGCTCAAGCGCGCGGCGCTCCTCCACGATGTCGGCAAGCTCGGCGTCTCCAACGCGATCCTCGACAAGAACGGCAAACTGGACGACGCGGAGTGGCGCGACATGCGCAATCACGCGTCCCTGTCGGAGACCATCCTGACCCGCGCGGCGGTGTTCCACGAGATGGCCAGCATCGGCGGCGGCCACCACGAGCGGCTGGACGGCCGGGGCTATCCCCGCGGGCTGAAAGGCGACGCCATCGCACCCGAGACGCGCATCGTCTCGGTCGCCGATGTGTTCGACGCGCTGACCGCCGACCGGCCCTACCGGGCGGCCATGCCGCTGGAGAAGGCGCTCGGCATCATGCGCGCCGATCTCGGCACGGCATTCGATCCGAACTGCTTCGCGGCGCTGGAGCGTGCGCTCGCCGCGATCGAGGGCGATCTCGTTCGGGCGGCCTGAACCGCCCCTCGCCCCCCCTCCGGCTACCGGACCGCCGCCATCGCGCCCGCGCCGCTGCGCGGCGATGCGTCCCGCGACGCCAGGACGATGGCCGCACGCACCACCCATCCGCAGGCCGGCGCACGCAGAGCCCGGAGGAACAGTGCATTGACGATGCGGGCGAGCATGCTCTGAGCGTCCTGCTTCCGGGATCCGTGGCGGGCGCCGATCGTCGGCGGAGCCGTCCTTCCCCGGTCATTCCAGGATGCATCGTCCGACTGTAGATGCCGATACCGATTTCGATTGCATTTGATACATCCGGATCAGCATTGGTTAGAGCCGTTGCCGGTCCGGCGGACGGCCCCGTGCGGGTCGCGCCTCCGGACAGGGTCCCCCGCCTCCGATCCGGTCACCGCGTCGGCGATGCCGCAGCACCGAGGCGGACGGTGCCCAAGGGGCGGTCGCGCCCACGAGGATCTCGACGTTGCCCCGCGCCGGCGTCAGCAGGTGCGGCGCCAGACCGGCCTGCCAGAGCGCGCGGAGCGCGGCCTCGAGCCCGACGCGGACGCCCCAGGGACGGCCGCTCCCGCGCGGAATTCGGGCCGCCGCAAGCGACGACCTCGGGTCGGAGGCCACATGCCACAATGCGCGGCTTCGGCTCGTCCGCGTCTGCGCTTTCCGGTTGAACGGATTGGCATTCCCATGGACGCCCGGTGCGGGACACGCGGGAGATGAGCCGGCTCCGGCGTACAAGTCCTCGGCGTCCGAGGGGACGGCGCCTGGCGGCGAACATTGCTGTCGCGCCGGCCGGCGACCGATTCCGGTCACCGGCACGGTGGGCTTTCGGGCTGCCGTCGCGCCGGAGACGTCCGACGGGTGGGCAAGCGCCGTCCGCCGATGCATGCTAGACTTGCGACATCCGAGGAGCGTGGGCTTGTCTGTCGTACGGCGACACAACGTGAGGCAGGTCGGCACCGGCGGAACCGCCATGGTCTTCGCGCACGGCTTCGGCTGCGATCAGAACATGTGGCGCTTCGTGTATCCGGCGTTCGCGGACCGCTACCGGACGATCCTGTTCGATCATATCGGCGCCGGCGGATCGGACCTATCGGCCTACGAGGCGGCGAAGTACGCCGCGCTCGACGGCTACGCCGACGACGTGGTCGAGCTCTGCCGCGCCCTGGAGGTCAGGAGCGGCGTGTTCGTCGGCCACTCGGTCAGCGCCATGATCGGGGTTCTGGCCTCGATAAAGGCCCCCGAGCTGTTTACGAGCCTCGTCCTGGTTTGCCCGTCGCCGCGCTATCTCGACGACGACGGATACGTCGGCGGTTTCAGTGCAGCCCAGATCGAGGAGCTGCTCGACTTCCTCGACACGAACCACATGGGCTGGTCGCAGGCGATGGCACCGGCGATCATGGGCAATCCCGACCGCCCCGAACTCGGCGAGGAACTCACCAACAGCTTCTGCCGCACGGACCCGGACATCGCCAAGCGCTTCGCCCGCACCACCTTCCTGGCCGACAATCGCGCGGATCTGGCGGGCGTGACGGCGCGATGCCTCGTCATCCAGAGCTCGGAGGACGTGATCGCCCCGATAGAGGTAGGGACGTACGTCCACCGGCACCTGCAGAACAGCGCCTTCGCTCTCCTCGACGCGACGGGCCATTGCCCGAACCTGAGTGCGCCCGGGGAGACCATCGCGGCCATCGAGGGCTTCCTGCGGGGTGGGTAGCGTGGACGAGGTGACGCCTCACGCCCGGGTGCAGGACACGGACGATCTGTCGGATCTGTTCGAGAACGCGCCCTGCGGCTACGCCTCGGCCCTGCCGAACGGGCGCATCTCCAAGATCAATCGCACGCTCGCGACGTGGCTCGGCTTCACGAACGAGCAGCTCGTCGGACGCCGTTTCCTCGATCTCCTGAACCTCGCCGGCAAGGTCTACTACGAGACCCATTTCGCGCCGATGCTGCGGATGCAGGGCTTCTTCAACGAAGTCGCCCTCGATCTCGTGCGCGCGGACGGCACGACGCTGCCGGTCCTGGTCAACGCGGTGGTGCGCGAGGACGCGGCGGGGGGCGTGCGCTTCATCCGGATCACCGTCTTCAACGCCTCTGACCGTCGGCGCTACGAGCGCGAGCTGCTGGAGGCGCGGCGGCTCGCGGAGGCGGCGACGGCCGCGCTGCGGGACCTGAACGCGAACCTCGAAGCCCGGGTCGCCGACCGGGCGCGCGCCCTGGAGCGGGCCTGGCGGCTGTCACCGGATCTTCTGGCCATCGCGGATGCGCAAGGGACGCTCCTGGCGGTCAACGCAGCCTGGCAGGACCTGCTCGGCTGGGCGGCGTCCGACCTCATCGGGCAGAACTTCGTCACGTTCACCCACCCCGAGGACCTGGAGCCGACGCGGGCGGCGCTCGGCCGCATCATGACGGCCCCGCTGGTCGAACCCTACGAGTACCGTCTCCGGCACGCGGACGGGACCTATCGCCGGTTCGCCTGGACGGGGGCGTTCGAGGACGGCCAGATCTACGCGACCGGGCGGAACACGACGGTCGAGTACGAGCAGGCCGCCGCGCTGGGCCGGGCGGAGGAGGCGCTGCGCCAGTCGCAGAAGCTCGAGGCTGTGGGCCAGTTGACCGGGGGCGTGGCGCACGATTTCAACAACCTGCTGACCATCATCCGCTCGTCGGTGGATTTCCTCAGGCGTCCGGACCTGCCCGAGGAGCGTCGGGTCCGGTACATGGATACCGTCTCCGACACCGTCGACCGCGCCGCCAAGCTCACCGGTCAGCTGCTCGCCTTCGCCCGGCGCCAGGCGCTGAAGCCCGAAGTGTTCGACGTCGGCGAGCGGCTGCGCGGTGTCGCCGACATGCTCGATACCGTGACCGGCGCCCGCATCCATGTCGGCACCGAGATCCCGGACGCGCCGTGCTTCGTGCTGGCCGACATCAGCCAGTTCGAGACGGCGCTCGTCAACATCGCGGTGAACGCCCGGGATGCCATGAACGGCGAGGGCACGCTGACCCTCCGGCTCGATCACACCGGCACCCTGCCGCCGATCCGCGGGCATGCCGCCGCGCCGGGCCGGTTCGCCTCCATCGCCCTCACCGACACCGGAAGCGGCATCGCGCCGGATCAGCTTTCCCGCATCTTCGAGCCGTTCTTCACGACCAAGGAGGTCGGCAAGGGCACCGGGCTCGGCCTCAGCCAGGTCTTCGGCTTCGCCAAGCAGTCGGGGGGCGACGTCGCGGTCCGGAGCGGGCCCGGACGGGGCACCACCTTCACGCTCTACCTGCCGGAGATATTGGCGGGCGCGCCCGCACGCCCGGCCTCCGTCCGAGACGATGAGACCTTCCCGACCGGCGACGGCCAGTGCGTGCTGGTCGTCGAGGACAATGTCGAGGTCGGCAGGTTCGCCACCCAGATCCTGGAAGACATCGGCTACCGCACGACCTGGACCGCCAACGCCGAGGCGGCGTTGGAGAAGCTCGGAGCCGACGGGGCCGGCTTCGATGTCGTGTTCTCCGACGTGGTGATGCCCGGCATGGGCGGCATCGAACTCGCCAGGATCGTGCAGCGCCGGATGCCCGGCCTGCCGGTCCTCCTGGCTTCGGGCTACAGCCACGTCCTGGCCCAGGACGGGCTGCACGGCTTCGAACTGCTGCACAAGCCGTACTCGGCCGATCAGCTCGGGCGCATCCTGGGCCGGGTGGCCCCGCGCCGGAGGGCATGAGGGACCGGCCGGTCGGTGCGAAAGCCGGGTGGGTCGGGGGCGGACGATCCGCTTCCCCGCATCGCGATCGCCGATCGCCGGGAACCCGCCGCCGATGCTCGTGACCCTGGCCCCGCCTCAGATCGCCTTGTCGAGGAGCGCCGAGATCGCCTCCGGCTTGGTCTCCCCGGCCGAGCGCCCGACCTCCGTCTCGCCCCTGTAGGGGATCAGGGTGCTCTGCATCGTCGCGCCGAACCGCTTCACCACGTCCCGGCGGCTGTCGAAGTCGACGTCGAACACCTGCAGGTCCTTGAACCTGGGTTCCGCCTCCAGCCTGGCCAGGATCGGCTTCTGCGCCGCGCAGGTCGTGCACCAGGGCGCGGTGATGTGCACGAGGATCGGCTTGCCCGCCTTCTGGGCGACCGCGAAGGCGGCAGGCGTGTAGGCCGTCCCGGCGGCGACGGCGCCGGAACCGAACAGCAGGGGGGCGGCCGCGAAGGCGCCGAGCAGCAGGCGACGGGGGGTCATGGGAGGTCTCTCCGGGGTGGCCGCAGACGTAAGGGGACGGCTCAGTTGGCGCTCCGGGTGATGGCGCGGTCGACGTTCACCCGCGCCGACCAGTCCTTGGCGCCGTCCTGGCCCTTCAGGCCGATCAGCCGGGCGCCGCTGACATCGACGTTCTTGAAGTCCGCGCCCGTGACCGTGGCGCCGGTCAGGTTCGCGCCGGACAGGTCCGAGCCCATCAGCATCACGTTCGTGAGGTCGGCATCCGTGAGATCGGCGTATTCGAGCCGCGACCGGCCGAGGTTGGCCCCCTTCAGGTTCGCGCCCGTGAGGTTCACCGAGACGAACACCGCGCGCATCAGGCCCATGGACTGGTTCTTGATGTCGGCACCCCCTCTGAGATCGACAAGCGTCGCGCCGCTCATGTTCGCGCCCTTGAAGTCGCCGATCGGCATGGACCGGCTCAGGTCGGCACCGCTGAGGTTGGCATCCCGAGCGGTGATGCCGAACATCCGCGCGTCCATCAGCTTGGCCCCGCTCAGGTCCGCCTTGATGAACCACGCCTGTTCGAGGTTCGCCCCGCCGAGGTCCGCGCCCCGCAGGTTCGCCTTGTTGAGGCGGGCGGTCCGCAGGTTGGCGCCCCGGAGGTTCAGCCCGGACAGATCGAGGCCGGACAGGGCCTTGTCGTGGAGGTCGATGGGCTTTCCGTGGGCGGCCGTGATCATCGCCTCGATGTCGGCGCGGCTCATCTCGGCCTGCGTCATCGCGGGCGAGGCCATGTCGGCCCCGAGGAGCAGGTCCTGTTCGGCCGCCGCGGGGCCGGCGGCGAGGGCGGCGAGCATCAAGCTGAGGGCGAGGCGGCGCATCGGTTCACTCCCGTCAGGGGCCGGGCATGACCGGCGCCCGTATCGTGTTCGGTGTGCCGCGATGCTATGCCGGGCCGCCGCGCCCGGTCGGTGACCCAGGTCACACAAGTCCGGCGCGGCGGGAGAAAAACGCGACACGCGCCGGACGATCAGCCCGTCGTCACGGCCGGAGGACGATGCCAGCCATGACGGACGCGCAGAAGGTCGAGCGCTGGATCGACCGGTTTCCGCTCATGCAGGCGCTCAGCCCCGCGCACCTCCAGATCGCCAGGGGCACCGTGCAGTTCCCGGTTCTGGAGGCCGGCGCCGTCGCCTACGAACTGGACGGCGCGTGCGCCCACTACCTGATGTGCCTGGAGGGGCGCACGCGCATCTTCCGCATGTCGGAGGGCGGGCGTGAGGTCCTGATCTACAAGGTCGGCCCGGGCGGCACCTGCGCCCTGACCACGCAATGTCTCCTGTCCGGCAGCACCTTCCCGGCGCAGAGCATCGCCGAGGAACGCACCGAGCTTGCGGCCCTGCCGGTGGGCACGTTCCAGCACCTGATGGGCGACAGCGCCGCCTTTCGCAGCTTCGTGATGGACGACTACACGCGGCTGATGTCGGGCCTGTTCACGCTGATCGACGCGGTGGCGTTCGCCCCCCTGAAACAGCGTCTGGCGCAGCGGCTCCTGGCGGAGGCCGATCCGCAGGGCGTCGCGGCGGTGACGCACCAGAAGCTCGCCGACGATGTCGGCAGCGTGCGCGAGGTCGTGAGCCGTATTGTCGCGCAATGGGCCGAGGCAGGACTGATCGAACTCCGGCGCGGGGCGGTCAAGATTGTCGACCGCCCCGGCTTAGCCGCCGCCGGCACGCGGTGAAGCCCGGTACGCGGGGCGGGACCCGCGTTCGCCAGCGAGCCTGATGTCGATCGGCGTCTGCCGACGGTTGGGGTCGGCAGCCGGACGCCTGCCCGTCGTCGGGACTCCACGATCTCTACTGCGTGATGAGGATCTTGCCGGTGACCGGCCCGACGCCCTTCGGCACCGGCACGCTCGTCGCGTCGTAGTTGGCGTTCAGGTACAGCGTCGGCCCGTCATAGAGGTTGAGCAGCTGCACGACGATGACGGTGTAGGCGGACTGATCGCTGACGGCCGCGGTGCCGTCGATGATCAGCCGACCGGCCGGCAGGTAGATCGTGCCCAGCATCGTGCGGGCGTTGTTGCTGATGATCCGGTACTGGCGCAGCGGCTTCGAGGGCGGACCGGGGGGTGCCGGCGGAGATCCTTTCGGCGGCGGAGGCGGCGCGACGGGGGACGAGACGCTGGGCTGCTCGGTCATCAGGATCCCCGCGAGCGGGCCGGTGACCGGCGCCGTCAGGCTGATCGTGCTGTCGGCATCGAACAGGACGCCGGCGGCGTCGCCCATGAAGTAGAAACCGACACCCTGCCCCGCCATGCTGGCCGTCTGATCGACGATCAGCGGGCCGTCCTTGATGATGTAGACGCCCGGGTTGAGGGTGACGTTGGCGGTGCCGGTGATGTGCAGGCCGCCGCAATAGGTGCCGGGATCGAGGGTCGTGTTCGCCGTGACCGCGACGAGCCCGGCGGCGGGGCCGCCCGGTCCCTTCCCGGGCCCTGGCCCCGCGGAGGCGCCGAGGGTGATGCAGCTGCCCGGCGCGGGCGCGGTGATGGTCCCGACCAGGGGATCCTTGATCGCGGGGCAGCCCGATGTGACCGGCGGCGCGAAGTTGGCCCGGGTGGTGCTGGCGCCGCCGACGCTGCAGATCGTGTCGGCCTTGGCGATGGCGTTCTCGTCGCCCTGAATGGCGTGGGCGTCCTTGGAATCCGCGTACAGCGAGCACGCGGTCGCCGACAGGTTGGCGTTCTTCTCCAGGTGCAGGGTGCCCACCGCGGCGGGATCCAGGGTGAGCAGGCACAGGCGCATCTTGCCCATGATCGTGGCGGTCGACCGGGCGGTGATCGGCGCGACCCGCATGCCCACGAAGGCTCCGAAGGCCAGCCTGAAGGTGTCGGTCACGCTGGCGGACAGGCTGGTCTTGTCGCCGCTGACCGTCACCTGCACGGAGAGCGGGCGGTCTGGCGGCGATGGCGCATTCTCGTTGACGATGCGCGCGACGATGCTGGCCACCGCATCCGAGTTCGATGGCGAGAGTTTCAGGGTATTGCCCCCGGCGAGGACGGCGGCATCGACGGCGTTCTGCAGCTGGCTGCGGCGATAGACCATGCGGGCGTAGTCGATGCCGCCACCGGCCAGGCCGAAGAGGACGATGCTGCCCAGCGCGAAGATCAGGGCGACGCCCCCGCGCCGATCGGCACGGAACCGCCGCCAGATGCGGACCCGGTGCCGCGGCAAAGGTCCGAGATCCGTGCGGGTGCAGCCCTGCTGAGCCATTCTGATGCCGTGCGCGCGCGTGTCCCCCCGAACCTCCGCACCTCAGCACGCGGGCGTTAAGGATGCATGTGGGCCGAAATCGCCGTTCCGCCGCGCGGCGCGGTCGACGGGCTCAGTACCGGACGGCGCGGATGCCGTCGCCGCCGCGGCCCACGACATCCTGGATCACCTGCTTGGTCGACGGACTGATCCCGCCGTCGCCGCGCAGACGACGCCCGTCCGCCCGCTCCAGCCGAGCGACGTCGTCGGAGCAGCGATCCAGCGCATCGTGCACGCGGGACGACAGGGGCGTACCCCGTTGCGCCTGGGTGCCCCCCATCTCGAACCGCAGGCAGGAGGCCAGATAGCCCTTCAGGTCGTCGAAGGCGGCGGCCTGGGCGCTCGACGTGAGGATGACGAGCAGCAACGCGGATCGGGCGAGCATCGGGCGCTCCTGGCGAGATCGAACCGTCCAGGCAACGCGCGAGCCGGGCATTGGTCCCGGGGCGCGGTTCGCACGTTCTCGCGCCCGTGCGTGCTCGACGGGGACGGCCGCGTCTCCGGCCGCTCAGGCGGTCCGGCAAGCGCGACCTGCCACATGGTGCCGCCGCCGCTACGCCTCGGGCCGGCGGCGTGAGACCAGCCGGGCGAGACGGGGGCGCAACGGCAGGGACAGGCGATAGGCCAGCTCGGCGATCGGCAGAAGGGGCCGGATGCCCAGCACCCGCAGGTCGACCAGTCGGCCGAGCCAGCGCCAGCCGGGCAAGGTCCGCCAGAGCCGCGCGAACGCGGCCGCGCCGGAGATCAGCCGGCCGTTCGCGCAGCGCACATGGAAGCGCCGCAGGGCGGCGTCGCGGCCGAGACCGGACCCGAGGTCCGGCGCCGGGACATCGCGCCCCACATCGACGAACGCCACCCGATCGGCACCCGCGCACCGGCGATAATGGTCGATCTCGGCGCGGCAAAGCGGGCAGCCGCCGTCGTAGTAGACGCTGAGATCCTTGCCGGACACGGCGTCGCTCATGCCTGAACCCTGAGCCGCGGCTTCACTGCGCGGGCGGGCTCAGGACCAGCTTGCCCTTGAAGGGCGCGTCGGCGTTGCGGGTGCTGGTGCAGGCGTATTCCTCCTGCCCGGCCTTAAGGGTCCGCAGGCGCAGCGTGCCCTTGCCGTTCTGCTTGACGGTGTAGCCCTTCTCGCTGGCGACATGCACGAGATCGCCGTCGGCATGCAGCACCAGGCCGTTCTCGAATTGCCCGGGCGCGGTGATCGTGACGGGCGCATCGGCATGGCTGACGATGCTCAGCGCGACGTTGGTATCGGCCGGAAGACGGAGTTCGGCCGGTTCGCAGACCGGCTTGCCGTCCGCCATGCTGATCGTCAGCTCCACCGGCGGCATCGCGTCGCTGGCCGGCGGCGCCAGGGGCTTGCCCTGGGCCAACGCCGGCCCGGCGATGACGAGCGCGACGAGTGTTGCCAGCGCGCGCGAGACGTTCAGCATGGGATGCCTTTTCCGGGTCGAGGCTCGGCGATGGCGGCCGAGCGCGTCGTCAGGAAAGGCTGCGCGGTCGGCGACGTTCCACGGCGCAACGCCGCATGCGGGGAGCCTGCCGTGCGGTCCGTCGGTCGCCCCGACGCCGGGCGCGGCGGGTGCCAAGCGCCGAGCCTTCGCGAACCCGGCCGTCGCAGCCCGAGACCGCGCATAGGTCGCGGACCGCAGACCGGGTCAGATTCCGACGACGGTCAGCGACAGACCGGCACCGAGGCCGGTCCGATACGGTTCCCGCTTGGCCGTTCCGGTCGATGAGCGGACTGGCGGTGGGCGCGGTCACGTGCGAACCAGTCTGTGGCGTGCCGTCCCGGTAACAGGGAAAGAACAGGGATCTGGTCGGATAAACTGACCTGACCGGTATTTTGGACCGGGCCAGTTGCGCGGCGACTGCATGGTCGCGCCCATGGGTAGCCGGAAGGCCAGATCCGGGAAGCTGACAGGCGCGGGCGGTCGGTAGCCCAGCGACGAATGCGGCCGGACGCGGTTGTACGTGTTCTGCCAGAGGGCGATCACGATCTGTGCCTCCTCGAGTGAGGAGAAGATCTCCTGCCTCAGGCACTCGTCGCGCAGTTTGCCGTTGAAGCTCTCACAGTACCCGTTCTCCCACGGCGAGCCGGGTGCGCTGTACTGGATCTGCGAGCCGGCTTTGGCGACCCACTTGTGCAGCGCCTTTGAGATCATTTCGGGACCGTTGTCGCAGCGGATGTTCTCCGGGATGCCGTGCAGGCACATCGCCTCCGCCAGCGCCTCGATCACACCCAGGCCGTTGATGCGCCGCGCCACCTTCAAGGCGAGGCACGCCCGGCTGTGCTCATCGATCAGCGTCAGGATACGCAAGCTGCGCCCGTCGTGGGTCTGCGCCTGCACGAAGGCGAAGCGCCAGACGTGGTTGTAGTGGAGTGGCCGCAGCCGCACGCACGAGCCGTCGTTCAGCCAGAGGCGGCTGCGCGGTTCATGTCGGCTGGGGACCTTCAGCCCCGCGCGACGCCAGATGCCCTCATCCTGAGGTTCTCGAAGGATGGACCCGGTCCTTGCCCACCTGCCAGCCGTCTGTCTGCAGCAGCGCGGTGACACGACGGTAGCCATAGCGCCCATACTTGGAGGCCAGGACAACGATGGCTCGGGTCAGCCCATCCGCGTCGGCCGGCACGGTGGGCATGTAGCGCTGCGTGCCCCGGTGCTGGCCGACGATCCGGCAGGCGTGACGTTCCGAGAGACCGTACTTCTCCCGAATGCCATCGACCGCCTGCCGGCGTCGCTCGGGGGCTACAAATTTCCCGAGGCGACGTCCGCCAGGACCTGCTTCTCTAAAGATAGATCAGCCACAAGCCGACGAAGCCGAGCGTTCTCGCGCTCCAGATCTTTCATCTTCCTGGCCCGATCAACCTTCAGACCGCCGTACTCCTTACGCCAGCGTGAGTCACTCTGCTCGGCGACGTCCGCTTCTTTGCAGGCGACTGCGATGCTTTTGCCTTGTGCCGTCTGCACCTCGATCTGGCGCAGCATCAGCACGACCTGTTCCGCGCTCCGCCTCTGTCCTCGCTTCATCCCCAACTCCTCTGGTCCTGGCTGATCCTCTAATCAGCCCGGTCCAAAGCCAGCCGGTCAGGTCACCGCGGCTTGGGCTGCGTCCTCTATCCAGGTTAGGTGCGACGCGTGTGACCAGCGCGAAACTCGCGGATCTTATCCTCAAACCAGACCTTCAGCTTCGCGCCCATCCCGGCCATTCCGTTTGCGGTGAACACTTCCCGTAAGCAGACGCTCCTGGCTTAGGTCAGCCATTCGCGCCAGACCCTGGGATCCCGGATGAGATCGGCCGGGACAGCGTGCTGCCGGGTGATGTCGGGGGTATGGTAGTCTCGGTGACGATGCGGGGACCGGCGGGGTGATCCTGAGCCCCGGCGGAGGTACCGTTGCCTGTCGCCACAACACCGAAAGGGTGATGATCCAGCACCTGGCGAACGTACGCATCGGTGAAGTCCTTGATCCACCGCAAGGACCGCGGTCTCCTAAGGCCTACGGTAGGCGTCCGGCCGTCACGGTCGATGCCACGACGGTCGCCCTGGACCGATCCCCGGAACCCGCTTCGGGACAGTGCTCCGGGACCTGCGTGTCGCCCCGATCCTTCTGGACAGGAATTCGCAGATGATCCGTCCCCATGCCATCGAGGCGCTGGCCGAGCAGCGCGACCGCCTGACGGCGCTGCTGCGGCAGATGGATGACGGCCGGTGGTGGTCCTCGGGCAAGGCCTGCCGCCTCGAAGAAGCCGAGGTCTGTGTGCAGGTCGAACGGATACGAAGCGCCCTCGATGTCGTCACGCGTCTCGCTGGCGAACTGGAGCTCGAAGACGGCATCGGCGCCGGCTCCCAGCTCGCCCCCGCGATGTCCCATCCGTCGAAGCTTCCGAGCCCTCAAGCGCCGGGAAGCTCCGCCCTACCGGAGGAATTGGGTCCTTTCTCCCCCGGTCGGGTCGTTCCCCACCGGGAGACCCATGCCTCCGGCGGATACGAGCGGCGAGCCTGGGATTTGTCCGGCGTCACCACCAAGCTCACCTGAAGTCTCGCGTCGCGGAGGCAAGACGCTGTACCAAGACCCACCGGGAGATTGGATGCCCGCGGTCAGACGACCATGATCTGGTCGTCGACCGCCGTCGTCCCCTCGGTCGACCACGCGGCCCCGACGGCCCGGCGGCGCTGCTGCATCGTCCGAACGGTGCCGCCCAGATGGACCGTGCCGCCATCGGCCTTCACGGTTACCGTCTCCGGATCGAACAGCCACGAGCGATCCAGCGCGGCGCTGATGGCGGTGCTGACATCCGTGGCGTTGACCTGAGGTTTGATGGTGATCCGGTTGGTCACCGCCACGACGCCGTAGAGCTGTCCCATCTCGCGCTCGGCGGCCTCGGACTGGAACTTGTGATCCAGCTCTCCGGTCAGGGTGATGCCGCCCTTCGCGACCTGCACCGAGACGCTGCCGGGCGGCACCGCCGCGCTCCAGGCGAGCCGCGCCAGGGCGGCCGCCGCGATGTCCTCGTCGCAGCGATGCTGCGCATGAGGCGCATGGACCTCGATCTCCGCGACGATGGCCTTGACGCCCCTGACACGGCGAGCGGCCGCCTCGGCCGCGAGCTTCTCGCCGTAGCTCTCGACCTGGCCGGTGAGGGCGACAACGCCGTCCTTGGCCGTCACCCCGATGCCGGATGAGGTTACCTCCGGGTCCCAGATCAATTCCGCCAGCACGGCGTGCTGCAGGCTGCTGTCGTGGGACATCGAAGGTCTCCGTGGTGCCGGGGAGCGTGGCTTGTCGGCGCGGCCGACATCCATGCCGTCGTCGCGCCGGTGGGATCGGGATCGGCAGGCCTGTGCGACGAAGGCGGGCGGGGTTCTGGTATCGGCTTACGCTAGCGGCGCGGACGCGCACGATCCTTGATCGACCGCAAAGATCGCGCGGAATGTTCGATCGCGCCTCTCGAGCGCCGCGCGCTCTTCGGTCGGGCGGACGACAAGCATCGGCGCGATCCGCCCCTGCACGCCGAAGCGGCCCGATCTCACCCCCGGGGTTTCGAGGACGACCGTCGCGTGGGTACACGAAGCGTTCGCTCCGCGGGTCGGGCGGAGACGAGCCCCAAACCGGAGGCCGCCTGCCTGTCCGCACAGTTCGTGCCTCGCCCGGGTGGCGGTCACAGGGCGAAGAAGCCGACGCTCGCGGCGATCATGATCGCGGTGGCCAGCCAGCCGCCGACGCGCATCGGCGTCGACAGGCTGAGTCGCCCCATGATGCGGCCGTTGCTGGCGACGAGCATCAGCGCGGCCATGACCGGTGCCGCGAGGATGCCGTTGACGACGGCGGCCCAGTACAGCGCCTTGACCGGATCGAGCGCGGTGAAGTTGAGGCCGACACCGGCCAGGGTCGCCACCGAGAGCGTCGCGTAGAAAGCCTTGGCCTGCCGCAGACGGCGGTCGAGGCCCTCGCTCCACTGGAAGGCCTCCGCGAGGGCGTAGGCTGCCGATCCGGCCAGGACCGGCACCGCCAGGAGTCCCGTCCCAAGAATGCCGAGTGCGAACAGCGCGAAGGTGAAGACGCCGGCAATCGGCCGCAGGGCCTCGGCCGCCTGGGCCGAGGTCTGGATGTCCGTGACCCCGTTGGCGTGCAGCGTGGCGGCGGTCGCGAAGATGATGAAGACGGCGACGACGTTCGAAACACCCATCCCGACCACCGTGTCGGTCCGGATGCGCGCGAATTGCGGGCCGGCCTCCCGAGGCGTGCGACAGAGCGGACGGACACCGCGCCTGTTCCGGTCCTCGACCTCCAGCGCCGACTGCCAGAAGAACAGGTAAGGGCTGATCGTGGTGCCGAGGACCGCCACCAAAGCCGTCGCGCTGACGGCATCGAGGCGCAGGTGCGGGACGAGGGTCGCCAGCAGGGCCTCGTCCCACGGCACGTGCACGGTGAACACCACGGCGACATACGCGAACAGCGACAGCGTCAGCCATTTGAGGACGCCCGCATAGGGGGCGTAGGGGATGACGATCTCGGCGACGACACACAGGATGCCGAAGCCGACGGTGTAGAGCTTGGGATTGCCGCCCAGGAGAAGGGTGAGCGCGGCGCCCATGGCGCCGAGGTCCGCACCGAGATTGACGACGTTGGCCACGAGCAGCAGCGTCACGATGGAGCGCACGAGCCAGGACGGATAGTGGCGACGCAGGTTCGCCGCGATGCCGCGCCCGGTCACGCACCCGATGCGGCCGCTGATCTCCTGGATCACGATCATGAAGGGCAGGCTGAACAGCATGGTCCAGGCGAGCCCGTAGCCGAACTGCGCGCCGACCTGGGAATAGGTGGCGATCCCGCTCGGGTCGTCGTCGGCGGCCCCGGTGATCAGGCCGGGCCCGAGCCGGCGGACCATGCCGATGGCGGAGGGTGCGGTGCGCGGCGCTTCGACGGCGCTGCCGGGCAAAGCCGTCATCCGAGGTGGCCGCCCGCCACGGTGCGACGGGTGCTGACCGGAACGGGAAGGACCGGACTCGTCCCGGTGAACTGTGGCCGCCCCGCGTTCGGGGCCGCATGGTCCGTCGACGGCTCCGGCGGCCGAGCGGTCGGCCCTATCACCGGACGCGTCCGGAGAAGGTCCAGGCCGTCGGCTGACGGGCCCTCCGGCACCCGCGGATGGGCAGAGCTTGTACAGGTCGGGGAGAGGGGACATCGGTTCTGGGAGCCAGTCGGCGTAGGCGTTTGTGGGCGCCCCCGGCTCGACCCGCCTCAGGCGCTCGGCCGCGGGGCTAAGGTCGAACACGGATGGAATTCCGAAGCCCGACCGGATGCGCCATTCTCGCCCTGCCGGACTGCATCCCCATCACTGTCTAGGCACACGGTGCAAACACTGGCGGCTGCAGGGCGTCGCTCCCGGCGGTCGCGCAGGCGAGGTCCTGTCGATCGTTCGACGCGTCCCCGAACACCCCGACCGCTCCGATCTGTTCGCCGTCACGCCGCAAGGCGATGCGGCCGCGCGCGTGGAACGCCGCCGTGCCTTCGCCTTCGACGATGGAGCCGAAGAGCACATCCCCCGCCGGATGCATGACCTCACTCGGCTCGCCCGAGATGGCCGAGGCGACGGCCTTCCCGATGGCCCGACGGGCCGTCATGCAGCCCGCGCCGTCCATCTTCGAGAAGGCCACGAGCCGGCCCTCGCGGCCGCAGACGGCGACGCTCACCGCGATGCCGAGGCGTCGGGCCTCGGCAATGGCATGCCCGACGACGGCGGTCGCCTCGGCCAGCGTCGGGTCTCGGTGATCCATCCCGGGCATGGGGGCGGACATCATCGTGCGTTCCGGCTCAGCATCTCGCGCCCGAGCGCGAGCAGCTGCACGTCCGTCGCGGCGGAGAGGTCGACGTTCGCCGTCGCCACGACACGTCCCTTCGTCTCGTGATGATGCTCGCCGAGGCGGCGGGAGAGTACGGACATCGCGCTGCTCTTGCCGGTCCCGTGCCCGACAATGGCGATGCGCGGCGCGTCCCTCACGCAGCCGATGATCCCCTCGTAGAAGCTCACAACCTCCGGGGCGCGCTGGCCGCGGTCGCTGCCCCCATCCCTGCGGGCGAGATGGTGGATGTGACCGTGCGGATCGTAGGGCCGCAACGCGGTCTCCGTCGCCGCGCCGACGATCTCGGGATCGAGGCGATAGATCCGTGCCTCGTGGTGGTCGACGACGATCAGGGCATCGCTCTCGGTCGGATGTTCCGAAAGCGTCAGCACCTCGGTCGAATGCGCGGACAGGCCCGCGCCTTCCATCAGGTGCCGCAGCCGCTCGACGTCACGGGGATCCATGTCCTTGTGCCGGGGCTGCGGGAAGGTCCATTCGCGCCCGCCCAAGCTCAGGCTCCAGCTCCCGTTCGCCTTCTCCTCGGCGTTCCCGATCCGCTCGACGAAGGCCACGACCTCCCGCCATTCGAGGTTGTTGCTGGTCGGATGGTTGAAAATCCGGGCAAGGGTCGTCCGGTCGTGGCCGTGGATCCGGGGATGCATCATCGAGAGGAACTCCTGCGTGAGGCCGCACCGCGCGGGTCCGGGACCCCGAATCGCGCGATGCGTCGATGCGTGTGAGGCTCGCTCAGACGACCCGGATATCGTTCTCGACCATGGTGGCGCCGGGCGCGCCCCAGGCGGTCCATCCGGCCATCTGCCGGTCGTACCAGCTCTCCACCGTGCCGCTCAGGTGGACCACGCCGCCCTCGGCGCTGACCGTGATGGTCTTCGGGTCGTACCAGCCCCGGTGCAGGGCCCGGGTGATGTCGGCGCCGATGCTCACGGCGCTGGGCCGCGCCTTGATGGTGATCCAGTTGGAGATGCCGACCACGCCGAGCATCCCGCGGATGTCGTGCTGGGCGGCTTCCTTCTGGTACTGCCAGTCGAGCTCGCCGGTGAGGGTGACCCAGCCCTTCTCGACCTTGGCCTGAACCGCCTGCTTGGGGATCGAGACGTTCCAATCCAGACGCTGCAACAGGGCGACCGCAATCTCGTCGTCGTTCCTCCTGGCATGATCCGGCAGGCGGACCTCGATCTCCTCGGCGACGGCGCGAACGCCCTTCACCCGCCCGGCCGCCCGCTCCGCGGCATACTTCTCCCTGTAGCTCTGGACATGGCCGGTCAGGGTCACGACCCCGTCTTTGGCGGTGACGCCGATATGGGCGGCGGTGACGCTCGGCTCCCAGCCGAGCTCGGCGATGACGTCGGTCTGCAAGGTCTTGTCCATGGTCATGACGCGTGTCCTGGATTGGAGGAAGGTGCGACCCGTCGCCGGAGGGGTGTTCGGGATTGCGCGTGTTCGGCGGGCCGAACCGCGACGCGAAGTCGGCCGACATCGGGGACCACGAGAGGCCGTTGCGGGCGCATCCCGGCATCGGGACGTGCCGCCAGTGCCGATGTCCCGACCCTAGGCCCTGGCCGGGCACAGTCTTTGATCCACCACAAAGTCCCGGGCCGCCGCCGAGCCCATGATGGCCGTCATCGGGGCTGGAAGACAAAGACCCACGCCCCGGAATCGGACGACCGAGCCATGGCCAGATCACCGACGTCCACGTTCGCCGTGCTCGGAGCACTCCTCGTCGCGACCATGGCGCAGGCCGCACCCGCGGAAGAGCCTCACGCCGGCTCCAGCGGACCGAACATGCCGCCGGTGCGGGACGTCGTTCCGAGCGAGATCCGGTCGCAGGAACCGGCGGTGACGGGGAGCATGCCGGTGCCCGCCGAGCCCGGTTCCCGCTCCCGGCGGCATGACCTGAAGCGGCCGCCGGTCCGTCCGCCGATCCGGCCGCCGGGCTTATGACGCCATCCCATCGCGGGCATCTCGGACGGGACGCGGCTGGCCCCCCGTGCCGGCTTCGTTCGTCGCCACCCTGCGGGAGAGCGGGCGTGGAAGACGGCTCGGCGCGGTCCCGAGGGTCAGTGCGCCGACAGCCGGTCGAGTCTGGCGTGGTCGACGAGGCGCACGCCCCCCGGCACGATCAGGATGCAGCCCTCCCGGTCGAGGCGCGACAAAGTCCGGCTGACGGTCTCGATGGTCAGGCCGAGATGGTCGGCGATGTCGAGGCGGTTCATCGGGAGTTCGAGGGTGACCGCGCTCCATCCGATCTGCGCGTAGCGCGCCCGCAAACCCATCAGGAAGGCGGCGATCTTCTCGTCGGCGGTGCGCCGGCCGAGCAGCACCATCATGTCCTTGGCCCGGGACAGCTCATGGCCCGTGATCTCGTGCAGGTGCATCATCAGGTTCGGCTGGGACCGGACCAGCTCCATGAAGGCCCGCCGATCGAAGCGGCAGGCGGTCACCGGTCCGAGCGCATCCGCGGAGACGTTGAACCGGTCGAGGAGCGACAGCCCGAGGAAGTCGCCCGGGAAGGCGAAGCCCGTGACCTGACGACGTCCGTCCGGCAGGATGCGATACAGGCGCAGCGCCCCCGAGCTGACATTGTAGACCGATCCCGCGGGCTCGTCCTGACGGAAGAGGTTTTCCTTCCGGTCGAGCGAGACCCGCCGGCTCAACGGCTCCAGCGTGTCGCGCTCCGCCAGCGGCAGGGCGGTCGACAGGCTGATGAGACGGAGCTTTTCGAAGTGTCCGACCGAATAGGTGGAAAGAACAGGAATGGGCAGCTTGGTGGTCGCTGCGGCCAGCGACGAATGGATCGACATGAGCTTGTCCTTCCCGCTGGAAACGGCCGCGTCTGCCGATCGGCGATTGTGCTGACCCCGTTGAGTATGAAGACCGCCACCGTTACGCCGCTCGCGGACCGGTCGTAAGGATGGGTGTGATAAGCCTCTGATCCGGCCCGCATCAGGCTGCGGCAGCTGCGGCCGGTGCGAGGGCCACGTCGAGGTGAACCGGGTTGTGGAGCGTATTCGCGACCGGGGACCAGAGAACCGTGTGCTTGATCAGGGCCGCCAGGGTTTTTCGCGATGCATCCGCGTCGATGTTCACCGCGACGCGGATCGTCTCGAAGCCGATCGTCTTCGGGTGGAGGTCCCCGCTCCCCCAGACCGAGGTCGTGTTGATGTCGGCCTCGACGCTCAGCTCGAGCGAACGGATCGGGATGCCCCGACCGAGGGCGTTGGCATGGATCCCGATGGACAGGCACGAGCCCAACGCGGCGAGCAGGGCTTCCGAGGCGTTCGGCGCGGTGCTGTCGCCGAGCAGGCCCTCGGGCTCGTCCTCCATGACGGGCTGCGGCGGCAGGTTCCGGATGTAGTTCAGCTGGCTCAGGCGTCCCTGCGCCACCGTCCGGCACCGGAGGGTCCGGACGGCAGTCGGGTCCGCCCTGCCTCTGGCGATGGTCGCCTGGAACTCGCGTTCATCGATGGGCGCGGGAACCACGGCGGGCGGGGTCATCGGTGTTCGTGCCATGAAGTTACCTTCGCGCGGATAGCCGGCTTTGAAATTCTCGAACCCCGAAGAAATCCACGCCGTGGTTATATCCCGTGATTAAGTATAGGCTTCCCGGCGACGAAGTCGGCCACCAAAGTCGACGACGGGGAATGCAAAAACGGATCGCGGGCGGCGCATGCTTGACTGGGACGACCTGCGGTTTTTCCTGGCGCTCTCCCGGCACGGCTCGCTCTCGGCCGCCGCCAAGGTGCTGCATGTCTCGCAATCGACCGTCGGGCGGCGCCTGAACTCGTTGGAAGCGACGCTCGCGGTGCGCCTGCTCAACCGGACGCCGGACGGCTACGTTCCGACCTTGGCGGGTGTCGACGTTCGCGAGAAGGCCGAGCGGCTGGAGGCGGAAGCCATCGCCCTCGAACGCGACGTCACCGGGCGCGACACCCGCCTGCGCGGCCTGGTTCGGGTGACCTGCGCCGAGACGCTGGCCGCCCACATCCTCGCGCCGAGCTTCGCCCAGCTTCACGAGCAGCACCCCGACATCATGATCGAGCTCATTCCCAACCCGCGGGAGCTGAGCCTGGCGATGCGCGAGGCCGACATCTCCCTGCGCATGCGCCCGCCCGAGCAGCACGACCTTGTCGTGCGGCGTATCGGGAGCATCGCCTTCGGGATCTACGCGACGCCGGATTACCTCCGGACCCATGGCGGTCTGGACATCGACGACGGTTGCACCGGCCATCGTCTGATCACGCAGCTCGAAGACACGCAGGAGATGACCCAGTCCGCGTGGCTGACCGAGCTGGCGTCCCGTGCCACCGTGGTTCTTCAGACCAGCAGCCACGAGGCCGCCGTGCTCGCCGCAGCCGGCGGGGGCGGCCTGGCCTGCCTGGCACGCTTCCGCGGCGACCGGGAGACGCGGTTGACGCGCCTCCCGGTCCCGACCGAGCCCCCCAGCGCCGACATCCTGCTGCTGGTTCACAAGGACAACCGCGACACCCCGCGGATCCGGGTGGTCCTGACCCACATTACGGACTGCATTCACGCGCTCACGGCAGTCCTTCAACCCGCCGATGCGAGCGGGCAACCCGACCAGGCGGTGGCCGGCTGACAGCTCGGGCACGGCCGCCCTCCGCGGATCGCTTCCCCGCACCGGACGTCCTGCCTCCCCCGTTACGGGGTCGAAGCGTCGCCCGGGGGCATGTTTCGTTCGACCGCGACGTATCCATCCCTGCATAGCCAAATGTCGAAAATGCTTGGGCCATGTATTGGGCAGAGACGCTAAGATGCCGTCCAGAAGATCCGGTGATCAGATCGCCAAGAGGGTCTCAGCGACGAAAGCATGCCGTCATGATCGCCGATGCAAGACTCACGCAGGACGTGCTCGCTGCGCTGTCCTGGGATCCGAGCGTGACTGCCACGGATCTCGGGGCGACCGCGCGGGACGGGATCGTCACGTTGACCGGCCACGTCGACAGCTTCGCGCAGAAGCACGCCGCCGAGGCCGCCGCCCGCCGGGTCAAAGGGGTGAAGGCCGTCGCCGGGGATATCGCGGTGGACCTCGCCTTCGATCATCGTCGCACCGACGCGGATATCGCGGCCGCCGTCGTCAACCGTCTGGACTGGGACGCCGCGATCCGCCCTGACACGGTCACGGCAGAGGTCCAGGATGGCTGGGTGACCCTGAACGGGGCCGTCGACTGGAACTTCCAGAAGGAGGCTGCCGCTCTCGACATCCGCTCGCTGCTGGGCGTCGTCGGTCTCTCGAACCGGATCACGATCAAGCCGCGCGCGAACGCCCGTGACATCGCCGAGGGCATCAAGGGTGCGCTCGGGCGGTCGTGGTTCTTCGATCCGAAGCGCGTCGGCGTCGACGTCGAGGGCGACCGCGTCCGGCTGACGGGCAGCGTCCATACCGAGCACGAACGCCGACTCGCCGCCGTTACGGCCTGGGGCTCCCCGGGGGTCGCCATCGTCGAGAACGACCTCGCCATCGTCTGACCGACGTCGGTCTTCTGAGCTTCCCGTCGAGGAACCTGCCATGCGCCGTCTCATCCGCCCCCTGTCGCTCGGCGTCTGCACCGCCCTGATGCTGTCGACGCCGCTCCGCGCCGCCGGCGTACCGGGGGCCGATCCGGCGGTGGCGATCCCACCAGACGCGGATGCCAAGCCGGCCCAGGCCTGCCTCGGCCACCTCAAAACCTTCGACGCGCAGATGGAGACGGACGGGTACTGGCTGGGCGGCTCGGGCTACGGCTACGGGTATCCGCTCGGCGGGTACTGGTTCGGAACGGCAGGGTCCGATGCCGGCCTGGCGATGGGCGCCGCGTCCGCGATGCTGCGGTACGCGAACGTCCGCCCCGGATACGAGGTCCGCGTCCTGCTCGGGGGCGCCGACATCCTGGCGCGCCATGGCCAGCAGCAGGCCTGCGAGGACGTGCTGGTCCAGATCCGGGCGAGCTACGACGCCTACAAGGCGGACATGCAGGGCCGCGACCTTCGGGTCGCGAACGCCCTGGGCTTCCGCACGCAGGAACTCGCGCTCGCGAAGCCGGTCGCCTCACACGCGACGGCATTCCGCTCGGACGACCTGCTCGGGAGCGAGGTGCGCACGCCGGGCAACGTGGCGCTCGGCAGCGTCGACGACATCGTCATGGGTCCACAGGGCGGCACGATCGCCTACCTCGTCGTCGCCCGCGGCGGCGTCTTCGGCCTCGGCGAGCGCCACGTCGCGGTTCCCTGGGGCCAGTTCAAGGTCACGCCGAACCTGAACATCCTCGTCCTCGATACGAGTAAGGACGGCATGGATCAGGCCCCGCGGATCATCGAGGGCCGCTTCACGAAGGCGGAGCCGTTCGCCCAGCAGACCGCGAAGGCGGACGCCTACTGGAAGGCCGCCGTGAAGACCCCGCGGACGGACTGAGCCGCGCCTCGGCCGGCCGAAGGCCAGCCTTCCACGCCTCGACACACGATTGGAATCTCCCATGCGAACGATGACCGTCCTGACGACGACTTTCCTCGTCCTGTCGACCATGACCGCGGCCCAGGCGCAGCAGCCGGCCACCACCGCGGCGAATCCGGCGTCGACGATGCGCGAGGCGGGGCGCGCGGCCAGCCAAGCCGCCGATGCGGCCCGTGAGGCGGCCCGGCTCGCGCTGCAGGCCTCGAAGGCGGCGGTGACGGATGCCCCGAAGCAATCCGCCGCTATGATCGGCAAGCTCGCCACCGACGCCGCGGAGGCGGCGACACGCGCCGAGACCAAGATCACCGAGGCCAACACCGCGGCGGGCGTCGCGGCGAACGCCTCGATGCGGAAGGCTGCTGATGCCGCGCGGACATCCGTGGAGGCGACGCGACTGGCGGTGCAGACCTCCAGGGACGCCGCCGAAGCCTCGGTCCGTTCGAATATGACGGCGATGCGTCAGGCGACGACGGCCGCGCGGGCCTCCATCGTCCGGGCCGCCACGGCCACCGCGAACGCCGCCCGCGCCGCCCGCGCGGCGGCCCGGACCACCTGGGACCGCGACATGGCGCAGACCCAGATCCGCCATTGAGGGGTTGCGGGTGGACACATCTCCGAACCAGAACCGCGAGGACGACCGGCGATGGCGATGACCGAGATGGCACGGACCTGCGAGGAGGCCGCGCATCAGCACGACCGGGCGGCCGCCCACTACCGGCATTCCGCGCGGCATCTGGCCAACGGTGAGCACGCCGCCGCCGCGAAGGAGCGGGATCTGGCTCTGGACCATTCCGAGAAGGCCCGGATCGAGGAAGTCGCCCTTCGACCAGACGGCATCGTTCACGACCGCCAGGCGGCCGAGGCCGCCTGGCACTTCATGGATTGAGGGTCCGCTCCCCCAGTCCGCCCGACTCCCGTGACGAGGAGCCCCCTCATGACAAACCCCATGGGTCCTGAGCGGCCCGACGCGACATTCCCAGATCCGTCGCCGGCGCACCCCCCGAACCCTGACCGGACGCCGTCGGGCGGGATCAACGTTTTGGGATGCGTGCCACCGCAATCCGCCCCGCCGCCGCAGCCATCCTCCGCTTCAGAATGAGATCGGCGATGCGCGATATTCTGACCGCTTTCACGCAAGGGAACGACGAGCGGATCGCTCTCAGGACTTGCGAGCGCGTGGCAGATGCCCTCGGCTTTCTGCCGAGTGATTTCTGCGACGATCCGAAGGCCATCCGCGAACTCGACGACGCGCTCGAAATGCTCCGCCTCTGGACTGCCCTGGGAGACCACAGCAGTCGGGAATGTGTGCTCACCTGTGCTCAGGCGATCATGACGGCCCGGGCCGACAGGCCTTCAATCGGAAGCTGAGTTCCGTTCGCGCTGCAGGACCGATCTCAACTTCACCCCTCGGACTCCGCGGTGGGGTACGAGGGCGCGATGGTTGCGCCTGTGGGAAGGCGCGGATCATCCTCCCGGCATCGGTCTTCGTTGACCACGTGTTGAACGGGCCGCGTGCTTCGGCAATTATGGTCCGACGTCGGCATCGCGACGGCATCGCTTGTTGTCTGGGCCGGAGCCATCGCCCTCCGAAGCAAACCAAGCCGAGCGACAGGGTCAGGCGGAAGCGAGGCAATCTCGAACGCATCGGCGCAGGCGATGCGTGGTTCGATCGTGACGATCCGCTCGGCGTCGTCTGCCCGCGCCCTACATGCATAAGATGATTGATTTTCAAACGATCGGGACGTTGTGCGAACGGGGACTTGTCTCGGAAGACGAGGTCGACACGGCAGTCGAAGCCTTCCTGTCGGGCTCGGCCGCCAGCGTGTTCCTCTTCCGGGCAGGCTATCGACTGAACCTCGTCAAAGCGGTGCGGAGCCACCCAGGCGCCCAGGAATTCGTCGGTCGTCCGAAGGTCGGGATCGGACTGAAGCGCCCTTTCGTGCGAGCCGCCGTTCTTCAGGCGAGGCCCATGCCACGGTCAGAGGGCTGATCCGGATGGATCGATCGTCCACGACGCCCGGCGCAGATGCCTGATCTGCGTCATGCTCGTCCTCAGGGGACGGCGATCGACCCTCACATATTCCCAGCGCCATACCGGCAAGCAACATTGTCAAGGCGACGAGCGGATGACGGAGGATACCGTACCGGATCTCGGCCAAGAAGTGCCGGCAGCATCATATTCGCGGATCCGAGCGTCGAAAATAGTGCGCGCAGCCAGAACCTTCTGTCGTTACACTTCATTCGTCGGATGGCCGGTTAGCATCCGGGCCGGTGCGGGATGAACTCGCTCGGTCTGCAAGCGCATCGGCGCTCCGTACTGCCGTCCCCGACGTCACAGCGACGAAGCCGGCGATATAGTGAGACGCAGATTCCGGGGACATTCAAGAGCGCGTGTTGCGACGTGACGCTGATCTCAGTGATCGAAGTGGCGCAGGACGACGTCTTTCTGAACGTAAAGACAGCAACAGGATTTGCCGGAAGTGACATCCGAGTCAATTCATCAGTTTGGCCGCTTGCGTGATAGAGCCGCCGAAGCGTACCGCCGACGCGGATATGGAAGTCCTCGGGTACAGGACCCGGAGTGACATCGAACTTGGCGCCGAGATCGTCTCGGTGGACCTCTGGAACAACTCTGGCTCCCTACCGAGCTACTCACCGAGAGGTCGCGGAAATAGGCAGCGGCTTCCGACCACGGCCGCAGGGCCATGACATCGCAGCCTTTCATCTTCGACAGGCCAGCGGTCCATACGGCCTAGATGCCCTGTCCCGGCAGAGCGGCCCTTCGCACGACAACCGAATTTCCAGGCTCTACCAGGAGCTTCCCTCGGTGGGGGACCGCTACACCCCAACGGCCGGGTGCCCGCGCACTGATCCGTGCCGCGCCCGAGGACACCTCGCACGCCGGTCGAGAAAGCTCGCCCGGACGGCGCCGGTCACGACGACCGCAACGAGCACCGCTGACTGGTGCCCCTTAAGGAAACCAGCCATGGCCCAGGCATCCCACACTGAAGCGTCCAAGCACCACGAGGCAGCCGCCAAGTCGCACAAGATGGCCGCCGAGCTCCATGGGAAGGGCGATGCCAAGGCAGCCGCGAAGCACGCCGAAGAGGCGCACGGCCACTCCGCCAAGGCGCACGAGAGCTCGACCAAGGCTCACGGCAAGAGCGCCGGCGGCCGCTGATCGGGAACCCCCATCAGTAATCGGTCGGGCGAGCTTCTTGCGCGCCCGACCACCTAACGGCGGCATCTGATGGACGGGAACTGCATCAACGGCGTTACCAAGAGTTCGGCAAGGTTGGCGGCGCCGCTGGTAGACGGGGACGGCCGGCTTCGGGTTGGTAAGCGTCGATCCGCTTTTGCGGCTGACCTGCTCCGAAGCGGACTTGCCGCTTTCGGCCAGTTTCTGTCATGCCTTGGGCCCGTGTGAGTGTCTCAGATGGGTGGGAAGCAGCCCGACTACTTCCAGGCGAGCGGTAAGAGCGAACCGGACGTCGCTTTGCGACGGATGCCGACCCTCGACGTGCAACATCACTTCAGATCATCGTGTCTTGGCAGCAGGAGTCGCCATGCAGCAAATCGTGTGTGTCAACGCACCTGCATGTACCAAGAGGGTGACGGCCTTGACCGTTCCAGCAACCTTATAAGGCCACTTCAACGCTGAACGCCGCGAGACCAGCCACGCCAGACGGCGTCACGGTGAGCGCGCGACTGTCCCGTACCCGCTCGACCCAGCCTTGCTCCAGCGCGTGATCGAGCAGCGCTGCTCCCACCACGCCCGCCAAGTGCGGACGCCGCTCGCTCCAATCCAAGCATGGGCGGCAGAACACACGCCGTCTCGCCCTTCCCGACAGGTCGATGCCGAGCCCAGCGAGGAACTCGTAACCTGCTTGCGTGACTTGGCCTCCGTCATCGTCCAGTTCGACGCGCCCGTCTGCAATCAGTCGATCGGCGATCGCAACTGCGACCCGGCCCGCCATGTGGTCGTAGCAGGTGCGGGCGTTCCGAAGCTCATCACCGCCGCGCCAGGTGGGCGCAGCGCGTGCCGGGCCTGCCTGCGCCACGATCATCAATCCCTCCAGCAGCCGGCTGACCTGCGGTGAGGCGAGGCGGAAGTAGCGGTGCCGCCCCTGCTTCTCGCCCGCGAGCAGCCCAGCCTCCTTCAGCTTGGCGAGGTGCCCGCTCGCGGTCTGTGGAGTCACGCCGGAAATGTAGGCGAGTTCGGACGCGGTGAGCGCCTGCCCGTTCATCAGGCCGACGAGGATGTTGGCGCGCGACGGGTCGCCGATCAGCGCGGCGACCTGGGCGATTTTGGGACCGGTGTGCATCTGATGATTGTAGACCGGCTATGCCCACCGGCAAGGCCGAACACTTCGGCCGCAGCCGAAGCGATCCCGCAAGACATCGACATGGCGGAGCGCATATCAAGAGCGGACCGCAGAGGCCTCGCATCGGCGGATGCAAGGCGCGATAAGGAGAGGGGCATGAGAAAGGAGATCATCCGCGTCGAACCATTGGCGACTTACCTAGAGCGGTACAAGGCACCGACCTCGACCGTGACTAAGCACGGCGATACGATCTACGTCACGGGCGCACCGCCCTTCGACCCGGCGACGGGCGAGATCTTTACCGGCCCCATCGAGCGTCAGACCGAACTCGTTCTCGATCAACTGAAGCTCTGTGTGGAGACCGCCGGATCATCGATGGCGGATGTCCTCAAGGTCAACGTGTACGTCACCTCGGTCGACATGTTCCCGGCCGTGAATGAAGTCTACCGTCGCTATTTCCCCGAGAACTGGCCCGCGCGGATCTTCATCAACGTCCCAGCATGGGCTGGCGGGTTCGACATCGAGATCGACTGCATCGCGGCCGTGTGATCGCGCCGGATCCGGCCAGGCCAAAGCGTCGGAATGAATTACGTGGAAGCGCTCGAAACGCTCTGCACAGGGGGCGCTGGACACATCGATAGCGAGGGAGGCTCGTATGTTCTCAGTGATCTTCGAGGTCCATCCGCAGGCCGAGCAGTGGGACCACTACCTTGGCCACGCCAAGATGCTCAGGCCCGAACTGGAGCGCATCGATGGCTTCGTCGACAACGTCCGCTATCAAAGTCTGACCCGCGAGGGGTGGATCCTGTCCCTCTCGGGCTGGCGCGATGAGAAAGCTGTTGTGCGCTGGCGGACGAAGGTGCGGCACCACGAGACGCAGGAGAAGGGCCGCTCCGAAATCCTGCGCGACTATCACCTGCGGGTCGGGCAGATCACACAGGACACTCACCCTCCCGAAGGCCAGGTACTGACGGAGCAGCGCCTGGACGAGACCGAAGTCGGCGCGGGCACGACCGTAACCTTGATCGACGGCCAGCGTCCCCCGGACTGGGTGAGGCGGGCGGGCCCGGACCAAGTCGCCAAATGGCTCGGCTACGAAGATGGAGTCTCGGGTCTGGTCGCATGGGATGCTTTCGACGCTGTCCTCACGCCCGGCGATGTCATCCTGTTGCTCACCTGGCGCGACCGAGAGGCCGCGGAGGCGTTTGAGGTGAAAGCGTCGCTGCCCGAGGGAGGTCGGCTGCGGCGTGTCCGCGTGGTGCGCGACTACGGCATGTTCGACCGGCGGGAGGCGCCACAGTTCTACCCAGACGCCAAGGGCGCCGTGACGATCCACGCCTGACGACCGGTTTCGCCAATTCGACCCGAACGCCGTTCCGGCGCGATGCATCACGGGCTCAAGGAGACACGCATGATCGTCGCGCACCAGGCGACGCGAGGCGCGGCCTCCCAACGGACTAGGACTTCGTCTACGATGCCGGAAGGAACGATTACACCTGTCCTACCGGCCGGCGCCTGAGCCGGTGGGACCTCTCTTGCCCATCCATTCGGATGCGCAGGTCCGCGATCTGTCCTAGGCTTCGACTATGCAGGACCAGGATGCACTCATCGATGGCCTCTCCCGCTCGGCCGAGCCGGCGGCGGCCGCCGCAGTCGCGCAGCTGATCCGGACCGGGAGCGACGCGGAACTCGCCGCCGTCAACGCGCTCGCCTTCGCCGCCGAGCGTGGGCTGCCCGAGGAAGCGGTGATCGGCGCACTTTTGCATGCCGCGCGCCTCGGCCTGTTCGAGATGATCTGGAACGTGGTCTGCCCGAGCTGCGGCGGCATCCTCGACGCCAACGCCACACTGAAGGAAGTGCGGCAGGATGCCTACCACTGCGCGTTCTGCGCGCTCGACGCCGAGCCGACGCTGGACGATACCGTCGAGGTGAGCTTCCGTGTCAGTCCACGGGTACGCCGCGTCTCCGTCCACGATCCCGACGGGCTGGCTTTCTGGGACTACCACCGGCAGGTGTTCTTCGGCTCGGCCGTCGACTTCCCCGACGCTGCAGCCTTCGCTGGTCTCGCCGGCCGCGCCCTCATCGAATCGGCGGAGTTGGGGGCAGGCGAGCGCATCATCCTAGCCTTACGGCTGTCGGAGCCGGCGATCGTGCTTGATCCGGTGACACACGCCACGCACACCATCGGGCTCGACGGCGAGCCCACGGATGAGCGCCAGGAGCTGACCTTGGTCTTCAGCGACCGGCGCGGCTGCGCAACGGGCAGCGTGCTTCGGCCCGGCCCGGTGCGACTGACGCTGGATAACCGTACGGCCGCGCGCGTTTTGCCCGGTGTGTTCTCGGCCGGTGAGGCACTCCAGGCGCTGATCGGCGGGCGGCGGCCGTTCCTCAGCGCCAAGCGCCTCCTGAGCATCCAGACGTTCCGGGACCTCTACCGCACCGACACCTTGGAGATCGACCAGCGCCTGAAGGTGACGAACCTCACCTTCCTGTTCACCGACCTCAAGGGATCCACTGCCCTCTACGAGCGGGTCGGCGACCTCGTGGCCTACGACTTGGTGCGGGCACATTTCCGCATCCTCAATGAGATCGTCGCTGTCAGATCCGGCGCGGTGGTCAAGACGATCGGCGATGCGGTGATGGCGACTTTCCCTACGCCGGACCGCGCGCTCGCCGCCGCTCTCGCCATGCGCGAGGCAATGGACCGATTCAATGCAGAGCGTGGCACGGACGAGCTGATCCTCAAGATCGGTATCCATGAGGGACCATGCCTCGCGGTCAACTCCAATGATCGGCAGGACTACTTCGGGCAGTCGGTCAACATCGCCGCGCGGGTGCAGGAATTGGCCGGATCCGACGCGGTGTTTGCCACCGAGCCGGTCGTGCGTCACGCCGGTTCAGCCAGACTGCTGTCGACGCGGCGGGTTCATTCCGAGCGGCGCAGCCTGCGCGGCGTCGGCGAAGGCGTCACGGTCTACGAGATCGCCTGACCCTGCCGCTGCATTGGCCGTACGGTAGGCCCTACCAAAAAAGCGGCTGTAGATATCCCCGGGTGGCCCTTCGCTCGGAAAGGTCACCGTAGGCTGCAACCTTTCACAATCAGTCTTCTACATTCGATTTTGGCGGCAGGACGCTTTGCCCCTACCACGCGGGCGAGCCGGTCGGGCGTTTGCGAACGACGCTGCCGCGTATGACGGCGTAAACGCTTTGTTAACCATTGCTGTCGCTCCCTCAACGCTGGATTGTGGAGCGACTTCCATGCGCGCGCAAATCCCAACCCAAGGCCGAACCTACGCCGCTCGTTGCCGGGTCAACCCGCCGTGCTAACCGCACGTATCTCCGCGCTGATTGCGCTGGCGCTGGCCCCTGCCATCGCCCTGCAAACCTACAACCTCTACGAACTTCACGGTGCACGGGCCGCAGCCGTGCGCACCACGGCCCTTCAGCAGAGCCAAGCCATCGCCGCCGATCTCGGGCAGTTCGGCGAGGGCATGCGCCAGATGCTCGCCATCCTGGCCGAGGATCCGTCCATTCAGAGGCAGGACGCGAAGGGCTGCACGGCCTACCTGCATTCCGTCTCCGACAAGCTGCCCGGCGCGTTCGCGCTCGCAGTGGCGCGGGCCGACGGTCAGGTCGTGTGCAACACGCTCGGATCGGCGCCCGGCGCCTATTCCCTCGCCAAGCGCGGCTATTTTCAGGAAGCGATGCGCACTGGCGGCTTCGCGGTCGGCGACTTCGTTCTTGGAATGCTGACGCGGCGGCCGACCATACAGTTTGCGACGGCGCTGCGTGACGACGATGGCCGGCCCTCGGGCATCGTCCTGGCCAGCATCGACCTCGACTGGCTCGCGCAACGCTTCGTTGACGGGGGCCTTCCGCAGAGTGCGACGCTCACCGTTTCGGACCGCGACGGGGTGGTTCTCGTGCGCGTGCCCGACGCATCTGCCTGGGTCGGTCGCAAGTTGCCGCCCGAACGCCTCGCGGCGCTGCGGGATGCCCCTCTGACGAACGACGTGCGCGAGTCGGCAGCCCTCGACGGCAGACAGCGCATCCTCGGCATCCGGACGCCGACGGGGGCCCTCAAGAGCCTGACCGTCACCGTCGGCATCGATCGCGAACTGGCGTTCGCGGACGTCGACACGGCCATGCGCCGCGGCCTCGAACTCATCGCGGCTAGCCTCCTCCTCGCCGTGATCGGAGCCTTTCTGGCCGGCCGCTACTTCATCCGGCAGCCGGTCGAGCGTCTCGTCCGCGCTGCAACCGCGTGGCGCAGGGGCGACCTGACCGCGCGCACCGGAGTATCGGGCAATACCGAGTTTGGCCGCCTCGGCACAGCTTTCGACGAAATGGCCGCGTCGCTGGGGCGACATGAGAGCAACCTGCGCAACGAGATCGCCTGTAGCCACGCACTTCGAGCACAGCAGACGACCCTGCTTCACGAACTCAATCATCGCGTGAAGAACACGCTGGCCACGGTCCAATCCCTCGCGCGTCAGTCGCGTGGGGGCGAGGAACAGGCGGCGCAGCTTGAGGCCCGTATCTTGGCGCTGTCGAAGACCCACGACCTGCTCACGCGCGACGAGTGGACCGGCGCGTCGCTATCGGAGGTCGCCGAGAATGAGCTGGGGCCCTATCGCAACAGCGTCGACCATTTCGACATCGCGGGGCCACCTCTCAACCTGCCTCCGCGCTGTGTGCTCGCGATAGGCATGGCCATCCATGAGTTGACGACGAACGCCGCCAAGTACGGGGCACTGTCAGGTCCTACCGGGCGGATCGCTGTGAAATGGAGGATCCTTCCCGGTGAGGGCGCAGCCCGCGTCGAGATCCTGTGGCGCGAGAGCGGCGGCCCACCGGTGACGCCGCCGACCCGCCGCGGATTTGGAACGCGCCTGATCACGGGTGCCATCATGCGCGAACTCGACGGTTCGGCGGAGCTCGACTTCCAACCTTCGGGTCTCGTCTGCAGGTTGGCCTTGCCGCTTCCGCGCGCCCAGCCTCGGCAGAACGTGGCGTAACGCATCAGGGCGCCCGGTGCGTCTTGTCGTCGGAGGCATCCGCAAGCGGTAGCGACTACACCCCGTGGCCGCTCGGGGTGCAGGCTGTGTGCAAACGGAAGCGCCCCAAAATTGTAGAACAAACCTCTACGCGGCACACATGCAGCTCCCGTGGAGGACGATCCTGGCGCGGTCTGGATGTCTCTTCCGGCACTACCGAGGTTGTTTTCGGGAAGTTCTATATACCGCATCAAACACTTCACGCGAAAGCGTTCTCGGTGTCCACCAAACCGGGGCAATCCCACAGCGGTCAGTTTGAACGGTCGGACCAGATCGGCAGCTCGGTGAGCAGCCAGTGCTGGCGGAGCATACTCAAATCGAGCCGGGCCGGTTTGGCGCTTCGGGTCGGTGCCAAGACGCTGTCCGAGCGTATGGAGATGGCTACCGCCGGATTGAGGTCGTCAGGTTGACGTGCCTGCCTGATCGCCCCGCGAAGCGTGAGAGATCGAGCGGATGACGTCGGCGCTGCACCGAAGCTTGCCGGCGCGCGCAAACACCGGGAACATCCTTAGGAACTCCCCCAATCGAACAACAGCGCCCAAGCCGACATTCCCCAATCGAGAAAGGGGCGGGCTGTTCAGAGCTGATCGCTCCGCATCCCAACACGCCGCCTGACCATCACGCGAGCCTGCGCGTCGCAACAACCTGACCAAGGGGGTGACCCATGGCCAATCAAACTGCCAATGGCAGAACGCGCGACCAAATGGAGTGATATCGCGCTTCGGCTGGCTCGCGTGAGTACGCTGGGCCCGGTTTTGGCGGAGTCGGATGGGCGTTGGCCGGCGCAGCAGGAGTCGCTGCTCTTGCCGTCCTCGGCGCCCAGCAGCTCGCTCAGCCGGGTCGGGGGGGCACGCGCGACTCCGAAGCTACAAACGGCTGGAGCGCGGAGCCCGAGGTCGAATATTCCATCCCCATCGAGCGCCCAGCTGACGAACTCTACCGCGCTTGGCTCGATCCGGCGACCATCCCGCGTATCCTGGCGTTCTTGGCCGATATTCGCGCGACCGGAGACGGACGGAGTGAGTGGCGCACCGACGGGCCGCTAGGCCAAAGCCATGCCTGGGCCATGCAGATCACCGACGAACGGCCTGGCGAGCTGATCCGCGCAAGCTCGAACGGCAGCGGCGCCCTTGTGACTGAAAGCGAGGTCCGCTTCCGCGCGGCGCCGGGCGCTCGCGGCACGGTCGCCACGTTGCGCGTCCGATTCGATCCGCCCGGGGGCATGATCGGCGACGTGGCCGCCCGCTTCTTCGACGGCGTCGGGCCGAAGGAACTCGCATCGAAAGCGCTACACTACTTCAAGAGCCTCGTTCTGACAGGCGAGATCCCCACTACCGACCGTCAGCCGGCGGCCCGGCGCGACCCCCGCTGAGGAGTTTGATCTTGCGCGCTCTCTACTGGAACGGCGTCAACGACCTGCGGGTCGGAACCGTCAAGGACCCCGAAATCGTCAACCCACGCGACGCCATCTTGAAGGTGAAGTTATCGACCACCTGCGGCTCGGACCTGCACTTCATCGACGGCTACATCCCGACCATGAAGGCCGGCGACGTCATTGGCCACGAGTTCATGGGCGAGATCGTCGAGGTCGGGCCAGAGGTGAAGCGGGTGAAGAAAGGCGACCGGGTCGTCGTCCCCTCATTCATCGCCTGCGGTGAATGCTGGTACTGTCAGGAGCAGCTCTTTTCGCTCTGCGACTGCACGCACCCTAAGCCGGAACTGCAGGAACCGCTGCTGGGATACCCGACCGCCGGCATCTACGGGTACACACACGCCTTTGGGGGGTATGCGGGATCCCACGCCGAGTACATCCGCGTGCCGCATGCCGACGTGGATTGCTTCAAGGTGCCCGAAGGCGTCGCGGACGAGACGGCTTTGTTTCTCTCTGATGCCGCACCGACGGGCTACATGGGCGCCGATTTCTGCGGCATCCGGCCGGGCGACACGGTCGCGGTTTGGGGCTGCGGCGGCGTGGGCCTGATGGCGCAGCAGAGTGCGCGGCTGATGGGCGCCGAGCGGGTCATCGCGATCGACCGCTTCCCCGAGCGGCTCAAGATAGCACGCGAGCACGCCGGCTCCGAAACGATCGACTACACGCAGGTGCACAGCGTCTTGGAAGCCTTGAAGGAGATGACCGGCGGGCGCGGGCCCGATGCCTGCATCGACGCCGTCGGGATGGAGGCGCACGGCACCGGACCCCAATACGCCTATGACCGCGTGAAGCAGGCGCTGCGCCTGGAGACGGACCGCGGCCAGGCGTTGCGCGAGGCCGCCATGGCCTGTCGCAAGGGTGGCACGCTGTCGGTGATCGGCGTCTACGGGATGATCGACAAGTTCCCGATGGGCGTCATCATGAACAAGGGCATGACGGTGCGCACCGCCCAACAGCACGGGCAGGCCTACATGGACCGGCTGCTCGCGCATGCCGCGAAGGGCGAGCTTAACACGGCCTACCTCGCCACCCATCGCTTCTCGCTCGAGGACGGACCGCGTGGCTACGACATGTTCAAGCACAAGACGGACGGCTGCGTGCGCGCGGTGTTCGCGCCGTAGAAGCCGCTCGTCGCAAGCCTGCCAGTACCAATGAGGTGACCGTGACCAACGTCGCAGCCGCCGCGTCCACCAAGACCGTGAAACAGAGGTAGCGCGAGTCCCGTTCGGCTGCCCGCAGCGCCGGTAGAAAAACGGTTCAGGTAATCAACCCGAGGAGGGTGTTATGAGAGCAGTCGTCTACAATGGCCCACGCGATGTCGCCGTGAAGGACGTGCCCGACGCGCGGATCGAGCGGCCGACCGACGTGCTGGTGCGGATCACCAGCACCAACATCTGCGGCTCCGACCTGCACATGTACGAGGGCCGGACCGACTTCCCGCGCGGGGGCGTGTTCGGGCACGAGAACCTCGGTCAGGTGGCCGAAGTCGGCAAAGCCGTCGATCGGGTGAAGGTCGGGGACTGGGTCGCCATCCCGTTCAACATCGGCTGCGGCTTCTGCAAGAACTGCGAGCGCGGCTTGAGCGCGTTCTGCCTGACCACGGCCGATCGCAGCGTCATGCCGAACATGGCCGGCGCCGCGTATGGCTTCGCCGATATGGGGCCGTACCGGGGCGGCCAGGCCGACCTGCTGCGCGTTCCTTACGGGGACTACAATTGCCTGACGCTGCCGCCGGATGCGGAGGAGCGGCAGAACGACTACGTGATGCTGGCCGACATCTTCCCGACCGGCTGGCACGCCACCGAGCTCGCGGGCCTGCGTCCCGGCGAGTCGATCGTCATCTACGGGGCCGGCCCGGTGGGCCTGATGGCGGCCCTCTCGGCGATGATCAAGGGTGCCAGCGTGGTGATGGTCGTCGACCGCCATCCCGACCGCCTGCGCCTCGCGGGTTCGATCGGCGCCCTGCCCATCGACGACTCGAAGGGCTCCCCGGTGGACCAAGTGCTCGCAGAGACGAAGGGCGTCGGGGCCGACCGTGGCTGCGAGTGCGTCGGCTATCAGGCGCATGATCCGCAAGGTCACGAGCATCCCAACATGACCATGAACGACTTGGTCAAGTCGGTGAAATTCACCGGCGGCATCGGCGTGGTCGGCGTCTTCACGCCCCAGGATCCGGCCCCGCAGGACCCGCTGTACAAGCAGGGCGAGATCGTGTTCGACCACGGCCTCTTCTGGTTCAAGGGTCAGACGATCGGCGTCGGCCAGTGCAACGTGAAAGCCTATAACCGGCAACTGCGCGACCTCATCTCGACCGGCCGCGCGAAGCCGTCCTTCATCGTCTCGCACGAGCTTCCGCTGGGAGAGGCGCCGAAGGCCTACCAGCACTTCGACGCGCGCGACGAGGGCTGGACCAAGGTGATCCTCAAGCCCGCCGCGTGACTGATCGATCCAGGCGGGCGGCCGTTCGCTCGGCCGTCTCTTCACCGCCCTCGCGCATCGAGGATGTCATGCCGATCTACGACTACGAATGCGCCGCGTGCGGGCCGTTCACGGCGATGAGGCCGATGGTGCAATTCCGGGACCCATGCGCTTGCCCGGAATGCGGCAGCGGTGCGTCGCGGACATTCCTCAGCGCCCCCGCTATCGCCGGAATGGACCCGACCCGGCGTAGCGTCCTCGCCTCGCACGAGCGGGATGCGAATGGCCGAGGCCTCGCGAAGGCGGCCCATCCCGCCGGCTGCGGCTGTTGCATGCGCCGGTCGCCGATCCCAAGCGCACTGTCTTCGACCGGCCGTGTTTTCTCGTCGAGCGGCCCGCTGCCCCGGAGCGGGCGGTGAGCCGTCCAATTCCGCCGGGGAAGTCCTAACGTTGGTCGTCGCCTTCGCTTTGGGGGGCGGCCAACGCCGGGGCTGGAACGAAAAGTCCTCATCCTCGAACGATCGTGGACGGGATCCGTCGCAAGCTTTCGGCCGACCCCGAACTCCTGACCCTGGCGAGCTCGGCGCTCGCCGAAGAAATCACCCAGCTCGGTTGGCCAGACGCAGGTTGGCCTGCGCGTGGGACCCAGACCCTCTTCACCGGCGCCCAGCAATTGGCGCGACCCGAGCGGAACGTCACGAAGCCGAACGTCATGTTCCGGCTTAACAGCTTCCTGTCCACGGAGCGGTTCCGGCGCGCCCACATCACCACGGGCACAATCTTCAGCACGATGGACGGGACCAAGTTGTGGGTCGTGGCCTCGCCCGCCTGCGATCTCGTGGCCCGCAAGCCAAGTGAGCAGCAAATCTGGTCCCACGCGCTCCACCCAATGACTGCGGTCGTAGTGATCGAACTTCAGAACCACGATAACGTGGAAGCAGCTCTGAGCAGTGCGTCGCAGGGCAAGTTCGTGTTCTTGGAGACGCCTACCGGGAAGAAGACCCTTCGGATCGTCGGGGATAATGGCCAACCGCCGTACGAGATCTTGTTTGCGGAAAACGAGGGGCGTGTGCGGACGGAAGGCGCAAACACAGTTTTCACGGCTTCACGCATGGTCCCTGACGGTGAGCCGCCAAACCGGGCACTGAAGTCTGATATGTTCCTTATCGTCGACCAGCTGCGCGGCCTGAACGCGACACGCGTCCTGCAACTGGCGGGGCAGCACCTGTCGCGCATTGGGTTGGACTTTTTGGACATGCCGGCGAAGTAGATGGACCGTTGGAGCCCGGAGGACCGCAGCGCCCTCATGGCGCGGGTCCGCAATAGGGATACGTCCCCTGAGCTTGCTGTACGGAAGCTGGCTCACGCGCAGGGCCTGCGCTTCCGGGTGAATCGGCGCGATCTTCCCGGGACACCCGACCTTGTGTTTCCCCGATACCGGCTTGCTGTGTTCGTCCACGGTTGTTTCTGGCACCGCCATTCTGGATGCAAGCGTGCGACGACGCCAAAGACGCGGCAGGATTTCTGGGAAGCGAAGCTCGTGCGAAACGTCGAACGTGACCAACAGGCCGCGGCTGCGCTTGAAGGCCTAGGCTGGCAGGTCATGACGGTGTGGGAGTGCGAGCTGAAGGATCAGGCTTCCGTCGCCCAACGGCTACTCGCCTCGACGCGCGGGCTGCCGCCGCTCAGTACCAGCGTGGATTACGGATGATGCCGGCCGACGGCTGCCCGGTCTCGCTGCCCCAAACGACGTAGGCCTCACCGGGCAGGATCGGCTGGTCGGTCATCGGAAAGCCGTTCGCCTCGGCGAGCGCCCGGCGTACCGCGAGGTTGGCCTGCGCCCATATCAGATAGGCCTGGCGCACCGGCGGACCAGGAAATGGAGTATCGTGGGCAAATCCCTGGAAAAGCTTGAATTTGGCCAAGACCTGCTCGTCGAGCTCGTAGAACCCGGGTAGCAGCAGCCCGCGTTCGACGGCGTCCTGATCCAGGATGCAATAGAGGCGCTCGATAAGCGGAAGCTTCTCTCCACCTTGTGCATCCAGGGGTTTGGATAGGTCCGGCCGGCCGTTAAAGCCGACATGTACCTCCCGGTGACACTCCCGACAGAGCGTGATGCCGTTACCTGTCTGGTACTCGGCTTCCGGCAGCAGCACCTTGCGGAAGACATGGTGTGCCGCCAAGCGCCGGGTCGAATGGCAATCGACGCACCGGTGTCCATCGCGCTCGCGGATAAATTCGCTCCACCGCCGCAAGCAGCGCGTACGGTTCAGACCGGCATTGACCGCTTCCGTGAGGCGGTCCAGCTTGGCTTGAATGGACGCGATCATCGCGGCGTCTGCCAACTCGGTCCCCACCGTCTCCGTCATGGCCCGAGCAACCCGGCGAGTTCCTGGTCTCGCACAACGGCGAATTCTCCATTCAGCCAGCGGCCGTCATCGGCCAAGCGTTGAAGCAGGATGCCCTCGGCCTCATACGCAGCCCGTGATGTGTCGAACTTCCGCGTTTCTCGGATCAACCACCGTGCGTCCGCACCTATGGGAAAGCCCACATTCAGCTCCCGCTCGCGGCGCGGTGGATTGCCCGAAATGCCGATTTTCACGATCGTGCGTCCGGTTGCCCGCGGGGTAAGGTGAGGGAAGAGGGCATCGACAGCTCCACCCAGCGCCATTAGATAGAGCCAGCATTCCCCATCCTCGGCCAGGAATTGCTTGAACCCAACGCTCGGGGCTGGCCCATGTCGGAACGCCAGAGAAGCAGGCTCCGCTACCGCTGATATCGGCAAGGTGGACGCAGTCGGATCAGACTGCGCACCGGGCGCTTTGAACCGCCAGAGCACCTCGACTGGCTTCTCGCCCCACAGGCCATCGACGACGCCAACTCCCGCGTAGGTGAACGCCGCTCGGTCGCGGCCGCGCCAGAACACATGGGTCGTGACCGTGCCCATTATCATCGCCTTGATCATTGGTTGATTCGGCGTTGATCCAATCCTTCCGAATCAGTCGAGGGCGTCGTCAACCCACCGGTTGGGATAGTCGTGGCCGGTGCGACCGGCGATGCCGATGTTGCAGAAGACGAAGATCTCGCTTCGATACCGCGCATACCCTGTCGCCCAATCCCCGCCAGTCATCGGCGGCAGCCCGAGCTCTGCGCGAACTTGATCGCGGGTATAGCGGCCACCGATATTGAAGCTCGTCACATCGATCTCCGATAGAGGTTCCAGCCTCCAAAGCGACGAAAGGTCCTAGTAATTGGCTGATAGCGGCCGCTCGCGAATGAATTTCTCGTGACGAAGACGCACGGAAGCAGACTTCTCGAATGCGCGCCATGGGTCATTTTCGTCGTCGAAGCGAACCCGCGCCTACGTCCGCTTTCTAGCCGCCCTATTAGCAGTTTATACGATCGGGCTGGATCGGAAGCGGAATGTCCGCGGCACCGACTCAGGCTCCATGATCGCCGTCAGATCGTGATGCGGCTCGGCCGACTGCTGCCAACTGCCAACGCGGCGCTGGTTCCGTCCCAGTTCTTGCTGCGAGTGCATCCGCCTCCTGCCGCAGGAGCGCACTTGTCGCATGCAAGGTCCGCTCGCGACCTGGCAGGCCAGCGCGCGCGGCGAGTTCGCTTGCGGAGGCCGGTTCGGGCGTCAAAGCTGCGAGGACGCGCGGGCGGATGTCCCGACGCGGCTTTGCAACACTCGGCGAGGGCATCTTCAGCATGGACCCGGGCTATCGCGGCGCTTCGATCAGGACCAGGCCCATCCACCACTGAACGGACTGCGGCAGGCCTACAGCCTCCCAGCGAGCGGCAGGTCGTGCGTCAGAACGAAGCCGACGCCAAACGCCTGCCGGATGCTCTCTTCCGTCAGCATCGAGTCTCGGTGACCGTCGGCAGTGAGCCGCTTGATCAACTCGCTCAGCGTGCCGTCAGCCATCACGGCTTCGATCCGCGCCTCTACCGTGAGATCAGCGTCGACCTCGCGGTCGAGCAGGCCGCGGCGTGCGAGCGCCGCGTTGACCGTCTCGCCGAGCCGAATGAAGCCCTGGCCGATGTCCTCCAGCACCGTCGCCAGCTGAAACGGAAGATCGGCCGAGTGGCACAGCTGTTCCACGAGTGCGGTGTAGAGCGGCAGTGAGATCTCTCGGTAGACGCGGAAGAACAGGACGGTAGGGGCGGAAGAAACGCTCATCGGAACAACCCCTTCTGTGAACTGACTAATGGATTGCGCTCATCGTCCGTGCGGACGGAGATCCCAGGCGGACATCTTCCCGCACGTGAAGCCGCGCCCCCCCGATGGCCTCCAAGGCCGCCTGCCCGGTGGCGATGGTCCGGGAGGTCAGTCGTGCGAAGATCGGGAGGAGCAGGGCGCCCTCGTAGTCACTCGGCAGAGCCAACGGCTCGATGTCCCACCCCATGTCCATCAAGCGGTCGACGATGACGGGGTGGGTCTCGACGAGCAGGCCCTGCAGGTTCAAGACCTCGGCCGCACAGGCAACGACGCCGAAAGCCGCGCGCGCAAAAACACCGGCCCCCTTCGCCTCCCGCATCCGCGGCGCGACGCCGTGACGTGTCCATTCGTAGATCGCGGGGCCTGTGGGAGCCTCTGCGCCGCGGAGGATCTCCGGGTAGACGTCGGTCAGCAGGTGTGGCCGGGTCGTCGGCAGCAGGCGCCCGTAGGATACGATCTCTGCCCCCTCCTGGCCGACGACATGGACGCAGGCTGGACCGTCGAATTGGTCGCGCTCGCGGCCGTCGGGCTTCCGACACGCCTCCCATCCGAGATGCTCGACGAAGAATTCGTGCCGAAAGCGGTATATTCTTTCGGCAAGAATATTATCGTAATTCTCGATGTTTCCGGTCACTAGTGTGAACATCGCTTGCGCCTCACTGGGAACGATTAAACATTCCCAGGTTTTTGCCGGCGCAGTCAGTCGTAAAACTGCGGTATCGATCGATGTTGATTCTTACCGTATGATGCCACGCCGGAGCGCTTCCGCGACGCATTGGGTGCGATTTCCAGCACCAAGCTTTTGCGTAGCGCTATGGAGATATTTCTCGACCGTTCGGGAAGACAGGGAAAGGATCACGGATATTTCCCATGCCGTCTTCCCGCCGGCCGTCCATTTCAGGCACTCGATTTCACGAGGACTGAGCGGAATTCTGTGTTTGGGCTTTTCGCCGCGATCCCGCTGCTTCCGGCCGAGTGCCTTGGCGGCGGACATGGCGTAAAGGGCCACGAGATGCAGCGCGGCACTCTCATCGCGCGAGGGGCCGAATCGCTCCCCACCAAAGCTGACGCCCGCCTCCGTCCCATCGAGCTGGTGGAAGGGAATGCAGAGGCCGGCGTTGAGTCCGAAGGCTCGGGCTTCCTCGAAGACGACCTGGCCCGCCGCGGTACCGGTTTCATCGAGCGCCTGTTGCCAAAAAAAGGGATCGGTCGTGCGTCGGATTTGGTTGATGACCGGATCGATGTGGATGAATTTTCGGGCCTGATAGCGACGCTCCCATTCGGCCGGCCACCCCGACATGATCTTGCAATCGCTGAGGTTTTGCTGATGTGAATTCGGCAAACCCGTGATCAGGAACGCATCATATCCAAAATAATTCTTGCTTGCGTCCAATTCGAAGTACACGTTTAAAATCGATGATGCGGATCGAAGTCTATCGACGATTTCGAAGGCGGTTTGACGTATGTCAGACATCGGGCATGCAATTAAACTAGGTTTCGTAGCAAAGAATGGTAGAGATAATTCGTCAACACAACGTTTATTGCTTTGAGTTTTATTCAAGATTATCCGGCAAAAGAGGGATCAATGGCAAATAAAATAACGCCGGACGATCTAGCAACTCTCCAGTTTTTGACAAAGATTTCGGCTGATCTGGGCTTGCACGTAAGTGATTACATTGCCTCACAGGAGCCTGCGGACCTTGAGGAGCAAGCGAGGAGAGGCTGGGACCATCGATCTCCTCCATTGAAGCGCCTTCCGACGGCGCTTGCCGCCCTGCCCTGCCGAGACAGCCGTATGCGGGCCATTGCGATGGTTGAAAGCTTGACCGAAACGACGCCAAACCTCGGCAGCTAGGCCACGCCTTCAGATCTGGCGTGCCGCTGAGGCTTGGGCCGACTGGTCGAAATGCCGACTCTCTATATCGACCGCTGGTCCGTGGTATCGGAGCTGCCGCAGGTCCCTGCGGTGCGCAAACTGCGTGTGCGAGCCAAGCTTGCTGGTGGGGTCAATGGTGGGGCAGCAGGCCGAATTTTGCGAAAAACGCTTAAAAATCAACGGTAATTGGCGGAGAGGGGGGGATTCCCCCGATCCTTCCAGAAAGACGTTTTAAGGCAATGACTTAGACCACCGGGCCTGAAATCGTGTGTACCACCACAATGGCCTATCGGATGCTTGCGGGCAAGGGTCCCGAGGCTCTTCCGGACATCGGTCTGGGGACGGTCGCGAAGGCGGCGCCAAAGCGCTGAGGGCTCGGCGCAAGCGCAGGCGTCGGAGGCCTCACCGGACTCACTCGGTGGCCTACCTGCTATCCCCGCTTGGCGCCCAAAGTTACTTCATACGACTCCTGCGATAGCGATCCCGCGTTGCTCAGGGCCACGCAGAGAGATGCCGGGGCGGTAGGGTATCAAGTGCTGCAGTAGGTGCGAAAACACCAGCCTGGGCTCAGCGCGGCGAGGAAGATGCCGGCCTCAATCTTCGCGTCGCGGCTTCTTAGCCAACGCGCTCGGTTCCCCACCGCTGAACGGCAGTGTAATAAGCCCCCCACTCGGGGGAATGGCGGGATGAGTTCGGACAAGGTTGGGCGAACTGGCACCGCCCATTGCAGGGTAGGCGCAATCTCACCCGAGCATTGAACTCTGCGCCCATTGATACCGTGACGCTTAGACGGAAGAGGTGGCATCCTCAGAGCCAACGTTGACTGATAAAGTTCTACTGAGGCAACACCCTCCCCTTGTGTCGCAAGAAAAGATTTTGCGACACCCGCCCAGCTTGGTGAGAGGCAGATGGATCAGGTTACAACCCGCAGAACGATCTTTCCTCGAAGACGGGGGTGAGATCCTTCCAGGATCTCATGCGCCGTGCGCGCGCCGGCCAGCGGAAGGATCGCGCCAATCTGCGTTACGATACGACCAGCGACGACCTCGGCTGCGATCTGACCCAGGAGTTCCGTGGTCACGTCCACGAAGAAGAACTTAGCCTTAACATCGTGTGCAGCGGCCAACGCAGGGTCAGGCCTCGATACGGCGGAGACCAGCGTCCCGCCCGGCTTGATAATCGAGAATGACCGTGCCTGGATCTCTCCTCCGACAAGGTCGATGACCGCATCGACGGACTTTATCCTGTCCTCGAAGTGCCCCGCGCGGGCGTCGACGACGTCACTCGCACCCATGCTGCGCAGGTAAGCGTGATCGGCAGTGCTCGCCGCAGCGATCACTCGGGCGCCTGCCGCACGGGCGAATTGCACGGCGTAGGTTCCGACATTGCCGGCAGCGCCCAGGATCAGGACCGTTCGGCCGTTGCTGACATGAGCCTGATCGAAGAGTGCTTGCCACGCCGTCACAGCGACAACCGGCAAGGACGCGGCATCCACATGCGCGAGGCGGTCGGGCTTTATCGCGAGCATGGCCGCCGACGCGATGGCGTACTCGGCGTAACCGTCCGTGAAGCGCTTGTTAGGGACGCCAAAGACCGCATCGCCCGGACTGAACTTGGAAACGCCCGAGCCCAGCGCCGCAACGGTACCCGACACGTCGGAGCCGAGTGTCAGCGGCAAAGGCTGTGGCAGCAAGCTCCGCCCGGCCCGGATCCAGGCATCCCATGGCCCGACCCCCGCTGCATGAACCTTCACGAGGACCTCGCCCTCGCCCGGTTCAGGACGAGGAACGTCCTCCAGGGTTATGACGCTTGGCGGCCCGAATTCGTGGACACGGCACGCCTTCATCAGATGCGACGCATGGCTGGTCTCTTGAGCCTGGGCGAAAACCGGTATCGTCATGACGTGTCTCCTTAGTTTGTTTTTGCGCGGAGCGTGCTTCGGGCTAGCCAGGGTGGGACGGGGTGAGACAGGCTCAATGTGCGCCGCCTGCATCGAGGTGATCGGGTTTTCTGAGGAGAAGGCTTGCTAGGAGCGCCACGACGAGAGCGGCGCCAAGCAGGAAGAAGGTGTCTCCGAAGGCCATGACGTTGGCTTGCTGCCGCACTCTAAGAGCGATGGCGACGGCCGCCTTGTGGCCGGCCACGGTCGGGTCCGAGACGCCGTGGTCGAGGAAGTAGCGGGTCAGCACCATCAAGCGTGCGCGGGTCGCTTCCTCGAACAAGGACACATGATGCGTCAGGATGTTCGAGTGGAACTGCTCGCGCTTGGACAGGAAGGTCTGGAGCATGGCGATGCCTATGGCGCCGCCTAGATTGCGCATCATGTTGAAGAGGGCGGAGGCTGAACCCGCGTTCTCCTTCTCAATGCCCGCAGTCGCCACGGCGGAGAGCGGTGCAAACACCAATGCCTGACCGAGGGCCCGCACCACGTTGGGCCAGAACAACTGGTCTGCCGCCGTGTCGACCGTCATGTAGATGTTCATGAAGTTGGACGCTGCGAACAGGGCAAATCCGGTCCCGATCACCCAGCGCGCATCGAAGCGCCGCATCAGCCGCGGCACGAGCGGGATCAGTAGGAGCTGCGGGAAGCCGGTCCAGGCCAGCACGAAGCCGATCTGCTCGGCGTTGTAACCTTGGATGCGCGAGAGGTAGACCGGCAGGATGAAGACTGAGCCGTAAAGCGCGACCCCCAGCAGGAAGTTCGCCAGGATGCCAAAGCCGAAGTTGCGGCGGCCGAGCAGGCGGAGGTTCAACAGCGGCCGCGTCGTGGTCAGCTCGATCAGGACGAAAAGCGTCAGCGAGACCGCCGCGACGACGGACAGGCGCACGATGAAGGGCGAGCCGAACCAATCGTCCTTGTTGCCCTCCTCCAGCGCGGTCTGGAGTGCGGCCAGACCGACCGCCATGGTGACGATGCCGGCCCAGTCACCCTGACGCAGGAGGGCCAGCTTCATCGGCGTGCGGTCGAGGGAGAGCCAAAGCAGGGCGACCATCAAGGCGCCGGGCACGAGATTGACGTAGAAGATGTACTTCCAGCTGTAGGTCTCGGTCAGGTAGCCGCCGATGGTCGGACCGATGGCGGGTGCGAAGGTGGCCGAGAGCGCAAACAGCGCCAGGCCGACCGGCTGTTTGGCCTTGGGCAGGAGCGTGATGATGATGGTGAAGGCCATCGGGATTAGAACGCCACCGGAGAAGCCCTGGATCGCGCGGAGTACGATCATCTGTGAGAGGTTAGTCGCGAAGGCACAGGCCACCGAGAAAACCAGGAACAGGATTGCATTGACGAGCAGGTAGCGGCGCAAGGAGAACACCTGCGCGAGCCAGCCTGAGAGGGGGATCACGACGATCTCGGCGATGAGGTAGGAGGTCGAGATCCACCCGCCGTCGTCCGTGCCGGCGCCGATCGCTCCCTGAATGTCGGCGAGCGAGGCGTTGACGATCTGGATGTTCAAGACCGCCATGAAGGCACCGAGCGTGGCGCCGATCACGGCGGACCACATCTTCAGACTGGAAGGCGCCTGGGTCCGCTCAACGTTGGCTTCGCTGCGTTTTGCAACAGTGGAGTCGGCGGATTGGGTCGAAGCGGCGGTGACGAGGGAGGCCATAGGGAGCTCCTTCCTGCTCTGGTGAAGCAGGATGCGCTGCCGGCGCGCCGGCGAGAATACAGGTATTGTGGGAAGGACTATCCAGCTAGAGTTGAAGATGGCGCCGGTTCACGGCCGGTTATCGATGTTGGACCGGGTGATTTTGATATCGATAGTAGTTTCGACCGACATGCCAGCGCGCAGCGTTCCGGACGCGGCCCGGTCCTCCAGCACGATCTTGACCGGGATGCGCTGGACGATCTTCGTGAAGTTGCCGGTGGCGTTGTCGGGCGGCAGCAGAGCGAACTCCAGGCCACTTGCCGGAGACAAGCTGTCAACGTGGCCCTTGAGCGTATGTCCAGCGAAGGTATCGACCTCGACCTCGACGGGTTGGCCCGGACGAACGTCGGTGAGTTGTGTCTCTTTGTAGTTCGCCACGATGTATGTGGCGTCGAGCGGCACCACCGCCATGAGCTGGGTGCCGGCTTGCACATATTGCCCGACGCGGAGGGTGCGTGAGCCTACCGTCCCGTCCACAGGCGCGGTGACGACCGTGTAAGACAGGTTGAGCTCAGCCTGCCGGGCCAGCGCACGGGCGTGGTCACGCTGGGCCTCAGCCCGACCGACCTCGGTGGTCAAAACCTCGACCTGCTGTTCCGCGGCGAGCTTGGCAGCGCGGTCGCGGCGTAGCTGTGCGGTCTTCTCGCTCAGGCCGGCCTCGGTCGCCTGTGCCCGCTGGAGCGTACCGGATCCGGTTTTGACGAGCGTTTGATAGCGCTCGGCCTCTTCGTTAGCGAACTTGAGCGAGGCCTGCGTCAGGGCGATCTGCGCATCCTGTTGGTCAACGAACGCGCGCTGAAGGACAATCTGGGCTCCGAGGTTGCGGACCGTGGCCTCGGCTGCAGTGACATCGGCCTGCGCTTGCGCAAGCGACGTACGTAAGTCGCGGTCGTCGATGCGGGCGAGGACCTGCCCGATCCTGACGGGCTGGTTATCGACGACCAGCACATCGGCGATGTAGCCGGACACCTTCGGGGCAATCGTCGTGTAATCCGCCTTCACGTAGGCGTCGTCGGTTGAGACGAGATACTGCCCTGTCGTCCAATAATCGTAGCCGTAGAGCGTTCCGGCGCCCGTGCCCGCGAGCAACGCGAGAACGAGTGCAATGCGCTTGAACGCGCGTCGCAGGGACGGAACTCGGCTTAACGTATCGCCTTCCGGCTGCGTCCGTTCGGCCGCGTCGACTGCCTTTTGAAAGGTCTCGGAGCGGGGCATCTCGGACATGACATCCTCCTGTCTTGCGAAGCCCCTTCCCTGTTGAGGAACGGCTTCTCTGCATGACGTGAGAGTGCGACTTCGATGCCGAAGTGATAATCCTGTGACTATGGGAAGGACTGTAAACCGGGAGCGGATAATGTCCGACCGCCAATGGATCGGCTGACGAGCCTCATCGTCTTCGGACGGGTCGTCGAAGGCGGCGGTTTCTCCGCGGCCGCACGGCGCCTGAACATGTCCGTCACGATGGTCAGCAAGCATGTACAGGCCCTGGAGGACCGTCTTGGCGCGCGGCTCCTGAACCGCACCACCCGCAAGGTCAGTGTTACGGAAATCGGACACGCTTACTACGAGCGGTCCAGCCAGATCCTGGCTGAGCTCGACGAGGCGGATCGCGTAGCGAGCGCCTTGCATGCAACGCCGCGTGGGCAGCTGAGGCTTCACATAGCCGGCCACATCTCGACGTTCATGGCGCCGGTCCTGCGGGAGTACCTCACGCTGTACCCGGCGGTGACGGTCGATCTGACCGTCGGGGACAGAATGGTCGACCTTATCGAGGATGGGTACGATCTCGCGATCCGAGCAACGCCGCCGCCGGACTCCGGTCTGATCGTGAGACGGCTGACACCGTGGCGTCACGTCTTGACCTGTGCCCCAGCCTATCTCGATACCCATCCAGCTCCGGTGCAACTCAGCGACTTGGCGCACCACAATTGCCTCCGTTACGCCTTCTACCCCTATGGCGACGAGTGGCGGTTCGAGACGCCGGAAGGTAAGGCCGCGTCGGTCAAGGTTGCCGGCAACATGGTCAGCAACAGCGCCGCGCTCCTTCGTGCGCTCACGCTCGATGGTGGCGGCGTCTTCCTGGCCCCGATGTTCCTGGTTGGCCAGGATTTGGAGACCGGGAGCTTGGTGCGGCTCTTACCGGAGCACCGGCCGGTCGAGTTCGCCATCAACGCAATCTACCCGCACCGGCGCCATCTCTCGACGAAGGTGCGAAGCTTTCTCGACCTGTTGGCGGAGTGCTTCGCCGAACACCGCCGCTGGATCGATGCGGCTGCAACGTAGGCCTAAACCGAGCTGATCCGACACGATCAAGATGCGAGGCTATCGGTCGGGCGTGGTCAGGGGGTGGTCCCCGGTGTCGAGAATGAACACTGCCAACAGTCGCGCCGGCTCCGTGTCGCTCGCATTTTCACTGATAACGTGATGAGCGCCGGGAGCCTCAGAGAAGCTCTCGCCGGCTCGATAAACCCGCGCCGGCTCCTCGTTGACCTGACTGCGAACCGCACCCGAGAGCACGTAGGCGTATACGAAGGCTGACGAGGCGTGATGGTGGCTCGGCGACTTGGCTCCCGGTGGGTACTCGACTACGGCGCTGACGAGGCTTTTGCCTGGGATATTCGGAATCGCGCTCTGGAAGGCGGGAGCCACCGTTTCGTGTTGCGAGGTTTCCGCGTGAAGCGGCGCACCATGAAAAAGTGCGGCTATTATCATGGCTTTGATCCAGTACACCGCTCGTTGGTTCCTCATCATCGATCCTTCGAAATTCACCAGGATGAACTGAAGTTCTGCCTGATGGCCGCAGATATGCCAGGGCACCTCGGCGGTGCATCAGATCTGACAATGTACGCCGTCACTCTATCCCTGCGATGGCGATCTCAAGTTTGTCCGGACCCCGCAAGGCGGCACCATGCCTGTACGGGGGCGGATCGACGATCAGCCGAGGCGCCACGAGGCGTTGGCATAGGGCAACGAGTGCAACCTCCGCCTCGATGCGCGCTAGAGGAGCTCCGACGCAATAGTGTAGACCGCCGCCGAAACCGAAGTGTTCGTTATCCTCACGGTCAGGATCGAACCGCTCAGGATCAGTGAAGCGTTCCGGATCGCGGCTGCCTGCAGCTAGAAGTAAGACTACGGCACTTCCCTTGGGGATTGTCACGTCCCCAATCGAGATGTCCCCGAGCGCCTTGCGGCTTCGGAAATGTACCGGCGGCTCATAGCGGAGAACCTCCTCGACCACCCTCGGGGCTCGCTCTGGGTCTTCGCGCAGTCGCTCCAGCTCGTCGGGGTGACGCAGCAGCGTCAGCATACCGTTCGTGATAAGGTTCACGGTGGTCTCGTGGCCGGCGACGAGGAGCAGTATCGCCGTCGAGATCAGGTCGTAATTGCCCATCTTCGGCGTGGTCGGGTCGGCATGGTTGGCGAGCCCACTCAGCATGTCGTCGGCCGGATGACGCTTCTTTTCCTTGATGAGGGCTCGCATGTACTTCGATATGGCATCGAAGTTCGCAGCGTTTGCACGGCGGGTACGCTGGTCTCGTCGCGCGTCCGGTTCGAGTGCGGTGGCAAGTTGCGTCGACCAATGACGAAAGCGTGGCTCGTCAGCCTCCGGTACGCCGAGGAGATCGCAGATCACGGTGACTGGAAGCGGATAGGAGAGATCACCAACGAGGCAGACCGTGTCCCGGCCGCGGCAAGCCTCGATCAGGGTATCCACGATGCTGCTGATGCGCCCATGTACCCCACGCACCCTAGCTATCGTGAACTGCTCCATCACGAAGCGCCGCAGGGTGTCGTGATCGGGCGGATCGCGGAAGATGAAGGGACGGTGCGCAGTGGCGACCCGATCCTTGATCGGGTTCAGGATCCAGTCCTTGAGGGGGTTGCCAGTTCGTGGGCGATGCGATGCCGGAAGGTCCTCGGAACTCAGGCGCGGATCGAAGATCAAGCTACGGATCGCCGCGTGACTGCTCACCACGTAAACGTCATCGTGTTGACGGGCTATCGGCGTCTCGCGAAGCCGCGCGTAGAGTGGGTATGGGTTGGCCCGGTTGGCCGGCTCCATAACCTGCGAGAACAGGGTGTCGTCCGGCCTCGGGACGCCGCGGGAAACCTGGTCAAGCATAGACGCCTCCCGCACCTTTCGAGTGCATACGCTCCGGTCGTACACTCGCACCGCGTCGCTCCGGGAAGCCGGGCCGGGCCAACTCGATCCTGCCTTGGTCGCTGCCATCGTGAATCGGTGGAAAAGGCGCATGCGCACGGATGCGGTCCGCATATGCGGGCAACCAGCGTGCCTGGTCGAAAGAGACCGCCGCTACCGTGCGCCCGGCCAGGCCATAGACCGCCAGGAAGCGGTGCGAGGCGCGCGCGCCTTGCACGACCGCCACCGCATCTGCCCCCTCGGTCAGCCCGACTGCCTTGATGTTGACGCCGAACTGGCTCGACCAAAAGGCCGGCAGATGGGTGTAGGACCTCTGGTCACCAAGGCCGGCGAGCATGTTGCGTGCTGCATGCGCCGCCTGCTGAACGGCGTTGCCCCAGTGCTCGACGGACATCAGGCGTCCGTCGAAGATCAGGTTCGGCCAGCGCGCGACATCGCCCGCGGCGTAGATCCCGGAGGCTGGCACCCCGTCGGTACTGAGCGCCCGGCAGGCGCTGTCGCAGGTCACGCCGCCGGCGTCGGCCATAAGGCCGCCTCCCTTCAACCAGCTTGTGTTGCGCACGGCTCCGAGCGCAGCAATCACGACGTCGGCATCGATCATGCTGCCGTCCGCTAAGATGGCACGCCGTACTCGCCCACGCTTGTCACCTTCAAGGGCGGAGACTTGCGCGCTCGGCCGGAAATCAACTCCGGCGCGCCCGAGCCGCTCGGTGATGGCGCCACCGACCAAAGTGCCGAAGATTCGGGCGAGCGGGGTCGGGTTCGGATCGACCAGCGTAACGGGTAGGCCGATGTCGCGGCAGCACGAGGCCGCCTCGCAGCCGATGAGGCCAGCGCCGACGATCAGCACTCGGGGCAAGCCATCGGCCAGAGCCGCCCGCAGCGCTGCGGCGTCTTCGCGACCGCGCAACGTGAACACGCCGGACGGTCCGGAACTCTCGCCATCCAGCCATGGGCGCGCCTGAGCACCGGTGGCAATCAGCAGGCGGTCGTATGGTATGATAGCACCATCGGCGAGCCGGAGGGTCCGACTAGCGCGGTCGAGGGCGACGGCAGCGTGGCCCAGGCGCCATTCTGCCCGAAGCGGGACGAGGTTCGGCAGCCCAGTGGCCCCTGCACGCAATTCACCGGTCAGGACATGCTTCGACAGCGGTGGCCGGTCGTAGGGTCTGTGCGGCTCGTCTCCAACGATGGTGAGCGAACCCATAAAGCCTTCGCGCCTCAAGGCCTCGGCGCCCCTCAAACCTGCCAGCGAGGCGCCGACAATGACGATTCTCCTCGGCGCGTCCGCGGCGTTCACGGCACCCTTCCATCCGTCGTGTCCGAGAACTCAGCGCTGATTGCCCGGACCGGACAGGCTTGCAGGGCACGCTCAATCTCTCCGGCTTTCTCCAGGGGCGGCTCCGGATCGTAAAAAAGGACCTCATGCCCGCGCAGAACAAAATGTTCGGGCGACGCGTAACAGCACTGCGCGTAACCTTGGCAACGGTTGAGATCAACGACGACGCGCATGGGACTAAAACTCACGGATGTTAATTAAACCGAGCCGCGAATGGCCTGCTGATTCATCTGTTCATTTCGATTTTTTCAGACGCGTCGCCTGCTCTTAAGGCGTTTCTGGAAAATGTTTCCGGTCGCGGGGTTTGCGCTGTACTTGGCGGCAGGATCGGCAACTCGATCCGAGGCGCCTGGCCGGTAAGTGTCCTCAGAAATGCGGCGATGGCGCTCGTCTCCACAGCGGTCAGTTCCTTCCCGAGCTGTGCCGTACCCATTATGGCAACAGCCTGTTCTAGGCTCCAAACTTTGCCGGAATGGAAATACGGGGCAGTCAGCGCGACGTTGCGAAGGGGGACAGCTCGGAAAACATACTCGTCGGTGGCAGTCTTGGTCACCGCGAAACGGCCCTTGTCTTCCGGCGGGAGGACATCACTGCCCGGTCTTTCTACAACTCCGAACGGGAAATAATCCTGACCGCCGACATTGACACCGTTGTGGCAGCCTGAGCATCCGGTATCCATGAACAGCCTCAGGCCTCGTTTTTCTTGCGCTGTGAGGATATTGAGATTTCCCTCCAGGAATTGGTCAAAGCGAGAAGCCGGCGTGATCAGCGTCGCCTCAAAATCTTCAAGGGCTCGGGTGACATTGTCGAACGTGACGGCGTCCGGCTCTCCAGGGAACGCGGTCGCAAACTTATCCCTGTACTCTGGGATGCTCTTTAGTACATCGATGACGTGGTCCGGGGTAGAAGCCATTTCCACAGCGGCCTGAATCGGACCACGGGCCTGGGAACGCAGATCATCGGCTCGTCCATCCCAAAATTGCGCCGCATTGAAGATCGCGTTGAGCACTGTAGGCGAGTTTCGAGGACCTTTTTGCCAGCCATGTCCTATGGAGGTCTCGACGTTGTCGCTGCCACCGGCCGCGAGGCTGTGGCAGGAATTGCAACTGATGACCCCGCTGGCTGAGAGGCGCCAGTCGAACCACAGCATCCGCCCGAGATCTACTTTCTCCCGCGTAATCGGATTACCTTTTACGGAAGGCACGATGGATGGAATGGGTTTGAACGTCTCGTTGGCCGCGTTAAACAGATTCAAGGTGTCGCCATCGCTCAGGGTGATGGATTGTTCGGCCGCCAGAGCTTTCGTGCCTATTTGTAACGGGAACGATTCGACGACCAGCGAACCGACAGCGAGCATAATCCTTACGGTCCGCGGTAGATACGTTAGAGCCGTTCGCATGCGCATCTAAGTAGCCTTGACCTGACTGAAGCAATGAAGCAACATGAAAACGGAAGCTGTCAGCGCCACCAATTGTTGGCTGCTGCGACCGTCTGGAAGTTAAGGGCGATGACCTGAGAAGTGGCGATGAGTTGCTCGCTGTCCCGCTCATAGACCGTGCGTAGATGCGTTCGAATTTCGTCGGATGGCTGCGTGACTTTTACGCCGACCCGGGAAAGTTTGACGGCTAGATCGAACCCCGCTTGAGGAGTGGCGGTGATCAAAGTTGACAGCCAAAGTTCACTCATTGAAATGCTCCTCGAATGTTAGAAGTCGACTACTGTTCATAGTGCATCGCGCCGATAGGCCTGGAATAGAAACCAACCTCCATCAAAATAGAAATACTCTTCGTGATGATGTCCGGAATTCTACTGAATTACCTCTTGGCCGCGTGTCGGCGGTGCACCTATCCCGCCAGGCGCCTGCGGGCCATGCGGCTGATCAGGATTGTGCGAGTGCGTCGCCCGCTCCTGTGTTGCCGGACCGACGTAACCCTCGAAGCCGTAGAACGCGAGATGTAAACTCCAGTATCCTGTTACGAATAGTGTCAATGCCGCGCCCAATCCAATCGGAATATTTGATAAGCGCGCCTTGAAATTTGCAAACAGATGCGAGGAACGACTGTGATCTGCGGCCACTGCTAAAACGATGGCCATAATCAGCCCATGACCAATGATCTCAATGCGACCAAACGGCCAGACTGCGGACGTAAAGATCACCAACAGGGCAAGTGCGGAGAGCCGTCTGATGAGCGGCGTCCAAATCAGGCCAAACCCCATGGTGAATTCGGCAACGCCGGCCATCGGTATGAACCCATCGCGCGGCAGACCGAAGGTGAGGAAGGGCTTCTCCTCGACAAGGGGATAGAACCACTCTGGGTAGGCAAATTTTTCAAGGCTCGACCACATCAGGGCTATTGCAAGCCCCCAACGCAGCGCCTCGAAGCGATGGACTCGCCAACTTTCGCGTTCCGAAGAGGCAAGCAGGAGATAAAGAGCCACGCCCAGTCCTAAGGCGAGGTAATCAAAAAGATGGAAAAGGTCGTAATCGCGCAGGGCCAATAGCCAGAGAGCCACGATACCGACGGCAGCGATTGGCATCGTACGCTTCCAGAATATCGCGCCCGCGATAACCAGTTGCATCCAGGAAACCCATTCTGCGGGCGTTTTCAAGTCAGGCGTCAAATAAATGCCGCCAACTGAAAATATCGCAACGAAGAAAGCTGCGACGATTGCCCTGATATAATCATCGAGGCGGTCCCAAAGTGGTCGTGTCAAGCGATCAAGGTTGTCGAGCGCCACCGGGCCATAGGCACTTGCCTCAAGAGCTCTCGCCGCAGCAAAAAAAGCACTGACCAGACAAATGCCGAACCAGAACCAAGCGTCAGCTATCGTATAGCTAATAGGCTTCGGAGGCGCGCCTACGATGTATGGAGCAAACCATTTAACGTGAGCGGTGGCGGGCCTTATTGACCCGAACAAAACCAGCATGAATGCAGGGAGAGAAATCAGGCTAGAAGACATCTTCATTCCCGCCTTAGAATTCTCGCGTAAACTAGCACGACTCACCTGCTTGAGATTTCGGCACTGTTCAATGTCTGCCTGGGAGATAAAATGCGTAACCTGAGTAGAATGGAATACAGCGACCAATTTTGCTACCTACAATTATATATTTTAAGCCGTGGTCAGATGCGTCCATCTCAGTAAAAACTTTGATCGATTGAGGACGCTGTGTATTTTCCAAAATTGCGGTTTTAAGCTCCAAAATTGCTGGCCTCCTTATCGGGGCTAGTTAATGATTATCTCGCCTTTGACGGTATTGACCGGGCGATACCCCGACCACGCGCCTAAACGCTTTCGTAAAATTGGACTGTGAAGAAAATCTGCACGTTACAGCTATATCTTGCAGCGACATTTGCCCAAGCCTCAAGAGAATTTTGGCTCTCTCAAGACGAAGATGACTCACGTAACTATGAGGCGATATCCCGGTTGCTGCCTTGAAGGCCCTGATAAAATGAAACTTGCTCAAGCAGGCGGCCCCAGCCAGTTCGTCGACGCTGATGTCGTTGTCTAAGTTGGCGTCTATAAATTCCCGGACGCGATCCAGCCGCTTTTTGTCGAGCGCATGAATGGCTTGCGCATGGCATCCGTAAGGTAAATCGATACACGAATATGCATGAGCAAGAAATGCCGCCAAGGTTACACCCGCGGCCTCGACTAAGAGCTTGCCCGATGACGTTTCCCGCGTTAACTCCGAGGCGATGATGTGCCCGATTTCAGCAATCAAGGTGTCATACGCACCAGCGTGATACGAGATGGTTGTTGCGTCGAGATCAGGGTAGCTGTCTTCCTGCGATAGTTGAGTGAATGGATTTCGCGGCAGGTAAATGTGTAGCATTTCAGGGATGTCGGCCGTGATCCGGATCGAGTCCTCTGCGACACCCTCAGGACAAAGCCAGAAGGTTCCCGTGACGGCCGTGGCTGACTGCCGCTCTCCGTTTCCGCGGCGATGGATAACCGCTTCGGAGGTCCCACGCAGGGTAAGGGCGATTACTGTCCGGTCCGAAATCATCTCCGGGACCTCCCCGGCAGAATGTCGACGTTTTTCCGCAGCTATTCCGGACCACCGCCTGCCGTTCGATGAGACCAGGAGATTGCCCTGCGGAAGCTTCCACCGTCCATCTCCGATCAAGTCGCTAGATTTATCTCGCATTGACTCGGCTCCTTAATAGTTACCCTTCGTAGCTGATACGCTTTCAAAGAGGGACCAGCTATTTAATAGGCAACCCATTTGACCCTCGCCTGCGCCGGATCGGCCATGGCATCAATTGCTACCATGAACGCTGCAGATGATTTAACGTCGTCGTGTCGGGAAGCAATGGTATAGCGAAAATATAGTCTCGCCATCAATTCTGAAACTCACAAAATGACCTGCTCGCTGACAGAAATATTATCACTCGGTCTCCTAGACGTTTTCCAATGTGTGCGAACGAAAGAACTCAACATAGAATTTGACTGCTTGTCGAGCTTCGACCTCGTGCAGGATTGTTGGCTCAACGAGGCCTGGCGGCCGATCAGGTAACAACCTGATCTCTGATTTTTCCTGACTTTTATCTGTAATTCGATATATTAACTCCCCCTCTATAACGTGAATTAGAGCCCAAACATACGGCTTTGTCTTATGAGCACGGCACAGCCCGGGCGGGATTGATCTTTCCGTAAAGACAGGGGATTTGAAGTACGACTGTAATCCCTCAGGCAAAACTTTCAACATCGGAGATTCTCCTGTGTTATCTAGTTAACCGGTTGCCGTTCTCGGAACGAACAACTCCGGGTGCAGCCCTCAGTTTGTGTCAGTCTCAAGTTTTATACCGAGCATAAGGCTGCGCGCTATGACCTGGGATTTGGCGACGAAGAGGCTGGCAGCTGCCGGAGGACATATCTCGGTCACAGTCTCACTGAAGAGTAATAGCCAACGGCGGAAGTGTTCGCTGCTGATCTCAGAAATGCGTGCGTGCGCTTCAATCGGTGATCCCTTGAAGCGTCCAGTCGTCAATGTAACTGCAGACCAGAAATCGCACATGCGAGCGAGATGTGGGTTCCAGCCTGCGACGATCACTTGCTTGAATACTGGTGCTAATAATGGATCATCTCGGATGCGTATGTAGAAGGCGTGTACGACATCATGTATCATCGCCTCATCGACACCGACCAGTTCGCCGGGACTGGCGCGAGCGAGGCGAATCTGATCGTTCAAGCTCATGATATCCTCCCCTCAATCATGCGGCGAGAAGCGAGTCGGCCGGTCCGAAGAACTCGTAGTGGATCCGTGCTTGTGGGACGCCCGCCTTTATGAGTTCATTCACGAAGAAGCGCAGAAAGGGCGTTGGGCCGCAGAGGTAAACGTCAGCCGCATCGAGCGACGTGTGTCTGCGGAGCCATTCGAGGCTGATCCGACCAGTCACGTCGTGGGTGTGTCCCTCCTCATCAGCTTCACAGGGATCCTCATAAAACGTTGAGACTCGCGCTGTGCCATGACGTGCAGCCACTTCACGAACGTGTGCGCTCATCGCGTGAGTGGTGCTGTTTAGCGTGCCGTGTACGTAATGTGTTTCTAATCCAGGATGAAGTTCCGCAATCGTTTCCAACATGCTCACCATTGGGGTCAATCCGACTCCGCCGCTAAGGAGTATTATTGGACGCGCCGGGCTTTTGGGCAGGAAGAAGTCGCCAGCCGGCGGTGTAGCTAGAACGACATCTCCCTCGGTAATATTGTCATGTAGCCAGCCGGAGCCTAACCCATACGTCTCTCGCTTCACTGATATACGGTATGTCCGACCGTTCGCAGCCGAGGATATGCTGTATGTGCGTTTGAGTGGCCCCTGACCAGGCACGTCAAAGCGGAAAGTCAGGTACTGGCCAGCTTTGTGAGGCGCTACTGTGCCCCCATTCTGCGGGCGGAGGAGGAACGAGGTGATAATTGCACTTTCTCGAACTTTTTTTGCAACAACGAACGGACGCCAGCCGCGCCAGCCACCTGGATCATTCTCGATCTCTCCCCTGATCGCGGTCTCACGGGCCGTCATAATACCAGCCAGGAACCAGTAGGCTTCGCCCCATGCGACGAGGATCTCGTCTGTGGCCACGTCGGCGAGGACATCTTTTATGGCGCCGAGGAGCGCTGCGGCCACGTGCGGGTAGTGCTCGGGCAGAATGTGGTAGCCGATATGCTTCTGTGCGATGCGTTCGACGACCGATGTTAAAGCACCTAAGTTGTCGATGTTCTGCGCATAGCTGAGGATCGCAGCTGAAAGGGCGTTGACCTGGGCGCCATGCTCTCCTTGGTTGGAATGATTAAATAGAGCTGCAACTTCATCGTCTTCGAACAGCCGGGCATACATGGCCAGAGTGATCGCCTTCCCGTGTTCGACGAGAGCCGGCGCTGTGGCTTTCACTAAAGCGATGGTTGCCGGAGAGAGGGAGGTTGGCATGGCGCACCCTTAAAGGTTCATCGAGAATGCATCTTATGAACCGGAGGACATAAAGATGCAAGCCTGATATACCTTCTGTCTGAGTGGAGCCCTCATGCGTCTGACCCGCTACACCGACTACACCCTACGCGTGCTGATTTACGTGGGGCTGCACGAGCCTCGGCAGAGCTCCATCGCCGAGATAGCGCGCGCCTACGGCATCTCGGAGAGCCACCTGACTAAGGTCGTGCATCAGCTGGGGCGCCTTGGGCTGATCCGGACGATCCGCGGTCGCGGGGGTGGGCTACGCCTGGCCAAGCCGCCCGCGGACATCGTCGTGGGCGCAGTGGTGCGCCAGACCGAGGACGACTTGGCGCTCGTCGAGTGCTTCGCTGGTAATGCGTGCGCGATCACCGCGCCGTGTCAGCTGCGCCGCGCGCTGTCAGAAGCGTTAGGAGCATTCCTCGCTGTGCTCGACCGCTACACGTTGGCGGATCTCATCGCTGGCCGTGAAGGCGTCGAGATCGCGAGGCTGCTGGATCTCCCTGCGCCAAAGGTTGGGGAGACTGAGAGCCTCCCATCGGCATAGCTTCGCGCCATATGCCAATTGCATCCGGTGTTCAATCCTCAGCATAGGCTGTCACCGCGCAACGTCAGCCGAGTTCGAAAGTCTCAGGCGCTCACACTACGAGGAGAGCAACCCCTGCAACTCCTGGCTAAGCAGTCCGAGGTTTAACTGGTCGTAACGCAATTGGTATCCCGTTACATTGGTCGAGTTAACCGGCGTAGGTCGTTTTCCAGGGCCTTAAGGAAGGCCTGGACATTGTCGCGGCTGCCCTGGCTTGGTCGGTGGCGCGTCACGATCCGACTATCGAGATAGTTGTCTCGCTGGACATGCCGAGCTCTTGATCTCGACATCATCGTACCTACCGACGTGTTGCTAGACGAGCCGGACCGGGTGGTTTCGGTTCTCACGCTGACGCCGCCGCTAACCAATTTCGGCGCGCTGAACCAGCGCACCGTGTCCACTTACCCGCGGTCAATGCAGCCAATGTCGTCGAAGACGCCAAGGTTCGGCGAACGGTCTGGGTGCGTTGATGGCGGTCGCATAATGGTGCCTAAAATCCCCCAAACGAGGCTGAAAATTCCCTGATTCGTCCGCTCCAAACGGGACGAGAACGAACCGTCGCAGAGAGAAGCGGACGCGTAATGAAATCTCGGACGCTGTCAGGTGCCGTGACGGGCGCCTGGCCTGGCTCAGGGTGGCTCAGGTCAGAATATTGTGTCCCGCTTGCGACCTCAGCGTGAGGGCTGAAGGCGAGCGAACAAAGAAGCGCGACTGCCGCTGAACCGAAACGTCCATGCTCGTCGCAACTCGACAGAAAGTGCCTGCTGCTCACCAAATACGAGCGGGCGGAGCGCACAACGTTGAACGTAGCGTCGCAGGGAATAGGATCGACGGAAGTGTAGTGAACTGATCTGGCCGTGGCGACCTCTTGAACGAGAGTCGACTTTCGGCGCTTTGGAAGAAATGTATCCATTGGAGCGGCCTCCCAGGTTCGGCGGCCCTGTCGCGCGAGGGGGCGACGGGCAAGGTCGAGCGGATGCGAAAGTGCGGCGGCCTTTCGTGAGATGCATGTTCAGCGAAGCGGGCATGGATATCTCCAGGCGTGCAGAGTGGGCATAAAGATGCAGCCCCGCAGAGCTGTGTGGGAAATCGAAAGATTAGGGTCCGCATCTCGTCGCAACGGAATGCGTGACCGTTTTGATCACTCTATTTGGGCATTTAAGAGCATGTGCGCCTCCCGACCCGCCAGTCCGCGGGGTACTTGGCCAAGTTGGCCGACGTGGGGGACGTAAGTCGGCCAGTGATCCTGGCCGAAGGTCTGCAACGACCTCAGGCTTTGGATCCAGCCAGACGTTCGGCCCGCTCCGCGGCGGCCTGATGTTGCATGACGTTGCTCATGAGGTGCAGCTTCTCCCAGTTTTTGTTCGCCGTCCAGGACGAAGATTCGTTTCTTCGAACTCGGTCGATTCAGAGTCGCATTTACTTGAGTAGTGTTGCTAAATTTGCCTGCAAAAAATTAGTGCATCAGAAATAACTTCTTTCGTTTGTGCGATAAAGCCATATGGCGGCATGGGCCTAGGCGCATCCGCCATCCGGGTAGTTCCGAAGGACGGTTGGAAACTGGACGACATTTCCGTCGCTATGTGCCGTCCGAGCAAACTCCCTACGCGTCTTCAGGGCGCGCCTCTCGGCCTTCACCATGACTTCGGCGGCCACCGCCAAACGGGCGCGCTCGATTGCGCTGTCGAGGACATCGGCGCCGAGCTCTCGTTCGATCTCGGCAAACGACCCCAGAAGGGCGAGGATGCGCTCATCCATGATGGAGCCCTCCCGCATCCCTGGCGGCGGCCTCGACGGCCGCCCGCTCGTGGGCCTGGGCGAGGAGCAGGAAGTCCGGGCCATCGACGACGCGCACCTCGACGAGAAGGCGGGCCAGGGCCTCGATCAGCGACACGTGGCGACGTGCCAGCGTGAGCGTTCGTTCGTAAAGGCGAGCGAGGTCCCGCTCGACCGACTTGCGCAGTTCCTCGTCTCCCGAAAGCAGTTCCGCCGCCCTATCCATCGGCGCACGATGCAGGAGGGAGCCCGAAAGCCCGAAGCTTGCCCGGATCGCCGCCGCGATTGCCGTCGCCTGCGACAGGTCGTGGTGGGCGCCGGTGGAGTGCCCCAGTCCGAGAACCTCCTCGGCGGCGCGACCCCCCAGGGCCACCATGACGAGGCCCTGCATGTCCGCCTTCGACATGACCGCATCGGCGGGGGGCGCGGTCACGGTGTACCCACCTGTCCGGCCCGCGCTCACGATGCTGACGCGGCGGACGGCGCCCGCGTCGAGGACGTGGCTGATCGCTGCGTGCCCAGCCTCATGAACCGCGCATCGCCATCGGGCCTCCTCAGAGCGGTCGTCACGCGGCAGCACCTGATCCAGGAGGTCGGAGAGCTCCATGGGCCGCGCGGCCATCCGTGCCGTCCGCCGCGCCGCCTTGACCCATACCGTGGCCACCGCCCCGGTCGCGCCGACACCCGCGGCGGCGACGCCGCCAAGGTCGGCATCGACGAGGTCGCCGTCGAGGTGTTGCCTGAGGATGCCTTCCAGGCCGGCGGCATCCGGGGGCTCGATCTCGATGATCCGACCGAAGCGCCCCGGACGGACGAGCGCGCGGTCGAGCCGCCTGGGATGGTTGGTCGCGGCGATCAAGACGAGACGAGAGTTGCCGGAAGCTGCATCCGAAAGACGTTCCAACAGGGCGCCCATCAAAGGGCTCCAGTAATCAACGTGCCGTGCGTCCATATTCGCACGATTAGGAATGGCATCCGCTTCGTTAAAAAAATAGAACACACGGTGCAAATGCCTTTGCTTCGTCAAAAGCCGCATGCATATTCTTGATAACGCTATCGAGATAGCCTGTACCGGAGAACCAATCCGTGACGGATGTCGAAATCAGCTTTAATTGACAGGACTTTGCCACGCTTGCGGCAAGGGAGGTCTTGCCTACACCGGGTGGTCCGCTCCACACAACAGCGGCGTCGATATCCGCCCAGGGTGTCGTCAAGGGATCCGCGCGCCAGGCATTCACGTCATCCACGAGGCGCCCGGCCCACTCGCCTGCGGCGCCGTAGCCATGGAGGTCACGAACGTCCGGCACGTTGCCGACGTCCGCCTGCGCGCCGAACCTGTACGCGCAGGCGGACGCGAGCCTCCGGACGCATTGGGCGGCCGTGCTGCCCTGGCGGATTGCCGCCTGCAGGTCTCCCAGGTCAAGGCGTGCCACACCGTCCGGCAGCTTTCGAGGCGCCTTGCCCGTGACCGCCTCGATGGCGTCGCGGACGATCTCGTCCGTCGGCGAGCCTGGCCGAAGCCGCATTTCCGCCGCGGCGATGAACGCTGGCGGCACGTGCTGGTCCGGCGCGTGGCAGATCACGGCGACCCGCTTGCCCGCGGCCAGCATCGCCGTGAGTTCGTCGCCTCCGTCGTCCGGCTTGCGCTTGTGCCGCGTCGTCCCGTCCCGGCTCTCCAGGTGATACCAGGAGCCCAAGGAATTCAGGGCATGCCTGAGCGGGGCGACCCAGGCCGGGGTGGGCGCTTCTAGCAGCATTGCCAGGCCGTTCCTGCCTGCGAGGCGACGCCGCGTCGCGTTCGTCAGCGCCCCTTCCAGCAGGAGCCGGCCGAGGGCCTGTGCCGGGGATTGCCGGCTTCCGCCGGAGGCGTGCGCCTCCTCGTTGCCGTCGTCACCGGCGAGATAGGCCTCGGCCGCGGTCGTCTTCCTCAAGTTCTTGATCATGACTGCCTCCTCACGAGGCAGCCGGGCGCGCTCCGTGGCGCCGGGTCAGCCCTCGCGGGTGTCGGGACGGCGCTGTGCGCGCCGGTGACTTCTCGCGGCCAAGGCAAGGCCCGCCGCGCTGACGACAGTCGATTTTCGAAGAGCTCGATGCGGTTCGGTCATTGGGAGGGTTCCATCAAAAGGGTCCTCCCGGCGTCGCGCGTTGGTACGCGTCGGCTACCCGTGGGAGGAATCAGTGCAGACCGAACGGGCGTCGCCCGTCCGGCTCACGGGATATTTCCAGGAGGCGAACATGGAAGTCTAACTGAAGGTGAAAGCAGGATTTCGCAAGTAGTGCCGGATCGGAAGCGGTGGATAATGGCGGCGACGGTTAACGACGGGCCGGCTCGTCGATGCCTTGGGGGGACAACGCGGCAGCGACGCTCTTTCCGGCGGGAATGGGCGCACGAAGTGAGACCTTCTTCATTCCCTGGACAGCATCATGCCGTCGAAGCGCACGGGGGCATCGATGGTGGACGTAGCAAGGGTTTGGGAGATTGCCGATGAACAAAGGGCGGCGAAGGCGGGCGCCGTGACGGTTCGTTCGGTCTGGCGGGGGCTCGGAAGCAAAGGTTCGTTCGAGGACCTCGCACCGATGGTCGCAGCCTGGAAGGCGAAGAAAGATTACCGTCCGACCGTCGAGTTGTCCGGGCTGCCGGAGACGCTCCAGAAACGCCTGATCGACTTCGGCGCCTCGGTGCTGGAGATGGTTCGCGCCGAGGAGGCCGCAGCCGTCGACGTCGAGCGGGGGAACATCGAGGCGGAGCGCCGTGCCTACCGCGAGGTGGCGGCGGAGGCATCCGCCACCGTGGACAGGCTGGAAGCCCGTGTGGCCGAACTCCAGGCTGAGGTCGCCTTCCTGAGAAATCTCCTAGGTACCGAGGAAGTGACCAGGGGCATACCGTCGGACCGGCAGGTGGAGGACACGCTCCCTCTCGCAACAGGGGCCGGACCCGTCCTTGAAGATCCCTCAGACGCGTTTTGGGCATCCGTGTCCGTCGAGGTGCAGGCCATCCTCGCCGAGCGTGGTCCGATGAGTGCGGATGCGCTGCTGTCCGCCTTGCCGGAGGCCATACGCAAGAGTGCCGTCCGCGTCGGTCCCCCGATCACACAAGGGATGCTCAGTCACCGTCTCCGCCATCCCGCCACCGGCGGCATGGGCAGCACGGTCAAGGAAGGCCTCTTCCTCCCGCAAGTCGCCGGCGGGACCGCTTGGGTTGCCGAGGAACCCAGTTCCCTGGAAGCTGAGCCGTCGTCCGGTCGCAACGTGGAAGGAACGGCATTCTGGCGGCGCGTGATGATCGAGATCTCCGGGATCCTGGAACGCACGGGACCGCTGACGGCACGTGGGATCGTCGACCTGCTGTCCCCAGAAACAGTCGCCGAGGCCCGGAGGTTCGAGGAGATCAGGCCTGGCAAGCTTGCCGAGAAGATGCGGGTCCGGATCAAGGCCGGGAAGCACTTCGTTGAGGTCGGGGAAGGACGGTTCGGCTTGCTGGGTGCCGGGAAAGCGATCTTAAGGATACGGCCCCCGTTGGCGTAACGGCGGGACAACCGAGTTACGATTTCGAAATCGGGGCGCCCCGATCGCCAGGTTCGTGGGTTGCCGATCTTCTGCCTAGCCGGCCTGCACGACAACGTGCGGTGAGCCATGCCGCAGACGGGCGCCGCCAGTTACGTGTTCGTCGACGACGAAGTGGTCTCAAGCCACCTTGTGTCCGTCGTCGCAGACCGCATCAGAGCCTACTTGGAGGCCGACGCGTCCGAGGTTGGCTGCCCTGGCCTCAGGCTGAATTGACGAGACGACACACGAATGTTCATGATTCGTTCTTGACGCACCTGGCACGGGGACTAGACTGCTGCTGGTGGGCCTACCTTCCGCAGTCCGCGATTGGCGGGTGGGCATTTTCGGTGGGTTCGCTCTAGGTTGCGCTTATCGGAAACGCTTTCGCTGGTGTTATAAAGCCAAGGTTCGGTTTTCCCAGTCCAGCAGCGGGTTCGGCAGGACGCAATGAGTTTTTTGACGGACGCGGAAAAGGATGCGCTTTCGATCAAACGCATGATCTTCCACGTGGTCGGGAAATCGCTCGAAGAACCGATCCTGCTGGACGAGATTTCGCCGCCGCAACATCAGGACTTCTTCCTCGAACGGGTGAAGTCCAGCTTGCGCGGCAACCTGTTCGCCTTCCGCGAGCGGTCCGCGACCGAGGCGCTCCTTCGCGAGATCGCGTCGGGGGAGAGGAACTTCACGGAGTGCACCCAGGCTCTGGCCCTGGATTTCCAGTCCCGTCACAAGAAGACGATGAGCGTGGGGGTGTTCTTCATCTTCGAGCTCGCGGCTGGCGACGGCGTCACGATCTACGCGCTGATCAAATACGATAACGAGGACGTCGTCCGATACGTGTTGGAGGAAGGCGGCTCCTCCGTGCCGAGGCTGGAGCGTTTCCAGGAGTCTTTCGTGAGGAAGCCGGAGGCAATGCAGAAGATCGCGCTGGTCCGCCTGGACGACGGAGCCGGTGGCCGGATCATGGTCCGCGACCGCAGCAACACGGCGCACATCTCGGATTACTTCGAGGGCTTCCTGCAGGCGAGGCGGGTGAACGATGCGGCCGACATGAGCGAGAAGCTGGCAGCAGCCCTGAAGGACACCCTCAAGGCCAATCGGGACAGCCTTCCGGAGGAGATCCAGAGGAGCGGCGTGAACCGGATCTACGAGGTGCTCCGCCAGGGACCGCTGTTCGACCCCGGCGACTGCGAGCCGCTGGTGACAGCCTGCTTCGGGGTCCAGCCCGAGAACTCGAAGGTGCGTCGCGACCTCGACCGCAACCTGCGAAACCGTGGGGTGTCCGAGGAGACCTTCGACGTCAGCCCCGAGCGGATCCAGAAGCCGCGACGGCACCGGATGGAGACCGTCGAGGGCGTGCAGGTGACTTACGACGAGGACAACAGGCCCGCGATCCGCGAGCGCGACGACGGCAGGCAGGAGATCGTGATCGTGACGGCCGGCCTTAAGAGGGACGATGCTGATATCGAGACAGGTCCACGACGCGGTTGAGCTTAGCCGGGCGGCGCCCGACTGCTCGATCAGCGAGGACGCGGGTCACCTGCGGGTGTCCGGCTGCATGACCCGCGACGCGCTTGCTGCTTGGCAGGCGGTTGGGGACGCTGGCGGCTGGTTGCGCCTGACCTGCGTGGACGCGTCCGATGACGAGGTGGCCCCCAAAGAGGCCGGCGACGGCGACCGGGCCCGGATCACCGTCCGGTTCGAGCCGCCCGAGCACGCCGCTTACGTCTTCACCGTCGAGGGGTGGCGCACCTTCCTGCACGGCAAGGTCGCTCCATACCAGGTCAGCGTCGTCTGGCTCGCGTTCGACGACGCGGCGTTCTCGACGGAGGCCTTTCGGGTCGGAGCGTGGATCGAGGAGCCGCAGGCGGGCGAGCGCCCGCCGGAGAGGTCAGACACTGGACCTCGGCGCCAGGTGCGCTGCCAGTCCTCCGACCTGATGGCGCCGCGCGCGATCCATCCATGGGTCCTTCTTGGTGAGGGTATGGAGGGTTCGACGGCGTTCACGTGCTGGCGGGAGGTGGCGGCGGCGATGGTCGTCCGCTCGCTACCGACCGAACTCTACCGGGACGGTTACGCAGCCCGCGTGGCCCTAGCTGGGCAGCCTCCGCGCCGCATCGACCTTGGGGATGCCCCGACCGCGGACCCGGCCTTTGCCGTCCTCCAGAGGGCCGCGCGCTGGATCTACCTGGAAGGCACCGACATCGAGGTCCGGCACACCTTCCTGACGGCAGAGCTCGCCCGGGAGTGGAAACCGGAAAGGACTTTCGGCGACGGCCTTGAAGAGCGCCTTGGGCCGGCCCTGGACTCCGCTTCGCTAGTCTACAAGGCGCACCTGCGCAGCGGCAGCAAGGACACCCTGAAGGCTCTGGCCGACCTCAGGAAGACCCTGGCGGACGAGGTCCAGAAGCTGATGCAGCAGGCCCGTGACCTCTCCGCTGGGGTCTGGCGCGACGTCGCCATCGTCATCGGCCTCCAGGCCGTTCGCGTCACGACCGACTTGACCAAGACCGGGATAGACAGCTCGAAGCTTGCCTTGGTCTACGTGGCGGTGGCGGCTTACCTCGGGTTCTCCTACCTCATGACGGTGCGGACGAACTGGAAGTTCCTCGAACTCGTCGAGGCGTCTCGCGACACCTGGAGGACCAAGCTCTACGCGTTCCTCGACGATGTTGACTACAACGCCCTGGCAAAGCAGCCCTTGGATGAGGCCATCGAGGCGTACCGGCGGACGCAGTGGTGGACCACCGTTGTGGTGGTGGGAGCGATCCTTGGCATCCTGGCTATCGCCGCCGTGGATGCCGGCTTCCTGACGCGAGCAGTAGCGACGCCAGTTGATGTGACCGCCAATCCCGCTTGGTATGGTGAGTTGGCACCCACTGGTTGGGCGCCTCCTCCGCCTCGCTAGACGCGGATCAAGCAGTCGGGCACGAACCCCGACCTCTCGTCGGCGTGACCTCGGGCGTTGCAGATGACCCTCGTGCGTCCCACCCGGTAGTCGGCGGTCCGATGCACGTGCCCGTGGACCCAGAGGTCCGGTCCCCGGTCGAGGATTAGCTCCGACAGGTCCGAGGCGTAGCACCACGCCAGGTCGGCATGTTGGTTCGGTAGGCTGGCCGCATGCGGGGCATGATGGGTCACGACCACGGTTGGCCCACTATGAGGCTCGGCCAGGGTTGCCTCTAGGTACGCCCGCGTCGCCCGGTGCATGGCCAGCACCTCGCCTGGCTCGATCCTGTCCCGGGACCTAGGCCCCGTCCTGATGCGCCGGTAGTCCACCATGCCGAAGCGGCCCTGGGCCGACCGGAAGGCGTGCGTGAGGCCGAAGCTCCCCAACCGGAAATCCGTCCAAAGCGTACCGCCGAGGAAACGCGTTCCCCCGATGACCAGCACGTCGTCGAGCAGCAGGTGAATGCCGAGCGTGGCCGCCAGGTCGCGACCACGTTCAAGCTGATCGGAAATGGTGTAGCGCTCCTCGCCGCGGTCCCACCAAAAATCGTGGTTGCCCGGGACGTAGACGACCGGCACCCCGGGCAGGCGCTCGGCGAGCCAGTCCAGGGACCGGGTCAGGGGCATGTGCACGTCGCCGGCGACCACGGCCACGTCGAAGCCTCCGGCTGGCGCATGGGCGGCAATGTCCCACCGGTTCTCCTCGTGCTCCTGATGGAGGTCGCTCGCGACCCAGTAGCGGATCGGCACCGAAACGGTCATGGCGCCTCTCCTTCCCGGCGGGCGTTCTCGGCGAGGCGCACCCGGATCTCGTCGAGGGTCACGGGCCGGAAGTCGAAGCAGTCCACGCCGACGTCGGTGCTCGCGGCCGTCCCGGGCAGCGTGCCGTGGGAATGGCCGTAGAGATGGATGTCACCGCGGTGCATGCGGGGCCATACCCGGCAGGCATAGTGAAAGAGGAACAGCCCGACGGGCGCGCCAGTATCGGGATCTGGCACGGATACCTGTGCGATGTCGAAGATGCCGTCCCAGGGCAGGCGCGCGGAGATGCGGTCGTGGTTGCCGCGCACGAGGTACCGTCGGCGGCCGTGAAGGCGCCTGAACACCGACAGGGCATACGCCTCGCTGCAGCGGTACGCGAAGTCGCCGAGATGCCAGACGGTGTCCTCGGGACCCACCTCGGCGTTCCACGCGGCGATCATGGCCTCGTCATGCTCCTCGAAGGAGGAGAACGGCCGGCGCGTACGCAGCCCTTCTCGAATTAGGTTGGCGTGGCCAACGTGGCTGTCTGCGGTGAAGAAAAATCGGGGCATGTAAACCTCACGCAAGCGCGGAGGCTCGGCACGCGGCTTGGCACTCCGGAATCAGTCGGACGGATGCAGGGCCGCGCGTTTCATGGTGAAGGATCTCCTTGCGAGAAGGCATTGATCGCCTGGGCGCCCTCGTCGGGCAAGGCGGAAAGGCCCGTCGTGCACAGGGCTGGCCGTCGGATCACGGACGGGTTCGACGCAGCGCCCGTCCGCACCGTTCCGCGAGGTTTTCGGCGAGGCAAGCCGACGAGCGCCCCAAGGCAGAAGTTTGGGGATTACCGAGGCTTGGCGGGGTGCCTTCTTTGGAACGGCAGCCTACCCAAGGTACTTGTCCGCTTATAAATTCAAGCTTGACCGATAGCCCAGGCGTTTAGGCGGGATCCGGCCGAAGGCAGACAGCCTGCGCCCGGCCCCCAGGATGTCCTGCCCGGGGTGCCATCGGTCGCGAGCTTCGGAGGCCGGAACGGTTGAACGCGGAGCCTTTCGATCCTGAGGCGCTACAAAGCCTGCTAGCGTCCCTCGCGAGCGGCCATGACGAACTCAGCGCGCGCCTGCGAACGTTAACCCACGCGGTCAAGAGCCAGAACGATAGGGTGCGTCTTCACGGCCATTACTTCGCATTCCGCGAAGGATTGCCGACCGTGGCCGAGTTCGTCGATCTTCTCTCGCAGAAGCTTGTGTCGTTCTGCATGTCGCGACGACAGATCGACGACGCGTACGCGAGCTGGCAGGGCCTGCCGCCGCCGAAGCAGATCGAGCGGGCCATCGAACTCAGGAACCGAGCCTACGATCTCTTCAAGCGCGCGCATCGAAAGACGAGCCGCAACGGCGAATTTGGCGAAGTTATCACGTACCTTCTGATCGAACACGTGCTGAACGCCCCCCAATTGGTTTCGAAGATGAGCTTGAAGACGAGCCCGCAGATGCCCGTGCACGGCTCGGACGGCATCCACTTCAGCTACGACGCAGCCACCGGGGGACTGACCCTGCTTTGGGGCGAGTCCAAATGTTACGGTTCCGTCTCGGCGGCCCTGGGCGAGGCGGTGAGCTCCGTGGCGGAGAACCTGCAGGACGGCAAGATGGGCCAGGAGCTGTTCCTGGTGAAGGAGCACGGCGACCTGTCGGTCCTCTCGGACGCGGCGCGGGAAGCAGTGCTGTCGTTCCTCGACCCCTGGAACGAGAACTACAACCGGCGCGTCGACGCCTCGGTTATCCTGATCGCGTTCGACTTCAACCGATTCGCGGCGTTGCAGGGGATCAAGGCGGCCGAAGTGGAAGCAACGTTCCAGGAGGCCCTGCGCGCCGAGCTCGAAGCCTGCGCCACCAGGCTCGACGGGCACCTGAGGCGGGTCGGGATCGAGCGCCATTCCCTCGACGTCTTCTTCCTTCCAGTCCCGTCGGTCGACGACCTTCGCACGCGGTTCCAGGACAGGATCGGTTGGGCGGCGTGATCGAGGAACTGGCAGACCGTATCTGGGGTCACCCGGAATTTCACGCGCGCCGGTCTGACCTCGGTGGAGCCTGGCTCCAGCGAGAGCTGAACCTGCCCGCGACGCTGAGCGTGTCCGAGGCCGATCTCGTCCGCTGCGTACAGGCGGCCACGGTGCTTGCCTGTTGCGAGGTCCCCGAACGTCAGGGTGCCGCGTTCGGCATCGCGGCCTCCGCAGCCGACCTCGGGCTAACTGACCTTCCCGGCTTGGCCGGCGTCCTTCGCGTGGTTCTGACCCGGCTAGGCAACTTTCCCGCACTCGCGTCTGCATCCGGCGTTGATGCGTTCCGGCGCCTGCCTACCCTGGCCGCCGTGGCGGAGGAGGAGCGGCGCGACGGGAATCGGGTCGATCTCGCGGGCGTGCAGGTCGAGCTCACGGACTTCCAGCGTGACCTTTGGCGTGAACTGACCTCCGGCTCCAACGTGTCGATTTCGGCCCCGACCTCGGCCGGCAAGTCCTTCGTGCTCCAGGCCTACCTTCGAGGCTTGGCGCGAACCGGGAAGCTCTCGGCCGCCTGCTACCTGGTGCCGAGCCGCGCACTCATCGCCCAGGTCACGGACGCCATCGCCAAGTGGCGCCTCGGCGACGGCCTGCGCGACTTCCAGATCGTGAACGTCCCACTCGCGGCAGAGACGCCGCTGCCCGAGCGGGCCATCTACGTGATGACCCAGGAACGCCTGCAGGCGACGCTGGGAGCCCATCCGGAATTCGCCGCGGACGTCATCATTGCCGACGAGGCCCAGGGTCTCGCGGACGGAGTGCGCGGCGTCCTGCTCCAGGACGTGATCGACCGCCTCATCGTCAAGCGCCCCAAGGCGCAGGTCGTGTTCGCCGGCCCGAACATTAGGGATCCAGGCGTGTTCGCGACGGTCTTCGGCTTGGACGACCTCCGGCACGTCAGGACCCGCTCGCCCGCCGTTCTCCAGAACCTCATCGTGGTCAACACCCGCTCGCCCCTCAGGAAGCTGGTGGTGGAGCGCGTCGCGCCGGATGGGAGGCAAGCGCTCGGGGAGGTCGAGGTCGGCCGAAGTCTTCCGAGCGTTAAGGAGCGCCTGATCCGGGTGGCGGAACGCTTCGGGCGGTCCAAACCCTCGATCGTGTATGCCAACCGCCCCTCTGACGCGGAACTGGTCGCACTCGGGCTTGCCGAGGTCTCGCCGGATGACGCGAGCGAGGATCCGCGGATCTCGGAGCTGGTAGAGTTGGTCAAGCTCTCGGTCCACGAGCGTTACGACCTCGCCAAGTGCCTGACGCAACGGGTGGGGTTCCACTACGGCCGCATACCTGCCCTGGTCCGTCGCGGCGTTGAGGCCGCCTTCGCTGACGGCGACATCAAGTTCCTGGTGACCACAAGTACGCTCATCCAGGGCGTGAATTTCCCCGCGGCGAACCTCTTCGTTTGCAATCCCAAAAGAGGGCAAACCGCACCGTTGGCGCCCTCGGAGTTCTGGAACCTCGCTGGTCGGGCCGGCCGGCTCGGGCGCGAATTCCAGGGCAACGTGTTCCTGATCGACTATGACGAATGGGACAGCCGCCCCGCCGATCAGGGCAATGAGATCGACGTCCAGAGCGCCCTGGCCAATACCTTGTCGGGCAACATGTCCGCCGTCGTTGACTGTGCGCTGGAGGCCAACCCCCAACGCGAGACCGACGCCGCGGTCGACATCGAGGCCGCCCTCAGCCGGCTGCTGAACGACCTCGGCTCGGGACGGCTCGGCACGACACTCGACCGGTGCGGCGTCGCCCAGTCCGACCGGGAACGGATCCTTGCGGCCCTCGAAGTGGCCAGGGGCCGGATCGCCCTCCCGGCAGCGGTCCTGGGCAAGTCGCCGACGGTCTCGCCGGTCAGGCAGCAACGGCTCGCGGACTATCTGGAGGCGGAGTTGAAGGGCGGCGGCCGGAGAAGGCTTGAGGAGCTCCTCCCCCGCCACCCGCGCGACCCGTTGGCGTACCGGAACCTGTGCGAGGTGTTCAGGGTCTGCCACGAACAACTCATGTCGCTGCCGCCCTCGCGCATCCACCTGCGTATGGCGGCCATCGCCGTGAAGTGGATGTGCGGCGAGCCGTTGCCGGCCATCATCGACGAGAACGTCAGACGCTCCCCCGATCAGCCCATCGCCAGCGTCATCCGGAACACGCTCAAGGACATCGAGGAGGATATCAGGTTCCGGTATTTCCGCCTGGCGATCTGCTACCTGGCCGTCCTCGGCCATGTTCTGGCGGCGACAGGGAACGAGAAGTACGTCCGGACCCTGCCGGCGCTGCCGAGCTATCTGGAGGTCGGTGCGTCTGACCCGACGATGGTCAGCTTTGTCGGTCTGGGGTTGTCGAGGGTCGTGGCTCGCGTCCTCACCGAACGCGCCGCCGACAAGGACATGGATGAGGCGCGAGCGCTCGCATGGCTCCAGTCCCAGGACCTAGACGCGGTCTTGGGCTCCGGACTGATGCGAGCGGACGTGGACCGGGCGCTAACGAACGCCGGGGCAGCCTAACAATGGCCGCGGGACGGGACGCTATCAGTCACGCACTTGGTCGGGCGCGACACAGGTCTTGTAGGAGAACCGATCCCAGGTGCCATCCTTACGGACGATCCTGAAGCACTGAGTGCCGTAATCGGCGCTCTGCACTTCGAAGTGATCGATGCCGACGCCTTCTTTCTCAGTGAATTCGGGATGCCTTTGAACGAGACCGGCCAGATCGACCGCGTCCTCATCAGACACCCGGTCTCCGGGCTTGTAGCGCTTCAGCATTGCCGCGAAGTGTTGAGCCGCAAGTGTCTGGTTCGCGAAATTTCTGGAGGGCAGAATAACCGGTTTTCCTCGGACCATTTAGCGTGTCCTCCCTCTATGGAGATCAGCTAATCTAGGGTGGCGGAGGGCTAATGCTAGGCTTAGCTCGCAAGTCGTCCCTGCCCTCTAACCTATCATCCGGCATACCTGATTGAGCTTCAACTGCTCCTCGCAGATATCCCCGACGCGGTCTTAGAGCGGCTTCGTTTTCATGCGATTGGCGTCGTTGAACTCCCTGTAGGCCACGAGCACCGAAACCGGGCCGCCACCCTCGGGGAATAAGAGGGGCGGCCAGCTGTGGGCATCTGAGGTTGAGGCCTTGCCTTCAGCCTGCTGCTAAGCTCTGATAGGAATCCTGCAATTTCGTCTCGTCGCGACGGGGGCCGGCTTGTCCGGTGGCCCGCAGTGGCGGAGCGGCGGAACGGTCGTGGCGGGAGCCGCAACCGCGTCCGTCCGGATCGGGCCGAAAGGTACCTCCGGGGAGGGCAGACCCGTCTCGTCCGATCATAGACCAGCCGCAACCTTATCTCTGGAAGGGACCTGTTGGGCGGCTGGACGAATTTATTTCGCGGGCGGGGCGGCGTCGCGTGGGCATCGGCCCCTTGCGCGCTGGCCAAAAACGGTACGGTGCGGGGAGGTCGGAGATGATGCGGAGCGCGACAAGCAAAAACGTGCCAGCCGAAAGGCGGCGCGGTCACGCCGAGGCGGCCTGACGGCATTCCTCGCGGGGATCTCTTTCGCTCTGGTCGCGACGGGGGCCGGCTCGCCCGGTAGCCCGCAGTGGCGGAGTGGCGGAACGGTCGTGGCGAAAGCCGCAACCGCCTCCGTCCGGATCGGGCCGAAAGGTACCTCCGGTGAGGGCAGAGCCTGGTCGGACGGGTATGGGTGAAACAACAGGGCCCTGAGACTAGAGGTTAGGTGGATGGCCGGGTCTGCGCTCCTCAGGGAGGTCCGAAAGGGCGCCAGCCTCGAACGCGCGTGGCGGGTAATCGAGGACAATGGCCGCTTCTCCAAGTCCGAGACCGTCCGCTCCGAGATCGAGGCATTCCGCGAGAACGTGTCCTCGAAGCTGCGGTCCCTGTGTGACCGGCTGCGCCGCGACACCTTCCGATTTCCGCCAGCCAGGGCGGTGCCCATCCCGAAGGGCGACAAGAAGGACAGGGCGAGCTTCCGCCCCATCGTGCTCGCCACCGTCGAAGCCCGCGTCGTCCAGAGGTCGATCCTCGGTGTGCTTACCGACATCGAGGATCTGAAGCCCTACTTTCGCAACCCGAACAGCTTCGGGGGCATCAGAAAGGCGGAAGGGCAGGATCTCGCGGCCGTGCCCGCCGCCATCCGGGCGGTGCTGTCGGCCATAGGCGACGGCGCGGCCTACGTCTCCTGCGCGGACATCAGCGGGTTCTTCACGAGGATCTCGAAATCGACGGTGACCGGCATTATCGCGAGTGTCGTGCGGGACGACGCGTTCATGGCCCTGCTGACGGACGCCGTAAGGGTCGAGCTCAGCAACATGGCCGAGCTACGCGAGCGGGCGGAGAAATTCCCGATCCACGACATCGGCGTCGCGCAGGGGAACTCGCTCTCGCCTCTGCTCGGAAACGTGATCCTCAGCGACTTCGACCGGATCATGAACGAGGGCGACTGCCGCTGCATCCGTTACATCGACGACTTCATCGTCCTCGCGCCCACCCGAAGGGCGGCTGCGGCCCGCATGCGGCTGGCGACGCGTCTTCTCGCCGACCTGGGGATGAGCCTGTCGCCGGAGAAGACCCACGCGGAGCCCCGGGGCGTCGCCGACGGCTTCGAGTTCCTCGGCATCGACCTAAGGAACGGCCTCATCCGCCCGTCCGCCAAGTCCCAGCAAAAGTTCATCACGTCCCTGGGCGAGACGCTCGGCAACGGCGCGGCCGCGTTCCGGGCGTTCCGTAGGGGCATGCCGCTCCCGAAGGCTCAATCCTTGCTGGGCACGCTGCGTCGGGCCGACGGAGCCATCCAGGGCTGGGGTCGGCACTACCGCTTCTGCAACGACGAGGCGACCTTCGCCGCGCTCGACGCCGCCGTGGAGCGACTGATCCGGGACTACCTCGGCACCTACTCCGACGAGCGCAAGGCAGCGGACGTCGACGGCCGCCGCGCGCTGCTCGGCATCGAGTCGCTCGCGGGGATGCAGCGGGATCCCTTCGTCTGGCCGGCCAAGCGGAAGGTCAGGCGCACCATCATCGCGGTCGAGGAACCCACGCCGGACCTCAAGGGCAGTCCGGGGCCGGTTTCAGCCGTGCCGTTGCTGGCCATGCCGACGGTGGCACCCCCCGAAGCCGCAGAGAACGTGGTGGCAGCCTGACGGAACCCTATTCGGCGGGCTCCGCGTCGACGCTCGACTCCGGCTCGACAGGAGACTTCAAGCGACTGGCCTTCCTCCGGCGGTCGAGCGCGGCGGCAGGCACGACCTCATAGCGCGGGATCTTGTCGATCTCCGGCTTCAGCGCCCGAGGCGGGAAACGGCCGTACTTCCGGCCCTCGGTATCGGCCGCATGCCCCTGGATGAAGTCCAGCTTCTGGGAGTCCATGCCAACGGTACGGCCCACGGTCTTGAAGCGATGCCGCCAGCCGTGGTTCGGCTGGACGTTGGGGTCTTTCACGCCGATGGCCCGGACCCACTCGCCGATCTTTTGCCCCATCCGAACGTGATGCGGGTTGCCTGCCGAACCGCCCCTGCCGCGCCTTGAATCGTAGAAGAGCGGGCCCTTCGCCTTGCCCTGGGCAAACGCGAGAAACCCCTGCTCTATGAGGTGGTCATGGATCGGGACCGCCCGCGCGAACCCAGTCTTCGTCCCGCCCGCCTCGGGCGTGATGTGAACCACCCAGATCCTGTCGATCAGCATGACGTCCTCCTGCCGGAGCTGCGTCATCTCGTTGACCCGCGCCCCTGTATAGGCGCACAGCCACGGTATCCAGCGCCGAGCGTCCTTGAGCTCCGGAGAGGAGAGGTCGTTCTGTGGCGCCAGGGCGGCCGACAGGATCTTCTCGGCCTCCTCGTCCCTGAAGTCCTTGTCGCGGGCGGTCCCCTTGCTCTTGACCTTCACCGTGACGTTGGCGGCCGGGTTGACGCCGATCTTCGAGTGGTCGGACGCAAAGCCCAGCAGCGCCTTCGGCGCGGCAAGGTAGACGTCCCGGACGGTGATCGGGTCCAGGCCCGAGCCCTCGCTCAGCATCTTGTCCCGCCACCGAATCACGTCGGCCGGCGTGATGCGGCGCAGGTCGTCGACGCCGACGAAGGCGATGAACTTCCTGAGGATCGGGCTCCAGCGCTTCACGGTGGCCGGCCTGAGCTTGCTCTGGCGCTGGTAGTCCGCCCAGACCGGCGCGAACTTGAGCGGCCCCGCGGCCGAAGTCGACGGGGGAAAGCGCTCGGCGTTGCCGTCGGGCGAGTAATCGCCGTGGGCGTTCCGGAGGATGCTCTCGTGCGCCAGTCGGGTCGCCTCAGCCGCGGCGATGAGGATCCGGCGGTGGTCCGCCTCCGAGACGACCACCCCCTTGTCCGCGAGGAACTCGTCGACGGCCTCGCCGTGACGCGCCCGGATGACGGCCTCCGCCTCCGACCAGCCGGTGGCGAGCCGCAGGGCGGAGGGCTTGCCCGCCGTTCGACGCCGAACGTCCTGCCGGCGTCGTTCGTCGTCGGCGAGACGCCGCCAGGTCTCCGGGGAACCGGGGTCGTCCGCATGCTCCGCGACCTTGGCGCGGTAGATGTCCCCGACCAGGGCCTGGACCTGCTTGCCCGAGAGGGCCTGCTGCCCCTTGCGCATGGTCGCCCAGCGCTCTTCCAGCTTGTAGATCTCGGCGAAGTGACGGGCCTTGGCCTCGGCCGGGTCCTTCGTCCGAAGCGACACCTTCTCCTCGGTCTTGCCGACGAGCTTCACCAGGTCCGCAGGCACGCGCCTGCGGAGGTAATAGACGCCGGTCTTGTGCTTCACGGGTCGGGGCATCGGCAACGGCACTGTGTACCACCTGTGTGTACCACCAGGCGGTTCAAAAAGCCTTACCGGTCAACGACTTCTGGAAAATCAAGCACTTAAAGGGGCGCTTGGCGGAGAGGGGGGGATTCGAACCCCCGATGCCCTTGCAGGCATGCCGCATTTCGAGTGCGGTGCATTCAACCGCTCTGCCACCTCTCCGCGAGGCGTCTCGAAGAGACCGGCGGTGCCTAGCACGCGCGGTGAGGCTTCACAAGCGACGTCGCGGTGCGGCAGCCGCCCGGTCAGACCACCACGGTGATCGCCTGCGCGGCGCGGGTGAGGCCCGTGTAGAGCCAGCGGGCGCGGTGCTCGCGGAACGCGTAGGATTCGTCGAAGAGCGTCACCCGGTCCCATTGCGAGCCCTGCGCCTTGTGCACCGTGAGCGCGTAGCCGTAGGTGAACTCGTCGGTCTCGCGGCGCAGGGCCAGGGGGATCTCCTCGTCGGTGCCGGTGATCAGGGCGCGCAGAACCTTGATGTCCGTGGGCCGGCGGCGCAGCGCCGGGTCGTCCTCCGGCACCACGTCGAGGCGGACCAGGTCCGGCCGCGGCGGCGCCCGCAGCGCCTGGACCGTCCAGGTCGAGCCGTTGAGCAGGCCCTTCACCCGGTCGTTCCGGAGGCAGACCAGCTTCTCCCCCACCGCCGGCATCGGGTCGGTGTGGCCGGCGAGCTCCCGCAGCCGGCCGTTGTAGAGGCGGCGGGTCTTGTTGAGCCCGACCAGGACCTGGTCGCATTCGAGCACCTCGGCCGGGTCGAGGGCGCGGCGCGACACGACCCGGCTCTGGCCGTGGATGCCGAGGTCCAGCCGGCCGCCCTCGCGGATGGTCATCGCCATGCGGACGATCGGGTCGTCCTTGGCCTGCCGGTGCACCTCCGTGAGCATCACGTCGGGCTCCGCCTCGGTGAAGAAGCCGCCGCCGCGCACCGGCGGCAACTGCGCCGGGTCCCCCAGCACCAGGACCGGCCGCTCGAAGGACAGGAGATCGTTGCCGAGGTCCGAATCCACCATCGAGCATTCGTCGATGATGATCAGGTCCGCCTTGGCGGCCGGGCCGGACCGGTTCAGCGTGAAGGTCGGGCCGCCCTCGTCGGCCTCCTTGGTGCGGTAGATCAGCGAGTGGATCGTCGCGGCGTCGTGGCAGCCCTTCTGGCGCATCACCGAGGCCGCCTTGCCGGTGAAGGCCCCGTACACCACCGTGCCGTCGACATCCTCGGCGATCCGGCGGGCGAGCGTGGTCTTGCCGGTGCCGGCATAGCCGAACAGCCGGAACACCTGGGACCCGCCCGCCCGCCGCCAGGCGGCGATCGCCTTCAGCGCCGCGTCCTGCTGGGGGGCGTAGGCGGCCGGCAGTCCCGCGCTCACGGCCAGCGCACGGTCGGCGGCAGGGACGACAGGATCGACGCGACGTTGCCGCCGGTCTTCAACCCGAAGATCGTGCCCCGGTCGTAGAGCAGGTTGAACTCGACGTAGCGCCCGCGCCGCACCTGCTGCTCGAAGCGGTCGGCCTCGGTCCAGGCGGTCCCGACATTGTCGCGGACGATCTTCGGATAGGCCTCCAGGAAGGCCTGCCCGACCTCGCGGGTGAAGGCGAGATCGGCCCGCGGGTCGCCGCTCCAGAGATAGTCGTAGAAGATGCCGCCGATGCCGCGGGGTTCGTCCCGGTGCTTGAGGTGGAAGTACTCGTCGCACCAGGCCTTGTAGCGGTCGTGGTCGATGCCGTGCGCCGCGCAGGCGCGCCGCAGGCAGGCGTGGAAGTGGCGGCTGTCCGGATCGTCCTGGTTGCGGCGGCGCGCCAGGACCGGGGTGAGGTCGGCCCCGCCGCCGAACCAGGCCCGGGTCGTCACGACGAACCGCGTGTTCATGTGCACGGTCGGCGCGTGCGGGTTCCAGGGATGGGCGATCAGCGAGATCCCGGTGGCGAAGAAGCGGGGATCCTCGGACGCCCCGGGCATCTGGGCGCGGAATTCCGGGGCGAACTCACCGTGCACGGTCGAGATGTGGACGCCGGCCTTCTCGAACACCCGGCCCTTCAGCATCGCCATGACGCCGCCGCCGCCCGGACGGCCGGTATGGTCGGTGCGGGTCCACGGAGTCTTCTCGAAGAGTCCGGGAGCCGCGGGGGCGTCCGGGTGGAACGGACCCGCGGCCTCGGCCTCGAGGGCCTCGAGACTCGCCAGGATGCGATCGCGCAGGGTCTCAAACCACGTCGCGGCCTCGGATTTCAGGGCCGCCACATCGGCCTCTGAGGGAGGCGCAGCCAGGGCTGCGCGCGCATCGTCCGGCATCGTCATGACAGAGGCTTTCCCACCGGATCGGACCGGCGTCAATTCGGCCCCGACCGGACGCGGGCGCGCACCGGCTCAGGGGGCCGCCGGCCGCTCGCCCACCGGCTTGAGCAGGCCGGTCGCGCTCGCCACCAGCGCCCCGTCCGCGTCGCGGATCTCGGCCTCGCAGAAGATCACGGAGCGCCCGGCCCGGGTGACGCGGCCCTCCGCCGACAGGACGCCGCGCCCGGGGGCGAGGAACCGGGTCTGCATGTCGAGGGTCACCACGGGCCGTCCGGCCCGGAGGCGGGCGGCCGTCCCGAGGGCGACGTCGAGCAGGGTGCAGAGGATCCCGCCATGGGCGATGCCGAGGTTGTTGGCGTGCTCCGGCCGGAGGGCGAGGCGCAGGCGCGTCCGGCCGTCGCTGACGTCGAGCGCCTCGATCCCGCAGAACGTCACGAAGGGGATATGGGCCCCGAAGATGGTGCCCGGCTCGCTCTGCTGGTCCACGCTGGTCGCCCCGGATCTCGCCCCGCCGCGCGGGTTATGGCCCGGATCGCCGCATCGTCCCAACACCCTATCGCCGTCGGGGCCGGTTGGCGCCCTCCGGCACGTCTTGGCACGCGTCCGTCATGCAGAAAATTCGGCCCGGCGGGCACCCGCACGAGATATCGCGGGTTTTGTCAGACCGGGAAGGGATCTTTTCAGAGGAGAGGACCGGCTCGGCGAGGACGGCCGGCGTACGGGTGGGGCGCCGGGAAACGCAAGCCTGTGCAAGTGCGCGTTGCCGCTACGGCGTTTCTCAGCCAACGATTTCAGCTCCACCGGCCGCTTGAATAATATGCGTGTTCACGACCGAGGCATTGTGTCGGGAAATCCTAGACGACGACTTGATTTTGCTGCACAGACGATAGAACCGTGTCACCACCGCCGGATAGAGGGAATCATCGATGGACGACAACACCCCTGAACAGCAGCAGACCTTTATCGAGCAGGCATCGGACATCGTCTCGGCGTATGTCTCGAACAATTCGGTCCCGATCAGCGAGCTGCCCGGACTGCTCGCCGGCGTCCACGCGGCCCTGGCCAAGCTGTCCGCGCCGGCCGCGACGGTCACGGAGGCGGCCGACAAGCCCACACCCGCGCAGGTCCGCAAGTCGGTGACCCCGGACGCGCTGGTCTCCTTCATCGACGGCAAGCCGTACAAGACGCTCAAGCGCCACCTCTCGCGCAACGGCCTGACGATCGAGCAGTATCGCGAGCGCTTCGGGTTGCCGCGCGACTATCCCTCGACGGCCGCGAACTACTCCGCCCAGCGGTCCGAACTCGCCCGCAGCCTCGGTCTCGGCCAGCAGCGCCGCAAGTCCGCGGCCCCGGCGGCCCCCGCGCCGGCCGAGGAAGAGGTTGCCGAGAAGCCCAAGAAGGCGAGCCGTCCGCGCAAGGCCAAAGAGACGGCCTGACCGGGCGCGACCCGATCGCGCCTGCGCGCAGGCGGCCGCCGGTTCTGCGGTGGCCACCTGCGACCGATCGGAGGTCTCGGCGGGCGAGGCGTCGGCGCGTCGGCGCAGGTCCGCCGCACGGACCGATCCGGGGCGGCACCCCGGCTACGCCGCCCGCCCCGCTCACGCAAAATCGGCGAGATCGTCGGCCACATCCCCGGCGGCGATCTCCCGCGCGGCCTTCTCGCTCTCCGCCGTCCCGCTGTCGGCCCCGCCGGGGGGAGACCCGTCGCGCCGGGCCCCGCGATCCGGGTCCTCGGGCCGATCGCCCGCTCGCCCCGTCGGCTCGGGCATCCCGCCACCAGTCCGCCCCTCCGCGGCTTCGTCCGACACCCTGCCCGCCATGCTGCGCCCTCCCGGCCGACCTCGCGGCTGCGGGGCCAAAGCGCGGAGCGCCCGGCGCGTTCCGCCCGGACGGCGGCCCCGGCTTCCGACCGCGTCTCGCGGACCGCCGCACGTCTCCCGAGACTTCAATCCTGGGGCGATCCATGCGACGCTGACGCGACGAGAGCGGCGACCGGATCGCCGCCGGCGGTAGGGACGGACCTCCACGATGTCGGACATGCTATCGAGCGCGGCCGCGAGCCGGCGCGATCTGCTCGCGGCCTCGCTGTTCGGGGCGCTCCCGGTCCTCCTGGGCAACGAAGCTCAGGCCAGTCCGCTCAATCCGGAGCAGACGATCATCCGGCCGCCCGACGACCTGCCGTGGGTCGCCTCGAAGGACTACCCTGAGCGCAGCGTCGACCGCTGCACGCTCGCCGGCGACATCAACGGCTCCGGGCTCTACTACATGCTGATCCGCTGGTGGCCGGGCTACATGAGCGCCCCCCACACCTACACGACCGACCGGCTCTGCATGATCCTGTCCGGCACGTGGTGGTGCAACAGCGGGGCGGATTTCGATCCCGCCGCCTGCGTGCCGGTGAAGGCGGGCAGCTTCGTGCGCCGGGTCGCCGGCACGCCGCATTACGACGGCGTGGTCCGCGACGGCACCGAGCCGGCCGTGATCGCGATCTGCGGGATCGCGCCGGTGAACTACAGGCTGGTCGATCCGGGGCAGCCGGGCTGGCGCCGGGTCTGACGGCGCCCGGTCGCGCCGGCCGGGGTTGAACGCCGGGGTCGTTCGCGGCTCGGGCGCGGGAGGCGGGAGCGGGCGTTGGGAAATCGCTACGGGCTGGAGATCCGCGCGGCGGCGGCCCCCGACGCGGCCGGTCTCGCGGTTCTCCTCGGCGAGGCGGGCGCCGGGATCGGCGCGGCGGATCTCGCGGCCCGGCTCGAGGCGCTGCAGCGCCACGGCGGCACCGCCCTCGTCGCCGTGGAGTGGGGGCCGCCGAGCGGCCTCGTGGCGCTCGCGCCCGTCTTCACCCTCGAGGCCGCGCGGCCCTTCGGGCTGATCACGACCCTGGTGGTCGCGGCCGACTCCCGGCGCCGGGGGATCGGGCGGGTGCTGCTGAAGGCGGCCGGGCGGGCGGCCCGGCAGGCGGCCTGCGACCGGCTGCTGATGAGCGTCGAGCCGGGCCAGGAGGCGCTGCGCGCCTTCTGCGCCGCCACGGGCTTCACGGAGGCGGGCCGGATGCAGGCGCGGTCGCTGCTGAAGCGCGGCTCCGGGGACGCTTGAGGCCCGCGACAACCTGACCGCAGCCGACGCCCGTTCCGGGCGTTGATCGGGGGAGACTGGAGTTCCGCCGATGACGTTACGATCCGAGACCCCGCCGCCGCCCGGAAACCTGGGCGCGGACCCGCCGCCCGACTCCGAGGCGCCGACCTCGGCGCAGCTCAAGGGCGACATCGACAGCGGGCGTACGGGCGACAAGACCCCCCACGTGGATGTCGGGGCCGCGCCGCTCGGCACCTGCGAGGAGGCCGGCGGCGCGCCGCCGACGTCGCGGGAGATCCGCCTCGCGCGGCAGAACGAGCGGGCGCCCTCGGAGAGGGCGAAGGCGGGCTACGTGCATCAGCGGCAGCCCTGGGTCCTGCCGGTCTATGCCGGCTTCATCGTGCTGGCGGCCGTGGGGCTGGGCCTCGCGCTGTGGCTGACCCGGTGAGGCCGCGCGGGCGATCGGCGCTGCCGTCGCGCGCCGTTAACCCGGGACGCCGCGGGCGCGCCCGCGCCGGATCCCGGGACGACGCGACGGCCTTCGTGGAGGCGCTTGTCCGTCCCGCAATGATGCAGCCGCGCAAGCCCCCGCGGGCGGCGGGTTAAAGGTCGATTCACGCCGATGCGGTTAGCGTAGCCTTACTGCAGTCCTGCGTAACCCGACCGTCCATGCCCCCATCCGTCGATGCTCCGCCGGACCTGTCCGGGCTCCTCGCACTGGCACGCATCGAGAATCTCGATCTGAAGCCGGTGATCCTGCGGGTGCAGACCGACCTGTTCGTCCGGGCTCCGGGCCGGGACCGCACCGCCATCGAGATCTTCGAGTCCCTGGCCTGCGGGCTGATCCCCACCGTGGACGAGGAGACCGCCCGCGTGGTCGCGGGCAAGCTCGCCCCCTTCCCCGAGACGCCCCCCGCGATCCTGGAAGCGCTCGCCCTGCGGGGCGGCGGCGCCCGCGACGCCGTGGTGGAACTGGCCCCGGTCCTGAGCCGCCCGCTGATCGAGGCGGCGCTGGCCGACGGGTCCGACATCGCGGCCCGGATCGCAGCCCGGGCCGGCCTGAGCCGCGAGGCGGTGGACGAACTCGTCCGCGAGGGCCGCCCGGAAATCGATCTGGCGCTCGCCGCCAATCTCGGCATCACCCTGCGCGGGGCCGCGCTGGCCCGGCTGGTCGGCCGCGGCCGGGGCGCGGCCGACCTCGCCCGGGCTCTCCTGATCCGCCCCGACGTCTCCGCCGCCGACCTCGCTCCCCTGTACCTGCACGCCGATCCGATGCGCCGGTCGGTGATCGGCCGGACCGTCGAGGCGACCGCCGCCCTGCGCCCCGCCCCGCCCCCGCCCCGGGGCCTCGGCGAAACCCTGACCGGCCTGTCCGCCGCCCGCGACGTGGCCGCCTTCGTGGCGGCCCTGGCGGACGGGCTCGGCGTGCCCCGCAATTTCCTTGCCGTGGTCGCCGACGCGGGCGCCCGCTACGACCTCCTGACGCTCGGCCTGCGCGCGGCCGGCCTGCACGAGGAGGAGGCGGTCTACATCTTCCTCACCCTCAACCAGGGTGTCGCCCGCTCGGCCGAGCGCGTGGCCGATCTCGTGCGCCTGTTCCGCACCGTGAGCCGGCCGGCCGCCCGGGACCTCATCGCGGCGATCCTCGACCGGCCGCTCCAGGAGCGCGGCCGGACCGAGCCGCACCAGCCGCTGCACGGCCCTGAGGCCAAGCTGCGCCAGGGTGGGGAGCGCGCGGCCTTGCAGCGCCCGCCCCTGCCGCTGCGGGCCCGGACGGAGACGGCCTGACGGATCAGCGGCCCTCGACGCCCCGCCACGCGGGCGACCGGTCGGCCTCCTCCAGCGTGTCGTTCGAGACCGGCTCGGCGGCGCGGCGGCTCAGCTCCGCCATCAGCCCCCGGGCCAGCACGGCGCGCATCGCGCGCTCGCGGGCCTCGGGGGGGACCGCGTCGAGGGCCGCCTGAGGGCCCGGCAGCGACCCCGTTAACCTGCGGGCTTCGGCGGAGGGATCGGCGCCGGTGCGCATCAGCGCGAGGTAGGACAGCACGCCGATCACCAGGGCGGCGCGCAGCAGGACGGTCATCGGACGGTTTCTCCGCGCGGTGTCGGACGCGAGAATTCGACAGGTTTCGTGAACCGGCCCTCAACCGGTCCGGGTTTTCGCGCGCCATGGTGAACGAAGCCTGGCCTCGGGGCGGCTGGTTACCTCGTGGAAAGCATCCTGACCGTTCGGACAAGTCCCGCAACACTCGTTTAAGCCGGCTCTGCGACCGTCCGGAAGTCGTTGGAAGTGGAACCGGAGGCGCGAGGGATGCGGAAACGCATACATCGCGGCGCGTGCCAGCCTTGCCCATTAAAAATGTCCTGACTTCTTTCATCGACGACCGGCTCACGGGGCTCGTCCACGAGTCCGTGGCCGACGATGCGGCGGCCCGGGCGCGCCACCAGCGCTTCCTGGTCTCGCGCCTCGCCACCGGCGCGGTGATGATGGTCGGGCTGCCGCCCTACCTGCTCTGGCGCGGCGTGCCGTCCGGCATCGAGGTGCTGGCCATCGCGAGCCTTCTCCTCCCGGTGCTCGCCGCCGTGCTCCTCGCCCGCTCGGGCGCCCTCTGGCTCGCCCATGCGGTGTCCTCGGCGGGCCTGACCGGCATCGTCGTGGCGCTGGCGAGCGTCACCGGCGGCGCCAGCTCGGCCGCCGCGGTCTGGCTGGTGGCGGTTCCCCTGGAGGCGCTGGTCTCCGGCTCGCTCCGGGCCACGATCGCCGCCTCCGTCATGGCGGTGCTCGGCGTGCTGGCGGTGGTGGGCCTCGGCGCCTGGGCCGGCGCCCTGCCGGTCATGGACATCTCGGCCGGGCTCGCGCTGCCGGCCTTCGCGATCACGGCGATCGGCCACGTCGCCGCGCAGGCCCTGGAGCACGTCCGCAACGAGGGCGCGTGGCGCGAGCGGCTGCGCGACAACGCGGTCCGCGACCGGCTCCTGCTCTCGGCCATCGACGATCTCGTGACCTGGCACGACCGCAACGGCCGGGTGCTGGAGGCCTCGGTCTCGGCGGTCCGGCTCGTCGGCAGCGACCCGGCGCGGCTGCGCGGCCACGGGCTCCTGGAGCGCGTCCACGTGGCCGACCGGCCGGCCTACCTCAAGGCCGTGAGCGACGTCGCCGAGACCGGGCGGCCCGCCACCCTGCCGCTGCGGCTCCACGTCGAGCCGGAGGCCGGCCGGGCCGACGGCGCGAACCTGATCCACGCGGAGATGCGCGCCCACCGGATCGCCCATGGCCCGCACGACGCCGCCACCGCCGTGGTGGCGGTGACCCGCGACATGACCGAGCACCACCGCCACGCCGAGGAGCTGGAGCGCGCCCGCGCCGAGGCCGAGCGCGCCGACGCGATCAAGGGCCGGTTCCTGGCCAACGTCACCCACGAGCTGCGCACGCCGCTCAACGCGATCATCGGCTTCTCCGAGGTGCTGGCGGGCGAAGGCGCCGTCGGCCTCGGCCCGGACCAGGCCCGGGAATATGCCGGGATCATCGGCGCCTCCGGCCACCACCTGCTCGGGGTCGTCAACACGCTGCTCGACATGAGCCGGATCCAGAGCGGCAACTTCGACTGCGCGCCGGAGACCTTCGACATCGCCGGCCTCGTCCAGGCCTGCTGCGACCTGATGCGCCTGAAGGCCGATGCCGCCGGCGTCGTCCTCGCCGCCGCCCCGTCGGGGCCGATCGAGATCACGGCCGATCCCGCCGCCTGCCGGCAGGTGCTGATCAACCTGATCTCCAACGCGGTGAAGTTCACGCCGCGGGGGGGCCGGGTCGACCTGTCCCTGCGCCGCCGCGCGGACAGCCTGGACATCGTCGTCGCCGATACCGGCGTCGGCATCGGCGCGGAGGACCTGCCCAAGCTCGGCACCCCGTTCTTCCAGGCCGGCAGCGGCGGCTACAAGCGCCCGCACGAGGGGACCGGCCTCGGCCTCTCGGTGGTGCAGGGCCTGGTCGGCCTGCACGGCGGCGCTCTCCTGATCGAGAGCGCGCCGCAGGGAGGCACCGTCGTGACCGTGACCCTGCCCCTCGCCTGCCGGGCCGAGGCCTCCGTGCCCGGCCCCGCCCCGATCCGCACGGCGGTGCGGGGCGCCCCGGCGCCGCACCGCGTGGTGCGCCTGCCGCTCGGCCTGTTCGACGCGGAGCCGAGCCCCGCCTCGACCGTCGCCGGAACGGTCCTGCGCCGGACCGGCTGAGCCCCAGATCCCCCGGAAGGAGACATGATGTCAGGCTACCGCGAGATCACCGTACCGGGCGAGGCCGGCCGCGCACGCCGGCCCGCGCCGCGCCGGGCCGCCGTCGCGGGCGATTGGCGGGCCGTGCTCGTGGGTGCCCTGAGGGCGACGGTGACCACCTGCCGCAACAGCCCGGGCACCGTCCTCGGCAGCCTCGTGGCCCTGGGTGCGGCCGGCTTCATCTGCGTCAACGCCCTCGGCTACCAGGCCGGACGCCACCCGGCTCCGATTCTGCCCAAGCTCGCCCGGAAGGCCCCCGCGCCGCGCGAGGCGGCACCGGCCGCCAGGGAGCCGGTCCGGGACATCGCCAGGGAGACGGCGCGCCCCGAGCCTGACCAGGCCGCCGCTCCGGCCAAGCCGGCGCCCCGGGACGCGATCGGCGAGCTGATCCGCTCGGACGAGACCACCGCCTCGGTGACACCGAAGGCGTCCCCGGCCCGCCCGGTCGCCAAGCCGGCCGCCAAGCCGGCCGTGAAGGACACCGCGAAGGCGGCCAAACCGGAGACGGACGCGGATCCGGTCCGGCGGGCGCAGAAGGCCCTGTCGAAGCTCGGCTACGCGATCAAGCCCGACGGCGCGATGGGCCCGGGCACCCGCGCGGCGATCGAGAAGTTCGAGCGGAGCGCCAAGCTGCCGGTGACCGGAGAGGCGACGGGCCGGACCCTGCGCGAGCTCGTCAGCCGGGCGGGACACGGTTAGAGCGTCGTCCGGATTCGCCGCCAATGCGTCCGGTCGAGCGCGCCGGCGGTTGCCACGGCCGACCCTTTCGCGCATGGCGGGCGGGTTGTCACGAGGCCACAGACGCATGCGCCTGCGCTCCGATTTCTGGGTCTCGGCCCACCTGCGGCGCCTCGACGTCGAGGGCGTCCCGGCGGTGCTGCGGCGGCGCGGGGCCGCGGAGGCGGGCGCGATCTTCGTGAAGGTCGACCGCCTCGACGGCAGCGCCGACCTCTACGGGCCGGCGCCGCAGGCCCTGTTCGAGGCCGAGGAGAGCGGCGCGCGCCGCTTCGTGGCCGTCGTCACCGGCGGCAGCCCGCCCGACGTGGAGGAGCGCCTGACCCGGGAGATCCGGTTCGATTCCGATCTCTGGATCATCGAGATCGACGACCGCCAGGGACGGCATTCCCTGGACCTGGCGGAGTGACCGGCTGCCGGGCGCTCCGCGCCGCCCGCGACGACGCGGGTGTCAGCCCTCGATGATGCGCTCGTCGAGCTTCCGGTCGACGGTCTCGACCGTGCGGTCGATCTCGGCACTGGGCTCGCCGAGCTGGTGGGAGATCAGCTTCACCAGCAGGTCGACCCGCTCGATGTAGGGGGCACCGTTCGCCACCGCGCGGGCGGCCGAGGACGGCTTCAGCAGGCTCTCGGCGGCCTTGGCGTATTTCTCGAACGGCACCTGATCGGCCGGGTCGGCGCCGAGCTTCCGGGCGATGGCGTCGACGTGCTCGTAGATCGCCCGCGAGCGGGCCAGGTCGCCGTGGACGGCGTCGTGGATCGATTGCGGCTCGCCCGGGGTGATGCAGCGGTAGTTGCCGGTGAGCAGCATCGACCACTTCGCCAGCGGCACGAACAGCGAATCGAATACCTTGAGCTTCACCGGCACGTCCTGGCCGTCGAGGCGGACCGCGTCGATGTCGGCCTCCAGCTCCCGGAGCAGTCGGTTGTGCGTCTCGTCCGCGAAGATCGCGGCCTTGAAGTTCGTCGGCAACCCGACATGGAGGACGTTCGCCTCCTCCTCGGGCGGCCGGAAGGCCTGCGGATCGGGCGAGCACAGCGACACCAGACCGGGCTCGAACCGGTCCCAGACGCCGGCATTGGTGTAGGCGTCCTCCAGGTCCATGGCGGCGAGACCCGGGATCCGCTTGAGATAGGGCAGCGGCGGCATGTTCATGATCGACAGGCACGGCAGCTTCGCCGCCGCGATCTTGATCATCAGGACGCGGATCGTGTGGTTGTTGTACTGCGGCTCCTGCATGGCGAGGCCGACGAGGTCGTAGCGCGACACGTCGACCTCCTCCGGCGGCATGGCGTCCACCTTGCCGGGCAGGTCACGCGACAGGATCGACCGGTGCTCCTTCTCGTCGCGGAGCTTGATCCGGACCTCGGTGCCCTCGCGGTTGATCAGGTCGGCGGTCTTCCTGCGGCAGACCAGGGTCACGTTGTGACCGGCCATCAGGAGCTTGGTCCCCAGGAGCGAGCCGTAGGAGGCTCCCAGGATCAGGATGTTCTTGGCCACGTCGGTCCTCCCCAGCATTGAAGACTGCTGTGTGTTGTCTGGCTGCTGGGGACAGCGGGTCCACGCCTCCGCCCCCATCGCACCGACGATGGATGGCAGCCGGCCGAAAGGAACGCAAGCCTTCTGGTATACCTAATCCCAATCCGCTTGTGACGCCCCTCCGGTGACAGGCGGGGCGATCCCTATCCTCACCGCCCGGGACGGCCACAGGATGGGATCGTCGCCCCCTGTGACAAGGATCGACGGCGCGACCTGTTATTCCCGATACCGCGCAGGGGAATCCGGGCTCCTGCTCCACCGAAGCACCGCGACATTGCGCCGTCGGCGGCTCCGAGGTCCGGGCTCGCCTGTCGTGCTCCGGACAGACAACGCGACGGATCGGGTGACGCGCCTCACCACCGCGGGCGCTGAGACGTCCGACCTGCGCCCCCCTACCCCCACAGCTCCGGCGCGGGCGGATACATGAGGCTGCCCGCGTAGCGCAGCGGCGGCTCGCGGTCGCGGGCGAGCAGCAGCGGCCCGTCGAGATCGACGAAGTCGGCGCCCCCGGCGAGCAGAGCCGCCGGCGCCATGCCGAGCGACGTGCCCAGCATGCAGCCGACCATGATCGAGAGCCCCCGCGCCTTCGCCTCCCGGGCGAGCAGCACCGCCTCGGTCAGGCCGCCGGTCTTGTCGAGCTTGATGTTGACCGCGTCGTAGCGCCCGGCCAGGGCGTCGAGGCCGGCGCGGTCGTGCAGGCTCTCGTCGGCGCAGACCGGCACGGGATGCGGGATCTCGGCGAGCAGCGAATCGGCGTCGGCCGGCAGCGGCTGCTCGATCAGGGCGACGCCGGCCTTCAGGCAGGCCTCGAGGTTGGCTTCGACGGTCTCCGGCCGCCACGCCTCGTTGGCGTCGACGATCAGCCGGGAGTCCGGCGCACCGGCCCGGACGGCGGCGATGCGCTCCGGGTCCCCTTCGCCGCCGAGCTTGACCTTGAGCAGCGGCCGATGGGCCGCCGTGCGGGCGGCCTCGCCCATGCTCTCCGGGGTGCCGAGGCTCAGCGTGTAGGCGGTGATGGCCGGCCGGGGTTCGGGGAGCCCGGCGATCGCCCAGGCGGGTCGGCCCTGGAGCTTCGCCTCCAGGTCGAACAGGGCGCAATCGAGGGCGTTGCGCGCCGCGCCCGCCGTCATGCGTCCCATCAATTCGTCCCGCCCGATCCCGGCGGCGATCGCCTCCGCCTCGGCCTCGATCAGCGCGCTGACGCTCTCGATGCTCTCGCCGTAGCGCGGATAGGGCACGCATTCCGCCCGCCCGATGCCGTTCGCGTCGGTGATCGTCGCCACCACGACGGCGATCTCGGTGCGGCTGCCGCGGGAGATCGTGAACGTGCCGGCAATCGGGAAGCGCTCGACGGCGAGGGTCAGGCGACGGCCCATGTCAGATCTCCGGGAAGTCGGCGACGATCCGGTCGACCAGCCCGTCGACCCCGAAGCGCACCGGATCGGTGGCGGGCAGCCCGTACTCGGAGGCGAGCGTGTCCAGCAGCGCCCGGGCCTCGCCCTCGGCGAGCGCCTGGGTGTTGACCGCGATGCCCACGGGCTTGATCTCCGGATTGGTCAGGCTGCCGAGTTGCACGGTGAGGTCGATGACCTGCCGGATCGTCGGCAACGGGTGTTTCACGCCGCGCATCGTGGTGCGGGTCGGCTCGTGGCAGACCACGAAGGCGTCGGCCTGGGCGCCGTGCAGCAGGCCGAGGCTCACACCCGCGAAGGACGGGTGAAACAGCGAGCCCTGGCCCTCGATCAGGTCCCAGTGATGCGCGGCCGCGTCGGGGGAGATCGTCTCGACCGCTCCCGAGATGAAGTCGGCCACCACGGCGTCGATGGCGACGCCGCGGCCCGAGATGAACACGCCGGTCTGGCCGGTGGCGCAGAAATCGGCGTCGAGGCCGCGCTCTCGCATGCCCCGCTCCAGGGCCAGCACGGTGTACTTCTTGCCGACCGAGCAGTCGGTGCCCACGGTCAGCAGGCGCCGGCCCGCCCGCTTGGTGCCCTTGCCGGTCGGGAAGCGCTCGTCGGTGTGGCGCACGTCGTGGAGCTGGCGGCCGCGCCGCGCCGCGGCCTCCGCGATGGCGGGGACCGCACCGAGCTTGACGTGCAGGCCGCTCGCCACGTCGAGCCCGGCCTCGATCGCCGCCACGATCTCCCTGACCCAGTGGTCCGGCAGCACGCCGCCGGCGTTGACGACGCCGATCACCAGGGTCCGGCAGCCCTTGGCCAGGGCCTCCGGCAGGGTCATGTCGGGGATGCCGAGATCGGCCGCGCAGCCGGGGAGCCGCATCTGGCCGACGCACCACTCGGGGCGCCAGTCCTTGATGCCGTAGGCGGTCTTGGCCGCCAGCGTGTCGGGCACGTCGCCCAGGAACATCAGATAGGGCGTGGCGATCTGCATCGGTCGGGAAACCTTCTGGGGGAACCGGCGGCCCGTCTATGCGGGATCGCGGGCGCCCGATGCAATGCATGGTGGCGGCCAGGCGCACGGACGTCGCCTGCGGCCGGCGCATTCCCCGTCTCTGCGCCAAGCTCCCGCGACGGGTCGACCCGCGTCATCGCAGAAGGCACGCCGAGCCTCATGCCGGCGACCCGAAATGCCCGAAATTTCGAACTGCCGATCAGAGAATGATGGGCAGGATAAAATCCAATTGAAGCCTCTTGCCCGCATAAATTCGACGCTATAAAATCGGTCTTAATTTCATTTATTGCTTTCTTCCCGAAAAATGTGGGAAATTTTATCTTCTCGACACACAAACGGCAGATCGTATTTTTTCACTTACACATTTCGAGGTCGAGTCATAAGCGATTTTCTCGATAAAGCTCTCAGTTCACACGCGATTGTCAAGGACAAGTTGAGAAAATCGATCCTCGGACTAGATAGTCTTGATGCATCGAGCTTGCGTCGCGACGACATCTGCGCGGTCGGCCAGTGGATCTACGGTGAGGGGGGGGCAGGAAGCATCGCAACAATGCGCTGTTCGCGCACTTCAAGACGGTGCACGCCCAATTCCACCAGGAGGCCTACAACGCGATGAGGATCTCAAGTGCGGGCGACAAGGAGAAGGCGCTGGACGCGATGGAGCACGGTGCCTTCCAGACGAAGTCGGCCGAGATCGGACAGTGCATCGCCAAGATGAAGAAAGATCCGGAATTCAATTAGCAGATCGTCCCGAAAGGGGCTCGCCGGCTGTAGGGACGATGGCGATCGAACGTTGAGCGCATCGTCCCGGCTCCGGTTCCCGGGACGACGCGCTACGGCCCATCAGGCGGCGCGTCGTCGTGCGGCCACCGCCGCGTCCGCCACCCGTTCGTCCGGCGCGGGCAGGCCCGTCGGCCGGACCATCCCCTCGGCCCCGGCCAGCGCGCCGGCGCGCAGCTCCAGCCCGAGGAAGCGCGCGCGCTCGAACGGGCCCGGCAGGGTCAGCCCCGCCGCCAGGGCCCGATCGAAGCCGAAGCGGGCGTAATAAGGGGCATCGCCGACCAGCAGCACGGCGCCGTGGCCGAGCGATTCGGCCCGGCCGAGGGCGGCCTGCATCATCACCGAGCCGAGCCCGTGGCCCTGGATCGCCGGATCGACCGCGAGCGGCCCGAGCAGCAGCGCCGGGCGCGCGGCACCGGCCTCGACATGCCACAGCCGCAGGGTGCCGACGAGACGGCCGGCGCGCGTCGCCGCGAAGGCCAGCCCGCGGGCCGGCAGGCGCCCCTCGCGCAGGCGCTCGGAGGTTTTGGCGCGTCGGTTGCCGGGGAAGCACGCGTCGAGCAGGCGCTCGCGCGCCGGGATGTCGTGACAATGCTCCGCGCGGATCTCGATCATGACAGGGCCCTCCCCGGGGCCGGCATGCGGGAGAAGCGATGGATCGTCTCGGCGGGCGATCGGGGCCGGCCGGCGCTTCCCTGAGAAGCGACAGCGGCCCTTAACGCCGCGTGACCGCCGGATGGTTCCGCACGAACGGAGTCCGTGCGTCCCCATCAGGCCGCGGGTCACCCACCAGAAACGGTCTCGGATGGGGGCCGCCCGGAGCATCCCGGGCGGCCGGCGCGATCAGATCACGATCTGCTGAAGGGGCGGGAAGCCGTTGAAGGCCACCGCCGCGTAGGTCGTGGTGTAGGCGCCCGCGCCCTCGATCAGCACCTTGTCGCCGATCGAGAGCGAGATCGGCAGCGGGTAGAGCTGCCGCTCGTAGAGCACGTCCACCGAATCGCAGGTCGGCCCGGCGATGACGCAGGGCTCGGTCTGCTCGCCGTCCCGTGCCGTGCGGATCGGGTAGCGGATCGCCTCGTCCATGGTCTCGGCCAGCCCGCCGAACTTGCCGATGTCGAGGTAGACCCATCGGACCTCGTCGGCTTCCGCGGACTTGCGCGACACGAGAACGACTTCAGCCTCGATCAGGCCGGCATTGCCGACCATGCCGCGGCCCGGCTCGATGATCGTCTCGGGGATCCGGTTGCCGAAATGCTTGGTCAGGCCCCGGAAGATCGCCTCGCCGTAGCTCTCCACCCCCGGCACCGCCTTGAGGTACTGGGTCGGGAAGCCGCCGCCGAGATTGACCATCGACAGGCCGATGCCGCGCTCCGCGCACTCGCGGAAGACCGCCGCGGCGGAGCCGAGCGCCCCGTCCCAGGCCTCGGTGTTGCCCTGCTGCGAGCCGACATGGAACGAGATGCCGTAGGCCTCGAGCCCCTCCCGGTGGGCGTGCTCCAGCACGTCCGCGGCCATCTCGGGCACGCAGCCGAACTTGCGCGAGAGCGGCCAGTCGGCGCCCGCGCCGTCGCACAGGATCCGGCAGAACACGCGCACCTCGGAGGCTGCGACGTCCATGGCCGCGGCGGCCCGGGCGATCTTCTCGACCTCGGCCTGGCAGTCGACCGCGAACAGGCGGATGCCAAGCTTCAGGGCGCGGCCGATGCAGCGCTCCTTCTTGATGGTGTTGCCGAAGGAGATCCGGTCGGCGGTGGCGCCGGCAGAGAGCACCATCTCCATCTCGGCGACCGACGCGGTGTCGAAGCACGAGCCCATCTCGGCCAGCAGGCGCAGCACCTCGGGGGCCGGGTTCGCCTTCACGGCATAGAACACCCTTGTATCCGGCAGGGCGCGGGCGAAGGCGGTGTAGTTGTCGCGCACGACATCGAGGTCGAGGACCATCACGGGGCCCTCGTCCTGACCGAGGTCGCGGCGCACGCGCAGGTAGTCACGGATGCGATCGGTCATGGTCGTCTCCCGGCACGGGTTCGCGTGCGCCCTTCGCGGGGCGCGCTGTCGAAGATGGCGGCCGAGACTGGCCGCCGGCGTCAGGGGGCGAAGCGTCGCTCCGGCTCACGCGCTGTGGAGACGCGTCGAGTCGGCGCGGGCGCGGGGCCCCCGGAAGCTGCCGTGGATTGGAAGGGAGAACCCCACCGCACGCCGGGCAAAGAGAAACAAGCCTCTTCGGTGCCGGCCTTTGGAGGGCCGACGAGACCAAAAAAGCCCGTTCGTCGTTGCTTTAAGCTGCGTCCCCCGTGGAGAGCGGGGTTCGCCGGTTTCGCCTCCGGCTGCCGGTTGTTGTCGGGGTCCGGTGTCGCCACCTGGATGCCGGCCGTAGGGATCCACCCTTGCGACCATCGATCCTTTAAGACCCCTGGCGGCTGTCCGGCAGTTGACCGGATGCCCACCAACCGGCACGCGGCCACAGGCACGTGCGAAATTGGGCACGGCGCATATACGGAGCTTAGCGTCGGCCGACAAGGGCAATACAACCTGGAAGCCACGCTTTTCCGCCCGGAATTCACACCCTGCGCCGCCCGTTGCATAAACGCCGCATTCCGACGGGCGCGACGGGGCCGTGCGGGCTTCCCAAGCGCGGCGGAAGCGGGCATCTGACCGCAGAGGACGCGGGCGAGCGAGCGATGGCCGGGCCGATCAGATCCACCGCGACGGCGCGGGCGTGAGCGCCCCCCTGCGCAAGCCGGTCGGCGCCGGGCTCCCCGAGCCGACGATCCGCATCGCCACGCTCGCCGATCTCGACGCCCTGGTGGCCCTGGAGCACGCGGCCTTCGCCACCGACCGGGCCGAGCGCCGGGCGATCCGCCACGCGATCCTGTCGCCGACGATGGACGTGCTGGCGGCGCTGATCGACCCGCCCGACGGCGATCCGTCCCCGATGCTGGTCGGTGCGGCGGTGCTGGAGCGGCGGCGCAACACGCGGATCGCCCGGCTGGCCTCGATCGCGGTGGCGCCCAACCGCGGCGGCCTGGGCCTCGGCGGCAAGCTCCTCGACGCCGCGGAGGCGCATGCCCGCGACCATGGCTGCACGTGCCTTCGGCTGGAGGTGCGGGCCGACAACGGCGCCGGCATCCGCCTCTACGAGCGCCGGGGCTACACCCGCTTCGCGGTCCGGCCCGACTATTACGAGGACGGGATGGAGGCTTGGCGCTACGAGCGCATCTTGTAGCCGTCCGCAGTCGCGTCAGGCCGCGAACGCCCGCGCGACCCGTCTTTCCCGGCCGCGGTATTCCGGATCCCTATCTCCGCGCCGATCCATCGGCCCCTGCCGCAACGCGAGCACGAAGGCACCGACTTGCGTGTCGATTTCCGCCGATTGCGAGCGCATCGCGTGCGCCACGGCCAGCACGCTGTTGGCCGTGCTCTCCGTCTGGCCGGCAACCAAGCGGACGCCGATCACGCTGCCCGCCAAGCGGTCCGTCCCACCGGCGGCCATCAGCACGCTGCGGGCGATTTCGCGCGCCGCCGCATCCTGTTGCTCGACCGCCGCCGCCACGGTCGTCGCCGAAGCAAGGATCGCGTCCATGAGATTGGCCACCCGCTCATTGGCGACCACCGCGCGCCGTGTGCCCTCCTGGATCTCCGCGACTCGCGCGATGATGTCCCGGGTGGCCCTGGCCGTCTGCTCGGCTAGGGCCTTCACCTCGGCGGCGACCACCGCGAAGCCCCGGCCCGCCGCACCGGCCCGCGCAGCCTCGATCGTGGCGTTGAGGGCCAGCAGGTTGGTCTGCTCGGCAATGGCCTGCACGGCGGTCACCACGACTCCGATCCGTTCGCCTGTCACAGCCAGTTCGCGAACCTGAGAGGCCGTCTCCAGGGCCGCCGTGCTGCCCTGCCGCACGGTCAGCGACATCCCGTCGATCTGTTGGGAGATATCTTGGATTGATCCCGACAATTCGGTGGTGGCCATGGCCACCGCGCTCACATGTGCGGATGTCTCGGTGGACGCCGTCGAGGCGGCGTTGGCCTCACCGGCCGTTCGGGTCGAGACGGCGGTCAGCGCTTCGGCCATCTCGCCCATCTCGGTGGTGTTGCGCTCCACGGTCGCCACGACGTCCCGCATCGCGTCCTGGAAGTTGGCGAGTGCGGTCTCGAGTTGGTCCAGGTTCCGGGCCTTCTCGGCGGCGGCCACCTGGGCCTCTCGCTCCAGGCGCTGGCGCGCCAGCGCGTCGTCCCGGAGCGTCAGAACCGCTCGCGCCATGGCGCCGATCTCGTCGCGCCGCTCGAGGGCCGGGACGTCGCGATCAAGCCGGCCCCGACCGAGGTCGATCAAGACGCCGGTCAACGTCCTGAGCGGCACCGTCGCGTGCCGCAGGGCTGCCCAGAGCAGGGCCACGCTCAACAGGGTGACGAGCGCACCGATGAGGAGGACGTGCCACAGCAGGGCGTCCAATGACGCGAGGAACTCCGCCTTCTTCACGCCGACATACAGGATGCCGACGGTTCGGCCGTCGGCATCCTGTATGGGCTCGTAGCGGGTCAGATATGCCGTGCCGAGGATGTCGGCCTCACCACGAAATCCCGCGCCGGCTCGCAGTACGGCATCGTAGGCCGGGCCCGGAGCCAGCTTCGTTCCGGTGGCCCGGGCCCCCGTCGCCGTCATCACGTTGGTGGCGATGCGCGTGTCGCCGAGGAAGATGGTCGCCGTGCCGCCGAGGATGTCACGGACGCGATCCACCGCCGGATCGGCAGCCGTGATCACATGCCGGCCGATCCGGAACTGCCCGTCCTGCACAGCGAAGGTCGCGCCGGGGCCGCCCTCGTCGGCGAGGTTCTGCTGGAGAAGGCGCAGGTTGTCATCGAGAGCCCGCTCCGCGCGATGACGCAACTCACTGCCGATCTCGACCGAGAGGAGTCCGACAACGCTGATGAGCGAGAACATCAGAAGGACACTCGTTAAGGCGACGATACGCGTGGATAGAGATTCTTTGAATACAGATTCTAATGATACGGACCAAGATCTCGGTATCATACTAGGTGCATCCTCATAGATTCGATCGGTGTATATAACAGCCAAGTTGATGCCGCAAATGAAATGGCTCGACTTCAATGTACCGCCTTACATTGCAAGAAATTTGGTACATGACCGGAAAGAATTTCTTAAAATGAATTCTAGGGCAATAAGCTCGCGCAAAGCAGGGGATTGTTTGAACCTTTTATGAGACGACACTTCAATATCATTGACCCCAGAGCAAGAGTACGATCGAATCTGCGGATCGTCAGCGACGGCGCGTCTTGGCGCGATCAGCCCGCAACCCTCGCCCGCCCCGTTCCCGCCGGGTTAGAGGAGTTTTACGGCTACCACGCTACAAAGCGTGCACGACCCAGGAGACCCCGCCGCACATGAGACGCCGTCCATGGCCGTGATTGCCGCCTTCGTCCTCAATGCGGGGTTGAACTTCGTCCTCGGCCTGCTGATCGCCAAGCTGCTGGGGCCGGCCGATTTCGGCCGGTTCGCGCTGGCGACCACCGGCGCCGTCGTGCTCAACACGGTGCTGTTCGAGTGGCTGCGGCTCTCGGCGACGCGGTTCTATTCGGGCCGCGTACGCGTCGACGAGCCGTGGATCCGCCACGGGCTCGACCGGGCCTACCTGCGCATCGGCCTGCTGCTGCTGGCCGCCGCCGCCCTGTGCGGGGCCTTCGGCTTCGCGGGCGGCGCCGACGGGCGCGAGGCGGTCCTGTGCGGCACGGGGCTGGCGGCCCTCGGGATCGGGGTGTTCGACTACCACGCGGCGCTCGCCCGGGCGCGGTTCGACGGCCGCCTCTATCTCGGTCTCGTGGCGGTGAAGAACGCCCTGTCCTTCGTCCTGATGGCGGCGGCCGCGTGGTGGCTGCCCCAGCCCGCCTGGGTGCTGGCGGCGGCGGGCCTCAGCCAGCTCTTCGCCGTGGTCCTGCTGCGCCACCCGTTGCGCGACCCGCGGACGCCGTTCGAACGGCCGCGCCTTTCGGCCACCTGGCGGGACTTCGCCCGCTACGGCCTGCCGCTCATCGCCGCCAACACCGCCTACCAGTGCCTCGCCTTCGTGAACCGGGGCGCCGTCGCCGGCCATGCCGGCTTCGCGGAGGCCGGCTACTTCGCGCTCGCCGCCGACGTGACCGCGCGCTCGTTCATGACGCTCGGCACGGCCCTCGACCTCCTGCTGTTCCAGCTCGCCGTGCAGGCCGAGGAGCAGCACGGCCGCGCGGCGGCCGAGGCGCAGGTCGCGGCCAATGCCGGCACGCTGTTCGCGCTGCTGGCGCCCTGCGCGGTCGGGTTCTGGGCCGTGCTGCCGGCGCTCCAGGGCCTGGTGGTGCCCGAGGCCTACCGGGGACCGTTCGAGACCTACAGCGTCGCGCTGATGCCGGGCCTGTTCTGCCTCGCCATGATGTTCTACGCCCTCAACCCGATCTTCCAGATCCGCCGCCGCACCCGCCCGGTGATCGCCGCCGCCCTGGCCGGGCTCGCGGTCAACGGCGCCGGCCTCCTCGTCCTGCCCGGCCTCACGGGCGGGATCGGGGTGGCGCTGGCACAGACCCTCGGCCTCGGGGTCGCCGCGCTCTGGCTCGGCTGGCGCGCGCTGACGGGCGCCGAGCGGATCGTGCTGCCCTGGAACGAGATCGGCGTCGCGGCGCTCGCCTGCGCGGCGATGGGTCTGGCGCTCGCCCCCTTCCGCCACCTGCCGCCCGTCACCGCCCTGGCGGTCCTGGTCCCGGCCGGCATGGCGCTCTACGGGGCCCTCGTCTGGATCTTCGACATCGCCGGGCTGCGCCGCGAGGTCCTCGCGCGGCTGCGCCCGGCGCGCGCGGCGGCGGCGGAATAGGTCAGGACGACCGCGCGGCACGGGGTGTCGAACAGCGGAGCCGCAGAGGAAACCCCGCCGCTGAAACCCCGCGACTCCACCTCCGCTTGAATCCCGCGCCGGTTCCGGCGACACCCCTGCTGGAATAGATCCAAGTTACACCGGGACGGAAGCGATGGGCGTCTACGAGCCCGGCACCGAGGCGCAGGCCGGGGAGATCGTGCGGGAAGCCGCCGGGCGCGGCGAGCGCCTGCGGCTTTCCGGCGGCGGCACCGCGGCCGGGCTCGGCCGCCCCGCGCAGGACAGCGCGACGCTCTCGGCCCGGGCGCTCACCGGGGTCACGCTCTACGAGCCCGCCGAGATGGTGGTGGGCGCCCGGGCCGGGACCCCGCTCGCCGAGATCGAGGCGCTGCTGGCGTCCCGGGGGCAGATGCTCCCCTTCGAGCCGATGGACCTGCGCGGCCTCTACGGCAGCACCGGCGCGCCGACGCTCGGGGCGGTGGCGGCGATCAACAATGCCGGCCCCCGCCGGATCAACGCCGGCGCGGCCCGCGACAGCCTGATCGGCGTCCGCTTCATCAACGGGCGCGGCGAGGCGATCAAGTCGGGCGGGCGGGTGATGAAGAACGTCACCGGGCTCGATCTCGTGAAGCTGATGGCGGGCGCCCACGGCACGCTGGGCTTCCTCACCGAAGTCACCTTCAAGGTCCTGCCGGCCAGCGAGCGCGTGGCGACCCTGGTCTTCTCCGGCCTGGACGATGCCCGGGCGATCGCGGCCCTGTCCGAGGCGCTGGGCTCGCCCTTCGAGCTGACCGGCGCGGCCCACCTGCCGGCCGGGATCGGCGCCCCCGAGGCGCGGACGCTGATGCGCCTCGAGGGGTTTTCGGACTCCATCGACTACCGGACGGGGGCGCTGGGCCGCCTGCTGAAGCGCTACGGGCAGCCCGGGATCGTCGATGGCGAGACCGGCGCCGCCCTGTGGCTGTCGGTGCGCGACGCCGCACCGCTCGTCGAGCCCCGGGATGCCGCGCTGTGGCGGATCTCCACCGCCCCGACGCACGGGCCGGCCCTGGCGGCGGCCATCGCGGCCGAGCGGGACGCCCGTTGGTTCTTCGACTGGGGCGGGGGCCTGGTCTGGCTCGCCACCGGCGCGGACGGCGATGCCGGCGCCGGGACGGTGCGCCGGGCGGTGCAGGCCCAGGGCGGCCACGCCACGCTGGTCCGTGCCCCCGATGCCGTGCGCGCCGCCGTGCCGGTGTTCCAGCCCCTGGCCGAACCGCTGATGCGGATCAGCGCGGGGATCAAGGCGGCGCACGATCCCGCCGGGGTTCTCAACCCGGGCCGGATGTACGCGGGCGTTTGAGGTTCATCCCCTCCCCCCTCTGTGGGGAGGGGTCAGGGGTCGGGTCGGTGCGGGATGGAGCGCCGCGGTGCCTCCCGCACCGACCCCACCTCCAACTCCGCCCCACGAGGGGGCGGAGAGCAGGCAGGAAGAGATCGTGCAGACCAACTTCGCCCCCGCCCAGCTCGCCGACCCCGCCATGGCGGCGTCCGAGAAGATCCTGCGGACCTGCGTGCATTGCGGCTTCTGCACGGCGACCTGCCCGACCTACCTCCTGCTCGGCGACGAGCTCGATTCCCCGCGCGGCCGGATCTACCTGATCAAGGACATGCTGGAGGGCGGGAAGCCCGCCTCCCAGGAGGTGGTCAAGCACGTCGACCGCTGCCTCTCCTGCCTGTCCTGCATGAGCACCTGCCCGTCGGGGGTGCATTACATGCACCTCGTCGACCACGCCCGCGCCCATATCGAGACGACCTACGCCCGCCCGGCGGACGACCGGTTCCTGCGCGCCCTGCTGGCGCAGGTCCTGCCCTATCCGAACCGGTTCCGGCTGGCGCTGCTCGCCGCCAAGCTCGGCGCACCGGTCCGGGGCCTGGTGGCGCGGCTGCCGCGGGTGGGCAACCGCCTCGCCGCCATGCTCGACCTCGCGCCTTCGGGGATGCCGCCCCGGGAGCCGACCAACCGGCCCGGCCGGTTCCCGCCGGGGACCGGGCCGGCGACCAAACGCGTCGCCCTGCTGCGCGGCTGCGCCCAGAGCGTGCTGCGGCCGGACTTCAACGCGGCGGCGATCCGCCTGCTCAACCGGCACGGGATCGAGGTGATCCACGCCGCGGAGGGCTGCTGCGGGGCGCTGACCCATCACATGGGCAAGGAGGCCTCGGCCCATGCCCACGCCAAGCACACGATCGACGTCTGGGACGCCGAGATCGCCAAGGGCCTCGACGCGATCCTGGTCACGGCGTCCGGCTGCGGCACGACGATCAAGGATTACGGCTTCATGTTCCGCGACGACCCGGCCTACGCCGAGAAGGCGCGGCGGGTCTCGGGGCTGGCCAAGGACATCACCGAGTACGTGGCGCAGCTCGACCTGGCGGCGACCGCCGAGAGCGACCTCGTGGTGGCCTACCACTCGGCCTGCTCGATGCAGCACGGTCAGGGGATCCGCACCGAGCCGAAAGCGCTGCTCAAGCGGGCCGGCTACACCGTCAAGGACGTGCCGGAGGGCCACATCTGCTGCGGCTCGGCCGGGACCTACAACATCCTGCAGCCGGAGCTCGCCGCCAAGCTGCGCGCCCGCAAGGTCGCCAACATCGAGCGCATCCGCCCCGACGTGATCGCCACCGGCAACATCGGCTGCGCCACGCAGATCGGGAAGGGCACCGGCATCCCGATCGTCCACACGGTGGAATTGCTCGACTGGGCGACCGGCGGCCCGAAACCGGCGGCGCTCGCGGGCGTGGCGCCGCAGCTTGCGGCGGCGGAATGAGGATGCCCCGCCGTTCCGGGCAACCATGACGGGTTCCCGCACGGTCCCGACGCCGGGCCGGCGCAAATCGACCTGCGGCGCACCGGCCCACGCCCGGACGGGAGATCTGTGAACCAGAGTTGACATCTGGCAGCAGTCCGCGATCTATAGCCGTTACGATCGACGTCCGTCGGACCCCGGAATTCATCGCTTGGCTGACGGCCTTGCGAGACATCCAGGGACGCGCGCGGATCACCGAGCGGATCGATCGTCTGGCCGGAGGCAATTCCGGCGATGCCAGGTCGGTCGGCGACGGGGTGAGCGAACTGCGCCTCGATTTCGGTCCAGGATACCGGATCGACCACAAGCGGCGCGGCGACCTCGTCGTGATCCTGCCGTGCGGTGGTGACAAGGGCTCGCAAGCCCAAGACATCGAGCGCGCGAAAGCCATGGCGCGGGAGGTTTGAGGGATGGCCATCGAGACACAGCCCTGGGACGCGGCCGAGGTGCTGAACACCCCGGCGGACATCGCGGCCTATCTCGACACCTATCTGGAGGACGGGACGCAGGAGGAGGTCCTCCGGGCGCTCAACACCGTCGCCCGGTCGAAAGGCATGTCGGCCCTCGCGCGCGAGACGGGGATCAGCCGCGAGGCGCTCTACAAGGCGTTCAGCGACAACGGCAATCCGACGCTCGACACGCTGCTGCGGGTGCTGCGGGCTCTCGGCGTGCGCCTCGCCGTGGCGGCGTAACCGCTCCAACGCCTCTCCAGGACAGGCGGTGTGCACTTTCTCGGCCGTCACGCGCCGTGTGCGGTACCGGGCCGCCGGCTCGATCCCCAACGCGAGATCCGCCCCCGGAGACTGGGCCGCCTGCCTCGGCGCGTTGATCCACCTGGGTGAGGCCGGGGGCCAGCCGAAACTCGACGGCCTCTGCCACAGGCTGGGGATGACGCGCCGGACGCTGCAACGGCGCCTGGAAGCAGAGGGCACCGCGTTCGCGGAGATCCGCGCGCGGGTGCTGGTCGCCCGGGCGGAGGCATGGCTCCGCGCGGGCCATGTGCCGATCGGCGAGGTTGCGGCCCGGTTGGGTTACGCGGATCCGGCCCATTTCAGCCGCGCGTTTCGAACAGCGACGGACCACTCCCCAAGCATGGCAGCGCGGGCGCTGCGGGTGACAGCCCCGTGACATCTATTCACGCTTGACCCTTGCCAAATCCGCGCGGCCGTCTGTAATGATGACGACCCCTTTCCGGTCCCGCCGGCCGCCGCAACGGCCCGCGGACGCGGCCGAATTCCTTGCGAAGACGGACGCGGTGTCGCGGCGGGCCCTGTCGGCCTGTCTGGCGGCGACGGGTGTCTTCCCCGATCGGGCAGGTGTCGCACGACGCGGCGGAGATCCTCCGTCGCACCCAGGAATTCACGGCCGGTTCCCTCCGGCCGAGATTGTTTCGCGAGGTCGGGACCACGATGGACGGACGCACGGCCCAGCAGAGCGCTGCGCGTGCCCCGGAGGCGCAAGACGTGCGTCGTACCGGTCCGTCGGTCGACCCGGCCAGGTTCAACCCCAGGCGCCCACGGCGCCGAACGGCGGTTGACGGCAATTTCCCCTCGAACCCAGCCGCCTCGGCGACGAGGCCGGCTCCATGCGCGACCGCTTTCGGGTCACGCGAGGCGCCGCCGGGACCACGGGCACGGAGAACGACGTCGGCCGCCATGCCGAGAGTTCGACATGGCCAACAAAATGCTGATCGACGCGATGCACCCGGAGGAGACCCGGGTCGTCACGGTCCACGGGTCTAGGGTCGAGGAGTTCGACTTCGAAGCCGCCAACCGGCGCCAGCTGCGCGGCAACATCTATCTCGCCAAGGTCACCCGGGTGGAGCCGTCGCTCCAGGCGGCCTTCGTCGAGTACGGCGGCAACCGCCACGGCTTCCTGGCCTTCAACGAGATCCATCCCGACTACTACCAGATCCCCCTGGCGGACCGGCAGGCGCTGCTGGAGGAGGAGGCCCGCGACGCCGAGGAGCATCGCGAGCGCGAGGAGCGCCGCCGCCGCTCGCCGCGCCGCTCCCGCGGCCGCCGCGCGGAGGCCCGCGTCCGCAGCACCGACGAGACGGTGAGCACCGAGGATCCGTCCGAGGCGCGTCCCGCCGAGGGTCTGTCCGACGATCAGGCCGGGATCCCCGCGGAGGCGGGGATCGCCCCCGCCGGCCTGCCCGATACGCGCGCCGAGAACCCCGAGGCCCTCGAGGAGGCCCTCGCGTCCGAGACCGAGGCCGGAGCCATCCCGGAGCCGCACGCCGAGCCGGCCCAGGACGCGGGCCATGCCGCCGCCCATGAAGACGCGCACGCCGCCGCGTCCGACGACACCGACGAGTCCGGGACCCGGATCGCCGTAGCGGAGGCGCTGACCGTGGCGGACGCGCCGGCCGAGACCGTCGCGGAGGATGCCGCCGAGGCGTCGGGCCGGAGCTTTCCGGCCACCGGCGAGGCCGACGAGCTGTCCGACGAGGACGAGCCCGAGGACGACGAGTCCGAAGACGATGAGGACGAGGACGACGGGTCCGAAGACGACGAGCCCGAGGACGACGAGGATTCGGACGAGGAGTCCGACGACCCCGACGCCGAGCCGCGGATCGCCCAGGTCGGCGGCAACGGCGATGCGCTCGCCGAGATCCCCGAGCGCCCGCGCCATTACCGCCGCCAGTACAAGATCCAGGAGGTGATCAAGCGCCGCCAGATCATCCTGGTGCAGGTGGTCAAGGAAGAGCGCGGCACCAAGGGCGCGGCGCTTACCACCTACCTGTCGCTGGCCGGCCGCTACTCGGTGCTGATGCCCAATACCGGCCGCGGCGGCGGGATCTCCCGCAAGATCACCTCGGCCGCCGACCGCAAGCGCCTCAAGGAGGTCGTGCAGGACCTGGAGGTGCCGGACGGCATGGGGGTGATCCTGCGCACCGCCGGCGCGTCGCGCTCCAAGCCCGAGATCGCCCGGGACTTCGAGTACCTGATGCGCCTCTGGGAATCGGTCCGGGAGCTGACCCTGACCTCGATGGCGCCGGCCCTGGTCTACGAGGAGGGTTCGCTGATCAAGCGGGCGATCCGCGACCTGTACAACAAGGATCTCGACGAGGTTCTGGTCGCCGGCGAGGAGGCCTACCGCGAGGCCAACGACTTCATGCGGATGCTGATGCCCGGTCAGTCCAAGGTCGTGAAGCCCTACCGCGACCCGACCCCGATCTTCGCCCGCTACGGCGTCGAGCAGCAGCTCGACGCGATGTTCTCGAGCCACGTGTCGCTGAAGTCCGGCGGCTACTTGGTGATCAACCCGACCGAGGCTCTGGTCTCGATCGACGTGAACTCGGGCCGCGCCACCCGCGAGCACGACATCGAGGACACGGCCCTCAAGACCAACCTTGAGGCCGCCGAGGAGGTCGCCCGGCAGCTCCGGCTGCGCGACCTCGCGGGCCTGATCGTGATCGACTTCATCGACATGGAGGAGAAGCGCAACAACCGCGCCGTCGAGAAGAAGCTCAACGAGTGCCTGAAGAACGACCGCGCCCGCATCCAGGTCGGCCGGATCTCGCCCTTCGGCCTCATGGAGATGAGCCGCCAGCGCATCCGCACCGGCGTGCTCGAATCGTCCTCGATCCCCTGCGTGCATTGCGGCGGCTCGGGCTTCGTGCGGGCCACCGCGTCGGTGGCGCTCCACATCCTCCGGTCCATCGAGGAGGCGCTGCTCAAGTCGGCGAGCCACAACCTCGTCCTGCGCACCCGCACCGAGGTGGCGCTCTACATCCTCAACCAGAAGCGCGGGCACCTGCGCGAGCTGGAGCTGCGCTTCGGCGTGACCATCACGATCGCGGCCGACGAGCGGCTGGCCGTCACCGCGGCCTTCCAGCTCGACCGCGGCGAGCCGGCCCAGCGGGCGGAGGGCCCGGTGACGGGCGTGCGCGCCCAGGCGATCTCGCCCACCACCGAGTTCGAGGACGAGGACGAGGAGGCCGATGAGGCCGACGGCGCGGCCGAGGCGGATTCCGAGGGCGAGGCCGAAGAGGGCCGCGCCGAAGGAGGCCGGCCCGAGGCCCGCGAGGACGGTGCGCGCGACGAGGGGGGTGACGGCCGCCGCCGGCGCCGGCGCCGGAGACGGCGCGGCGGCCGCCCGGACGGGCGCTCCGAGGAGGATCGTCAGGCCGGCGAGCGCACGGATGAGGACGGCCGGGACGAGGAGTGGGACGGCGAGGAAGCGACCGCGTCCGATGAGCCGGCCGAGGCGGCCGATCCCGTCGCGGCCGAGGCCCGGGAACCCGACGAGACGGTGGCCGGACCGGACGAGTCCGGCCACTCCGAGGACGAGGGCGGACGCCGCCGTCGCCGCGGGCGCCGGGGCGGACGCGGACGCGGCGAAGGCCGGACCCGCGACGGGGCCGAGCTGGAGGACGCGCCGGAGGCGGCGGGCGATGCGATCGCCGTATCGGCGGAGGAGCCGGTGAGCGCGCAGGCCGTGGCCGAGGCGGTGGAGGCCGCACCGCCGCCAAGCCGCAGCGAGACCGTGGTGGATCTCCCGGTGGCGTCGGAGCCGGAGGCCGCCACGCCCGAGACGGCGAGCGGCATCGGCGAAACGGCGCCCGAGCCGGTGGCGGTCGTGCTGACTCCGCCCGCCGACCCGGACCGCCCCAAGCGTGCCGGCTGGTGGTCCCGCACGAAGGCCGCGCTGACCGGGGACTAGAACCGGCCGACCCCCGGGGCGAGCCCCCGGGGGACCTGACGTAGCGCGGGATCGCTCAGCGTGCGCCGAAAACCCCGGCATTCAGACCGATTAGAGAAAGATAAGACTGTCCTTCATCTTTGATTGAAAATTCCGTGCGAGACTGGCCTTCGAATCATTCCTCGGAGAAGACTCGCATGTTCGGTTTGTACCGCAGGCGCCACGCGCGGGACGGAGCCGAACCGATTGGCGCGGCAGCCGCTCCTGTCCAGGCGGCCATCGTCGCGTCGGCGGACGCCAATCCGGCGCCCGCGACCGGTCCGGCCTTCGATCGCACGTGGCTGCCCCTGCTGGCGCGCCTGTCGGCTTCGGCTTCGGATGCGGGCGTCTCGATCGGCTGGATGACCAACGATGCCTCCGGCACCGCCGAGCAGGCGCGGCTGATCGCGGCCGCCAGCGAGGAACTCGCCGCGACCACGAGCGAGATCGCCGCCCGCTCCGCCTCGGCGGCTGAAACCGCCGAGACGGCCCGCGCCGGCATCGTCACCTGCGTGGGCGACCTCCAGCGCGCCACCGACGGCATGCGCGGGATCGAGGAAGGCACCGAGGAGATCGGCAGCCGGCTCGACAGCTTCTCGACGGCCGCCCTGCGCATCGAGGAGATGGCCGGCACCATCGCGGCGATCTCGGCGCAGACCAACCTGCTGGCGCTGAACGCCACCATCGAGGCGGCCCGGGCGGGCGAGGCCGGCCGCGGCTTCGCGGTCGTGGCCGCCGAGGTGAAGACCCTGTCGGCCCAGACCGCCAAGGCGACCGACGAGATCCGCGCCCGCGTGAACGGCCTGCGCGAGGAGATGGCGGCGATGCAGGCGGCGGTGACGCGCAGCCGCGGCGCGGTCGAGACCGGCGCCGCCGCCATGGGGCGGGCCAATGCCCGGGTCGAGGCCGAGAGCAGCGCCGTGGCGACCGTCGCGGCGCAGATGCGCGAAGCCTCCGAGATCATGACCCAGCAGATCCAGGCGACGAGCGATATCGCGCGCAACGTCGGCCAGATCGCTCAGGGCACCGACAAGGCGCGCCGGGAGATCGGCGATGCGCTGGGCCAGCTCGAGCAGATCGAGGATCTGAGCCGCACCCTGCTCGACCAGCAGGCCGGCGAGAGCATGGCGCTGCGCGTTGCCCGGATTCCGGCCGATTGCGCGGCTTGGCGCCGGGCGATCGCCGCAACCCTGGTCGGGATGCGCTCCGTGGATACCCCGCCGCCCGGCATCGCCGCCGATCCGGCGCGGCCGCCCGCCGTGGAAGCGCCCCTGGCGCGGGCGCGCGAACAGGCGACCGCTCTGGCGCGTCACGTGCGGGCCCAGGCCTGGGACGAGGCCACGCAGGCCTTCGTCGCCTTCGAGGCCGCGGTGGCGGAAGCCCGGACGGCGGCGGCAGCGGCCTGAACACGGTCACCGCCCCGGCGCGGCGACTCAGCGCGACGGCGGCTCCACCCCGGAGCCCGCCGGTTCGTCGGCGTTCCGGCGCGCCCGCTCCTTGCGCAGCTCCCGCTCGGCCAGGAGCCAGAACTCGATCTCGAAGCCCTCCGGCCGATGATTGCGTTCCCACAACTCGTAGGCCCGCTCCCGGATCTGCTCGAACGGGATGGCGTCCGGCGCCGGCACGATCCTGTCGTCCGGGCCGGGCGACGAGCCGGACTCGTGAGATGGGTCCTCCGGAGCCGGGTGCTCCGGAGAACGATGCGCGTCGGGCGTCACGGGACCGCCCGCCGGATCACGAGGCCGGCTTGTCGAGATAGGCGGCCACGCTGGTGATCCGGCTGCCCACCATCGTGACGGCCTTGCGCAGGCGCTCCTCGCTGACGCCGAAGCGCTGTGCCCAGACCTCGCGCGTGGCGCGGTCGTAGATGTCGATATGTGTCTTGCCGCGAGATAAGGTGGACATGCTGGGCCCGCTCTGAGGGTCGGTGAGCCCCGGCCGTGCCGGGCTTCATATCGAGACAACAGAACGTCGCCGCCTTCGGTTGCCGGCCCCGTCGCGCGGTTGCGCGACAGGTGTGGATCGATCAGTGCGCCGTCGTTGCGGGCCGTGGGACCGGATCCCGGAGCGGCTCGGGCTCGACGGCCTCCTGGCGCACCCGGGCGGCCACGAAGGCGGTCAGCAGCGGGACGAGCAGCGCGGTCACCACGACGCTCGCCGCCACCAGCACCGTGGCGGGGCCGGCGGCCTCCGCGTAGGCCGGATTGGCGGCCGCGATGATCGCCGGCACGGCGGCGGCGTTGCCGGCCGTGGAGGCGGCCGCCACCCCGGCCACGCCGTTGCCCCCGGTGAGGCGGTCGGCGACGAACAGGACCGCGCCGGTGACCGCCACCACCGCCGCCCCCAGGCCGATGCCGAGCAGGCCCGCCTGCCAGATCTTGGCGAGGTCGAGCCCGAAGCCGAGCGCGAAGGCGAAGAACGGGATCATCACCGGCGCGGCCCCCGACAGGAAGGCGCGCATGTCCCGGTCGAGATTGCCCAGGATCATGCCGATGAGCAGGGGCAGGATGCTGCCCACCAGCGTCGGCCAGGGGAAGGCGGAGAGGCCCGCTAGGCCGAGGGTCACCATGGTGAGGAACGGACCGGATTCGAGGCTCATGATCGCGTAGGCGCCCGCATCCTTCGGGCGGCCGAACTGACCCATCAGGGCGAGGTAGAGCCCGCCATTGGTGTCGTTCATGGCGGCGACGATCGCCAGCGTCGAGATCCCCGCGAAGGCGCCGCTCGTCACCGGCGACTCGCCGAGGACCTGCCCGAACGCCACGCCCATGATCGCCGCGATGCCGACCTTGGCGGCCAGCAGGACGCCGCCCTTGCGGGCGATCGCCGGGGCGGCGCGGAAGTCGATGCCCGCCCCCATGCAGACGAAGAAGACCGCCAGGATCGGGAGCGCGCCGTTGAACAGCGCCCCGGTGAAGGAGCCGAAGAAGGTCGCGGTGTTCGGGAACAGCGTGTGGACGATCGCGCCGAGGAACAGCGGCACCACCATCAGGCCGCCGGGAACGCGCTCGAGGGAGCGCTTGATCGGAATCTGCATGGGTCGTCCTCCGGTGTCGCCCCCGTCCCGGGCCTGACACCCGCCGTCCCCCCGGCGTGCCTGCTACAACCTTTCTGCGCGGAGGAGCAATTTCTCGGTCCGCCCGCGCCGGCCCGCGATCGGGTCGGGGCGAGGACCTTGTGGCGGAACCCGCCGACGCGGGCATCGCGCGTCGGGCGCAGGGGTGGGACGACAGCGCCACCCTGCCGCGAATGGATTGTCGTGTATTGTGGTCCCGCCGGCCCGAACCGGCGGATCCGGGCGTCGAGGAACCGGCTCCCCATCCCGACGATCGTCCAGCCACGACCGCCCGACCATGCCCCGCCTGCGCCTCATCGCCGACGACCTGACCGGCACCCTCGACACGGCGGCCGGCTTCACGGGCCTCTGCGGGGCGATCCCGGTGGCGTGGCCGGAGGCGCCGTCGGCGGGCGCCACCGGCTGCCTGGCGATCGATTCCGGCACCCGGGAGCTGTCCCCGGAGGCCGCCGCCCGGATCGTCGGCGGTCTGGCCCCGCGGCTCCGCGACGCCGACATCGCCTTCAAGAAGGTCGACAGCCTCCTGCGCGGCCCATGGGCGGCGGAACTCGCGGCCGTGATGCGCCTCGGCGCCTGGGAACGCTGCGTCGTGGCGCCGGCCTTCCCCTACCAGGGCCGCCGCACCGAGGGCGGACGCCAGCACGCAAGGCGCAGCGGCGGCTGGGAGCCGGTCTCCGGCGACATCGCCGAGGCCCTGCGGGCGGCGGGTCTGCCGGCGCGCCGGGCCGATCCGGCGGACGGCCCCGTGGCGGGCGTGGCGGTCTACGACGCCGCCAGCGACGGCGATCTGGCGCGCATCGCGGGACTCGGCGGCGGCGGCCCGGTCCTGTGGTGCGGCAGCGGCGGCCTCGCGGCGGCCCTGGCGCAGGGCGTGGCGGCCCCGAGCGACCCCAGCCTCGCCGGGCCGGTGCTCGGCCTGTTCGGCTCGGACCGGCCGGAGACCGCGGCGCAGCTCGCCGCCTGCGGCGGCCATCACCGCGTCCTGTCGGCGCACGACTCGGACCCCGCCCCGTCGATAATTGCGCGCCTCGACCGAGACCGGGTCGCACTGGCGAGCGTGGCGCTGCCGGAGGGCACCCCCCGGGCGGCCGCGGCGGCGCGGATCGCCGAGGTCTTCGCGGGCGTGGTCGCGCGCGTCCCGAAGCCCGGCACGCTGCTGGTCGCCGGCGGCGAGACCCTCAAGGCCCTGTGTCTCGCGCTCGGGGCCGAGCGCCTCGACGTCACCGGGCAGATCACCCCGGGCCTGCCGCGATCGACCCTGCGGGGCGGGCGCTGGGACGGTCTCGCGGTGGTGTCGAAATCCGGCGCCTTCGGAACGGACGGCGTCTGGCGCGATCTACTTCACAGCAACGGACTGACGCCCGACAGGAGCGACGCGTGACCCCACATCTGGCCATCACCATGGGCGATCCGGCCGGGATCGGCCCGGAGATCATCGTCAAGGCCGCCGCCCGGCTGAGGGACCGGATCGCCGCCGGGGCCCTGCGCCTGATGGTCATCGGCAGCGGCCCGGCCCTGCGCCGGGCCGAGGAGGCGCTGGGCCTCCTCCCGGACCGGATCCCCGAGGTCGCCGAGGACGGCGCGTGGCCCCCCCTCTGCTGCCTCCAGGCCGATGCGGAGGGCGCGCCGATCGAGCCGGGCCGGCTCTCGGCCGATGGCGGCCGCTTCGCCTACAAGGCGATCGAGGCCGGGGTCCGGCTGGCGATGTCCGGCCGGATCGGCGGCATCGTCACGGCGCCGCTCAACAAGGAAGCGCTGAACAAGGCCGGCTACCATTATGCCGGGCACACCGAGATGCTGGCCGAACTGACCGGCGTGCGCAGCTCGGTGATGATGCTCGCCCACGGCAACATGCGGGTCTCCCACGTCACCACCCACGTCGCCTTGGAGGATGTACCCAAGCGCCTGACCCCGGAGCGGCTGCGCCTCGTCATCGACCTCACCGACAAGGCGCTGAAGGGCCTGGGGCTGCCGCGGCCGAAGATCGCGGTCGCCGCGCTCAACCCCCATGCCGGCGAGGGCGGCCTGTTCGGGCGCCAGGACATCGACGTCAGCACCCCGGTGATCGAGAGGGCCAACGCCGACGGGCTCGACATCCACGGCCCGGTGCCGGGCGACACGGTGTTCGTGAAGCTGCGCGCCGGCCAGTACGACGCGGTGGTGGCCATGTACCACGACCAGGGGCACATCCCGGTCAAGCTGCTGGGCTTCGAGATCGACCCCGCCACCGGCAAGTGGCTGGACCTCTCGGGGGTGAACATCACCCTCGGGCTGCCGATCATCCGCACGTCGGTCGATCACGGCACCGCCTTCGACATCGCCGGAAAGGGCATCGCCAACGAGCGCAGCCTGATCGAGGCCATCGAGTTCGCGGAGCGGCTGGCGGCCAACCGGCAGGCCGCGTGAGGATGCGGCGGCGCGGCTCCCCCGCCCGCACGGGAGAGGGGGCCCGCGCCGCGCGGAAGGGGCGGCCTCGTTACGTCCGCTCCGCCGTTCCTGCCGAACCATCCGGCGCATCCACCGCCGCGCAGGCGAACGGCGAAGGCGGCGCCTCCACGCCGCGCCAGCGGCCGTAGGCCCAGGGGCGGTACCACGCCGCCCCCGCGGGCGGCCGCTCCGGCACGAGGTCGATCCCGTGGGTGCCGAACGGGCCGCAGCGGCAGATCCGGGCGAAGCCCATCCAGCCGCCGGGCCACAGCCCGTGCCGGGCGATGGCCGTGTCGGTGTACTCGGAGCAGCTCGGCCAGTGGCGGCACTGGCGGCCGATCAGGCCCGACAGGGTGAGCTGGTAGAAGCGGATCGCCCAGTGGGCGGTGCGCCGGAGCATCCGCTCAGGCGGCCTGCCGCTTGGCGGCGATCTGGTCGAGGGCATCCACCACCGCGTCGAAGGTCAGGAGCGTCGAGGCGTGACGCGCCTTGAACGCCCGCACCGGCTCCAGCACCGCGAGGTCCGCCCAGGCCCCGCCGGGCGCCGGGCCGTTCTCCTTGAGCATCGCCCGCATCGCCTCGCGGACGCCGCGCAATTCCTCGTCGGTGGCACCGACCACGTGGCGCCCCATCAGCGACGAGGAGGCCTGCCCCAGAGCGCAGGCCCGAACCTCCTGGGCGAAGTCGGTCACCCGGCCATCCTCCCCGACCACGAGGTCGACCGTCACGGTCGAGCCGCACAGGCGGGAATGGGCGGTGGCGCTGGCATCCGGATGGGCCAGCCGGCCGAGCCGCGGAATGTCGGCGGCGAGTTCGAGGATGCGGCGGTTGTAGATGTCGTCGAGCATCGGGTCCTCGGCCGGGTGCGGCTATCCCATCGGGATACTGCCGCGCGGTTCGCGCATTGCGTGTTGCCCCGCGAACGATGATATAGGCGCCACGCGGCCGCTTCGCGAGGAGGCGGGTCGTCGACCAGGGTCGCGCCCACGGCCAAGGTGGTTCCCACGGTACACGCCACCCCGGGGCGCCGGCTTGAAACTTTTTCAGGCCCGGGATCTTCCTTCGAAAGCCCGACGCGATCCGACGATGTACGCCAAACCCGACAGCACCCCGATGAAGTCCCGCATCGCGCGGGCCGGAGATGCCATGGATGCCGCGCTCAAATCCCTGTCCTATCAGGGCGACGGCCAGGGTTTCGACCGGACCGGGATCGAGGGGCAAGGGCTGACAGGCATGCGCAACGACAACCGGCCGGTGGATGGCGGCGGTCCCGTCGAGGTCGCCCCGGAGCCGGCCTCCGCCACCCGCGTCCCGGAGGGTATCGAGACCGGGCGTCCGAGCCGCGGCGAGGCCGAGGCCGCCGTGCGCACGCTGCTGCGCTGGGCCGGCGACGATCCCGCCCGCGAGGGCCTGCGCGACACGCCCGCCCGGGTCGCCAAGGCCTATGAGCAGCTGTTCGGCGGCTACGCGGTCGATCCCGAGAAGCTGCTCGAGCGCGTCTTCGAGGAGGTCGAGGGCTACTCGGACATCGTGCTGGTGCGCGACATCCCGTTCCACTCCCATTGCGAGCACCACATGGTGCCGTTCATGGGGCTCGCCCACATCGCCTATTACCCGACGCGGGGCGTGGTCGGCCTGTCGAAGCTCGCCCGGGTGGTCGACGCGTTCGCCCGCCGCCTGCAGACGCAGGAGACGATGACCGCGCAGATCGCCGACGTGATCGAGAGCATCCTCAAGCCCCGCGGCGTCGCCGTGATGGTGGAGGCCGAGCACCTCTGCATGGCGATGCGCGGCGTCCAGAAGGCCGGCGTCTCGACCATCACCAGCCAGTTCCGCGGCGTGTTCAGGGGCGACGCCAACGAGCAGGTCCGCTTCCTGACCCTGGTGCGCGGCGGCGCCAAATAGTCTACACGACCGCCCGGGATAGGGGACTTTTCCTCCACGCCATGACCGCGCGCGACTTCGCCTTCGCTGCACCCGGCCCCCGCGCTGAGGTCGAGGAGGGCATGGCCCTCACGCCTCGATTCGACCGGGACGGCCTGGTCGCCTGCATCGCGGTCGACGCCCGGGACGGGCGCGTGCTGATGCTCGCCCATATGAACGCCGAATCGCTGGCGCGCACGATCGAGACCGGCGAGGCGTGGTACTGGTCGCGCTCGCGGGCCGAGCTCTGGCACAAGGGCGCCACCAGCGGCCAGATCCAGCGCGTCGTCGAGATGCGGGTCGATTGCGACCAGGACGCCCTGCTGATCCGCGTGGAGGTCGGCGGCGACGGCGGCTGCTGCCACACCGGCCGGCGGGACTGCTTCTACCGCCGCGTCGTCCCGGGGTCCGACGGCCGGCCCGGCCTGGAGGCCATCGGGCCATGAGCGCGTCCCTTGCCATGCCGTGGCAAGCGTGTCCCGCCGTCTCCCGTTTCCTGCCCGGCACCGTCGAACCGGTCCGCCCCCCGCCGCGGGCCGGCCCGCGGGTCGGGCTCGCGCTGGGCGGCGGCTCGGCCCGGGGCTGGGCCCATATCGGCGTGCTGCGCGCCCTGGAGGAGGCCGGCATCCATCCCACCGTGGTGGCGGGCTGCTCGATCGGGGCCGTGGTCGGCGCCTGCTACGCCGCGGGGCGCCTGGACCGGCTGGAGGCCTTCGCCCGGTCGCTGACCCGGCGCCGGGTGGTCGGGCTGATCGATCCGCGCCTGCCCGGCTCCGGCCTGATCGCCGGCAACCGCCTGCGCGGGCGGCTGTTCGCCGATCTCGGCACGCGCCGGATCGAGGATCTGCCGATCCGCTTCGGCTGCGTCGCCACGGAGTACGGCACCGGCCAGGAGGTCAGCCTGACCGAGGGTTCGGCCGTGGAGGCGGTGCGCGCCTCCTACGCGATTCCCGGCCTGTTCCCGCCGGTGACCCATGCCGGGCGCGTCCTGATGGACGGGACCCTGGTCAACCCGGTGCCGGTGGCGCTCGCCCGCTCCCTCGGGGCGGATCTGGTGATCTGCGTGAACCTCAACGGCGAGTCCGGCGGCCCGGTGGCGCACGAGGTGCCGGCGCCGCCGATCCCGCGCCGCAGCTTCCTGCAGGTGGTGCGCGGGCGCCTGCCGGGCTTCGACGGCGCCGAACCCGAGATCCCCGTCCCGGGCATCGCCCGGGTCGTGCTCGGCGCCTTCAACATCACGCAGGACCGGATCTCCCGGGCGCGGCTGGAGCGCGACCCGCCGGACGTCGCCATCGGGCCCGATGTCGCCGCCTTCGGTCTGTTCGACTTCCACAAGGCCGCCGAGGGGATCGACATCGGCTACAGGGCCGCCCGGGCCGCCCTGCCCCAGATCCGCGCGGTGGTCGAGGGGGCGGCGGCGCGGGCCTAGGGTGTCATCCCGCTGTCTTGGCCGCCTGCGATGGCCCCGGGCACGCTGGAGGGCTTCCAATGTATACGAGTCGCCGTCAGATCCTGCTCTCCGGAGGCGCCGGCCTCGTCGGGCTGGCCTCCGGCCTCGCCCGCCCCGGCCTGAGCCGGGCCGCCGACCGGCCGCTCCTCAGCCACGGCCTCCAGTCGGGTGACGTCGGCACCGACTCGGCGGTGGTCTGGGCCCGCTCCGACCGGCCCGCCCGGGCGATCGTCGAATGGGCGACCACCGAGAGCTTCTCGGAGATCCGCGGCGGCGTCTTCGCCGACGCGCTCCCCGAGACCGACGGCACCGTGAAGGTGGCGCTGACCGGGTTGCCGCCGGGACAGGACGTGTTCTACCGGGTGCGCCTGCAGGACGTCGCCGCGCCCACGATCGTCGGACCGGCCCAGGTCGGGCGGTTCCGCACCGCGCCGGCGGACCGGCGCGCGGTCTCGTTCTGCTGGTCGGGCGACACGGTCGGCCAGGGCTGGGGCATCGACGAGGCCCGCGGCGGCATGACGATCTATTCGGCGATCCTCAAGAACCGGCCGGACTTCTTCATCCATTCCGGCGACACGATCTACGCCGACGGGCCGATCCAGTCCGAGGTGAAGCTCCCCGACGGCAGCCTCTGGCGCAACCGCGTCACCGAGGAGGTGTCGAAGCCCGCCGAGACGCTCGCGGAGTTCCGGGGCCGCCACAAGTACAACCTCACCGACCGGAACGTCCTGGCGATGAACGCCGCCGTGCCGATCCTGGCGCAGTGGGACGACCACGAGGTCACCAACAACTGGTGGCCGGGCGAGCCCCTCACCCGGGCCGAGCACCTGAAGAAGAAATACGCCGACCCGAACGTGCTGGCCCTGCAGCTTCGGGCCGCCAAGGCCTTCCACGAATACATGCCGATGCGCTTCGAGCCGGCGGAGCCCGGCCGCGTCTACCGCAAGATCGGCTACGGCCCGCTGGTCGACGTGTTCATGCTCGACATGCGCTCCTACCGGGGCCCCAACGGCGAGAACCGGCAGACGGCGTACGGTCCGGACGCGTACTTCCTCGGGCCGCAGCAGCTCGCCTGGCTGAAGCGGGCGCTGCTCGACTCGCGCGCCACCTGGAAGGTGATCGCCGCCGACATGCCGCTCGGGCTCGTGGTGACCTACGACGTCGACCGCAACTTCGGCTCGGAGGCGGTGGCGCAGGGCGACGGGCCGCCCCTCGGGCGCGAACTGGAGATCGCCGACCTGCTGCGCTTCATCAAGAGCGCCGGCATCCGCAACGCGGTCTGGCTCACGGCCGACGTGCACTACACGGCCGCCCACTACTACGACCCCAACAAGGCGCAGTTCCAGGATTTCGACCCGTTCTGGGAGTTCGTCTCCGGCCCGCTGCACGCGGGCACCTTCGGGCCGAACGCGCTCGACAACACGTTCGGGCCGCAGCTGCGCTTCGTGAAGGCGCCCGACAAGGGGCAGGTCAACCTGTCGCCGGCCTCCGGCTACCAGTTCTTCGGCCACGTGGCGGTCGACGGCGCCACCGGGCAGATGACCGTGACCCTCAAGGACGCGGCCGACACCGACCTCTGGCACGTCACGCTGGATCCCGCGAAGGCGTGACGGCGCACCCAGGCGAGTAGAGGAACGGAGTGCCCCGCCGCACACCCTCCCCTTCTGCGGGGGAGGGAAACGCGCGGTTCCGACCCGCCCTACGCCATCGTGATGTAGTCGCGCAAAGCCTGGTGCTCGGCCTCGACGGTGGCGATCTTGCGCGCCACCACGTCGCCGATCGAGACCAGCCCGATCAGCCGGCCGTCCTCGCAGACCGGGACGTGGCGGAAGCGGCCCTGGGTCATCAGCGTCATGACCTCCTCGATGGTGGCGCTCTTCCCGCAGCTGGTGACGTTCGCCGTCATGTGCGCAGAGACCGGTGCGTCGAACGCCGAGCCCCCGTGCCGGGCCAGGGCCCGCATGATGTCGCGCTCGGAGATGATGCCCGCCACCGCCCCGTCGGCATCGGCCACCACGAGGGCGCCGATCCGCTTGTCGGCGAGGATCTGGATCACCTCGTCGAGGCTCCTGTCGGGGCTCACGGTGACGACGGAGCTGCCCTTCTCGGCGAGGATGCGTGCGACGTTCATGGCTCTCTCCCTTGTGACGCGGCCGGTGCGCCGTCAGCCCACGGGGCCTGCGATACGCTGCGGTCCGGGCGAGCCCCGGCTTCTTCACATTATGGCGAGTGTGTGACCGATCCGGCGCGTTGGCAAGGTGCTCAGTGCGGGTGCGCCTCCCGCGGATCGAGCAGCGGGAAGAGCAGGAAGCCCGCGATGAACCCACCGAGATGCGCGTCCCAGGCGATGGCGGCGTTCTCGCCGACCAGGGGCACGCTGACGAGGCCGAAGAGCAGGTTGGTCAGCAGCCAGATCGCCAGGAACGAGACCGCGGTCCGGTTGCGCAGGAGTTCGGGGATCGTCTCGACGGGCCGGTTCGGCGGCAGCTGCCACGCCGGGCCGCCATAGCCCGAGACCGGCGGCTGGAACACGAAACGGGCGGCGGCGGCCATCAGGGCCGAGATCCCCGCCGAGGCGCCGACCAGCGGCCCCGCGCTCAAGGGATCGACCATCACGTGCAGCAGGCCGCCGGCCGCCGTGCCGGCCAGGGCGAGCACCCCGTAGCGCAGGGCGCCGCAGCGGCGAGCCACCGGCGAGCCGAAGGCGGCCAGCCAGACGCTGTTGAAGATCACGTGCATCCACGAGCCGTGCAGCAACGCGTAGGTGACCAGCGTCCAGGGCTGGAGCGCGTTCTCGCCCACGATGTAGCGGGCGAAGGCCTCGCGCGCGGCCTCCAGGCTGGGATCGCCGGTGTCGGCGGCGGCGCGGATCACCTCGGACGCCTTGCCGGGATCGAGCCACACCGTCCAGCGGGCCGGTATGAGCGCGAGGTCGAGGACGACGCGGATGTCCAGCGTATCCGGCAGCAGGAACTCGCGCACCGCCTGGATCGCCAGCAGCAGCCCGATCGAGAGCGTCACAGCCCCCGGCATGTTGAACACGGGCACGCGGCTCTGCCGCGGAAATTCGGGGGAGGCATCCATCGCGGCACCATGTCGGGGCTCGGGGTCGCTGGGCAAGTCCCGGCGCTCCAGTGAAGCAAACGGACGCGGACCTGCCGTCGGCCCGATCGCCTTCGGTCGACGCCGCCGGACCGGTTCGCCCACCGGTGGCGAAGGTCCGAACGCCGCAACCGAGGACAAGGTAGGGCGTTCGCGGCCGTGGACCGCCCCGGATATCGTCGAGGGGCGGGTGGCCGTTCCCGTCCCGTCGGGCTACCCGCTGGTGGCGCCCCGCCGCTTCCGCGGCGCCTCCGGGTGTCGCCGACGACACTGCGCGAGGGACGGGCGGTCGCCGTCACGTCGGGGAGTCCTATCGGTTCCGCGCCTGGGAGGACGTGACCGACGATTCCCTTCGGGACATGGTACGGACCGGGAGACGACGATGACAGACGCTGCCGGGCATGACCCCGCCGGCACCACGGCGCGCGATCTGGCCGCGATCCGGCGGCCTGCCGCGCCGTCCGCGCGTCAGGGCGGGTCCGGATACCGCGGAGCCGAAGACGATCGGCCGGAACGTGCCGCGTCCGAGGCGGCGGCGCGGCGTGCCGGAATCCCGGACCGGGCGGCACGGCGCGTGCGCCGCGACGCTGCGAGCGCCCTCTTCGGCCGGCCACAGCCTCGCGGATGTGCCAGATCGATCCAGGGCTGAACAACAGGCGTTTAGAGTCGGGACACCGATGAAGCATCCCACCAGCCGCATGCTCCATGCTTACTGGGAGCGCCTGCGCGGAGAGCGCGCCGCGCCGGAACGCGCCGAGATCGAGCCGGGGGAGATCCGCCATCTCCTGGCCGACAGCCTCATCCTCGAACTCGACATGGCCGCCCGCGCGGCCACCATCCGGCTGGCGGGGACGCGGGTCTGCGCCCTGTACGGCCAGGAGCTGAAGGGCGCGCCGTTTGCCCGGCTCTGGGGCTCGCAGGCCCCGGATCCCTGGCGGATGGTCGAGATCGTCGCCAGCGACACCCTCGGCGTGGTGGCGGGCCTGCATGCCACCAACAGTGCCGGCGAAGAGGCGGACCTCGAGCTCCTGCTCCTGCCGCTGCGCCACCGCGGCCGCACGCAGGTCCGGGCGCTCGGCACCCTGAGCCTCGAAGGCGCGCCGCACTGGATCGGCCTGCGGCCGCTGGTGCAGGCGGATACCGCCTCCCTGCGCATCCTGCCGAGCCGGAGACCGGAGGCCGGACCTCCGGCGCGGGCGGCGGTCCGGACGAGCGCGGGCTATCCGGGGCCGGTGCGCCGGGGTCACCTCCTCGTGCATGCCGGCGGCCGGGTCTGACGCGCCCCACGCCGCGGCCGGACCGAATCCCCGATCGGCCGGTCTCGCATGACGAGCCAAACAACGGCGGCCGCACCGTCGCCCGATTGTGCAGGCCCATGATTGACGACCGGAACAGCCCTGAGGCCGGTGCAGGATCAGGCCGGGAAAAAGGGTTTCGTAACAGTCCGATTCTACTCTGCGGCTTCGATTATCGCGGCGCAGGACCAATCTCGGGATGATCGCGGTCGATGCCACCGCCAGAACGATGCTCCGCGCCGCGCCGGTCCCGGCCCGCGGCGCCGCCGATGCCCGGCGGCACCAGCGCGTGCGGGTCGCCGTGCTCGGCCGCTACATGCTGGCGGACCGGCGGGAATTTCCGTGTCGCACCGTGGACATGTCGCCGGGCGGGGTGCGCCTGACCTGCGCGGTGCAGGGCGAGGTCGGCGAGCGGGTGGTGCTCTACCTGGAGCATATCGGCCGGATCGAGGGCATCATCGCCCGCCAATGCGCGGACGGCTTCGCGGTCCAGCTCAACGCCACGCCGCGCAAGCGCGACAAGCTCGCCTCCCAGCTGACATGGCTCGCCAACCGGGAGATCCTGGGGCTGCCGGAGGGACGCTCCCACGAGCGTCTCGTGCCGACCCAGACGGGGGTGATCCTGAAGATCGAGGGCGGCCGTGAAATCCCGGCCCGGCTCATCGACATCTCGATGTCCGGCGTCGCGATCTCCAGTGCGGCGACGCTGCCCTTGGGGGCGGCCGTCATGGTCGGCAGCACGCCCGGGCGGCTGGTCCGCTACTTCGAGGGCGGCTTCGGCGTGCAGTTCCTGCTGCCGCTCTCGCCCGACCGTTTCCACTCCGGGATGACGCTGTAGGGCGTCAGGACGTTCAAGGTTCGGAGCGGGATCCGCGAGCGGTCCGCCCTGCCGACGACCCCGGGCAGTCCGGCTGCGACCGCGCCCGGTCAGATCTTCTTGGCGAGCTGCGCCGCGGTGTCGTCCACGGGCCGCGAGAGGTCCAGGGCGCCGAGGAAACGGTTCTGCGCGTCCATCACGTAGACGAGCGCGGTGTGCTCCATCGTGTAGTCCCCGTCCTTCCCGGGGACCTTGCGGGCATAGGCCCGGTAGGCCTTCTCGGTGGCGGTGACCTGCTCGGGGCTGCCCGTCAGCCCGGTGATGCGCGGGTCGAAGCTCGACAGGTAGGTCTTCAGACTCGCCGGGTCGTCGCGCTCGGGATCGACGGTGACGAAGGCGACCCGCATCCGCTCGCCCTTCGGGCCGAGGGCTGCCAGCACGTCCGAGATCTGCTGCAGGGTGGTGGGGCACACGTCCGGGCAGTGGGTGAATCCGAAGAACAGCAGGTGCGTCGCGCCCGCGAAGTCGCGCTCGGTCACATTGCGCCCGTCCTGATCGACCAGCGTGAACGGCCCGCCGACGCCGGGCACGCCCACCGGCGCCCTGTCGGGCAGGAACGCGAACACCGCCGCCCCGGTGAGGCCGACGAGGCCGAGGCAGAAGGCGAGGAGCGGGACGAGGGCGCGGCGCATGGGACGGGTTCCGACCTCCGGACGTGGCCGGCACAGCACGGAACGGCGGCCCGAGGCAAGCCGGCGCAGCGCCGCCGGCCCGGCTCAGGCCCGGCTCATCCGAGCCGTCAGGGCTTCCGCGCCGGCTCCCCGGCGGGGCTGGCGGGGGCGGCGCCCTTCGGCGGCTCCTTGCCGAGATAGACGTATTCCGGCGCGGCCCGGAGCTGATCCTTGGTGGTGTCGATCCGGGCCTGAAGGGTCTTGTCGTCGGCCCGGTCGAGCTTGAGCACGGAGGGGTCGACGGCGACGTATTTCGAGCCGATCCCCAGGAAGCCGCCGACCCCGATGATCCAAGACTTCACCGCGCCCTTCTGGTCGAGGACGAAATCGGCGATCTGCCCGATCGTCTCCTTGGCACCGTTGACGACGCTGGAGCCGATCAGCTTGCTGGCGACCATGTCGTCGGGGCTCTGGGCCACGAAGGTCGGCCGCAGGTTGTCGGCCATCGTGGCCGGCTGTCCGGGCACCGGGGTCGCGGCGCCGCCGCTCTCCGTGTTCGCGCCGGCATTCTGCGCCAGGGCGGTGGTGAGGCCGGCCAGCACGAGGGCCGAGGCGAGGAGCGGAGTGCGCATCGGAGCAGGTCCTTCGGAGGTCGGGCCGCGAACAGGGTGGCGCGGCCATAAGGTTCCGGCGGCCCTTAAGTTCCGCGCCTTCTCACGGCGCCTCGGGGACGGCGCGGCGGTTTGCCGGCTGCGCGCCGGCACCCCGGGGCTTTGACGGTGCGGCGTCCACCCGCCACAAGGCCCGCGCCATGCTGCGCCTCGTCCTCTACCAGCCCGACATCCCCCAGAACACCGGCACGATGCTGCGGATGGCCGCCTGCCTCGGGCTCGCGGTGGAGATCGTCGAGCCCGCGGGCTTCGACGTGTCGGACCGGCACCTGCGCCGCTCGGGCCTCGACTATCTCGACCACGTGGCCCTCACCCGGCACCGCTCGTTCGCGGCCTTCGAGGCGTGGCGGGCCGGGGCCGGCCTGCGGCTCGTGCTCGCCACCACGTCGGGCGCCCTGCCCTACACGGACTTCGCGTTCGGCCCGGACGATTGCGTGATGGTCGGGCGCGAATCGGCCGGCGTGCCGGAGGCGGTGCACGCGGCGGCCGATGCCCGGGTCGTTGTCCCGATCCGGCCGGGGCTGCGCTCCCTCAACGTCGCGGTCGCGGCCGCGATGATCGCCGGGGAGGCCCTGCGGCAGACGGCGAGGTTCGAACCGGATTGCGGCACATCGGCTTGTTAGGGGCGGGTCCGCACCGGCACCCAAGCCGCCGGCCCGGGAGACGCGCCGCATGGACGACACCGCCTTCAGGCCCTCGCGGCGCCACGCCGATCTCGGCCCGGCCTTCTACGATCCCGTCACCCCGGCCCGGTTCCCCGCGACGATCCTGCGCTACCGCAACCGGGACTGGGCCGGGCGGGTCGGCCTCGGCGGCCTGACGGATGCGGACTGGATCGCCCATTTCGGCCGGTTCGAGCCCCTGCCCGGCAGCTTCGAGACGCCGCTGGCGCTGCGCTACCACGGCCACCAGTTCCGATCGTACAACCCCGAACTCGGCGACGGCCGCGGCTTCCTGTTCGCGCAGGTGCACGACCTCAGGGACGGGCGGCTGCTCGACCTCGGCACCAAGGGCAGCGGCACGACGCCGTGGTCCCGGGGCGCCGACGGACGGCTCACCCTCAAGGGCGGCGTGCGGGAGGTGCTGGCGACCGCGCTGCTGGAGGCCCAGGGCGTCGAGACCTCGAAGAGCTTCAGCCTGATCGAGACCGGCGAGGATCTCGTGCGCGGCGACGAGCCATCCCCGGCCCGCTCCGCGGTCCTGGTGCGGCTCTCCCACGGGCATATCCGGATCGGCAGCTTCCAGCGCTTCCTGGCCCTCGGCGAGCCGGACAACATCGCCCGGCTCCTGGACCACACGATCGAGACCCACCGGCCCGAGCTCTGGCGCGACGGCCTGGAGGACAGGGGTGTCGCCTTCCTGGAGGATGTCGTCGCCCGGGTCGCCCGGATGGGGGCCCAGTGGGCGGCCGCCGGGTTCGTCCACGGGGTGCTCAACAGCGACAACATCAACGTCACCGGCGAGAGCTTCGATTACGGTCCCTGGCGGTTCCTGCCGCATTACGACCCGGACTTCACCGCGGCCTATTTCGACGAGACCGGCCTCTACAGCTTCGGCCGGCAGCCGGAGGCCTTGTTCTGGAACCTTTGCCGGCTGGCCGACTGCCTGCTGACCCTGGCGCCCCAGACGCGCCTGGAATCCGCCCTCTCGGGCTTCGGTCCGGCCCTGCAGGAGGGCTTCGCCCAGGCCCTGTTCCGCCGGCTCGGCCTCGCCGCGGCGGCGCGGCCGGAGACCGACCGGCTGGTCGCGGCCATCTGGCAATTCCTGGCCGGGACCCGGGCGCCGTTCGAGCGGTTCTTCTTCGACTGGTACGGCGGCTCGGCGAGCGCCGGGCGGGCGGAGGCGGGCCCGGCCGCCGCGCATTACCGGTCGGCGGCCTTCGCGCCGGTGCGGGCCGCGCTGGCGCCGCTCGCGCCCGCCCGGGGGGCGCGGCTCGACCACCGCTACTTCGCGGAGGCGCCCTGCACCCTGCTGATCGAGGAAGTCGAGGGGCTGTGGGCGCCGATCGCCGCGGCGGACGACTGGTCCCTGTTCGACGCCAAGCTCGCCGCCGTTGCCCGGATGGCCGAGGCCTGCGGCACGGCGCCGGCCGCCTCCTGAGCGGCCTCCTCGGCCAGCCGACGGGTCTCCTCGGCGTAGCCCCCCGCGATGGCGAGATCGACCAAGCGCTTGGTCAGCCGGAAGGCCAGCCAGAACAGGGCGAGGCAGAGCAGCGTCGCGGCGGCAGCCTTGAGCGGGTCCAAGCGGATCCTCCGATGATGTCTCCGCGGTCGGGACGACCCTCATAGGGCCGGGGCCGACGCGGTGGCAATTGGACTTGGTGCCGAGGTCAGGGTGATGCGCGGCGAAGGCGCAGGCGTCGGCGGGCTCGGCCGGGCGCCGCGTCCCTCCGCGCCGTCGGCCCGGGCCGTCGGAGCAGGGCCCGGAACCGGATCCGCCGTGCGGCCCCGGGACGACGGGGCGGCTGCCAGCGGAGGCGGGATCCCGCTCCGCCGATCCGCGTTCGAAACCCGGTGCCAAGCGCACCGGGACCCGATCGGCCGTGCCGGCCAACGACCGGAGCCGACACCGGACCGGATCGTGCTATGCCGCGCCGCGGCCGGCCCGCACCCTCCGGCCCCGAAGCCCCTCGATCAGGCGGATCCCCTTGCGCGAGACCTTCCACATCGAAGTCCTCGGACCGGAGCCCGACGAGATCCAGACGCGGATCTCGGTGCGCGTCGGCAGCCTGGAGAGCGCGCAGGAGCGGGCGCTCCGCCTGTTCGCCCGCGCCCGGGTTCCGCAGCGTTCGGGCGACCCGGCCCAGGCCGTCCGGGTGATCGACGGCGCCGGTCGCGAGGTGTTCTATCGCTCGCGCTTCGACGCGGGCGATTGAGGCCCGGGAGGTCGCGGATGCGCATGACCCTGATCCTGCCGGCGCTCGCCCTCGCGGCCTGCGCGCTGTTCCTGCGCAGCTACACCCTGCCCCCGGCCCCCGACCGCCGCGGCGGCACCACGCTCCTGCTGACCTGGCCGAACCGCCCGGCCTTCGGCAGCCCCCGGGCCGATTGCCTCCCGGCGCCCGCGGATCAGCCGGTCCTGCCCTGCCTGATCGCCTCGGTCGCCCGGGCGCGCGACGACGGGGTCACGCTTCTGCAGCTCCCGTTCTGCGCGACCTGCTACGCCCTGTCCGGGCGGATCGCCGTCATGGGCCGCGAGGCGGCGCCGACGCAGGTGCGGCTGGAGCAGATCGCCCGCTTCGGCTGGTGAGGCCGTCGAGGCCCCGCCGTTTCCACGCCGCGCGCGTCCGGGCCACCTGCTCCCGCGCGCGCTCCAGCGCCCGGGCGGCCGGGAACAGGGGATCGCGGCCCGCCTCGACCAGCAGGTGGGCGATGTTCCGCCGCTCCATCCAGAAGGTGGAGCCGAGGGCGAAGTCCGGCGGCGCGCAGGAATCGATCCGATCGATCGCCCAGTCCCCGGCGGCCACCGCCTCGGTCAGGCGGTGCACGAGCTGGACGCCCGGCGCGGCCTCCGGCCGGGTCTCGTCGTGGGCGATCTTCAGCACCCAGGCCTCGGACCCCGTGACCGGCAGGATCGCGGCGGCGAGCGTCCGTCCGTCCCGGCGCAGCCGGGCGACGCGGACGCCGCCCGCCGCACCGAGATCGGCCAGGGCGACGCGCAGGAACGCGATCTCCTCCGGACGCTGGCCGAGGCCGGTGCCGACCCGCCCCTTCCAGCCGGCCGCTTCGAGGGCGACGTACGCGTCCAGCGCGCCATCGAGGGCGGCCGGCGCGGAAAGGATCTCGAAGTCGACCGCGCCGTCCGCCTCCAGGAGCGCGCGGGCGCGGCGCAGCTTGCGCCGCCGCTGGCCGGAGAGCGGATCGAGATAGGCGGCCCGGATGTCCGGCGGTCGCCCGGTCAGGTCGAGCAGCCCGCGCGCGTGCGGCCAGTAGGCGGCGCGGCGCGCACCCCGTGCCGCCAGGAGATCCGCCAGCGGCCCGTCCGCGGGGGCGTTCGGCAGGAGCAGCCGCGGCGGCAGGCCGAGCGCCCGGGGGGCGGCGAGCAGGGCCGCCAGCGCCCCCTCCGGATCGGCGCCGTCGAGGAGCGGCGCGCCGAAGGGGCAGTAGCCGTGGGTCCAGCCCATCAGCAGCGGCAGCGGCAGGCCCCAGCGCCGCCACGACACCCGGAACGGCCAGACGGCGCGGAGCCGGGCCCCCGGCGCCTCGGGCGGCCGGTCGGCGACGATCAGCAGTCGCACGCCGGACCCGAAGGCCGCGCGGGCGGCGAGCGCGTAGCCGGCCTCGTAGAACGGGTTGCGGATGCGGGCCGAGGCCCCGAGCGCCCGCCATGCCGGGATCCAGGGCAGCCCCGGATCGAGGGGCCGGATCGCCGCCACGAGGCCCTGGGCAAGCGGGGCGGTGTCGCGCATGGACGCTCCTCAGCCTGCGAGCCGGTGGCGGATCGCGCCGGCGAAGCCGAGCACGTCGTAGCGCCACGCGGCGGCGCCCGCCGCCCCGGCGAGCAGGACCAGGCGCAGGACCTGTCCCGGGACCATCAGCCCGCCCGGAAGCAGGCCGATCCCGGCATTCACCGCGGCACAGGCGAGGGCGATCCCGGCGATCCCGGCCATGTCGGCCAGCGGCAGCGGCATCGTGGTCCCGGCCCGGCGGGCGCCGAGCACCAGCACGAGGCAGGCCGCGCTCTGCCCCCCCGCGAAGGCGAGGGCCGCCCCGGTGGCGCCGAGCCTCGGGATCAGCAGGAGCGAGAGCGCCGCCACGGCGACCAGCGTGGCGAAGGCGGCGGCCGCCTCGAGGTGGCTGGAGCGGGTGAAGTAGATCACCTGCCCGAAATAATAGGCGCGGAACATCATCAGGATGCTCGCCAGGATCAGCACCGGCGCGAGCTGGCGCGCCTCCGCGCGGTAATCCGGCCCGAGCAGGATCGTGACGACGACGTCGTCGAAGCCGAGGAAGAACACCGCCCCGAAGGCCGCGATCAGCGTCATGGCCCGGCCGGCGTCGCTCAGGACCCGCAGGGCCGCCTCCATCTCGCCGGCGCGGGCCTCGCGCTTGGCGATCGAGATCAGCGACAGGGCGATCGCCTCGCCGAACACGATGAAGCTCTGCCGCAGGAAGTCGGCGAGCGCCCCGTAGGCGCCCAGCCCCGCCGGCCCCACGGTCTTGGCGATGATCAGCCGGTCGAGGCTCTGGGCCAGCGCCGCGGTCCCGAAGGAGAGCACCAGCGGCCAGCCATAGGCGAACAGGCGCAGGGCCTCGGCGCGGCTGCCGCGGCCGGGCATCATCGGCGCGATGGTGGCGGCGGCCGGGAGCGCCGCCAGCGCGTTGGCGGCGGCCACCGCGAAGGCGAGATGCAGCGGATCCGCCGACAGATGCAGCGCGAGGCTGCCGAGGCCGAGGATCAGCACGGCCCGGCTCATCACCGACGCCGCCACCGCGCCGGCCTGCAGGCGCGTGCGCGCGATCTCGGTAGCGCCCTCGAACAGGGTGGTGCCGAAGGCCAGCGCCAGGATCGCCGCGGCCGTCCCGGCCGACACCAGCCCGAGCGCGACGGCCAGCGCGCTGCCGAACCCGGCGAGCAACAGCGTGCCGCCGAGGATGCGCACCACGGTGCCGACCTGCGCCGGGGCGCGGGCCTCGTCGTAGAGGGCGAAGAACGCGAATTTCGGCCACTGGCAGGTCGCCCCGTAGAGCACCAGCGCCCAGGAGACGACGTAGAGGTAGCTGCCGTAGATCTCCACCGGGGCGAGCCGCGTGAACACCGCCACCGAGGCCATGTTCAGCCCGGCGGCGAAGCCGCGCGAGCCGACATAGATCAGGCTGTGCCGGGCGATCATGTCCTAGATCCGGCCCGATGCGGGGCGCCGTCGTCCCCGGCGGGGACGCAAGGGTTCCGCGGCGGGACGGATCGCTGGGGTCTCGGGCATGGCGGACCGGTCCGTGCAGACGACGTGCCGCTCGACCGGCCCCTCAGCGCCCGGCCGCCTTCCGGATCAGGGAGGTGCCGGTCATCTCCGCCGGCTGATCGAGGCCCATCAGGTCGAGGAGGGTCGGGGCCACGTCCGCCAGCCGGCCGTCGGAGAGCGAGACCCCGTCGACGCCGACGAGCGCCACCGGGACCGGGTTGAGCGTGTGCGCCGTGTGCGCATCGCCGGTCTCCGGATCGCGCATCACCTCGCAATTGCCGTGGTCGGCGGTCACCAGCAGCGCCCCCCTCGTCGCCGTCACCGCCTCGACCACGCGGCCGAGGCAGGCATCGACCGTCTCCACCGCCGTCACGGCGGCGGCGAGGCTTCCGGTATGGCCGACCATGTCGGGATTGGCGAAGTTCAGGATGATCAGGTCGTAGCGCCCCGAGCCGATCGCCTCCACGGCGCGGTCGGTGAGTTCCGGCGCCGACATCTCCGGCTGCAGGTCGTAGGTCGCCACCTTCGGCGAGGGCACGAGGATCGCGTCCTGGCCCTCGAAGGGCGCCTCGCGCCCGCCGTTCATGAAGTAGGTGACGTGCGGATACTTCTCGGTCTCGGCCATGCGCAATTGGCTGCGGCCGGCCCGCGCCACGGTCTCGCCGAGGCCGTTCGGCAGGTCGAGGGGCCCGAACAGGGTCTCGGCGAAGGCGTCGATCTCGACGCTGTACTGGACGATGCCCAGGACCGCCGCGAACCGGATCGTCCGGGCACGGGGAAAGCCCGCGAAGGCCGGATCGAGGAGCGCCTCCAGAACCTGCCGGGTCCGGTCCGCCCGGAAGTTGAAGCACAGCACGCCGTCGCCGTCCCGCATGCCGGCATAGTCGCCGATGATCGCGGGCCGCATGAACTCGTCGGAGACATCCTCGGCGTACGCGGCGGCCACCGCCTGCCCGGCCCTGGCGAAGCGCGCCCCGCGTGCCGCCGTGAGGGCGTCGTAGGCGATCTGAAGGCGCTCCCAGCGGGTGTCGCGGTCCATGCCGTAGTAGCGGCCGCACAGGGTCGCGATCCGCGCGCCGCCGGGAAGCGCGGCCTCCACGGTGGCCACGCAGGCGGCGGCGGACCGGGGCGGCATGTCGCGCCCGTCCGTGAACCCGTGGAGCCGGACCGGCACGCCGGCCGCCACGACCATGCGGGCCAGCGCCACCGCGTGGTCCTGGTGCGCGTGGACGCCGCCCGGGGACAGGAGGCCGACCAGGTGGCAGGTGCCGCCGGACGCGCGCAGGGCCTCGATGTAGCGGACGAGGGCGGGGTTCGTCGCCAGCGAGCCGTCCGCGATGGCGGCGTCGATGCGCGGCAGGTCCTGCAGGACTACGCGGCCGGCACCGATATTGAGATGTCCGACTTCGGAATTGCCCATCTGCCCGTCGGGCAGGCCGACATCGGCGCCGAAGGTCCGTAGCTGCGCCCGGGGGCGGTCGCGCATCAGCCCGTCGAAGACCGGCGTCCGGGCCTGCTGGACGGCGTTGTCGGCAACCTCGTCCCGGAGTCCCCAGCCGTCGAGGATCACCAGCATGACGGGGCGCGGGGTGCTGTCGGACACGGTCACAACTCTCCTGGACTCCCGCACGGCGCGGCCGGGACTCGCGCGCACCGCGAGGCCGGACCCGTGCGGGTGTCGATAATCGGCTTGGCCGCGCGAGACTACAGCCGCGGAGACGAAAAGTGGCGCCGGCTGCGAGAGCATCCGCATTCTGACATGCCCGGCAAAGCCGCCCGGCGCATTGCGCCGGCCAGGGGCGCGCCCCGGTCCGCGGCCCTCCGCCCGGCGGCCGGGGCCGGGGCCGGGCGCGGGCCAAGCCCCGCGGGCTTGCACGGCCGCGATCGGCGGCCTCGAGCAACCGGATGGAAGCGGATGCGGGCCGGAGTACCGAGAACGATGGATAAACTGAATTAAAGGCAATTTGACTGAGTGACGAGCGATAAAGGTCGTGCTAATTCTGTAATGCGCCGTTGACCGGGGAATGCAGCCGTCGTGTCGTCGACTGAAGCCGCGAACACCGAGCTGAGCGCGACCCTGGCGCTCGACATGATCGGCCGCGCCTACCTGGCCCTGGCGCTCCTCTACGAGACGACCCATCCGGGCGAGTTCGGCGACGTCCAACAGAAGATCAGGGCCTACGTCGAGGACAATTTCCGCATCATCCTGGAAGCGAACCGGAACGGGAGTCTTACGTCGGGAACGGTCGAAGGCGCCTCACATCTTGTGAACAGCATCCTGAGCGAGACCGAACATAAGGTCGCCACGATGATCAGGCCGTCCCAACATCTGCGTGGCGGCACCGCTGCTTGAACCGACCCGCGGGTCTCGGCGAGTGTTGCAGTCCCGCCATGGGCCGCCGATAACTGACCGAACTCCGCCAACCTCTATTCAGACAACGGTTAATTATATCGACAGTCTTGGTTTCGCATGTTACCCGGAATCGGGGTAGCAATAAAATACAAGCGGGACGATGGGCAGCGATGATTGTCACCAGGTCACGCGCAGTGCGGATGTCGCGCTCGAAGTCCTGGTCCGAGCTTACCACGCCCTCGCGGTCGTCTACGAACTGTCGAGCCCCGGCGCCTACATGGCGCTCCACGGCAAGATGATGCCGTACCTGCTCGACAACTTCTGTCACGGTGAGGCGAAGGCGGTCGATTCCGACACGGCTGAGCTGTATTCGATCGCCCTCGATCGCGTGCGCGGCGTCCTCGATGAGGTCGGGTCCGACGTGGCCGCCGTCCGGATCCGCGCGAACGAGCGCGATTGCTGATCGCGTTGCGGCGATACCCTGCAGTCGGGTCGGGCCCGCGGGGGCGCCCCGGTGCCGGTCCGGGCGCGCCTGAACCGTCCCGCGGGATCGCCGGCGGCCCAGCCTGGCCTATCGGTAGACCGTGCAGCGGGAGGCGTCGCCGGCCGGCAGGAACTCGCAATTGGTGACCGGCGGGCTCGTTGCGGTCTCGGTCACCGCAGCCTCGCTGGTCGGCGGCGCGGCCAGCATGACCGCGCCGAAGGCCAGGGAGGCGGCCGCGAAGGCGAGCGCCCACAGCACGAGGTTGCGCCGAAGCGCGGGGAGCAGGTCAGTGGCCATCGCGAGCCTCCCGGACGGCGCGGACGGTGCGCCTGCGGGAAGGCTAGACCCGGATGCCGGGCGGACGCCTCCGTTGAACGGAGGAAGGGCGCGAAATTTCGGGGCTCCACGCCCCGTTCCCGAGCGCGCCTAACATTCCGGCAGGTTCACCGCCAGGCCGCCGAGGCTGGTCTCCTTAGTACTTGGCGCTCATCTCCTCACCCGTCTGCCGCATCGCCGCGATGCAGTTGTCGAGCGGCATGAAATGCGAGCCGTCGCCGCGCAGCGCCAGAGAGGCGGCCGCCACCGCCTTGGTGGCGCCGATCCCGTTGCGCTCGATGCAGGGCACCTGCACCAGACCGGCCACCGGATCGCAGGTCATGCCGAGATGGTGCTCCAGGGCGATCTCGGCGGCGTTCTCCACCTGCGCCGGCGTGCCGCCGAGGACCGCGCACAGCCCGGCCGCCGCCATCGCGCTGGCCGAGCCGACTTCGCCCTGGCAACCGGCCTCCGCCCCGGAGATCGAGGCGTTGTGCTTGATCAGGCCGCCGATGGCCGCAGCCGTCAGCAGGAATTCCGGGATCCGGCCCGGGTCGGCCCCGATGCAATGATCGGTGTAGTACCGGATCACCGCCGGGACGACGCCGGCGGCGCCGTTGGTGGGCGCCGTCACGACCTGGCCGCCGGCCGCGTTCTCCTCGTTGACCGCCATGGCGTACACGCACAACCAGTCCGCCATGACGTGCGGCTGAGCGAGGTTCGCGCTGCGCTCGCGGTCGAGCTGGGCCCGGATGTTCCTGGCCCGGCGCCGGACCCGGAGCCCGCCGGGCAACTCGCCCTCCCGGGACAGCCCGCGCTCGACGCAGTCGTTCATGGTCTGCCAGATGCGCGCTAGCCCCAGGTCGATCTCGGCGTCCGGGCGGCCGACGGCCTCGTTGGCGTATTTCATCGCGGCCACCGACAGGCCGCTCGCCCGGGCCATGCGCAGCATCGCCGCCGCGGTCTCGAACGGGTACGGCCACAGGCGCAGATCCGCGGCTTCGGTGACGGGCGGCAGGCCGGCTTCGCGCTGCGCCGCGGTGACGACGAAGCCGCCCCCGATGGAGTAGTAGGTCTCGGACAGGATCGGGGCGGCGGTCGCGTCCAGCGCGGTGATCACCAGGCCGTTCGGGTGCCCGGGCAGGGCCGGCCCGTAATCGAACACGATCGCGGTCTCTGGATCGAAGGCGAGGATCGGCAGACCCGCGGGGGCGAGACGCTTGCAGGCGCGCAGGGCTTCCAGCCGGCTCTCCGCGTCATCCATCGCGATCTTGGCTGGCCGGAACCCCAGGAGGCCGAGCGCCACGGCGCGGTCGGTGGCGTGCCCCCGGCCGGTGAGGGCCAGAGAGCCATGCAGCGTCACCCGAAGGGCGGCGGCCGCGCTTGCCTGATCCGACGCACGCAGGAGATCCAGGAAATCGGCCGCGGCCGTCATCGGCCCCATCGTGTGCGATGATGACGGACCCAGGCCGATCTTGAAAACGTCGAAGACGCTCAGGAACATGGCCGGCTTGATGCGACTGATAAAACGAAATCATTCATTCGAACTGTCATCGATCCCGAGACGCGACCCAAACCCCATCAAGACAGCGAAGGATGATCGGGCCGCCGGTCATTCGTCGCCGCGGCCGATCGACTTGATGACGCCCGCGTTCGTCTCGATGCGAAGCCTGCGGCGGGACCCGATTGCCGGACCGCCCGTCGCCCGCACCTTCACCACCGGTCGGCCGACACAGGAACGCAGCCGCTTGCATGGGGAGACCACGGTCGGGCTTCCTTGGCAAGAGACGGCCGATCTGCCGCCCATGCGGTGACCCGACATCGACGCCGCGCGGGCCTACCCGCCGCCCGCACCCTGTGCTGCGACCGGCGCGCGTTCCGGCACGACCCTCCGACGCCCGTACGCCGGGTCGAGGACGGGCGCGGGCGGAGGGAGATGAAGCGCGCGCTCTCAGCGAGCCAATCCCGCCGGACGGACCGACGCGGCCGCACTCGACGGATTGGACGCGGCAAAGGATGCGACGAAGCCGGCCAGCGAGCGGACATTATCCGGCTGGCGCGGATCCCGGGCGACCGCCGCGGCCTCCCGTTCCAGCCGGAGATTGCAGGCCTTCGAGGGCAGGCCGACATCGGGCGTGCAGGCGTCATGGCGGGCACAGGCGGCGTCGAGGGCATCGATCGGGGGCAGTGGGGCATTGTTACCCGGACCGCAGTAATTGCCGTGGATGAGAAGCTTCGGTCCGCCGTTGGCGGCGGGCTGAGCCAGGGACGGCATTGCCCACGCGGCGGCGAAGACGAGCGGCGCGGCGACTTTGATGGCGGTGAGAGACATCATGGTGGAGACCCTCCAGCACCTACGCCTCCAAGAGTCGCGTCGGCGGTGACGGTGCAGGAACCGGTTAACCACGGGCCGTCGCTCCGCGCCGTGCTCTGGAGCACTATTCCTTCTTACGCCCTCCACTATTGAGGCGCCCAAGATTGACGACGCCGGCAACCTGTCGCGCGCGATCGCGCAGAGCCCCCGGCCGCAGCCCTCGAAGGCGGATCGGCTCAGCCTCCTCCTCCACCGCCGCCTCCCGTACCGGGACCGCCGAGGTTGCCGTCCTTGTTCGGCGTGTTCCAGTGAATGATGCCGTCCTCGACGGGACGCACCGCCGCGTTCGGCAGCCGCGGATCCCCGAAGCGCGGTGCCTCGATCCGGCCGCGGGGGGCCGACCTGTAGGTCCGACCGCGCTGGGCCTCGGCGGGAACGCTGACGAGACCGGCGAGCGCCGCGGCGAGCCATCTGACCATCGTGCGTCCCATGATCATCCTGCACTCCGGCGTGCGTGCCGTTCGGCAGCGGCGATCGCGAGCCGCACGTGTCGCGCCTGCAGGGCCCGGGCTCGGCCCGAATAGATCCGCGCATCAGCGGGAGCTTGCTCGCGAAGCGCGCCCGGCAGCCGCATTCCGCCGCATTGCGCTGCGACCAGAGGGCATTGCCGGCCGAGGCCGATGGGCCCCGCGCCAAACGCCCGACGGGCGGCCGCTCTGTCCGGGCGCGCGCGGCTTCGACCGCGGGCCCGTCCGGGACGCCGCGCTACGCGGGCGACGGGACCATCTCGGCCTGCAGTTCCGCGACGGAGACCTCGATACCGTTGGCAGCAAGATCCGCCCGGACCCGCTCCAGCACGGCGTCGAGTTTCAATCCCTCGATCCTGGACGCGATCAGTGCCTGAGCATAGTCCTCCGCCGTCTTGCCATCCAGTCCCAGCAGTCGAACAGCAAAGGTGGCAACCGCGCGAATGCCGGCGATCTGGCTCGCAAACCGCATCTCTTCGCCGTGGATATAGATAAGCTCAGCTGCGCGCTCACGGTCTTCGAATGACCTCAGCATGGCTAGGCCCTCATTGAGCTACAGCCAATACTCATACGCCCATTTCGCGACCCTGCAATGCTTGCGCGGCGGCGCGAGCGCGCCGGCCGGCGGGCGGAGGGTCACCGCGGTTCCAGATCGGTCGTGTTGAGCGAATGCGGCGTGCAGTGGTGCCATCTGTATTCGGAGCGTTCCTGGCTCTTCTTACCGTAGCACCATCCGATCTGATTGAGCCGGGCAGCCAGCCGCGCCCGACGCTCGCACTCGGCCGCGCCGACATCGCCCTGTGCTCCGCGACAGGACTCATCGGCGACGGCGTATGCCTTGATGAGCTGTTTGGGGTTCGGTTCAGCGGCGCGGGCCCCACCGGTTGCCGTCATGAGAGCGAGGGCGGCGAGGGCTGTGCGCATTCCGGAAGGATAGCCGAGCCCCCGCGTCCGGCAACCCGGTCGCGGGTACCGTGCGGCGGCGGAGGCCGACGGCACGGGCGGCCCCCGGCCGGGATGCCCGGACCGGTTTAACGCGACGGCGTCAGCGGCCGCGCAGGAAGAAGAACCACAGCAGGATGATGACAGGGATCGGGATCCCGATGAGCCACAAGAGGCTACCTGTCAGCATGTCACGTCTCCTTGAGGGCTCGACTGTCCAGAAAATCGTCTCCGCGGGCGCAGCGCTTCAGCGATCATCACGCTGGAGCGCCGCCATCCGCGTCAGCTCTTCTTGTTGGCCCGGTGATGGCCGACCGCGCAGCCCGCGGCGGCACCCATCTTGCCGTGACCCGCCATATGTCCGGCTACGCCGCCGACGACCGCACCCTTCAGGCAGCCCTTGGCTTCAGCCGAGGACCCTGCAAGCAGGCCAAAAGCCAGGACCGAGGCCGCAATGGTTAGGTACTTCATGACTGATGTCCTCCCTGATCGAAGCTCCAACGGGATCGGTCATCGAACAGTTCCGGGTCAGCGCGCCGATTAATGCCAGCGGGTCGATTAACGCTTCTGGAAATCGGCAGCGAATGCGGGTCGGATGGCTCGGAATAGAGGCAACCATTTGCCGGCCCGGTCCGTTTGTGGCCCACGATCATTCAATCGGAGTTGAGCAATGCGCGTCATCACCAAGATCGCCGCCCTGTCGGCGGCGGCCCTCATCGGCGTCGCAGCCGTCGGCGGTGCGCCGGCTCAGGCGCGCGGCGAAGGCGCGATCGCCGCCGGCGTGGTCGGCGGTCTCGCGGCCGGCGCCCTGGCGAGCCAGGCCTATCGCCATCACGGCTACGGTTACGGTCGCGGCTATCGGCGCGGCTACGGCGAGGGCTACCGCCCGAGCGCCTACGGTCGCGGCTACGGCCGTCCCTACGGCTATCGCGATTACGGGTACTGACGGCCGCCCCCGCGGAACCGCGAAGCCAGCCCTGCGCAGGCACGGCTGGCTTTCGGACTGCGCGTGACCGGATCCCCCCTTGGGCAATCCGGGTTCGGCGCGCCGCGGTCAGGCGGCCGTCGCCGCGCCCTCGCGCGGCCGGCCCGTCACGGGCAGGCGCTGGGGCGGTAGGCCTCGAAGAAATCGTCTTCGTCCAGGGCTTCCAATCCAGCGCGTCCGCACCACCGGCGCTTCGGCACGAAGGCGAGCAGCGGCCCGAGGCACAGGGCACCGGCGGCGAGGGCCAGGAGCAGCGGGAGGGACATCGACGACACCGGGACGCACCACGATGCCGGCAGGGTGAGCCGGTAAGCTTAAGCTCCGGTGTCGTTTCGCCGCCTGCGCACGGCGATAGGCCGACCGCCGATCCCCCGCGATGGCGGCCGACGGCAGCCAGGCGCGGGTGGACGGGGCCTTCGATCAGGAACGCGCCGTCCCGTGCCGGAGCCTGCGGCCGCCCCACGCACGCGGAAGATCGGACTGCCGGATGAGACATGCACCCACGATCATGATCGGAGGCCTCGGTCGCAGCCTGCGGGTCGAGGCGCAGCTGTGCGGGAGCGGTCCACGACCGTGGGCCTGGGCGATCTACGGCGTCAACGCGGGGCTCGCCCTCGAGCGGTCCGAGCCCATGTTCTCCAGCCCGGAGGCGGCGCGGCGCATCGGTGCCCTGGTGGCCGCACAGATCGAGGTGCGGGCCGATGCCCGGCGCCCCCGGCTGCACTGAGGCGGCCCGCCCCGTGGGCCGGTGCGGGCGTTCCCACGGACGCCGTCGACCCTCCGTCACCCGGTCTTGCGGAGGCCTCGCGTTCGATCGGAGCCGGCCTATCTGGGCCTTTCCATACCCCCGGGCGGGTCGGGCGGTCGCGGTCGGAGTGGCCGCGATGAGCGATGCCGGGTCGGCGCTCCCGCGCACAATCCGGTGGTCTTCGGGAGGCATCACGGTCGATCGGGCTTCAGCACCTCCACCACGGCGCAGCAGATCGGCTCGGTCCCGACTCAGGTCGAGAACAGCAGGGGCAGGATGAACGCGGTCGCCGAGCCGCCCGCGATGACCGTATCGATCCCTGCATCGAAGGGGCTGTCCGGCAGAAACAGCGCCCAATCCGCCAGACCGGCTGCGAGCGCGATCGCCAGCGCGAGAAGGACCATGCGGGCGGGGATTGAGGGAAGCCGTCTCATGTCTCCGTCCTGCGCCTTGCGCCATCCGGCGGCAACCCTCCCTGATCCGGATCGCCGCGCTCTCGGGGGCTCCTCGGCCGCATCCCGGGCCTCTGTCGTGGTCGGCGACGCGGCTGGTGCGGCCCGTCAGTCGGGCGGACCATCGGCCTTGCCGCCCGCCCGGCGGCCCCGCCAGCCGAAATAGACGACCGCCACCAGCGACAGGGCCAGACCCGTCCAGAGGCCGCCTTCGGTGATCTTGGCGACAAACCAGTCCCAAGGCGACGGTGCCGACGGATCGACCCACCAGCCGATCGCCATGAGGAGCGCGGCGACCAGGGCAAGGCCGAACAGGATCAGGGTCGTGACAGGCATGGTCGGCTTCCCTCACGCTCCGTGGTGTCGCGCGGGGTCCTGGGGCACGCCGTCAGCAGATCGACTTGTCGTGCGCCAGGAGCAGCACCTGCACCAGCATGGCGGACTGGTTGAGGGCGCGGCGTTCGGCTTCCACCCGCGCCCAAAGCCGGTCCGCGCCGTCGATATGCGCCTTCTCTCTGGCCGTCTTGATGTCCCGTTGTCGACGAATGTGGTTCGGCAGACTGGGCATGGCCGCTCCTCCCGGAGGGAATACAGTCGAGGAGACGACGCATCCATGGAGTAATTATGGCAATCCCGTATTCAGCTCCCCAGCAGACACGTCCGACGATCCGAGCGGGCGGAACGGGGCTACGTGCGGGGCCGGACACGAACGCCCCCGCCACGGCCGCGCAGGAACCGCGCACCCGCACCGGTCGGCACCCCATTGGCGGTGTTCCGCCGGGATGGCCCGACCGGGCCGGATCGATCCCGAGGGGCATGACCAAAGGCCTGACCGAAGCGTCCCTCGGCGCGGCGGCTCGTGGGGGGCGAGTTCCGTCGCCACCCATGCCGCGCGGACGCGGCGGCGATCGGCCAAGGACCCAGGCCGTCGGGGACCTTGCAGTCAGAAGCCGTGGAAGCAGGACGGTTTGGCTGAGCGTGGCAATCGGTTGCCGAAGGCGATCAGGACGCCAGCGCGAAGTTCGCGCCCGCGAAGCCGAGACCCGCCAGAAACAGACTGCCGCCCATCACCTCGAGGATGGCGCGATAGCGTGGATACCAGAGCGATCCGGCCGCCATGCCGATGCCCGCCACGCCGCAGTACACGCCCAGCGACATCATGATGGCCTCCCCGTCGGTCAACGCCATCAAGAGGACGCCCGCGCGGCTGAGCGGTTCCGGCGCGCCGAAGCTGTCGACAGGTTAATCGGTTCGCCTCGCGCGGATCCGGAGGGCGCGACAGACGCAGTCCCGCCGCGATCCGCAGCGTCACGCCGGCCATGTCGGGGAGTGAAATGTAGGAGATGGCGCGCCCGAAAGGATTCGAACCTCTGACCCCCAGATTCGTAGTCTGGTGCTCTATCCAGCTGAGCTACGGGCGCCTGACACGGCGGCGGCCCCTCGGACCGCCGGTGTGAGGGGGCTTCTAGAGGCTCGGATCGGGCTTGGCAAGACACTTGGCGGGAAGTCGGCCTCCCGCGAAACCGCCATCGCCGCGCCGGTGCCGGGCGCCGGCGCTACGGCGTCCGGGCGCTCGCCTTCACCCGCTCCTCCGCGGCCCGGATCGCCTCCGGGGTGCCGACATGCAGCCACTGGCCGTCGAGGCGCATCCCGAACAGCCGGCCCGTCGCGATCGCCCGGTCGAACAGCAGGTTGAGCGAGAACGCCCCCTCCGGCGTGCCGGTGAACAGGGCCGGATCCAGGATCGCCACGCCCGCGTAGATGAAGGGTGCCACCTCGCGCTCGCCGCGCCGCTCCAGGCGGCCGTCCGGGTCCATCACGAAATCCCCGGCCCCCTCGTAGCCGAGGCTCGTGGCGGTGGGCGCCACCAGCAGGAGGCCGTCCATGCGCGCCCCGTCCCAGGCGTCGACCAGCCGGCGCAGGTTGGAGGTCGGCCCCTCGAGCCAGAACGAGTCCGAATTCAGCACCACGAAGGGCGCGGCGCCGAGGACCGGCAGCGCCTTGCGGATGCCGCCGCCCGTCTCCAGAAGCGCCGCGCGCTCGTCGGACACGCGCGTGTCCGGCGCGCCGGTCCGGCGGGCGAGGTGCCCCTCGATCAGGTCGGCGAGGTAGTGGACGTTGACGACCGCGGTCCCGATCCCGGCCTCGGCGATCCGGTCCAGGGCATGGTCCAGGAGCGTCTTGCCGGCCACCTCCACCAGGGGCTTCGGCACCGTGGCGGTCACCGGCCGCATGCGCTTGCCCAGGCCCGCGGCCAGGACGAAGGCGCGGCTGACGGCGGGGCTGGGCTCGCTCATGCGGTCACGGATCCGGTGGTCAGGGTTCGGGAGCAGGAGCGACGAGGCCCGGCAGGTGTTCCGCGTGCCAGGCCCGCAGCGGCGCCAGCGCCGGGTGCGCGAGGTTGCGGACGAGGTAGCCCTCGATCCGCGGCAGGTGCGCGAGGTAGCCGGGCTTGCCGTCGCGCCGGTCGAGCCGGGCGAAGATGCCGAGGATCTTGGTGGCGCGCTGCGCGGCCAGCAGCGCGTAGGCGGTGGCGAACGCGCCGACGTCGAAGGCCGCGTCCCGGCCCCGGCGCTCGCGGGCATAGAGGCCCAGCAGCCGCAACTCGAACTCCGCGCTGGCGTCGACCCGGGCATCCTGAAGCAGCGAGGCCACGTCGTAGGCCGGATGGCCCATCACGGCATCCTGGAAGTCGATCACCCCGACCCGCTCCAGCCCTTCGCGCTCGGGCAGCCAGATCAGGTTGGGGGAGTGGTAGTCGCGCAGCGTCCAGGTCGGCCGGTCCGGGATCGCGCCCGCCAGGGCCTCGCGCCACAGGTCCACGAACGCCGCCCGCGCCGCCGCCGGCAGGGTGACGTCCCGGATCGCGGGCGCGTACCAGTCGGGCATCAGCTCCGCCTCGAACAGCAGCGCCTCCGTGTCGTAGGCGGGCAGCACGTGGTCGATCCCGTCCGCCACCGGCAGGACCGCGGGCAGCGGCGTGGCGTGGAGCTTGGCGAGCAGGCGCACCGCCTCGGCGTAGCGCTCGGGCCGCGGGGCGCCGGCCTCGATCATCGGCTCGCTGCCGAGATCCTCCAGGATCAGCAGGCCCTCGGCGAGGTCCTCGCCGTAGATCTTCGGGGCCGAGAAGCCGAGCGCGCGCAGCCCCCGGTCCAGGGCCACGAAGGCGTGGACGCTCTCGGCGAGATGCACGATCGCGCTGTAGGGCTTGCCGTCGCGGACCGGCGGCCCGTCGGGGCGGGGCGGGGCGATCATCAGCACCGCGCTGCCGCCGTCGGGCTTGGTCAGGCGCTCGTAGGCCCGGGACGAGGCGTCGCCCTGCATCAGCGCGCGCTCGGCGATGTCCCAGCCGCTGCGGTCGAGGAGCCGCCGCACCGCCCGGGCCCGGTCGAGGCGGGCGCGCATGCCGCCGGTGCCGTCGATCCGCGCCAGTCGCGCCCCGGGGCCGAATTCCGCCCGCAGGGACAGGTCCACGGTGAGCACCGGGCCGGCGCGGGGCGGCATCCGGTCGGGCCACTCGACCAGGGTGACGGCGTCCTCGGCCATCTCGTCGAAGCCGAGCTCGACCAGTTCGTCGGGGTCGCGCAGCCGGTAGAGGTCGGCGTGGACGATGGCGCGGCCGTCCCGGCCCGCGTAGGGCTGGATCAGCGTGAAGGTCGGGCTCGGCACCTCCAGCCGCGGGTCGCCGGTGAGTTCCCGGATCACCGCGCGGGCGAGCGTCGTCTTGCCGCCGCCCAGGCCTCCGGAGAGCGCCACGATGTCGCCCGGGAGCAGGAACTCGGAGAGGAACAGGCCGAGATCCTCGGTGGCGGTCTCCTCCGGCAGCACGAATTCCCAGGGCGCGGGCGGCGCGGATGCGCCCCCCTCCCCGCCGGCATTCCGCCCGTCCCGATCGTCTCCGTCCAAAACCCGCCTCCGAGACCAGAGGGCGCATGGTCGGGAAACACGCCACGGATGCAAGCGTTTCCGCCCATGGCCGTGCGCTTCCCGCCTGCCCGGTGCATCGAAACCACGCTCCCGGGCATCCGTCGCCGACCGCCGTCCCGGCGGGGCGCTTGGCACACCGCTTGCCGAGCGGGCGCGGCCGCCCGGGCCGCCCGGGCCGCCCGGGCGCCGGCCCGACCGGAACCGGCACAACGATCGACAGGGAGTGAAGGATGAAGCGCGAAGACCTCACCGAGAAGTTGCTCGACATCAAGCGCGAGAAGGGCTGGACGTGGAAGCACATCCACGCGGAGATCGGCGGGCTCTCGCCCTTCCTGATCACGGCCGCCTGCCTGGGCCAGATGAAGCTGCCGAAGGCGCAGGCGAAGCGCGCGGCGGAGCTGTTCGGCCTCGCCGCCGCCGAGGAGCGGATGCTCAACGAGGCGCCCTACCGGGGCTCGATCCCCACGATGCCGCCCAGCGACCCGCTGATCTACCGGTTCTACGAGCTGGTCATGGTCTACGGCACGACCTTCAAGGAACTGATCCAGGAGGAGTTCGGCGACGGCATCATGTCGGCGATCGACTTCAACATGGACATGGCCCGCGAGGCCAACAACAAGGGCGACCGGGTGAAGCTGACGATGTCGGGCAAGTTCCTGCCGTACAAGTACTACGGCAACGACGACGCCACGCCGGAGTACGGGTTCAAGGAGGGGTGAGCCGCCGAAGACGCTTCCCTCCCCTCCGCGGGGGAGGGAGACGCGGCGGATGCCGCAGCGCCCTAGGCCGCAGCCGGCTGGCCCTCCGTATCCAAGTAATCCGCCACCGGCTGGGCCGGGCCATTGCGCATCAGCACGTAGAGGAACGGCACCAGCAGCAGCGTCGCCGGCGTCGCGAAGGCGATGCCGCCCATCACGGCGCGGGCCAGCGCGGCGTTCTGCTCGCCGCCCTCGCCGGTGCCGAGGGCCATTGGGATGAGGCCCAAAAACATCGCCGAGGCGGTCATCAGCACCGGCCGCAGCCGGGTCTCGCCCGCGGTGATCGCCGCCTCCAGGGCGCCGCAGCCCGTGGCCTCCCGGTGCTCCTTGGCGAAGGTGACCAGCAGGATCGAGTTCGCCGACGCGATGCCCACCGACATGATCGCCCCGAAGATCGACGGGATCGAGAAGGTGGTGCCGGTCACGAACAGCGCGAAGGTGATGCCGCAGAACGCCATCGGCAGGGCGGCGATCACCACGAACGGGTCGCCCCAGGTCTGATAGTTCACCGCCATCAGCAGGTAGACGGCGATCAGCGCGATGCCGAGGCCGATCTCCAGGCGGAAGAAGGCCGAGCGCATGTTCTCGATCTGGCCGCGCACCACGATCTTGTCGGGCGCCTCCAGGTTCTTCTGCTCGTCCTGGACGATCGCGTCGATGTCGCGCGCCACCGCGCCGAGATCCCGGTCCTGCACCGCGGCGTAGATGTCGAAGGTCGGCTGGATGTTGACGTGGCTGATCATGGTCTGCGTCGGCGTCCGGCGGAGATCCGCGAGGCTGGAGAGCAGGGTCAGCACGCCGGGGCCGGAGCCCGAGGTCGCGGCGGCGCGCACGAACATCGGCGTGTTGCGCAGGTCGGTGAGCGAGCTGTTGCGGTATTCGGGCGTCTGCACCCAGAGCTGATAGGGGATGCCGGTCTTCGGATCGGGCCAGAAGTTCGGCGTCACCTGATAGCTGCCCGACAGCGAGATGTTCATGTTCTGCGCCACCTGCTGCTCGGTGAGCCCGAGCTCCGAGGCGAGGCGCCGGTCGACGTCGACGTAGAATTGCGGCTCGTTGACGATCTGCTGCAGGTGGACGTCGACGAGGCCCTTGGTGTGCTTCAGCCGCTGGACGATGCGCTGGGCGACCTCCAGATCCTTCTCCTTGTGCCGGCCGGAGACCTGCACGTCGATCGGCGTGATGACGCCGAAGTTCAGGATCTGGGTGATCATGTCGGCGGGCTGGAAATAGACGGTCATGTCGGGGAAGCGCTTCATCAGCACCGCGCGCAGCCGCTTCATGTAGCCCGCCACAGAGCCGTGCCCCTCCTTGAGGCTGATCAGCATCTGGCCGTCGTTGTAGGAGACGAACGATCCGTCCGAGAACGCGAAGTTGTAGTTGTTTGACGGCAGGCCGATGTTCTGGAGGATCTGATCGATCTCGTCACGCGGGATCACCTCGCGCACCGTATCCTCGACCTGCGCGAAGACCTGCCGGGTGGTCTCGATCCGCATGCCGGTGCGCGTGCGCAGATGCATGGTCATCTGGCTCGCCTCGATCTGCGGGAAGTAATCCTGGCCGACGAAGACGAACAGCGCGCCGGTCATGCCGAGCACGCCCCCGACCACGCCCAGGGTGACGATCCGGTGGCGGAGCACCGCGTGCAGGAGGCCCACATAGCCCCGGTGGAACCGGGTGAAGCCGCGCTCGAAGCCGCCATGGAGGCGCCCGGCCAGCCGCAGGAGCGGTCCGCCGACGAGGCCGACGGCCCGGGCGATGCGGCCCCGGCGGGGGGCGCCGGCAGCCCGGTCCTCGTCCCGGTGCTCGTCCCGGTGCTCGTCCCGGTTCTTGGCGTGCTTCCGGCGGTATTCCGGCGCCACGATCACGTCGATCAGCAGCGGCACCAGGGTGCGCGACAGCAGGTAGGAGGTCAGCATCGCGAACACGACCGCGAGCGCCTGCGGGGTGAACAGGTATTTCGGCGTGTCGGTCAGCGCGAACACCGCCGTGAAGGCCGCGCAGATCGCCAGCGTCGAGATCAGCGCCGGCTTGGCGATGCCGGCGGCGCCGTGGACCACGCTCTCGCGGAACTCCTCGCCCTCCTCGAACAGCCGGTAGGTGTTCTCGATCGCCACCGTGGCGTCGTCCACCAGGATGCCCACCGCCAGGGCGAGGCCGCCCAGCGTCATGACGTTGACGGTCTCGCCGAGGGCCGCCAGCACGGCCAGCGAGGTCATCACGCAGAGCGGGATCGAGATCAGCACGATGATCGTCGAGCGCCACGAGCCGAGGAACAGCAGGATCGCCAGACCCGTGAGCGCCGCCGCCGTCAGGGCCTCGTGGAGCACGCCCTCGATGGCGTTCGAGACGAAGACCGACTGGTCGAACAGCTGCTTGATCGAGAGCCCCTCCGGCGCGGCGGCGCGGATGGTCGGCATCGCCGCCTTGACGTTGTTGACGACGTTGAGCGTCGAGGCGTTGCCGTTCTTGATGATCTGCATCAGCACGGCCTGGTTGCCGTCCGCGCTGACGACGTTGATCTGCGGCGGCCCGCCGTCGCGGACATAGGCGACGTCGCGCATCAGCACGGGCTGGCCGGCCACCACCTTGATCGGCGCGAGGTTGAGGGTCTCGATCGAGGGCGGGGTGGCGTTGAGCTGGACCGGGTATTGCTGCTCGCCGATCTTCGCGAGCCCGGACGGCACCGTGAGGTTCTGGGCCGTCATGGCGTTGGTGACGTCGAGCGGCGTCAGGCCGAGCGCCTGGAGGGCGTTGAGGTCCAGATCGACCATGATCTGCCGGGGCGCGCCGCCGAACGGCGACGGCAGGGTCGAGCCCGGGACCTGCGCCAGGGTCTGGCGGATCCGGTACTGGGCGTAATCGTAGACCTCGTTGAGGCTCTGCTTGGCCGAGGTCAGGGCGAGCTGGATCACCGGCACCGACGAGGCGGAGTAGCGCACGATCACCGGCGGCTGCGTGCCGGTGGGCATCACCGCGCGGATCGAGTTGGTCGAGGAGACCACCTGCGCGATGGCGAGATCGATGCTGACCGTCGGGTCGAAGTAGATCCGCTGCACCGCGGTGCCCTGGAGCGTCGTCGACTCCATGCGGCGGATGTTGTTGACGTTGTTGGAGATGCCGTATTCGGCATAGGTGGTGATGCGCTGTTCCATCTCCGGCGCGGACAGGCCGGTATAGGTCCAGACCACCACGACGACCGGGATGTCGACGACCGGCAGCACGTCCTTGGGCGTGACGAGGATTGCGCCGACGCCGCCGAGCATCATCAGCACCGCGAGCACGTAGGTCGTGATCCGGAACTTGAGGGCGTAGAGGACGAGGCCCATGCGGTCTCCGCCGGCCGGCGCCGGGCCGGCAACTCCGCGTTGTGTACCGGCCCACCGGACACCCGGAATGTTTCGCTATCACGTCCGGGCAGGCAAGGGACGGGCCGCGACGCCGCAGGGCTGCTCGGAGGCCCGCTGGCGCGGACAGCTCAGGATGACGGCGCGGGTGCTACGGATCTCAGCACGGGGGCGCTGCGCCCGCCGGAGCAGGATGCCGCCGGATCAGCGCAGCAGCGCGGACTTGTCGACCAGCAGGGCGCCGGCGATCTCGTCCAGCGCCTTGTGCTCGACTTCGCTGATGCCGTCGATATCGGCCACGTCGGCGCCGATCAGGAACACGTCCTGGCGCTGGTCGATCGGCCGCTCCGCGATGGCGCCGACGAGGCGCAGGTTCTCCAGCCGCCCGGCCCGGGTCTTGGCCCGGGCGATGGCCTCGTAGAGCTCCTGCTCGACCCGCAGGGTGTCGTAGGATTTCTCGAGGATCGGGTTGGCGCGGATGCCGCTGATCGCCGACTCGATCTCCTCCTCGGCCACGTCCCCGTCCGCCACGATGACGTTGGCCGCCGATGAGACCGCCGCCTGCAGGAAGACCGCGTCGCCCGCATACGACATGATCGTGCGGCCGAAACGAAGGATGGCGTCCTGGAAAATGCTCATGCCCACCTCCTGTCAGGTCGGAGATGGCGGACATTGTGGCGGCCGAGTCAAGGTCCGGCCGAGCTTAAGCCCGGGATGCCGCCCTCAGGTGGCGGGTTCGTGGCCGGGCCAGTCCCGCCCGAGATGCGCCGCCACGCGGGCCGGCGCGTCGCCCACCGCCGCCACCGCGGCCTCGACCTGCTCCACCGGCACCATGAACCGGCGCGCCCAATAGGCCCGCTCCCAGGCATGGGCGACGTTCACGGCCCGGGGCTCGATGGGATCCTGCGTGCGCTCGTCGGTCATCGGCCCTCCGCGTCTGGCGAGGGCCGGACGGCCCTCCGGCGTGGGGAACGCCGGGCGGGCCGGATCGGGTCCGGGCAGCGGCAGACGCGCGTTTCGAAGATTCGGGTTGCGGCCGGGGCGCCGTCGATCATGCCGGTGTCAGCGTCCGCGCGGCTGCCCGCAATGCATCGTTCATCCGGGTCTGCCAGCCGGGTCCCGTGGCCTTGAAGGCCTCGACGATCTCGACATCGAGCCGCAGGCTCACGAGCTGCTTGGTCGGCGCCTTCTGCGGCCCGCGGGACCGGCGCAGCGTGGCGTCCAGTTCGGGGAACGCCTCGGCGAAGGGCCGCACGTCACGCGCCTGTTCGGCGGTGACCTCGGGGTTGTCCGGGTCGGCCGCGATGCCGGCTTGGATCCAGGCCTCGTCCGCATCGGTGATCGGCGGCAGGTCGAGCTTAGGCATTCTCGTAGATCCTCCGTTCCGCGCGGCTCGCCGGACGCAGGCTGACGAGCGACGGCGCCTCCGATCCCAGCGGGGTGATCACCGCCGTGACGAGGAGCCCGTCGAGCACGCCGATCGCCGGGAAGCGCGCCCGGCCGTCCGGTCCGGGATCGGATGGCACGACCACAGAGTCCTCGAACAGGAAGCGGTCGCGGGCATCCGCGAAATTGAGGCCGTGCTTGGCTCGGTTGAGCGCCCGCTTCGGCTCATCCCAGACCACGCGCAGGTCTGTGCCTACAATCCGGACCGCAATCGGTCAATCAGATTGTAGATACGATTTGCGATTGCGCATCGGACGATCGCCGCCTGCCGCCCCTCAGCAGCAGCGGAAGCCCGAGGTGTTGCCGACCCCGAACCGGGCGTTCTCGCGATTGCGAAAAAACTCCACCTCGGTCATCGGCGCCCGGTCGGGATGGGTGCGGCGGACATGCGCGGCATAGGCCGCGTAGTCCCCCTGGCCCACCATCAGCCGGGCGCCGTCGCAGACGCATTTGGACAGCGTCCGGAGCCGGTCCCGCAGGTTCGGGGGCTGCAGCATGGCGCGCCCTACTCCGCCGCGACCAGGCCCGGCTCGGTCTCCAGCGCGGTCCAGCGATCCGCCCGCCACGCCTTCAGGCAGGCGGCGATGCCGAAGCCCGCGATGGCGACGACGAGGCCGATGAACAGCGCCGCCAGCACCGCGTCGATCCGGTCGTTGAGGATGATCTGGCTCATCTGGTCGGCAGTCTTGGCCGGCGCCAGGATCTTGCCCTCCGCGGCGGCGGCCGCGTAGCGATCGGCGTGGGCCAGGAACCCGATCTTCGGGTCGGCGGACATGATCTTCTGCCAGCCCGCCGTGAGGGTGCAGAGGCACAGCCACGCGGTCGGCAGGATGGTCACGAACGCGTAGCGCTCGCGCTTCATCTTGAAGATCACCACCGTGCACAGCGTCAGCGCCACCGCGGCCAGCATCTGGTTGGAGATGCCGAACAGCGGCCACAGGGTGTTGATGCCCCCGAGCGGGTCGGTGACGCCCTGGTACAGGAAGTAGCCCCAGGCGCCCACCGAGATGGCCGTGGCCGCGATGCTCGGCCCCCACGAGGTGGTGTTCTTGAACGACGGCACCGCCAGCGCCACCAGATCCTGCACCATGAACCGGCAGGCCCGGGTGCCGGCATCCACCGCGGTGAGGATGAACAGGGCCTCGAACAGGATCGCGAAGTGGTACCAGAAGGCCATCATCGCCTTGCCGCCGATGGCCGAGGAGATGATGTGGGCCATGCCCACCGCCAGCGTCGGCGCGCCGCCGGCGCGGGAGATGATCGTGCGCTCGCCGACGTCCGCGGCGGTCTGGGTGATCACCTCCGGCGTCGTGGCGAAGCCGAGCTTGGTCACGGCCGCGGCGGCGGTCTCGGGGCTGGTGCCGACCAGAGCGGCGGGCGCGTTCATGGTGAAGTAGACGCCCGGGTCGATCACGCAGGCCGAGACCAGGGCCATGATCGCCACGAAGGATTCCATCAGCATGCCGCCGTAGCCGATGAAGCGGGCGTCGGCCTCGCTGGCGATCAGCTTCGGCGTGGTGCCCGACGAGATCAGGGCGTGGAAGCCCGAGACCGAGCCGCACGCGATGGTGATGAACAGGAACGGGAACAGGCTGCCCGCCCAGACCGGGCCGGTGCCGTCCACGAACTTGGTCACCGCCGGCATCTGCACGTGCGGCGCCACGACGGCGATGCCGAGCGCCAGACCCACGATGGTGCCGATCTTGAGGAAGGTCGACAGGTAGTCGCGCGGGGCGAGCAGCAGCCAGACCGGCAGGATCGACGCCACGAAGCCGTAGCCGATCAGCATCCAGCAGAGCTGCGGGCCCGTGAAGGTGAAGGCCGGTCCCCAGACCGGGCTCGCCGCCACCGAGCCGCCGGCGAGGATCGCCAGCATCAGGAGGACGAAGCCGAGGATCGAGACCTCGCCGATCTTGCCCGGCCGGATATAGCGGGAATAGACGCCCATCAGCATGGCGATCGGGATCGTCGACATCACCGTGAAGGTGCCCCAGGGACTCTCGGCCAGCGCCTTGACGACGATCAGCGCCAGCACGGCGAGCAGGATCACCATGATCAGGAAGGTGCCGAACAGCGCGATGATGCCCGGCACGGTGCCGAGCTCGGCCCGGATCAGCTCGCCGAGCGACCGCCCGTCGCGGCGCATCGACACGAACAGGACCATGAAGTCCTGCACCGCGCCGGCCAGCACGACGCCGGCCAGGATCCACAGCATGCCCGGCAGGTAGCCCATCTGGGCGGCCAGCACCGGGCCGACCAGCGGGCCCGCCCCCGCGATCGCCGCGAAGTGGTGGCCGAACAGGACGCCGCGGTTGGTGGGCACATAGTCGAGCCCGTCATTGTGGCGCACCGCCGGCGTCACGCGCTTCGGGTCGAGGCGCATCACCTTGTCGGCGATGAACTGGGAATAGTAGCGGTAGGCGATCAGGTAGACGCAGACCGCCGCGACCACGATCCAGAGGGCGTTGATCGTCTCGCCCCTCTGGGTCGCCACGATCGCCAGAGCCGCGGCGCCGAGCGCCCCCACCAGGGCCCATGGCCCATGCCTGCCGAGCGCCGTGCCCATCTGGTCCCTCCCGGACGCCGCCTCTGGCTCGGGCGGCCCGCGAGAGCCTCCGGCCGAGATTCGTGGATCTCGTGCGACAGCGCGAGGTTATCCTATCGACCTGCCGTTGACGCAAGCGATCCGAGCTGTGATGCAGCGCATCGGACTGCCTCTTCAGCGCTGTGTCACACCAGACCTTCGGCGCGGACCTGTCTTCACGAATCCGGGCCGGACCATGGAATCCCGACGCCGTTCGCCGCTGATGTGGCTTCTCCTGCTGCCCTTCCTGGGGCTGCTGTGGGTGCCGTTCTACAATCAGCGCGACCCGATCCTGTTCGGCTTCCCGTTCTTCTACTGGTATCAGCTGGCCTGGGTGCCGCTCACTTCCCTCATCCTCTACGTCGTCTACCGGGCCGTGCGCGATGACCGCTGATCTCGATATCCCGGCGCTGTCGGTCTTCGTCTTCTTCTTCCTGCTCGTGACCGTGATGGGCTTCGTCGCCGCCCGCTGGCGCCGGCCCGAGACGCTGGCCCACCTCGACGAATGGGGCCTCGGCGGGCGCAAGTTCGGCACCTGGATCACGTGGTTCCTGATCGGCGGCGACTTCTACACCGCCTATACGGTCATCGCCGTGCCGGCGCTGGTCTACGCGGTGGGCGCCTACGGGTTCTTCGCCCTGCCCTACACGATCATCGTCTACCCGTTCGTGTTCGCGGTGATGCCGGTCCTGTGGCAGGCCGCCAAGGACAAGGGCTACGTCACGGCGGGCGACGTCGTGTACGGCACCTACGGCTCGCGGGCGCTCGAACTCGCGGTCGCCGTCACGGGCGTGATCGCCACCATGCCCTACATCGCGCTCCAGCTCATCGGCATGGAGGTGGCGATCAAGGCGCTGGGGCTGCACGGCGAGATCCCGCTGATCGTCGCCTTCCTGGTGCTGGCCTTCTACACGTACTCGTCGGGCCTGCGGGCGCCGGCGCTGATCGCCTTCGTCAAGGACATCATGATCTACGTCGTGGTGCTGGTGGCGGTGGCGATCGTGCCGTCGAAGCTCGGCGGCTACGGCGCGGTGTTCGACGCCGCCGACGCGGCGTTCAAGGCGAAGGGCTCCGGCGGCACGCTGCTGAGCCCTGCGCAGATCCTGCCCTACGCGTCCCTGGCGCTGGGCTCGGCGCTGGCGGCCTTCATGTACCCGCACACGCTCACCGGCATCTTCGCCTCGTCGGGCGGCAACACGATCCGCAAGAACGCGGTGCTGCTGCCGGCCTACACGCTGCTCCTCGGGCTGCTGGCGATGCTCGGCTACATGGGCCACGCGGCGGGCCTGAAGGTGACGAGCAACAACGACGTCGTCCCGGCGCTGTTCAAGACGCTGTTCCCGAGCTGGTTCGCGGGCTTCGCCTTCGCGGCGATCGCCATCGGCGCCCTGGTGCCGGCGGCGGTGATGTCGATCGGCGCCGCCAACCTGTTCTCGCGCAACGTCTGGAAGGCCTACGTCAACCCGAACGTCACCTCGGCCGGCGAGGCGCAGGTGGCCAAGATCACCTCGATGCTGGTCAAGGTCGGCGCGCTGGTGGCGATCCTGGTCCTGCCGACGCAGTTCGCCCTGGATCTGCAGCTGCTCGGCGGCCTGTGGATCCTCCAGACCCTGCCGGCCCTGGTCTTCGGCCTCTACATGTCGTGGTTCCGGGCGCCGGCCCTGCTCGCCGGCTGGGCCGTGGGCTTCGTCGCCGGGAGCCTGATCGCGTGGTCGGACGGGTTGAAGCCCCTGCACACCCTGACCTTCGGCGACGCGAAGCTCACCCTCTATACCGGGCTCCTGGCGCTCGCCGTGAACATCGTCGTGGCGGTGGTCGTGAACGCCGCGCTGTCCCTCGGCCGCCGGAACCCGGCCGTCGCGGCGGGCCGCTGAACCACTGTTTGAGACCGCGCCGGGGCGCCCCGGCGCTCATGAGGAGAGCATAATGGCGAAGGTCGCATTCCTGGGTCTCGGCGTGATGGGCGGCCCGATGGCGGGCCACCTCGCCAAGAAGGGAGGCCACGACGTCACCGTCTACAACCGCACCACCCCCAAGGCGGAGGCCTGGGTGAAGACCTACGGCGGCGCCTCCGCGGCCACGCCCCGGCAGGCCGTCGAGGGGGCCGAGATCGTGTTCGCCTGCGTGGGCAACGACGACGACCTGCGCAGCGTCGTGCTGGGCGAGGATGGGGCGCTGGCCGGCATGAAGCCCGGCGCGATCTTCGTCGATCATACCACCGCGTCGGCCGAGGTCGCCCGGGAACTCGCCACTGCCGCTGAGGCCAAGGGGGTGGGCTTCATCGACGCCCCGGTCTCCGGCGGCCAGGCCGGCGCCGAGAACGGCGTGCTCACCGTGATGTGCGGCGGCGAGCCCGCGACCTACGCCAAGGTCGAGGGGGCGATCGGATCCTTCGCCCGGGCCTGCCGGCTGATGGGCCCCGTGGGCGCCGGCCAGCTCACCAAGATGGTCAACCAGATCTGCATCGCCGGGCTGGTCCAGGGCCTGTCGGAGGGCGTCCACTTCGCCAAGCGCGCCGGCCTCGACGTCGAGGCGGTGCTCGACGTGATCTCCAAGGGGGCCGCCGGCTCCTGGCAGATGGAGAACCGCGGCAAGACCATGAACCAGGGCAAGTTCGACTTCGGCTTCGCGGTCGACTGGATGCGCAAGGACCTGGGCATCCTGCTCGACGAGGCCCGCCGCAACGGCGCCAAGCTGCCGGTCTCGGCCCTGGTCGACCAGTTCTACGCCGAGGTGCAGGCCATGGGCGGCAACCGCTGGGACACGTCGAGCCTGGTGGCGCGGCTGGAGCGCTGAGGGTCGGCGGTTTCTGCTCGCGGTCAGAATCAGGCGGAAACGGCCCCAGGTGCTCTCCCTCTCCCCTCTGCGGGAGAGGGTGGCGCCCGAAGGGGGTCGGGAGAGGGGAGCGCCGGTGCAGGATGGGGCTCCAGCCTTCATGACGGCCTCTCCTTTTCCTGAAGCCGCGCTTCCCTCCCCGATCCCTGCTGACGCAGGGGCCACCCTCCCCGGCAAGGGGGGAGGGATCCCGCGGCGGCCTCACAGCTCAGCCACGGCCACCTCCGGATCCATCCAGCGCCAGTCCGTCCCCATCTGGTGGCGAAACCACGTGAACTGGCGCTTGGCGTAGGCGCGCGTATCCGCCTGGCCCCGCACGATCGCCGCCTCCAGGTCGATCGTCCCGTCGAGATGGGCGATCAGCCCCGGCACCCCGTGGGCGCGCATCACCGGCAGCATCGGATCGAGCTTCCGCAACCGCAGGCGGGCGACTTCGTCCAGTGCGCCCCCGGCGATCATGGTGCGGAACCGGGCGTCGATCCGGGCGCGCAGCACGTCGCGGTCGGGGGCCAGGAAGATCTTTTGGAGATCCCAGCCGGCCAGCGGGCCGGGCACCGGATCGCCGTAGAAACTCGCGATCGGCCGGCCTGTGGCGAGAAAGATCTCCAGGGCGCGCATCACCCGCATCCGGTCGCTCGGGCGCAGGCGGGCGGCGCCCGCGGGGTCGTGCCGGGCGAGATCGGCATGCAGCGCCTGGGTGGGGCGTCCCGCGGCCTCGTCCCGCACCTGCGCCCGCACCGCCTTGGGCACCGGCGGCAGCTCCGAAAACCCCTGCTCCAGCGCCCGGAAATACAGGCCTGTCCCGCCGACGAAGACCGGCAACCGCCCGTCGAGGCTCCGGAGCAGCGCCGCCGCATCCCGTGAGAAATGCCCCACGGAATAATTCACGGCGCCATCGACATGGCCGTAGAGCCGGTGCGGGACCCGGGCTTCCTCGTCGGGATCGGGCCGGGCGGTCAGGCGGCGCAGATCCGCGTAGACCTGCATGGAATCGGTGTTGATCACCACGCCGCCGTGGCGTTGCGCCAGCCGGACGGCGAGCGCCGACTTGCCCGACGCGGTGGGCCCTGCGATGAGGATCGCCGCCGGGCGGCCCCCGGCCTCCTCCCGGTCTGGCAAGGCGAGCCTCCACGATGCTGGTCGCGGTCCTGATAGCAAACCCGGATCGGCCGTCCATCACCGACGCGGTCCTGGCCGAGACCCGCGCCGTGCTGCGGACGGAGCACCAGCCCCGGATCCTGCACGGGTCGGTCGCCGCCGAGATCCTGGTCCCCGGCGCGCCCGCGTCGGCGGCTTCGCTCACGGAGAGGCTGCGCACGGCGCTCGGCGGGGAGCCGATCGACCTCGCCGTGCTGCCCGCCGACGCGCATCGGCGCAAGCGCCTGTTCCTGGCCGACATGGATTCGACCATGATCGAGCAGGAATGCATCGACGAGCTCGCCGGGACGCTGGGCCTCAAGGACCACGTCGCGGCGATCACCGAGCGGGCGATGCGCGGCGAGATCGCGTTCGAGCCGGCGCTGCGCGAGCGCGTGGCGCTCCTGAAGGACATCCCGGTGGCGGCGGTCGACGGTCTGATCGCCGAGCGCCTGAGCCTCACGCCCGGCGGCCGCACCCTGGTGCAGACGATGCGGGCCCACGGCGCCCGGACCTGCCTGGTCTCGGGGGGCTTCACCCTGTTCACCGGGCCCATCGCGGCGACGATCGGGTTCCACGAGCACCGGTCCAACCTGCTGGGCGTGGCGGACGGGCGGCTCACCGGCACCGTGAAGGATCCGATCGTCGGCAAGGCCGAGAAGCGCGCCACGCTGATCGAACTGCGCGAGACGCTCGGCCTCGGCCCGACGGAGACGCTCGCGGTCGGCGATGGCGCCAACGACCTCGACATGCTGGCCGAGGCCGGTCTCGGCGTGGCGTTTCGGGCCAAGCCCGCGGTCGCCGCCGCGGCCCATGTCCGCGTCGAGCACGGGGACCTCACCGCGCTGCTCTACCTGCAGGGCTACGCGGCGGCGGAGTTCGTGGGGTGAGCGTTCAGTGGATGGTCCGGGTCAGGGCGCCGACGGCGCCCAGCACGGCCAGCGTCTGAAAGCCGACCGCGCCGACCAGCCAGCGCACGGTCTCGACCTTCGCAGACGCGATATCCGCTCGAGTCGTGAGACGCAGCGTTTCGATGTCGGTTCGAACGATCTGGATATCGGCTTGAACGTCGCGGATGTCGGCCTTCGTGGCGAGGTTCCCGTCGAAGACGTCGACCAGCGCATCGGCGAGGCCCTCGGCCTGCTCCGGCGTCAGGTTTGCCTTCTCGCGCAGGGCGCGGGCGAACTTCAGGGTGTCGAAGGCAACGGCCGTCATGGGGTTCGAGCTCGGTCGAGCCGTACCGACTCGCCGCGGCAGTGTGCGTCAGCGAGCCATCGCGTCAAGGCAGCCTCCCGAACGCGCGAAGGCTGCCGCCTCGGAAAGGCGACAGCCTTCGACCTCGGGATGGCGGGATGCCGCTCAGTCCAGGCCGACCGCCACGAAGCGCACGTCGCCCGTGGCGCTCGCCACCAGCAGCAGCACCGACTTGCGCCCGTCCTTCTTCAGGGCGTCGACCCGCTTGGTCACGTCGGCGGGGGTGTTCACCGCTTCCTGGCCGACCTCGACGATCACCTCGCCCGGCTGGATCCGCTTGTCGGCCGCGGTCGAGTTCGGATCGACGCGGGTGACGACGACGCCCTTCACGGTGTCCTTGATAGAGTACTTCTTACGCAGATCGTCGGTCATGCCGGAGAGGTTGAGGCCGAGCGCCTGACGGGTCGCGCTCTCGGGCTCGGGCTGGCGCAGGTTGGCGAGCTGCGGCTTGTCGGTGTCCTCGAGCCGGCCGAGGGTGACGGGCTTCGTCACCTCCTCGCCCTTGCGCATGACCACCACGTCGACCTTCTGGCCGACGGGCGTCGAGGCGACGATGCGCGGCAGGTCGCCCGAGGCCTTCACCGGGGCGCCGTTGAACTTCAGGATCACGTCGCCGACCTCGATGCCGGCGATCTTGGCCGGGCCCTTCTCGTCGACGCCGGCCACCAGGGCACCCCGCGCCCCGCCCTTGAGGTTGAGGGCCTCCGCGGTGGCGTCGTCGACGTTCTGGATGCGCACGCCGAGCCAGCCACGCCGGACCTCGCCGAAGTCGCGCAGCTGGTCGATCACCGGCTTGGCCGTGTCGGAGGGCACCGCGAAGCCGATGCCCACCGAGCCTCCGGTGGGCGACAGGATCGCCGTGTTGATGCCGATCACCTCGCCGTCCATGTTGAACAGCGGACCGCCCGAATTGCCCTTGTTGATGGCCGCGTCGGTCTGGATGTAGTTGTCGTAGGGTCCGGACTCGATGTTCCGGCCCCGGGCCGAGACGATGCCGGCCGAGACCGAGCCGCCCAGCCCGAACGGGTTGCCGATGGCGATGACCCAGTCACCCGGCCGCATCTTGTCGGAATCGCCGAACGGCACCGCCTTCAGCGGGCGGTCGGCGGTGGGCTTCACCCGCAGCACCGCGAGGTCGATCTTCGAATCCTTGCCGACGATCTCTGCCTTCAGCTTGGTGCCGTCGTGCAGGATGACCTGGATGTCGTTGGCGTCGCCGATGACGTGGTTGTTGGTCACCACGATGCCGGAGGCGTCGATGATGAAGCCCGAGCCCAGGGAGTTGGACTTGCGCTGCTGGCGCGGCGCGTCGTTGTCCCCGCGCTCGCCGCCCTTGCCGCCGCGGCGGTTGAAGAATTCCTCGAACAGGTCTTCGAAGGGCGTGCCCGGGGGCACCTGCGGCATGGCGCGGCCGCCCCGGGCCTCCACGGTGGTGGAGGCGGAGATGTTCACCACCGCGTCGGTGACCTGATCGGCGAGGTCGGCCAGGGAGGCCGGCCCCTTGGCGAAGGCCGGGATCGGAAGGGCGGCGCCCGCCAGGGAGACCCCCACGGAGGCGCCGACCAGGATCGCGGCCATCAGCGCGCGGGCGCGGGAACGGGGCTGCGCCTTCGCGCGGCCGAAGGGCGCCTCGGGGGCGCTCGCGACGGGGTGCATCATCGACCTCTTCAAGAACGCGTTTCCGGCTGTGCGGGCCCGCGATCCGAGATCGGGGCCCGCCTGAGTGTCTCGCAAAGTAGTCCCCGGGCGCCATGGCGCCAACACGCGGTCGATCAGCGCGCCGCCCCGGTCGTCGATCCCGTGGTGGCGCTCGGATCGGCGGGTCCGCGCGGGCCCCGGGGGGCCGCAGAAGCCGCCGCCCGACCCTGCGGGTCGCTGAAGTAGCGGAAGAAATCCGAGTTCGGGCTGATCACCAGCCGCGTGTCGGAGCCCTTCAGCCCGGTCTCGTAGGCCTGCATCGAGCGGTAGAAGCTGAAGAAATCCGGATCCTTCCCGAACGCGTCCGCGAGGATCCGGTTCTTGTCGGCGTCGCCCTGGCCGCGCAGCTGCTCGGAGGTCTGGGTCGCGTCAGCCAGGATCACCGTGACCTCGCGGTCGGCCTTGGCGCGGATCGTGGCGGCGATCTGGTCGCCGTTGGCGCGGATGTCGGCGGCCTCGCGCTCGCGCTCGGTCTTCATCCGCTTGTAGACGGCGGCCGAGTTCTGCGCCGGCAGGTCGACGCGGGTCATACGCAGGTCGACGATCTCGACGCCCAGCGCCTTCGCCTGCCGGTTCACGTCCTCCTGGATGTTGTGCATCAGCTGGCCGCGCTCGGTCTTGACGATGGCGTCGCGGGTCGAGCGGGCGAGCACGTTGCGCAGGCTCGAATTGGTGAAGCTGGCGAGCCGCTGGTTGGCGAGCCCGACATTGCCCACCGCCTGATAAAAGCGCAGGGGATCGAGGATGCGGTAGCGCGCGAAGGCGTCCACCTCCAGGTTCTGCCGGTCGGCGGTGAGCACCGTCTGGACCGGCAGGTCGAGGTCGAGCACCCGCTTGTCGAAGATCACCACGTTCTCGACGAACGGAATCTTGAAGTAGAGCCCGGGCTTCTCCTCGCCGGTGGGGTTGAGGACGGCCCGGACCCGGCCGAACTGCAGGACCAGCGCCTGCTGCATCTGGCCGACGGTGAAGATCGAGGCGTAGAGCCCGATCGCGACGATCGCGGCGACCGCGATCAGGCCGGTGCGGAGGGCCTGTTTCATCGGGCGGCTCCCGTCTGGGTCGGGGCCCGGGCGCCGAACTCCGAGAGCGGCAGTACCGGCAGCACACCGGCGGCGGTCGCCGCCCCGGGCTGCGTCCCGTTCTGGTCGATGATCACCTTGTTCACGGAGCCCAGGACCTTCTCCATCGTCTCCAGGAAGATCCGCTCGCGGCTGATCGCCGGGGCGGCCTTGTAGGAGGCGTAGACCTCGCTGAAGCGCGCGGCCTGGCCGGTGGCGTCGGCCGTCGCCTTGGTCCGGTAGGCCTCGGCCTGCTGGACGATCTGCGACGCCTTGCCCCGGGCCTGCGGCACCTCGCGGCTGGCGTAGGTCTTGGCCTCGTTCTGCGCCGTATCGGCGTCCTGCTGGGCGGCGTTGACGTCGATGAAGGCGGGGCGCACCTCCGGCGGCGGGTTGACCGAGACGAGCTGCACCACCTCGATGCGCACGCCGGCGCCGTACTCGTCCAGCGCCTTCTGGACCATCTCCTTGACCTCCTGGGCGATGCTCGACTGCTCGTTGGTCAGGATCGCCTGGATGTTGCGGCGGCCGATCACCTCGCGCATCGCGCTCTCGGAGATCGCCTTGATGGTGCCCTCCGGGTTCTGGAGGTTGAACACGAAGTCGGAGGCCTTGAGCGGATTGACGCGCCACTGCACCTCGAAGTCGAGGTCGACGATGTTCTCGTCGCCGGTGAGCATCAGGCTCTCGTCCGGCCGGTCGCTGTTCCGGCCCTGGCCGCCCGGACCGGAGCGGAACCCGATCTGGATGGAGTTCTGCGAGCCGACATCCGGCTTGACGACGCCGCCGATCGGGTAGGGAAAGTTGTAGCGCAGGCCCTCGCCCTTGGTGCCGACGTAGCGGCCGAAGATCGTCTCGATGCCGACCTGCCGCGGGTAGACGGTGTAGAAGCCCGTGGCGAGCCAGACCGCGACGGCGAGCGCCGCGACCACCGCCGCGCTGCGGCCGCCGCCGAAGCCCGTCGAGCCGCCGCCGTAGCCGCCGGTGCCGCCGCCGCCCGGAATCAGGTTGCGCAGCCGGTCCTGCCCGCGCCGGAGCAGGTCTTCGAGGTTCGGCGGGGTCTTGCCGCCGCCGCCCCACGGGCCGCCACCGCCGCCGTTGCCGCCGGGCCGGCCCCAGGGACCTCCGCCGCCGCTCTGATTGCTCCAAGGCATCCTAGCCGTCGTCTCCCGCCTGTCCGCGCCCGGCCCTACACCGACCCGCGCCCCCTGCCCCAACGGCCACGCCCGCCCGCCGAGCCCCGACGCGCCGGGCCGGCCGCTGCGCGAACCCGTCGGGTCGAAGGCCTAAGCGCCTGCGTCCGCGCAGCTTCCCGCCCGACCCGCGCCCGGTCCGGGCGCACACCCGACAGGCACCTGCGGGCGCACGCCCCATGCTGTCAAGGCTGGCAGGTGGGCACGCGGGGCGTGGAAGGCAACCGCGGCGGCGCGCCTCAGCGGACGCGCTCCCAGTCGACGAACGCGAAGGCGTGCTCGTCGCGCGGGCCGGCGGGATGCGGTTCGCGGAACGTCTCCCGGAACTGCGCCCGGTCGAAGTCCGGAAATCGCACGTCGCCCGCCGGCTCGGCGTCGACCTCGGTGAGGTGGAGGCGATCGGCCCGCGCAAGCGCGAGCGCGTAGATCTCGGCGCCCCCCACCACCATCAGCTCCGCCCCGGCGGCGGCGGCCAGCGCGGTCTCCCAGTCGTGGACGGCCTCGGCGCCTTCGGCCCGGAAGCCGCGGTCCCGGGTGAGCACCAGCGTGCGCCGCCCCGGCAGCGGCCGGCCGATCGAGTCCCAGGTCCTGCGACCCATCAGCATCGGCTTGCCCATGGTCAGGGCCTTGAACCGCCTCAGGTCGCTGGACAGGTGCCAGGCGAGCCCGTTGTCGCGGCCGATCACGCCGTTGCGGGCGACGGCCGCCACCAGCGAGACGATCGGACTCATACCGCCACCGGCGCCGCGATGGCGGGATGGGGATCGTAGCCCTCGACGGCGAAGTCCTCGTACCGGAAGGCGAACAGATCGCGCACCGCCGGGTTGAGCCGCAGCCGCGGCAGGGGGCGTGGCTCCCGGGCGAGCAGGGTGCGGGTCTGCTCCAGGTGGTTCCGGTAGAGATGCGCGTCGCCGAAGGTGTGGACGAAATCGCCGACCCCGAGCCCGGTCACCTGGGCGATCATGTGGGTCAGGAGCGCGTAGCTCGCGATGTTGAACGGCACGCCCAGGAAGGCGTCCGCCGAGCGCTGGTAGAGCTGGCAGGAGAGCCGCCCCTCGCTCACGTAGAATTGGAACAGGCAGTGGCAGGGGGCGAGCGCCATCCGGTCGAGGTCCGCCGGGTTCCAGGCGGAGACGATCAGGCGGCGGGAATCCGGGTTGCGCCGGATCTCGTCGAGCACCCAGGCGATCTGGTCGACGGTGCCGCCGCCGGGCTTCTGCCAGGAGCGCCACTGCCGGCCGTAGACCGGGCCGAGGTCGCCATCCGCGTCGGCCCACTCGTCCCAGATCGTCACCCCGTTCGCCCGGAGGGCGGCCACGTTGGTGTCGCCCGCGAGGAACCAGAGCAGCTCGTGGATGATCGAGCGCAGGTGCAGCCGCTTCGTGGTGACCAGCGGGAACCCGGCCGACAGGTCGAAGCGCATCTGGTGGCCGAACACCGAGAGCGTCCCGGTGCCGGTGCGGTCATCCTTGGCGGTCCCCTGCTCGAGGATGCGCCGGAGCAGGTCCTGGTAAGCGTCCATCGGCCATTCCTGCGCGCCGGCGCGCCGCGCGGCAAGCGCGCCGGCGACATTTGCACCGCCGTCGAACCGGGAGCCTGTCGGACGCCCGCCGTGCGAGCCGCGCCCTCATGCCGAGGGGGCCGTCGAGGGGCCGCCGAGGGGCCCGACGGCAGCCCCGGGACCGGTCGGGAGCCGGAGATCCGCTGCCTCCGGCCGCCGGGGACGCCTCGCAGGCCAAGAAGCCGTCAGGACGGCCAGAGCAGGTAGGTCACCAAGGCGAGGTTCGACCAGCCGTGCAGGGCGATGCCGGGCCAGAGCCGTCCGGTGCGCCTGCGCAGCCAGCCGAGCGCCAGCGCCAGGGGCAGGAGCGAGACCGGGCGGGCCAGCCCCCAGGACGAGACATGGGCCGCCGCGAAGATGAGGGCGGTGACCAGGATCGCCGCCCCGGGCCCGATGGCGGCCTCGGCGCGGGCGTAGGCCTCGCCGCGCAGGAGCAGCTCCTCGGCCACGGGGGCGAGGATCGCCAGGTAGGCGAGCCACGCGGCGATGGCAGCCTGGCTCATGAACGGCGATAGCCGCACGTGCTGGCCGAAGCTCGCCCCGAACAGCTCGGCCGTGCCGGTGACCCAGGTGATGTGCAGCACCGGCCAGACGAGCAGGATCGCCAGCAGCGCCACGGGCCGCATGCCGTTGGGGCGTTCCCGGTCGAGGGCGAGGCGGCGGCGCCACCCGGACCGGTCCTGCCACCACGCCCCCCCGATCACCAGGGCGGCGAGGAACACCTGCCGCAGGGCGTCGATGGCGAAGGCCCGGTGGGCGAGCTCCACCGCGCCGAGGAACGGCCGCCGCTCCGGCGGCAGGAACGGATCGATGCCGCTCCAGAGGTCGAAGCCGACCCGCACGCTGACGAGGGAGAGCAGGCTCGCGGCGCCGAGGTAGAGGACGACGAGACCGACCAGGACGCCGAGGCGCCCCGCCGTCGACCAGACACCGAGACGGACCCGGTCCTCCGGCCCCGGGGGGCGCGACTGCGCGCTTCCGGCAACAGCCTCGTCCGGCGACTCCACATGCGGCGGCGGCGCGACACGATCGGGCTTCAAAACCGGACCGATCCCCTCTATATCTCGGGAGCCGGTCGCGAGGCCGGCTATGGCGACAAACGATCTTCGCAATAAACCTATCGGACCCGGGGGCGGTACCCGGCGCTTCCCCCTGAGCCCAGGACATGCTGCCGCAAGGCACGTGGCCGGAGCCCAGGCTTCGGTGGCGATGGCCGCGTAAGCGGTCCTCAAGACCGACCCGACGTCCGAGCGGGCCGCACTGCACGGGCGAGGTTCGGAGGCACCTGGCAACAGAAGCCTCCAGTTCAATTTCTCGGTCCGGCCATCCGCGGCGGGGCGCCGGGCAGACCGGGCGAAAGCGCGACCGCAGATGGCAGACGACCTGATCCGCTACGACCTTCTGGTGCAGGACGCCCTGCGCGGCGTGGTGCGCAAGGTGCTGACCGACGCAGCCCGCGAGGGACTGATGGGCGAGCACCATTTCTACGTCTCGTTCCGGACGGAGGCGCCCGGCGTACGGATGTCGCAGGCCCTGCGCGAGAAGTATCCGCAGGACATGACCATCGTCCTGCAGCACCAGTTCTGGGATCTCAACGTCACCGAGCACACCTTCGAGGTCGGCCTCTCCTTCTCTGGGGTGCCGGAGCGCCTGCTGGTGCCGTTCGATGCCCTTTCGGGCTTCTTCGACCCCTCCGTGCAGTTCGGCCTGAAGTTCGATCTCAGCGAGGCCGGCGAGACGCCCGAGGAGGCGAATGCCGCGCCGGCCAAGGCCGGCCCGCGGGGCGCGGGTTCCGAGCCCGGCGAGGTCCGCCCCAAGGGGGCCGGGCTCGCCACGATCGGGGCGGGCGCGCCGAAGGGTCTTCCGGCCCCGGCCGTCCAGGGCGAGAAGCCCGACGGCAAGCCGGACGAGAAGGCCCCCCGCCCCGCCGCCAAGAAGGACGGCGAGGAGGGCAGCGCCGAGGTCGTGAGCCTGGACGCGTTCCGCAAGAAGAGCTGAATTTCGCGGGCCGAATCGACGGCCCGGGGATTGTCAGATGGGCGAGACCATCGCGCAGCCGATCCCGTCGGCAGCGGAGCGCAAGCACCGCGCGAGGCGCTTCAACGAAGGTCTCAAGCTGGCCGCGACCCTGCTGAACTCGTTGGCCATCGCCACGATCGGCATCGCGGTCATCAACCCCCTCGCGCAGCGGCGCCTCGATCTCCTCGCCGACGGCGGTTGGACTTTGCTGGTCGCGGCTTTCATCCTACATGCGATGGGTCAGATCGTGATCAGATTCCTGCGTCCGGAGGAGTGATCGGATGACCCAGGCTTACGCCAATCAGATCCTCGGCATCGCCCTCGCGCTGTCGGCCGCGATCTTCGTCGGCGTCTGGATCGCGAGCCGCATCTACGATCGCACGACGCGCCGACTCGACGGCCATCACGGCGAATAGGGCACCTTCGCCGATAGGATCGCGGCTCGGGAGATCCGGCCGCCGAGCCCCCGGCGAGGCTGTCAGTCCCGCGCCTCCGCCTCCATGCGCAGCCCGTGCTCCGGCCGAAGCGTCACCCGGTGGAGCGGCGTGACCGGCGGGTGATCCTCCGGCAGCCGGAACCGCACCGCCCGGACCACGTGGGCCAGCACGATCACCGCCTCCTGGATCGAGAAGCTCTGGCCGATGCAGACCCGCGGACCGGCGCCGAAGGGCAGGTAGGCGAAGCGCGGGATCGCATCCCGGTTCTCGGGCAGGAACCGTTCCGGCATGAAGGCGTCCGGGTCGCGCCACAGCAGGTGGTGGCGGTGGAGCACCCAGGGCGCCACCAGGACCAGCGAGCCGCGCGGCACCTTGATCCGGCCGAGCCGGTCGTCGCGGACCGCCTGGCGGCTCAGGAACGGAACCGGCGGGAACAGGCGCATCGCCTCCTCGATCGCCGCCCGGGTGAACGGCAGGCGCTCCGCGGCGAAATCCCCCGGCCCCGCCGCGTCGACCTCGGCCTCGATCCGCGCCTGGGCGGCGGGATCCTGCGACAGGCAGTAGAGCGTCCAGGTCAGGGAATTGGCCGTGGTCTCGTGGCCGGCCGCGATGAACGTGACGATGTTCGCCTTCACGGCGAGGTCCGAGAGTCCGTTGCCGGTCTCGGGATCGTGCGCGGCCAGCAGGAGGGTGAGGAGATCCCGGGGGGCGTCCCCGCCGGCCATCAGCGCCTTGCGCCGGGCGATCAGCGCGTCGACCACCTCGGCGAAGAAGCGCCCGGCCGGGCGCGCGCGCAGCCGGCCGATCCGGGGCACGAAGTCCGGAACGCCGAACACGTCGAGGGGGTCGATCGGCCCCACCGCCTCCAGGAAGCGCGTGATGGCGCGGCCGAGGGCGTCCGGATCGCTCGGCAGCCCGTGCGTGAAGATCGTCCGCTCCAGCACGTCCAGCGTGACGCGGGTCATCTCCAGGGCCACGTCGACCTGCTTGCCGGCCCGGCGGGCGAGACGGCGCCCGAGCTTCGCGCCGGCCGCGTTCATCGCGTCGGAGAAGCCCTGGACGGTGCGGGCGTTGAAGATCGGCGCCAGGGTCCGGCGCTGGAGCCGCCACTCGTCGCCCTCGGCGCTGAGGAGACCGTTGCCGAGCCCGGGGGCGAGCACGCGCCGCTGCAGGTCGTCCTTGCGATAGCCGTCGACGTTCTCGATCAGCAGGTAGCGGATCAGCGCCGGGTCGCTGACCACGGTGATCCGGCCCATCGCGCCCTCGGCCGCCACGACGGGCAGCTTGAAATGCGCGTCCATCCAGGTGGTGATCGGATTCTTCCGCGCCGCCCGCAGGAACTCGAACAGGCCCAGCGGCTCGCGCAGCGGCGGCGGCACGGCAGGGCGGAACCGCGGGGCGGGCTCGGAGAGATCGATCGTCGCGCTCATCGGCTCCTTGTCCGGCGGGAACAGAGCCCCGCCCTTGTCGGTGCGCCGGGGAAAACCGACATCGCGATTCCCCCGCGCCTCATTTAAGTAGGCACCGCACTGCACCAGACGTAGAGGCCACGATGTCGCCCACCGAGACCGCCACCCGCACCGAGTCCGACACGTTCGGGCCGATCGAGGTCCCGGCCCATCGCTACTGGGGGGCGCAGACCCAGCGCTCGATCCAGAACTTCAAGATCGGCACCGAGCACATGCCGGCGCCGCTGGTGCACGCGCTCGGCCTCGTGAAGCAGGCCGCGGCGCTGGTGAACAAGGATCTCGGCGCCCTGGAGCCCAGGCTCGCCGACGCCATCGCGGCCTCGGCCGCCGAGGTGGTGGAGGGCCGCTACGACGACGAGTTCCCCCTGGTGGTCTGGCAGACCGGGTCGGGCACGCAGTCCAACATGAACGCCAACGAGGTGATCGCCAGCCTGGCCAACGAGCGCCTCGGCGGCCAGCGCGGCGGCAAGTCTCCGGTGCATCCCAACGACCATTGCAACCGCGGCCAGTCCTCCAACGACACCTTCCCCACCGCCATGCACATCGCGGTGGCCCGCGAGATCAGCGGCCGGCTGATGCCGGCGCTCCGCCACCTCCACACGGCCCTGGACGCCAAGGCCCAGGCGTTCGAATCGATCGTCAAGATCGGCCGGACCCACCTGCAGGACGCGACGCCGGTCTCCCTCGGCCAGGAATTCTCCGGCTACGCCGCGCAGGTGGCGCTGGGCGGCTCGCGCGTCGCCGCGACCCTGCCGGGGGTCCTGGCGCTCGCCCAGGGCGGCACCGCGGTCGGCACCGGCCTCAACGCCCATCCGGAATTCGCGGCGCGCTTCGCCGCCAAGGTCGCCGAGCTGACCGGGCTGCCCTTCACCTCGGCCGAGAACAAGTTCGAGGCGCTCGCCACCCACGACGCCCTCGTGTTCACGCAGGGCGCGCTCGCCGCCCTCGCCGCCGGCCTGTTCAAGATCGCCCAGGACATCCGCTTCCTCGGCTCGGGCCCGCGCTCCGGCCTCGGCGAGCTGTCGCTCCCCGAGAACGAGCCCGGCTCCTCGATCATGCCCGGCAAGGTCAACCCGACCCAGTGCGAGGCCCTGACCATGGTCTGCGCCCAGGTGATCGGCAACGGCACGACGGTGAGCTTCGCCGGCAGCCAGGGCAATTTCGAGCTCAACGTGTTCAAGCCGGTGATCGCCAACGCGGTGCTGCAATCGGTGCGCCTGCTCGCCGACGCGGCGGTGAGCTTCACCGACAATTGCGTGGTCGGCATCAAGGCCAACGAGGACAAGATCGCCGACCTGATGAGCCGCTCGCTCATGCTGGTGACCGCGCTCGCCCCCTCGATCGGCTACGACAAGGCCGCCGAGATCGCCAAGACCGCGCACAAGAACGGCACCACCCTCAAGCAGGAGGCGCTGCGCCTCGGCTACGTGACCGAGGCGGAGTTCGAGCGCGTGGTCCGGCCGGAGACCATGCTGGCGCCGAGCGCCGACTGATTCGTTCGCCATCCGGCCGGCGCGGGACACCGGGGCCGGCCGCCACTGCCGGGAGGCGATCCATGGCCGAGATCATCAACCTGCGTCAGGTCCGCAAGGCGAAGGCCCGCGCGGCCGATGACGCGAAGGCCGAGGCGAACCGGATCGCCTTCGGCCAGCCGAAGAAGGCCAAGACCCTCCAGCAGCGGCGCAAGTCCCTGGAGATCGAGCGCCACGAGGGCCATCGCCTCGAACGGGACGAGTCCGATCCCGCGGAATGAGAGCGGAGCGACGCGATGACGGGGCGCGGAGCCCGCACGGCCATCGGCATGAACGCCGGCGTCACCAAGCGCTCCGTGATGATCGCCGGACACCGCACCAGCGTGTCCCTGGAGGATGCGTTCTGGGCGGCGCTGCGGGAGGTCGCGGAGGCGCGGGGACAGTCGGTCCAGGCGCTCGTCGGAGCGATCGATGCCGGACGCGGCGGCCAGAACCTGTCCTCGGCGATCCGGGTGTTCGTGCTGGAGGCCGTGCGCGGGGCGCCGATCCAGCAAACGTGAGCGGCCGCTCGCCGGCGCGCCCTTTCCGGCCGCGGCGTCGTGTGACATCTCCGTGACAGAACCACGCAGGAAGGCCGATCCATGACGACGCGCGAACCGCTGCTCAAGCCCGTCCCGATCGCCGAGTTGCGGCCGACTCAGATGACCGTGGGCTACCGGGAGGTGGCGGAGAAGCGCCGCCGCTGGCGCGCCTATGACGGCGACAAGAAGCGGGAATTCCTCGGTGCGCACCAGATCCCGACGGTGCTCGGCCCCAAGAAGCGCCACTACGTCGTCGACCATCACCATCTCTCCCGCGCCCTGCAGGAGGAGGGCGTCAAGGATGTGCTGGTGACGGTGATCGCCGACCTGCACCATCTGGAGAAGGATGCCTTCTGGACGGTGTGCGACCACAAGTCGTGGGTCTATCCCTACGACGCCGAGGGGGTGCGCCGCGATTTCAAGGACCTTCCGAAGGCGATCGCCGACCTGGCGGACGATCCCTTCCGCAGCCTCGCGGGCGAATTGCGCCGGGCCGGCGGCTTCGCCAAGGACACGACGCCGTTCAGCGAGTTCCTGTGGGCGGACTTCCTCCGGCGCAACGTCAAGGAGAAGCGCGTCGAGCAGGACTTCTCGGCCGCGATGGAGAAGGCCATGGCGCTGGCCAAGTCCAAGGAGGCCGCCTACCTCCCCGGCTGGTGCGGTCCCTCGGACGGGTGAGCCGCCCGACCACGCCGTCACGTCGTTCGGCAGGTTGCCGCGTCGGACCGGCGCCGTCCGGTCCGACATCCTCAGCCGATGCCCGAAAAACGCCCCGGCCGCGGAGCACGTTCCGGCCCGCCCCCTTCCAGACGGACGAACAGCCCCCGCATGCCGATTCCGCGCCTTGCCCCGAGCCTCGCGCTCGCCGCCCTGCTCCTGCCCGCCGCCGCGCAGGCCCAGGACCGCGGCAGCGTCAACCCGAAGCCGCTGCCGCCGCTGGAACACCCCGACGCGCCCGCGACACCCGCCAAGGCCCTGTTCGGGCGCGTCACCCGGGCCTCCACGGGCCCGGCCCACATCTACGGGTTCTACGCGAAGGGCTGCTACGCCGGCGGCGAGGCGCTGCCGCTCGACGGGCCGAACTGGCAGGTCATGCGCCCGTCGCGCAACCGGATGTGGGGCACGCCCCACCTCGTCGACTTCATCGAGCGCCTGTCGCGGAAGGCCGAGCGGGTCGGCTGGCCGGGGCTGCTCGTGGGCGACATGGCCCAGCCCCGGGGCGGCCCGATGATCACCGGCCACGCCTCGCACCAGATCGGCATCGACGCCGACGTCTGGCTGACGCCGATGCCCGACCACCGCTTGAGCCGGGCCGAGCGCGAGGAGACCTCGGCCACCGACATGGTCCGCCCCGACCGTCTCGACATCGACCCGCAGGTCTGGACGCCGACGCATCTGCAGTTGATCAAGCTCACGGCCGAGCAGCCGGAGGTGGAGCGCATCTTCGTCAACGCGGCGATCAAGAAGGCGCTCTGCCGCGACGCCGCGGGCAGCCGCTGGATGACCAAGGTGCGCCCGATGTACGGGCACAACTATCACTACCATATCCGGCTCGCCTGCCCGGCCGGCCAGGACGATTGCCAGGCCCAGGCCCCGCCGCCGCCGGGCGACGGCTGCGACGACCTCGGCTACTGGTTCTCGGACGCGGTGCTCCATCCGAGGCCCCCGAAGGTGCCGCCGAAGCCCAAGCCCGCCATGACCATGGCGGCCCTGCCGTCCGCCTGCCGTGCGGTGCTGAAGGCGCCGTAGGTCGGGTCCGGCCGGGACCGGGGCGCCGCATCGGCGCCCCGCGGGACCTCTTTACGTTCGGCCGGGCGTACCGTGTCGGACGCCGGCCTCATCCGCTTCTGGGTTCAGCGCCCCTTCTTGTAGAGCTTGCTGGCGATCTCGAAGATCTCCTGCGGCGCGTAGTCCGGTGCGAAGGCCCCGTAATTGCCGTCGAGCTCCGGGATCTTGCCACCCTCGGGCAGTCCATCGACGACCTCCAGGTTACCGGGCGGATCGCCGGGCAGCGCCACCTCGTCGTTCGACCAGACGCCCGCCGCCTCCTTGTAGTCGTCGGGGCTGAAGCTGTAGAGGCGCCGGTGCGAGCCCTCCTGCAGATACTTCTGGCATTCCGGGATCTTGTCGAGAACGATGTTGGGGGTCGGCAGCATCTTCTCGATCTCGACGCCGGTGAGCTTCTTGAGCGCAAGCGCATAGGCGTGCGCATGGACCGAGCCGCGCACCAGCAGGTATCCGCAGACCTCCCGGCCGGTCGGATCCCGCAGGGTCTCGTAGACGCGCAACTTGTGCAGGCGCGCGCCGCATTCCAGGTGGAAGTTGTGCAGCAGGTCGACGATGATGTTGCCCGTCGTCGTCACCATGTCGACGTTCCACGACTGGGCATTGGAGTTGATCGGCGTCGCGCCGCCGCCGTTGCTGAGGAAGCTGCCGGCGAGCCGGATATCCTGCATGTCGTGGAACGGGGCCTTCGAGACGTCGACCTCTTCGGTGTCGTCGCCCGGCCCGTTGTTGAGCATGGCGACGCCCGTCGAGACGAGCTCGATGTGCCCGAGTTCCTCGGCGAAGATGCTGGAGACCAGGCTGTAGAACGGCCTGAGCTTCGACTTGTTGCGGAAATTGAAGCTCTGGAACATGTAGTTGCCCAACGTCGACATCTCGCCGTATTTGCCGCCGAGCAGTTCCTGGAGTGCCGCTGCCGCGTTGGGGTTGGGCTTCTTCGGCTGCGGCAGTTCGGCCTGCAGACGATCGAGTTTCATGAACATGCGGGGGCTCCGTGGCGCGACGTGCGCACTACGGCATCGCATTGGGCGCGGGATCGTTCCTGGCCCCCTGCCGAAGCCGCCGGGCGGATCCCGGTCTCCCGGGCGCCGTCGCCCCGCCGCTGGCCCGCGGCCCGTCGGCGCGGGCTGTTCGACCCGCCGCCCCGATGTGCTAACGCCCCGGGATGCCCCGCTGGCTCTTCCTCATCCTCGCCGCCGCCGTCGCCCTCTCGGTGCTGGGCAGCGTGCTGATCGTGCTGCGCAGCCCGAACAGCACGCCGCCGCTCCGGGGCGGCGCTCTTACGCCCGCCGCCGAAGGCCCGCCGCCGCAGCCCGGCGGCAGGCCGTGAGGATCAGGCGGCGACGCCGGTTCCCACCGGGCAGCTGACGCCGGTGCCGCCCAGGCCGCAATAGCCGCTCGGGTTCTTGGCGAGGTACTGCTGGTGGTAGTTCTCTGCGAAGTAGAAGTGCTCCAGCGGCTTGATCTCGGTGGTCACGTCCGGGAGGCCGCGCTCCCGCAGTGCCCCGGCATAGGCCGTCCGCACCGCCTGAGCGGTCGCCTCCTGCGCCGGACCGTTGGTGTAGATCCCCGAGCGGTACTGCGTGCCGACGTCGTTGCCCTGGCGCATGCCCTGCGTCGGGTCATGGCTCTCGAAGAAGGTCCGCAGCACCGACTCTAGCGGCAGCACCGCCGGGTCGAAGGCGACCAGCACCACCTCGTTGTGGCCTGTCTGGCCGGTGCAGACCTCCTCGTAGGTCGGGTTCGGCGTGTGGCCGCCGGCATAGCCCACCGCGGTCACGAACACGCCCTCGGGCAACTGCCAGAAGCGGCGCTCCGCGCCCCAGAAGCATCCCAGTCCGAGGACGATCGTCTCGGTGCCAGGCGGATACGGCCCCTTGAGCGGATTGCCGTTGACGAAGTGCGTCTCGGCCGTGGGAAGCGGCGTCGGACGGCCCGGCAGGGCATCGGCGGGGCTCGGCATCTCGGGGCGCTTGCGGAACAGGAACATCGGCTTGCCTTCCGGTCTCTCAGCGTCTCCGCAATATGGGGATCCCGCCGCCCCCGAGAAAGCCGCAGGCCCGAACGGCCGCTCCAAAGCGCCGCGGCGGAGATGAAACCTATAGGTGGGGACTGGACCTTGCACACAATTTCCGGCTTGTAATACCGGAGCGATGGCGACCGATGCGTCCCCGGGGAGGAGCCGACACGGCATGGAGAGGGGCTGGAGCGCCACGAGCCACGTGCTCGACAACCTGAAGGCGGATTCCTATCCGGGCGATCCGTTCGCCGCCGCTGTGCGGGCGACGCGGATGCCGATGATCATCACCGACCCGCGTCATTTCGACAACCCGATCGTCTTCGCCAACGACTCCTTCCTGAAGCTCACCGGCTACACGCGGATGGAGGTGACGGGGCGCAACTGCCGCTTCCTCCAGGGGCCTGACACCGATCCGGAGGCCATCGACCGGCTTCGGGAGGCGATCCGGCAGGAGGTCGACGTCAGAGTGGATCTCCTCAATTACCGCAAGGACGGCTCGACCTTCTACAACGCCCTGTATGTCGGGCCGGTGCGGGACGCGGCCGGCCGGGTCATCTACTTCTTCGCCTCGCAGCTCGACGTCAGCGAGCACTACGCGATGTCCGCCGAGATCACGCGGCTGAAGCGCGAACTCGCCGGAGCCCGGGCCGAGGAGGGCGACCGCTAGAGCGCCCTCCCCCGAAGCGCGCGTCGAACCGCGGGCCGCGCTCGCCGTCCGCGCAGGATCGGAGGGCGGTCCGCCCCGGATCAGGGCTTCGTCAGGAAGCCGATCGGCTCCCGCCCGGGCTGGCCGAGCCAGAGCAGCACCGCGCCGAGGCCGAGTCCGATCAGAGAGGCCGGCGCCAGGGTGAGCGGCAGCCCCAGGATGTGCCAGAGCCAGGGCGCCGCCCCCTCCACGCTGCCCTGCAGGGCCCCGGCCTTGTCCTTGAACAGGGTGGCGATCACGTCGGAGAGCGGCGTCACCCGCAGGCCGTTGTTGGCGATCGAGCGGGCGCCGTCATAGACCAGTGCGACGAAGCCGGCGGCCGTCAGCAGGAATCCCAGGACACGGGCCAGAAAGCGGAACATCGCGGGATCTTCTGAGCCTTGCCGTGGGGGCGTCGCCTGCGCGCCGATCGGCGCCCGACAGGGAGTATGGGCCCGGGCCGCCCGGTGCAAGCACCGGCAGCCTGCGCCGCAACGCGCGATTGCCGGTGCGATGAGCCCGTGCCACAGGGTCGCCCGGCGGCGGCGGGCCGTGCGGGAACGGTCGATCTTGGACGCGCGCGTGACGGAACTCGGCCTCGTGATCTTCGATTGCGACGGCGTGCTGGTCGACAGCGAACCCTTGAGCCTTGCCTGCCTCACCGCCGGCCTGAAACGCATCGGCGTCGCGATCGACCTCGCCACCGTGCGGGCGCGCTTCACCGGCACCTCCATGGCGTCGATCATGGCGCATATCGCCCGCGATTACGGCGTCACGGCCCCGCCGGGCTTCGTGGAGGCGGTCAAGGCCGAGACCCTGGCGCTGTTCGATGCGGAACTGCGGGCGATGCGCGGTGTCGCCGAGGCGGTGGCGGCGGTGAGCCTGCCGGTCTGCGTGGCGTCGAGCAGCGATCCGGTGCGGCTGCGCCATTCCCTGACCCTGACCGGGCTGCTGCCCCTGTTCGGCGACCACGTCTTCTCCTCGGCGCAGGTGGCGCGGGGCAAGCCCTTTCCCGACCTGTTCCTGTTCGCCGCCGACCGCATGGCCGTCGCGCCCGCCCGATGCCTGGTGATCGAGGACAGCGTGCCGGGCGTCACGGCGGCGCGGAGCGCCGGCATGCGGGTCGCGGGCTTCACCGGCGGCGGGCATTGGGGCCACGATCCCGCCGGCGCCGACCTCCTGCGGGCCGGCGCGGCCCGGATCTTCTCGGACTTCTCCGACCTCGCGGCCGTGCTCGCCGGGGCCTGAGCGGTCCCGCCTCTCCGGGCCTCGGATGGGAGGGGCGTCCTGCCAAGGGCGGCCTGAAAATCGGAAATCCGTTCCGTTGACGGCCCGCGGATGCGCCTCCATCTTCAGGGACGCCGGAGCGGACGAACGCCTGTTCGTGCCCGTCCCGGCCGCGGTGATTTGAGAAGCGTAGCTTGCGCCGCGTCATCAAACGCTAAAGCACTGCGACGGCCCCGTGCCGCGCGGTCCTTCGGTCTGGAGGACATCCGATGTCGAGCCGAATGCACTCTCGTGAACACCGGCCGCTGACCGCTCCCCGGTCCCCCGCCCATCGCTGGCGCTGTCGACGCTAGAGCGCCCGCCGCCGACGGGAGCACCGCTTCGGCGAGGGAGCGCGCGTCAAGACGGTGGCTGAGGGCCGTTCGGGATCGCCACGCGACCGGACACGGCTCCAGCCCGCCGACCATCACGCAGCAGTCATCGTGATCCGGCATGGCTTCTCGCCTGCCGAGGGAGTTCCGAGCCCCATGCACAGCCTCTACGCAGAGTTCACGCCCGAACGCCGTCTCGACGCGGTCGAGCCGGCCTCCGCCGGCGCCGTGTCGACGGTGCGCACCGAACCGGCGCGCGTCATCGAGATCGGCGAGATCACCGCCGGGATCACCGTGCCCGAGGGGCGCGGCGTGCGGTTCTTCTCATCGGCGCGCGATTTCGACGACCTCGACGGGGTCGTGTTCCGCACCGCCGAGGAGGCGGCCCGCGCGGCCCGGCAGCGGGTGAACGCCCGGGCCCGGGCCCGCGCCTGACCGGCGCGCTACTTGCCGCACTCGTCGCGGGTGCGCTTCATCGCCTCCGCGAACCCGCCGAGCGCGTATTCGTCGCTCGTCGGGTTCCCGCGCAGCGAGGTGGTCTTGATGACGAGCTTGGGGTTGCGCCCGCTCATTTCCGAGACGACCCGTGCTTCCTCGGCGGGGTTCTGCAGCCAGGCATTCCCGTCCTTGACCACGAGGCCGTAGCGGCTGGCGCCGAGGTTGAGGCTCGGGTCGGTGGGCGCGGCGGCCGAGCCCGGCTTGAGCTGGGACGCCGCGGGCTTCGACGGGAAGCCCAGCATCACCGCAACCTCGTTCTGCACGTTCTCGCTCTTGCGCACGCTTACGAACAGGTAGGCGGTGTCGCGCTTGAGGGTCTTGGGCGAGCGGGCCTGCGGCTGCGCGATGGCGTAGCAGAGCTTGTTCCGGCCATCGCCGTTCACGAACACGTTCCAGTCGCCGAAGATCGCCACCGGCGTGGCCTGCTGCATCCCCGGCGGCGTCGCCGCCTTCCGTGCGGCCGGCTTCGCCCGCTCGCGGCCGTGCCGGCGCCCGCGGCGGACCGGACCGGCGTCTTCGGCGGCCGGAGCAGCCTCCTGGGCCGACGCAACCGTCACGGACAGGACGGCGCCGCCGAGCCCCCCGACGAGACCTGTCGCGAGCCCGGATGCGAGCAGGGCAAGGGCTCCGACCGGGAGCAGGCGGGTGACGCAGACCATCTTCACTTCCTGACGACGGGCGACACCCTCAGGCACCGCACCGGATTTCAGGAATAGTGAAGCTTGCGTAAAACGTCGGCAAGATGGCGGCGGGCGTTACGCCCCTATACGGGGTGGACGGGCTCTGTCAGAGCGCCCGGGCTTCGGCGGCCAGGGACGCGATGACCCCTGCGGGCACCGCGATGGGCCCGCCCGGGGGGCCGGCGGGCGACGTGATCGCGTTCGGCTGGGCCGGAGCGTGGCGCGTGGGGGCGGCCTCCTTGCGCGGCGGATCGTTGTAGGGCGTGTTGTAGCCCTTGCGGACGGCGGCCCAGTAGGACTCGCGCGTCAGGCCCGACCCGGTCAAAGCCGCATCGATCATCGCCGTGGCGTGCGCCGCGAAATCGGGCACCGCGTCCGGATTCAGCCAACTCTCGACAAGCATCCTGCGAACTCCGATCCAAACGGCGAAGCTTGTAGCTGGGCGGACTTAGCCAGACCCTGAACGCGCGGGCCGGACGATGGTTGCAACGCACAATTCCGGTGGACGCCTGTGGGTAAGTCGGCGGCGGCCCGATCCGGAGCGACCGTCTGGCGACCGCCCGGACCGGTCCGCACGGAACCGCCGCGGACCGGTCAGCCCAGCCGCGCGATCCAGCCCTGCGCCTGCGCGCGCACGTTGTCGGGTGCGGTGCCGCCGTAGCTGGTCCGGCTCGCCACCGAGTTCGCGACCCCGAGCACGGCGTAGACCGCGTCGGTGATGCGCGGTTCGGCCTCCTGCATCTCGGGCAGCGACAGCTCTTCCAGCCCGACGCCCCGGGCGGAGGCAGCGCCGACCAGGCGGCCGGTGACGTGGTGGGCCTGGCGGAACGGCAGGCCGAGCTCGCGCACCAGCCAGTCGGCGAGGTCCGTGGCGGTGGCGTAGCCGGAGCCGGCGGCTTGGGCGAGCACCGCGGCGTTGGGCTCCAGATCCTTGACCATCCCGGTCAGCGCGGCGAGGCACAGGGACAGCGCCTGGAGGGCGTCGAAGGTGCCCTCCTTGTCCTCCTGCATGTCTTTCGAATAGGCGAGCGGCAGGCCCTTCATGACGATCAGCAGGCCGGTGAGCGCGCCGATGATCCGGCCGGACTTGGCCCGGACCAGCTCGGCGGCGTCGGGGTTGCGCTTCTGCGGCATGATCGACGAGCCGGTGGTGTAGCCGTCCGACAGCTTGACGAAATTGAACTGCGCCGAGGTCCAGACCACCAGCTCCTCGGCGAAGCGCGACAGGTGCACGGCGCAGATCGAGGCCGCGGCGAGGGATTCCAGGGCGAAGTCGCGGTCGGCCACCGAATCGAGCGAGTTGGCGGTCGGCCGGTCGAAGCCCAGCGCCGCCGCGGTGGCGTGCCGGTCGATCGGGAAGGAGGTGCCGGCCAGAGCCGCGGCGCCCAGCGGGCACTCGTTGAGGCGGGCCCGCGCGTCGCGGAACCGGCCGCGGTCCCGGGCCAGCATCTCGACATAGGCGAGGCAATGGTGGCCGAAGGTCACCGGCTGGGCCGACTGGAGATGGGTGAAGCCCGGCATCACGGTGCCGGCGTGCTTGAGGGCGGTCTCGGCCAGGGCGCGCTGAAGGTCGGCGGCCTGCTGGTCCAGGGAGTCGAGGGTATCGCGCACCCACAGCTTCATGTCGGTGGCAACCTGGTCGTTGCGCGAGCGCGCCGTGTGCAGGCGCCCGGCGGCCGGGCCGACGATCTCGGTGAGCCGGCTCTCCACCGACATGTGGATGTCCTCGAGTTCGCGCTTGAACACGAAGGTCCCGGCCTCGATCTCGTCGCGGACGGACTTGAGCCCGGCCTCGATCGCGGCCACATCCTGTGCCGGGAGGATGCCGGCCTGGCCGAGCATCGCCACATGCGCCAGCGAGCCGCGGATGTCCTGGGGCGCGAGGCGCTTGTCGAATCCGATGGAGGCGTTGATCTCCTCCATGATCTCCGCCGGGCCGCTCGCGAAGCGGCCGCCCCACATCCGGTTGCTCATGTCGATCCTTCCGCGCCCTGACCATCCCGGCAGGCAAGCCTGATGCCCCGCCGCACCACAATCGCGGTCGGCGTCGGCGTCGCCGCGCTCGCCGCCCTCGGGCTCGCCCTATACGGGAGCGGTCTCCTGCCCGGCAACACGGGCGGGGCGCCTCAGCCCTGCGCGGGTGCCGCGCCGGCGCTCGCCCGGGTCGACGCGTCCGCCAAGGGCGCGGTCGCCGGCATGCAGGCGCTGCCGCAGGCCCGGCCCGCGCCCGAGATCCGGTTCAAGGGTCCGGACGGCGCCGAGACGAGCCTCGGCGACCTCAGGGGCCGGCTGCTGCTGGTCAATCTCTGGGCGACGTGGTGCGCTCCCTGCAAGGCCGAGATGCCGGCGCTCGACCGCCTCCAGGCGCAGCTCGGCGGGCCCGACTTCACCGTGGTGGCGATCAACGTCGACACCCGCAACCTCGACAAGCCGCCGGACTGGCTCAAGCAGGCCGGCATCCACGACCTCGCCTTCTACGCCGATCCGGGCGGACGCGTGCTCCCGGCGATCCAGCGCGACACCCAGTCCCCCGGGCTGCCGACCACGCTGCTGATCGACGCACAGGGCTGCACCCTCGGGGTGATGAAGGGCCCGGCCGCCTGGTCGAGCCCCGACGGGCTGGCGCTGATCCGGGCGGCGCTGGGGCGGGTGTCGTGACGGGCACGGCAGGTCAGTCGCGCTCGTAGGCGAGGAACCGTCCCTCCGGTGCCAGTTGCTGAAGGAGATCGAAATCGTCGCGATTGGCCGTCAGAACCGGAAGACCGGCCCGAGCGGCGGTGAGGAAGATGAGCGCATCGGCGAGGCAGGCCGTGCGCTGGTGGCTCTGGTAGCCCTGGAGGCGCGCGAGGGTTCCCGCGAGGATGCCGGCATCCGCGTATGTCTGCGCGTCGGGCGTGAGTAGGCGTGTGTCCGGTATCTGTCCGAAAAGTTCGGCGTAGTGATCGCGCAACGCCGGCCAGTTCGGCCCGACCGGGTCTGAGGCGGCGACGCCGACCGCCAGTTCGGCCAGCGCGACCGCGCAGTGGAACAGCAGTGCGCGCTCGATGCGGCCCTGCAGATCCTCGGGCAGCCGACCGGCCGCGCTGTGGATATAGACGCCCGTATCGAGGACGAGGGCGAGCGGCGCGGCTTCGTCGAAGGCCGTCCAGTCATCCGCCGCTTCGTGCTGCGGACGTGGGACGAGACGGATGCTTCGCTTATCCGGCTTCCGCCGCCGGAGCGCACCACGCAGGTCCACGCTCAATGCGAGCCGGTGTCGAGATCATGGTCGGGCCCGAGGCGCCCCGCGGTCCGGTGGAGAAAATCCGCGACCGGGTCGGACTGCGCGAGGAGCGCCAGGGCGACCATTCCGAGTTCGGTCGTCGAGGTGATGCCCGCCTCGCGCTTGGCGGCCTCCACGAGCGCGGACGGCGCGCGGAAGCTCACATGCTCGGACGTATCGCCGTCGAGCAGCCCGGCACGCCGGGCCTCCTCCAGAACGGCGGCGTGGATTCGTGCTCCCAGCCGAGGTGCGCGCTTCCGTTGGGCGGATGTGGTTTTCGGCACAGCCACTTCCTGCACCCCCGACTCTCGATGGCGGAAGGATAGCGCAAGGGACGGTACGCGGACAGATGGGCCCAGCCGCTTGCCCACGCTCTTCGCCCCAGCCCCTTGCCCAGCCCCTAAAAGCGCGGCAAGGCCTATCCCCGATGAAGCCGTCCCCCAGTCCCGGCCGCGCCCCGCCGGGCCGGGGCCCGCGCCCGCTCTCGGCTATCCGCGCGATGCTCACGAGCGAGGCGGCCGGCGGCCTGATCCTGATGGCCGCGGCGGCGCTGGCGCTGATCGTCGCCAACGGGCCCCTGGCCGAGGCCTACGCGCACGCGCTCCACGCCGCGCTCGGGCCGATGAGCGTGCTGCACTGGATCAACGACGGCCTGATGGCCGGGTTCTTCCTGCTGGTCGGGCTGGAGATCAAGCGCGAAGCGCTGGACGGGCGGCTGCGCACCTGGCCCGACCGGGTGCTGCCCGGCTTCGCGGCGCTCGGCGGCATGGCGGTGCCGGCCCTGGTCTATGCCCTGTTCAATGCCGGCGCCGGCACCCTGCGCGGCTGGGCGATCCCGGCGGCCACCGACATCGCCTTCGCGCTGGGCGTGCTGGCGCTCCTCGGCGCGCGGGTGCCGGTCTCGCTGAAGATCTTCCTCAGCGCGGTCGCCATCGTGGACGATCTCGGCGCCGTGCTGGTGATCGCGCTGTTCTACAGCGCCGGCCTCGACGCCACGATGCTGGGCTTGGCCGCCCTCGTGCTCGCCGGCCTCTACGGCCTCAACCGGGCGGGCATCGCGTGGCTGCCGGCTTACGGGTTCCTCGGCCTCGTGCTCTGGGTCCTGGTGCTGCGCTCCGGGATCCACGCCACGGTGGCGGGGGTGCTCCTGGCGCTGACCATCCCGATCCGGGTCAGTCCCGGCCGGCCGGAGGCGGCGGATTCGCCGCTCCATCGGCTGGAGCATGCCCTGTCCCCCTGGATCACCTACGTGGTGGTCCCGGTCTTCGGCTTCGCCAATGCCGGCGTGGACCTGACCGGCCTGACCGGCGATGCGCTGCTCCAGCCCGTGACCCTGGGCGTCGCCGCCGGCCTGTTTCTCGGCAAGCAGGCCGGTGTGTTCGCGAGCCTGCGGCTCGCCGTCGCACTCGGGCTGGCCAAGCGCCCGGCCGGGGCCGCCTGGGGGCAGGTCTACGGCATCGCGGTGCTGTGCGGGATCGGCTTCACCATGAGCCTGTTCATCGGCGGTCTCGCCTTCGCGGACCCGCAGCACGAGACCGCCGTGAAGCTCGGCGTCCTGGCGGGCTCGGCCCTGTCGGGACTGGCGGGCGCGGCGATTCTCCGGCTGGCGCCGCCCAGAACCGCTCCGGGATAGCGCGCCCGGGGTCCGCCGCGCGGAAAAATGCGCTACCCCGCGTCGGCATGCGCTTCTATCTCGGCCTCGCCACAACCTTTCACGATCCCGCCCTCGCATTGGTCGGGCCCGACGGAGGCCTGCTGTTCGCGGAGGCCGCGGAGCGCGTTCTCCAGTACAAGCGCGCGCCGAACTGCGAACCCGACGCCCCGGCCTGGATGGCCGCCCTGCTGAAGGACCACGTCCCGCCCGGATCCGAACTCGTCGTCGCCTCGACCTGGGGACCGCAATTCGCCGGGTTCCTGCGCGGGCAAGCCGGGGCCGGGACCTTCGACCTGATGGCGCTCGCCGCCCATCCCACCGCGCTCAACCGCTCCTTCGTCCCCGAGCAGGCCGAGCGGGTGTTCATCGCCGACCTCCACGGCGCCCAGGAGCGGGCCGGCCACGGCACGCTCCTGGCCCTCAACCAGGAGGCGCGGATCACCGGGGCGGCACCCCGGGCCACGATCGCCGGGCAGCGCCGCTACCCGCACCATCTCTGCCACGCCGCCTACGGCCTCTGGGGCAGCCCCTTCCACGAGGCCACCGCCCTGGTGGTCGACGGCATGGGCGAGACCGGCGCGGCGGCGATCTACCGGCTGGAGGACGGCGGGATCACGGAGCTGCGCCGCCACCGCGGGCGCGGCTCGCTGGGCTTCCTGTACGGGCTGATCACCGATCTCGCCGGCTTCGACCAGGTGAAGGGCGAGGAGTGGAAGATCATGGGGCTCGCCCCCTATGGGCGCCCCGATCCGGACCTCGCCGCCCTGCTGGCCCGGCTCTGCACGGTCGCGGGCGGCCGCCTGCGCTTCGCCGACGCAGAGACGATCCGGGCGGTCGCCGCGGAGATCCGCGGGCGCCGGCCCGCCGACGCCCTGGAGAGCGGCTGGGCCGATCTCGCCCGCTGCGGCCAGGATCTGTTCGCGACCCTGATGGACGCGCTGGTGGCCGAGGCCGCCGCCCTCGGCCCCTCCGAGAACCTCGTCCTGTGCGGCGGCTGCGCGCTCAACTCCTCCTACAACGGCCGGGTGCTCGGCCGCTCCGGCTTCCGCCGCCTGCACGTCCCGTCGGCGCCGGCCGACGACGGCAACGCCGTGGGCGCCGCCTGGCTCGCCTACGCGGAGGACCATCCGGGCTGGGCCGGGCCGCCCCCCGCGCAGCGCCCGCTCACGCCCTATCTGGGCTCGCGGGTCTCGACGCTCCCGATGGAGCGGCTGGCCGAGCAGGAGCCCCGCGCGCGCCGCGTCGGCCACGCGGAGGCGACCCGCGCGGCGGCGCGGATCCTGGCCGCGGGGGGCCTCGTCGGCTGGGTGCAGGGCCCGGCGGAGTTCGGGCCCAGGGCGCTCGGCAACCGCTCGATCCTGGCCGATCCGCGGCCGGAGGGCGCCAAGGACGCGCTCAACGCCAAGGTGAAGTACCGGGAGGCGTTCCGGCCCTTCGCGCCGTCGATCCTGGCGGAGGCCGGTCCGGACTGGTTCGAGGACTACGCCGACAGCCCCTACATGGAGCGCACCCTGGTCTGGCGCGAGGCGGTGCGCCCCCGGGTCCCGGCGGTTGTCCATGCGGACGGGACCGGCCGGCTCCAGAGCGTCACGGCGGCGCGGAACCCGGCCTACGCGGCCCTGATCGGCGCCTTCGCGGCGATCACCGGCGTGCCGATCCTGCTCAACACCAGCTTCAACGTGATGGGCAAGCCGATCCTCCACGGCGCGGAGGACGCGATCCTGATGTTCTACACCACCGGCCTCGACGCCCTGGTGGTCGAGGATTGGCTGGTGGTGAAATGACATGCGCCGCGCCCCGAAAGGAGCGCGGCGCTCGATGCCTCGCTGTGGTCCGGACGAAAGTCCGAAGAATTTACTCGCAGACCTCGACGCGGCGGTAGGTGAACTCGCCGTCGCCGAGCCACTCCTTGCGGCGCTCGTAATGGCAGATCGGGCCGCGGCGCTCGCGCACCACGACGGTCTCGGGCTCCTCGACCAGGACGCGGCGCGGGCGGTACTCCGGCGGCGGGGGCGGCGGGTTCGCGCCGTTGACGAGGGCGCTGCCCACCACGCCGCCGACGACGCCGGCCGCCAGGCCGCCGACGATGGCGCCGGTCTGGTCGCGGGCGGTGGCCGGGGCGACGGCCCCGAGCAGCAGGGTCGCGGCGAGGGCGGCGACCCCGGCGCGGATCATCGTGAAGGAACCGGTGAAGGACACGCGAAACATCTCCCGTTCGTGTTGAGGTTGATCCAACACCGGGAGGATTAAAAATCCCCGAAGCGGCCCGGGGCGAATGCGTGCCGGATAGGGTCTCACCGGGGGCCCGGACGGGCGTTGCCGTCCGGTAACGCCATCGTGTCCCGGATCGCGCGGCCGCACCGGTTCCGGGGCCGTTCGGCGGAGGCGCGCCGGGGCCGCCTCCGCCGAACGGCTATTTCGCCTTGTCGGCGATCCCCTTCAGGCCGGCATCGTAGACGCCCGCGATGGCCTCTTCCGCCTTCGCGTCGGGGGCGCCCTTGGCCTTGAACGTGCCCTTCCAGGTCACCTTCGAGCCGCCGCCGGCCTTCGCGACCATGAGCGTCGAGTGATAATCCGTCACGGGCAGCGGGCCTTCCAGGATCGTGTAGGTGTAGTCCATCTTCTTGTCGCTGCGGGACTCCTCCTCCTCGACGATGGTCCCGCCACCCTTCAGGCTGAGCGTCCGCACGTCCTTGCCGCCCTTCTTGGACAGGGCGCATTTCTCGATCACCGGATGCCAGTCGCCGATCCCGCAGAACCCGCCGATGGTCTTCCACACGGTCTCGGGTGATGCGGCGACATCGACCGACTTGGTGACTTCGAGGGCCCAGGCCGGTCCCACCACGCCGACGCCGAATACGGCGGCGGCCAACAGCACGCGCTTCATCAGATGCTCCCTAGCGCTCGACGCTCGTCTTCCTGGCGTCCGAGTCAGGAGCACACCAAGTGCAGGGACTGCACGTTGCAAGATCGACTTTAGTCCAAGTCGCCGCGACTGTCAGAGCAGCCCGTCGAGGGACCCGACCACCCCGGTGGGGGCGAGGTCGGCGTATTCGTCCGGCAGCCCCCTGCGGTTCACCCAGGCGGTCCGGAAGCCGAAGGCCCCCGCCCCCGCGACATCCCAGCGGTTCGAGGAGCAGAACAGCACGTCGCCCCGGCCGACGGCCAGCCGGGTCAGGACGATCCGGTAGGCGTCGGGGTGGGTCTTGAACACCTGCGCGTCGTCCACCGAGAGGACCGCGTCGAGGTGGTCGGCGAGGCCGGCCGAGGCCACGGCCCGGTCGACCATGGCGGCGTTGCCGTTGGTGAGCACCGCCGTGCGGATCCCGCGCTTGCGCAGGGCCGCCAGCACGCTCGGGACCTCGGGATACGCGTCGAGGTCGCGGTAGGCGTCGAGGAGCTGCTCCCGCAGCCCGGGATCGACGTTCGGATGGACCGCCAGGGCGTAGTCGAGGGCCCGCACGGTCAGGTCCCAGAAGGCCGCGTAGTGCCCCATCAGCGACAGCGTCCAGCTGTATTCGAGCTGCTTGTTGCGCCACACCTCCGAGAGGTGGTTCGCGTCCGGCCCGACCGCCTCGGCGTAGCGCTGCACCGCCGCGTTCACGTCGAACAGGGTCCCGTAGGCGTCGAACACCGCGGCCTTCACGCCGGCGAGCGGTCCTGGTGCGTCGGTCATGGCGTTCCTCACTGGGTGGTCTCGCCCGATCTGGGGCCGGGATCGCATGGCGGCGACCCCGGCCGGGTCTTCTCAGGCCCGGCGCAGGCGCAGGCCGAACAGGTGCAGCAGGCCCGCGAGCAGGCCGCCATAGACCAGAGCCCCGACGAGGCCGAGCACCGCCAGGACGGCGATCTCGCGCCCGTGCGGCAGGGCCGGCACCAGAGCCTGCACGAGGCCCTGGCCGTATATGGCGACCACAGCGAGCCCCAGGCAGGCGAGCGCGACGCCCGCGACGGTCAGGCCCAGGGTGCGCCCCGGCGCCGTCCAGCCGCGGCGCTTGGCGAGCGCCAGCAGCAGCAGCAGGTTGACCCACTGGCTGACCGCGGTGGCCAGCGCCAGCCCGGTGACGCCGTACGGTCCGGTGAGCCAGAGCTTGAGGGCGACGTTGACCCCGATCGCTGTCAACGAGGCCCAGAGCGGGGTCTTGGTGTCCTGGCGGGCGTAGAAGCTCGCCGTCGCGCTGCGCACCAGCACGACGGCGGGCAACGCGAACCCGTAGGCCGCCAGCACCGAGGCGGCCCGGGCCGCGTCCTCGGCGCCGAAGGCGCCGCGCTGGAACAGCGCCGCCATGATCAGGTCCGGGATCGTGAGGAACGCGACGGTGAACGGGGCCGACAGGGCGAGGGAGAAGCCCGCCGCCCGGTTCTGCGCCGCGTGTGCGCCGGCAACGTCGCCGGCGGCGATCCGCCGGCTCATCTCGGGCAGCAGCACGGTGCCGGCCGCAATCGCGATCACCCCGAAGGGCAGCTGATAGAGCCGGTCGGCGTAGTAGAGCGCCGAGACCGCCCCGGTGGGCAGCCAGCTGGCGATGATCGTGTCGGCGAAGGCGGCGATCTGAAAACCCGCGGAGCCGATCACCGCGGGCCCCAGCACCGCGAAGAACCGCTTCAGCGCCGGATCGAGCCGCGGCACCGCGAGGTCGGGCATCACGCGCGCCCGGCGGCAGCCCCACCACAGCAGGCCGAACTGCAGCACACCCGAGACCGCGACGCCCCAGGCGGCCGCGTAGGCGGCGTTCGGGAACAGGAAGCTCGCCGACAGGGCCGCCAGCATGGCGAGGTTGAGCAGGACCGGGGCGCCGGCCGCCACGGCGAAGTGCCGGTGGGCGTTGAGGATGCCCGACAGCAGCGTCACCAGGGTCATGAACAGCAGGTACGGGAAGGTGATGCGGGTCAGCGCCACCGCGAGCTGGAAGCGCTCGCCGTCCTCGGCGAAGCCCGGCGCCAGGGCGTGCACCACCCAGGGCATCGCCGGCAGGGCGAGGTTCAGCAGCACGAGCTGAACGATCAGCATCAGGGTGAAGACGCGGTCGGCGAACCGGTGAGCCGCACCGGGGGCGCCGCTCTCGGCGAGCCCGGCATAGGCCGGCACGAAGGCGGTGTTGAACGCGCCCTCGCCGAAGATCGCGCGGAAATGGTTGGGCAGCCGGAACGCCACCACGAAGGCGTCCGCCATCGGCCCAGCGCCCATCACGGCGGCCATCACCACGTCGCGGGCGAAGCCGGTGACGCGCGAGACCAGGGTCCAGCCGCCGACCGAGAGGATGGAGCGGATCATCGGAGGCAAACCGCCCTTTTCACTCTGTAGGCTAGGGTGTTCAAACGCCGACCTGGGCAAGGCGCGCCGCCCTCCCACTCCCGCACGGGAGAGGGAAGCCGCGCTTCATCCGGCACGCGCGGTCCAGCCAGATGTCGAAGCCGGAAGCCTCTGCGAGGGGGGAGAGGGCTCGGGGTGTCGAGAGCGTCCTGCGACCCGATGCGATCCTGCGGAACAGGCTGGAAATGACCCGGGACCCCGGCACAGACCGGGTCGGCCCGATCCGGCGCATCAAGAGCCGGTTTCGGCGGCCACCTCAAGGGCACCGCGGACACAGGGTCCGCGGTGCCGACTCACGGATACCGGATCAGGCGGTCGCCTCGCCGTACATCTTCTCCACGTGCTCCCAGTTCACGAGGTTCTCGATGAACGCCTTCAGGTAGTCGGGCCGGCGGTTGCGGTAATCGATGTAGTAGGAGTGCTCCCACACGTCGACGCCGAGGATCGGCTTGGCGCCGTGGACCAGGGGGTTCTCGCCGTTCGGGGTCTTCATGATCGCCAGCTTGCCGTCCTTGACGGCGAGCCACGCCCAGCCGGAGCCGAACTGGCCGATGCCCGCCTGGATGAAGTCCGCCTTGAACTTCTCAGGCCCGCCCAGATCCTCGTCGATCTTCTTCGCGAGCGCGCCGGGGATCGCGCCGCCGCCGTTCGGCTTCATCCACTGCCAGAAGTGGATGTGGTTGTAGTGCTGGCCGGCGTTGTTGAAGAGCGGCTGATTCGTGTTGTAGGCGGCCTTGACGATCTCCTCGACGCTCTTGCCCTGGAGATCCGTGCCCTCGAGCAGCTTGTTGCCCGTATCGACATAGGCCTTGTGGTGCTTGTCGTGGTGGAACTCGAGTGTTTCCTTCGACATGTACGGCCCCAGCGCGTCGTAGGCGTAGGGCAGTTCCGGCAGGGTGAAGGTCATCGCATCTGTCTCCGCTTGGCAGGGAACGGCCTCGTCCCCGGCGGGGGCTCCCGAGTCGAGAGCCCGCTAGGTAAGTCGGCGGCCGCAGGACGGCAACGCCGTTCCGGGCCGGTCCGGCGCGAAGGTCCGGGAATGTCGACCGGCGGAGGGCGGACCGGGCCGCACCGGGACCGCCGGCGGATGACCGGCCTATTCCGGTATCCCGGATCGGCTCGTCGGGGGGTTTTGCAATATGACGGCTAGGCCTTACTGTGTGCCACGCCTTAAGCGCCGGCGATGAGCCGGCCTGTGCCAGAGAGTATCATGATCGCTGCGCTGTTCGCGCTCGCCGCCGCCATGGCCATCGGGGGCTGCGCCGCCGTGGTCCAGGGTTTCCCGTATGTGCGCCTGGAGAGCGGCCTCGCGATGGTCATCGCGGGCTCGGTGGCGGCCTCCTCGGGTGCGGTCCTGTTCGGGCTCGGCGCGCTCGCCCTCGGCGTCCGCCGGGTCGAACGGGCGATCGGACAGGGGCCCGCCTCCGGAGCGCGGGCGGCGGACGGACCCGACCTGGAATCCGCCGAGGCTGGCCGAGCCCGGCTGCCGCCGGTCCTGCCCTCCGCACCGGCCTTCATCGTCCCGTCGGTGGTGGAGCCGCCCTTCGATCCCGAGCGGCCCCGGATCGACCTGAACCCGCAGCTCCGGACGGACGATCCCCCGACGCTGCCGGCGGAGGCCGCTCCGTCCGAGCCGGCGCGATCCCGATCCCCCCAATCGAAGCCCAACCGGACCGAGCCGGATCTGGGAGTCCCGGCCCCGCCGGTCGTCGCGCGGGATCCGGGCGTTCAGCCCAAGCCGGATGCGCCGGCGCCCCGGGACGCGAGCACCGCCGAGGACGACCTGTTCGCCGGGCCCAAGGCGGTTCCGGGCGCGAAGGAGGAGCCGCCGGCCCTGCGTTCAAGCCTGGACGCGGCGCCCGGGTCGGCTTCGGCCACCCGCACCGTGGTCGGACGCTACGCCTCCGGCGGCAACACCTACGTGATGTTCGAGGACGGCTCGATCGAGGCGGAGACGCCGCAGGGTCGCTTCACCTTCGCGTCGCTGGACGAGCTGAAGGCCTTCGTGGACGGCGGCGGCGAATCCGGCACCCGCGGCGCGGCCTGACCTGTCCGACAGCGCGCGGTGCCGCCGCCGGGTCGTCCGGCCGGCCGCCGGCTCAGACCAGCGGGTTGAGGCTGTCGTTGCGCGGCGGGATCGGGGCCCGCATCGTCAGGGAGAAGCCGCCGACGGCGTAATCGGTCGTCACCTCGGCCTGGACCTGCGTGATCAGGACCCGCTGCAGCAGGCGCGAGCCGAAGCCCTGCCGGCTCGGCGGCTCGACCGGGGGGCCCCCGGTCTCGCGCCAGGAGAAGCGCAGGATCCCGGCCGGGCCGCCCGGCTCCAGCGACCATTCCACCGCGACCCGCCCCGTGCGGTTCGACAGCGCCCCGTACTTGGCGGCGTTGGTGGTGAGTTCGTGGATCGCCATCCCGATCGGCACCGCAATCTCGGAGGGCAGGTCGATCGCCGGCCCGTCGAGGCTGATCCGGCCCTCGGCGCCGCCGTCCGGCATCACCTCGGCGTAGGGCTTCAGCTCGTTGAGCAGGAGGTTCGACAGCGAGGCCGTCTGCCACGTGTCCTCGGTGAGCACCGAGTGGGTGTGGGCCAGGGATTTGATGCGGCCGACGAAGGCCTCGTAGAAACTCTCGATGCTCGACGCCGTCCGGGCGGTGGACCCCACGATCGCCTGCACGGTGGCCAGGGTGTTCTTCACCCGGTGATGCAATTCGCGGATCAGCAGGCTCTGGCGCTCCTCCGCGTGGCGCCGGTCGGTCACGTCGGCCACCACCCCGATCAGGCGGCGCGGCAGGCGGTCCGGGGCGTCGCGCTCGAACCGGCCGGCCATGTCGATCATCCGCCACGCCCCGTCGGACTTGCGGCGGATCCGGCCGCCGATGTGCAGGATCCCGTCTTCCCGCAGCGCCTGGGAGATCGCCCGGCGCACGGCCGCGCGGTCGTCCGGGTGGAGGATGTCGTTGAGGAACTCGGTCTTACCGATGGTGCCGTCCTCGGGGGCGTGCCCGAAGATCTCGTACATGTGCTCGTTCTCCCAGATCGCCTGGTCCTCGAGCATGTGCCACTCGAAGATGCCGAGCTTGGCGATCGTGGTCGCGACCCGCAGGCGCTGGTCGCGGGACAGGATCTCGTCCCGGGCCTCGACCCGCGTGGTGATGTCCTGGATCACCCCCACCGTGACGGCGGGGGCGCCGTCGGGCCCCGGGATGGCCTGACCCCGCACCCGCAGGATCACCGTGCGCCCGGCCACCGTCGTAGGCGTGTCGAACTGGTAGGGCTCGCCGGTGCGGGCCGCCTCGGCGACGGCCGCGCTCAGGCGCGCGAGCTCCACCTCCGACAGGCCGGTCTTCAGCTCGTCCCACGACACGGAGCGGCCCGGCGGCCGGCCCAGGATCCGGGCGGCTCGCCGCGAGAGCGTGAGGAGGCCCGTCGCCCGATCCCAGCGCCATTCCCCGAGGCCCGCCGCCGCGAGCGCCTCGCGGTTCGCCTCGGAGTGGGCCGCCGCGTCGACGTCGACGGACTCGACCGCGAGGGTTCTGCCGGAGCGGCGCACCCGCACGTCGAGGGCGCCGCCATCGGCCCGGCGCCAGATCTGGAGGCCGTCGCGAAGGCCCTCCCCCTCCCCATGCAGGAGTTCGGCGGCCGGCCGGCCGGGCAACGTGCCCGGCGCCCAGCCGACGAGATCGTGCGCGGCCCGGTTGGCGGCGGTGATGACGGTCTCGTCGGACGACAGCACGACGAGACCGATGGCGGCATCGTCGAAGCCGGTGCGATACGGATCGTCCGCCGCCGGATCCTGCCCAACCCGCTCGTTCACTCGGAAGAACCCTCGAACGCGCCGTGGCGCGCCCCCGCAGGAGTGAGCCCCCTTGCCCGGCGCGATCCGAGACCGCGACGGCATGTCAGGATGGCCTCCGAGCATGACCGTTGCAAGGTGTTCCGCCTGGTTGCGGCGACCCGCCCGTCCGGACTCACCGCGGCAGCCGGACGAACTCCAGGTAGGTCGGCCGGCGCCCCGCCTCCAGCGCCTTGGCCTCGTAGCGCGTGCCGGGCCAGCCCGGGAAGGGCTGCGTCCAGTCCCGCGCGCTCCGCGCCGTCCACCGCAGGGCCGGGCAGCGCGCGGCCCGCGCCAGCGTCCAGCCGGCGTAATCGTCGATGTCGCTGGCGAAGCGGAACAGGCCGCCCTCCTTCAGGACCCGGCCGATCTCGGCCAGCGACGCCTCCGAGACGAAGCGGCGCTTGCGCTGGCGCCGCTTGGGCCAGGGGTCGGGGTAGAGCAGGTAGACGCGCTCCAGGCACGCATCCGGCAGGCGCGCCAGCAGCGCGGTGACGTCCTCGTCGCGGATGCGGACGTTGCGCAGGCCCCGCGCCTCGATCGCGGCGAGCAGCTTGACCACGCCGTTGACGAAGGGCTCGGCCCCGATGATGCCGATCCCGGGATGGGCCTCCGCCTGGGCCGCGAGATGCTCGCCGCCCCCGAAGCCGATCTCCATCCAGATCGCGTCGGGCGGGGCCGCCATCGCGGGGAACAGGCTGCGCGGGTCGAGGGGTCGGTCGCCGGGCGGCAGGGCCACGCGGAGGGCCGGCAGCAGGTCGGCGAGACGGCGCTCCTGCTGACCGCGCAGGCGCTTGCCCTTGCGCCGCCCGAAGAAGGCGCGCTCCGGCTCCTCGGCCGTCTGAGGTCCAGGGGTGTCGGTATCCACCGGCTCAGTCTACCTTGGAGATGAGACGCAACCCTATCCCGGAGCCCTGCCAATGGCAGCGCCCGGAGCGTCGCCGGAAGGGGCCCGGACCCGGCGCGAAACGGCACGATCCGCCGCACGGCCTCCGCGGAACGCCGCCTTCCGGTCGGACGCGTCGCGCCGTCCCGGATCGCGTTCCGCTGGCGCTTCGTACATCCGGGAACGGGGGCGGCGCCGGACGCACCGCCCGCCCGGTTTGCCCCAGGCCCGGCGCGCTCCGGAGCCCGGCCGGCGCTCCCGGACGATGCGGGGCGGAAGCCGCCCTCAGGCGAGGGCCGACTTCAGCTTCTCGGCGAGGTCGATGCGCTCCCAGGAGAAGCCGCCGTCGGCCTCGGGGGCGCGGCCGAAATGGCCGTAGGCCGCGGTGCGCGCGTAGATCGGCTTGTTCAGGCCGAGCGCCGTGCGGATGCCGCGGGGCGAGAGGTCCATGGCGTCCATCAGCACGCCCTCGAGCTTGGCCTCGTCGACCTGGCCGGTGCCGTGCAGGTCCACGTAGATCGAGAGCGGCTTCGAGACGCCGATCGCGTAGGCGAGCTGGATCGTGGCGCGGCGGGCGAGGCCTGCGGCCACGACGTTCTTGGCGAGGTAGCGCGCCGCGTAGGCCGCCGACCGGTCGACCTTGGTCGGATCCTTGCCGGAGAACGCGCCGCCGCCGTGGGGCGCCGCGCCGCCGTAGGTGTCCACGATGATCTTGCGGCCGGTGAGGCCGGCATCGCCGTCCGGGCCGCCGATCACGAACTTGCCGGTGGGGTTCACGTGCCAGGCCGTGCCCTCGCCGACCCAGCCTTCCGGCAGGGCGCGGCGGATGTACGGCTCGACGATGGCGCGCACGTCCGCGGAGTCGAGGGACTCGTCGAGGTGCTGGGTCGAGAGCACGATCTGCGTGACCTCGACCGGGCGGCCGTTCTCGTAGCGGACGGTGACCTGGCTCTTGGCGTCGGGGCCGAGCTTGGCGGCGTCACCCTGCTTGGCCCGGCGGGCGTCGGCGAGGTCCTTGAGGATCCGGTGGGCGTAGAAGATCGGGGCCGGCATCAGCTCGGGGGTCTCGTCGGCGGCGTAGCCGAACATGATGCCCTGGTCGCCCGCGCCCTCGTCCTTGTTGCCGGCGGCGTCGACGCCCTGCGCGATGTCGGCCGACTGGGCGTGCAGGTGGATGGCGACGTCGTTGTTCTTCCAGTGGAAGCCCGACTGCTCGTAGCCGATGTCCTTCACGGCCTCGCGGGTCAGGGCCTCGAGGTCCTTGAAGGTGACCGAGTCGGGCCCGCGCACCTCGCCGGCGATGACGACGCGGTTGGTGGTGGCCAGGGTCTCGACGCCGAGACGCGCCTCGGGCATCGCCGCCAGGTAAGCGTCGACCACCGTGTCCGAGATCCGGTCGCAGACCTTGTCCGGATGCCCCTCGGACACGGATTCGCTGGTGAAGAGGTAGTTGGAACGCGGCATCGGACGGACGGCCCCGGCTTCACAGGCACGCCGGTGCGATCACGGCGTTTGACCCTTCATGGGGTCCGGGTTCTCGCACTCGCCCGAGTCACGGTCAAGACGGATCACCGAACGATTCCGCTATAACGGACGAGCCGGATGAAAAATCGGCCGCTCCGGCGGGCGTCCACGTAGTCTCAACCGTTGAGCTTGCTCTCCAGCGCCCGGATGGCCGCAGCCACGTCGCGCCGCGCCTCCTCGGAGAAATTCTCCGTGATGTGCCGCCCCAGGATCTCGGCCAGTTCCTTCAGCCGCCCCTCCCCGAGGGACGCCTGCTCCGGCTCGCTGAAGCCCGGCGCGATGAAGTCGTCGTTGCGCGGCATGCCCTTGAAGAAGTAGTCCATCGGCACCCCGGTCATCCGGGAGAAGATGTCGAGATGGACGGCACTGATCCGGTTCGTGCCCTTCTCGTACTTCTGTAGCTGAGCCGCAGACATACCGAAGCTCTGCGCGACGCGGCGCTGCGTGAGGGACGCCTTGCGCCTCTGCTCGGCGATGCGCTGCCCGACATAGACGTCGCGCTGATCGGTTTTCTGGCCCGCCATGAAGAGCTCGTCCACCCCCGCGCCGTGATTCCCACTGGCAAAGCTTAGCGCCGCCCCGGGATTTTGTCACCGGCACTGCGGCCACGCAGTGAACGATTTCCGCCGCCGCCGGGGCAGAGGACGATCAAGATCGAGAGGGTGGTGTCCCCGGCAGGGCTCGAACCTGCGACCCCAGGTTTCATACCACTTCGACTTTCGCCGCCGCATCCGTCGCGGGACGCGTTCGTGGTCTGGACTATCCCTTCACCCTGGGCGGGGCTCGCGCCCGGCCGGTAGGTGCCGCCCGTCTAGTCTCTACACCTTCCCGCGGGGCGCGGGCTTGGCTCGGGATCGGCAGGGCTCCGGACGACGCGCGCCGGTGCCGGGAGCTTTCCCCGACTTTGAGCGGATCCGCCGCGCGGTTTCCCGGCGCGACGCCCAATTGAACCTGTCTAGGAAACCTGTGCTCTGTCCAGCTGAGCTACGGAGACGACCGCGGGCTCCTTAGCATCCTCCACGCCCCAGGCCAAATGCCGCCGGTGGACAGGCGGCGCCGACGCGCCATGCTGCGCCGGGGCGTTCGAAGGGCGGACCGATGGAACCGGCCGGGGGGTGGCGCGGGGCGGCGCTGATGGCGGCGCTCGCAACGGTGCTCGCGGGGCCGGTCGGGGCCGCCCCGCGGACCGGCGCGCCGGCCTGCGCGGCGGGTCCGGCGCGCGCCGAGATCCTGTCGGGCATCGGGCCTCGGGGCGAGATCCTGCTGGGGTCGGGCGCCCGCGTGGTGCCGGATTCCCTGCGGTGGCCGGATGTGCCGGAGGCCGCCGCGGCGGCGCAGGCCTGGCTGGTGGCCCGGCGCGGCTCCGCCGTCACGGTGGTCCCCCGCGGGCAGCCGGACCGCTGGGACCGGGCGCGCGCCGATATCCAGATCGCGGACGGCGACGACGATCTGGCCGGCGGCCTGATCGGCGCGGGTCTCGCCCTGGCCGACGCGAACGAGGCCGATTCGCTCTGCCGCCCGGCCCTGCGCCTCGTGGAGGCGGCCGCCCGGGCGCGGAGGCTCGGCATCTGGCGCGAGCCCCTCCCGGCGGCGCAGGACGGGCCGGCCCTCCGGGCGCTGGCCGGACGCTTCGTGATCGTGGAGGGTCGCGTGCGCCACGTCGGCGAGCGCGGCGCCCGCACCTATCTGGACTTCGCGCCCCCCGGCGCGGACGCGCTCACGGTCACCGTATCGAAACGCACTTGGCGAATGGTGCACGCCCGTGGTTTGAGTGCGGCCTCGTCCGAGGGCCAGCGCGTGCGCGTGCGCGGCATCCTGGAGGTCTGGCGCGGCCCGACCCTGGAAGCCGGCGCCGACGCCATCGAGGTCCTGGGCGAGTCGGACCGGCCGGAGGCCGGGCCGGAGGGGGAACGGGAGCTGCGGCGCTGATCGCGATGGGCGGGATCACGGGGCAATTTCGGTCGGCGGCGCGGCGCGCGGGCAGCGTGACGGCGTCCGGTCTCCTGCTGGCCGGCCTGCTCGGCGCCTGCGTGGCCGACCAGGGCGACGCGACCGTTCGGCCGGCCGTGGTGCGCGTGCCCGCGGAGGCGCCGCGGACCACCGGCCGCGAGCGCGTCGCCGACGCCGACCACCTCAAGCTCGTGGCGTCCTTCGGCGGCGAGGCGCGCGCCCCCGGCGTGACGCGGATGCTGACCGAGGTGACCGACCGTCTCGTGAAGGCGAGCGACCGGCCCGATCAGGCCTACGCGGTGACGCTCCTCGACAGCCCCGTGGTCAACGCCTTCGCGCTGCCGAACGGGCGCCTCTACGCGACCCGGGGCCTGGTGGCACTGGCGAGCGATACCTCCGAGGTCGCGGCCGTGCTGGCCCACGAGATGGCCCACGTGACCCTCAACCACGCCACGGCCCGCAGCGAGCTGGAGTTGCGCTCGGCGCTCGTCAGCCGCGTGGTGGCCGACGTGCTGAACGATCCGACCACCGGGGCGCAGCTGCAGAGCCAGTCGCGTTTCGCCCTGGCCCGCTTCTCCCGCGAGCAGGAGCTGGAGGCGGACGCCACCGGCGTGCGGACGCTGGCCAAGGCCGGCTACGACCCGTTCGCGGCCGGCCGCTTCCTCACCGCCCTCAACCGCTCGACGGGCCTGAAGGCCGGCAGCGCCGCCGAGCCCGACATGCTGGCGACCCATCCGGGCACCGCCGAGCGCATCACCCAGGTCACGCGGGCGGCGCGCCGCATCGGGGCGCCGGGAATCGGCATCGACGACCGGGCCTCCTACCTCGCCGCGGTGGACGGGCTCGCCTACGGCGACAACCCGCGCGACGGTGCCGTGCGCGGGCACCGCTTCATCCATCCCGGCCTCGGCATCGCCTTCGAGGTTCCGGACGGCTTCGCCCTGGAGAACACCCGCGCGGCCGTGCTGGGGACGACCCATGACGGCAACCGCCGCCTGCTGTTCGACCAGATCGACGCCAAGGAGGGCCAGTCCCTCGAGGCGGTGCTGAAGGCGAGCTGGAACGACGCATTCGATCCGGCCGGCTTCGAGACCCGGGACGTCGGCGGCCACCCGGCGGCCTTCGCGCTCTCGCGGGGCAAGGACTGGACCTTCCGCCTCGCGGCGATCCGGATCGGCGATTCGACCTACCGGATGATCATGGCTGCCAAGGGCGCCACCGATCCAGACCCGGCCTTCCGCCGCTGGACCGCGACGCTGGGCGCCGTCTCGCCCGACGAGACGGCCCTGCGTCCCCTGCGGCTGCAGGTGGTGCAGGCGACCTCGGCCAGCGCCGAGGAGCTCGCCCGCCGCATGGCGGTGCCGGACCGGGCGCTCGACCGGTTCCTCGTCCTCAACGGGCTGGAGCGGGGCGCAGCCCTGGTGCCCGGACGCAGCTACAAGATCGTCGCGGAATAGCCGCCCTGCACGGCCGCGGCTTGCACGGGCACCAGCCCCGGACATCTTTCCGGGATCGTTCAGGGAGAGTGCCGTGATTCGATTCTTCTACAATCTCAGCCCCAACCCCATGAAGGTGGCCCTCTGCCTGGAGGAGATGGGCCTGCCCTACGAGCCGGTGCCGGTGGATACCCGCAGGGGCGAGCAGTTCGACCCCGCCTACACGTCCCTCAACCCAAATGCGAAGGTGCCATCGCTGATCGACGGCGACGTGACCGTGTTCGATTCCAACGCGATCCTGCTCTACCTCGCGGGCAAGACCGGCCGGTTCCTGCCCGAGGGCGAGGCGGTGCGGGGCGAGATGCTGTCGTGGCTGATGTTCGTGGCCACCGGCATCGGGCCCTTCTCCGGCCAGTGCGTGCATTTCCGCCACTTCGCGCGGGACGGCGGCGCCTACGCCACCGAGCGCTACGCGTTCGAGGCGCGCCGCCACTGGGGGATCCTGGACCGGCGCCTCGCTGACCGCGCCTATGTGCTCGGCGAGGCGTACACGATCGTCGACATGGCGGTCTGGGGCTGGGCGCGGATGGTGCCGTTCGTCCTCGGCGAGACCGCCTTCGCGGAGTTGCCGAACGTGAAGCGCCACCTCGACGCGGTCAGCGCGCGTCCGGCCGCCCAGGCGGCGGAGGCGCTGAAGGGCCGCCACACCTTCAAGGCGGAGATGGACGACGAGGCCCGGAGCATCATGTTCCCGGCCACGCGCAGCGCGGCCTGAGGGCGGCCCCGGCTCCCGCTCAGGGCGCGGGGGCCGTCACCGCCAGCATCGGAAGGGTGACGGAGACCATCGGGGCCGATGACCGGTCGGCGCCGAGCATCAGGCAGGCCGCGAGGCCGAGACAGAGGGCGAGACCGAGCAGCGAGGTCTCGAAGCCGCGGTAGACCCAATCCATGGCGGTCCCCTTTCGCGAGGGACCTGGAGGATGCGCCGGCCGGGTTAACGGATCGGTGCGCCGCCGCTCGTCCGCTCACCAGCCCGAGGCGACCAGGGCGGCCCCGGCGGCGATCAGCGCGACGCCGGTCCAGGCCGCGAGGCTCAGGCTCTCGCCGAGCAGCCCGGCGCCGAGGATCGCCACGAGAACGACGCTGAGCTTGTCGAGGGGCGCGACCCGGGCGGCGTCCCCCAGGGACAGCGCCCGGAAGTAGCAGAGCCAGGACGCCCCGGTGGCGAGCCCCGACAGGACGAGGAAGACGAGGCTGCGGCCGGAGATCTGCGCGAGGCCGCCCGCCTGCCCGGAGGCCAGGACGATGACCCCCGCGAAGACGAGGATCACGGCCGTGCGCACGAGGGTCGCGACGTCCGACTGAACGCCGGTCACGCCGACCTTGGCGAGGATCGCGGTGAGCGCCGCGAACCCGGCCGCGGCGAGCGCCCAGAAGCGCCAGGACTGGAGCAGATGACTCACGGGGACCCCATGCCGTTTCGTTCCGACCCCCTTAAGCACCGCCGTCCCCGCGCGTGAAGCCGGGAACGCCCGTTGCGCGACACCTGCCGATGTCGCCCGCCCCGGGTCGCTTCGCTGCACGCGCGATGACGGAGCGGGCGGGATCGGCCACGCGGTCCGAGGGGATGCCTATCACGCAAGGAAGCCGCCGCGCCGTGCGCGCGGCGGCTTCCCCGTCGAAGATCACCGGTCCCGAGACTGGCTGCCGCCCGCCCCGAAACGCCCCGATGTCAGAGCAGCTTGTCGATGGTGATCGGCAGGTCGCGCACGCGCCTGCCGGTGGCGTGGAACACCGCATTGGTGATCGCCGCCGCGGTGCCGACGATGCCGATCTCGCCGAGCCCCTTGACGCCCAGCGGGTTCGCCTTGTCCTCCTCGTCCACGAAGATCACGTCGATGTCGTAGATGTCGGCGTTCACCGGCACGTGGTACTCGCCGAGATTGTGGTTCATGAACCGGCCGATGCGGTGGTCGAGCATCGACTCCTCCTCCAGCGCCGAGCCGATCCCCATCACCACGCCGCCGAGGATCTGGCTGCGGGCGGTCTTCGGATTCAGCACCTTGCCGGCCGCGATCGCCGAGACGACGCGGGTCACCCGGACCTGCCCCAGTTCCTCGTCGACCTTCACCTCCACGAATATCGCCGAGTGGGTGTAGGCCTCGTATTTCTGGTTGAAGTCCTTGTCGGGCCCGGCCTGCTCGACCGCCTCGACCTTGTCGACGCCGGCCGCCTGCAGCACCTCGACCAGCGAGACGCTGCGGCTCGGGTCGCCCGCCACCGAGATGCGGCCGTCCGCGAACACGGCGCGGTCGAAATCGACGTTGGCCAGCGGCGAGTTCTCCATCGCTCGGGCGAGCTTGAACACCTGCGCGCCGACGTTGCGGCAGGCCTTCATCACGGCGGTGCCCGAGGAGGCCGCCGTCCAGGAGCCGCCCGCGACCGGGGCCTCCGGCAGGCGGGTGTCGCCGAGCTTGGTGGTCACCGATTCCATCGGCAGGCCGAGGGTGTCGGCGGCGATCTGGGTCAGGATCGTGTAGGTGCCGGTGCCGATGTCGCCGGTGGAATTGCCCACCGTCAGGCGGCCGTCCGGCGTCAGGGTCGCGATGGCGCTCGACGGCATCATCATGGCCTCCCAGATGCCGGTGGCCATGCCCCAGCCGACCAGCTCCCGCCCCTCGCGCATGGAGCGGGGCTCGGGATTGCGCTTCGCCCAGCCGAAGCGCTCCGCGCCTTGCGTGAAGCAGCTCTTCAGCGCCTTCGAGCCGAAGGGCTTGCCCTTCGCGGTGGCGTCGGATTCGGCGTAGTTCTTCAGCCGCAACGCGATCGGGTCCATCCCGGTCGCGTAGGCGAGCTCGTCCATGGCGGTCTCGATGGCGAAGACGCCGGTCACCGCGCCGGGCGCGCGCATGTCGCCCGGGGTGGCGGTGTCGAGCTTGGCGATCCGGTAGGTCAGGGCGACGTTATCGCAGCGGTAGAGCACGCCCGACCAGTTGACGATCACCTCCTGGTAATCCTCGAAGGTCGAGGTGCCCTGCACGGCGTCGTGCCGCAGGGCCGTGAGCGTGCCGTCGGGCTCGGCGCCGAGCGCGATGGTCTGGAGCGCCTCGCCCCGGTAGGTGAAGGACCACATCTGGTCGCGGGTCAGGGTGACCCGGACCGAGCGCTTCAGCTCCTGGGCGGCCAGCATCGCCAGGAACGCCTGGTATTGCGGGCGCAGGCCGGAGCCGAAGCCGCCGCCGAGATAGGGGTTGAGCACCCGCACCTGATCGGGCTTCAGGCCGAACACGTTGACGAGGTACTGGTGGCTGTTCGAGACGCCCTGGATCTTGTCGTAGACCGTGTAGGTCCCGTCCTCTTCCACCACCACCGTGGTGGCGTGCGGCTCCATCGGGTTGTGGTGCTCGTTGGCCAGGGTGTAGCCGCCCTGCACGCGGATCGGCGCGGTGCCGAACGCCTGGTCGGCGTCGCCCCAGGGTGCCGGCGGCGGCTTGATGCCCTCGCGCTTGGTGGGCGGATCGTAGGCGTCGCCCCGCGCGGCCTTGAGGTCGGTGACGGGCTCCTGGGCCTCGTAGCGGACCTGGACCAGCGAGGCCGCGTAGCGCGCGGCCTCGAAATCCTCCGCCACCACCAGGGCGACCGGCTGGCCGCTGAACACGATCAGGTCGTCGTATAGGGCGCGGAACGGCGAGCCGGGGGGCGCCACCGCGTCCTGGAAGTTCTTGTCGCGCCACGCGGTGCGGGGCCGGTTCTCGTGGGTGATCACCTTGAGGACGCCCGGTACCGCCTCGGCCGCGGCCGAGTCGATCGCGGCGATGCGGCCCTTGGCGATCGAACTCGACACGACGGCGCCGTAGGTGAGATCCGGGGCGGCGAACTCGCCCGCGTACTTGGCGAGGCCGGTGACCTTGGCGGGACCGTCGATGCGGCTGCGCGGGGTGCCGACGAAGGTATCGCGGCCGGTGGAGCTGAAGGTCTGGGGGCTGGCGGTGTCGGTCATGGCGGGCCCTACTGGATGCGCTTGTCGCTGAGCGACTGGGGCGTGCCCGCGGCGGCCTGTTCGAGGCCGCGCACGATGGCGCGCCGGGCGAGATCGATCTTGAAGCCGTTCTCCGATTGCGGCTTGGCCTCGGCGACGATGAGGTCGGCCGCCGCCTGAAAACTCTCCCGGGTGGCGGGCTTGCCCTCCAGCATGGCCTCGGCCTCACGGTTGCGCCAGGGCTTGTGGGCGACGCCGCCGAGCGCCAGCCGGGCGGTCTTCACCGTGTCGCCGTCGAGCTCGAGGCCGGCGGCCACCGAGACCAGCGCGAAGGCGTAGGACAGCCGGTCGCGCAGCTTCAGGTAGGTGAAGTGCTGCGGGAACCGGCTCTCCGGCAGGTCCACCGCCACGATGATCTCGCCCGGGGCGAGGTTGGTGTCCGTCTCGGGCGTGTCGCCGGGCAGGCGGTGGAACTCCGCGAACGGGATCGACCGCTCGCCCTGCGGGCCGCTCACCTGCACGGTCGCCTCCAGGGCGGCCAGCGCGATGCACATGTCCGAGGGATGGGTGGCGATGCACTTGTCGCTCGTCCCGAAGATCGCGTGGATGCGGTTCATCCCGCCGATCGCCGTGCAGCCGGAGCCGGGCTCGCGCTTGTTGCAGGGCGTGGCCACGTCGTAGAAGTAGTAGCAGCGGGTCCGCTGCAGCAGGTTGCCGCCGGTCGAGGCCGCGTTGCGCAGCTGCGCCGAGGCGCCGGCCAGGATGGCGTTGCGCAGGAGCGGGTAGCGCTCCGCGACGCGGTCGTCGTAGGCGACCTTGGCGTTGGTGGCGAGCGCCCCGATCCGCAGGCCGCCGGCATGGTCCTCGATCCGGTCCAGCGGCAGGCGGGTGATGTCGATCAGCCGGCCCGGCTTCTCGACCTCGTACTTCATCAGGTCGATCAGGTTGGTGCCGCCGGCGATGAAGCGCGCCCCGACCCCGAAGGCCTGCACCGCCTCCGCCACCGTGCCGGCGCGGACGTAGTCGAAGCGGTTCATCGGGCGTCTCCCTGCATGACGTCCTCGATGGCGTCGACGATGTTGGTGTAGGCGCCGCAGCGGCAGATGTTGCCGCTCATCGCCTCGCGGATCTCGTCGCGGGTGTGCGCGTGGCCCTCGTTCAGCAGGCCGACCGAGGAGCAGAGCTGGCCCGGGGTGCAGTAGCCGCACTGGAAGGCGTCGTGCTCGATGAACGCCTCCTGGATCGGATGGAGGGCGTTGCTGCCCTTGCGGTCGCCGAGGCCGGCGAGGCCCTCGACCGTGGTGATCTCGGCGCCGTCCTTCATCACGGCGAGCGTCAGGCAGGCATTCACCCGTGTGCCGTTCACCAGCACCGTGCAGGCGCCGCACTGGCCGTGGTCGCAGCCCTTCTTGGTGCCGGTGAGGTCGAGCCGTTCGCGCAGCAGGTCGAGGAGCGTGGTCCACGGGGCGACCTGAAGCGCGCGGCGCTGCCCGTTGATGGTCAGCGTGATGCCGATGGGCGTATCCGCCGACACGGGCGGCTGTTTCTCGAGAAGCATGGCGTGTCCACGGTCTGGGCGGCAGCGGGGTCGGGCGGGACCGGAGCGGTCCGGACGGGCCCGGTGGATGTCGTCGATAACCATTCCAATCTGCGCCTGTTCCGGGGCATGCTGTCTCAAAGGGGAGACTGAGGCCCAGCGCGAACTGCGGCGCTGTCATGGTTCGACGCCAAATCCGCCGAAGCTGATCCGCGCACCGGGACCGAACCGCTCGCGTCTTCCAGGGCAGTCAGCCAGGTTAGTCAGCCAGGGTAGTCATCCGCCGGCATGCGCCGCAGCGTGTGCCGGATGCCGTCCCGGCTTCTCGCAGTACCGGGGGGCAGCCCGTTCGACGCTGCAGGGCCGGATGCCGACCCTTCGGCATCTTGCCGTCGACGCATCGGCCTCCGTCATCGGAGCATGGATCGCCCAAGCAGACGTCGATACCGATCTCTCGTCGCAAGGATGAACGCAACTTCCAGGTCGCCGAAGAGTCCTAAACCGCGAGTGATCGCTGCCGTCGAGCAATAAATTTTTGAAATGTCGCACGCTTCAGGCGGCCGCTCTGTAACGCCCGGATGATGACATACGGCTGCATCATCGCATCCGTGAAAGAGTAGCGATAATTCCTCGCCTCCCCGACACGCGACAGAATCCTGCCTCTCTTGTCTTCGCAGAACTCGTTCATGTGGAACGCGAAGGTGGTCGGGGTGTAAGCGGGCTTCCGCGGGGCGATTTCCGAGAGTGGCGCGGACACCGCCGCTTGCTGAAATTGCCCAAGATCGTCCGACTCTGCCGGAGCACAGGCTGTCAGCACCGGCTCATAGAGCGTTTCTTCGTTCCTTTGACTGACGATTGCCGCAAGATATGCTTCAGTAATTGTTTGATCGACTTCTTTTATTGCCTCCTGAAGCCCCAGGAACACATCCTCGACATCGACAAAAACCTTCTTCTTCTGAATGGCGGCGAGCGCCGAATGCCGCCCGATCAGATGCGCATAATACGGCAATCCGCGCGACAGAAATGCCATTTGAAAGAGAGCTTCGTCATCACTTCTGAGACCGCATCGTTTATACCGCGTGGTGACGATAGCCTCCAATTCCGCCAAGCTCAGCCGGGGCATCTGAACTTGCTTCAACGCCCTTGAAATCGAAGCATGCTGCGCGATCAACTCACCAGCGTTGCCAGCAATTCCAACCAGTATGATCTTGGCGTGAATTGTGTGATCGGAAAACGATTTGATCGTCTCTGTCATCAAGATTTTGGTTCTCGGATCCGATATCTGATCGAATTCATCCAGTATAATGATTGGAATATCGTTGATTCTGAAATTACTTAGCTCGATTTCCACGTCATCTGGCGTGATCGTTTCGGGATAGAATTGATCCAAAGATCGCCGCTCGGCGTCGCTTTCTACCTTTACGCGACGAAAGACCTTCCGCCAGATTGCGGAGAAATCATTGTCGCCGCAGTTAACGTGAATCGAATGAATGCGCCTGGTATCGCTGTGCAGGCTGAGGTGAAACGTGTTCGCGATCGAGGTTTTACCTGCTCCTCGCTCGCCGTAGATCAGCGCATGCTCTCCCGAGCTGAGAACGATGCCGCGCAGCCTCCCGGCTTGGTCCTCTCGGCCGGCAAGATCGCCTTGGAGTTTGATAGGACTGCCGGGGCTGAAGGAGCCGTACACCTCGGCGGCCATCGCCGCCCAATCGTCCGAGGCCATGCTTTTGCCCATCGCAGCTTCGTTTTGCCCTGCCACCGGCGAGCGTAGGCTCGCAATTTCACAAAATAAAGCCCGGAGGGCATGCGTAAATGCGGGTCGCGTAAGCGGAGGGCAGTTTCAGACGGCGCCGGTCGAGCCGACCGTGTGTTGCCGCCCCTGCCCGACCTCGGCTAACCCTCGTCCCGAGCCAACCCCGCCGCACCCCGGAGCCCCCGATGGCCGCGCTCGACGCGATCCTCAACGACATCGACACGGACCTGGAGAACGCCCTGGAGCGGCTGTTCGCCTTCCTGCGGATCCCGTCGATCTCCACCGACCCGGCCTATGCCGGACCGTGCCGCGAGGCCGCCGCGTGGCTCGCCGAGGACCTGACCGCGCTGGGCTTCGAGACCTCCGTGGAGGAGACCTCGCTGCATCCGGTGGTCCTCGCGACCAAGCCGAAGCCGGGCGCGCCGCACGTCCTGTTCTACGGGCATTACGACGTGCAGCCGGTCGACCCGCTGGATCTCTGGACGACGCCGCCCTTCGAGCCGCACATCGCCGACGACGGCCAGGGCAGGAAGACGATCGTCGGGCGCGGGGCCTCCGACGACAAGGGCCAGGTCATGACCTTCGTGGAGGCCTGCCGGGCGTACATCGCCATGAACGGCGCGCTGCCCTGCGGCGTCACGATCCTGATCGAGGGCGCCGAGGAGAGCGGCTCGCAGGGCCTGCCCGAGTGGGTCGCGGCCAACCGCGAGCGCCTGGGCTGCGACGTGGTGCTGGTCTGCGACACCGGCATGTGGGACCGGAAGACTCCGGCCATCACCTCATCCCTGCGCGGGCTCGCGTATTTCGAGGTGAAGGTCACCTGCGCCGACCGCGACCTGCATTCGGGCTTCTTCGGCGGTGCGGCGCGCAACCCGATCCACGTGCTGGCCAAGATCATCGCCGACCTGCACGATGCCGACGGGCGGGTGACGATCCCGGGCTTCTACGACGGCGTGCACGAGCGTCCGCCGGAGGTGCTGGAGCAGTGGCGCGGCCTCGGCCTGACGCCGGAGACGCTGCTCGGGCCGATCGGCCTGAAGGAGCCCGCAGGCGAGCGCGGGCGGATGCCGATCGAGCTGGTGCAGTCGCGCCCCTCCTGCGACGCCAACGGCATCATCGGCGGCTATACCGGCGAGGGCACCAAGACGGTGATCGCCTCCACGGCCTCGGCCAAGGTCTCGTTCCGCCTCGTGGACGACCAGGACCCGAAGCGGCTGGCCGAAGCGTTCGAGGCCTTCGTGCGCGCGCGGGTTCCGGCGGACTGCAAGGTCGAGGTCATCACCTACAAGGGCTCGCGGGCGATCAGCCTGCCCTTCGACATGCCGCAGCTCGGCGCCGCCAAGGCGGCGCTGCAGGACGAGTGGGGCGTGCCGGCCGTGACGGTGGGCGCCGGCGGCTCGATCCCGATCGTCGGGGACTTCAAGCGGATCCTGGACCGCGACACCCTGCTGATCGGGTTCGGCCTCGACGACGACCGGATCCACTCGCCCAACGAGAAGTACGACCTGACGAGCTTCCACAAGGGCACGCGCTCCTGGGCGCGGATCCTGGCGGCCCTCGGGGACGGCTGAGCTCAGCGGGCCTCCGTCGCCCGCATCTTCGCGTCGATCCAGGTCCAGAGCGCCCGGATCTCGTCGGCGGCGGGGCTCGCCGGGGCGTATTCGGTGACGCCCAGGCCGGTCGCGAGCGCGTCCTGATGGTCGACCCGGTGGATGATGCCGGGGTCGGCCAGCACCCCCAGGGCCCGCAGCTGCGACGCGTAGGCGCTGGTGCGCGGCGACGGCGGCGCCGGGCACTGGTTCAGCACCAGGGCGAACCGGCCGCGCAGGCCGACATCCATCAGGATCTGGAGCGTCGGACGCGCCGCCACGATGTCGAGCCGGGACGGCCGCACCGGCATCAGCACGAAGTCGGCGTCCTTCAGGGCCGGCGCGAGCCCGGCCGAGCTGCCCGCGGTGTCGAGAACGGCCAGCGTCCGCCCCTCCTCGGCGAGGACGCCGAGGATCTCGGCCAGCTGCCCGATCTCCCAGGGCTGGATCCGGTCCACCGCGACGGCATCGCCGCTGCGCAGCGCCCCCCAGCCCGCCAGCGAGCCCTGCGGGTCGAGGTCGAGGGCGGCCACGCGCTCGCCGGCCTCGGCTGCCGCGACCGCCAGGGAGGCCGCCAGCGTGGTCTTGCCGGTGCCGCCCTTCTGAACCGCGACGGCCAGGATCCGCAGCGACCCGCGGTCCCCCCGGGTCGGAGCCCCGGGCTCCCGTTCGGATCCTTGGGGATCCATGCCCCTCCCGCCTGTCAATCTCGAAGCCGACCGGCGCCAGGGTCGGCGATCCGGGAAACCTCCGCCCGGAATCCGGTCCAGCGCCGCCCCTGCGAGCAGCCCGCACCCGGGTCCCGTGACGGTCCTTGTAGAGCGGGCATCGTGACGGCCAGATCATGACCTTCCACCGCCGGAAACCGTCGCCGCCTGATACGTCCATGATCAGAAGCGAATATTTTCAAACATCTACTGATTAAAGGCGATATCCCGTCTCCAATCATCGAGTACGGCGCATCGCCAGCCGGCATGAAATCAAAAACCAATGTGGCCTCATTTCGATATTGTGGGGGCCATAACGTGATCCGCCGGCCGAGGTCAAGTGATCGAGCACACAGATAGGCCGGTCTTTATTATTGATCGTCGCTTAAATCTCGATTGTGAGTACAATTATATTAAAATACAGATATTTATGACGTCACAGTTTTCTGTTCGTTCCCTAAGTAGATCGGGCGACCACAACGTGGTTGTCAGGCGGCTTCGACACGGACGTGGACCCTCCGGATCCCGGGATGCGGGATCGGTCGCGGCCGCCACGCGTTGGGCCGGGATTCCCGACCGCACGGGTCGCGGAACGAGGCCCGCCGGACGGAATGCCGGCGCGCGGATCGAGTCCCGAGCACCAGGACGCGCATGTTCCTCCACCGCCGTCGCCTGATCGGATCGGGCCTCCTCGCCCTCGCGGCGCGGGGGGCTCAGGCGGCCCCGTCGCCCGCCCCGCAGCCGCCCGTGACGCGTCCCGTCGGTCCGCTGGAGCTCGCGATCGCCGCCGCCGCGCCGTCCACGCCGACCGGGCTGGCGATCGCGGGAAACGGGCGGATGTTCGTGATGATGCCGCGCTTCACCGGAGCGGAGCCGGTGACGCTCGGGGAGGTGATGCCCGACGGCACGGTGAAGCCCTATCCGGATGCGGAGGCCAACAGGCCCGATCGGAGCGCCCCGCAGGCCAGCCTGTTCCACGTCCCCAACGCCGTCTTCGACCGCGACGACACCCTCTGGGTGCTGGATGCCGGCCTGCCCGACGGCAAGGGCACGCCGGTGCCGGGGGGCGCGAAGATCGTGGCGATCGACATCGCGCAGGACAGGATCCGCCGGTCGATCCCCCTCGGGGCCGGCGTGATGCCGCATTCCTCGCTGAACGACCTGCGGGTCGACAGGCGCGACGGGCGGGCGCTCGCCTACATCACCGACCAGGGCCAGACCGGCCAGGGCGCGATCCTCGTGGTCGACCTCGACGGCGGGCGGGTGGTGCGGCGGCTGGCGGATCACGCCAGCACGCGGTCCGAGGACGGCCTCGTCAAGTTCGTGGAGCGCCGCCCCGTGATGGAGCGCAGGAAGGAGGACGCGGGCGACGCGCCGCCGAAGAGCCCGAAAGGCGGCGCCAACGGCATCGCGCTCAGCCCGGACGGCGCCCGCCTGTATTATGCGCCCCTGATGAGCCGACGCCTCTACGCGGTGGAGACCGCCGCACTCCGGGACCCGAACGCCTCCGAGGCGGACGTGGCGGCCTCGGTTCGGGATCTGGGCGAGAAGGGCATGACCGGCGGCCTCATCGCCGATTCCCGGGACCGGGTCTATCTGAGCCTGCAGGAACACAACGCCGTCGGCCGTCGCCTGCCGGACGGCACCATCGAGGTGATCGCCGCCGACGACCGGCTGATCTGGGCCGACACGTTCTGGATCACGCCCGACCGATGGCTCTACATCTCGGCGGCGCAGGTCAACCGCCGGCCGGAATACAACGGCGGCCAGGATCTGCAGCAGCCGCCCTACGCGATCCTGCGGATGCGAATCGACGCGGATCCCGTCATCTAGGCGGCCATGGCCGACCTGTCCCGCGATCCGAGTTTCTTCGCCGTCCTCACCGGCAGCTACGCGCGGCGGCTCGGCGAGACCCTGGTGCCGGCGGGCGCCGATGCCGCCTGGCTCTACGAGGCGGCGCCCTTCGCGGTGCTGGCCCACGACGGCGCCACGGACCCGCGCTTCGTCTACGCCAACCGGGCCGCGCAGGCCTGCTTCGGCTACGCGCGGGCGGAACTCGTCGGCCTGCCGTCCCGGCTCTCGGCCGAGGCGCCGGAGCGCGCCGAGCGTCAGAGGCTCCTCGACGCCGTCGCCCGGGACGGGTTCACCCGCGGCTACCGCGGCCTGCGGATCGCCAAGGACGGCCGGCGGTTCTGGATCGAGCACGCGGTGGTCTGGCAGCTCGACCGCGACGGCGTGAGCCTGGGCCAGGCGGCGACGTTCTCGGCATGGCGGGACGCGTGAGGGAAGGCGAGGCCGACGGGCCGGTCACCATCTCTCGTCAGGGCGGCGCGGCCTGAGTCAGGGCGGCGCGGCGGTACTCGCGCGGACTCGTGCCGTATCGGTCCCGGAAGCGGCGCGAGAAGTGAGCCTGGTCGACGAACCCGCAGCGATAGGCCACTTCGCTGATCGAGACGTTGAGGCCGCCCGGATCGGACAGGCGCTGTGCGGCCTTGTCGAGCCGCCGCTGCCAGATCCAGGCGGCGATGTTGCGTCCGTTCGCGCGGAACAGCGCCTGCAGGTGGCGCAACGACACCCCCACCGCGGCAGCGACCTGCGCCGGATCGCGGTCGGGGTCGCCGAGGTTCTCGACGCCGTGTGCTTTGGCGCGCTGGACGATCAGCGTCCCGTGGAGCGCTCCGGGCGCCTCCATCGCCAAGCGCCCGGCCAAGCAGGCGACGATGAGAGCGATCCCCACCGCGACCATGCGTTCGGCCATGTGGGGCGTCGGCCCACGTAACCGCGTGCTGCGCGGGCGGCGTCGGTGGGTCCAGCCCGCTCACGCCATCGTCCCGAGACCGGTGGCGGCCCTCGCACGTGCACCGGAGCCGTGGCCACGCCTCTCGTGACGGGGTCCGCGGACCGCGATGCGGGAGCGAACCCGGCGGCCCGTCCGGGGCCGCTCCGGGACGCGGGAGCGGCCGGGGGCGAGGCGCTAGGCGCGCCCCTCCTGCACGGCGTGGCAGGCGACGCCGTCGAGGAGCGCGGGCACCTCCGCGCGGCAGCGGTCGTTGGCCAGCGGGCAGCGCGGGTTGAAGGTGCAGCCCGGGGGCGGATCGATCGGGTTCGGGATCTCGCCGGAGACCGGCACCCGGGCGCGGCCGACATGGGCGAGGTCGGGCACCGCGTCGAGCAGCATCCGCGTGTAGGGATGGCGCGGTCGGGCGAACAGGTCCCGGGCGGCCGCCACCTCCACCAGCCGGCCGAGATACATCACCCCCACCCGGGTCGCCATGTGGCGGACCACGGCGAGGTTGTGGGAGATGAACAGGTAGGTCAGCCCGAGCCGGTCCTGCAGGTCGCGCATCAGGTTGAGGATCTGCGCCTGCACCGAGACGTCGAGCGCCGAGGTCGGCTCGTCGCCCACCAGGAACTCGGCCTGGCTGGCAAGCGCCCGGGCGATCGCCACCCGCTGGCGCTGCCCGCCGGAGAATTCGTGCGGGTATTTTTTCGAATCGTCGGCATGGAGCCCGACGAGGCCGAGGAGCTCGGCCACCCGGGCGCGGATCGCCCCTTCCCCCTGGATCAGGTTGAACGCCCGGATCGGTTCGGCGACGATCTTGCCCACCCGCCAGCGCGGGTTCATGGACGCGTAGGGGTCCTGGAAGATCATCTGGATTCGCGAGCGCATCCGCCGCCGTGCGGCAGCCTGGCGCGGATCGGTCATCGAGATCCCGGTGATGCGGACCTCGCCGGCGGAGGGCGGCAGCAGGCCGACCACCATCCGGGCCACCGTCGACTTGCCCGAGCCGGATTCGCCGACGATCGCGAAGGTCTCGCCCTTGGCGATCTCGAAGCCGACCCGATCGACCGCCGTGAGGAATTTCCGGGGCTCGCGCTCGAGCACCCGGTTGAGCCAGGGCTTCGAGACGTCGAACCGGCGGCGCAGGTCGGTGACTTCGACGTAGGCGCTCACGCTGCGCGCTCCGCTGCATCGTACAGATGACACGCCACCCGGCTCGCATCGACCGGGATCGGCTCCGGCCGCTCGACGCGGCATCGCGAGAAGACCTTCGGGCAGCGCGGGTTGAACGCGCAGCCCTTCGGGATCGCGGTGAGCCGCGGCATCGAGCCGGGGATCTGGCTCAGCCTCGCGGCCTCCTGCGACAGGGTCGGGATCGCCCCCATCAGGCCGACCGCGTAGGGGTGGTGGGGCTTGGCGATCACCGAGGCGACCGGGCCGATCTCGGCGACCCGCCCGGCATACATCACCGCCACCCGGTCGGCGGCCTCGGCGATCACCCCCATGTCGTGGGTGACCAGCATCACCGCGGTGCCGTGCTCGCGGCACAGGCGCTTGAGCAGCGTGATGATCTGGGCCTGGACCGAGACGTCGAGGGCCGTGGTCGGCTCGTCGGCGATGATCAGCTCGGGCTCGGCGGCGAGCGCCAGGGCGATCACCACCCGCTGGCGCATGCCGCCGGAGAATTCGTGCGGGTAGCCGTCGATGCGCCGCTCGGGGGCCGGGATGCCGACCTCGGCGAGCAGATCGATGGCGCGGGTGCGCGCGGCCCGGCCCGACAGGTCGGTGTGGGTGCGCAGGGTCTCGACGATCTGGTCGCCGACCCGGAACAGCGGGTCCAGCGAGGTCAGCGGGTCCTGGAAGATCATGCCGATGCGCCGGCCGCGCACCCGCCGCATCGCCTCGGGGGAGAGGTTGTCGATGCGCTCGCCGCGTAAGAGGATCTCGCCGCCGGCGATCCGGCCCGGCCGGTCGATCAGCCCGATCACCGCCGCGCCGGTGACCGACTTGCCGGCCCCGGATTCGCCCACGACCCCCAGGATCTCGCCGCGGTGGATGTCGAAGGAGACCCGGTCGATGGCGGTGAGCGGCCCGCGGCGGGTGTCGAAGGCGACCGTCAGGTCGCGCACGGAGAGGATTTTTTCCGTCATGGCTTGCGGGTTCCGACGGCGGAGCTTTCTCCAACCCGCGCCCTCATCCTGAGGTGCGCGCGCAGCGCGCCTCGAAGGAGCCCTCCGGACAGCGCGCGATCCCTGGAGCCCTCCTTCGAGGCCTCCGCTGCGCTCCGGCACCTCAGGATGAGGTGGAGGGTGGGATAGGGCGGGGGAACGCGCACAGCCGAATCCATCATTGCAGCTTCGGATTGAGCGCGTCGCGCAGCCAATCCCCCAGGAGGTTGATGGCGATGACGAGCCCGGCGAGCGCCAGCCCGGGGAAGGCGACGATCCACCACTCGCCGGAGAACAGGAAGCGGTTGCCCGTGCGGATCAGGGTGCCGAGCGACGGCATGGTCTCGGGCAGGCCGGTGCCGAGGAACGACAGCGTCGCCTCGGTGATGATCGCCAGCGCGAGGTTGATCGTCGCGATCACGAAGACCGGGCCGGTGACGTTCGGCAGCACGTGGCGGACCAGGATCACCGGCGGCGACAGCCCGATGAGCCGTGCCGCCTGGACGTAGTCCTTGCCCTTCTCGACCATCACGGAGGAGCGCACGGTCCGCGCGTACTGCACCCAGAAGGACAGGCCGATCGACACCACGATCAGCCCGATCAGCGGCCCGACATCGAGTGCGCCGCCGAAGCTCGCCCGCGCCACGCCGTCCACCACCAGGGCGATCAGGATCGCCGGGAAGGTGAGCTGCACGTCGGCGACGCGCATGATCAGCGTGTCGAGGGCGCCGCCGGCGTAGCCGGCGATCAGGCCGAGCGCGATGCCGAGGACGCCGGAGGTCAGCACCCCGAGCACCCCGACGATCAGCGACAGGCGCAGGCCGTAGAGTACCGCCGAGAGCACGTCCCGGCCCTGGTCGTCGGTGCCGAGGTAGAACGGGGCCTGGCCGTCCGCCTGCCAGATCGGCGGCAGGTTGGAGTTGATCAGGTCGAGCTGCGCCGGGTCGTAGGGGTTCTGGGGGGCGATCCATGAGGACGCGAAGGCGAGCCCCACCATCAGCACGGTGGCGATCAGCGCCGCCATCGCGGTCTTGGAGCCCAGGAAGCTCGCCAGCAGGTCGGAATCCCGCCAGCGCGCGAGGCGGGAGGGCGCCGCCTCCGGCAGCGGCACCGGCGGGGCGTCGCCCGCGTCGAGGTCGTATCCGCTCATCGGCAGATCTTCATAGGGACTTGCCTCACGCCGCCCGCCCGGTCGAGAGCCGCAGGCGCGGATCGACCACCGTGTAGAGGATGTCGACCACGAGGTTGATGGTCACGAAGATCAGCGCGACGAGCAGCAGATACGCCGACATGATCGGGATATCGACGTTCTGCACCGCCTGGACGAAGAGCAGACCCATGCCGGGCCACTGGAACACCGTCTCGGTGATGATCGAGAAGGCGATGACCGAGCCGAGCTGCAGCCCCGCGATGGTGATCACCGGCACCAGGGTGTTCTTGAGCGCGTGGCGCAGGTGGACGGCCCGGGTGGTGAGCCCCCGCGCCCGGGCGAAGCGGATGTAGTCGGTGCGCAGCACCTCCAGCATCTCGGCGCGCACCAGACGCATGATCAGCGTCATCTGGAACAGGCCGAGCGTCACCGAGGGCAGGATCAGCGCCTTGAGCCCGGAGGCCGTCAGGAAGCCCGTGGTCCACCAGCCGAGGCGGACCGTGTCGCCCCGTCCGTAGGAGGGCAGCCAGCCGAGCGTCACCGAGAACAGGTAGATCAGCAGGATGCCGATCAGGAAGGTCGGCAGGCTGATCCCGATGAGCGAGACCGCCTGGAACAGCCCGGCGAGCCAGGAGTCGCGGAACAGCGCGCAGTAGACGCCCATCAGGATCCCCACCACCAGGGCGAAGATCGTGGCGCAGAAGGCGAGCTCCAGCGTCGCCGGCATGCGCTCGGCGAGGAGCTGCGAGACCGGCTGCCGGAACTGGTACGAGATGCCGAACCGGCCCCGCACCACGTTGCCGGCATAGCGGGCGAACTGGACCAGCACCGGATCGTCGAGGCCGAGATCCGTCCGGATCTGGGCCCGCTCGGCCACGGTGGTGTCGGGGCCGACGATCTGGTTCACGGGATCGCCCGCGAACCGGAACATCGCGAAGGCGATGAGCCCGACGACCGCGAGGACCGCGGCCGCCTGGATCACCCGGCGCAGCAGGAAGGCGAGCACGCCGGGCCCCTACTGGGGATCCTTCGAGACCCAGTAGAGCAGGAGCAGGTTGTCGGCGCGCTGGGTCAGGTGGACCTTCTTGGAGACGCCCCAGGCCAGCGCCTGCTGGTGCAGCGGGATGTAGCCCCAGTCGGTGTTCAGGACGTCGAAGCCCTCCTTGATCAGGGCGTCGCGCTTGGTCTTGTCGGTCTCGGATTCGACCTTGTCGGCGATGTCGTCGATCTTCGGATCGCAGTAGCCCGCGAGGTTCCAGCCGCCCCGGCCCGACTTGTCGCCGGGCTTCCGGCAGCCGACGATCTCGTAGAGGATGTTGTGGCTGTCCAGCGACGACGGCGTCCAGCCGAGCAGGTAGAACGAGGTGTCGTAGTTCGGCGCCAGCACCTTGGCGAAGTACTTGGCCTTCGGCTGGGCGTTGAGGTTCACCTTGACGTTAATGCGCGCGAGCATCGAGACCACCGCCTGACAGATCGCCTCGTCGTTGACGTAGCGATCGTTGGGGCAATCCATGGTGAGCGAGAACCCGTCCGGATAGCCGGCCTGGGCCATCAGGTCCTTGGCCTTCTTGAGGTCGGTGGCCGGGCGCTTGAACTCGGCCCCGCGGTCGTAGAGCGCCGGGGCGATCATCAGCGCGGAGGGCACCGCCTGCCCGCGCATCACGCGCTTGGCGATCGTGTCCTCGTCGATGGCGAGGTAGAAGGCCTCGCGCACCTTGATGTCCTTGAACGGGTTCTTGCCCTTGACGGAGGAATCCTTCAGCTCGTCCCGGTCCTGGTCCATGCCGAGGAAGATCGTGCGCAGCTCGGGGCCGGCCATCACGGTGGCGGTGCCGCTGGCGTTGACCCGCTGCTGGTCCTGCAGCGGCACGGGGTCGATCCAGTCGACCTCGCCGGAGAGCAGCGCGGCGACGCGGGTCGCCGGGTTGGCGATGGTGGTCAGCACCGCCTCGTCGAGGTTCGACTCGGCCTTGCCCCAGTAGCCGTCGAACTTCTTGAACACGGTCTTCACGCCGGGCTGGTGCTCGGCGATCACGAACGGGCCGGTGCCGTTCTCGTGCAGGGTGGCGTAGCTCGGGCTGGTGGCGCTCGGCGGCGTCGGCTGGACGACGCCGTTCTTCTCGGACCACGCCTTCGACATGATCACCCAGGTCGGGAACTGGGCGATGGCGATGGGGTTCGGCTTCTTCAGCACCATGTCGACGGTGTAGTCGTCGACCTTCACGAACTCGGCGTCGGCCGGGACGTTGGTGGTGAAGTTCGAGCCCGTGGCCCGGACGCGCTGGGCGGAGAAGATCACGTCGTCGGCGGTGAACGGCGTGCCGTCGTGGAACTTGACGTTCCTGCGCAGGTGGAAGCGCCAGCGGGTCGGCTCCGGCGTCTCCCAGGATTCGGCGAGCGCCGGCGCGAATTTCAGGTTCTTGTCGAGGGTGACGAGGGGCTCGTAGGCGGCCTCCTGCATGCCCTCGGTAAAGCTCTCCTTGAGGGAGTAGGGATCGAGGGATTTCAGATCACCCTGGAAGGCGAAGCGGAAGACGTTGGCGGCCTGCGCGGGCAGCGCGGCGAAGGCAAACGTCGCGACCGCGACCACGGACACGCCGCGGGCGAGGGTCTTCAGGGCAGAACGGGGCAATCGGATCTCCGGAACCGTGAAAGTTGAGCGCAGGCCGTCCCGCGGAAGCGGTGGTTGAGGCTTAGACCCGGTGCCGCGCGTCGGCAAACGGCACGCACGCCGCGCCCACAGCAAGGTTCGGACCAGGGGGATTGGTCGATGGACCAATCGGCGTTGGATCCGGGGCTTATCGAGGATTAGGCGCGAAGCTGCGTGCGCGTCCCCTCCCCCCCCTGCGGGGGAGGGAGGGCGTGTGGTGGATAGGCGGCGCTAGACGCGTCCCGGAATCGTCACTCCGCCGCCACCCGCGCCGGCGCGTGCCGCACCTCGGCCTCCCGCTCGCCCTCCGCCACCGCCCGGCGCCGGAACACGCGCATCACGACGACAAAAAACACCGGCACGAAGAACACCGCCAGAACGGTGGCGGTGATCATACCGCCCATCACGCCGGTGCCGATCGCCTGCTGGCTCTTCGAGGCGGCTCCGGTGGCGATCGCCAGCGGCACCACACCGAAGATGAAGGCGAGCGAGGTCATCACGATCGGCCGGAACCGGAGCGTCGCCGCCTCGACCGCCGAGTGCACCACCGAGGTCCCGGGCTTCCAGAGGTCCCGCGCGAACTCCACGATCAGGATCGCGTTCTTGGCCGAGAGCCCGATGATCGTGATCAGCCCGATCTTGAAGTACACGTCGTTGGGCATGCCGCGCAGGTGCACCGCCGCCACCGCGCCGATCACGCCGAGCGGGATCACCAGCAGCACCGAGACCGGGATCGCCCAGCTCTCGTAGAGCGCGGCGAGGCACAGGAACACGATCAGCACCGAGAGGGCGAGCAGCAGGGTCGCCTGGCTGCCCGCCTGCTTCTCCTGGTAGGACTGACCCGTCCAGGCGTAGCCGAAGCCCTTGGGCAGCTGGAGCATCAGCCGCTCCATCTCGGCGATGGCGTCGCCCGACGTGTAGCCGGGGTTCGGCTCGCCGGTGAAGCGCACCGACTGGTAGCCGTTGAAGCCGACGATCTGGCTCGGCCCCATGCCCCATTTCAGCTCCGCGAAGGACGACATCGGCACCATGGTGCCCGTGGCGTTCTTCACCGCGTAGTTGAGGATGTCCGAGGCGTTCATGCGCTGGAGCTGCTCGGCCTGGACGTAGACCCGCTGCATCTTGCCCCGGTTGGGGAAGTCGTTCGGATAGACCGAGCCGAGGTTGAGCTGGATCGTGGCGTTGATGTCCTCGAACTTCACGCCCAGGGCCGCCGCCTTCTCGCGGTCGATGACCAGCTCGGCCTGCGGGGTCGGGGGCAGGCCCTCGATCTTGACCTTCTGGAGGATCGGACTGGACGCGGCGAGCTTGAGGAGCTGCTCCTGGGCCGACAGCAGCGCCGCGTAGCCGCGGTTCGCCCGGTCCTGAAGGCGGAACGAGAAGCCCGCCGCGTTGCCGAGGTTGTCCACCGGCGGCGGCTCCTGGGCATCGACCGTGGCGTCGCGGTAGCTCGCCAGCGCCGCGTTGGTCTTCGCCACCAGGGCGGCAGCCGAGTTCCCGGCATCGCGCTCGCCCCAGGGCTTGAGGGTCACGAAGGCCTGGCTGGTGCTCGGCGCCTGTCCCGAGAACGAGAAGCCGTTCAGCATCGTCACGGTGGCGACGCCGGGTTGGGCCAGCAGGTGCTCCTCGACCTTGCGCACCGCCTCCTGGGTGCGGTTGTAGGAGGCGCCCGGCGGGGTCTGGATGTCGACCGTGAAGAAGCCCTGGTCCTCCACGGGCAGGAAGCCCTCCGGCAGGTTGACGAAGGCGTAGGCGGTGCCGGCCACCAGCGCGAGGTAGACCAGCATCACCCGCCCGGACTTCCGGATGAACCACCGGGTGCCGCGGCCGTAGCGGGCGGTCTCCCGGTCCACGAACCGGTTGAACAGACCGAACACGCCGCCCTTGGCGTGTCCGTGCCCCGTCTCGACCGGCTTCAGGAAGGTGGCGCACAGGGCCGGCGTCAGCGAGAGGGCGAGCAGCGCCGAGAACGCGATGGAGGTGACCATGGCGATCGAGAACTGCCGGTAGATGATGCCCACCGAGCCAGGGAAGAACGCCATCGGGACGAACACGGCGATCAGCACCAGGGTAATGCCGATGATCGCCCCGGTGATCTGCCCCATGGCCTTCTTGGTGGCCTCCTTGGGGGGCAGACCCTCCTCGTTCATGATCCGCTCGACGTTCTCCACCACCACGATGGCGTCGTCGACCAGGATGCCGATGGCCAGCACCATGCCGAACATGGTGAGCACGTTCACCGAGAAGCCCGAGATCCACATCACCGTGACCGTGCCCATCAGGGCGATCGGCACCACGATGGTGGGGATCAGGGTGTAGCGGATGTTCTGCAGGAACAGGAACATCACGAGGAAGACCAGCACCACCGCCTCGACCAGCGTGTGCAGCACCTTCTCGATGGAGGCCTCCACCGCCGGGGTGATGTCGTAGGGGATGTCCCACTTCAGGTCCGGCGGGAAGAACTGGGACAATTCCACCATCTTGGCGCGGATCGCCCGGGCCGTCTCCAGGGCGTTGCCGTCGGGGGCCAGCGTCACCGAGATGCCGGCGGCCGGGCCGCCGTTCAGGCGCGTGGAGAACTGGTAGGCGTCGCCGCCGAGCTCGATCCGGGCGACGTCGCGCAGGCGCACGTTGGAGCCGTCGGAATTGGCCCGGAGCACGACGGCGCCGAAATCCTCGATCGTGCCGAGCTGGCCCTTCACGATGATCGGCACCGTCAGTGCCTGCCGGGTCGGGCTCGGCTGCGCGCCGACCGAGCCGGAGGCGACCTGGACGTTCTGGTTGCGGATCGCCTCGGTCACGTCGGAGGCGCTGAGCGAGAGGCCGCGCAGCTTGTCGGGATCGACCCAGACCCGGAGCGAGCGCTCGGTGGAGTAGAGGGTGGCGCGCCCGACCCCGGGGATGCGCCGGATCTCGTTGATCACGTTGCGGATCAGGAAGTCGCCGAGGCCGACCTCGTCCATCGACCCGTCCTTGGAGACGAGGGTGATGATGTTGAGGGTGGCAGCGGAGGCCTCCTCGACCAGGATGCCCTGCTGGCGCACCTCCGCGGGAAGCCGCGCCTCCACGCGCTTGAGCCGGTTCTGCACCTCCACGGAGGCGAGCGCCGGATCGGTGCCGGGCTGGAAGGTCGCGGTGATGTTGACCGAGCCGAACGAGTCGGTGGTCGACTCGAAGTTCATGATGTTGGCCGCGCCGTTCAGCTCGTCCTCGATGAGCCGGGTCGTGCCGATGTACAGGCTCTCCACCGAGGCGCCGGGATAGGCGGTCGACAGGGCGATGGAGGGCGGGGCGATCACCGGGTACTGCGCCACCGGCAGGTTGGGGATCGCCAGCGCGCCGCCGAGGCAGATGAACAGGGCCACCACCCAGGCGAAGACCGGCCGGTCGATGAAGAAGCGTGCCATGGTCGGGTTCTTCCGCGGTCAGTGGCGCTGGGCAGCGGCAGCCCGCTGCGCGGCGTCCGCCGTGTCGCCCGCATTCGTGGAGCCCGCATTCTTGGCATCCGGCGCGTCGGGGGCCTCGTCGGAATCGTGCTTGGGGCCGGTCTCGCCGTGGACCGGATTCTGGTCGAGGGGCTTCACCTTGGCGCCCACGGTGATCTTCTGGAAGCCGTCGACCACCACCCGCTCGCCGGCCTTGAGGCCCGAGCGGATCAGCCAGCTCGGGCCGACCACGGGGCCGACCTCGACGGGCTGGCGCATCACGGTCTCGTCGGCGCGCACCACCCAGACCTCGGCGCGGCCGTCGTCGGTGCGCTGGATCGCCTGCTGCGGCACCGCGATGGCGTCGGAATCGATGCCCTGCTTGATCCGCGCCCGCACGTACATGCCGGGGAACAGCTCGTCGTGCGGGTTGGGGAACTGCACCCGCAGGGTCACCTGGCCGGTGCTCGGGTCGGCGGTGACGTCCGAGAACAGCAGGCGGCCGGCCAGCGGGTAGAGGGAATTGTCGTCCATGATCAGGTGGACGTTGGCGGTGTTCTCCTCCAGCCGCGCCAGCTCGCCGCTGGCGAGGTCCCGGCGCAGGCGGTTCAACTCGCCCACCGACTGGGTGATGTCGACGTAGATCGGGTCGAGCTGCTGGATCGTGGCCAGCGCCCCCGTGGAGCCCGGCTCGATCAGGGTGCCCTCGGTGAGCAGCGCCCGGCCGATCCGGCCGGTGATCGGCGCGCGCACGTCGGTCCAGCCGAGGTTGAGCTGCGCCCGGTCGCGGGCCGCCTTGGCGCCGGCGACCTCGGCCTCGGCCTGCTTCCGGGCCGCGAAGGCGGCGTCGTACTGCGCCTGGCTGGCGGTGGCGCGGGACAGGAGCTGCTCGAGCCGGTCGGCCTGCTGGCGGGCCAGCACGAGGGCGGCCTCCTGGCGGGCGAGCACGGCTTCCGCGCTGGCCAAGTCGACCTCGAAGGGAGCGGGGTCGATCTTGTAGAGGATGTCGCCTTCCTTGACCTGGCTGCCCTGCTCGAACAGGCGTTTCACCACGAGGCCGGAGACCCGGGAGCGGACCTCGGCGATGCGCATCGGGGCGACGCGCCCGGGCAGGTCGCGCAGATAGGGGATCGCCTGCGGGGTCACGCTGACGTAGCCCACCTCCGGCACGGGCGGGGCCGGCGCGGCCGCCTGCTTCGGATTGCAGGCGGCGAGGCCGAGGAGGAGCAGGGCGACGGCTCCCGCGGCCAGGGCACGGCGCGGGGCGGGGAAGAATGGGGTGGGCGAATTGCGGGTCACGGCTACCGACGCTCCTGGAAGCATGCGTCTGCTGAGGCGGGCGCGGAACGGAGGCCGCGCGTCATCGGGGCGGATCTCGTCACCGGCCGCGGGGCCAATGGGCGAAGATCGAGGCTAGAGGCGCGCGGTCTTCCCGGCCAGCGGGGCCGGGGCGCGTCAGGCCAGCCTTGGCGGCCGGTGCGGCGAGCCGTCCGGGGCGGAGCGCGGCCGGGAATCGGAGGTGTAGCCGAACGAGGCTGACGCCGTGTGACGCGGCCGCGGCGCCGCGGCGGGCGGATCCGGAAGCCCAAGTTCGGTGAGGATCTCGCTGTCCGCGGCGCACAGGTCGGTCTGGTCGAAGAGGGTCCGCGCGGCCTCGGGCGCCGCGTCCGGCGCGCCCGACAGGACCGCGACCCGCGGGCCGGCGACCGAACAGGACGGCCCCTCCGCCGCCCCTGCCCGGGCGGGCGCCGGCGCCGTGACGAGCGCGGCCGCCGCGAGGACGAGCAGCGCCAGAACGGCAAGGCCGCGGGCGAGGCGCTGCGGCGAGCACACGGCGCGGCGGGCCAGGAAGGCGACGGATCGGATCACGAACCCGAGATAAGCATGGCCGTCGCCGGGTTCAATCACCCGTGGCGTCGCGTGCGGATCGCCCCCCATCGCCGGACGGCCGGGCCGGTGTTGCGCGGAATCGACAGCGCGCCGGGAAGTGACCGCCCTGCCCCGGAAGCCTCAACCTTGCCGCGAAGTCCGGGCGGGCTCGCCCGAAGACCGGGCCGGAGCCGCCGAGGCGGCCGTCCGAGGCGAATGAGGATGGAGACCATGTCGAGACGGATCGCGCTGCTCGGGCTCGCGGGGTTGCTGCTCGCGAGCGCCCCCGCTTCGGCCAACCCGCTGGACCGGGGCCCGATCGCGGATTTCCTGAACGTCTTCCGCAGCCAAGCGATCCCCCGCGAGACGGTGGCGTGGACCGGCCGGGAGAAGCCCGGCACCATCGTGGTCTCGACCCGCCAGCGCCGGCTCTACTACGTGCTCGGGGGCGGTGCGGCGGTCCGCTACGGCGTCGGCGTCGGCCGGCAGGGCTTCTCGTGGTCCGGGCTCAAGACGGTCACCATGAAGAAGGAATGGCCGGACTGGCGCCCGCCGCAGCAGATGCTGGCCCGGCGCCCGGACCTGCCGCGCTACATGGCCGGCGGCCAGGACAACCCGCTCGGCGCGCGCGCCCTCTATCTCGGCTCGTCGCTCTACCGCATCCACGGCTCCAACGAGCCCGAGACGATGGGCGCGGCGGTCTCCTCGGGCTGCATCCGCATGACCAACAAGGACGTGGTCGATCTCTACGACCGCGTCCGGGTCGGCACCCAGGTGATCGTGCGCGACTGATTGTGCGAGCGCAGGAAGTTTGTCGGCAGGAGCGGGTAGTGTGTCGGCCTGGGCGCGCGAAGTCTGTCGGCGCGCGTTCAGGCCAGCCTGATCATCGAGTTCCGGCCCCGAATGCGTGAGCGGGTTTCTTTGCGCCCGAGGCCTCCAGCCCGCGCCGGACAAGCGCGACTATCGTGCGGCCGTCTCCGACCCGGCCAGCGTCGAGGCGTTCGAGGGTTACGGCATCAGAGCCTATTTGCGTGGCTTAGGTATCTGGGCGTTGGCTTCCGTGACCCTGGCCCGCAGGCCATACCTCAGGGCGGACCACTCCAGTGGGGGCGGATCAGGTCGGTTTCGGGAGCACGCATACCGTCTGAGCCCTGGCGCAGACTCGCACGCCTCACCCCATGCGTGAAGCCTCCCTTCGCGTCAGTGCACTCGGATGGGCGCCAAGCCGAATGTCCGGTTCTGCGCGCGATGGTGATCCGGCATGACGTAGTCTGGCCGAAAGCCGCCGGTCCGCTTCGGAGACGGTCAGCCGGAAAAGCAGATGGTTCTCTACCGACCGATGACAGTCGTTTGGCCCGCTGTTGCCGCTCCTCCGTAGCGGCCGTTCGTCAGCCGTCGGGCAATTTCGGCTTTGGCCGGGGAGTCGTCATCATTTCGCCATCGCCGCCCTGGCTGCCTGGATCTTCGCCTTGACCGCTTCCAGGTTGAAGCTCGCGCCCTTCTGCATCGGCGGGAACTCAATGGCCGTCATCGCAAGTTTCTCCACCTCCTGCTGGACGAAGGTGAAGCGCCAGAACTCGTAGAGAAACCAGTTCATGTAGTTCTGCGTGCCGATCTTCGTGCCGCTGTCAGGCCAGCCTGTACGCTCAAACGGATCGAGCCGTAGGTTCGTAATGTATGGAACATCCGGTTTGGTCTTGTCCCCAAGCCAACCTGCGGGTTGATCGATAAAACGATATTTATAATCTCCGATCCTTACCGCTCCGAGTTCGCTTTCGCCGAAATACCAGATCTCATTCCGCTTCGACGGCCCCTTGCCGGAGATCAGATCCATCTGGTTGTAACCGTCGAGATGTACCTTATAATTCTCGTCGCCGATCTTTTTGCCTCGTTTCAGTTCTTCACCAATGTCCGCGTTGCCGGCTGCGGCGACCAAGGTGGGGAACCAGTCGAGGCCGGAAATGACGCCGTTCTGGATTTGCCCGGCGGGCACTTTGCCGGGCCACCGGATCATCGCCGGCGCCCGGAAGCCACCCTCCATGACCGTGCCCTTCGACTGCGCGAACGGCGTTTGTCCGCCATCCGGCCAAGTAAAGACCTCGGTGCCGTTGTCGGTGGTAAAGACCACGATGGTGTTGTCGTCCACGCCCAGGTCGGCCAGCTTCTTCATCACCGCCCCGACGACGTCGTCGAGCTGCGCCATGCCGGCCTCATGGATGGTCCAGCCGTTCTTCGCGTTGCGCAGGGCCTGATATTGCGGTGACAGGTGGGTGGTGACGTGCATCCGGGTCGGATTGAGCCACACGAAGAAGGGCTTGCCGTCGGCCTTGGCCCGGTCGATGAAGCCGAGCGCCAAGTCGCGGATCTCGTCGTCCACCGTCTCCATCCGTTTGGGATAGAGGGGCCCGGCGTCCTCGATCCTCTGCTTGCCGACGACGCCCCAGCGCGGATCGTCGGCGGGATCCGCCACGTTCGTCGCCCAGGAGTGAATCATGTTGCGCGGGCCGACCTGACCCAGCAGCTCCTGCGGGTAGCCTGGGTGGGCCGGGTCTTCCATCGCGTCGAGATGGTAGAGGTAGCCAAAGAACTCGTCGAAGCCGTGCACCGTGGGCAGGAACTCGTTCTTGTCCCCTAGGTGGTTCTTGCCGAACTGCCCAGTCGCGTAGCCCATCCCCTTCAAAACCGTAGCGATGGTTACAGCTTCGGCGGGCAATCCAACGGAGGCGCCAGCTTGGCCAACCGTGGTCATGCCGGTGCGGATCGGCAGCTCGCCGGTGATGAAGGCCGCGCGCCCGGCCGTGCAGCTCGCCTCGGCGTAGTAGTCGGTAAACAGCATGCCCTCGGAGGCCAGCCGGTCGAGGTGCGGCGTCCGTCCCGCCATCATGCCACGATGATAGGCTCCGATGTTCCAGATGCCGATGTCATCGCCCATGATGACGATGATGTTCGGCTTCTGCCCCGTCGGCGTCGTGGGCTGCTGAGCGCGAGCGGTCTCTGCTCGATTCAATGTCAGTCCGGCGGCCGCCAGGAGCGAAGTGCCGGCCAGGAGCATGTTGCGACGACTGAGTGCGCTTTCCGGCGCGGAGCTCGTTTGAGCCGTTTGGTGCGCGTCATCGTGCGTCATGACTGACCCCTCTCTCTCAGGACACACCTGAAGCCGACGTGGCTCATGGAGGTATCGACGGGCTGCGCGTGCCGCGCCGCTGGCCGATAGCGGCGGCAGTAGTTCGGCGCGCACAGGTGGGAGCCGCCCTTCACGACCTTGCAGGGGATTGCGACCTGCGGATCGCGCGGGTCGACGCTGTCCTGCTCGCGCCCGCCTTGCGGGTTTCGAGGAATACAACAGGCCTTCGAGGCATCGACCGGATGCGTCGGTCCGTACCAATCGGCGGTCCACTCCCAAACATTGCCGATCATGTCGACCAGACCGTAGCCATTCGGGGGGAACGAGCCGACCGGTGTCGTGCGCTTGGAGGCGTCCGGGGCCGTGTTGAGGTGTGGGAAATCGCCTTGCCACGTGTTGGCCATCAAACGCCCAGCAGGCGTAAATTCTTCGCCCCAAGCGTACTCGGCACCATCGAGACCGCCGCGGGCCGCGAACTCCCATTCAGCCTCGGTCGGAAGAGCTTTGCCCACCCACGCAGCGTAAGCCTCGGCGTCGCGTAGCGCGACGTGCACGACAGGATGATCGTCGAGGCCTTTGATCGAACTGCCGAGACCGTAGGGATGCCGCCAGTTCGCGCCCTGCAGAAAAGTCCACCATCGAGTCCAGTCGCGCCTGTCGCCGGGCTCTCGCGGCGGATAGAAGGTGAGTGAGCCAGCGTAGAGCATGCCCGGCTGCGCTCCTGGATAGTCCTTCGGCTCCGGAAGGCTTTCCGCTACCGTTCGATAGCCGGTCGCGCGAACGAACGCCTTGAAGTGCCCATTGGTGACGGGTGCCTCGTCGATCCAGAACCCGTCTACACTGACGCGGTGTGCCGGCGCTTCTTCAGGATAATGGCCATCCGACCCCATACAGAACGTTCCATTGGAAATCCACTCCATCCCACGCGTCTTCCGAGATAGCTCGGGACTGAGCCGCTCAAACGCAAAAGAAGGAGCGTCCGACATCTCTCATTCCTAGCTTTAATCGACTGTATTCCTTTTTATTGCATAACTAGCACGGCGACTAACACGCCAACGCTGAATGACCTTATGATAATATTACATCTGAAGACAGGTTAGTAATGCAACGTAACTTGGCGGACCACCGATACTTACTTCCTGAACGCAGGCGCTGCGACGGTTCGCTTTGAAGCCCGGCCATTGCTGTTCAAGCTGTGTTCGAGCCAGAGTCTCGTCATGTATGCAGCCCTTATCGGTAGTTTGGCCGCTCTGACCGAGTGAAGGTGCCTCGCCGCAGATTGCCTTGATGTTGAAGCGCGGCACCTCCTCGGCTTTAACGGACGATGCAACGATCAATAGCAAGATCGGCGGGATCGATGACTTAAACATCTTTCGTCTCCTATAGGGACTGTGCTGCTGAAAGCGTTTTATACATCGGTTGGACAATCAGACCGCTTTGGCGCCCGTGGCCACCATCGCGCACGCCAAAACCGCGCCTGAAGTCCTCAAACGTTGCAGCTGCCGGGCGAACCCTGCCGGAGCGAATGCTACCATGAAGAAGATGCAGCCTCCTGCCTGATCAAAGTGGACAGACGCGGCTTATTCAGCGCGCCACCGTAGAATAGCCTCGAATAGTATCACGAATCCAATTCGCTAAGCCTTATACTAACTTCTGTGACCTTCTTTTTTAATCGCGCTATTGCTATATAACGTACCGCATTTACCGTATGATCCGATTTTCGTAACGGTATGTGTCTCAAATTTACATCAGTTACAAGTATATAAACGCATTCGTGGCGAACCGGCCCTTGATAGAAAATAAACACTATGCCAATTTTGCTTCGAAATCAAGTGACTCTGAGCTTCGTATATTGGGGTCTGACGCGATGCGAAACGTCGGAGCGGTGGGCCAATGTGCTGCGGCAGCTTTGTTGGGCGCCCTGTCCTTTGCCGCAACCGAGCACGTCCAAGCGGCTGAATATGCGCAAGGCATCTACGTGCTCGGCAATCGCGGCCCGCTCGCCGGGGTGATACCCCCGCCCGGCTTCTATTTCGAGAGTGAAACCTACTTCTATCAAGGCTATCTTGGCGGTAACCGTGTATTCCAGGGCGGTGGTGTCGTGGCCGCGAACGTCAAGATTGATTTTAGTGCTAATTTTGCATCGCCGATTTGGGTCACGCCGATCGAGATCCTGGGCGGCAATCTCGGCTTCTCTGTCACCATTCCGTTCGGCACGCCCGACGTCGCCGCCGCAGCGGTGCTGTCCTCGCCCCGGATCGATCGCATCGTCGCCGGTCGCGAGCACGATGCCATCTTCAACGTCGGCGACATCTATCTGGCCTCTTTCGTGGGCTGGCATTCCGGCAATTTCCATTGGACTGCGACGGTGCTCGGCGTCGTGCCCTCCGGTTCATTCGAGAATGGCCAGTTGTCCAACATCGCGCTGAATCGCCCGGCCCTCGATCTCAGCGGCGCGCTCACCTATCTCGACCCGGCGCTGGGCTACGAACTCTCCGTCGTGCCCGGCATCACGGTCAACTGGATCAACCCTGCAACACACTACCTCACCGGTACCGAGTTCCACGTCGAGTGGTCGGCATCGAAGTACCTGAGCAAGGACTTGTCGGTTGGCCTCGTTGGCTATTTCTACGATCAGCTTACGGGGGACAGTGGATCGGGCGATAAAGTCGGCTCCTTTAAGGGCCGTGTCGTGTCCTTGGGCGGCCAGATCGGCTACACCTTTCACGCTGGCGAGATTCCGATCTCGACGAACGTCAGGGTTTACCGCGAGTTCGACGTCAAGAACCGCTTCCAAGGCACAGCGACATACCTGACCCTCTCGGCACCGCTCTGGGTTGCGCCACCGAAGTCCACGCCCGAGCCAAAGGCGATCGTCACCAAGTTCTGACGCCCGTCACCTGACCCGGACGGATTCCGTCAGGCATCCTAAGGCATGGCGCTGGAGCTTCGGTTGACTGGCGGCGGCGCCCAGGAACCACTCAGAAGGGCGTCCTGCGGCCAGTAGGTGCGCAGCATCAGGATGAAAGGGCCGGCCGGGGCCGGAAGCCAGTTCGACTCGCGCTCCGCTCCGGGGCTCCCGTGCTGGATCAGAAGATCAATCGAGCCGTCCGGGTTGGCCTTGAGGTCGTCGCGCGGGCTCACCGTGTAGCGGTTGAGCGGGTTCTCGACGAAGAAGTAGTCCGCATCATACATCGTCAGCGACCAGAAACCGTCGACAGGCGGAAGCTCGCCGGCCGGGAACCGCATCACGTACTTCGAGGCGCCGGACAGGCGCCGGCCCGCAGCATCAACGGTGGTCAGCGGATAGACGGCATCCTGCGGCAGATTGCAGCCGAGCCCCACCGCCGTGACGAGCGCGCGCTGCAGGTAGTCCTTGCCGTAATCGCCGCCATTGGTGGTGAAGGTCCAGCCGTTCACGTCCGCGCCCGCCGTTTTGAGGTGGCCCATGATGCGCGTGATGGCCTCCCTCGGCGCACGCTCAATCGCCTCCTGGATCGCCAGCGACTGATTTGCCGGATTGAAGGGCTGGCCAGGAACGACGCCGAGCGAGGCCATCTTGGCCACCGGAACTCCATCGGCGAGCGCCGGTGGATTGTTTTTCATCAGGGCAGCAAGCAGTTTGAAGTAGGTCGTCGCATCCATGCGGTTGACCTGCTCGCGCACGGCCGTCTTCGTGTCGACGCTCGGATCGACCCGGGTCGGAGGCGGCGTGTACGGCTTGCCGGCCGCGCTCGCCGGGACGAGCCGGTACTGGTCCTGAAGCGCGTGCACGGCCCTGTAGTCTTCAGGTGTGCCGGTGCAGTAGGTCCGGCCGAGGATCCAGACCAGGTTGGTCGGCGCCTGGATCAGCTTGGCGCCGGACGGCACGCTGCCGCTCCAGCCGGGTCCGACGATGAAGTAGATCTGCGGCCCGGTCCCCGTCGTGCGCTTGCCTGGGACGGCGAAGACGTTCGTCCAGGCGCTCAGCATCGGCATGAGGTAGTAACGGCCGTCCTCCTCCGGGAGGCTGAGAATGTGCGGCTCAGCTCCGACATCGATGAAGGCGCTGGAGTAGAGCGTGTCGGCGTTGGGTGCGGTGACGGCACGGAACTTCGCATCTGGATATTCGCGTAGATTAGCAAACTGGCCCATCGGGGCGTTCTTGCCCTCGGGCACGGCGACGTTAGTGAGCACGCGCCGCGTCATCTCCATGGTGACGAGCGGGTAGCCGTAGATGTAGGCGTCCGTAGCCAATGTCAGCGGATCGGCCGCCACCGTGTTGCTGATGATCGGCGCATCCTGGGCCGTACTTTGCGCCCACGCCGACGGCCGGCTCATGCCAATGAAAGGGATCGTGGCGGCTCCCGCTGCGAAGATCCGTCTGCTGACATCCATGCCTGCCTCCTGGAACTGGCCTGCTCAGCCGGACCGCCATGGGGCGCCCGCGCAAGTTATCAGGCCTCCAGCATGGTACTTGACCAGACAGCGGCGTGGAGGATCACCGCTCCGCAGACTGTGGGCTACCAGCGGCGGACGCCACGCCGGTAGACGACCGCACGCTGGCCATAGAAACCTCGCCGCACGAAGGCCGCACGTCGGCCATTGAAGCCTCGCCGTACGGTGACTCTCCCCAAGGTCCGACGCAGCCGGCCCGGTAAAAGCCGCGGGCGCAGACGAATGCGCTCGCCGGACTTGCGGATAAGGTAACGAGGCCAGCGAGGATGCTGAGCAGGATAAAGGTATGACGTAGGGCCGTGACGTGTCTCATGGCATGCTACCGTCATGATCGAATTCGATCCGGAACAGCAGCTAACACCTCATACTTCAATACCGGCTCGCAAAATCGTTGTGGCGCAACAAATTCCGCCACGATTCGAGCTCAGATATGCGCGATCAAGACAATCCTACGAACGTCGAGATACGAATGTGGCGATTCGAATCCTGCGCGCTGGTTTACGGTAGGCGCAGTGACTTAAGCTGTCAATTGTGATACTGCCGGGATCAATATGAACGCTTACTTACCCCGGATGGCATTCCAGAACTTTTTAAGCTTAGCAATATAGCACATTGTTAGGAGAGGCTGGCGAAGCGGCTCCAGGCCGGAGCAATGAGAGGAACGGCGTGAAGGAGGTGGCTTGAAGCCAGGACTGAGCCCGAGCGCCGAGTAGGTGGTGCCAATGCGTAGCCGGATTGGGGTGTGCGCGGGTGACCACGAGCACTTGGCGCGAATACACAAAGCTGCACTGGCGGGATGACGAGCATTGTGAGACCGAAACGGCGGGAGGGCTGCGATTATGTCGAACGCCACACCCATCGATCTTCAGCATGAGCTGAAAAGTCCGGTACCCCCCACAACCCGCAAGCCGCGCCACAGACGACGGGGTCGCCTCCTCGTTGGCGTCGGAGTGCTGCTCCTGCTCGCCGCCGGGTTCGCGCTCGCCCACTTTTGGTCGCCGCATGCCAATCTCCGGGTGACCACGGGTCCGGAGGGCGGAGCTCTTCAGCGGTTCATGGCAGCTTTCGTCTCCGTGTCCGCGATCCAGCATCCCCGCGTTCACCTGGAACTTTTGCAGGTTCCTGACCTCACTGCGGGTGCCAAGGCCCTGGAAGACGGCCGGACGGATCTGGCCATCGTGCGTAGCGATGCGGCCGCGCCGTCGAACGCCCAGACCATTGTAATCCTGCGCCGGGATGTGGTGGCCCTCGTCCTGCCGCCCCACAGCAAGATCAGCTCCGTGGCAGGCTTGGCAGGCAAGACGGTCGGGATCGTGGCTGGTCCGGTCCAGGTGAACAATGCCCAGGCTCTCGACACGCTTCTGAGCTTCTTCAACGTCCCAGCAAAGGACGTGCATCGGATTTTCCTACCCGTGGCGGAGCTCGGGCAGGCCGTGCAGGAGAAGAAGATCGAGGCGGTGCTCGCTGTCGGTCCTATGGCGCCGGGTGAGGTTGTGGACGTTGTGGCCGCCCTCGCGCGCGCGACAAAGGGGACGCCAGGGATCCTGGCGATCGACGATGCGGAGGCCATTGGCAAACGCTTCCCCGGCTTTGAGTCGATCGACGTTCCCGTTGGCGCGTTTCGAGCCCGACCAGCCACGCCGAGCGACACCGTCACAACCCTCGCCGTCACCTATCGCTTCGCCGCTTCGGAGCTGATGACCAACGTCGTGGCGGCTGCCATCGCGCGTTCAATCCTGACCACGAAAACCAAGCTCATGGCGGCAACACCGCTGGCCAACCAGATCGAAGCCCCTGATCCTGACGACAAAAGCCCCATCCTGCCGGTTCACCCCGGCGTGGCGGCCTACCTGAGCGGCGGGGACCAGAGCTTCCTCGATCAGTTCCAGCAGTATTTCTACGTGATCGGTATCGGCACCAGCATCATGGGATCGGTGTTCGCGCTAATTTCGAGCTACTGGAGCCGGCGGCGATGCGACGATGATTGGCGGCCGATCAGGAGGCTCGTCGAGATCGCGGATGAGGCGCCCGGCGCGGAGCGGCTCGCATTGGAAGCCCTTGAGCGTGAAACCCAGACGATCGCCTCGTCCGTGCTTGGCAGACAGCCTGGGGTTGTTGGGGCCGAGCGGCTGTCGGCGTTCTCGACCGCGCTTTCACATGCGAGGCACGCCCTTGATAGCCGGAAGGCGACTCTGGGTCCGCAGACAGGGCCGAGCACTGGGCCAAAGCCTACGCCGACGCTAGTCGCAGTCCAGTGAGAGAGCGGCCAGACCGATACAGCAGGTGCTTGCCGATTCCTGGTCTCTCTGGAGGCGCAGGGCCCCAGTGGATTTGCGTTTCCGCGCGAACAGCCATGGCAAGCGACTGAGGTCTTCATGTCGGCTTCGGGGATCTTGCCCTGTTACTCCGAATGACCGAAATGGGCCGACGCTGTGTCAAAACGCGGAGGCGGTAGAAGGCCCTTCTCTCGAACTCCCTGGCCGATGTCGAAGAGAGCACCCCACTGGCCTCGGGGCCGCCATTTGGAGGGCGGGAATTTCTCGTGCAGAGAAGATTGTTCTGCAATTTCGGAACGCGCCTGCGTTTTTACACACCCTCGACCCAACACAGTCGTTCACACGCAGCCGTGTGGCTCCCGGAAGCGGACGTATATTCCATCGCTATTCTGGCAGTGACGCGCCCAACTCGGACACATGGGTCATGTGCGGCTCTTCCCTAAAGCGGACGTGCCATCGTTGGCGGGAAACGCTTTGACCACATCATCGATGAGGGCGCGCAGCTTAGGGGGCTGAGGTCGACGAGCCAAGAACATCAGGAACATCGATCGGCTAGGCGCCTGATAGTCCGTGAGTACAGGCACGAGAAATCCTCGCTCAATAGCATCCCGCAGAACAGCCTCCGGCTGTAGGATGATGCCGTGGCCGGCTGCCGCCGCAGCGGACAGCACCCGGCCATCATTCACTTGGAAGCGGCTTCGGATCCTGACCGTGTGATCCGCGCCGTTCTTTGTGAACCGCCAGACCGCGTAGGGCAGGCCCGAAGCATTGACGAAGCCGAGGCAGGCGTGATCGGTGAGGTTTTCCGGTGTCTCGGGCGCTCCATGCTCGGCGAGATAGGCGGGCGACGCGCAGACGACCTGCCGATGGGAGACGAGTTCACGCGCAACTAGGGATGTCTCCGCGATCGGGCCGAGCCGGACCACTGCGTCGTAGCCTTCGTCTACCAGGTCGACGTAGCGATCCGTCAGGACCAACTCGATCTCAATTCCGTCGTAGCGCGCCATGAAGTCGATCAGCACGGACGCGAGGCGGCTCGCGCCGAAGCCTACGGGGGCACTGATGCGTAGGCGGCCGCGTGGCGTGGCGCTGATATCCTCAATCACCGCTTCCGCCGCCTCGACCTCGGCCAGCACGCGACGACAACGCTCGTAGTAGAGCCGTCCAGCGTCGGTGAGGCTCTGGCGCCGGGTGGACCGGTGCATCAGCGGCGTACCGAGCCGGTCCTCCAAGGCCCTGACGTGCTTGCCGGCCATCTGCGATGACATCCCGAGGGCTGTCGCCGCTGCCGTCAGCGATCCCAGGTCAGTCGCCCTCACGAATACGGCCATGCTTGTCAGGCGGTCGGTCATTCGAAACTCGGTGTTTCGACTGATGGAAACGCATACGGCTTAATGATGGGGCTGATTGCGACTACGTCCAGCGCAGGGAGGCAGCGAAGGCGCATGGACAGGAAATCGAAGCGATGGCTGCGGAACTCAGGGCCGGCATCATCGGCGTCAACACCTCAGGTGGCTGGGCGGCCGAGGCCCACGTCCCCGCCGTGCAGGCTGTGGACGGGCTCCGTCTGACGGCAATCGCGGCGGGCTCAAAAGCCGCCGCCGACGCCGCCGCGCAAGCCTTCGGCGTGGAGAAGGCGTATGGAGACGGCCTCGCCTTGATCGCCGATCCCGACATCGACGTGGTGACGGTGGCGACGCGCGTGCCGGGCCACCGGGATTTGCTGCTGGCCGCTCTGGCCGCCGGCAAGCATGTCTACAGCGAGTGGCCGCTCGGGGCGGGCACGCGACAAGCCCGCGAGATCGCCGACGCAGCCCGGTCAGCTGGGGTCAGGCACGCCATAGGCTTGCAGTTGCGCGAGAGCCCCGCCGTGCGGATGGCGCGGGACATCCTGGGCTCGGGCGCACTGGGCCGAGTTCTGAGCGTCAGCGTGTCGTCGACCACCGCCGGCTTCGGGCCGGACGTTCCGTCTCAGTTCGCCTATCTGGAGGATCCGGCCACCTTCGCCAACATGGTGACGATCCAGGGCGCGCACACCGTCGACCTGCTCATCGCCCTGGCCGGCCCCCTGGAGTTGATGACCGCACTCGGCTCGCGCCAGTTTCCGCTGATCCACGTCGGGGAGCCACGCCAGCCACGCGAGCGCATCACCTTCGACCACCTACTCATGCAGGGCCGTCACGTTACGGGCGCGCCGTTCGGGTTGGAAGTCGCGGGCGGACGGACGGGCGCGACGCCGTTCCATCTCGATCTCGTAGGCGAGAAGGGGCGCCTGCGCCTCGATGGCGGCGCGACGCGCGGCGTTCAGTCGGGTCGGATCGGATTGATCCGGAACGGCGAACGGCAAGCCGTCGACGAGGGGCCGTTCGCGGTACTGTCGGATGCCGCAATCAATGTCGCGGGCGTCTACGCTGCCTTGCGAGACGACATCGGACACGGCACTTCGAACGTCACGGACTTCGAGCATGCCGTGCGTCTCACTCGGTTGATCGAGGACGTCTTCACGGCGCCACGGGTCGATACCCGCTCGACTGGTGATACGTGGCCCATGCATTGAGTCCCGCAGGGAGGACGTCCCATTATCAATGGCTCGGATGGTAGCGGCACGGGGCCGATGTCCGCTCTCTCTATCTAACTCAGTGGCGTTGGACATGGTCGCAGCCACTCGGCTCGCAGCCCATGCCGTTTTCGGTCAAAGGCGACCGTGCCAAATGCGTCGGGGGCTTTCCCGAAGCGATAGTCCGTCAGTCGTCCAGCGAGTGCGGCTCTGGTCGAGAAGGCCATCCGACTTCACGACCAGGTTGGGTCATCCGGCCGACGCCACATAGGGCGAATAGGAGTGGCGGCGAGCGCCGCGGCACCGGATAGAAGAGGACCACGGGGATGAAGAAGGTCAACCTGGCGGACGCATTTTTGAAATTCTCGGACCACTGGAACCCCAAGGTGGCCGGCGATGTAGGCTACTTACAGGTCAAACTCGCCAAGTTCAAAGGTGCATTCCACTGGCATCATCATGATCGAGAAGATGAACTATTCTTCGTCGTAAAAGGTCGTCTTCGTATGGGCTTCCGTGATCGGCCAGCGGTGGAGCTCGACCCCGGCGAGTTCATCATCGTGCCCCACGGCGTGGAGCATCTGCCCGAGGCGCTCGGTGACGAGTGCCACGTCATACTGCTGGAGCCCAACACCACGCTCAATACGGGCAACGTGGAGAACGCTCAGACAGTCCGCGAACTGGCGCGCGTTACGTGATGCGATGAGCCGTGTGAGGGCTGCGCTCACGGCTTCGTCCGAGTGTTGTCGTGCTCGTGGTTGGCTGCCTCGATCGCCGCACCGTTGTGGAGGGCCCAAGCGCAGAGCGCCTCGAAGGGCTGGCGCAGCGAATGGCCAAGCGGGGTGATCGCATACTCGACGCCGATCGGTGCGGTCGGCAGCACCGTCCGGGTCACTAAGCCGTTGCGCTCCAGCCGCTTCAGCGCGTCCGCCAGCGCCTTGTGCGTGATGCCATCGAGCCGCCGTTTGATCGCGTTGAACCGCGCCGGCCGCGGGCACAGCACCGTGAGGATCAGGATCGTCCACTTGTCGGCGATCTTGTCCAACACCGGGCGGACCCGCGCCATGTTGGCGAGCGCGCACGCGGACGCTGCATCGGTATCATCGGCCATATCTAGGCTAACCTAAGTGCGTTCTTGATAGCAGATATAAGACGTGTACCTCGTGAGATGTTGCAGATGAAGGAAGCCGCGATGGCTAGGATGATGGACAAGGTTGCGCTCGTCGTCGGCGGAGCGAAGGGCATCGGCCTTGCGGTCGCCGAGCGGCTGGCGATCGAGGGCGCGTCGGTCGTCCTCACCGGACGTCGCGCCGAAGAGGTCGAGGCAGCCGCTGCGAGGATCGGCCGCGGGGCGCGGGGTCTCGTCGCAGACGCAGCCCTCCAAGAAGATTTGTACCGCGTCGTGGCGACAGTGCGGGAGACGCATGGCCGGATCGATGCATTGGTCCTCAACGCGGGCATCTCGGAACCCGCGACCCTGCGGGACGGGACGCACGAGCATTTCGACCGGCACTTCGCAGTCAACGTCCGTGGGGCTGTCTTCGGGTTGCAGGCGGCTCTTGGCGCGATGGGGCGAGGCGGGTCCGTCGTGCTGATGGGGTCGATCGCTGACGCTGCAGGCTTCACGCCCTACGGTACCTACGCTGCCACGAAGGCGGCGCTGCGTTCCTACGCGCGCACGTGGACAGCGGAACTCGCTCCGCAGGGCATCCGCGTGAACGTGGTGGCCCCTGGCCCGACCGACACCGCCATGATGGCGAGCGTGCCGGAGGAAGGTCGAGCCGCGCTAATCGCGCCGATCCCGCTCGGCCGCATGGCGCGTCCGGAAGAGGTGGCGGCGGCCACGCTGTTCCTGCTGAGTGACGAAGCGAGCTTCGTCGCGGGGGCCGAGTTGTGCGTCGATGGCGGAATGCGCCAAATCTAGTCTCGCTACATTTGTTGTAGCATGTCCGCTTCGGCTGGCTTGCATCCCCGAAGCGGACCGGCGGAAATCCACCCAACCCAGTCGTAGGCCATCGTCAGCCGAGTTGCCTGGAAGCGGACGTGTCCAGCTTCGGCAAAGGTTGGAAGGCGGACCCCGGCACAGTGTCGGGAAGCGGGCGTCTCGTTGCCCATCCCGACCTCGGCGATCGTCAAGCCGGCGCGTCTATCTGCGCTAAGGATTGGCTTCGACTGCAAGGGGCCATACGGCAGCCGGATCGAGCGCATTCGCATCAATGCCGACCCC
>NZ_JAKSXX010000137.1 GCF_022829385.1 Methylobacterium sp. J-070 | reverse complement strand
ACGCCGCTGATCTCGCGGATCCGCCCGGTGATGCCCGCGATCGATGCGACCGCCTGGCTCGTCGAGGTCTGGATCTGACCGATCTGGCTAGCGATCTCCCCGGTCGCCTTGGCGGTCTGCTCAGCGAGCGCCTTCACCTCGGACGCCACCACCGCGAAGCCGCGTCCCGCCTCCCCGGCCCGGGCGGCCTCGATGGTGGCGTTCAGCGCCAGCAGGTTGGTCTGGCCGGCGATGGTCGAGATCAGCCCGACCACGTCACCGATGCGCGACACAGCTGCGCTCAGTTCCTGCACCAGAGCACCGGTCTGGTCGGCTTCGAGCACGGCGACGCGTGCCAACTCCGCTGAACCGTCCACCTGACGGCTGATCTCCTGCACGGACGAGCCCAGCTCCTCGGCGGCCGCTGCCACGGTGTTGACATTGCTAGCGGCTTCCTCGGCGGCTGCAGCTACAGCCCCGGATTGAGCGGAGGTCTCACCCGCCATCGCCGACATCGATCCGGCCGTGGCCTGCAGCTCAGTGGCAGCGGCCGAGACCAAGCCGATGATCCCGCCGACCGCCTGCTCGAAGCCATCGGCCATCTGGCGCATGCCGGTCTTGCGCTGCTCTTCGGCCGCCAGCCGCGCCTGCGCGGTCTCGGCTTCCAGCGCTTGGGTGCGGATCAGGTTGTCCTTGAACACCTGCAC
>NZ_JAKSXX010000136.1 GCF_022829385.1 Methylobacterium sp. J-070 | reverse complement strand
TCACCTCATTGAGGTACACAGATCGAGCCTGCATAGGTGACGCATGAGCGATCCCGAGCCCGACGCCGACTTCCGCGAGCGCTTGCTGCGAGAAGTCCCTGACAGCGATCGGGACTTCGTGATGAGAGCGTCGGGGAAACGACTGGACGCGTTGGGTCGCAAGTACGACGTATACCGGACTGGCATACCCCTGGATGGGTTCGACGGCTTCGAGGATGGCGGCACCGAGGGTGACGATGTCTAAGCCTGAGGCAACTCGACTTCAGGCAATCCGTGAAGCGCTCACCACAAACTAAAGGCGAAGGGCATCCTGAAATGAGCGATCCGGAGCCCGACGCGATCTTCCGTCAGCGAATAATTCGCTTAGTCGACGACGAGCTTCGCCCGTTCGTCAGTATAGCGACCGGATCGGAGCTTGATGCCATCGGCAGCAAGTACGACCGGTTCAGGACCGGAGTGCCGTTGAAGGGTCTAGGAGCAGAGGGAAGCCACTCCAGATCCGAAGCGATCCGCCACCTTGTCGAGGAATTCTTGAAGGCGAAGCGCTCTTAACGGAGGCGACGGTGGACGACGAAGACCGCGACTTCGAGCACTTGCCGCTGTCCGGCTCCTTCACCCGCAATGGTGAGAGCGTCGATGTCGAGATCTTCCGCTATGCCGGCACGAAGGACCCCTGGCATCTGGCCGTGATCGGCTTGTCGTCGTGCGGCTGCACCGCATGGAATGAGATCTTCGCGAAGGATCAGGAGGCTTACGAGGCCTTCACCGCGATGGTCGAACTGGACGGCATGGCACTCTTCACGGGTGTCGTACCGCCAACGCGGCACTGACCCCGTTGGCCGTCTCGTTGAAGGGGCGCTCGACGCGGGTCGCTCGAAGCGGTCCCTATACGCCCTACATCGCTTGTATGCCCACGCTCGGCCTAAAGCTTCCACTCCGCATCTGCATCCTTGATGACGCGGCCTGCGTCGAAGACGCCAACGGCCGGCGCACCGGATTTGTCGCCTGGTCGGATGGTAGTGGCGACGCCGGCGACGAGCCGTTCACGCGCGCCGAAGCCATTGAGCAGGTCCGCCTGATCGCTAGCGCCTGGGCCGCTGCTTTGGTCGGCGGGGGCACCCTTGATACCGGACCTGACCCCGAACCGGGCGCCGCAGCTGCCGAACCCTCGCCGGAAGGTTGAAGGTACCCTCGACACCGCCATCCCGGCGGCTATCTGGCCTGGACGCGCACGGTCTACTCGACCGGCTCCGGATGGCGCGTCGGCACGCCTCGATAGTGCCGCAGGCTTGAGGAACAGCCGACGTGCGATCGGCGGTGAGAGAGAGTCAGACGCGGCTGCATTCCGTAGGTGCCTTGGATCGACACCTGTCCGTGGCAGTCCGGGCAGCGCTTGGTGACATCGCGAGGCAGCAGGCGCGCCTCCTTGAGGCTGACGGTACGCCAAGCACCGTCCACCTTCACTTCGCAGGTCTGATCAGCGGACGTCGACATGTCTGAGCATGCCGCGTCGGTAGCGCGATTGCCAGGGCAGGAAGGCCACACCGCCGGTTCGGGCGCGCCTGATCGGATCGAACCTGTTCATAGCTAGCTGGCACCGCGAGGGTTGCTGAGATGGCCTCAAGCTGTCTCGACCAGCCATCGCCCTGAAAGGTTCAGAGAGGCTGTGAACAGGTACCGGCCGACGTCATCCCGCATCAGCACCGACACCATTCGGCTTTGCTGCAGATCGGCCTTATCGATCGCGATCTCCGGTAAGGTTCTGACCGCTGCATCCCGCGCAGCGTAAGCATTAGGAAATTCTGTGCCCTCATCGTCAATTGTCGTGGCGCCATCCGAAAAATCGAAGAAGAAACGAGGCATGCGGCTCTCCAGTGATACTAGGCGGGAGCACCGGGTCTCTCAGTCGCCGCATGCCTGGATACTCCAGCTGACGATAGAGCGGTCTTGCATGCATATCGAATGCCCGCCTCAACATAGGTGATTACCTGACGACGCAAAAAGCCCGCGCCGGCGGACCGGGCGGGCTGAAGGTTGTGCGCTCCCGAGGATGAAGCAGGGAGCGCCGCGAAATGGTAGCAGCGCTGCAGGATAAGGAAAGCCCTGCGCGGCGGCTGCCGGCGGGGCTGGGTAGAGTCGATCCGTGTTGGTAGACACCTCGGCGTATAGGCGGTTCCAAGAAGCCGGAACTGCACGCGTGGCGCTGACTGTCCTACTTGGTGGTGCGAGCACCTGCGTTGCCAGTCACCCCGTCTCCGGACTTGGCGTTGCCCATGTCGCCGCCCGTCTTCGGACCCGCCGTGCCCGTCGTCATTCCGGCACCAGCCGCACCACCTTGTCCGCTTGTCATCTTCTCAGAGTCGCTCTTCACGCTGCCCGGGTTGTTCATGTTGCCCTCAGCGCTACCGCCGCCAGCAGCTGTCTGCGCGAGAGCCGGAGCCGATGCCGCGAGCAGCATCACAGCAGCAAGGCTTAGGTTTCTGATTGACATAGCGTTTTCTCCGGCCAATTGCCTTGATCACCTGAATGCAACGCCTCGACGCGGCGTATCGTTCGGTAACAACGGTCAGATCATTCGAAATGCGCGCGCTCCGGTTGGCCCTCGGATCAGGACCACCCCCTTGAACAGATTGTCGGAAGGGGCTGCCGGCGCAGTGCTCACGCGCATGCACACGCTCCCTGGGGTCCGGTGAGATAGACGACCTTCCCCGCTAGAGCCGGTCCCGCGCCGCTTGAGACGGGTTAGCGGGTAGCGCGTTGGTGGGTGAAGGAGCTTGCTTATGCCTTCACCCCTGTCTGTGGACCTGCGCGAGCGTGTCGTGGCTGCCGTGGTGGCGGGCGCCTCCTGCCATCGCGCCGCAGCCCGCTTCGGGGTCAGTGTGTCGAGCGCCAGCCGGTGGTCGGAGCGCTTCCGCCACGAGGGCCAACTCGCCTCCAAGCCGATGGGCGGCGATCACACCTCGAAGCGCATAGAGACGCATGCCGCGCTGATCCTGAGGATCTCTAAGCAGGAGCCGCGTCTTTTCCTGCGCGAGTTGCGCGATCGGCTGGCTGAGCAGCGCATCCAGACCAGCACGAGCGGCCTGTCGCGCTTCTTTGCCCGCCACGGGATCAGCTGGAAAAAGGGGCGACGTACGCAGCTGAGCAGGAGCGTGCGGACGTAAGGGCTGCTCGCGAGGCCTGGTTCGAGGCACAGCCCGAGCTCGATCCGGATCGGCTGGTGTTCCTGGATGAGACGGCGGCGGCCACCAACATGGCGCGCCGCTATGGTTGGGCTCCGCGCGGCGAGCGCTGCCGGCTCACAGCCCCGTTTGGCCACTACAAAACCACCACCATCACCGCCGCCCTGCGCACGAGCGGGCTGTGCGCCACCGCGCTATTGGACGGTCCCACGAACGGCACGCGCTTTTGCAGCTACGTCACCGAGACCCTGGTCCCGATGCTGCAGCCGGGCGACGTCGTCGTCATGGACAACCTGGCGGCCCACAAGGTTGCGGGCGTGCAGGACGCGATCGAGGCCGCAGGAGCGCGGCTGCTCTACCTTCCGTCCTACAGCCCTGATTTCAACCCGATTGAGCAGGCCTTCGCAAAGTGAAGGCGCTGCTACGCAGCGCGGCAGCCCGCACAATCCCGGATCTCTGGGCGGCGATCCGCCAAGCATTCACGTGCTTCACTCCGCAGGAGTGCCGCAACTACCTTGCCGCAGCTGGCTACGAGGATGACTTAGCCGTC
>NZ_JAKSXX010000135.1 GCF_022829385.1 Methylobacterium sp. J-070 | reverse complement strand
GGCAGGACGTCAGATGGGGCCGGCGGAGACGGCGCTGCGCGCATCGTGCACGGCCGACTATCGCCGTCTTTGCCCCGAGTCTGGCGATGATACCTCCGCAGTTGAAGCCTGCTTCCGACGGAAGATCGGCCAGATATCCCCAGGGTGCCAGGACGCCGCAGCCGAGTTCGGCGAGCAAGCCAAGGCCGAGCGGGCCACCCGCCGCTGACACAGGGCGGTCTGGAGATGCGAGGGCTACGATGCCGATGCCTGTAGCCCCCGAGCACGGCGAAGCCCTCCCGGTGTACGTCGCTCACCACCCGGCGGGCAAAGCCGCCTCTTGCGCTCGCGACATCGCCCGTCACTGCGCCGCCTACCGCGGGCCGATCGTCCGCAGCGCGCTGTTCCAGCTCGCCAGTACCGGGGTCGGTCTTCCTCGCCGGGCTCAGGCTTCCTTCAGGCGCTTGGCATTGAAGGCGACGTGTTCGCGGTAGCGAGCGATGACAGTCTCGGGCGAGCCGCCGAGCATCAGCGTGATGATCGCCTCACCGGCGGCATGCACCTTCTCGACCACCATTGACTGCATCTCGGCTCGGCCCTCGCGGCCGCCCCACGCGAGGCGTACCATGCGCAGCTCTATGACCTGCCACGACTCGATCGCGAGCATTACCGATGAAAAGATGGGATTATACACGATAAAAATCCGAGCTATGGCCGGGTTATCCGGGTCAGCGTGGCCTAAGACTGCTTTTATCCTCCATAAAAAATGTTAAGAAAAAACGTCGCACCATCGATACTAATTAAAATAGCAACTTATGACCTTGGGCCTAGTTCGATCCGTAGCTCAATGCTCACCGTCGCCCTTCCGCTGGCGGTTCTTTCGACAAAGGCTTCGATCATGGGCAGCGGTATATCTCTGTTATTTTTAGCGCTCGGTACGATTGGAGGCGTCGGTTTGCTCGCTTTGGCCGCACGGAAGCGGGTCGCTGATTTGAAGGGCGATCCTGAACGTTCCAGCCTCATCAAGGATCACGGCGGCGAGCCGCGTCCGAATATGCCTGGAACCGAGCATTGAACTCATGATCGCGGCTGAGATGACGATCGACGATCCGATTGAGGTTGCTGTGCTTAAACGAGCGCAGCAAAACTTTCTCGACAACGGTCCAAGCGACCGGATGTGGGAGGATCCTTCGCCTATGAAGGGATCCACGATGAGCGACTGTTTCGCTCTGAACGCAGATCAACGCGCTGCATTCATCACAGCGGCGCGGGCGGAGATCGCGTCTGAAGGGAGCATGACCGGCGCAACGGACATCACGACGAGACGGGAATAGACCGATGGACATGTTCGCTCCGGTTAAGTCCGAGAAGACCGACCTCGACGCCGTGCGGCGGTACGCGGTGAGCGTCATCGCACAATCCGAAGGTGAAGCCTTGCAGATGAGAGCGGTCACCCTCGCGCTGCTAGGCGGGATTATGTGGCGCAGCGCGCCGGGGTCGACCGAGATGACGCAGGACGAGGCGGGCGTCAAAGCTATCCTCTCGACCACTCTCGGCGGCCGCCATCTGACCTTTTCCTACGACCAAAATACCGAGGCGATCGAGATGCGCGAGGGAACGACCGACGGTCCCGTCCTGCACCGTTTCTGCAACCGGACTTTGATCGGAGACTTCGAGCGGACCTTCAGCGCCTTGTGGCGCTGAGAGTGGCCGATCCGGTCTCTTCATCGCTGACGATCGGGTTCGTCGGAACCGCGATCTGCACCCTGTCTGCGCGCGCTGGCCAGAAACCCGGTTCATCGTCTGCTCGGGCAGCATGCCACTCGAGGCCGTGCTGCTGCCGGAGACCGCCCACTTCATCGCCAAACCCTGCGACGGACGGCTGGTCCATCAGGCGCTGCGGCTGCACTGAGCAGTTCAAGGCCGGGCGACCCGTGATGGTGGCCGCCCGGCCGGCATCGCTTTCTGAAGAGCGCCAATACTCACCGCCGGCAACCGGAGGAGATGATCGGGGTTTGCGAGGCGTATGACCATGCTGGGGTGCCCCGTGCCGCGCTACTTCATCGACACCAACGACGACGACACGTTTGTTGAGGATGAGGAGGGCCAGATCCTGGCCGACGCCGAAGCCGCTCGGCAGATGGCTCAAGCATCGCTGCCGGATATGGCCCGCGAGAAGATGCCGAACGGCGACGGCCGAACCTTCTCTGCGGTTGTTCGCGACGAAGCCGGGACGGTGATCTACAGGGCGACGCTGAAGCTGACTGGCGAATGGAGCGCGGGTCAGAAGCCCTGCTAAATGGGGCTGTCGATGCGGCTCTCCGCGCGCGCAGCAGACCTGTCCGACGCTTGCTTCTACCGTAAGAGGCTTTAGGCTTGACTGAATGCTGACCACGTCTTCGGGCGTCAGCGGCTGAGCGATGACCGCGCTCCCGCCTGTCTGGACGAGAGGTGAGCGCATGGTCCGCAGCTATCGCCTGTTCGACGACCCTGAGTTCCCGAGCGCCTATCGCGCCATGACTGTAACCGGCGATGGTCGTGTGATGGCGAATTTGTCGCTTTTCGCTGGTAGCGACCTTGAAGCCATCGCAGCGGCCAAGGTTTTGGCTTATGACCAAGCTGTGGAATTATGGGACGACCTGTGCTTCATCGACCGGTTCGAGGCGGGGCTACAGCGGCCGGAATTCGAGGGGTGATGGTGCCCTCATCGGCACGGGCTTCGGTGTCCAAGATCGCTTGAACGCTGTCCGGGTGCTTTGGCACTCCCAGCAATCGAGCTAATCCATCAGCCACGCCTCGCCGGACCGCGTCCTCATGTTCGTGGTCATCCTTGCCGTCCACAATCGTAAAGCCCACGCGGGCGCTCCAGCGCATTTCCAACGTAGGTTAAATTAACCGATCGTCGGTGGTTCCAGGGAAATTGCGACCACTGGTTTGTGGATGATGCCGCCGTTGATGCGTGCGTCGTCGAAGGTGTTGCTGCTCAAGGCATGAAAGCCAACAAGTTGGCCTCGCGATCGCGGGCAGCGTGGCGCTGGCCAGCCCAATCGCCGATTACCGGTCGCGCAGCCTACCGCTCGATAACGGACGAGGCAGCGAGGATGATCATCTCATCCGCCTAATGGACGCGGTCGCCCGGCTTAGGCGGGGTAGTGTTCCGCGCGAGCAGCATACCGGCGACCCACAGCGCCTGTCGGAGTGCTGGCAGCATCTCCTTGGCGTGGTCCTGTTCGATGAGCCCGTGGGCGACGAGCAGGTAGTCGACGACGAGTTCAAGCGTCGAGACGGGTGGCGCCCCTTGGCGCGATGGCGGTGGGGCGAAGCGCGCGAGCGTGCCGTAGGCAGTTAGGGGTTCGGATCCGCTATCGACGAGTTCGGTCGTTGATCCGAGATAGCCGAGGAAGGTGTTGCCGGGCGGCCCGAAGGACGGGACGGCGCCGATCAACACCCAGGTGTAGTGCCCGTCAGGGCGCCGGAGCCGGAGGCGAAGGCTGAACTCGCTCTGTTGCTCGTGGGCGTCACGCAGGAAAGCGACCGCGGTTTCGTAATCGTCCGGATGGATGCGGCCGAACCAGCCGCGCTCGACAGCCTCAGCAGCGGCTTGTCCAGTGAACGTCGTCCATTCGGGGCTGACGTAGGTCACGCCACCGTCCGCCTTCGTGACGAAGATCATCCTCGGCGCTCCTTGGCTTCGGTCTCACGGTGACGCTGAAGCCCGGGCGCCAGATGTCAGACATACTCCCGTTTCGCCGGGTGTGTCGAATAGGCTTCGCCCTGTCACAATGCTGATGAGCCTCAGAACAAGAATTTATGGAACGATTTTTATCGGGATAATTTTCTACCTCATCATGGCAAGATCCGCTGAGCCCGATCGGGCCACTCTGCAACGGATCGCCGATGCGCTCGGCGTGCCCGTCGAACGGTTCTTCACCGACAGCTTGCCCGTCTACGCGGATGAGTGCCTGAACCTTTGGTCGAGGATCAAAACGGTGGAGGGGCGCCTCCGAGCCCTCGAAGCTTTGCGAACGATCGCTGACGAGGACCCGGTGTAGCGAGCGACGGGAGGGACGGCGGGCCGCTAATTCATATCGTCCGCTCGCCCGTCCCGGCGCGCGCCACGGGCGACGACGACCAGAGCATCATCGGCCAAGGGCCGCTGGAGATCCTTCGCGTCCGACCAGGGCGCCGACAGCCACGTCGCCCATTCCTCCGGCTTGGTGAGGATCACCGGCATCGCCTTCGGGTGAACCGCACCGACTTCGGCGTTCGGCTCGGTCGTCAGGAAGGCATACAGGTCGTCGGTCGTCTCGCCGTCCTTCACCTTCCGCACGCTCTGCCAGCCCTC
>NZ_JAKSXX010000069.1 GCF_022829385.1 Methylobacterium sp. J-070 | reverse complement strand
GGTCTGCTACCCCGCACGCCGGTCCACTACGTGAACAAACACCTGCAGCAAAGCATTGAAAGCGACCGCTGCCCGGTGAAACGAGCGATGCCAAGCGTGGGCGGCTTCCGCTCGTTCCACCCGGCCCGGGGCACGTTCCGCGGCTTGGAGGGGATGTTGTGGCTGCGGAAGGGCTTCGGGTTTGCGGGGATTTGGACCGTGCGCGAGCAGAACCAGCTGCTCGCCTGCTGCTTCGGCCTTCCCGTCACGAACAAAGCACGAAAGCGAGACGGTAGACGCCCTTCCGCGGCTGGCAGCCGGGCTTGCGACTCGCCCCTTCTCCGCAGCCGTGCGGCTGACCGGTATCAGCTGTGCGTCCGTGTGCTGCTGAAAACCCGATGAGCACACCCAGTTTCGTTCTTGGTATCTTATAGGGGCTGGCTGGGTGAGATCACGGGGTGAGCAGACGCGGAGAGCTTCCTCGGCCTCAACGGATCGTTGACCACCGTCCGGTAGGGGCCGGCACCTTCGACCCGACGAGCGGGCTGATCTATTCCGGGATCGAGGACAAGCTGTTCGCGGTGAGCTTCGTCACCAAGGCGAGCCGCAAGGACGACCCGACGATCAAAAAATTCGTGTCGATCTTCCAGACCTCGGA
>NZ_JAKSXX010000133.1 GCF_022829385.1 Methylobacterium sp. J-070 | reverse complement strand
GGCGCGCGGGCCCAGGGGCTTGGGCGGCCAAACCGAGTTTGGTAGCGTTTGCGTCCATAGGTCCGCCCGCGAGGGCGAGAGGGCGGTCGTGAGCCCCCTTGGGGCCGAACGGCACGTCGGCTCGCCCCGAGCTGAACACCCCGCCCGGCGGCAGTTCAGCGGCGGGCGGTCGTTGGCCGGCATCACACAGGACAAGGACGCGGAAGCAGGTGGTCTCGGCGGCCTTCGTGGCTAAGCTCACGTCGGGAGTAGCGAACCAGGCGGCATGGGGCTTGCCGCCTTTGTCGGCGCCAAACACGACGAGGGCTG
>NZ_JAKSXX010000131.1 GCF_022829385.1 Methylobacterium sp. J-070 | reverse complement strand
CTACAACCGCGTCCGGCCGCATTCGTCCCTGGGCTATCGGCCGCCCGCGCCTGTCAGCTACCCGGATCTGGCCTTCCGGCTACCCATCGCCGCCACCATGCAGTAGCCTCTCAATCGGCTCGGTCCAAAATACCGGTCAGGTCATGGACGAGAACGTAGAAACAATCGGGCGACCTGCATCCGACTACACCGAACTGACGACCAGCCTTGTTGCGGCCTATGTGTCGAACAACCGCGTTCAGCCTAGCGAGATCGGCGCGCTGATCGCCAGCACGCACGCTGCGCTCACGGGGCTCGGCAATGCCGGTGCACCCGCCGCTGCTGTTGCTGAGAAGCTGACGCCCGCCCAGATCCGGAAATCGATCACGCCGGACGCGCTGATCAGCTTCATCGACGGCAAGCCGTACAAGACGCTGAAGCGGCATCTCACCGGCAACGGCATGACCGTCGAGCAGTACCGGGAGCGCTTTGGGCTGCCGCGCGACTACCCAACGACGGCGGCTAGCTACTCGGCCATGCGCGCCGAGTTTGCCCGGAGCAGCAGGCTTGGCCATCAGCGTTTCAAGGCGGCTGCGGCGCCCGCTGAGACCGTCCCCGAGAAGCCGAAACGGGCTGGTCGGTCGCGGAAGGCGAAGGACGCTGCCGAGTCGTAGAGCGACTGATCGCGGGCGCGCCACGCTTTTGCCGCAAGTGTGGCAGAGAGGCGACAGCTTGGCTGTGGAAAACCAGCTACCCTGATCGGTGATCGGGCATCTTGCTGGGGAAATCACAGTCATGAAAAAGCTTCTGGCGACACTGGCCGCGTTCACCGCGCTCACCGCCGCTGCCTCGGCAGCCGACCTGCCGCGCCGCGCCCCGCCGCCGATCTTCACCCCGGTGCCGGTGTTCACCTGGACGGGCGCCTACTTCGGTATCAACGCCGGCTACGCGTTCGACGCCAGCAGCAACAATGCCGGCCCGTCCTTCGCGGTGCCAGCACCGTTCGCCACAGCCGGGACGACCGCGACCTTCCGCCAGCAGAACCAGGAAGGCTTCTCGGGCGGCGGCCAGGTCGGCTACAACTACCAGTTCACCCCGGGCTCGGGCGTGGTCATCGGCATCGAGGCCGACGCCCAGTACCTCGACTTCGGGCGCAACCGGAACAGTGCTTTCATCACGGGCGGCTTGGTCAACCCGGCTTTCTACGTGACTGACCCACGCGGCCTGTCGAGCCTCGACTTCTTCGGCACCGTGCGCGGCCGCCTCGGCTACGCCTTCGACCGCACCCTCGTTTACGGCACCGGCGGCTTCGCCTACGGCTCAGGCAGCGCTGACCGCTCCTTCGGGGGCTACGCCACCAACGACAGCTTCCGCACCGGCTACGCCGTCGGCGGCGGCGTCGAGTACGCCCTCCCCACCGACTCGTTCCTGAAC
>NZ_JAKSXX010000121.1 GCF_022829385.1 Methylobacterium sp. J-070 | reverse complement strand
GTATCGCGCTCGCGACGTTCGCGAACGCCGGCGGCCTGAATGAGCCGAGCCTCGGTCATCTAGCTCGGTTCTCGGGCAAGCTTGGGCCGAACGAGACCGTTGATAGATTGACGAAGCACTGAGGTAGCCCCGCGGTTTCAGTGCCACGGGGCGTTGAGGGACTACTTGCCGCTCGGCGCAGCACCGCTGCCAGTGGCGCCGTTGCCCGTGCCGCTGCCGGCGGGTGCACCGGGCGTGCTGACCGGCGGGCCACCGCTGGTGCCGGGACCCGTGCCTGTGCTCATCGTCCCCGAGCCCATCGAGCTGCTGCCGCCTTCCATGGACTTCTCGGAATTGCTCTTCACCGAGCCCGGGTTGTTCATGTTGCCCTCGGCGCTGCCGCCGCCGGCCGCAGTCTGAGCGACAGCAGCGCCGGACACCGCGAGTGTGAGCGCAGCCGCAAGAGTAAGTATCTTCATCGACATGGACGTTCCTCGAGACGGATCAGCTCGATCGTTCCGTGTGAACGTTTTCATGATCGTTATCGTTCGGACCTCGCCACGGCTGCGGTTACAAATGCTGCCGTCGTCGCAGCTGCAGCCCCAGGATCAGCGCGCCTGGCCAGAATACGAGGCTAAGCAAGGCAATCGGGACGATGGGACGGCCTTTCCACCAAACGATGATCACTGGCAGGAACAGAGCTGGGATCGCCACCGCAAAGGCCCAGAACTCAAGGTCGGAGAGGTCCATATGTGATCCGTAGACGAGGAACGGGTTCACGGAAGCGCTATTGCCTTGTTGCCGCATCGCGGGCGCCTGCGTCCGACCGGCGGGCAATAGGGAGATACGCTGATGAGAACCGCACTGACCATCGCCACCGTCCTCATCCTTGCCGGCCCAGCATTTGCCGCTGAGGGCGGTTCAAGCCGCTCCGGCACCTCCAACAGTACGGGTGCGAGTGATGCCGGATCAGGATCATCGCCCGGTGCATCGGGAAGCGGTCCCTCGACCGGCGGCATGAGCCGCTCGGGCACAACGAACAGCACGGGTGCCAACGATGCGGGATCGGGATCAAAGCCGGCCGGTACCAGCGGAACTGCTGGAAACCGTTGATTGCATCGCTGCCGTAACGAGGCGTTAGCCGCTCTCGTTCAGCTTCAACCTTAGCGACCGGGCACAGCCCGATTGCCTTCAAAGCAGCGCGCTGGCTTCAAAGACAGGGCCCTCTGGCGCGCAGCCTCGTCGGCACGGTCGTAGCTGAGGCCCGCTCCCATTCCCCCCGGGGGGCGGGCCTCAGGCTTTCATCTTTTTGGGCCTGCCGGACAAAGAAAAGGCCACCCCCGAAGAGGCGGCCCGAAGTCTAGGGAGGAAACGCCCACTAGGGGCTACGCGACTACGACGCCGTCGTGATCCCGCACTGCCAACCTAGCTACCGCAGCGCAGCAGACAACCGCGCTGAGACCCCCAGGCAGACGTACCATGTGCGTTCCCACACTATGGTTCAGGCCATGAGTCGGCGCCTAGCGGTCTCCAGTCCCGCCGCACCGCGCCGACCCTCACGCGACAGCCCGGCCGAAGCCTCACGGGCTGGCTTCAGGGAACTGGCCTGAGGCGCGCCTGTCGTCACATGCTTATCCACCGCACGCCTTGCGGCGTCGCGAACGCTTCGGGCATGCGAGCGGGAAGAGCGGCCCTGTAGCAGGAGCAGGAGGTGCCGTCAGCTCACCGATGGCCGAGGGCCGTCCACTCCGTGACGGTCGACGCGTCGGCCGGCATGTAGGCGTCGACGATGGCGCCCTTGCGGCTCACGACGCAGATCATCGTCGCCTCGCGCACCTCGTACATCATCGGTCGCTCGTAGGTGATGCGGAACAGCACCGGGGCGAAGTAGTCGCCCTTCCTGTCGGTCTTGTCGGCGCCGGCCGAGACCGCCTCGACCTGCTTCATCCCGGCCTTGCCGGCCTCGCTCATGACGACCGCCCGGCAGGTGTCGACGGTGCGGTTGCGGCCCGGCACCTCCGGCAGGGGCTGTCCGATGGATTGAAGGGCGACGGATGTTCCCTTCACCAGGCCGGTGCCGGGCACCATCGACATGATCGTCTGCTCACCGGCCGCGGCGGAGGCCGGTCCGATCGGGGCGATCTGCCAGGGCATCTGCCACGTGGCCGCCGAGGTGTCCGGCGCGGCCGGTGAGCAGACCATCCTGTCGATGGTGCCCGGCACCGGCCTGGTGAAGGGAACATCCGTCGCCCTGCAGAGGATCGGACAGGCACTGCCGGAGGTGCCAGGCCGCAACCGCACCGTCGACACCTGCCGGCCTCGCTCATGTCGACCGCCCGGGACGTAGCGACGGTGCGGATGGGCCCACGCCGCGCGCGCAGGGCGACAACACGACTGCCTGGAGGACCAC
>NZ_JAKSXX010000115.1 GCF_022829385.1 Methylobacterium sp. J-070 | reverse complement strand
CGACCTCGCCCGGCTGCGAGCCTTTTGCGGCTTCGATGCAGCCTACCTGCACCTGGAGAATCGCCCGGATCGGCGTTGACCAGCCCGCGCAGTGTAGCTTTCAAGCGGCGTGCGGCGCGGTCCACCATTCCCCAGTCAGCGTGAGCGCTACGCTGTAGAGCGTACGGCCATCCGCGGATCGCACCCGGGCGCTGAGCGCGCGCCGGTCAGCCGGGCCTGGATCACCCTGAGTCATCTCACATAGGGCACGGACAGCCAGGTCGCGCGCCGCCCTAACGTTGGCCAGCTCGTAGCCGTCCTCGTCCGTGACGGTCATCCGCCCATCGTCGGTGTCGATGAAAAAACGTGGCACGGACCTCTACCTCGCTCGGATAGAACAACAAAAATTGTACCCTGCCAGCCAAACCCAATCGCCGAATGTTCGAATTTGATAATACAACGGTCCGCAGGTAAAACAAAATACCTTTTTAATATTTAGTACGTTTTCGTACGGCCCTTCCGTTTCGACGTTTCATCCCCATCTGCGGGTTATCGTCCGCCGACATTCTCGGGCGCGGATGGCTGAGAGACCTCAGGTGCTCTTGCCCTCGACGGGAGCAGCACCGTGTCCCAGCCTCAGCCATCCACCGTGCGCAATCGCCTGCTCCGAGCGCTCGGCTCCGACGACTTCGCTCGGCTCGCTCTTGCGCTGGAGCGCGTGCCGCTGACGCTTGGCGATATTCTGATCGGGCCGCATCGACGGATCGCCTACGCTTACTTCGTCGAGGAGGGGATCGTGTCGGTGGTGGCTGACACAGCCGAGGGCCGGATCGAGATCGGCATCACGGGCTTCGAGGGGCTGGTTGGCACGCCCCTGGTGCTTTCCACCGACCGCACACCGCACATGGCGATCGTCCAGGTCGAGGGCGCAGCTCTGCGCCTTCCCGCCGACGCTCTCCGCGCGGCACTCACGGACAGTCCGACGTTGCGCGGCGTTCTCGGTCGTTACGTGCAGAGTCTCATCGTACAGGTCGGCCAGACGGTGCACGCGGGTAGGGACCTGACCGTGGAAGGTCGGTTAGCGCACTGGATCCTGATGACCCACGATCGGCTCGGGCGGGATGAGCTGCCGCTGACGCACGAGTTCCTGTCGGTGATGCTGGGCGTGCGCCGGCCGGGAGTGACGGCGGCCACGCACACGCTGGAAGGCAACGGGTTGATCACGGCGCGGCGCGGATGCATCACGGTTCGCGACCGGGAGAAGCTGGAGGAGATGGCTGGCGACACTTACGGGGTGGCCGAAGCCGAGTACGAGCGTCTGTTGACCGACGAGTAGGGTGATGCGCAGACGTATCGAAGACCGCGATCACTACGATGCTTGGTTTTCTAACAAAATTGGTATTTCGAACGTTGAAATAGTGCGATGGTGGGATGTCAGGCTGGGGTGTCCAGTCTGATCTCGCTTATCGGCCGCGCGTTGCAACCTACAGGTGAGATGTCCATCCGACATCGTCGTCTGCAGCCTGTGCAGACCAATGTTCGGCGGTGGTCCACGATTAGCAAGGTCGCCGACATGGTAGGGAGCCACGGGGTCGGTCATCCAGTAAGCGATCCAGATATCCGCCGGTTCGTTGGCACGATCCTGCTGATCGAGTGCATCGTCGCCGGGGTGGGTTGGATGTTCTCTTGAGCGGGTCGATGCAACCGGACCCCTTCGAGGCCGTCTGGGATCGCCTCGTCGCGATTGTGACAGACGAAGCTCAAGCGGATGATGCAGCGTGGCTCGCCAACGACGCCGATGCGACAGGGGATGTGGCCGGCGCGCATAGTCTCCGCAGGGTGACGCGGGCGTGGCGGATCTCCGCGATGGAGAAGCGCGGCCAACTCGGCGCGGTGCTAGCCGCAGGCGGCGGCGCCGCGATCAGGGGTGACCGCGGAGCTACGCGTCGCAGCTTATCGAACGGGTGAGGATAAGTATTTGACAGGCTCAGACGGCATCCACTCGCGTTGGCGACATGTGTTTCCGGACAGACTGTGCCGTCTCGCAAAGCTCCTTCGATGGGCGCTGATCCTGACCGTGGCGTTCGGCTCCCCGTCGGCGGGTTGGGCGGCAGGACGTCAGATGGGGCCGGCGGAGACGGCGCTGCGCGCATCGTGCACGGCCGACTATCGCCGTCTTTGCCCCGAGTCTGGCGATGATACCTCCGCAGTTGAAGCCTGCTTCCGACGGAAGATCGGCCAGATATCCCC
>NZ_JAKSXX010000067.1 GCF_022829385.1 Methylobacterium sp. J-070 | reverse complement strand
GCCAGACCTTCGACCCTCGCGGACCTGCGCAGAGCCGGCATCATCAGCAGCCAGGAGATCGTTGCGGCGATCGACGCGTACATGCGGGACCCGGCTGCTGGTCCCTACCGCTTTCCCAGCGGCCACAGCCTGGACATCGCTGCCATCGTAAAAGCCTCCGCCTTGGATCGGGTGAAGCGTGCCGGACCGCAAGAGAAGACGTTCCGCAACGCGCTAGCCACCGCGATCATGGCGGCCTGTCCGACTGCACTGTGATCTGCAGCTATTTGGGCAACAGGCTTCAGAGAGCCTGCCGGACGATTGAGTACCTCGACGATCCTGGCCATGAGTGCCAGGCCGGCAACAGTCTTGGTAGTCGAGCTGGCCGACCGCACGAAACGAGTGTGGCACCGATGCATCGTGGATGATCTTCAACCAGCACCGGCGTTCGAAGCGGAACCGTAAGCTCAGCCGTTCGTTCAACGGGCATGGAACACTTTAAGTCCACCCTCGCGACGACTGCTGTTGCTGCATTCGGCCTCCTGGCCGCTGCGCACATTCTGCATCCCGGCAACTACGAGGACTTGCCGCGGCAGGTACGGGCGCCCGTAGTGAACGTGGAAGTGCCTGCCAGCACAATGACGTGGGTTAATCCGCCGGCACGTGTGAGCGCTCTCAGCACCTTGTCCAACGCGGTCATCACGACCGCTCAGGCCGCTGAAGCTGGGCCTATTCAGGTTCCGCAACCGAACGTTGTCCTGCCGCCTGATACGGTGGCCGCTCGACAGGAGGCGCGCGATGCTCAGGGGCGGCGGCACAGGGTGGCTCAACGCCGTATCCGCGTGCACCAAGCCTCCCTGACTCGCAGCGCACCGAGAGCGCCTGCAATGGTTGAGCAGATCCTTGCACCCGAGGCAGCTCCAAAATCCGCTGACCGGTTCGACCCGATCGGCAGCCTGATCCATGGCCTGGGCCTAGACAGCTAATCTGCCTACCGATCTTAGGCCGACACCCTTGAGATAGAGGTATAAGTCGAGTCGCGGTGAACCATGCGTACTCGTTCGCACAGTCCGCACCATTCTTGTAGGCGAGCCGACCGACGACGAGGTGCTGGCGCATGCCAAACGCACCTTCATCGCGAAGAACCACGATGACCGTGCCTGGATCACCAGCCTCGGCCGGCGCGACGCCCGCCAGAGACTGGCTCACCTCATCTGCGAACCGTACCTACACCTAGCAGCTGTCGGTCTCGCACGGGAACACACCATGCCGATGCCGCTGCGGCAGCCTGATCTCGCCGATGCGCTGGACTGACCTCCGTCCATGTGAACCGGACTATGCAGGCTATGCGCCAAGGGGATCTGATCGGCCCGCGCTCATGCCAACTAGCGATCTGTGACTGGGCCGGCCTGTGTGCCGTCGCCAAGTTTAGCCCGCAGTACCTACACCTCGACGATCACATCAGGCTCGGCATCGCGTGACGTAAGTCTGGAAACCGGATGCCTGCGCAATCGGCTATCATATAAGCCTGAAGAACCCCCTCCTGGCGATCGCAATTGAAGCTGCGGCAGAGACCAACCGAAACTTAGCTTAGACAGCAAATCGCCGGATGGCGGCGACAATCTTGCGCCGGTCGAATGGCTTGCTAAGCACTACTCCGCGCGCTGGGATCTGCGCTGCATCCCATGGCTGTGAGGAGATCATCAGTAGCTCAAGCGGTGGCCAGCGCTCGCGGATCAGCAGCGCTAGTTGCATCCCAGCGGTCGAGCCGCGCATGTCGAGGTCAGTGAATACCGTGCGGATGTCCAGGCGAGCTTCGAGGATCTGGATCGCCTCGACAACCGTCGTTGCCTCAATGGCTTCGCAACCGGCATCTTCGACGAACTCGACCAGCCCCATCATGAGGATGGGATCATCCTCGACGACGAGCACATAAGTCGGGTGTGGAGGACGAGACTGGCCCATGATGGCTTAGTGAGTCTGCACCTGAACTTCCGCGAGCGGGGCGCGGAACTCAGCCTGCAAACCCACGGGGTGGTAACGAAGGTTCGCTGACCGCGTTCCCACCAGCCCCATCCGGATCAACTTCGAACCAAACCCGCCGCGATTGGTCGGAGGGGTGACAGGTGGGCCGCCGCTTTCGGTCCAGTCGAGCACCAGGGTGGCCGCCTGCCCCGCCTCAGTGCGCCACGCAATGCGGACCTTACCGGCGTCGGCAGACAACGCGCCGTACTTGAGCGCATTGGTCGCCAGTTCGTGCAGCAGCAGTGATAGCGAGAGTGCCGCCTGCGGGTTGATGTCCAGGTCCGGTCCGTCGAGGGCGAAGCGATCGAGATCGGCTTGCATAACCAGCACGCCCTCCATCACCGCGCGCATCTTCGCCGCCGTCCAACTTTTCTGCATCAGCACGTCGTGGGCCCGCGATAGCGCCAGTACCCTTCGCTCGAAGGCTTCGACTAGGTGACGCTCGGTGACCCCTCGGAGGGTCTGCGTGGCAATCGATTGCACGATCGCCAGGGTATTCTTCAGACGGTGTGCTAGCTCCTTGTTGAGCACCCCCTGCAGCTCTTCCGCTCGCACGCGGGCCACGCTGACCTCGACACGATCGGCGACATTGCGCAGGAACGCTAATTCTTCCGGGGTCCAGACCCGTGCCTTATCGTCGTGAGCGATGAACACTGCGACTGTACGCTCGCGGTCACGCACCGGCATGTTGACCAAAGCGCCGATACCGATCGTTCGCATGGCGGCCGGGTCATCCCGTGTGCGCGGATCCATGGTCACATCGTCGATCACCAGGGCATCGCCTCGGCGCAGATGCGAGCGGATGTCGCCATAGTCGTCAAACACGTGCCGCCCCGCAATGCTGCCGACACCTGGCGCAGTCCAGTCCAGCTCGATCTCGATCTCCTCGACGTCGCCGACGATCCGCCCGAACCCCGCACGGCTCGCCCCAAGCGTGCGGCCGACGATCTCGGCTGCGGCGTGAGTCATCTCGGGGATGGTCGCCAAATCACGCAACCGGTCACCGAGCGTAAGCAATGCGGTGCGGCGTTTCTCTGCCTCGATACGCTGCGTAACCTCGAGGAAGATTACGCCGAAACGGTCGCCGTCGAGCTTGAACGCACGACCCTCGTACCAACGACGGATCGCGCTAATCTGCCGGGTGAAGCTCGCACCGTGGCCGGTTTCCACGACCTGTACGAACTCATCGACCCATGCATCCTCAAGGTCGGGGAACACCTCGCGGACCGTCCGGCCAGCGACGGATGTGGCGTCGAAGCCGAGTAGTTCGCCCCAGGCCGGATTAACTTCGACATATCGCCAGTCGTTGGCTCGACCATGCAAGTCACGTACGACCTCGCCGACCACAAACCCCTCGCTCAGTCGGTCGAACAACCCTCGCCAGTACACATCCTTAGCGCGCGTCTCGGCCCTATTCGCGGCCTCAGTCAAGCCAGCGGTCGCAGCCCCGGCGAACAGACTAATCAGGTCCAGGTCGCGCTGATCGAAGGCGATCGGCCGGTGGGATTGCAGCTTGAGGACGCCGAGCACAACGTCGCCACGCAGGATCGGCGCAAATACCGCCGAGCCGAGCTGTAGCGTGCCGATCAGATCGCGCTGGACGTGGGGATCGGTGCTGGCATCGGTCATCAAATACGGCGCACGCATGGTGACGCTGTAGCCTGCGCCGCTGCCAGCTAAGGGCACCCGCAGGCCTAGATGTGCCGCCAGCGTGCCACGCACCGAGCGGTACTCCAGCTCGCCTGCAACGAGCAGTTCGATCGCACCGCCCTCGGCCGCGGGAACCGCTCGCATTGCGCCTTCGACCACGGCATAGAGGGTCGCCTCAAGGTCGCCCGCGGCGTTGGCCACCGCTGCCTGGGTATCGCGCAACGCCTCGCGGGCACGATATTCCTGCGCCTCGGCCGCTCGCATAGCATCCCGATTGTTCAGCGCACGGCGCAGTTCTAGCTGGCTCATTACCTGCTTGGCCAGGGCGCGCAAATCCTCAGCCTGAGTCTCGGTCAAGCCCGCCGGGCGAGGCACGCTGTCGATGATGCACAAGCTGCCGAGCACGAGGCCGGTTGAAGTGCGCAACGGAGCACCGCCGTAGAAGCGGATAAACGGCTCGCCCGTGACCAATGGGTTATCAGCCGTGCGCGGATCGATAGCCAGATCCGGGATGACGAGCAGATCATCCGGCTGTGCGAGCGCATGGGCGCAGACAGAGCTGCTGAGATCGGTTTCACCAAGTGAGAAACCGATCCGAGCCTTGAACCACTGCCGATCTTCAGCAACCAGGCTGACCAGCGCGACCGGCGCATCGCACAGGCGGCAGGCCAAGTGCACGATGCCATCGAACCCCAGCTCAGCTGGGGTGTCGAGGATACCGTAGGCCGCTAAAGCCTCCAGGCGACTGGGATCATTGACTGCAGTCGGGATCAAGGATGGCTTCATAATGGCAGGTCGCTATGCCTCCGGCATACGTCATCCGCTACGCTTCGTCAGCACGCTGTTCCCCATTGCCGCTACCGGACCACTAACAAACAGGCTTTTGCATTCAAGCAGCAGTTTGTTTCACGACGACGATCTCCAACCATGTCGAGGATCGTCACGCCCAGGGCAGCGATGACGTTGCCCCGGCCTCGCCAGGGCAGGATCTCGGCCTCGGGCACCGGCTCGGCCGCCACCTCCGGCAGCACGGCCTCGGGCGCCTCAGCCTCCCGGTCCTGATCGTTCCCGCGCATGTAGACGACTTGGCTGCCGGTGGCGCTCTCGGGAGCCGCCAGGGACGGCTCGGCGTCCCCGCCGTCCTCCAGATCTGGGCATCCGTCCATGCCGTTCAGCACGGCGATGTAGTGGTCCGCGAGGTCGAGAGCGGCCTGTACGCCCGCCTCGATCTGCGCCCGAAGTTCGGCCCCTGCTAGCGGCTCCGGGACTTCCGGAGCGATCGGTGTCGGGCGCGGGGTGAACGTGAGCACGTTGCTCATGGGTGGCCTCGGCCACCTTGTCGGTGCTGGCGATGAAGGCGCATCCGCACCGGATGTAGCGACCGGTCTCTGCGGTGAACGCGTCCTCGATCTGCTCGTAGTAGGCGAGCGGGTCCGACATGATGTGACGCATTTCGTCGACCGTGGCGTAACGGTCGCCGGACAGGGCGAAGGCCGCGCGGTGAATGCCGCAAGCGATTTCCTCATAGCGACGGCGATTGCGGGTGCCGGTAGCAGCGTAGGAGCGAAGATCCTGAGGCATGGATGCGGCTCCTTAGTGTGCGGCGGCGCGGTGTGCGGCCTTGGCGACCTGCCAGGTGGCCTTGAGGGCGGACGACATCGCCTCGGCGCGGGAGACGCCGCACCGCTCCTGAATGCCGATGGCGGCCTTGCAGGCGGCGGTCATGATGGCGGCACGGTCGTACTGGCCGGCGACGACAAGGGGGCGGGTGCGGGCGCCGAGCTGCACCAGGGCGCGGGCGCTCATCAGGCCAGCGGGGATCTTGGTGCGGGCGTCCTGGCCGGCGCGGTCGATGCGGGTCCAGGAGACGGTGCGGTAGGACATCGGCTGAGCCTTGCTCGTATTCGATGCCTGGAGTATCATACGAACCTTAGAGCATTGTCAATGCCCCAGGTATCGTTTTTATCTCTGAGGTATCAAATTGAGGCCTATGGATGCTCAGTAGCGAGATGGTCCGCGCGGGGCGCGCACTGCTTCGATGGGAGCAGAAGGACCTGGCCGAGGCTTCCGGTGTATCGCTGCCGACCATCAAGCGGCTTGAGGCGACGCCAGGCACGCTGTCAGCTCATGGGCCGACGATCGCAGCTTTGCGACGCGCCTTCGAGGCTGCCGGCCTGGAGTTCATCCCTGAGAACGGCGGCGGGGCCGGGATCCGGTTCCGGGAACGGATGAGGTAGGGTTAGGCCGAAAAGGGCTGGCACCGGGGGCGATCCGCGATGGCTAACGAGTACCGCTTCGGCATTGAAGAAGAGTTCTTCCTCGCCAGTGCCCGGTCTCGGGGGGCGCCACAGCGGTCGATCGCCGCCTTTCACAAGG